>NZ_KL647098.1:406031-668659 GCF_000725445.1 Pseudomonas sp. AAC | reverse complement strand
GGGCGCCACCGGCCTGTTCGAAGCGCTCCGCTGAGTCTGGCGGCCGTCCCCACGCAGGAGGGCCGATAGCGAAGCCCCGGCAGCGATGCCGGGGCTTTTTTCATGCCCGGCGCCGCCGGCGAGATCGAAGGTGTAGCGATAGGCCCGTAGGATGGTGTTGAGCGAAGCGATACCCATCACCAAGGTCCGATGGGTATCGCAAGCTCAACCCATCCTACGAGAACAACCTGCCCCCGGAAGACCCCCAAAGAAAAACCCCGGCACCAGCCGTAATGCTGTTCACTTAAGAAAGGATGTCGTTTCTCTGCCTGGGGGAAACGGTATTTTTCATTTGGGGTTATGGCTTGGCTCGCGAAGCTTGCCCCACTCCGGCCTTAACCTCGTCATTGCCGCGAACAATACTAATAACCCAGTTGCCTCGGCTTGGGTGTTTCTGCGCCGCACCGAGTCTGCCCGACCGTCTTGTTTCGCCCCCTCGGGCGAGTCCCTTTTGTCAATCGCCACAAAAGGAACCAAAAAGGCTTGCCCCGCATACGGGCCCGATGGAGCCGGGCTACCCTCGCGAATTCCCCCGCCACGGAGGCTCGCCCCGAGGGGACGTCCCTGTAGCCCATCGGGGCTCTCGCGACATCCATGTCGCATGACCTCCTGAGCGCCGGTTTCGCTCGGCCTTCTGAAGGGGCGTTTCGGAGTGCGCGGAGGTTTCTCTGGAAGTCCCAAGAGCAAAAGCCAGAGCAGAGCCGCTTTTGCTTTTCGTAGGAGCGAGCTTGCTCGCGAACGAGAGTTTCCCGAGGACGCTGGTACGTTGGGTTGACTCCGCTCCCTCTCCCCAGCCCTCGGCTGCGCGCCCCGCCCTGAAGGGAGAGGGGGCTTGTCCGTGCCGAGAGAAGATTTGGCGTCAGTCGGAAACTTTGCGGTAGCCGGCTAACGCCGAAATACCCGAGCACACCGAACGGTCCCCTCTCCCTTCAGGGAGAGGGTTAGGGAGAGGGGACGGCGTCAACGCTTGCACCGTAGCCGCCGGGTAACTCCGTTCGCGAGCAAGAGCTAGGCGCCCCCCTCGCTCCTACGAAAACAACCTGCCCCCGGAAGACCCCCAAAGAAAAACCCCGGCACCTGGCCGGGGTTCATGACTCACCTAAAACCCAGACAACACCTACTGCGCCACCCGCGCATACAGCCCGGCGGCCTGCTGCATCCGGCTGATGTACTGCATCACCTCGCGTTCCGCATCGAAGCGGGTGAAGAACGGCCCTTCCAGCGTGCCTTCGCGGGTCGAGAAGAAATACTGGCCATTGACCGCGCTGATCCGGTCGCTCCGATAGTGGGTGCCCGGCTCGCCGTCAGTCACTCGTTTACCGAACATGAAGATACCTCCCACACCTTGCGGGTTAATGATTTCAGTGTAGTCAGGCCGGGCGGCGGCGGGGCGCAGGCGACGAATGGACGGCGGCGGGGGCCTTGGCGGCTATGCTCAATGGCCAGTGGCGCGAGGCCAGGTGACTGCATGTCTTTTTGGTTATAAGAAAATCAAAATATATTCTTTTTAATGCAATCCGGCCTTGTGCATAGTGAACCCCACACGAACCAGGAGCCCAACCCATGAGTCTGCGTCTCGGCGACATCGCCCCCGACTTCGAACAGGAATCCAGCGAAGGCCGCATCCGTTTCCACGAATGGCTCGGCGACAGCTGGGGCATTCTCTTCTCCCACCCGGCGGACTTCACCCCGGTGTGCACCACCGAGCTGGGCCTGACCGCCAAGCTCAAGGACGACTTCGCCCAGCGCGGCGTCAAGGTGATCGCGCTGTCGGTGGACCCGGTGGAGTCCCACGTGAAGTGGATCGACGACATCAACGAAACCCAGAACACCGTAGTCAACTTCCCGATCATCGCCGACGCCGACCGCAAGGTCTCCGAGCTGTACGACCTGATCCACCCGAACGCCAACGACACCCTGACCGTGCGTTCGCTGTTCGTCATCGACCCGAACAAGAAGGTGCGCCTGACCATCACCTACCCGGCCAGCACCGGGCGCAACTTCAACGAGATCCTGCGGGTGGTGGACTCGCTGCAACTGACCGACAACCACAAGGTCGCCACGCCCGGCAACTGGCAGGACGGCGACGAGGTGGTCATCGTGCCCTCGCTGAAAGACGAGGACGAGATTCGCCGGCGTTTCCCCAAAGGCTACCGCGCGGTCAAGCCGTACCTGCGCCTGACCCCGCAGCCCAACCGCTGATTTTCCCGCGGCTGCCCCGCGCAGCCGCGCCTGTTCCAAACCACGAGTAGGGTATTCGGCCGGTTCGTCCGGCCGCCTTTTTTTCCGTTCCCGCCCGGCCCCGCGCCGCGCTTTGTTTTCCCGCTCTGACTTGCCCGCCACACGGGGAGAAGACGTCAGCCACGCCGCCAAGGAGATCGACCATGGGTCCGTCCACCTGGCGCCGCAGCCTGACCGCCGCTCTCCTGGCGTGTCTGCCGTTCGGCGCCTTCACTGCCACCGCTTCCGCACAAACGCCAAGGGAAGTCCGCCTGGACTACGCCTACTACGCGCCCACCAGCCTGGTGCTCAGGCACTTCGGCTGGCTGGAAGACGCGCTCAAGCCCCAGGGCACCGAGGTGCGCTGGGTGTTCAGCCAGGGCAGCAACCGCTCGCTGGAATACCTCAACGCCGGCAGCACCGACTTCGCTTCCACCGCGGGGCTGGCCGCGGTGCTCAGCCGCGCCAACGGCAGCCCGCTGAAGACCGTGTACATCGCCTCGCGCCCGGAATGGACCGCGCTGGTGGTGCCCAAGGACTCGCCGCTGAAATCCCTGGCCGACCTCAAGGGCCACAAGGTGGCCGCCACCAAGGGCACCGACCCCTACCTGTTCCTGTTGCGCAGCCTGCAGAGCGTCGGCCTGGGCAAGGGCGACGTGGAGATCGTCCACCTGCAGCACCCCGACGGCCGCACCGCGCTGGAGCGCGGCCAGGTGGACGCCTGGGCCGGGCTCGACCCGCACATGGCGGCCAGCGAGCTGCAGGCCGGCTCGCGGCTGCTGTACCGCAACGTCGATTTCAACAGCTACGGCGTGCTCAGCGTCACCGAGCGTTTCGCCAACGAGCAGCCGCAATTGATCAGGCAGGTCATCGGCGCCTACGAGCGGGCCCGCCACTGGGCCATCGAGCATCCGGAGGAGACCGCCAGGCTGCTGGCCGAGGAGGCCAAGCTGCCGCTGGAAGTGGCCAGGCTGCAGCTCTCGCGCACCGACTTCAGCCAGCCGCTGCCCGGCGCCGAGCAGGTTGCCGCGCTCAAGGCCGCCGCGCCCATCCTGGTGGACGAGCAACTGGTGCGCCCCGGCACCGACGTGGCCAAGGTGGTGGACCAGTTGATCGACCCGCAACTGGCCGGCGAAGTCATCGGCAAGCAGCCCCTGGCCAGGGCGGAATGAACCATGGGCGTGCCGAGCCGGCCCCTCGACCTGGGCCGTAGCCGCCGCCTGGCCCTGTCGTTGCGGCCGCGCCCGCTGCGCTGGCGGGCCTGGGTGCTGCCGCTGCTGCTGGGCGCCGCGCTGGAGCTCGCGGTGCGCGCCGGCTGGCTGGCGGAGAACCAGATGCCGGCGCCCAGCAGCGTCGCGCTCACCCTCTGGCAACTGGGCCATGGCGAGCTGTGGCAGCACATCGGCGCCAGCCTGGCGCGGGTGGCCAGCGGCTTCGCCATCGGCTCCTTCGCCGCCTTGGTGATCGGCACCTGGGTGGGCCTCAGCCAGCGCGCCGAGGCCTACCTGGAGCCGAGCTTCCAGGCGCTGCGGGCCATCCCCAGCCTGGCCTGGGTGCCCTTGCTGCTGCTCTGGCTGGGCATCGACGAGACGCCCAAGGTGGTGCTCATTGCCCTCGGCGCCTTCTTCCCGGTGTACCTGGCGCTGGTCGCCGGCGTGCGCGGGGTGGACCGCAAGTGGGTGGAACTGGGTCGGTTGTACCACCTGTCGACCTTCACCCTGGCGCGGCGCATCCTCCTGCCGGCGGCGCTGCCGAGCCTGTTCACCGGGCTGCGCGGCGCCCTCAGCCTGAGCTGGATGTTCCTCGTCGCCGCCGAGCTGATCGCCGCCACCCGTGGCCTGGGCTACCTGCTCAGCGACGGCCGCGAGACCTCGCGGCCGGACATCGTCATCGCCGCCATCCTGGTCCTGGCCGTGCTCGGCAAGCTCAGCGACGGCCTTCTCAAGGCCGTGGAACGCCGCGCCCTGGCCTGGCGCGACAGCTTCGAAGGCCTGGAGGGCAAGGCATGAGCGCGCTGCTGGAACTCAACAACATCCGCAAGAGCTTCGACGGCCTGCGCGTGCTCGACGACGTCAGCCTGGCGCTGGCGCCGGGGGAGGTGGTCAGCCTGCTGGGCCCCAGCGGCTGCGGCAAGAGCACCCTGCTGCGCATCGCCGCCGGCCTGGACGCCGACTTCGCCGGGCAGCTGCAGCGCAACCCGCTGCTGGGCTTCGGCCCGGACGGCGAGAGCGGCCGCGGCGGCGGCATCGGCGTGGTGTTCCAGGAGCCGCGCCTGCTGCCCTGGCTGACGGTGGCGCAGAACGTCGGCTTCGCCGACGGCTGGCTGGCCGACGACCAGCGCATCGCCCGGCTGCTGCGCGACGTCGGCCTGGAAGGCAAGGGCGGCCTGCTGCCCAAGCAGCTCTCCGGCGGCATGGCCCAGCGCGCGGCCATCGCCCGCGGGCTCTACGGCCGCCCGCAGGTGCTGCTGCTGGACGAGCCCTTCAGCGCGGTGGACGCCTTCACCCGCCTGCGCCTGCAGGACCTGATCCAGCAACTGGCCCTGGAATACGACATCAGCATCCTGCTGGTCACCCACGACCTCGACGAGGCCTTCTACCTGGGCGACCGCGTGCTGCTCCTGGGCGGCGCCCCGAGCCGCCTGCGCCGCGAGTTCCCGGTGCCCCTGCAACGCCCCCGCGACCGCCGTGCGGTGGAGCTGGCGTACCTGCGGGGAGAGGCGCTGACGGAGTTGCAGCATTCCCATGTGATCTAGATGCCGCGCTGTTCGTAGGAGCGAACTTGCTCGCGAATTGGCGTTTGCTGGTGGCGTAGGTGCTGGGTTCAAGAGCGCCCTCTCCCCAGCCCTCGGCTGCGCGCCCCGCCCTGAAGGGAGAGGGGGCTTGTCCGTGCCAGCGGGAAGGTCAGATTCAGCCGGATAGCCGAGATTGCCGGCTGACTCAGGAATACCAAAGCACTCCGAACGGTCCCCTCTCCCTTCAGGGAGAGGGTTAGGGAGAGGGAGCGGAATCTCCCCAGAACACCGCTGCCACAAGTAACTCCCGTTCGCGAACAAGCTCGCTCCTACACTCTTTATTCAAGTTATAAGCAAATGAATAAATAACATTTATTGGAATATCAAAACCCCTGTTAAGGTCTATGCACGTTGGTTAGCGAGCCGGCTTCAAGTCGGCTCTTTCAGTTATAAGGAAGCGTGCAATGTATGTGGTGACCCTCGCCGGCAGTCCGAGCCAGCGCTCCCGTTCCGCGGTCCTGCTGGACGTTGCCCGCCGGTGGCTGCATGAGCGTGGGGTGGAGGTGCGTTCCTACCAGGTGCGCGACTTCGCCGCCGAGGACCTGCTGCATGCCCGCTTCGACAGCCCCCAGGTGCTGGAGCTGCTGGAGCAGGTGGCGCGGGCCGACGGCCTGGTGATCGCCACCCCGGTGTACAAGGCCTCCATCGCCGGCGCCCTCAAGGTGCTGCTGGACCTGCTGCCCGAGCGCGCCCTGAGCCATAAGGTGGTGCTGCCCCTGGCCACCGGCGGCAGCAGCGCCCACATGCTCGCCGTGGACTACGCGCTCAAGCCGGTGCTGGCGGCGCTGAAGGCCCAGGAGATGCTGCACGGGGTATTCGCCGAGGATTCGCAGATCGCCTACGCCACGGCCGATGCGCCGGCGCAGCTGGAGCCGGCCCTGGAGCGGCGCCTGCTGGAGTCCCTGGAACAGTTCCACGGCGCCCTGGCGCGGCGGCCCCGGCCGATCGACCCGAACCTGCTTAGCGAGCGGTTGCTCAAGGCGCGCTGGAGTATTTGAGAGAGGCGGCTGCAGGCTGCAAGCGGCAAGCTGCAAGAAAAAGCGTGGAGCGCTACCGAGCCTCGAATAGGCAGGTGCGTGACTGCCAGACGACAAGAAACCAGGTCCTCAGCATCCCGCCAACGGGAGCGCAGGTCCGGCGAGCACACAACGACAAAGGAGCATGCAATGCGCAACCTCACTTTGCGTGGTGGACTGGCGGCCCTGCTGATCGCGGCCCTGGCCCACGGCGCCCAAGCCGAAGAACGACCCGGTACCCTGCGTATCGGCTACCAGAAATACGGCACCCTGGTGCTGCTCAAGGCCCGCGGCACGCTGGAGAAGCGCCTGGCCGAGCAGGGCATCAAGGTGCAGTGGACGGAATTCCCCGGCGGCCCGCAGCTGCTGGAAGGGCTGAACGTCGGCAGCATCGACTTCGGCGTCACCGGCGAGACGCCGCCGGTGTTCGCCCAGGCCGCCGGCGCCGACCTGGTCTACGTCGCCAACGAGCCGCCGGCGCCCACCAGCGAGGCCATCCTGCTGCCCAAGGACTCGCCGATCAAATCCGTAGCCGAGCTCAAGGGCAGGAAGGTCGCCCTGAACAAGGGCTCCAACGTGCACTACCTGCTGGTGCGCGCCCTGGAGGAGAACGGCCTGAAGTACAGCGACATCCAGCCGGTGTACCTGCCGCCGGCCGACGCCCGCGCCGCCTTCGAGCGCGGCGCCGTCGACGCCTGGGTGATCTGGGACCCGTACCAGGCCGCCGCCGAGAAGCAGCTGCACGCCCGCACCCTGGTCGACGCCCGCGGCCTGGCCGACAACCACCAGTTCTACCTGGCCACTCGCACCTACGCCAAGGAGCACCCGCAGGTGCTGACCACCCTGGTGGAAGAAGTGCGCTCGGTGGGCGAGTGGTCGCAGAAGAACCCCGAGCAGGTCACCGAACAGGTGGCCCCGCTGCTCGGCCTGCCCGCCGACATCACCCTCACCGCGGTCAAGCGCCAGGGCTACGGCGCGCAGTTCATCACCCCCGAGGTGGTGGCCAAGCAGCAGAAGATCGCCGACGCCTTCACCCAGCTGAAGCTGATTCCCAAGGCGCTGAGCATCAAGGACGTGGTCTGGACGCCGCCGGCGGACAGCAAGGCCAAGGTGGCCCAGGCGCAGTAAGCGTTCATTGGGTTCCCGCGTTCGCGGGAACCCAGCGACTTCACCCGATTCCGACACCCCATCATCGCGCGGCTACGCCACGCCGGCGCGCTCAATCTGGAGTTATAGCGATGAGCCTCAACATCTTCTGGTTCCTTCCCACCCACGGCGACGGCCATTACCTTGGCACCGCCGAGGGCGCCCGCGCGGTCGACCACGGCTACCTGCAGCAGGTGGCCCAGGCCGCCGACCGCCTCGGCTTCGGCGGCGTGCTGATCCCCACCGGGCGCTCCTGCGAGGACTCCTGGCTGGTCGCCGCCTCGCTGATCCCGGTGACCCAGCGCCTGAAGTTCCTGGTGGCGCTGCGCCCGGGGATCATTTCGCCGACTGTGGCCGCGCGCCAGGCAGCGACCCTCGACCGCCTGTCCAACGGCCGCGCGCTGTTCAACCTGGTCACCGGCGGCGACCCGGACGAGCTGGCTGGCGACGGCCTGCACCTGAACCACGAGGAGCGCTACGAGGCCTCCGTCGAATTCACCCGTATCTGGCGCCGCGTGCTGGAAGGCGAGACCGTCGACTACGACGGCAAGCACATCCAGGTACAGGGCGCCAAGCTGCTCTACCCGCCGATCCAGCAGCCGCGCCCGCCGCTGTACTTCGGCGGCTCCTCGGAAGCCGCCCAGGACCTCGCCGCCGAGCAGGTCGAACTGTACCTGACCTGGGGCGAGCCGCCGGCCGCGGTGGCCGAGAAGATCGCCCAGGTCCGCGAGAAGGCCGCCAAACTGGGCCGCAGCGTGCGCTTCGGCATCCGCCTGCACGTGATCGTGCGGGAAACCAACGAGGAAGCCTGGAAGGCCGCCGACCGCCTGATCAGCCACCTCGACCAGGACACCATCGACCGCGCCCAGGCCTCGCTCGCCCGCTTCGACTCGGTGGGCCAGCAGCGCATGGCCGCCCTGCACGGCGGCAGCAAGGACAACCTGGAAGTCTCGCCCAACCTCTGGGCCGGCGTCGGCCTGGTGCGCGGCGGCGCCGGCACCGCGCTGGTCGGCGACGGCCCGACCGTGGCCGCGCGGGTGAAGGAATACGCCGAGCTGGGCATCGACACCTTCATCTTCTCCGGCTACCCGCACCTGGAAGAGTCCTACCGCGTCGCCGAACTGCTGTTCCCGCACCTGGACCTCGCCCGCCCGCAGCAGCCCGAAGCCCGCGGCTACGTCAGCCCCTTCGGCGAGATGGTGGCCAACGACATCCTGCCCAAGCAGCAGGCCGCGCAGAGCTGAAGTCGACCTCGTAGGAGCGAGCTTGCTCGCGCACCCCGCGAGCAACCCGGAGAAGCACAAGACATGAAGACAAATACTCTCAACCAAGTGGCCCAGCGCCTGGCGCCCTGGGCCTTGCCGGTGGCCCTGGTGCTGGTCTGGCAGGTGGCGGTGGAGGGCGGTTTCCTCTCCAGCCGCATCCTGCCGGCGCCCAGCGCGGTGGTCGAGGCCGGCTACCAGCTGGTGAAGAGCGGCGAGCTCTGGCAGCACCTGGCGATCAGCACCTGGCGCGCCGCCATCGGCTTCGTCATCGGCGGCTCCATCGGCCTGGCCCTGGGCCTGGTCACCGGCCTGTCGAAGTGGGGCGAGCGCTTCCTCGACAGCTCGGTGCAGATGATCCGCAACGTGCCGCACCTGGCGCTGATCCCGCTGGTGATCCTGTGGTTCGGCATCGACGAGTCGGCGAAGATCTTCCTGGTCGCCCTCGGCACCCTGTTCCCCATCTACCTGAACACCTACCACGGCATCCGCAACATCGATCCGGGGCTGCTGGAGATGGCGCGCAGCTACGGCCTGTCCGGCTTCGCCCTGTTCCGCCAGGTGATCCTGCCCGGCGCGCTGCCGTCGATCCTGGTGGGCGTGCGCTTCGCCCTGGGCTTCATGTGGCTGACGCTGATCGTCGCCGAGACCATCTCCGCCAGCTCCGGCATCGGCTACCTGGCGATGAACGCCCGGGAGTTCCTGCAGACCGACGTGGTGGTCCTGGCGATCCTGCTCTACGCCGTGCTCGGCAAGCTGGCCGACCTCGCCGCCCGCGGCCTGGAGCGCGTCTGGCTGCGCTGGCACCCGGCCTACCAGGCCAAGGGAGGTGCGGCATGAACGCCCTCAGCACTCCGCAGAACCTCAAGCAGGGCATCCCGCTCGCGCTGAACGGCGTGGCCAAGCGTTTCGGCGAGCGCGAGGTGCTCAAGGGCATCGACCTGCGCATCCCGGCCGGCCAGTTCGTCGCCATCGTCGGCCGCAGCGGCTGCGGCAAGAGCACCCTGCTGCGCCTGCTGGCCGGCCTCGACGCCCCCAGCGAAGGTGAGTTGCTGGCCGGCTCCGCGCCCCTGGAAGAGGCCCGCGAAGGCACCCGTCTGATGTTCCAGGACGCCCGCCTGCTGCCGTGGAAGCGGGTGATCGACAACGTCGGCCTGGGCCTGTCCGGCGACTGGCGCAAGCAGGCCCTGGAAGCCCTGGAGGCGGTGGGCCTGGCCGACCGCGCCCGGGAGTGGCCGGCCAGCCTGTCCGGCGGCCAGAAGCAGCGCGTGGCCCTGGCCCGCGCGCTGATCCACCGGCCGCGCCTGCTGCTGCTGGACGAGCCGCTGGGCGCGCTGGATGCGCTGACCCGCATCGAGATGCAGCGGCTGATCGAGAACCTCTGGCAGCGCCACGGCTTCACCGTGCTGCTGGTCACCCACGACGTCAGCGAGGCGGTGGCCGTCGCCGACCGGGTGATCCTCATCGAGGAAGGCGAGATCGGCCTGGACCTGAACGTCGACCTGGCCCGCCCGCGCTCCCGCGGCTCGGCGCGCCTGGCCGCGCTGGAAGCCGAGGTGCTCGACCGCGTGCTGGCGTTGCCGCCGCTGCCGCCCGAGCCGGAACCCGTATCCCCACTGCCCACGCAACTGCGCTGGGCGCTCTGATCCACCGTTCATCCGTGCACTACCGACATTCCCCATAGGAGAAACGCCATGACCATCAAAGCCATCAACGTCCGCAACCAGTTCAAGGGCACCGTGAAGGAAATCCTCGAAGGCCCGGTGCTCTCGGAAATCGACGTGCAGACCGCCGCCGGCATCGTCACCTCGGTGATCACCACCCGCTCCGTGAAGGAACTGGAACTGGCCGTGGGCAGCGAAGTGATCGCCTTCGTGAAATCCACCGAGGTGTCCATCGCCAAGCTGTGAGGCGGGGAGGGCGGCGTTTGCGCTGCCCTGGGTGCGAAAAAAAGGCGGACGCCCCTGTGGAGCGTCCGCCTTTTTCCTTGCCGGCGCGCTCTACATCAGCGCCTGGCGCCGCGCCGCCATGTGCGCGAGGTAGTCGATCAGCTGGTCCAGCTCGGTGTCGTCGAGGGTTTCCGGGGCGAAGCCGGGCATTTTCGCCTGGGGCCAGCGGCGCAGGCTCTGCGGGTCGCGGATGTAGGCGTGGAGGAAGTCCCTGGCGAAGTACTCGGTGGGGCTGTAGGGCTGGTTCAGGTCCGGGCCGAACTGGGCGTCGCCGGCGCCGTTCAGGCGGTGGCAGGCCAGGCAGTGCTTCTGGAACAGGGCGAAGCCGGCCTGCACGTCGGGGCTGGCGTCCTTGACCGGGACCAGGGCCGGGAAGCGGATTTCCACCGAATCCAGCACGCGCAGGCTGCTGACCTGGAAGGGCCATTGCTCCGGGCCGATGGCCGAGGCCTGCGGGTCGGTCCAGACCAGGTAGAAGGGCCCGGCCGAAGGCTTGTCCTGGCCCAGCGGCGGCCAGGGCTTCTTTTCGTCTTCGATGGCCAGCCAGGCCCGCGCGCCGTCCTTCTGCAGCAGCGGCGCGGCGGGCAGCTCGGCGGCGAAGCCGTCCAGCGCCACGGCCTGCACGTGGGCGCGGCCGTCCACGCCCTCCAGCAGCGCCGCCAGCGGCACCGCGCGGTAGTGCATGGTGCGCTTGTAGGCCACGTCGTCCTTGATCTCGATGTTGCGCGCCTGGGCGTTGCCCAGCAGCTCGGCGCTGCTCAGCGTGCGCGTGCCGGCGGGCAGCTCCAGGGTCAGTTCGGCGGCGAATACGGTGGGGCAAAGCAGGATCAGCAGCGACAGGATGAAGCGCATGGGCGGGCTCCAGCGATGGGCTGCGCAAACATAGCAGAGGATGCCGACGAACGGCACTGCCACCTGCGCTGCGAGGGCGCGGCCCCTCGGGCTACGCCGGCTTCGCAGCGGCAGGCGGACGGTTGGCTAGCCGACCAGGCGACTGAGGTTGGGGATGATGAGCACCACTGCGGTAACGAAGACGATCAGGCTGGCCTGCCGCCATTTCTTCGGTTGTTGATCCATCATGATGTTCCCGCCTTTCTTGTTGTTGGCCCGCTCCCGCGCGCTCATACGGCCCGGCGCCGGGTGGCTGCGACCTTGGCTTTGCATACCGGCCGCCCCGGCAAGACCCGGCAGCGACGTCCCATAGGTACTGCGAAATTTCAGTCTAAGCCCCGGCTGGCGCGGGCTTAGACGATCTGGCAGCAAATCCTATGGTTCCAGGCATATTCCATCTATATGACAACGCGGTGACGGCTCTGGCTCGCGGCCCGACCGCTCATCCGACCGCCCGTCGGGGCGCCGCCCAGAGCGGTGCGCCAGGCGACCGCCGGTCGGCGCGGCTGAGCGCGGGGGTCAATCCGCCTGAGCGATCCGGTCATTGCCGGCCGCCACCGCGCGGTTAAGGTAGGCCGACACGCTGCCTGCGTGACCTCCACGCCAAGAGAGCACTCCCAAGAGAGAACGCCATGACCGAAGCATTGATTTACGACGCGGTGCGCACGCCCCGCGGCAAGGGCAAGAAGGACGGCGCGCTGTACAGCGTCAAGCCGGTCGACCTGATGGCCGGCCTGCTGCGCGAAGTGCAGCGGCGCAACCAGCTGGACACCGCGCAGGTCGACGACATCGTCCTGGGCTGCGTGACGCCGGTGGGCGACCAGGGCGCCGACATCGCCAAGACCGCCGCCCTGGTCGCCGACTGGGACGAGCAGGTGGCGGGCGTGCAGATCAACCGCTTCTGCGCCTCGGGCCTGGAGGCGGTCAACCTGGGCGCCATGAAGGTGCGCTCGGGCTTCGAGGACCTGGTGCTGGTGGGCGGCGTGGAATCCATGTCGCGGGTGCCCATGGGCTCGGACGGCGGCGCCTGGGCGCTGGACCCGCAAACCAACCTGCACACCAGCTTCGTGCCCCAGGGCATCGGCGCCGACCTGATCGCCACCCTGGAAGGCTTCAGCCGCAGCGATGTCGACGCCTTCGCCCTGCGCTCCCAGCAGAAGGCCGCCAAGGCCCGCGCCGAGGGGCTGTTCGGCAAGTCCCTGGTGCCGGTCACCGACCAGAACGGCATCGTCATCCTCGACCACGACGAATTCATCCGCGCCGACTCCACCCTGGAAGGTCTCGGCGCGCTCAAGCCGAGCTTCGAGATGATGGGGCAGATGGGCTTCGACGCCACCGCCCTGCGCAAGTACAGCTACGTCGAGCGCATCGAGCACGTGCACACCCCGGGCAACAGCTCGGGCATCGTCGACGGCGCCGCCGCCATGCTCATCGGCTCCGAGGCCAAGGGCCGCGAGCTGGGCCTGAAGGCCCGCGCGCGCATCGTCGCCACCGCGGTCACCAGCACCGACCCGACCATCATGCTCACCGGCCCCGCGCCGGCCACCCGCAAGGCCCTGGCCAAGGCCGGCCTGCGCGTCGACGAGATCGACCTGTTCGAGGTCAACGAAGCCTTCGCCTCGGTGGTGATGAAGTTCATGAAGGACATGGGCGTGCCGGAGAGCAAGGTCAACGTCAACGGCGGCTCCATCGCCATGGGCCACCCCCTGGGCGCCACCGGCTGCATGATCCTCGGCACCCTGCTCGACGAACTGGAGCGGCGCAACCTGCGCTACGGCCTGGCCACCCTCTGCGTGGGCGGCGGCATGGGCATAGCCACCATCATCGAACGCGTTTAAGGATCGATCATGGGCTACTGCGCTCGGCCATGCTGCGTTGGAAATTCTCCGGGAATGCTCATTGGCTGCAGCCAACTCCGCTTGCCGAAGAATTTCCGCCTTGTCTGACCTTCGCTCGTGACGCCCCTGAAGCGATCCCCCACCCTGGGAAGAAGATAAAAATGACCGAAGCCATCCGCTACGAAAAGGGCCAGGACAACATAGTCGTCCTGACCATGGACATGCCCGGCCAGAGCGCCAACACCATGAATGGCGCCTACCGTGAGGCCATGGCCGCCACCGTCGCTCGCCTGGAGGCCGAGAAGGACTCCATCGCCGGCGTCATCCTGACTTCCGCGAAGAAGACCTTCTTCGCCGGCGGCGACCTCAACGAACTGATCAAGGTCACCAAGGCCGACGCCCCGGCCTTCTACGCCGGCATCCTGGTGCTCAAGGGCCAGCTGCGCCGCCTGGAGACTCTCGGCAAGCCGGTGGTGGCCGCCATCAACGGCGCGGCCCTGGGCGGCGGCTGGGAAATCTGCCTGGCCTGCCACCACCGCATCGCTCTCGATGAAAGCCACGTGCAGCTGGGCCTGCCGGAAGTCACCCTGGGCCTGCTGCCCGGCGGCGGCGGGGTAGTGCGCATGGTGCGCCTGCTCGGCCTGGAGAAGGCCCTGCCGTACCTGGCCGAAGGCAAGAAGGTGCGCCCGGAACAGGCGCTCAAGGCCGGGCTGATCCACCAGTTGGCCTCCAGCCGCGAAGACATGCTGGCCAAGGCCCGCGAATGGATCGCCGCCAACCCCAACGCCAAGCAGCCGTGGGACACGGCTGGCTACAAGATCCCCGGCGGCACCCCGTCCAGCCCGAACGTGGCGCAGATGCTGGCCATCGCCCCGAGCGTGCTGCGCGACAAGACCAAGGGCTGCTTCCCGGCGCCGGAGAAGATCATGTGCGCCGCGGTCGAAGGCGCCCAGGTGGACTTCGACACCGCGCAATTGATCGAGGCGCGCTACTTCACCGAGCTGACCACCGGCCAGGTGGCGAAGAACATGATCGGTACCTTCTGGTTCCAGCTCAACGAGATCAACGCCGGCAAGTCGCGCCCGCAAGGCTACCCGCAGCAGCAGACGAAGAAGGTCGGCGTGCTCGGCGCCGGCATGATGGGCGCGGGCATCGCCTACGTCTCGGCCGCCGCCGGCATCGAGGTGGTGCTCAAGGACGTCTCCATCGAAGCGGCGGAGAAGGGCAAGGCCTACTCCGCCGCGCTGCTGGAGAAGAAGGTCGGCAAGGGCCAGATGACCGCCGAGAAGCGTGATGCCTTCCTGGCTCGCATCAAGCCGAGCGCCAGCGAAGCCGACTTCGAGGGCTGCGACCTGATCATCGAGGCGGTGTTCGAGGACCGCGCGCTCAAGGGCAAGGTCACCGCCGCCGCCGAGGCCGCCGCGCTGCCTGATGCGGTGATCGCCTCCAACACCTCGACCCTGCCGATCACCGGCCTGGCCCAGGCCGTGGCGCAACCGCAGAAGTTCATCGGCCTGCACTTCTTCAGCCCGGTGGACAAGATGCCGCTGGTGGAAATCATCCGCGGCGAGAAGACCGACGACGCCACCCTGGCCCGCGCCTTCGACTACGTCCTGCAGATCAGGAAGACGCCGATCGTGGTCAACGACAGCCGCGGCTTCTTCACCTCGCGGGTGTTCGGCACCTTCACCAACGAAGGCCTGGCCATGCTCGGCGAGGGCGTGCCGGCGGCGATGATCGAGAACCAGGCGCGCCAGGCCGGCATGCCGGTGGGCCCGCTGGCGATCAGCGACGAGGTCTCGCTGAGCCTGATGAGCCACATCCGCGAGCAGACCCGCAAGGACCTGGAAGCCGAAGGCAAGGCCCTGCCGCAGCACCCGGCCTTCGCCGTGGTCGACCTGATGCTCAACGAGTACAAGCGCCCGGGCAAGGCGGCCGGCGGCGGCTTCTACGACTACCCCGCCAACGGCAGGAAGCACCTGTGGCCGGAGCTGAAGCAGCGCTTCGAGAAACCCGACGGGATGATCCCGGCCGAGGACGTGCGCGACCGCATCCTCTTCGTCCAGGCCATCGAGACGGTGCGCTGCGTGGAGGAGGGTGTGCTGCTGTCGACCGCCGACGCCAACATCGGCTCGATCTTCGGCATCGGCTTCGCCGCCTGGAGCGGCGGCGCGCTGCAGTTCATCAACCAGTACGGCCTGCAGGACTTCATCGCCCGCGCGCAATACCTGGCCGAGCAGTACGGAGAACGCTTCGAGCCGCCGGCGTTGTTGCTGGACAAGGCGTTGCGCAACGAGACCTTCTGAATGGGTTTGGTGTAGGAGCGAGGGGGACGCCTAGTTCTTGCTCGCGAACGGGAGTTACCTGTGGCAGCGGTGTTCTGGGGGAACTCCGCTCCCTCTCCCTAACCCTCTCCCTGAAGGGAGAGGGGACCGTTCGGTGTGTGCGGATGCTCTTGAGTTAGCCGGACACGCCGGCGGTTTCAGGTTGAGGCCATTCCTTCTCTTGGCACGGACAAGCCCCCTCTCCCTTCAGGGAGAGGGCTGGGGAGAGGGGACGGAGCAACCGGAGACACCATGGCCGCCGGCGAGCACCATTCGCGAGCAAGCTCGCTCCTACGAAAAGCAAAAGCCAAAGCAAGGACGCGCCCCCCGAAACCGCCCCCACCGCCAGTTTTTTCTTCCCCACGACCCCCGTAGGATGGCGTTGAGCGCAGCGAAACCCATCACCCCCCGGGACCCACCATGCCCAACACCCCCGCCCTGATCATCATCGACATGCAAAAAGGCATGGCCAGCACACCGGTCCCCCGCAACAACCCCCACGCCGAAGCCCGCATCGCCGAACTCCTGGCCGCCTGGCGCGCGGCCGGGGCGCCGCTGCTGCACGTCCGGCACATCTCGCGCACGCCGGGCTCGCCGTTCTGGCCGGGGCAGCCGGGGGTGGAGTTCCAGGACGCGCTGGCGCCGCTGGAGCACGAGCAGGTGCTGGAGAAGAACGTCCCCGACGCCTTCGCCAACAGCGGCCTGGAGCGCTGGCTGCGGGTGCGCGGCATCGACACCCTGGTGATTGCCGGCGTCAGCACCAACAACTCGGTGGAAAGCACCGCGCGCAGCGCCGGCAACCTGGGCTTTCGCACCTTCGTGGTGGCCGATGCCTGCTTCGCCTTCGAACAGCGCGACTACCACGGCACCCTGCGCAGCGCCGAAGAGGTCCATGCCATGGCCCTGGGCAACCTGCAGGGCGAGTACGCCTGGGTGCTGGAGACCGCGCAGGCGCTGGGGATGGCGCGGGACGGCTGAGCAGCCGGTCGCCATCGTTCCCGCCGGCATTGATGCGCGGCGGTTTTTCGGGTATTTCCCCTGAAATTCCGATGCAAGGAATGGCTTTGTCATCTTGTGTCGTGAAAAAACAGTGTGTAGTTTTCACGGGGCGTGCAGTTTGTTAAGAAAGCGCGCGTTCGTGCCCGCTCAACCTCAGGAACCCACCACTACATGACGCTGCAAATCTGCATTCTGGAAACCGATATCCTGCGTCCCGAGCTGATCGACCAGTACACCGGCTACGGCTGGATGTTCCAGCAGCTGTTCGCCAAGCAACCGGTGCCCGCCGAGTTCAAGGTGTACAACGTGGTGGAGGGCCATTACCCGCCCGACAGCGAGCACTACGACGCCTACCTGGTGACCGGCAGCAAGTACGACTCCTTCGGCGACGAACCCTGGATCCGCAAGCTCAAGGACTACCTGCTGAGCCGCTACGAGCGCGGCGACAAGCTGCTGGGCGTGTGTTTCGGCCACCAGCTGCTGGCCCTGCTGCTCGGTGGCAAGACCGAGCGCGCCGACCAGGGCTGGGGCGTGGGCATCCATGACTACCGCATCGAAGAGCAGCCGCAGTGGATGCAGCCGCAACTGGACGACCTGACCCTGCTGGTCAGCCACCAGGACCAGGTCACCCAGCTGCCCGAAGGCGCCCGGCGCATCGCCAGTAGCGACTTCTGCCCGAACGCCGCCTACGCCATCGGCGACCAGGTGCTGTGCTTCCAGGGCCACCCGGAGTTCGTCGCCGACTACTCCCAGGCGATCCTCGACCTGCGCCGGGAGATCTTCAGCGAACCGGTCTACCAGAAGGGCATCGACAGCCTCGACCGCGAGCACCAGGGCGCCACCGTGGCCGAATGGATGATGCGCTTCGTCCAACTGGGCCGGAAAAAGGACGAGCAGAACGCCGCCTGAGCCCGCTGCGCCCACCAACGCCGCTCCCCGGAGCGGCGTTTTCATTCACGCGCCGAGGCGAACCGCCTTTCGTAGGAGCGAGCTTGCTCGCGAACAGGTTCCGCAGCGGGGTTTGTTCGCGAGCAAGAACTAGGCGTCCCCCTCGATCCGACGAAGAGCATCCCGCGCAGGATGCCTCCGTAGGATGGGTTGAGCTTGCGATACCCATCACCATGGCCCGATGGGTATCGCTTCGCTCAACCCATCCTACGCAAGCGCTTTGGCGCGGTCGGCAGGTCAGAGCCAATCCGCCTGCTTGAAGCTGACGTACAGCCCGATGCAGCCGATCACCAGCAGGCCCATCACCAGGAAGTAGCCGTAGTGCCAGTGCAGCTCCGGGATGTACTCGAAGTTCATCCCGTAGATGCCGGCCACCGCCGTGGGCAAGCCGAGGATCGCCGCCCAGGCGGCGAACTTGCGCTGCACCACGCTCTGCCGCGAGGACTCCAGCAACAGGCCGACCTCGATGGTCTGGCTGGCGATGTCGCGCAGCGAGTTGAGGTCTTCCAGCAGGCGGTTGACGTGGATGGCCACGTCGCGGAAGTAGGGGCGCATCTGCTTGTCGATGAAGGGGAAGTCCAGGCGCTGCAGCTCCTGGCAGATCTCCACCATGGGCGCCGCGTAGTGGCGCAGCTTGAGCACCTCGCGGCGCAGGCCGTAGATGCGCTCGATCTCCTCCTGGCTCAGCGAGGTGCGCAGGGCGCGCTGTTCCAGCACCTCGATCTCGCCGCGGATCTCTTCCACCACCGGCTCGTAGTTGCCGACCACGAAGTCGAGCAGGGCGTAGAGCACGAAGTCGGTGCCGTGGGCCAGCAGCAGCGGGCGCGCCTCGCAGCGCTGGCGCACCTGCGAGTACGACTGCGAGAAGCCATGGCGGGCGCTGATGATGTAGCCGATGCCGGCGAACAGGTGGGTTTCCACGAACATCAGCCGGCTGTCCGCGCGCACCGGCGAGTAGATCACCATGAACAGCGCGTCGCCGAAGGTTTCCAGCTTCGGCCGGCTGTGCTTCTCCAGGGCGTCGGCGATCGCCAGCTCGTGCAGGTTGAACTGCTTCTGCAGGTTCATCAGCTCTTCCGGCGTGGGTTCCTGCAGGCCGGTCCAGACGAAGTGGTCGGGCTGGCAGGCCCAGCGATAGCCCGCCTCCAGCGGGATATCGGCGACCTTCTTGCCCTTGCAGTAGACGGCGGATGCGACGACTCGACCCATGGCGCGTTCTCCCGGCAGGCGGAGGCGGGCGGTACCGGCGGGCGCCGGCGGCGATCTGCAAAGTATGGGCAAGCTGGCGCAGGCCGCCAGCGCGGGTTCAGGAGTGCGGGCGCAGGCTCTGCTGCAGCACCGCCAGGGTGTTGGGCAGCACTTCGTTGAAACGCTGGAACAGCGCGCTCTTGTCCACGCCGTCCGGCTGGATGTTGCGGGTGAGCTGGAAGCCGCCGCTCAGGGCCAGCGCCACCAGGACCACGATGCTGTACAGGCCGATGCTGGCGAGGGCGCCGTTGCGCAGGGTGCGGGCGGTGGAGCGGTGCATGGCGAGGGCTGCCGGAAGTGGGAGTGGGGCCAGTTTCCCAGCAGTCTGGTCGATGGGATAACGAAGTTCGTTGCTTTCAACTATCGGTGGAATTGATGGTTTGCCGACCGCCGCGAGGGGGATGCGGCCTTGATGCGGGTCAAGGTTCGCGGTGCGGCCAGGCGTAACGTGGAAGTTGACGGGAGCGCAAGGCAAGGCTTCCGAGGTACTCCACCGAGCAAGGAAAGATTCATGATTCGAGAAGTTGAAGGCGACATTCTGCTGAGCAAGGCCCAGGTCATCGCCCATGGCATCGCGCCCCAGGACCCGTTCGACAGCGGCCTGGCCCTGGCCCTGCGCGAGCGCTGGCCGTCGCTGGTCCGCGACTACCGTCATGCGGCCCATGCCTCGGCGCCCGCGCCGGGCTCCATCTGGGCCTGGTCGGGGGTGGACGCCGACGGTTCGACCCGCGGCATCGTCAACCTGCTCACCCAGGACATGCAGGGCAGCGGGCGTAGCGCCAAGCCGGCCAAGGCCAGTCTGGAGAACGTCGGGCACTGCCTGCGGGAGCTGGCGAAGTACGTCGAGGGGGAGGGCGTCCGCAGCCTGGCGCTGCCGTGCCTGGCCACCGGTGTCGGCGGGCTGGACTGGAAGGATGTGCGACCGTTGCTGGACAGGTATCTCGGCCATCTGGACATCCCCGTAGTGGTCTATGCGGTCTATCGCAAGGGAGTCGCCGCCGACGAGAAGCTCGGCTGAGGCGTGGCCGGCGGCCTGGCGCGTCCCGGAGCCGGGGCGCGTGGGGCCGTCGGAATGCCGGCGAGCGCCGGTCAGCCCTGGTGGGCGGGGGTAGCGTCGTGCTGCTGGCTGGCGGTCCGCTCGGCCTGATGCTGCAGCGCGGCCTGGTTCAGGTTGACCATGCGGTTCTGCATCAGCGGCGATTCTTCGGCGAAGCCGGACTGGGCACCGAGCAGAGTGGCGCTGGCGAGGAGGGCAGTGGCGATCAGTTGGAGTTTCATGATGAACACCTCGTTGGTTGCTTTTCCTGTGGGTTCATCAATAGGTTAACGCGCAATAATTTTTGAAAAAGACTGAACGGGCTTAATCAGTTTTGCCTTTTTCGTAACTATTCGAGGCGCCCCGTAGGAGCAACTGTCTTGCGCCTAGGTGCTCTTCGTAGGATGGGTTGAGCTTGCGAAACCCATGCGGTTGCGCTGATGGGTATCGCTTCGCTCAACGCCATCCTACGAGAAGCCGTGCTTCCTGGAACCGTAGGGCCCTGCCCGCGAAATCGCGTGCAGGGCGCGCTCCTACAGGGGAATGGCATCGGCGCTCGGGCTTTCCCCTCACCCCAGCCCTCTCCCGGAGGGAGAGGGGGCTAGTCCGTGCCGAGAGAAGGCCTGGTTTCAGCCGGCAACCCCTGCGCTAGCCGGCTGACGCCGAAACACCAACGCACGCCGAACGGTCCCCTCTCCCTCTGGGAGAGGGTGAGGGGTCGCAGGCCTGCTCGCTCGATTCCGTGCCTCTATGCGCTTCGTGAGGCACGGCATTTCCCCCGCACCTGTAAGCGGGCCCTGCCCGCGAAATCGCGCGCAGGGCGCGCTCCTACAGGGGAATGGCATCGGCGCTCGGGCTTTCCCCTCACCCCAGCCCTCTCCCGGAGGGAGAGGGGGCTAGTCCGCGCCGAGAGAAGGCCTGGTTTCAGCCGGCAACCCCTGCGCTAGCCGGCTGACGCTGAAACACCAACGCACGCCGAACGGTCCCCTCTCCCTCCGGGAGAGGGTTAGGGTGAGGGGGCCGCAGGCCTGCTCGCTCGATTCCGTGCCCCTATGCGCTTCGTGAGGCACGGCATTTCCCCCGCACCTGTAGGAACAGTGGGGCGGCGTAGGAGCACCTCAGGCCAGGTGCTGCTTGTCCTTCTCGATGGCCTGGTCGAGGGTTTCCAGCAGTTGCCGGCGCACCTTCAGCTTGGTGTTGCGGTGCGCGGTCATGTTCAGTTTCTTCAACTGCTGGGCGGCGGCGCGGGCGGTGTCCAGCAGTTCCTCGGCGCTGACCACCTTGTCGAGGAAGCCGGCGGCCATGGCTTCTTGCGGGGCGAACATCTCGGCGTTGATCACCGAACGGTTGAAGGCCGACTTGCGCAGGCGGTCGCGGGCCAGTTCGATGCCCACGTGGTGCATGGTCATGCCGATGGCCACTTCGTTCAGGCCGATCTGGAAGGGGCCGTCGACGCCGATGCGGTAGTCCGCCGAGAGCAGCAGGAAGGCGCCCTTGGCCACCGCGTGGCCGGGGCAGGCGACGATGATCGGGTAGGGATGGGCCAGCATGCGCCGGGCCAGGGTCGAACCGGCGGCCACCAGGGCCACGGCGTTCTCCGGGCCGGAGGTCATCACCTTGAGGTCGTAGCCGCCGGAAAGGATGCCCGGCTGGCCGGTGAGGATCACCACCGCGCGGTCCTGCTCGGCACGGTCCAGCGCCTGGTTGAAGGCCTCGATCACGGCGGGGGAGATGGCATTCACCTTGCCGTTGGCTAGGGTCAGGGTGGCGACGCCGTCGTCGAGTTGATAGCTGATCAGTTCACTCATGGCAGGACATCCGGAAAAGGGGCGTGGCACAGAACATACTGGCGGCCACGGCGACCGTAAAGCGCTGTGTCCGACCGGCCGGTCACCGCGGTTTTGCGACGGACTTCACTCTCCGATGGGCGAGCCGGTGAATTTCGCGGGGTGTGCGTGGAGGCGCGCAGGCCGTGCTGTTAAGCTGCCAGCACCGCCGTCCGTATCAATCCGCTTACAGGGAAGTCCTTCCGAATGTCGAAACTGCTCAAGTGGGGCCTGCTCGGCATCGTGGCCGTCGCGCTCATCATCAAGGTGTCGCTGTGGCTGTCCGTGCGCAGCATCGTCGACGACGCCGTGGCGCGCCTGTCGCCGATGGTGGAGATCACCTACGGCGGGATTTCCTCTTCCTTCGACGGCCGCGTCGGCCTGAAGAACGTGGAGATCCGCGTGCCGGCCGCCCGCGACAGCCTGAAGGTGGCCCATGCCCAGCTCAGGTTCAACGGCCTGCGCGAGCTGCTGAGCTTCAAGGAGCGCCTGGCCGAGGGCAAGCTGCCCAAGCAGATGGCCATGGAACTCACCGGCGTCGAGCTGCAGGTGCACGGGCCGTTCATGCAGGCGCTGTACCAGCAGCCGGCGGAGAGCAGCGTGTTCACCGCCATGAGCGAGGTGGCCTGCGGCAACATCCGCAACATCGGCTCCGACGAGCTGCTGCAGATGGGCTACCGCACCCTGGAGTCGGACATCGAGTTCTCCTACCTGTTCGAGCCCGGCGCGCAGAAGCTGACCTTCAACCTGCGCTCGGACGCCCGCGGCATGCTCGACACCCGCGTCGGCATGTCCCTGAGCAACGTCTCCGAACGCCCCGGCGACATGCGCGTGAACCCGCCGCGGGTGTCCCAGGTGACCGTCGAGCTGGACGACAACCAGTACCAGCGCAAGGTCCAGGAATTCTGCGCCGCGCGCCTGGGCGTCAAGCGCGAGGAGTACCTCAAGCAGGCCCTGGCGCAGTTCGACAAGGCCATGCGCAGCCAGCGCGTGGCGCTGGACCAGCCGCTGCTCGACGCCTACGCTCGCTACCTGGCCGACCCGCAGTCGCTGCGCCTGGAACTCAACCCCAGCGAGGGCATGACCTGGAGCGGGTTGCAGTTCTTCGAGGCCAAGGACGTGGTCGGCATGCTGCGCCCGGTGGTGCTGGTGAACCAGCAGGCGGTGAACCCGATCGGCTTCGCCTGGGTCGACCCGCTGAAGCACAAGGTCACCGCCGATTCGGCCACGCATAAGATTTCAGCCGAAGAAACGGTTGAGTCGGAGAAGAGAACGCAGCAATATGGCTTCGTCAGTATCGACAGCCTTGCCCAGTACACCGGCAAGCGCCTGCAGTTCATCACCTTCGATGGTGCCTATTATCAGGGTGTACTGCACAAGGTGGAGAACGGACGAGTCTATATCACGGTCCTCATGGGGACGGGCTCGGCCGAGATGAACCTCCGCCTGAACAAGATCAATCAGGTGCGCGTCGAGTTGTGAGACGCGCAAGAGGAGAGTGCAAGTGAGTGAGTCGTTGTCCATCCATCATGATGAGTCCAGCCACCAGTTCGTCACGACGGTGGACGGTCATCGTGCCTACCTGGCCTACATGGATCTGGGCAAGCAGACGCTGGACATCTACCGCACCTTCGTGCCCGACAGCCTGCGCGGCCGCGGCATCGCCGCGGCGCTCACCGAGCACGCGCTGCAGTACGCCGAGCGCAAGGGCTACAGCGTGATTCCCTCGTGCTCCTACGTCGAGCGCTACCTGGAGCGCCATCCGCGCCACGCCGACCGCATGGCCTGAGTCGCCAGCACCCATGAAAACGCCGGGCATTGCCCGGCGTTTTTCGTTGCGTCCGATTCAGCCGCGCTGGCGCTTGGGCAGCACGTCCTTGAGCTTGGCGTGCATGCTGCGCACGGCCTTCTCGGTGGTTTCCCAGTCGATGCAGGCGTCGGTGACGGAGACGCCGTACTGCAGCTGGCAGAGGTCCTTCGGGATCGGCTGGCTGCCCCAGCCCAGGTGGCTTTCCACCATCAGGCCGACGATGGAGTTGTTGCCTTCGACGATCTGGTTGGCGACGTTGTCCATCACCAGCGGCTGCAGGGCCGGGTCCTTGTTTGAGTTGGCGTGGCTGCAGTCGACCATCACGTTCAGCGGCACCTTGGCCTTGTTCAGCTCCTGCTCGCACAGGGCCACGCTCACCGAGTCGTAGTTCGGCTTGCCGTTGCCGCCGCGCAGCACCACGTGGCCGTAGCGGTTGCCCTTGGTGGTGACGATGGAGACGCCGCCTTCCTGGTTGATGCCGAGGAAACGGTGCGGGCTGGAGACCGACTGCAGGGCGTTGATCGCCACGGTCAGGCTGCCGTCGGTGCCGTTCTTGAAGCCGACCGCGGAGGACAGGCCGGAAGCCATCTCGCGGTGGGTCTGGGATTCGGTGGTGCGCGCGCCGATGGCCGACCAGCTGATCAGGTCCTGCAGGTACTGCGGGGAGATCGGGTCGAGCGCCTCGGTGGCGGTGGGCAGGCCCATCTCGGCCAGGTCGCGCAGCAACTGGCGGCCGATGTGCAGGCCGTCCTGGATCTTGAAGGAGTCGTCCAGGTAGGGGTCGTTGATCAGGCCTTTCCAGCCCACGGTGGTGCGCGGTTTCTCGAAGTACACGCGCATTACCAGGAACAGGGTGTCGGCGACTTCGGCGGCCAGGACCTTGAGGCGCTCGGCGTATTCGTGGGCGGCCTTGACGTCGTGGATGGAGCAGGGGCCGATCACCACGAACAGGCGGTGGTCCTTGCCATCGAGGATGTCGCGGACGACCTGGCGGCCATGGGCGACGGTGTTCCGCGCGGCTTCGGTCAGGGGAATTTCGCGCTTGAGCTGCTCCGGCGTGATCAGGGTCTCGTTGGAGGCAACGTTAAGGTCGTCGATCTGTAAATCAGCCATCGTGGTACTCAGTCAGGTCACGGGTGCCGGCCGCCAGGAACCCCCATGCGATGGGGCGCAGGCATGAATCTCGCTAAGGGGAAGTCGAACCTTAACGCGTCGGACGCCGGCTCGACAATGGGCAGGCAGCGGGAAAATGCCCGGATGACGGGGTTCGGCGCCGTTTCAGATGGCGCAGAACAGGGGGAAGTCGGCGGCGTTGCAGGCGATCCACTCCAGGGCGGTGTCTTCCACCGGCTGCGCCTGCCCGCTTTCGCGCTCGCGCTGGCGGCGGAAGTGCTCGATCTGGCAGACCTGTTCGACCATTCGCGCGCGGAACAGGGTGTCCTCGTCGAGGAAGGCCACGCCCACCAGGTAGTCGTCGCTGAGCTTGCGGCTCCAGGCCACCACGCCGGGGTAGCGCGCGGCGTCGCCCAGCAGCGGGATGCGCAGCTCGACCGCGGTGCCGCGGCGGAAACCGCGCGGGGCGTTGCAGGCCACCCCGCCGAGGCTGATATTGTACAGGCGCTGGCGCGGCAGGAAGAGCTGCCTGCGGACCACCAGCTCCACCGGTAGATCACAGGGGTGACGCAGGAACTGTCGCATGACGGAAGGCTCCGACTGCAATCTTTTTGGCGTTGGCATTGGGCAAAGTATAGTGCCGTCGCTGGAACTCACCGACCTGGATGCCGATCACCGGTTGCTCGAGTTGCCAGGCGACTCGCTGCTGGTGTTCAGCGCCGAGGGCTGCGCTTCCTGCCGCTGGGCCCGCGCGCAGTTGCCGGGCATGGGGCTGCCGGTGCGGCGCCTGTGCTGGGTCGATGCCGGGCGCAATGGCGGCCTGGTCGAGCGTTATGAAGTCTTCCACCTGCCGGCGCTGTTCCTGGTGCGCGACGGCGCCTTCCATGGCCGCCTCGACGCGCCCCTGCGCGCCGGCCCACTGGCCCAGGCCCTGCGCGCCGCGGCCTTGCGCATTCCCGAGGAGTTGCCCTGAATGACTGTTTCCCCCGTCCGCATCGGCGTGATCGGCACTGGCGCCATCGGCGGTTTCTACGGCCTGATGCTGGCCCGCGCCGGCTTCGACGTGCATTTCCTGCTGCGCAGCGAATACGCCGCGGTGGCCGAGCACGGCCTGCGCCTGAACAGCCAGGTGCACGGCGCCCTGGGCCTGGCGCCGGTGCAGGCCTACCACGACGTCGCCGAGATGCCGCCGTGCGACTGGTTGCTGGTGGGCGCCAAGACCACCAGCAACGCCGAGCTGGCGCCGCTGATCGCCCGCGCCGCGGCGCCGGGCGCCAAGGTCCTGCTGCTGCAGAACGGCCTGGCGGTGGAGGAGGGCCTGCGCCCGCTGCTGCCGGACGCGCTGCACCTGCTCGGCGGGCTCTGCTACATCTGCGTGCACCGCTCCGCGCCGGGAGTGATCGAACACCAGGCCCTGGGCGCGGTGCACCTGGGCTACCACAGCGGGCCGGCCGCCGCTGCCGCCGGCCAGGCTATCGCCGAGGAGGGCGCGGCGCTGTTCCGCCAGGCCGGGCTGGATTCCGTGGCGATGCCGGCGCTGGAGCATGCGCGCTGGCAGAAGCTGGTATGGAACGTCCCTTACAACGGCCTGTCGGTGCTGCTGGACAGCGGCACCCGGGCGCTGATGGCCAATGCCGACAGCCGCGCGCTGATCGCCGCCATCATGGACGAGGTGATGGCCGGCGCCGCCGCCTGCGGCCATGAGTTGCCGGCCGGCTACCCGGCGGCGATGCTGAGCTCGACCGAACGCATGCCCGACTACCTGCCGAGCATGTACCACGACTTCGCCCAGCGCCGGCCGCTGGAGCTGCAGGCGATCTATGATGCGCCCCTGGCCGCGGCGGCCGCCGCCGGGGTGGCGATGCCACGCATCGAGGCGCTGCAACGGGCGCTACGCTTCATCGACGCGCGCAACCAGGCGCGCTGATCCATCACGGGGGAACGGGCAATGGGCAAGGGGCTGGGCGACAAGCTGGTGGTGGCGATCTCCTCGCGGGCGCTGTTCGACCTGGACGAGAGCCACCGCATCTACGAATCCGAAGGCGTGGAGGCCTACCGGCAGTACCAGATCGCCCACGAGGACGAGGTGCTGCAGCCCGGCGACGCCTTCGCCCTGGTGCAGAAGCTGCTGGGGCTCAACGAGATGCTCGGCCGGCAACTGGTGGAAGTGGTGCTGGTCTCGCGCAACAGCGCCGACACCGGCCTGCGGGTGTTCAACTCCATCCAGCAGCACGGCCTGGGCATCTCCCGCGCGGCCTTCGTCGGCGGGCGCAGCCCATACCCGTACCTGGCGGCGTTCGGCTGCCACCTGTTCCTCTCCACCCACGTCGAGGACGTGCGCAGCGCCCTGGAGAACGGCTTCGCCGCGGCCACCATCCTCTCCGCCGGGGCCCGTCGCGAGACCGCCGGCGAACTGCGCTTCGCCTTCGACGGCGACGCCGTGCTGTTCTCCGACGAGGCCGAGCGGGTGTTCCAGCAGGGCGGCCTGGAGGCCTTCCAGACGCGCGAGCAGGCGTCCGCCCGCGAGCCATTGGGCGGCGGCCCGTTCAAGCCCTTCCTGGCGGCGCTGAACCGCGTGCAGCAGGCCTTCCCCCAGGAGTCCTGCCCGATCCGCACGGCGCTGGTCACCGCGCGCTCGGCGCCGGCCCACGAGCGCGTCATCCGCACCCTGCGCGAATGGGACATCCGCCTGGACGAATCGCTGTTCCTCGGCGGCCTGGACAAGTCGGCGTTCCTCGAGGCCTTCAGCGCCGACGTGTTCTTCGACGACCAGCCCGGGCATTGCGAGCGGGCCCGGGAGGTGGTCGCCACCGGCCACGTGCCCCACGGCGTCAGCAACGAGCCGCAGACGGCCAGCTAGCGCGGCCTCGGCCGCTTGCTGCTACTCTGCTCAGAGGCCCGCCGCCGAGGCAGTAGGAGGCCGCATGATCCGATCGATTCTCTACGCTACCGACCTTGGTCTCTACGCCCCGTACGTCCTCCAGCACGCCATGTCCCTCGCCCGCGCCTACGACGCCGAGATCCACGTGGTGCACGCCGTGGAGCCGATGGGGCTGTTCGCCGACTCCGTGCTGCAGACCTACCTGGATGCCGACACCCTTGCCGAGCTGCGCAGCAGCGGCTTGAGCACCGTGATGGGCAACATCGAGCGGCGGGTGATGGAAGGCTTTCGCGACGAACTCGGCGAACTGCACGAGGAGTCGGACATGATCCGTTCGGTGCGCGTGCTGCAGGGCGACCCGCCGCAGGTGATCCTCGACGAGGCGCAGCGCCTGGCCGTGGACCTGATAGTCGCCGGCAGCCACAGCCATGGCGAGGGCATGAACACGCCTCTGGGGCGTACCGCCGCACGGGTGGTGCAGCTGGCGGAAGTGCCGGTCTACCTGGTGCCCATGCTGCAGCACCGCAGCTGAAGGCGGCTGCGCGACGAACGGATGCGGCGCTCTGCCGCGCACTTTTCCCGGTGTCCGTGGGGTGCCGGGATGTTGCCAGAGGGGACGTAGTAGGCAAGCTCGAAAAAAACGTCTAACTTTATTCCTCAAACCATTAATATGGTTATAAAAGCAGAGCCCGGGTCGCGGGCCGCGACATCCATTTCGAGGAATCTCCATGAAGCTTCAGCAACTGCGCTATATCTGGGAAGTCGCGCACCACGACCTCAACGTTTCCGCCACCGCGCAGAGCCTGTACACGTCGCAGCCGGGCATCAGCAAGCAGATCCGCCTGCTGGAAGACGAACTGGGCGTGGAAGTCTTCGCCCGCAGCGGCAAGCACCTGACCCGCGTCACCCCCGCCGGCGAGCGCATCATCAACACCGCCGGCGAGATCCTGCGCAAGGTCGAGAGCATCAAGCAGATCGCCCAGGAATTCTCCAACGAGAAGAAGGGCACCCTGTCCATCGCCACCACCCACACCCAGGCGCGCTACGCGCTGCCGAGCGTGATCAGCGGCTTCATCAAGCAGTACCCGGACGTCTCCCTGCACATGCACCAGGGCACGCCCATGCAGATCGCCGAGATGGCCGCCGACGGCACCGTCGACTTCGCCATCGCCACCGAGGCTCTGGAGCTGTTCGGCGACCTGATCATGATGCCCTGCTACCGCTGGAACCGCTGCGTGATCGTGCCCCAGGGCCACCCGCTGACCAAGGTGCCGAAGCTGACCCTGGAACTGCTCGCCGAGCAGCCGATCGTCACCTACGTGTTCGGCTTCACCGGCCGCTCCAAGCTGGACGAGGCCTTCAACCAGCGCGGCCTGGTGCCCAAGGTGGTGTTCACCGCCGCCGACGCCGACGTGATCAAGACCTACGTGCGCCTGGGCCTGGGCGTGGGCATCGTGGCGCACATGGCGGTGGACCCGAAGCTGGACAGCGACCTGGTGATGCTCGACGCCAGCCACCTGTTCGAGTCCAGCGTGACCAAGATCGGCTTCCGCCGCGGCACCTTCCTGCGCGGTTTCATGTGCGACTTCATCGAGAAGTTCGCTCCGCACCTGACCCGCGAGTTGCTGGCCAAGGCGGTGCAGTGCCACAACAAGGCTGAGCTGGATGAGCTGTTCGAAGGGATCGAGCTGCCGGTTTATTGAGGTTGGTGTGAAACGGGTGGGGATTGGCGGGGTTTAGGTGGGGTAGGTGTTGGGTTCAAGAGCGCCCTCTCCCCAACCCTCTCCCGCAAGCGGGAGAGGGGGCTATCCTGAGTGGCTTGTTGGTCCGGCGCCATCCTCCACCTTCATCATTCCCGCGAACGCGGGACGCGGCTCCATCGCGAACAGCGCTTGCGCTGGCCCGAAGGGGAATAACCCAGTTGCCTCGGCTTGGGTGTTTCTACGCCGCACCGAGTCTGCCCGACCTTCTTGTTTCGCCCCCTCGGGCGAGTCCCTTTTGTCAGTCGCCACAAAAGGAACCAAAAAGGCTTGCCCCGACATACGGGCCCGATGGAGCCGGGCTACCCTCGCGAATTCCCCCGCCACGGAGGCCCGCCCCGAGGGTACGTCCCTGTAGCCCATCGGGGCTCTCGCGACATCCATGTCGCATGACCTCCTGAGCGCCGGTTTCGCTCGGCCTTCTGAAGGGGCGTTTCGGAGTGCGCGGATGTTTCTCTGGAAGTCTCAAGAGCAGCCAGAGCGAATGCGTTTGGCTTTTCGTAGGAGCGAGCTTGCTCGCGAACCGCCCGTCACTGGGTTCCCTCGTCCGCAGGAATGACGAGGTTAAGGAAGGCGCGAGAGGCCAGGTTCACGACCGAAACCATGCCGCTCGCCAGGCGCATTCAGTGACGCAACCACCCCCGGCTGATTGCCGGCGCCAGAACGCGTCGGTATAGCGTCTCGGCCTGGGCGGTCAACGTGCCGCCGTGGCGCTGCCAGAGCAGCCAGACCAGGCTGTTGCTCACCGCCGCCACGGCCAGCGCGCCGAGCATGTCCAGCGGGGAGTGGATGCCCAGGTAGACCCTCGCGTAGCCCACCGCCAGGCCGACGGCGCCGATCAACGCACCCAGCAGCCAGGCATCGTCGAACAGCAGGCTGAGAGCGCAGCCGGCGAAGAGGGTCAGGTGGTCGCTGGGGAAGGAGGCGTTGGCGGCGTGGGCCAGCCAGGCGTGGCCCAGACCTATGGCGAAGGGGCGCGGGTGCGGCCAGAGCAGGCCGATCAGCAGGCTGAGCCCCAGCGCCAGCGAGGTCACGCCCAGGGCGCGCAGCAGGCGGCCGCGCAGGCCGTGGTCACCCCGGCACCACAGGTACAGCAATGCCAGCGGCAACAGGTAGAGCGGCACGGTGGCGATGAAGCGCGCGGTGTCGATCAGCCAGGCTGGCGTCTGCGCGGTGGCGTTGATGGCGAGGAACGCCTGGCGGTCGAGCGCCTCCAGCAGGCTGGGGCCGGGAGTAGGGAGCAAGGTGGGCATGGTCGATTCTTGTAAGAGGGCACGCAGGACTATAGGCGTCGTAGCCTGAAGACGGCATTAAGCTGGGACGGAAGGGCGGTCAGAGTCGGTCGAGGTCGCTGCGCAGGGCCAGCTCGGCCAGTGCCTCGGGCGAGTCCTGCGGCGCCGGGCCGCGGCCTTCGAGTATCTCGTGGAGGAAGCTCATGAACACGGTGAACACCTGCTCGCGGCCGTCGTCGTGGCGCACCACGAAGAAGGGCGCGCTGTCCACGCCGTACTGGGCGGCGACCATCCAGCCGGCGCTGCCCGGGTTGCGTTCGTCGGCCACCAGCACGCGGTCGATGCGCGGCAGGTAGCCGCCTTTCTCCAGGCGCTGCTGCACGTCCTTGCACTTGCCGCAGTCCTCGCCGTCGGCCAGGACCTTCTTGACCATGGTGATGCGCATGGGGCTTTCCTCTCGCGGTAGGGGCAGGGCCTACCTTAAGCGCTGCGGCGCCGGCGGAAAACCCGCCGGCGACGAGCTCAACCCTTGCTGATCAGGTTGCCGGCGTGCAGGCCGCATTCCTTCTGGGTGGCTTCCTCCCACCACCAGCGGCCTTCGCGCTCGTGCTGGTTGGGCAGCACCGGGCGGGTGCAGGGCTCGCAGCCGATGCTGATGAAGCCGCGCTCGTGCAGGCTGTTGTAGGGAATCTCCAGCATGCGGATGTAGGCCCAGACTTCCTCGCTGCTCATGCTGGCCAGCGGGTTGAACTTGTACAGCGGCTTTTCCGCCGTGGAGAAGGCGCCGTCCAGTTCGACCACCGCCACCTGGCTGCGGGTGCCGGGGCTCTGGTCCTTGCGCTGGCCGGTGGCCCAGGCGCTGACGGTGGCGAGCTTGCGCTTGAGCGGCTCGATCTTGCGGATGCCGCAGCACTCGCCGTGGCCGTCCTTGTAGAAGCTGAACAGGCCCTTTTCCTTGACGAAGGGTTCCAGCAGGCGCGGATCGGGAGTCATGACCTCGATGGCGATGCCGTAGTGCTCGCGCACCTGCTCGATGAAGCGGTAGGTCTCCGGGTGCAGGCGGCCGGTGTCCAGGCTGAACACCTTGACGTTCTTGTTGATCTTCCAGGCCATGTCCAGCAGCACCACGTCCTCGGCGCCGCTGAAGGAGATCCACAGGTCGTCGCCGAAGTGCTCGAAGGCGAACTTGAGGATGTCCTGGGGGGACTTGCTGGCATAGGTCGCGGCGATTTCGGCGACGTCGAACGGATGGCTCATCAGGCGGTTTTCCACTTGTACTTGCGCGGTGCGCTATAAGGCTGCCGATCTTAACAAAGGCAGGGATATGCCCCTAAATAACCATCAGGAAGGTCGACTGTGTGCTTTGAGTATAAGTGCCGCGTTGCGCCGGCCCGGGCGAGCCGCTAGAGTGCCGCCTTCTGTCCAAACCTGCGGGGAATCGTTCGTGGAAATCGCCTGTCTCGACCTGGAAGGGGTACTGGTCCCGGAAATCTGGATCGCCTTCGCTGAAAAAACCGGTATCGAAGCGCTCAAGGCGACTACCCGCGATATCCCCGACTACGACGTGCTGATGCAGCAGCGCCTGCGCATCCTCGACGAGCACGGCCTGAAGCTGGCCGACATCCAGGAAGTGATCGCCACCCTGAAGCCGCTGGAAGGCGCGGTGGAGTTCGTCGACTGGCTGCGCGAGCGCTTCCAGGTGGTGATCCTCTCCGACACCTTCTACGAGTTCTCCCAGCCGCTGATGCGCCAGCTGGGCTTCCCGACCCTGCTGTGCCACAAGCTGGTCACCGACGAGACCGACCGCGTGGTTGGCTACCAGCTACGCCAGAAGGACCCCAAGCGCCAGTCGGTGATCGCCCTGAAGAGCCTGTACTATCGCGTGATCGCCGCCGGCGACTCGTACAACGACACCACCATGCTCAGCGAAGCCCACGCTGGCATCCTGTTCCATGCGCCGGAGAACGTGATCCGCGAGTTCCCGCAGTTCCCGGCGGTGCACACCTACGAGGACCTGAAGCAGGAGTTCCTCAAGGCGTCGAACCGCCAGCTCAGCCTGTAATGCCGGCGGGCCGGTGATGGCCCGGGGTTCGAGAAAGAACGCCGTTTCCCGTCATGGGCAACGGCGTTTTTTGTGGGTTCCAGGAAAACACGGGCGGGCTTGTCGACCTGCGCCGAGGCGCTCTTCGTAGGATGGGTTGAGCTTGCGAAACCCATGCGGCCGCGATGATGGGTATCGCTTCGCTCAACGCCATCCTACGGGTGTGGACCGGGGCATTGGTGTTTCCGGCCAACGGCGCATAACCGCGAACGGTTATGCGCCCTACGCCCCTGCGCCGAGGCGCTCTTCGTAGGATGGGTTGAGCTTGCGAAACCCATGCGGGCGGGGTGATGGGTATCGCTTCGCTCAACGCCATCCTACGGGTGTGGACCGGGGCATTGGTGTTTCCGGCCAACGGCGGACAACCGCGAACGGTTATGCGCCCTACGTCCCTGCGCCGAGGCGCTCTTCGTAGGATGGGTTGAGCTTGCGAACCCCATGCGGGCGGGGTGATGGGGATCGCTTCGCTCAACGCCATCCTACGGGTGTGGTGCGGGGCATTGGTGTTTCCGGCCAACGGCGCATAACCGCGAACGGGTATGCGCCCTACGCCCCTGCGCCGAGGCGCTCTTCGTAGGATGGGGTGAGCTTGCGAAACCCATGCGGCCGTGGTGATGGGTATCGCTTCGCTCAACGCCATCCTACGGGTGTATGGGAGCCCGCCGATCACACCCGGAATTGCCCCATCAGTCCCTGCTGGTGATTCGCCAGGTCGTTCAGCGACTGGCTGATCTGCGCCGACTCCTGGGCCTGGCCGGACAGCGATTCGGTGACGTCGCGGATGCCCGCCACATTGCGGTTGATCTCCTCGGCCACCGCGCTCTGTTCCTCGGCGGCGCTGGCGATCTGCAGGTTCATGTCGTTGATCACCCCCACCGCCTCGCCGATACGCTGCAGCGCGGCGACCGCCTGCTCGACCTGGCTGACGCTGCCCTGGGCCTGCTGGTGGCTGCTGTGCATGGCGGTGACCACTTCGCGGGTGCCGTTCTGCAGGCCTTCGATCACCTGGCGGATTTCCTCCACCGAGTCCTGGGTGCGCTTGGCCAGGTTGCGCACTTCGTCGGCCACCACCGCGAAGCCGCGTCCGGCCTCGCCGGCGCGGGCCGCTTCGATGGCGGCGTTGAGCGCCAGCAGGTTGGTCTGCTCGGCGATGGCGCGGATCACCTCCAGCACCGAGCCGATCTGCTCGCTGCTGGCGGCCAGGCCCTCGACCTGGGTCATGGCCTGGCTCATGTCGCGGGCCAGTTCGTCGATGGCGCGGGTGGTCTGGTCGATCACCGCCAGGCCGTCGCGGGTGGCGCCGTCGGCACCGCGGGCGGCGTCGGCGGCCATGGCCGCGCTGTTGGCCACGTCGTGGGCGGTGGCGCTCATTTCCTGGGAGGCGGTGGCCACCTGCTCGATCTCGCGGAACTGCTGCTGCATGCCGGCGCTGGTCTGGGTCGACAGCGCGGCGGACTGGTCGGCGGTGGCGCGGGCGTCCTGCACCGAGGCCTTCACGTCGCGGATGATCGGCTGCAGCTTGTCGAGGAAGCGGTTGAACCAGCCAGCCAGCTCGCCCAGTTCGTCCTGGCCCTGGTATTTCAGGCGCTGGGTCAGGTCGCCCTCGCCGCTGGCGATGTCGCGCAGCATGCCGGCCACGCCGAGGATCGGGCGCGTCACGCCGCGCGCGGTCAGCCATACCAGCAGCAGGCCGAGCAGGGCGGCGAGCAGGCCCAGGCCGAGTTCGACGACGGTACCCTGGGTGCGTTGCTGGTCCAGTTCCTGCTGCAGCTTCACCGCCGGGCCCTGCAGGGCCTGCAGCGGCACGTCGATGAGCACGCCCCAGGCGTCGGCCTCGGGGATCGGGCGCAGCGGTTGCAGGGCGCGCAGTTCGCTGTCGTGTTCGAGGACCTTGTGCTGGTCGGCGCCGAGCAGTTGCAGCAGCTGCCCGCCCTGAGCGGGGTAGACCTCCTGCAGCTTCTTGCCGAGCTTGCCGGCGTCGGCGCTGTAGCCGGCGAGCAGGCCGGCGGGGCTGACGATGGCGACGCGGCTCTGGCCTTCGTAGAGTTCCTGGCTGCCTTCATGGGCGATTTCCTGCAGGCGGTCGAGGGCGATGTCCACGCCCAGCACGCCGACCAGCTTGCCGTCCACCCGCAGGGGCAGGGCGATGCTGGTCATGAGGATCTTGCGGTTGCCCACTTCGTCGACGTAGGGCTCCAGCACGCAGGTCTTGCCGGCGGCCTTCGGGCAGGTGTACCAGGCGTTGTAGGCCGCGCCGCTGGGGCCGGGGCTGGTGTCGTCGAGCATCTTCTCGTCCATCGGCTCGGCTTCCAGCTTGCCGGGGGTGGCCTGCGCCCAGTATTGCGAGAAACGCCCCTTTTCGTTGCTGCCGATCTCGGTGCGGCCTTCGGCCTGCGCGTCGTGGCCGTCGAGGGCGTCGGGCTCGAAGGCGAGGTACAGGCCGAGCAGTTCGGGGTTGGCCGCCACCGCGTCGCGCATCTGCCGGTTCAGCTCCTCACGCAGGGCCAGGGTGTCCAGGCCGCGCTGGGCGGCGAGCTGGCGCATGGCCAGGGCCTGGCGGGCGAAGCTCTGTGCGTAGCGGTAGGCGTCGCTGAAGTAGCGCTGGATGCGCATCGCCTGGATTTCCCCACGGGCGCGCAGGCGGGCTTCGGCGGCATCGTCCAGCATGTGCGTGCTGGATTCCTTCACCAGCGCGGTGCTGTGCTGCATGCGGAAGATCGAGAGGCCGGCGAGCAGCGAGACCACGCCGAGCAGGCACAGGCCGGCGAGCAGGGTGATCTTCCACTGGATGGAGAGGCGACGGAAGGGCATGGGGGTGTCCTCTGCGGGAACCTTGGGGATGTTCGGAAATATCGGCGGCTGTGCGATTTTCTTTACAGACATTGCTACCGTCCGTCGGCTGGGCTTCTGGGGCGCCAGTCTCGCGCCGGGTTGCACTTCGCCACCCATCTGCTGACTAATGTGCAGGCCACTCTCGGCAGATGGGATTGCACATGCTCGATTCGAAACTGGAAAACCGGACGTTCCTGATACTGCTGGCGGTGGTCAGCATCGCCTTCGCCTGGCTGCTGCTGCCGTTCTACGGCGCGGTGTTCTGGGGCACCATCCTGGCCATCATCTTCACCCCGGTGCACCGCCGGCTGCAGGCGCGCCTGGGCGGGCGCAGGAACCTGGCGGCGCTGATCACATTGAGCGCCTGTATCCTCATCGTGATCCTGCCGGTGATCTTCATCACCGGCTCGCTGGTGCAGGAAGGCGCCAACCTCTACCAGAGCCTGAAGTCCGGCCAACTGAACCTCGCCGGCCTGGTACAGCAGGCCTTCGCCGCCTTGCCGCCGTGGGCCCACCAGTGGCTGGAGCGTTTCGACCTGGGCGACCTGTCGAGCCTGCAGGAGAAGCTTTCCAGCGGCGCCATGCAGGCCAGCCAGTTCGTCGCCACCAAGGCCTTCAGCATCGGCCAGAACACCTTCGACTTCGTCATCAGCTTCGGCGTGATGCTCTACCTGCTGTTCTTCCTGCTGCGCGACGGCCGCACCCTGGGCCGGCGGATCAAGCAGGCGGTGCCGCTGGACCACGAGCACAAGCAGCACCTGTTCACCAAGTTCACCACCGTGGTGCGCGCCACGGTGAAGGGCAACATCGCCGTGGCCGCCACCCAGGGCGCGCTGGGCGGGCTGATCTTCTGGTTCCTGGGCATCCAGGGCTCGCTGCTGTGGGGCACGCTGATGGCCTTCCTGTCGCTGCTGCCGGCGATAGGCGCGGGGCTGGTGTGGGTGCCGGTGGCGGCCTGGTTCCTGCTCACCGGGGCGATCTGGCAGGGCGTGGTGCTGATCCTCTTCTGCGTGCTGGTGATCGGCCTGGTGGACAACATCCTGCGCCCGATCCTGGTGGGCAAGGACACCAAGATGCCCGACTACGTGGTGCTGATCTCCACCCTGGGCGGCATGTCGCTGTTCGGTCTCAACGGCTTCGTCATCGGCCCGCTGATCGCCGCGCTGTTCATCGCCAGCTGGGACCTGTTCACCGGCCGCGAGGAAACCGAGGATTTGGCGGGGTAGGGGAGGGCCTGGGGATAGCGTAGGCGCAACTGTTTGCGCCGAGGCGTTTTTCGTAGGATGGGTTGAGCTTGCGAAACCCATGCGGTTGCGCTGATGGGTATCGCTTCGCTCAACACCATCCTACGAAAAGCCATGCTTGCTCCTACGGTTCCAGGAAGCACGGCGTTTCGCAGGCAATAAAAAACCCCGCCGAGCAGGCTGTGTGAAAACCCGAGCGGCTCTTCGAAGAGTGCGTTCCTACGTGAAATCTGAAAAGGCTTGGCTATTCAGCCAACCCAGAATCCGCGTAGAAACGCGAAATCCAGGTTGTTTTTTAACCAGCTGGACCGATCCGGAGGTTTTCACACAGCCTGCGAGGCGGGGTTTTTCTTTGCTGCCTGCGATCAGCCGGCGACGGCTACCGCCAGGCCGGAATGCTGGAGGATGTCCAGCAGCGGCTGCGGGTAGACGCCGAGGAAGAAGGCCAGCAGGGCGATGGCCACCAGCATGATGCCGCCGGCGCGCTGGGCCCAGTCCAGGGGCGCGTCGTGGCGCTTCATGTTCGGCTCGACCAGGAACAGGGTGACCATGACGCGCAGGTAGTAGTACAGGCCGATGGCGCTGCCCAGCACCAGGGCGCCGACCAGCCACCACAGGTGCGACTCGACGCCGCTGGCGATGACGTAGAACTTGCCGATGAAGCCGGCGGTCAGCGGGATGCCGGCCAGGGACAGCATCATCACGGTCATCACCGCGGTCAGCACCGGACGGCGCCAGAACAGGCCGCGGTACTCGAACAGCGCGTCGGCGTCGCGGCCGCTGTAGGGGGTGGACATCAGGGTGACCACGCCGAAGGCGCCCAGGGTGGTGACCACGTAGGTGGTCAGGTAGACGCCGACGGTCTCCACGGCCAGGCCGTTGCTGGCCACCACGGCGATCAGCAGGTAGCCCAGGTGGGCGATGGAGGAGTAGCCGAGCAGGCGCTTGAGGTTGCTCTGGGTCAGCGCCAGCAGGTTGCCGACCAGGATCGAGATGACCGCGATGACCGCCAGGGCGACGTGCAGCACGCCGCTGTGCAGGGCCGCCGGGGCGATCTGGAACAGGCGCAGCAGCACGGCGAACACGGCGACCTTGGCGGCGGTGGCGAGGAACGCCGCCACCGGGGCCGGGGCGCCTTCGTAGACGTCCGGGGTCCACAGGTGGAAGGGCGCCAGCGACAGCTTGAAGCCCAGGCCCACCAGCATCATGCCCACGCCGATGGTCAGCAGCGGGCTGTGCACGGTGCCTTCGGCCAGGGCGCTGCCCAGGCCGGCGAAGTCCAGGGTGCCGGCTTCGGCGTAGAGCATGGCCATGCCGAACAGCAGGAAGGCCGAGCCCGCCGCGGACAGCACGGTGTACTTGATGCCGGCTTCCAGGCTGCGCTTGTTGAAGAAGGCGTAGGCCACCATGCCGTAGACCGGCACCGAGAGCAGTTCCAGGCCGATGAACAGGCCGGCCAGGTTCTGCGCCGCCACCAGCACCAGGCCGCCGGCGGTGGCCAGCAGCAGGAGCAGGTAGAGCTCCTCGCGGTTGCCCGGGTAGCTCTCCATGTAGGCATGGGCGAGGGTCGAGCAGGCGAGGGCGGCGATCAGGATCAGCGCCGAGTAGAACAGCGCGAAGTTGTCGATCAGCAGCAGCGGGGTGACGGCGATGGGGGTCGCCTTGATCGCCCAGAGGATCGACAGCAGCGCCAGGTTGAGGCCGATCATCGAGAGGGTGGCGATCAGCCGGTGGTTGCGTTTCCAGGCGACCGCCAGCATCACCACCACCAGAGTGGCGCTGGTGATGAGCAGCGGCAGGAGCGCGATGAAGTGTTGGATCGTGAAGGTCATTTCGCGACTACCGTGCGGCAAGGGTGGAAAGGGCGGAATCGAACCACTGCTGGACACCGTGCATGGTGGCGGCGGAGGTATCGAGAACCGGCTGCGGGTAGATGCCGAGGATGATCAGCAGGACCGCCAGGCCCAGGACCATGCTCAGCTCGCGGGCGTTCAGGCCGGCGATCGGCGTATCCGCCTTCGCCGGGCCGAAGTAGGCGCGGTGGATCATGATCAGCGAGTAGATCGAGGCGAACACCAGGCCGAAGGTGGCGATGACGATGACCACCGGCACGGTCTTGAAGGCGCCCAGCAGGATCAGGAACTCGCCGACGAAGTTGCCGGTGCCCGGCAGGCCCAGGGACGCGGTCGCGAAGAACAGGGCCACGGCCGGCAGGTACGGGATGCGCGACCACAGGCCGCCCATCTTGCGCATGTCGCGGGTGTGCAGGCGCTCGTAGAGCTGGCCGCAGAGGATGAAGAGCGCGGCGGCGGACAGGCCGTGGGCGATCATCTGGATCACCACGCCCTGTAGCGCCTGGGGGCTGCCGGAGTAGATGCCGATCATCACGAAGCCCATGTGCGACACGCTGGAGAAGGCCACCAGGCGCTTGATGTCGGTCTGCGCGAAGGACAGCAGGGCGCCGTAGAAGATGCCGATCAGGCCCAGGGTCATGGCGATGGGCGCGAACTCCGCCGAGGCGTTGGGGAACAGCGGCAGGGCGAAGCGGATCAGGCCGTAGGCGGCGGTCTTCAGCAGGATGCCGGCCAGGTCCACGGAACCGGCGGTCGGCGCCTGGGCGTGGGCGTCCGGCAGCCAGGAGTGCACCGGCACCACCGGCATCTTCACCGCGAAGGCGACGAAGAAGCCGAGCATCAGCAGCCACTCGACGTGCTCGCTCATCTGCGTCTTCAGCAGGTCGGCGTAGTTGAAGGTCAGCACGCCGGTGCTGTTGTAGTGCACGAACACCAGGCCGAGGATCGCCACCAGCATCACCAGGCCGCTGGCCTGGGTGAAGATGAAGAACTTGGTGGCGGCGTAGATGCGCGTCTTCTTGCCGTCGTCCGAGCTATGGCCCCAGAGCGCGATGAGGAAGTACATCGGCACCAGCATCATTTCCCAGAAGAAGAAGAACAGGAACAGGTCGACGGCGAGGAACACGCCGATCACGCCACCGAGAATCCACAGCAGGTTCAGGTGGAAGAAGCCGATGCGGCGCTGGATCTCGTTCCACGAGCAGAGCACGGACAGCACGCCGAGCAGGCCGGTGAGGGCGACCATCAGCAGCGACAGGCCGTCGATGGCCAGGTGCACGCTGATGCCGAAACGCTCGATCCATTGCAGCTTGAATTCGGCGGTCCACTGCGGCTCGCCACCCGGCGCGGGCGCCAGGTGGAAGTCGCCGGTGTGCCACAGCCACAGGCTCAGGGCCAGGGTCAGGGTCATGGAACCCAGCGCGACCCAGCGGGGCAGGGTCTTGCTGGTGTACTCGGCGATCCAGCAGAGGAAGCCGCCGATGAAGGGGATCAGGATTAGCCAGGGCAGAATCATGACGGGCTCGATCTCTTTCGTGAATGCGTTAGGCCAGTAGCAGCGCGAGTAGCAGCACCGCGCCGCCGACCAGGGAAGCGGCGTACCAGCGCAGGCGGCCGTTCTCGGTCAGGCTCAGAAGGGTGTGCCCACCGCGGGCGGACAGCGGCACCAGGACCAGGGTCTGGTCGATGGGGTCGCGGCCGAGCAGGCGGCAGAGCAGCAGATAGGGTTTCACGAACAGCTTGTCGTACAGCCAGTCGAAGCCCCAGGCGTGGTACCACCAGGTGCCGAAGAAGCGGCCCGGCGCGCTCTTGGCCAGGGCGCTGACGAAGCGGCGCTTGCCGAGGAACAGCAGGCCGGCCAGCAGGATGCCGGCCAGGGCGATGGCGCCCGAGGCGATTTCCAGGCTGTGCTGTGCTTCGCCGCCGGCATGGCCGACGCTTTCCGGCAGCACGCCGTGCAGCGGCGGGGTGATCAGCGCGCCGATGAAGGTCGACAGCACGATCAGCACCGACAGCGGCAGCCAGTGGCTGATGCCGTGGCCGGCGTGGGCCTCGGTCTTCTGCTCGCCGTGGAAGGCGATGAAGATCAGGCGGAAGGTGTAGATCGAGGTCAGGAAGGCACCCGCCAGGCCGGCGATCAGCAGCTTCTGGTGACCGCTGGCGAAGGCTTCCCAGAGGATCTCGTCCTTGGAGTAGAAGCCGGCGGTGACCAGCGGCAGGGCGGCCAGGGCCGAACCACCGACGATGAAGCTGGCGTAGGCCAGCGGCAGCTTCTTCCACAGGCCGCCCATCTTGAAGATGTTCTGCTCGTGGTGGCAGGCGACGATCACCGCGCCGGAGGCGAGGAACAGCAGGGCCTTGAAGAAGGCGTGGGTCATCAGGTGGAAGATCGCCGCGTCCCAGGCGCCGACGCCCAGGGCCAGGAACATGTAGCCGATCTGGCTCATGGTCGAGTAGGCGAGGATGCGCTTGATGTCGGTCTGCACCAGGGCGGCGAAGCCGGCCAGGACCAGGGTGACCGCGCCGACCACGCCGACCAGTTCCAGCACGTTCGGCGCCAGGGTGAAGATGCCGTGGCAGCGGGCGATCAGGTAGACGCCCGCGGTGACCATGGTCGCCGCGTGGATCAGCGCCGAAACCGGGGTCGGGCCGGCCATCGCATCCGCCAGCCAGGTCTGCAGCGGCAGCTGGGCCGACTTGCCGACCGCGCCGCCGAGCAGCGCCAGGGCCGCCAGGCTCACCCACATATCGCCTTGGGCGAAGTGCTGCGGCGCCAGCACCAGCAGTTCCTGGATGTTCAGGGTGCCCAGCTGCTGGAACAGGATGAACAGGCCGAAGGCCATGAACACGTCGCCCACGCGGGTGACGATGAAGGCCTTGAGCGCCGCGTTGCCGTTCGGTACGTGGCTGTAGTAGAAGCCGATCAGCAGGTAGGAGCACAGGCCCACGCCTTCCCAGCCGAAGTACAGGAACAGCAGGTTGTCGCCCAGCACCAGGAACAGCATGCTGGCGATGAACAGGTTGGTGTAGGCGAAGAAGCGCGAGTAGCCGGCTTCACCGCGCATGTACCAACTGGCGAACAGGTGGATCAGGAAGCCGACGCCGGTGACCACGCCGAGCATGGTGACCGACAGGCCGTCCAGGTACAGGGCGAAGTTCGGCGCGAAGCCGTCGACGTTCATCCACTGCCACAGCACCAGGGTGTAGGCGCCGCCTTCCGGCGGGGCGCTGTGGAAGCTCCAGATCGCCCAGAAGGCGGACAGCGCGGCCAGGCCGACCGAGCCGACGCCGACCAGCGCGGAGAGATTTTCCGACCACTTGCCGCGGGAGAAAGACAGCAGCAGGAAGCCGACCAGGGGGAACAGGAAGGTGAGGGGCAGCAGGTTCATCCGCGCATCTCGCTGGCAGCGTCGACATCGAGGGTATGGAAGCGGCGATACAGTTGCAGCAGGATCGCCAGACCGATGCTCGCCTCGGCCGCGGCCAGGCTGAGCACCAGGATGAACATCACCTGGCCGTCGGGCTGCGCCCAGCGGCTGCCGGCGACCACGAAGGCCAGCGCGGCGGCGTTCATCATCACTTCCAGGCTCATGAGTACGAACAGGATGTTGCGCCGGACCATCAGGCCGGCCAGCCCGAGGCAGAACAGCACGCCGGAGAGTGCCAGCCCGTGTTCCAGGGGGATTGCATTCATGGTGTTATTCCTTCGCGTCGTGGCGGCCGAGGTGGTAGGCGGCGACCAGTGCCGCCAGCAGCAGCATCGAGGCCAGTTCGACGACCAGCAGGTAGGGGCCGAACAGGGCGATGCCCACGGCCTTGGCGTCCACGGTGGTGTGGCCGATGCCGGCGCCGCTGGGGTTACGCGACAGCACCAGCAGCAGTTCGACGAGCAGGACGGCGGAAAGCACGCCCGGGCCGATCCAGACCCCGGGCCTGAGCCACTTGCGCTCCTGCTCGGCGATCGCCGGGCCCAGGTTGAGCATCATCACCACGAAGACGAACAGCACCATGATCGCGCCGGCGTAGACGATGATCTCCAGGGCGCCGGCGAACGGGGCGCCGAGGCTGAAGAAGGTCATCGACACGGCGAGCAGCGAAACGATGAGGTAGAGCAGGGCATGCACCGGGTTGCTGTTGGTGATGACCCGCAGGGTTGCCAGCACGGCGACGCCGGCGGCGAAGTAGAAAGCGAATTCCACGCGACGTCTCCTTACGGCAGCAGGCTCTTGACGTTGATCGGTTCGGCCTCGTTCTGCGCGCTGCCCTTGGGCTTGCCGGCGATGGCCATGCCGGCGACGCGGTAGAAGTTGTAGTCCGGGTTCTTGCCGGGGCCGGAGATCAGCAGGTCTTCCTTCTCGTACACCAGGTCCTGGCGCTTGAACTCGCCCATCTCGAAATCCGGGGTCAGCTGGATCGCGGTGGTCGGGCAGGCTTCCTCGCACAGGCCGCAGAAGATGCAGCGGGAGAAGTTGATGCGGAAGAACTCGGGGTACCAGCGGCCGTCGTCGGTCTCGGCCTTCTGCAGCGAGATGCAGCCGACCGGGCAGGCCACGGCGCACAGGTTGCAGGCCACGCAGCGTTCCTCGCCGTCGGGGTCGCGGGTGAGGACGATGCGGCCGCGGTAGCGCGGCGGCAGGTAGACCTGCTCTTCCGGGTACTGCAGGGTGTCGCGCTTGCGGAAGGCATGGCCGAAGATCATCACCAGGCTGCGCAGCTGGGTGTAGGTGCCATGCACGATGTGCAGGATTTCTTTGATCATGGTGGTTCTCCTTACTGGGCCGCGGCCAGCACACAGGCGCCGGTCACCAGCAGGTTGATCAGGGTCAGCGGAAGGCAGAACTTCCAGCTGAAGGCCATCACCTGGTCATAGCGCGGACGCGGCAGCGAGGCGCGGATCAGGATGAACAGCATGATGAAGAAGCTGGTCTTCAGGGCGAACCAGATGAACGGGATCTGCGGCAGCAGGCCGAACGGGCCGTGCCAGCCACCGAAGAACAGCGTCACCAGCAGCGCCGAGATCAGCACGATGCCGATGTATTCGCCGACGAAGAACATGCCCCATTTCATCCCGGCGTACTCGATGTGGTAGCCGTCGGCCAGTTCCTGCTCCGCTTCCGGCTGGTCGAACGGGTGACGGTGGGTCACGGCGACGCCGGCGATGATGAAGGTGCAGAAGCCGAAGAACTGCGGAATGATGAACCACAGGTGCTGGGCCTGGTAGTCGACGATGTCGCGCATGTTGAACGAGCCGACCTGGGCCACGATGCCCATCAGCGACAGGGCCAGGAACACCTCGTAGGAGATGGTCTGGGCCGAGGCGCGCAGGCTGCCGAGCAGGGCGAACTTGTTGTTGCTCGACCAGCCGGCGAAGAGCACCGCGTACACGGTCAGGCCGGCCATGGCGAAGAAGAACAGGATGCCGATGTTCAGGTCCGCCACGCCCCAGCTGGGGCTGATCGGGATGATGACGAAGGCGATCAGCAGCGCGCCCATGGCGATGACCGGGGCGAGGGTGAAGATCATCTTGTCGGCGAACGGCGGCGTCCAGTCTTCCTTGAAGAACATCTTGATCATGTCCGCGCCGAGCTGGAAGGCGCCGAACGGGCCGACCCGGTTGGGACCGTAGCGGTCCTGCCAGAGGCCCAGCAGGCGACGCTCGACCCAGCTCAGCAGCGCGCCGCAGACGACCACGGCGAGCAGGATGACGATGGCCTTGATGACCTCGACGATGATGTCGACGATGGCGGGTGTCAGCCAGCTCATGCTCATCAAACTCATTGGGCAGCCTCCTGCAGACCTTCAGCGACACCGCCGAACACACCGGCGGGGATGCCGGCCAGGCCGGCCGGCAGGGCGACCAGGCCCGCGCCCAGCTCTTCGCTGATGCGCAGCGGCAGGCGCAGCTCGTGGCCCTTGACGCTCAGGCGCAGCAGCTTGCCTTCGGCCAGGCCCAGGCGCTCGGCTTCCTCGCGGCCCAGGGCCACGTAGGTTTCCGGGATGCGCTCCTGCACCGGCTTGGCGCGGGCGCTGTTCTCCTCGCTGCCGAACAGGTGGTAGAAGGGCACCACCTTGAACTGGCTGGCCGGGGTGTGGAACGGCGCCGGTACGTCGCTGAACCACAGGGCCTCGCCCTTGGCCTCGATCAGGCGCACGCCCGGGTCGCCGGCGCGCAGGTGGCCGCCGACCTCGTCCTGGAACTTGTTCCAGGCCTGCGGCGAGTTCCAGCCCGGGGACCAGGCGAAGGGAATCTGCTGACGCGGCTCGGTGCTGCCGGAATAGCCTTCCATGGAGAAGGCGAAGGCGCTGTCGATGTCCTGCGGGGCGCGAGGCTCGCTGACGTTGATGTTGGCGCGCATGGCGGTGCGGCCGGAGTAGCGGTGCGGTTCGCGCGCCAGCTTCAGGCCCTTGATGCGGAACGCGGCGTTCGGCGCGGCGTCGCGGATGCCGGCCAGTTGCGGCTTGGCGGCGACCACGGCGTCGATCACGTGGTCCAGCTGCGTCCAGTCGACGCGCTTGCCCTCGAGGGTGCTGTGCAGGGCGTGCAGCCAGCGCCAGCCTTCGCGGACCAGGTTGTCGGCGTTGTAGTAGGTCGGGTCGAAGACCTGGAAGAAGCGCTGGGCGCGGCCTTCCTGGCTGACCAGGGTGCCGTCGCCTTCGGCGAAGCTGGCGGCCGGCAGGACGATGTGCGCCTTGGCGCTGGTCGCGGTGCTCTGGTGGTCGGCGACGATCACCAGCTTGGCGGCGGCCAGGGCGGCGTCGACCTGGACGGCTTCGGCGCGGCGGTACAGGTCGTTCTCCAGCACCACCACGGCGTCGGCGGCGCCGGAGGTCAGCTGCTCCAGCGCGGCTTCGACGGACTCGCCGCCGAACAGGACCAGGCCCAAGCTGTTGGCCTCGGGAACCACCAGGCTCAGCGAGCCGTTCTTCTCGCGCTGCTTCAGCGCGCTGGCGATGTTCGCCGCGGCTTCGATCAGGGCGTTGCTGCGCAGCGAAACGCCGGAAACCACCAGCGGGCGCTTGGCGGCCACCAGGGCGTCGGCGATGCGCTGGGCCAGGGCTTGCGCTTCCGGTTCCAGACCGGCCACGGCCGGGGCGCTCGGGTCGATCGCGTGGGCCACGGCGAAGCCCAGGCGGGCCAGGTCCTCGGGGGCGGCGTGCACGCACTCGGCGGCGACGTCGTCCAGGCGCGTCTCGGCCAGGCTGGCGATGAACAGCGGGTTCTTCTCGTGCTGGGCGATGGTCTTCACCGCGGCGTCGAGCCACGGCTGGATCTTCATCGCGGCGGCCATGTCCTCGCCCTTGCCCTTCACCGACTGGCGCAGGGCCAGGGCGATGCGGGCGGCGGTCTGGGTCAGGTCTTCGCCGAGCACGAAGACCGCGTCATGGTCTTCCATGTCGCGGAGGGTGGGGGAGGGCAGCGGGCCTTCCTGCATCACCTTGAGCACCAGGCGCAGGCGCTGCAGCTCGTCGGCGGCGATGCCGCTGTAGAAGTTGCCGGCGCCGACCAGCTCGGACAGCGCGTAGTTGCTTTCCAGGCTGGCGCGCGGCGAACCGATGCCGATCACCTTGCGGCCCTTGAGCAGGGCGGCGGCCTGGTCGAGGGCGCCATCCAGGCTCAGCTTCTGCTTGCTGAGCATCAGCATCGGCTGGCGCGGACGGTCCTCGCGGTTGACGTAGCCGTAGCCGAAGCGGCCGCGGTCGCAGAGGAAGTAGTGGTTCACCGAGCCGTTGTAGCGGTTCTCGATGCGGCGGATCTCGCCGTAGCGCTCGCCGGGGCTGATGTTGCAGCCGCTGGAGCAGCCATGGCAGATGCTCGGGGCGAACTGCATGTCCCACTTGCGGTTGTAGCGCTCGGAGTGGGTCTTGTCGGTGAATACGCCGGTCGGGCAGACCTCGGTCAGGTTGCCGGAGAACTCGCTCTCCAGCACGCCGTCCTCGATGCGGCCGAAGTACACGTTGTCGTGCGCGCCGTAGACGCCCAGGTCGGTGCCGCCGGCGTAGTCCTTGTAGTAGCGCACGCAGCGGTAGCAGGCGATGCAGCGGTTCATCTCGTGGGCGATGAACGGGCCGAGCTCCTGGTTCTGGTGGGTGCGCTTGGTGAAGCGGTACCGGCGCTTGTTGTGGCCGGTCATCACCGTCATGTCCTGCAGGTGGCAGTGGCCGCCTTCCTCACACACCGGGCAGTCGTGCGGGTGGTTGGTCATCAGCCATTCGACGACGCTTTCGCGGAAGGCCTTGGCCTCTTCGTCCTCGATGGAGATCCAGGTGTTGTCGGTGGCGGGGGTCATGCAGGACATGACGAGGCGACCACGCTTGTCGTTCTCGTCGGTGTACTGCTTGACCGCGCACTGCCGGCAGGCGCCGACGCTACCGAGCGCCGGGTGCCAGCAGAAGTAGGGGATGTCGAGTCCGAGGGACAGGCAGGCCTGCAACAGGTTGTCCGCCCCATCGACTTCTAACGTCTTGCCGTCTACGTGGATAGTGGCCATGGTTCAAGTTCTTCGTTGGCCCGTTGTCAGCGGGCTTGGCTAAGGGAAATCACGGCTCCGTCGGGCCGGCGGCATGCCGCGGCGCTACGACGGAACATCGCCGGGCCCGCGGGCCCGGCATCCAAAGCTTTACGCGCCGACGCGTTGCGGTTGCGGCGCGGCCTGAGCCTGGCGGGAGACGCCCGCTTCGAACTCCGGACGGAAATATTTCAAGGCACTGCCCAGCGGTTCGACGGCGCCCGGTGCGTGGGCGCAGAAGGTCTTGCCTGGGCCGAGGAAGTTGACCAACTGCTCGAGGGTCTCGAGGTCGCCGGGCTGGCCTTCGCCACGCTCCAGCGCGCGCAGGAGCTTCACGCTCCACGGCAGGCCGTCGCGGCACGGAGTGCACCAGCCGCACGACTCGCGGGCGAAGAACTCTTCCATGTTGCGCAGCAGCGAGACCATGTTGATGCTGTCGTCCACCGCCATGGCCAGGCCGGTGCCCATGCGGGTGCCGACCTTGGCGATGCCGCCGGCGTAGAACAGGGCGTCCATGTGCTCGGGGAGCAGGAAGCCGGTGCCGGCGCCGCCGGGCTGCCAGGCCTTGAGCTTGTAGCCCTCGCGCATGCCGCCGGCGTAGTCCTCGAAGACCTCGCGCACCGGGATGCCGAACGGCAGTTCCCAGATGCCGGGGTTCTGCACCTTGCCGGAGAAGCCCATGAGCTTGGTGCCCATGTCTTCGCTGCCCGGGCGCGCCAGGCCCTTGTACCAGTCGACGCCGTTCTCGACGATCGCCGGCACGTTGCACAGGGTCTCGACGTTGTTGACGCAGGTCGGCTTGCCCCAGACGCCGACGGCAGCGGGGAAGGGCGGCTTGGAGCGCGGGTTGGCGCGGCGGCCTTCCAGCGAGTTGATCAGCGCGGTTTCTTCGCCGCAGATGTAGCGGCCGGCGCCGGTGTGGACGAACAGTTCGAAGTCGAAGCCGCTGCCGAGGATGTTCTTGCCCAGCAGGCCGGCGGCCTTGGCTTCGTCGATGGCGCGGTTGAGGTTGCGCGCCGCGTCGACGTATTCGCCGCGCAGGAAGATGTAGCCGCGATAGGCCTTCAGAGCCCGCGCGGAGATCAGCATGCTTTCCACCAGCAGGTGCGGCAGCTGCTCCATGAGCATGCGGTCCTTCCAGGTGTTGGGCTCCATCTCGTCCGCGTTGCACAGCAGGTAGCGGATGTCGAGAGATTCGTCCTTGGGCATCAGGCCCCACTTCACGCCGGTGGGGAAGCCCGCACCGCCGCGGCCCTTGAGGCCGGAGTCCTTGACGGTCTGAACGATGTCGTCGGCAGCCATTTCGGCCAGCGCCTTGCGCGCGGCGGCGTAGCCGTTCTTCGCCTGGTATTCCTCCAGCCACACCGGGGCGCCGTCGTCGCGCAGGCGCCAGGTCAGCGGGTGGGTTTCCGCGGCGCGCGCGGTGCGGTTGGGGGTGCCGTAGGAGGTGAGGAGCGTCATGCGTAGGCCTCCAGCAGTTTGGCGACCGCCGACGGCTCGAGATTGCCGTGGGTATCGTCGTCGATCATCAGCGCCGGGGCCTTGTCGCAGTTGCCCAGGCAGCACACCGGCAGCAGGGTGAAGCGGCCGTCGGCGGTGGTCTGGCCGAGGCCGATGCCGAGCTGCTTCTGGATCTCGCCGACCACCGACTCGTGGCCGCCGATGTAGCAGACCATGCTGTCGCACACGCGGATGATGTGGCGGCCGACCGGTTGGCGGAAGATCTGGCTATAGAAGGTGGCCACGCCCTCGACGTCGCTGTCGGGGATGCCGAGGATCTCGGCGATCGCGCCGATGGCGCCGTCCGGCACCCAGCCGCGCTCCTTCTGGACGATCTTCAGGGCCTCGATGGACGCCGCGCGGGAGTCCTCGTAGTGATGCAGCTCGTGCTCGATGGCCGAGCGCTCGGTTTCGCTCAGGGCGAAACGGTCAGTCTGGATGATGGTGCTCATGATCAGCGGTCCACGTCAGCCATAACGAAGTCGATGCTGCCCAGATAGGCGATCAGGTCGGCGATCATGCTGCCGTTGATGACCGACGGAATCTGTTGCAGGTGCGCGAAGCTGGGCGTGCGGATGCGCGTCCGGTAGCTCATGGTGCTGCCATCGCTCGTCAGGTAGTAGCTGTTGATACCCTTGGTCGCCTCGACCATCTGGAAGGCTTCGTTGGCCGGCATGACCGGGCCCCAGGAAACCTGCAGGAAGTGGGTGATCAGCGTCTCGATGTGCTGCAGCGTGCGCTCTTTGGGCGGCGGCGTGGTCAGCGGATGGTCGGCCTTGTACGGGCCTTCGGGCATGTTCTTCAGGCACTGCTCGATGATGCGCAGGCTCTGGCGCATCTCGCCCATCTTCACCATGCAGCGGTCGTAGGCGTCGCCGTTGTGGGCCAGCGGCACTTCGAACTCGAAGTTCTCGTAGCCGGAGTAGGGGCGGGCCTTGCGCAGGTCGAAGTCGCAACCGGTGGCGCGCAGGCCGGCGCCGGTGGTGCCCCACTCGAGGGCTTCCTTGGTGTTGTACTGCGCCACGCCGATGGTCCGGCCGCGCAGGATGCTGTTCTGCAGCGCCGCCTTTTCATACTCGTCCAGGCGCTTGGGCATCCAGTCGAGGAATTCGCGGACCAGCTTGTCCCAGCCGCGCGGCAGGTCGTGGGCGACGCCGCCGATGCGGTACCAGGCCGGGTGCAGGCGGAAGCCGGTGATGGCCTCGACCACCTTGTAGGCGCGCTGGCGGTCGGTGAAGGTGAAGAACACCGGGGTCATGGCGCCCACGTCCTGGATGTAGGTGCCCAGGTACAGCAGGTGGTTCAGGATGCGGAAGAACTCCGACATCATGATGCGGATGACGTCGACGCGCTGCGGCACCTTGATGCCGGCGAGCTTCTCCACCGAGAGCACGTACGGCAGGTTGTTCATCACCCCGCCGAGGTAGTCGATGCGGTCGGTGTAGGGGATGAAGCTGTGCCAGGACTGGCGCTCGGCCATCTTCTCGGCGCCGCGGTGGTGGTAGCCGATCTCCGGCACGCAGTCGAGAATCTCTTCGCCGTCGAGCTGCAGGATGATGCGGAAGGCACCGTGGGCGGAGGGGTGGTTCGGGCCGAGGTTGAGGAACATGAAGTCCTCGTTCTCGCCGTGGCGCTTCATGCCCCAGTCCTCGGGCTTGAAGCGCAGGGCTTCCTGTTCCAGCTCCTGCTTGGCCACGGAGAGCGAGTAGGGATCGAACTCGGTGGCGCGCGCCGGGTAGTCCTTGCGCAGCGGGTGGCCCTGCCAGGTCGGCGGCATCAGCATGCGGGCCAGGTGCGGGTGGCCGTTGAAGTGGATGCCGTACATGTCCCAGACCTCACGCTCGTACCAGTTGGCGTTGGGCCAGATACGGGTGGCGGTGGGCAGGTTGAGGTCGTTCTCGGAGAGGGCCACCTTGATCATCACGTCGCTGTTACGCTCGAGCGACATCAGGTGGTAGAACACGCTGAAGTCGGCGCCCGGCAGGCCGCGCCTGTGGGTGCGCAGGCGCTCGTCGACCCCGTGGAGGTCGTAGAGCATCACGTAGGGCTTGGGTACGTTGCGCAGGAAGGTGAGGACGTCGATCAGCTTCTCGCGGCTCACCCAGAGGACCGGCATGCCGGTGCGGGTGGCCTGGACGGTGAAGGTCTCGGCGCCAAAGCGGGAATTCAGTTCGACGACTATGTCTTGGTCGTCCGCCTTATAGGGCGGGATGTACAGAGCGGAGTCTGCGGTCATGGTCTCGGTCGCTATCGGTCAACGGTGGAGTGAAGTAAGGGCCTCTCGTGGAGGTCGGCTTCACACTTCGTCGGGGCTGCGCAGGTTGGTGACCGCAATGCGCTGTTCGCGCTTGAGGTCCTTCTGGGCAGGCATTTCGGCACGGTAGATGCCTTGATCGCCAACCACCCAGGACAACGGGCGACGCTCCTGGCCGATGGATTCCTGCAGCAGCATCAGGCCTTGCAGGAACGCCTCGGGGCGGGGCGGGCAGCCGGGGATGTAGACGTCCACGGGGAGGAACTTGTCGACCCCCTGGACCACCGAGTAGATGTCGTACATGCCGCCGGAATTGGCGCACGAGCCCATGGAGATCACCCACTTGGGTTCCAGCATCTGCTCGTACAGGCGCTGGATGACCGGGGCCATCTTGATGAAGCAGGTGCCGGCGATGACCATGAAGTCCGCCTGGCGCGGCGAGGCACGAATCACTTCGGCGCCGAAGCGGGCGATGTCGTGCGGCGCGGTGAACGCCGTGGTCATCTCCACGTAGCAGCAGGACAGGCCGAAGTTATAGGGCCACAGCGAGTTCTTGCGACCCCAGTTGACGGCGCCGTTGAGAACATCCTCGAGCTTGCCCATGAAGATGTTCTTGCTGACCTGCCCCTCTACTAGAGGGTCGTCTACCGTTTCGCGCTGGCCGATCGGGTACTGATCGTTGGCCGCATCGGGGTCGATCCGGGTAAGTTTGTATTGCATCGCCAAAGCCTCATTGTTTTAGCTTCGCCTGCCGCTCGCGACGTGCCGCCGGCGCCCAATCGAGCGCGCCGACCCGCCAGAGGTAGACAAGACCTGCCAACAGAATTGCAATGAAAATGGTAGCCTCGACCAGACCGGCCCAACCGCTTTCACGGACGGACACGGACCAGGCGAAGAGGAAGAGGGCTTCGACGTCGAAGATCACGAAGAGCATCGCGACCAGATAGAATTTTGCCGACAGGCGCAGGCGTGCGCTGCCGGTGGGAACGATGCCGGATTCGAAGGGCTCGTTCTTGCTGCGACCAAATGCCTTGCTGCCCAGCAGCGAGGAAACCCCTAGCATGAAGGCCAGCAGGCCGACCACGCCTAGAAGGAAGGCGGCGAGTCCCCAGTGTTGAGCTGCAAGTTCAGCTGGGTTGGGCATGCCGATACTCCTTCCTACAAAAATTAGCGGTGGTCTTGGATTCCGGGCCTTTGCCCGGCTGCATGAACCTCGGGCTCAAGATAGCGAGCTAAGGGTTCGAGTGATCTTTCCAATTTTATGCCCAAAGCCTCGGGCAAGTAAATTTTTCTAACACAAACAGATGCTTCCAAATCGGGCAAAAGGCTTTTGCATTTTTGTCCGGGCCCCGGCTGCAGGCCGCTCCGCGCCTGGGCTGGCACGGTTCAGGCTTTGGTCGAATGGCACTTTTGCAGATAAGAAGAAAGTATTTCTGTCGTTCCTTAAATGATAAATATTATCATTCGCGGTGTCGTTTATCCGTAACTTTACTACATATAGGCGTCGTACTTTTTATTGTCGGCGGTTTTAAGGGTTTATGGGCGTCAATTGCTGTCGGGAATTTCCCAATGGTCTGTTTAGGGGGAGGCTGCTGCGTAGGGGCAATCGTCGGCATGGGCCGGCCTGCCGGCCGGATCGCGGATGAATCCGCTCCTACAGGTGGGTGTCAGCCCGGAGCGCAGTGCCTCCCGGCAAACTGTAAGCGGGCCCTGCCCGCGATTCGCGCGCAGGGCGCGCTCCTACATGGAATGACGCGGGTGGGGCAGCGTAGGAGCGGATCTTATCCGCGAATCGCGCCGATATGTCCGGCTATCGCGGACAAGGTCCGCTCAGGGGACAGGGGCGTCGTAGGATGGTGTTGAGCGAAGCGATACCCATCGCCGTGGCCGCATGGGTTTCGCAGGCTCGACCCGTCCTACGAAGAGCATCTCGGCGTAGCCGGCAAGCCAGTTGTTCGCTCCGCGCACTTGCAGAGGAGCGCCTTCTCCCCGGCCCTATCCCGCAAGCGGGAGAGGGGGCCGTTCGGAGTGGGCGGATGGTTCGGCGTCAGCCGGCGAGTGCGTAGGGCGCATAACCCTTCGCGGTTATCCGCCGCATCTCGGCGGCGGACATGAAAAAACGCCGCTTCCCTGGGGAAGCGGCGTTTTCCTGAAGCTACACCTTTGCGGCTGGGCCGCTTCCCGGCCCCGAGGGGCCGGGCGAACCGGTTCTTAGTGGAACTGGTTCATGGTGTTGTCTTTGCCCGAGGCCTTCAGCGCGGCTTCGCCGGCGAAGTACTCTTTGTGGTTGTCGCCGATGTCGGAGCCAGCCATGTTCTGGTGCTTGACGCAGGCGATGCCCTGGCGGATTTCCTGACGCTGCACGCCCTTCACGTAGGCCAGCATGCCCTGGTCGGCGAAGTAGCCCTTGGCCAGGTTGTCGGTGGACAGGGCCGCGGTGTGGTAGGTCGGCAGGGTGATCAGGTGGTGGAAGATGCCGGCGTGGGCCGAACCGTCGCGCTGGAAGGTGCGGATCTTCTCGTCGGCGATCTGGGCCAGTTCGGTCTCGTCGTACTCGACGCTCATCAGCTTGGCGCGGTCGTAGGCGGAAACGTCCTTGCCTTCGGCGACGAACGCATCGAACACCTGCTGGCGGAAGTTCAGGGTCCAGTTGAAGGACGGGCTGTTGTTGTACACCAGCTTGGCGTTCGGGATGACTTCGCGGATGCGGTCAACCATGCCCTTGATCTGGCCAACGTGCGGCTTCTCGGTTTCGATCCACAGCAGGTCGGCGCCGTTCTGCAGCGAGGTGATGCAGTCCAGGACGCAGCGGTCTTCGCCGGTGCCCTTGCGGAACTGGAACAGGTTGGAGGGCAGGCGCTTGGGACGCAGCAGCTTGCCGCCGCGGTTGATCACCACGTCGCCGTTCTGCAGTTCGGCCGGGCTGATCTCGTCGCAGTCCAGGAAGGAGTTGTACTGGTCGCCCAGGTCGCCCGGTTGCTTGGTCACGGCGATCTGCTTGGTCAGGCCGGCGCCCAGGGAGTCGGTACGGGCGACGATCACGCCGTCGTCAACGCCCAGTTCGAGGAAGGCGTAGCGAACGGCGGCGATCTTGGCGAGGAAGTCTTCGTGCGGGACGGTCACTTTACCGTCCTGGTGGCCGCACTGCTTCTCGTCGGAAACCTGGTTCTCGATCTGGATGCAGCAGGCACCGGCTTCGATCATCTTCTTGGCCAGCAGGTAGGTGGCTTCCGGGTTGCCGAAGCCGGCGTCGATGTCGGCGATGATCGGCACCACGTGGGTTTCGTAGTTGTCGATCTGGTTCTGGATCTCTTCCTGCTTGGCCTTGTCGCCGGCTTCGCGGGCGGCGTCCAGGGCGGTGAACAGCAGGTCCAGTTCGCGGGCGTCAGCCTGGCGCAGGAAGGTGTACAGCTCTTCGATCAGGCTGGAGACCGCGGTCTTCTCGTGCATGGACTGGTCGGGCAGCGGGCCGAACTCGGAGCGCAGCGCGGCAACCATCCAGCCGGACAGGTAGAGGTAGCGCTTGTTGGTGGTCTTCAGGTGCTTCTTGATGGAGATCAGCTTCTGCTGACCGATGAAGCCGTGCCAGCAGCCCAGGGACTGGGTGTAGAGGGAGGAGTCGGCGTCGTATTCGGCCATGTCCTTGCGCATGATGGCCGCGGTGTACTTGGCGATATCCAGGCCAGTCTTGAAGCGGTTCTGAGCGCGCATACGGGCGACGGACTCGGGGTTGATAGCGCTCCAGCTGCTGCCGAACTTCTCTTTCAGGGCGGCAACGGCCTTGATGTCGTTCTGATATGCGGACATGGTCAACAATCCTTCAAAAAATGTGTTGGTTGAGCACCGACTTCCCACGCAGGGCTCGTGGGATCGCTCGCCGCGGATGGCGAAATGACGACTGGAAGGATTGACGCAGAGGGGGAGGGGTGGCGCGGGCGAACAGGTAGATGATCGCAGCGATGGCATCCGGGATCGCTTGCCGGCTCGTGGCTGCCGTTGGGCGAGGGCGAATGGCTGCATTCGACCATCTTGCTGATACGTTGGTTGCTTCCCCGTCCCTCAGGACAACTTCTTGCCAGTCGCAACCTCGTCATTTCGCCTTGTGGGCTGTAACAACACGGACCGGCACAGCGAGTGGGCTGCGGGCTCGATCCGGAGGCCCGGTTCAGGGCCCCTGGTTAGCGGGAGCGAGGCCATCATGCCTTTCGAACAAACGTTCGTCAAACGTTTTGTAGTGTTTTTTTTGGACTACTACACGAAGGTCTAAGGAGGACTCTCCGGTCACCTTCGGAAGGCTCAGTCGAGCACTTCGACCTTCACCCGCAGGCTGCTGTCGCTGCGCCCCTGGGTGCTGTAATTGCGCGTCAGGCCGCCCTGGCTGCCCTGGCTGTTTTCGCTGACGCCGCCCACCTCGATCCACTCGCCGAGGCGGCCGCTCAGGCGGGTGCTGGCGCCGGCCGTGTCCATGGCGCCGGGGGCGCTGTTGTTGAAGCGGTCGTTGCGGGTGTCCAGGTCGATGTGGACGATGTTGCCGCTCAAGGTGGCGGTCACGTACATGCCGCGGTTGGCGTCGCGGTACTCGGTCTGGCTGTAGACCTGGCCGTAGGGGCCGACGCCGACGTTGTACACCGGTTGGCTCTGGCCGACCTGGATCAGCGCCGGCGAGCCCTCGATGGTCTGGATCTGCTGCACGCCGCCGCTGCGGCTGGCGGTGGAGCTGTCGATGATGCGCACCTGGTCGCGGCCGTGGACCTCGCCGCGGCCGCTGTGGATCTCGACGTTGCCGACGCTGGCCGAGCCGTTCACCGAATAGCCGCTGCGGCTGCGCTGGCTGGAGTCGCTGGTGTCGACGCTGATCAGCAGGCGGTGCGGGCGGGTGTCCAGTTGCTCCAGTACCTGCTGCAGTTCGCGGATCTTCGCCGGCTCGGCGTTGACCACCAACTGGTTGCCGTAGGCGGTCACCCGGCCTTCGTTGCCGAGGACCTGCTGTGCCACCGGGAGGATTTCGTCGGCGGTGCGGTAGCTCAGCGGCAGGATCTCGGTGCGCGGCGCGGCCTGGGCGGCCAGGCTGATGGCGCAGGCGAGGAGCAGGGCGGTTCGGCGATGGCTCACAGCAGGAAGCTCCGCAGGTTCGGGTCGGCGAGGCTGGTGTCCCAGGCCTGGTCGAACTGCGCCTGCAACTGGCGCACCCGGCCGGGGTCGTTGTAGTGGGCGTGGCCGGCGGGCAGCGCCGGTTCGGTTCGCAGCAGCAGGCCGAGCTGGTCGGCGAGCAGGAAGGCCTGTTCCGGGCTCGGGTAGTCCGGGTTGAGCAGGCGGATGTGCAGGTTGCTCGACAGGCGCCGGCTGAGGTTGAGCAGGCGGTGGCCTTCCCTGACCGGGCGGGTGCTGTCGCGCAGGAGGATGCGCAGGCGGTTCTGCGGATGGCGCAGCAGCAGGCGGGTGCAGGCTTCCTGGATGCTGCTGTGGCTGTACAGCCAGGCTTCCAGGTCAGGGCTGTACAGGCACAGGCTGCGGCTGGCCTGCTGCATCAGCGCCAGGGCGTGGGAGCGGGCGGCCTCCGGTTCGCCGAAGCGTTGCAGGCCGCTGGCCTCGCCGAGGCGGAAGGGCGCCGGTTCCCAGGGTTGGGAGGCCGGCAGGTCGGGCGCCGGGTTGTGCACGCTGAAACGCCCCGGGGACTGGAAGTCGATGGCCGGGAGTTGGCCTTCGTGGTCCGGGGCGTCTTTCATCGCGGCTTCCTCAGGCGCTTTCGCGCACCATGTCGACGTGGGGCAGGCCGGCTTCGAGGAATTCGCCGCTGGCCACCTTGAAGCCTAGCCGCTCGTAGAAGGGGATGGCATAGACCTGGGCGGTGAGCAACTGGCGCTTGAGCTGGCGGCGCTCGGCTTCCTCGATGGCGGCGCGCATCAACTGGTCGCCGACCTTCAGCCCGCGCCAGTCCTTGAGTACCGAGACGCGGCCGATGTGGCCGTCGGGCAGCAGGCGCGCCGTGCCGATTGCGTAATCCCCCTCGAAGGCGAGGAAGTGCACGGCTTCCGCGTCCTCGGCATCCCACTCCAGTTCCGGCGGCACCGATTGCTCGGCGATGAAGACCGCCTCGCGGATGCGTCGCAGGTCGGCATTGTCCTTCTGCCAATCGGCCAGGCGAACCCTGATCTTGTTACTCATCGGCAAACTCCAAACTGCCCTGTTTGACCAATTCTGCCAACAGCTTACGCCCATCCTCGTCGCCCAGCCATTGGCCGAGGTTGTCGCTGTGCAGGGCGTCCGCCGAGCACACCAGCTTGAGCAGCGGCTCCATGGCCTTGGGCAGCACCACGCTCTGGCCGCTGGAGAACAGCAGCAGGCCGACGTCCACTTCGCTCCAGGCCAGGCGCGCGCTGGGGTTGCGTACCAGTACGGCGCCGTCTTCCAGGGCCTGCCGCAGGTCCGTGTCGTCGATCTCCTCGCCGGCCACCAGTTCCGGGTAGCGCGGCTCGGTCATGAACTGGCCGAACCAGGTGAGCAGCAGGCGCTCGTCGCTCATGTGCTCCTGCAGCAGGTTCTTCAGGCGGTCGAGGGCGTCGCGCTGGATCTTGTGCTGGTCCTCGCCGCTCTGCACGGCGGCCATGCCGGCGTCGCTGTAGCGTTCCTCGTCGGAGAGGAACTGGGCGAGGAAGTCGGTGAAGTGGGTCAGCACCTCGGCGGCGCTGGGGGCGCGGAAGCCCACCGAGTAGGTCATGCACTCGTCCTCGGCGATGCCGTAGTGGGCCACGCGCGGCGGCAGGTAGAGCATGTCGCCGGGTTCCAGCACCCACTCGTCGCTCTGCTGGAAGTCGGCGAGGATGCGCAGGTCGGCGTGCTGCAGCATCGGGCTGTCGGCGTCGCACAGCTGGCCGACCTTCCAGCGACGGCGGCCGTGGCCCTGCAGCAGGAACACGTCGTAGTTATCGAAGTGCGGCCCTACGCCGCCGCCGGGAGCTGCGTAGCTGATCATCACGTCGTCTATGCGCCAGCTGGGCAGGAACTTGAAGTGCTCCAGCAGTTCGGCGACTTCCGGCACGAACTGGTCGACGGCCTGCACCAGCAGGGTCCAGTCGCGCTCGGGCAGTTCCTTGTAGGTGTCCTCGCTGAAGGGGCCGCGGCGCATTTCCCAGGGGGTGTTGCCGTGTTCGAGGACGATGCGCGACTCGACGCTGTCTTCCAGGGACAGGCCGGCCAGCTCGTCGGCCTCCAGCGGGCTTTCGAAACCGGGGATGGCCTGGCGCACCAGCAGGGGTTTCTTCTGCCAGTAGTCGCGGAGGAATTCATCGGCGCTGATGCCGCCCAGGAGCTGAAGAGGAATAGCAGGATTCATATGTAAGTCCTTGAAACAAAAACGCCCGGCACAGCCGGGCGTGCAAATGTTCAGCGCATGTCAGATGCGCTTGGCCTGGGCGGCGGCGTTGCCGATGTAGTTCGCCGGGGTCAGCTTCTTCAGCTCGGCCTTGGCTTCGGCGGGCATGTCGAGGCCGTCGATGAACACCTGCAGGGCCTTGGCGCTGATGCCTTTGCCGCGGGTCAGCTCCTTGAGCTTCTCGTAGGGGTTCTCGATGCCGTAGCGGCGCATCACGGTCTGCACCGGTTCGGCCAGGACTTCCCAGCAGGCGTCCAGGTCTTCGGCGATGCGCGCGGCGTTCAGCTCCAGCTTGCCGATGCCCTTGAGGCTGGCCTCGTAGGCGATGACGCTGTGGGCGAAACCGACGCCCAGGTTGCGCAGCACGGTGGAGTCGGTCAGGTCGCGCTGCCAGCGGGAGATCGGCAGCTTGCTGGCCAGGTGCTGGAAGATCGCGTTGGCGATGCCCAGGTTGCCTTCGGAGTTCTCGAAGTCGATCGGGTTGACCTTGTGCGGCATGGTCGAGGAGCCGATCTCGCCGGCCACGGTCTTCTGCTTGAAGTAGCCCAGGGAGATGTAGCCCCAGACGTCGCGGTCGAAGTCGATGAGAATGGTGTTGAAGCGGGCGATGGCGTCGAACAGCTCGGCGATGTAGTCGTGCGGCTCGATCTGGGTGGTGTAGGGGTTCCAGGCCAGGCCCAGGTCATGGACGATGAACTCGCGGGCGTTGGCTTCCCAGTCCACCTGCGGGTAGGCCGACAGGTGGGCGTTGTAGTTGCCCACGGCGCCGTTGATCTTGCCCAGCAGCTCGACCGCCGCGACCTGCTTGATCTGCCGCTCCAGGCGGTAGACCACGTTGGCCAGTTCCTTGCCCAGGGTGGTCGGCGAGGCCGGCTGGCCGTGGGTGCGCGAGAGCATGGGCACGTCGGCGAACTGGACCGCCAGCTCGCGGATCGCCTCGGCGATCTGGCGCATCAGCGGCAGCAGCACCTGGTCGCGGCCTTCGCGCAGCATCAGGGCGTGGGACAGGTTGTTGATGTCCTCGCTGGTGCAGGCGAAGTGGATGAACTCGCTGACCTTGGCCAGCTCCGGCAGCTTGGCCGCCTGTTCCTTGAGCAGGTACTCCACGGCTTTCACGTCGTGGTTGGTGGTGCGCTCGATTTCCTTGATGCGCTGCGCATGCTCCAGCTGGAAGTCCTCGGCCAGCTTGTCGAGCAGGGCGTTGGCTTCGCCGGAGAAGGGCGCCACCTCGGGGATGCCGGCGTGCGCCGCGAGGCGCTGCAGCCAGCGGACCTCAACCAGGACGCGGAAACGGATCAGGCCGTATTCGCTGAAGATCGGACGCAGGGCGCTGGTCTTGCTGCCGTAACGGCCGTCGACGGGGGAAACCGCGGTGAGGGAGGAAAGCTGCATGGGGCGTTCTCGTGGCTGTCGGTCAACGAAAAGGGCGCACATCATACACGAACGAACGCGCTTTCGCCCGTACTCGCTGCCGCACGAAGACGCCCGGGCGGGCGCCTCGGCGGATCAGTCGGTGCCGCGCAGGATCGGGCGCAGCTCGCCCAGCAGCTTGCGCCGGCCGAACACCATTTGCCAGCGGTTGCCGCCCAGCTGCCGCCACAGGCGCGCCGAGCGGATGCCGGCCAGCAGCAGGGCGCGGATGCGCGCGGCGTTGGCGTTGATCTGCAGGTAGCGCATGTCGCCATGCACCTGGATGCGCTGGCGGAAGGTGCTCAGGGTGTCCTGGTAGAGGCCGGCGCAGGAGGCGATGACGTTCTCGTGGACCAGGCCGAAATGCTGCACCTGCTGCTGCACCTGGTCCAGGCGCGAGCCGATCAGGTCGAGCATGTCGTCGCGCTTGGCCAGTTGGCGCTCCAGGCCGATCAGCGACAGCGCGTAGCGCAGCGGTTCGCGCTGCAGGCTGTTGGGATCGCGCTCCAGGGCGCTGGCCAGGGCGCGCAGGCCCTCGCGCAGGTTGTGGATGTCGCCGCCGAACACCTCCAGGGTGGTCTTCGGCTCGCGCACCAGCAGGCTGCCGAGCATGCAGCCCAGCGGGGCTTCGGGAATCTGCCCGGTGCGGGCCAGGCGGTCCACCAGGGCGGCGGCTTCGAAGACGCCGGCGAGGGCGATCAGTTGGTCGCGCAACTCGCTCATGCACGCTCCTTCGCGTAGGCCGGTTCGGCCGATTCGATCACACCACCGCCCAGGCATACTTCGCCGTCGTAGAACACCACGGACTGGCCCGGGGTGACGGCGCGCTGCGGCTGGTCGAACACCGCGCGGTAGCCGTCGGCGGTACGTTCCAGCACGCAGTCCTGGTCGGCCTGGCGGTAGCGCACCTTGGCGCGCAGGGCGCGCGGCTCGGGCAGCTCCAGCGGGTTCACCCAGAAGATGCTGGAGGCGTGCAGGGCGCGGGAGAACAGCCAGGGGTGGTCGTTGCCCTGGCCAACGATCAGCACGTTGCGCGCCAGGTCCTTCTCCAGCACGTACCAGGGGCTGTCGTCGGCGTTCTTCATGCCGCCGATGCCCAGGCCCTGGCGCTGGCCGATGGTGTGGTACATGAGCCCGGCGTGGCGGCCGATGACGGTGCCGTCGGTGGTCTCGATATCGCCCGGCTGGGCCGGCAGGTACTGCTTGAGGAAGTCGCTGAAGCGCCGCTCGCCGATGAAGCAGATGCCGGTGGAATCCTTCTTCTTCGCCGTGGCCAGGCCGTATTTCTCGGCGATGGCGCGCACTTCCGGCTTCTCCAGCTCGCCGACCGGAAACAGCGTCCTGGCGATCTGCTCGCCGCCCACGGCGTGGAGGAAGTAACTCTGGTCCTTGTTCGGGTCCAGGCCCTTGAGCAGTTCGGTGCGGCCGTCGATGTCACGGCGGCGCACGTAGTGGCCGGTGGCGATCAGGTCGGCGCCCAGGGCCAGGGCGTAGTCGAGGAAGGCTTTGAACTTGATCTCGCGGTTGCACAGGATGTCCGGGTTCGGCGTGCGCCCGGCCTGGTATTCGGCGAGGAAGTACTCGAAGACGTTGTCCCAGTACTCGGCGGCGAAGTTGGCGGTGTGCAGCTTGATGCCGATACGGTCGCAGACGGCCTGGGCATCGGCCAGGTCGGTCATGGCGGTGCAGTATTCGGTGCCGTCGTCCTCTTCCCAGTTCTTCATGAACAGGCCTTCCACCTCGTAGCCCTGCTCCTTGAGCAGGAGGGCGGAAACCGAGGAGTCCACGCCGCCGGACATGCCGACGATGACGCGGCCCTTGCCGGGCTGGACGGGGGAGGTGGTGCTGGAATCGGACATGGCGGGCTATCGCAGGCGTCGGTGCAAAAGCGGGATTCTATCAGGCCGGGTTCGGCGCGGGCAGTTCGGCGTCGCGGATCAGCGCCAGGGGGAAGCGTCCGCCGGCCAGGTAGTCGTCGATGCAGCGCGCTACCAGATGGCTGCGCCAGCTGTCCTTGCGGGCTTGCAGCTCGTCGCGGGTCAGCCAGCGCGGGCCGATGATGCCGTCGTCCAGCGGCAGTTCCGGGCGATGCCGCAGCGGGCGGGCGGCGAAGCACACGCGCTGGTAGGTGACGCCGTTGCTGGGGGCGGTATAGAGGTAGATGCCGGTGACCGCGGTCAGCTCGACTTCCCAGCCGGTTTCCTCGAGGGTCTCGCGCACGGCGGCCTGCAGCAGGCTCTCGTCGGCCTCCAGGTGGCCGGCGGGCTGGTTCAGCACGGTCTTGCCGTGGGAGGTTTCCTCCACCAGCAGGAAGCGGCCCTGGTCTTCGACGATGGTTGCGACTGTGATGTGCGGTTGCCAGCGCATGGATGGTCCTCCGGGGGAAATGGGCATGATAACGCTGGAGGGTGGGGTGGTGTTGGGGGTGTTTTTTGGAGCGAGCTTGCTCGCGAGCGGTGCTATCCGGCGACTCCGTTGCCAAACCCACCCCTGATCCCCTCTCCCTAACCCTCTCCCTGAAGGGAGAGGGGACCGTTCGGCGCGCTCGGTTGTTTTCGAGTCAGCCGGCAACGCCGAAGTTGCCGACTGAAACCAGGTCCTCTCTCGGCACGGGCAGGCTCCCTCTCCCTTCAGGGAGAGGGCTGGGGAGAGGGTTGCGGGGGCAATCCAACACACCGTGTCCGCCGGGAAGCACTGTTCGCGAGCAAGCTCGCTCCTACGAAAAGCCCGGCGCAGCCCCGGAAAAGCAAAAACCCCGGCGCCGGGCCGGGGTTTTCGTCGGTCACGCTAGCCTTCGATTCAGTTCAGCGAGTCGATGGCGGCGTTGAAGGTGGCGCTGGGGCGCATCACCTGGCTGGTTTTCTCCGGGTTGGAGCGGTAGTAGCCACCGATGTCCACGGCCTTGCCTTGGGCGCCGTTCAGTTCGGCGACGATGGTCGCTTCCTGCTCGGTCAGGGTCTTTGCCAGCGGGGTGAAGTGGGCTTTCAGCTCGGCGTCTTCGTTCTGCGCGGCCAGGGCCTGGGCCCAGTACAGCGCCAGGTAGAAGTGACTGCCGCGGTTGTCGATCTCGCCGACCTTGCGCGCCGGGGACTTGTTGTTGTCCAGCAGCTTGCCGGTGGCTTCGTCGAGGGTCTTGCCCAGGACCTTGGCCTTGGCGTTGCCGGTCTTGATGCCTTCTTCTTCCAGGGACACGGCCAGGGCCAGGAACTCGCCCAGGGAATCCCAGCGCAGGTAGTTCTCTTCAACCAGCTGCTGCACGTGCTTGGGCGCCGAGCCGCCGGCGCCGGTCTCGTACATGCCGCCGCCAGCCATCAGCGGAACGATGGACAGCATCTTGGCCGAGGTGCCCAGTTCCATGATCGGGAACAGGTCGGTCAGGTAGTCGCGCAGGACGTTGCCGGTCACCGAGATGGTGTCCTGGCCGCGGATCATGCGCTCCATGCTGGTGCGGATGGCTTCGTTGTAGCCCTTGATGCTGATGTCCAGGCCGGTCAGGTCGTGGTCCTTCAGGTACAGCTCGACCTTCTTGCGCAGCTCGTTGTCGTGGGCGCGCTCCGGGTCCAGCCAGAAGATGGCCGGGGTGTTGGACTGGCGGGCGCGGGTGACGGCCAGCTTGACCCAGTCGCGGATCGGGGCGTCCTTGGTCTGGCAGGCGCGCCAGATGTCGCCGGCTTCGACTTCGTGCTGCATCAGCACCTTGCCGTCTTCGTCGACCACGCGCATGGTGCCGTCGGCTTCCATCTCGAAGGTCTTGTCGTGGGAGCCGTATTCCTCGGCCTTCTGCGCCATCAGGCCGACGTTCGGCACGCTGCCCATGGTGGTCGGGTCGAAGGCGCCGTTGGTCTTGCAGAAGTTGATCATCTCCTGGTAGATGCGGGCATAGGTGCTCTCCGGCATCACCGCCTTGGTGTCCTTCTGCTTGCCGTCCTTGCCCCACATCTGGCCCGAGTTGCGGATCATCGCCGGCATCGAGGCGTCGACGATCACGTCGCTGGGGATGTGCAGGTTGGTGATGCCCTTGACCGAGTCGACCATCGCCATTTCCGGACGGTGGCTGTACACCTCGTGGATGTCGTGGAGAATCTCTTCCTGCTGCGAGGCCGGCAGCGACTTGATCTTGTCGTAGACGCTGGAGATGCCGTTGTTCGGGTTCACGCCCAGCTCGTCGAACAGTTGGCCCCACTTGTCGAACACGTCCTTGTAGTAGACGGTGACGGCGTGGCCGAAGACGATCGGGTGGGAGATCTTCATCATGGTCGCCTTGACGTGCAGGGACCACATGACGCCGGTTTCCTTGCAGTCCTGCAGGGTCTTCTCGAAGAAGGCGCGCAGCTTGTTGCAGCTCATGAACATGCTGTCGAGGACTTCGCCTTCCTGCATCTTCAGGGTTTTCTTCAGCTCGACCTTGCCGTCCTTGCCGACGAACTCGATGCGAACTTCACCGGCCTTGGGAATGGTGACCGACTGCTCGCTGGAGAAGAAGTCGCCGCCACGCATGTAGTCGGCGTGGGAGCGCGAGGCCATGCTCCACTTGCCCATGTTGTGCGGGTGCTTGCGGGCATAGGCCTTGACCGCGGCGGGGGCGCGGCGGTCGGAGTTGCCTTCGCGCAGGACCGGGTTCACGGCGCTGCCCAGGACCTTGGCGTAGCGGGCGCGGGTGTCTTTCTCTTCGTCGGTCTGCGGGTCTTCCGGGAAGTCCGGGATGGCGTAGCCCAGGGCCTGCAGCTCGGCGATGGCGCCCTTGAGCTGGGGCACCGACGCGCTGATGTTCGGCAGCTTGATGATGTTGGCGTCGGGGGCGGTGGCCAGCTTGGCCAGGTAGGCCAGGTCGTCTTCGATGGCCTTGTCGCCGAGCTTGTCGGTGAAGGCGGCGAGGATGCGTCCTGCAAGAGAGATGTCGCGGGTTTCGACGTCAATGTCGGCGGAGGCGGCGAACGCCTTGACGATCGGGAGGAGCGAGTAGGTGGCGAGGGCGGGTGCTTCGTCGGTGAAGGTGTAGGTGATCTTCGAGCGGTTGGACATCTACTATGACTCTCTTCTTTGCTGGGCGCGCACAGAGTCTCGATACGCCTTGGTGGGCGCTTTCGTCCGACACGGCAAGGTGCCGGCATTCGAGAATTGCCGCGGGGATATAGGGGCGCCAGTAGAGCGTTGTACGACCGCGTCAGGGTGGCGACGTGGCCGTTGCGAGGGGAGGGGGTCTGGTCCCAGACGGCTCGGACCTCGATGACTGTGAAGTCACGGCGCGCAGTATACCACTCTCGCGGCGGGGTGACGCACCCGCGGCTTTTAGACTAAGGCATAAGATTGTGGTTAGGGGCCGGCAACTGGGCTACCCTCAGGAACCCGGGCCTGTTCCCGTCACGCCGCGACGAAGCGGGGCTGGTCCCTGAGGTTCAACCACAGCACGGAGTTCAGCATGGGATACCAGAAGATCCAGGTGCCGGCCGCAGGTGAGCGCATCACCGTCAATGCCGACAATTCCCTGAAGGTACCGAACAACCCGATCATTCCCTACATCGAAGGCGACGGCATCGGCGTGGACATCAGTCCGGTCATGATCGACGTCGTCGATGCGGCAGTGGAAAAGGCCTACAGCGGACAGCGCAAGATCGCCTGGATGGAGGTCTATGCCGGCGAGAAGGCCACCCAGGTCTACGACCAGGACACCTGGCTGCCCGAAGAGACCCTGGAAGCCGTGCGCGACTACGTGGTGTCCATCAAGGGCCCGCTGACCACCCCCGTCGGCGGCGGCATCCGCTCCCTCAACGTGGCCCTGCGCCAGCAGCTCGACCTCTACGTCTGCCTGCGCCCGGTGCGCTGGTTCGAGGGCGTGCCCAGCCCGGTGAAGAAGCCCGGCGACGTGGACATGGTGATCTTCCGCGAGAACTCCGAGGACATCTACGCCGGCGTCGAGTGGAAGGCCGGTTCGCCCGAGGCCGAGAAGGTCATCAAGTTCCTCACCGAGGAGATGGGCGTCAAGAAGATTCGCTTCACCGAGAACTGCGGTATCGGCATCAAGCCGGTCTCCCGCGACGGCACCCGGCGCCTGGTGCGCAAGGCCCTGCAGTACGCCGTGGACAACGACCGCAGCTCGGTCACCCTGGTGCACAAGGGCAACATCATGAAATTCACCGAGGGCGCCTTCAAGGACTGGGGCTACGAGCTGGCCCGCGAGGAGTTCGGCGCCGAGCTGCTGGACGGCGGCCCCTGGATGCAGTTCAAGAACCCGGTGACCGGCAAGAACATCGTGGTCAAGGACGTGATCGCCGACGCCATGCTGCAGCAGATCCTGCTGCGCCCGGCCGAGTACGACGTGATCGCCACCCTGAACCTGAACGGCGACTACCTCTCCGACGCCCTGGCGGCGGAAGTGGGCGGCATCGGCATCGCCCCTGGGGCCAACCTGTCGGATTCGGTGGCCATGTTCGAGGCGACCCACGGCACCGCGCCCAAGTACGCCGGGCAGGACAAGGTCAACCCCGGCTCGCTGATCCTCTCCGCCGAGATGATGCTGCGCCACATGGGCTGGACCGAGGCGGCCGACCTGATCATCAAGGGGATGAACGGCGCCATCGCGGCCAAGACCGTGACCTACGACTTCGAGCGGCTGATGGACGGCGCCAAGCTGGTGTCCTGCTCGGAGTTCGGCGAGGCCATGATCGCCAGGATGTAACGGGCGTGAGACAACGAAAAAAGGCCGGTTCTCACCGGCCTTTCTTCATCGCTTCGCCGGAAATGGCGGGGCAGGGGGAATCAGGCTTCTGCGGTGACGCTCTGCACCTCGCTGCTGGGGCTGGCCTGGGCGGTGCTGGCCGGCGCGCCGGCGCCGATCGGCTGGATGTTCACCGCATGCAGACCCTTCGGACCTTGCAGGATCTCGAAGCTGACCGGCTGGCCGGCCTTGAGCGTCTTGTAGCCATCCATCTGGATTGCCGAGTAATGAGCGAACAGGTCCTCATCTCGGCCGTCGGCCAGGATGAATCCATAGCCCTTGGCGTTGTTGAACCACTTGACCTTACCGCTGAGCATGCTGATATCCCTCTGCAAAGGACTCCATCGCTGGAGTATCATCCACTACGATTCCGCTCCAGCCCCAGAGGTTCCAGGGCCGCAGAACGCCTGATACCCGCTGTGGGGTATCCTTTGTTTGTAACACCGTTTCGGGGTTAGTCAAGGCGCTCTCGTCCGTGCCTGAGATTCCGGTCAAACTCCACTCAGGCCTTTAATTCCCACGTTGCGAACCCATTTATTCCAGCATGCATGCAAGTAGCCAGATTCGACTAACATTCAATCAGGACCGTCCCGATCCCCTCGAGGAAGAGGGGGCCGGGCTCGCGGTCGAGGAATCCAAGCCGGCCCTGAAACCTCCGCCGATGTACAGGGTCATCATGTTCAACGATGACTACACGCCGATGGATTTCGTGGTAGAGGTACTGGAGCTGTACTTCAACATGAACCGGGAGCAGGCGACCAAGGTCATGTTGACGGTACATACTCAAGGTAAGGCGGTCTGCGGCACGTTCACCCGTGACATCGCCGAGACCAAGGCCATGCAGGTCAATCAATATGCGAGGGAGAGCCAGCATCCACTGTTGTGTGAGATTGAGAAAGAAAGCTGATGCGGATGTTTGGAGCGAGGTGAAGCCATGTTGAATCGAGAGCTCGAAGTCACCCTCAATCTCGCCTTCAAGGAAGCGCGGGCAAAACGGCATGAGTTCATGACCGTCGAGCACCTGCTGCTGGCGCTCCTGGACAACGAGGCGGCGGCCACAGTGCTGCGTGCCTGCGGGGCGAACCTGGACAAGCTGCGTCGTGATCTGCAGGAATTCATCGATTCCACCACGCCGCTGATCCCGCAGCACGACGAGGACCGCGAGACCCAGCCGACCCTGGGCTTCCAGCGCGTGCTGCAGCGCGCCGTGTTCCACGTGCAGAGCTCGGGCAAGCGCGAAGTGACCGGTGCCAACGTGCTGGTGGCGATCTTCAGCGAGCAGGAGAGCCAGGCGGTGTTCCTGCTCAAGCAGCAGAGCGTGGCCCGTATAGATGTGGTGAACTACATCGCCCACGGCATCTCCAAGGTGCCGGGCCATGCCGAGCACCCGGAAAGCGACCAGGAAATGCAGGACGAGGAGGGCGGCGAGTCCTCCACCTCCAGCCACCCGCTGGACGCCTACGCCAGCAACCTCAACGACCTGGCGCGCCAGGGCCGCATCGACCCGCTGGTCGGGCGCGAGGCCGAGGTGGAGCGCGTGGCGCAGATCCTCGCCCGGCGGCGCAAGAACAACCCGCTGCTGGTGGGCGAGGCCGGCGTCGGCAAGACCGCCATCGCCGAAGGCCTGGCCAAGCGCATCGTCGACGGCCAGGTGCCGGACCTGCTGGCCGACAGCGTGGTCTACTCCCTGGACCTGGGCGCGCTGCTGGCCGGCACCAAGTACCGCGGCGACTTCGAGAAGCGCTTCAAGGCGCTGCTCAACGAGCTGCGCAAGCGCCCGCACGCGGTGCTGTTCATCGACGAAATCCACACCATCATCGGCGCCGGCGCGGCGTCCGGCGGGGTGATGGATGCGTCCAACCTGCTCAAGCCGCTGCTGTCCTCCGGGGAAATCCGCTGCATCGGCTCGACCACCTTCCAGGAATTCCGCGGCATCTTCGAGAAGGATCGCGCCCTGGCGCGGCGCTTCCAGAAGGTCGACGTCACCGAGCCGTCGGTGGAAGACACCGTGGGCATCCTCAAGGGCCTGAAGCCGCGCTTCGAGCAGCACCACCACATCGAGTACAGCGACGAGGCCCTGCGCGCCGCCGCCGAACTGGCCGCGCGCTACATCAACGACCGGCACATGCCGGACAAGGCCATCGACGTCATCGACGAAGCCGGCGCCTACCAGCGCCTGCAGCCGGAAGAGAAGCGCGTGAAGCGCATCGAGGTGGCCCAGGTCGAGGACATAGTGGCGAAGATCGCGCGGATTCCGCCGAAGCACGTCACCAGCTCGGACAAGGAGCTGCTGCGCAACCTCGAGCGCGACCTCAAGCTGACGGTGTTCGGCCAGGATGCGGCCATCGAGTCGCTGTCCACCGCCATCAAGCTGTCCCGCGCGGGCCTGAAGTCGCCGGACAAGCCGGTCGGCTCCTTCCTCTTCGCCGGCCCCACCGGGGTGGGCAAGACCGAGGTCGCCCGCCAGTTGGCCAAGGCGATGGGCGTGGAGCTGGTGCGCTTCGACATGTCCGAGTACATGGAGCGGCATACCGTGTCGCGGCTGATCGGCGCCCCTCCGGGCTACGTCGGCTTCGACCAGGGCGGCCTGCTCACCGAGGCCATCACCAAGACGCCGCACTGCGTGCTGCTGCTGGACGAGATCGAGAAGGCCCACCCGGAAGTCTTCAACCTGCTGTTGCAGGTGATGGACCACGGCACCCTGACCGACAACAACGGGCGCAAGGCGGACTTCCGCAACGTCATCGTCATCATGACCACCAACGCCGGCGCGGAAACCGCGGCGCGGGCCTCCATCGGCTTCAGCCAGCAGGACCACGCCAGCGATGCCATGGAAGTGATCAAGAAGAGCTTCACGCCGGAGTTCCGCAACCGCCTGGACACCATCATCCAGTTCGGCCGGCTCAGCCACGAGACGATCAAGAGCGTGGTCGACAAGTTCCTCACCGAGCTGCAGGCGCAGCTGGAGGACAAGCGCGTCCAGCTGGAGGTCAGCGATGTGGCGCGCAACTGGCTGGCGGAGAAGGGCTACGACCCGCAGATGGGCGCGCGCCCGATGGCGCGGCTGATTCAGGACAAGATCAAGCGGCCCCTGGCCGAGCAGATCCTGTTCGGCGAACTGGCCGAGCACGGCGGCGTGGCGCACATCGACCTGAAGGACGGCGAACTGGTCTTCGAGTACGAGGTGGTCACCGCGGAGCCGGCCTGACGGTCGGCCTTGCGGCCCAAATGCAAACGCCCGGCAATGCCGGGCGTTTTGCTATTCGTCCGGGCCGAGGCCCGGATTCACCTTGCGCTCAACGGGCGCGGTAGGTGATGCGACCCTTGCTCAGGTCGTAGGGCGTCAGTTCGACGCGAACCTTGTCGCCGGTGAGGATGCGGATGTAATTCTTGCGCATCTTACCGGAGATGTGCGCGGTAACGACGTGCCCGTTCTCCAACTCCACGCGGAACATGGTGTTGGGCAGGGTGTCGACGACAGTGCCTTCCATTTCGAAGCTGTCTTCTTTCGACATGCAGTAGAGCCCTCGGTGTCTATGAATGGCCTGGGTGGCCTGAAAAAAGGCGAGTATTGTGCCTGAAATCCGCGTCATACGCCAGAAGTGGCGTGCCGGCTTCAGCTGAGGGCTACCCAGCGCTGGTTGACGAAGAGTTCGATCGGCCGGTACTGGGTCTTGTAGTTCATCTTCCGGCAGTTCTTGATCCAGTAGCCCAGGTACACCGCGTACAGGCCCAGGCGTTCGGTCTCGGCGATCTGCCAGAGGATGGCGTAGCGTCCCAGGCTGCGGCGTTCCTCGTCGGGGTCGTAGAAGGTGTAGACCGCCGACAGGCCGTTGGGCAGCACGTCGGTGACCGCCACGGCGAGCAGGCGGCCCTGCAGGCGGAACTCGTAGAAGCAGCTGAACGGCAGGTCGCGCACCAGGAAGGTGCTGAACTGGTCGCGGCTGGGCGGGTACATGTCGCCGTCGGCGTGGCGCTGCTCGATGTAGCGCATGTACAGCGCGTAGTACTCCTCGGTGAAGGCCGGGCGGCGCTTGAGCACCTTGAGGTCGGCGTTGCGCTTGATGATGCGCTTCTGCTGGCGGTTGGGCTGGAAGCCCGCGGCGGGGATGCGCGCCGGGATGCAGGCGGTGCAGTGCTGGCAGTGCGGGCGATAGAGGTGCTCGCCGCTGCGGCGGAAACCGACTTCCGACAACGAAGCGTACAGCTGCGCGTCCATGGGCTGGCTGGGATCGAGGAACAGGGTGGTGGCCTGCTCCTCGGGCAGATAGCTGCATGGATGCGGCTGCGTCGCGTAGAACTTCAGTCGGGCCAGTTCGGTCATGGTCAACCCCCGCGATAACCCTCTGGCAAGTTTATGCCAGTCCGCGCGAGTCCGCTTGCGAACGCCAGTCGCAGAGCGGCGTTTCGTCGAGATGACGGCGCAGGTGGCTGGCGAAATCGGCACGGCTGATGGCGCGGGCGCCGAAGCTGTGCAGGTGCTGGGTGGGCATCTGGCAGTCGATCAATACGAACCCGGCGGCGCGCAGATGTTGCACCAGGGTGACGAATGCCACCTTGGAGGCGTTGTCGGCGCGGCTGAACATGGACTCGCCGAAGAACAGCCGACCCATGGCCAGGCCGTAGAGGCCGCCGACCAGTTCGTCGCCGTCCCAGCTTTCCACCGAGTGGGCGATGCCCATGCGGTGCAGCTGGCGGTAGGCGTCCTGCATCGGCTGGGTGATCCAGGTGCCGTCTGCGTAGTCGCGCGGCGCAGCGCAGGCGGCGATGACCTGGTCGAAGGCGGTATCGAAGGTCACCCGGTAGCGGCCCTGGCGCAGGCACTTGGCCAGGCTGCGGGAAACGTGCAGTTCGTCGGGGAAGAGCACGGTGCGCGGGTCCGGCGACCACCAGAGGATCGGCTGGTCGTCCTGGTACCAGGGGAAGCAGCCGTGGCGGTAGGCGGCCACCAGGCGGCGCGGGTCGAGGTCGCCGCCGGCCGCGAGCAGGCCGTTGGGCTCGTGCAGGGCCTGTTCGAGGGGCGGGAAGTCGAAATTGCTGCGGGAAAGCCAACTGAGCATGGCGGGGTAGGGGAGGGCGGGGCCCTCCCCGGGCCTGTCAGTGGCTGTCGTCGAGGTATTTCTCGGCGTCCAGCGCGGCCATGCAGCCGGCGCCGGCCGAGGTGATAGCCTGGCGGTAGACGTGGTCGGCCACGTCGCCAGCGGCGAACACGCCGGGGATGCTGGTGGCGGTGGCATTGCCTTCGCCGCCACCCTTGACCACCAGGTAGCCGTCACGCATTTCCAGCTGGCCGGTGAACAGTTCGGTATTGGGCTTGTGGCCGATGGCGATGAACACGCCAGCCAGGTCCAGCTGGCGGGTCTCTCCGCTGTTCACGTCCTTCAGGCGCACGCCGATTACGCCCATGTCGTCGCCCAGGACCTCGTCCAGGGTGGTGTTCCAGTGCAGGCGCACGTTGCCGTTTTTGGCCTTCTCGAACAGCTTGTCCTGGAGAATCTTCTCCGAGCGCAGCTTGTCGCGGCGGTGGATCAGGTGCACTTCCTTGGCGATGTTGGCCAGGTACAGCGCTTCCTCGACCGCGGTGTTGCCGCCGCCGACCACGCAGACCACCTGGTTGCGGTAGAAGAAACCGTCGCAGGTGGCGCAGGCGGAAACGCCCTTGCCCATGAAGGCCTCTTCCGAGCTCATGCCCAGGTATTGCGCGGAGGCACCGGTGGCGATGATCAGCGCGTCGCAGCTGTAGGTGCCGCTGTCACCCTTGAGGATGAACGGCTTGCTCTGCAACTCGGCGGTGTGGATGTGGTCGTAGACGATCTCGGTATCGAAACGCTTGGCGTGCTGCTCCATGCGCTCCATCAGGGCGGGACCGGTCAGGCCCTCGACGTCGCCCGGCCAGTTGTCGACCTCGGTGGTGGTGGTGAGCTGGCCGCCGGGCTGGATGCCGGTGATGACAACAGGCTTGAGGTTGGCCCGCGCGGCGTACACGGCAGCGGTGTAACCCGCCGGGCCGGAGCCCAGGACGATCAGGCGCGAATGCTTGACTTCACTCATAAAAAGACTCCATAAGCCTTTGTCACGTAAGAGAATGCATGCTCCAATTGAGCAGCCGTGAAACCTTGGTGGGCTATGCTACACCGAACCTGGAAAAGGCGGCAAAAGGCGCCGCGGCGGGCCCTGTGGCATCGAGCGGCCAAAGCCGTACAATAGGCCCGTTTTGTCGCCAGATGACTCTCGGACGCGCCCAGTGCGCAGGAATAGACGCGTTTTGAAGGACTCGACCACCGCTAGCCACGCCGCAGCCTGGCGTCAGCAATTGCACATTCGCCTGAAGGAAGGGGCCCTGATCGCGCTCGGCGCGCTCTGCCTTTACCTGTGGATGGCGCTGCTCACCTACGATTCGTCCGATCCGGGCTGGAGCCATTCCAGCCACGTCGAGCAGGTGCAGAATGCCGCTGGTCGCCTGGGGGCCCTGAGCGCCGACATCCTCTTCGTCGCGCTGGGGTACTTCGCCTACCTGTTCCCGTTGCTGCTGGGGGTCAAGACCTGGCAGATCTTCCGCAAGCGCCACATGGCCTGGGAGTTCAGCGGCTGGCTGTTCTCCTGGCGGCTGATCGGCCTGGTGTTCCTGATCCTCTCCGGCTCGGCGCTGGCCTACATCCATTTCCACATCGGCGGCGGCCACCTGCCGGCCTCCGCCGGCGGCGCCGTGGGCGAAAGCCTCGGCCAGCTGGCGCTGAACGCCCTCAACGTGCAGGGCAGCACCCTGCTGTTCATCGCCCTGTTCCTGTTCGGCCTGACGGTGTTCGCCGACCTGTCCTGGTTCCAGGTGATGGACGTCACCGGGAAGATCACCCTCGACCTCTTCGAACTGATCCAGAACGCCTTCAACCGCTGGTTGAGCGCGCGCAGCGAGCGCAAGCAACTGGTCGCCCAGCTGCGCGAGGTGGACGAGCGCGTCGCCGAGGTGGCCGCGCCCGTGGTGCCGGACCGCCGCGAGCAGGCCAAGGTCAAGGAGCGCCTGATCGAGCGCGAGGAAGCCCTGGTCAAGAGCGTGCAGGAGCGCGAGAAGCGCACGGCGCCGAAGATCGACGCGCCGCCGCCGCCCAAACCGGTCGAGCCCAGCAAGCGCGTGCTCAAGGAAAAACAGGCGCCGCTATTCGTCGATACCGCTGTCGAGGGCACTCTGCCGCCGCTGTCGATCCTCGACCCGGCCGGCGAGAAGAAGCGCAGCTACTCCCCGGAATCCCTGGAGGCCATGTCGCGCCTGCTGGAGATCAAGCTCAAGGAATTCGGCGTCGAGGTGGTGGTCGAGTCGGTCCATCCGGGCCCGGTGATCACCCGCTTCGAGATCCAGCCGGCGGCCGGCGTCAAGGTCAGCCGCATCTCCAACCTGGCCAAGGACCTGGCGCGCTCGCTGGCGGTGATCAGCGTGCGGGTGGTCGAGGTGATCCCCGGCAAGACCACCGTGGGCATCGAGATCCCCAACGAAGACCGGCAGATGGTGCGCTTCTCCGAAGTGCTGATGTCGCCGGAATACGACGAGCACAAGTCCACCGTGCCGCTGGCCCTGGGCCATGACATCGGCGGCAATCCGGTCATCACCGACCTGGCGCGCATGCCGCACCTGCTGGTGGCCGGTACCACCGGCTCGGGTAAGTCGGTGGGGGTGAACGCCATGCTCCTGTCGATCCTGTTCAAGTCCACGCCCCAGGACGCGCGGCTGATCATGATCGACCCGAAGATGCTCGAACTGTCGATCTACGAAGGCATCCCGCACCTGCTCTGCCCGGTGGTCACCGACATGAAGGAGGCGGCCAACGCCCTGCGCTGGAGCGTCGCCGAGATGGAGCGGCGCTACAAGCTGATGGCCGCCATGGGCGTGCGCAACCTGGCCGGCTTCAACCGCAAGGTGAAGGATGCCGAGGAAGCCGGCACGCCGCTGACCGACCCGCTGTACCGCCGCGAGAGCATGGAAGACGAGGCGCCGCTGCTGCAGACGCTGCCGACCATCGTCGTGGTGGTCGACGAATTCGCCGACATGATGATGATCGTCGGCAAGAAGGTCGAGGAACTGATCGCCCGTATCGCGCAGAAGGCGCGGGCCGCGGGCATCCACCTGATTCTCGCCACCCAGCGCCCGTCGGTGGACGTGATCACCGGCCTGATCAAGGCCAACATCCCCACGCGTATCGCCTTCCAGGTGTCGAGCAAGATCGACTCGCGGACCATCCTCGACCAGGGCGGCGCCGAACAGCTGCTCGGCCACGGCGACATGCTCTACCTGCCGCCGGGCACCGGCCTGCCGATCCGCGTGCATGGCGCTTTCGTCTCCGACGAGGAAGTGCACCGCGTGGTCGAGGCCTGGAAGCTGCGCGGCGCGCCCGACTACATCGAGGACATCCTCGCCGGCGCCGATGAAGGCGGTGGCGGCGGCTTCGACGGTGGCGGCGGCGGTGGTGGCGAAGGCGGCGAGGGCAGCGAGGACGACCCGCTGTACGACGAGGCCGTGCGCTTCGTCACCGAGAGCCGCCGCGCCTCCATCTCCGCGGTGCAGCGCAAGCTGAAGATCGGCTACAACCGCGCCGCGCGCATGATCGAGGCGATGGAAATGGCCGGTGTGGTCACCCCGATGAATACCAACGGCTCGCGCGAAGTGGTCGCGCCGGCTCCCATCCGCGACTGATCGAGGATTTCCATGCGACTGATCCGCATGCTCGTGCTTGCTGCGCTGGCCGTTGCCGGCGTCCAGGCCCACGCCGACGACGCCGCCACCCAGCGCCTGAGCGCCATGCTGAGCAAGGCCCAGACCCTGAGCGCGCGCTTCTCCCAGTTGACCCTGGACGGCAGTGGCACCCGCCTGCAGGAGACCGCCGGCAACCTGGCGCTCAAGCGCCCGGGGCTGTTCCGCTGGCACACCGACGCGCCCCAGGAGCAACTGCTGATCTCCAACGGCGAGAAGATCTGGCTGTACGACCCGGACCTGCAGCAGGTGACCATCCAGAAGCTCGACCAGCGCCTGACCCAGACCCCGGCGCTGCTGCTCTCCGGCGACATCTCGAAGATCCACGAGAGCTTCGACATCACCAGCAAGGACGGCGGCAACGTGGTCGATTTCATCCTCAAGCCGAAGGACAAGGACACCCTGTTCGACAACCTGCGGATTTCCTTCCGCAACGGGGTGGTCAACGACATGCAACTGATCGACAGCGTCGGCCAGCGCACCAACATCCTGTTCTTCGACGTGAAGATGAACCAGCCGGTGGACGCCAAGCAGTTCGTGTTCGAGGCGCCCAAGGGCGTCGACGTCATCCAGGAGTGAAGGGCCGCCGCCTGGCGCGGCGCCCATGAGGTAGCAGCGTGGACCTGTTCCGTTCCGAACCCGTAGCCCAGCCCCTGGCCGCGCGCCTGCGCGCCACCAGCCTGGACGAATACGTCGGCCAGGAGCACCTGCTCGCCCGCGGCAAGCCGCTGCGCGAGGCCCTGGAGCAGGGCGCGCTGCACTCGATGATCTTCTGGGGCCCGCCGGGCGTGGGCAAGACCACCCTGGCCAAGCTGCTGGCGCAGGTTTCCGACGCCCACTTCGAGACCATCTCCGCGGTGCTCTCGGGGGTGAAGGAAATCCGCCAGTCGGTGGAGATGGCCAAGCAGCAGGCCGCGCAGTACGGCCGCCGCACCATCCTCTTCGTCGACGAGGTGCACCGCTTCAACAAGAGCCAGCAGGACGCCTTCCTGCCCTACGTCGAAGACGGCACCCTGATCTTCATCGGCGCCACCACCGAGAACCCCTCGTTCGAGCTGAACAACGCGCTGCTCTCGCGGGCCCGCGTCTACGTGCTGAAAAGCCTGGACGAAGCCGCCCTGCGCAAGCTGGTGCAGCGCGCCCTGAGCGAGGACAAGGGCCTGGGCAAGCGCCACCTGAGCCTGCCGGAGGAGAGCTTCGCCATCCTCATGGCCGCCGCCGACGGCGACGGCCGGCGCCTGCTCAACCTGCTGGAGAACGCCTCCGACCTGGCCGAGGACGGCGGCGAGATCAGCGCCGAACTGCTGCAGAACCTGCTGGGCGACAGCCGCCGGCGCTTCGACAAGGGCGGCGAGGCCTTCTACGACCAGATCAGCGCGCTGCACAAGTCGGTGCGCGGCTCCAGCCCCGATGGCGCGCTCTACTGGTACGCACGCATGCTCGACGGCGGCTGCGACCCGCTCTACATCGCCCGCCGCGTGGTGCGCATGGCCAGCGAGGACATCGGCAACGCCGACCCCCGCGCGCTGACCCTGTGCCTGCACGCCTGGGACGTGCAGGAGCGCCTGGGCAGCCCCGAAGGCGAGCTGGCCATCGCCCAGGCCATCGTCTACCTGGCCTGCGCGCCGAAGAGCAACGCCGTCTACAACGCCTACAACACGGCGCGCCGCGACGTGGCCGAGAACGGCTCGCTGGAAGTGCCGCTGCACCTGCGCAACGCGCCGACCAAACTGATGAAGAACCTCGGCTACGGCGAGGAGTATCGTTATGCCCATGACGAGCCCGACGCCTATGCCGCCGGGGAAGACTACTTCCCCGAACAGCTCGAACCGCGCCAGTATTACCAGCCCGTGCCCCGCGGCCTGGAACTGAAGATCGGCGAGAAGCTCAAGCACCTGGCGGCCCTGGACCGGGCCAGCCCGAGAAAACGCAGAAAATCCTGAGCGGCGCCCGCACGTCGCCGACACTAGACACGAGAACAGACCATGCTCGATTCCAAACTGGTACGCACCCAGCCGCAGGAAGTGGCCGACCGCCTCGCCGCCCGCGGCTTCACCCTGGACGTGGCGCGCATCGAAGCGCTGGAGAACCAGCGCAAGGCCGTGCAGACCCGCACCGAAACCCTGCAGGCCGAGCGCAACGCGCGCTCCAAGGCGATCGGCCAGGCCATGAAGCGTGGCGAGGACGTCGAGCCGCTCAAGGCCGAGGTCAACCGCATGGCCGACGAACTGGAAGCCGGCAAGCGCGAGCTGGATGGCATTCAGGCCGAGCTGGACGCCCTGCTGCTGACCATCCCCAACCTGCCCCATGAGTCGGTGCCGGTTGGCGCGGACGAAGAAGACAACCTGGAAGTGCGCCGCTGGGGCACCCCGCGCAGCTTCGACTTCCCCATCCAGGACCACGTCGCCCTCGGCGAGCGGCACGGCTGGCTGGACTTCGAGACCGCCGCGCGGCTGTCCGGCGCCCGCTTCGCCCTGATGCGCGGCCCGATCGCCCGACTGCACCGCGCCCTGGCGCAGTTCATGATCGACCTGCACACCCGCGAGCACGGCTACGAGGAAGCCTACACCCCGTACCTGGTGCAGGCGCCGGCGCTGCAGGGCACCGGCCAGCTGCCGAAGTTCGAGGAAGACCTGTTCAAGATCGGCCGCGACGGCGAAGCCGACCTGTACCTGATCCCCACCGCCGAAGTCTCGCTGACCAACATCGTTGCCGGGCAGATCCTCGACGCCAAGGAGCTGCCGCTGAAGTTCGTCGCCCACACCCCGTGCTTCCGCAGCGAAGCCGGCGCCTCGGGCCGCGACACCCGCGGGATGATCCGCCAGCACCAGTTCGACAAGGTCGAGATGGTGCAGATCGTCGAGCCGACGAAGTCCTGGGAAGCCCTGGAAAGCCTGGTCGGCAATGCCGAGAAGGTGCTGCAGGCCCTGGAACTGCCGTACCGAGTGCTGGCCCTGTGCACCGGCGACATGGGCTTCAGCGCGGCCAAGACCTACGACCTGGAAGTCTGGGTGCCGAGCCAGGACAAGTACCGCGAGATTTCCTCCTGCTCCAACTGCGGCGACTTCCAGGCCCGCCGCATGCAGGCGCGCTTCCGCAACCCGGAAACCGGCAAGCCGGAACTGCTGCACACCCTCAACGGCTCCGGCCTGGCGGTGGGCCGCACTCTGGTCGCCGTGCTGGAGAACTACCAGCAGGCCGACGGCAGCATCCGCGTGCCCGAGGTGCTCAAGCCCTACATGGGCGGCATCGAGGTGATCGGCTGAGATGGATGCGCTGCCGCTGTTCCACGTCCTGCGCGGGCGTCGCGCACTCCTGGTCGGCGGCGGTGAAGTCGCCCTGCGCAAGGCGCGCCTGCTCGACAGTGCCGGCGCCGTGCTGCGGGTGGTCGCGCCGCAGGTCCACAGCGAACTGCGCGAACTGGTGGAGCAGGGCGGTGGCGAACTGCTGGAACGCCGCTACGCCGAGGCTGATCTCGGCGACTGCGTGCTGGTCATCGCCGCTACCGACGACGAGCCGCTGAACGCCCAGGTGTCCCGCGATGCCCACGCCCGCGGCGTGCCGGTCAACGTGGTGGACGCGCCGGCGCTGTGCAGCGTGATCTTCCCCGCCATCGTCGACCGCTCGCCGCTGCTGCTGGCGGTCTCCAGCGGCGGCGACGCGCCGGTGCTGGCGCGCCTGCTGCGGGCCAGGCTGGAAACCTGGATTCCCGCCACCTACGGCCAACTGGCCGGGCTGGCCAGCCGCTTCCGCGAAGCGGTCAAGCAGCGCCTGCCGGACCTGCAGCAGCGCCGCCAGTTCTGGGAGGAAGTGTTCCAGGGCCCGGTGGCCGAACGCATGCTCGCCGGCCAGCCGGCGGAAGCCGAGCGCCTGTTGGCCGACAAGCTGGAAAACGGCCAGGCCGAGGCCCGCGGCGAGGTCTACCTGGTCGGCGCCGGCCCGGGCGACCCGGACCTGCTGACCTTCCGCGCCCTGCGCCTGATGCAGCAGGCCGACGTGGTGCTCTACGACCGCCTGGTAGCCCCGGCCATCCTCGAACTGTGCCGCCGCGACGCCGACCGCCTGTACGTCGGCAAGCGCCGCGCCGACCATGCCGTGCCGCAGGACGAGATCAACCGCAAACTGGTCGAGCTGGCCAAACAGGGCAAGCGCGTGCTGCGCCTGAAGGGCGGCGATCCGTTCATCTTCGGCCGTGGCGGCGAAGAGATCGACGAACTGGCGGCCAACGGCATTCCCTTCCAGGTGGTGCCGGGCATCACCGCGGCCAGCGGCTGCGCAGCCTACGCTGGCATTCCGCTGACCCACCGCGACTACGCGCAGTCGGTGCGCTTCGTCACCGGCCACCTGAAGGATGGCAGCACCGACCTGCCATGGAACGACCTGGTGGCGCCGGGCCAGACCCTGGTGTTCTACATGGGCCTGGTGGGCCTGCCGGTGATCTGCGAGGAGCTGGTGCGCCACGGCCGCGCCGCCGATACACCCGCCGCGCTGATCCAGCAGGGCACCACCGAACATCAGCGGGTGTTCACCGGCACCCTGGCCAACCTGCCGAAACTGGTCGCCGAGCATGAAGTGCACGCGCCGACGCTGGTGATCGTCGGCGAGGTGGTCACCCTGCGCGACAAGCTCGCCTGGTTCGAAGGTCAGCAATGAAGGCTTGGCATGCGGCGATGGCCTGGGGCGCGGTCTGCGTCCTGGCTGCCGCCGCCTTGCCGGCCGGCGCCGCCAGCTTTGACTGCAAGAAGGCTCGTCACGCCGACGAAAAAGCCATATGCGCCGATCGCCAGCTGTCCGAACTGGACGTGCAGATGGCCACCACCTACCGCCTGCTCAGCGGCCTGTTCGCCATGGGCATGCGCGGCAACATGGGCGACGCCCAACTCGCCTGGCTGGACCAGCGCCGCGCCTGCGGCCGCGACAAGGCCTGCCTGAAGCAGCGCTACCAGGAACGCCTGGACGCCCTGCAGAAGATCTACGACGGCATCGACAAGCCGCTCTGAGCCTCCGGTTATAGCCCTACATTTCCGTGCTCGCGGGAAGGGCAGGGATAGAGAGGGCTTTCAGGATGACTCCGAACTCACTGTCCACTCAGGACAGCCCCCTCTCCCTTCAGGGAGAGGGTTGGGGAGAGGGTGCTCTAAACCCAGCACCTACTTCCCCGGCAAACCCCTTCGCGAGCAAGGACTAGGCGTCCCCCTCGATCCTACGAATAACCCGGGTCTCAGCCCTTGCGCGCAATCCCCTTGCCCGGCAGATGTTCGCGCCCGTGCGGCCCGCTGAAATCCTGCTGCGGCCCCAGCGGCACTATGCCGGTTGGGTTGATGGTGCGGTGGCTGCCGTAATAGTGATTCTTGATGTGCTGGAAGTTCACCGTGCCAGCCACCCCCGGCAACTGGTACAGCTCGCGCAGCCAGCCGGACAGGTTCGGGTAGTCGGCCAGGCGCCGCAGGTTGCACTTGAAGTGCCCGTGGTACACGGCATCGAAGCGGATCAGCGTGGTGAACAGGCGGATATCGGCTTCGCTCAGGTATTCGCCGGTCAGGTAGCGCCGTTCGCCCAGGCGCTTCTCCAGGCAGTCCAGTTCCTCGAACAGCGTGACGAACGCCTCTTCGTAGGCTTCCTGGCTGGTGGCGAAGCCGGCGCGGTATACGCCGTTGTTCACCGCCGGGTAGATGCGTTCGTTCAGCGCGTCGATCTCGCCCTGCAACGAGGTGGGGTAGAGGTCCAGATCGTTGCCGGTCAGGCCGTCGAAGGCCGAGTTGAACATGCGGATGATTTCCGCCGACTCGTTGCTGACGATGCGCTTGCGCTGCTTGTCCCACAGCACCGGCACGGTGACGCGGCCGGTGTAGTGCGGATCGTCGCGGGTGTAGCGCTGGTGCAGGAACTGCAACCCATCCAGGGCATCGCCGGTGGAGCCCAGGCTGCGGTCGAAGGTCCAGCCGTTCTCCCGCATCAGCCAACTGACCACCGAAACGTCGATCAGCCCGGCCAGGCCCTTGAGCTGGCGGTAGATCAGCGTGCGGTGTGCCCAGGGGCAGGCGAGGGAGACGTACAGGTGGTAGCGCCCGGCCTCGGCGCGGAAGCCGCCTTCGCCGCTGGGGCCGGGCTGGCCGTCGGCGGTGACCCAGTTGCGGCGTTGCGCGTTCTCGCGCTGGAAACGGCCATCCTTGCTGGTGTCGTACCACTGGTCTTGCCAGCGGCCATCGATGAGCTGTCCCATGACTGGCTCCTCAGGAAAGGGTATGGGGATCAGTCTACGCCCTTGCTATCGATGGATCGCTGCAAAAACAGGGTAGAAGCTATCTACCCGATCGATCTGTCCCGAGCGGCCCAGCGTTGCCGGGCCTCGGCGAAGGCCGCCTCGCGGTCGCGGCCCAGCCCGCGCAGGCCCAGGGCGATGGTGGCGATCACTGCCAGTTCGCCGTAGGCGTCTTCCCGCTCGCCGCGCCAGAACTCGGCCAGTACCTGCGGCTCCAGGCGCTCCGGCTTGACGTGGCGCAGCGCCGAGAGGGCCGGCCATTCCTCGTCCCAGCTGGCGCCCGACTCGGTGCCATAGAGGTGCGCCGGGCTGTCCGGGTTGATCTCGATCTCGCCGCCTTCGCCCTTGATCACGATGGCGCGGTCGCCGAGCAGGCGGCTGCCTTCGCGGTGGGTTTCCTGGTAGCCGGGGTGGAAGATGCTCTGCAGGATGCAGTGCGCGCCCAGCGGGTTGAGCAGGCGCACCAGGGAATGAATGGGCGAGCGCAGGCCGAGGGTGTTGCGCAGGTCGATCATCCGCTGCAGCGCCGGCATCCAGTCCACCAGCGGGGCGAAGGCCAGGCCGCCCCGGTCGAGCGCTTCGCCCACGGCGTTCCAGTCGCGGCACAGCGGAATGTCCAGCGTCTGCAGCAACTGCTCGGTGTACAGGCGCCCGGCGGTGTGCGCGCCGCCGCCGTGCAGGAGGATGCGCGTGCCGCTGCCGGCCAGGCACTTGGCGGCGAGCAGGTACCAGGGCAGGTGGCGCTTCTTGCCGGCATAGCTGGGCCAGTCGAGGTCGACGGCGATCCGCGGCGCGTCCAGGCGCGCGCGCACGGCCTCGGTGAAGCCGGCCAGCTCATCGGCGCTTTCCTCCTTGTGCCGCAGCAGCATCAGGAAGGCACCCAGCTGCGCTTCTTCGACCTGGCCGTCGAGGATCATGCCCAGGGCCTCGCGGGCTTCCTCGCGGGTCAGGCTGCGCGCGCCGCGCTTGCCCTTACCGAGGATGCGCACGAACTGCGCGAAAGGGTGTTCGGCGGGTGTCTGCAGGACGAGAGGCGTGGCGGTCATAGGCAATTGGTCGGCTTCGGCAGGCCGGCGAGCTTGGCGGCAAGCTTGGCCGGGGTGCCTTTGAACAGGAGGTTGAGGTGCAGGCTGCTACCCTTTTCCGCGCCCAGGCGCTGGGCCACGTACTTGATCAGCGGGCGGTTGGCCGGCGACAGCTGGAACTGCGCATAGAACTCGCGCAGCAGGTGGAGGATTTCCCAGTGTTCCGGCGTGAGGTGCAGGCCTTCCTGGCGGGCCAGGGCTTCGGCGGCGGCTACCGACCAGTCGTCCAGGTATTGCAGGTAGCCGTCCTTGTCCAGGGCGATGGCGCGCCCTTCCACCATGAGGGTAGTCATAGCCAGGCGTTGACCTTGTCGTAGCGGGTGCAGAGTTCGACGAAGGCGGGGTAGTCCACGGCCTTCAGGTTGGCCGGCAGGTGTTCCTGCAGGCCGCGCGCCTGCAAGTCCTCGGCGAGGGCGTAGCAGGCGTTGGGCAGACACTCCAGGCGTTGGCGCGGGGCGCTGCCGGCGGCGAGGGCGTAGACGGCATCGCCGCTGAGCAGCAGGCCGTCGTCGTGGCACAGCAGTTGCAGGCAGCTGTCGAAGCGGCCGTCGCCGAACGGGGAATGGGAAAGCAGATGCAGCGTGCTCATCAGAGGGTGATCACCTGGTCGTATTGCTGGGTCAGCTGGCGCAATGCGAGGTCGTCCAGCACCTCCACCGGCAGGCTCAGACTGGCATCGGCCAGGCCGCGCTCGGCGAGGCTGCGCTCGGCGGCGTAGAGCCTTTCGACGCCGAACAGCGGCAGTGCCTGCAGGTTGGCCTGCAAATCCTTCTGTTCGAGGTTGGCGGGAGCCTGGCCCGGAGCCAACTGGAACACCCCGTCATCGAGGAAAAGGAAGGCGATGGGCAGGTCGAAGGCGCCGCCGGCCAGGGCGATGTCCAGCGCCTCGCGGGCGCCGGGGCCGCTCCAGGGGGCCTGGCGGCTGACGATCAGCAGGGACTTGGCCATCAGTCGCCTCCGAAGCAGACCAGGCGGTCCGCCATCTGCGTCGCTTCATGCAACTGGCCGAGGCCGGACAGCTCCCAGGGCGCCTGCAGGTTGGCCGCCGGGCGCTGGTAGCGGGCGGCTTCCTCGGCGTTGAGCACGCCGCGGCGCAGGGCGGCGGCGATGCACACCACGGCATCGAGGCGGTGCTCGCCGACGAAACGCGTCCAGGCCGCTGCCACATCCAGTTCGTCCTGGCCGCTCACCGGGTTGCTCGAAGCGCTGTGCACGCCGTCCTGGTAGAAGAACAGGCGGACGATCTCGTGGCCGCCGGCGAGCGCCGCCTCGGCGAAGCGCAGGGCGCGTCGGGCGGCGGGCGAGTGGGGCGGGGCGAAGAGGGCGATGGCGAATTTCATGGCATGGGCCGGTCGGCGGATTACAGCGCGATGATAAGGCCAGCGCGGGGATTTTGCTGCGCCGGAAAAGGAAAAAGCCCGCCAAGGCGGGCTTTTCCGGTGTTGCCGGGAAGCGTCAGTCGTCGCTGCCCATGATGCCGAAGATCTGCAGCAGGCTGAGGAACATGTTGTAGATCGACACGTACAGGCTGATGGTGGCCATGATGTAGTTGCGCTCGCCACCGTGGATGATGGCGCTGGTCTGGAACAGGATGGCCGCCGAGGAGAACAGCACGAAGCCGGCGCTGATCGCCAGTTGCAGGCCGCTGATCTGGAAGAACAGCGAGACCAGCATGGCGCCCAGCAGGACGAAGAAGCCGGCGGTGATGAAGCCGGACAGGAAGCTCATGTCCTTGCGGGTGGTCAGCACGTAGGCGGACAGGCCGAAGAACACCAGGGCGGTCATGAAGAACGCCGAGGAAATGATGCTGGCGCCGTTGGCCATGCCCAGGTACAGGTTCAGGATCGGGCCGAGGGTGTAGCCCATGAAGCCGGTGAGGGCGAAGGTGGTGACCAGCCCCCAGCCGCTGTCGCGCAGCTTGAGGGTGGCGAAGAACAGGCCGTAGAAGCCGACCAGGGTCAGCAGCAGGCCCGGGTGGGGCAGGTGCAGTTGTTGCGAGACGTAGGCGACCAGGCCGCTGAAGGCCAGGGTCATGGCCAGCAGGCCGTAGGTGTTGCGCAGGACTCCGCTGACTTCCCGTTGTTCCGCCGCGGCGGGGTTGAGATATTGCCGTTCTTGCATGGCTAGACACTCCTGTAAGCGGAATGGGATTCCGTGACCATAGTTGCAGTGATGATATCAAAGCCGCCTGTCAGACGTAGGATCAGAGTTTGACAGTGTGTTGCGATCCGGTACTATGCGCCCCCGAAAGGAAGTGTGGCCGAGTGGTTTAAGGCAGCGGTCTTGAAAACCGCCGGGTGTAACAGCCCCCAGAGTTCGAATCTCTGCGCTTCCGCCATCTTGCCCAAGCTGAAAGCCCCGCACTGCGGGGCTTTTGCGTTTCTGGCCGGTTCCGAATGCAGGGGATTATGCTGCCGGATCATTTCCGCATGCTTAACGCCACTTCCGTATCGCAGCGCCACTTGGTTTGTTCGATCACCACACTGGGTGCCCGCGTGGAGGATTGGGCTGACATCCCACATGACGCCTAAGCCTTGTTTCCTACAGTGTCTGGAGAAAGTCCAGTAAGGCCTGCAACTCCTGCGCACTCAGCCGCAATGGTTCGAGCAGCGGCGAAGTCTTCGGAAACAGCGGGTCATCTTTCTGCTGCGCCGTCGGCAGCGGGTGGAACATCCCGGCGTTGTACATGTTGAGGATGCCGCGCAGGTCCCCGAACAGGCCGTTGTGCATCCAGGGCCCGGTGCGCGCGACCTGGCGCAGCGAGGGCGTGCGGAAGGCGCCGACGTCCTCGGCGCGGCCGGTCACCCTGTAACGGCCGAGATCCTCGTAGCGGCGGCCGTAATAGGTCAGGCCGAGGTTGTGGAAGCGGTCGTCGCTCAAGGCTTCGCCCTGGTGGCAGTTCAGGCAGCGGGCCTTGCCGCGGAACAGGTGTAGGCCGTGCAGCTGGGTATCGCTCAGGGCCTTGCCGTCGCCCAGCAGGAAGCGGTCGAGGGCGTTGCGCCGGGGCGCGAGGCTGCGCTGGTAGGTGGCCAGTGCCCGGCCCAGTTGAGCCGCGTCGATCGGCGTGCTGCCGAAGGCCTCGGCGAAGGCCCGTGGATAGTCGCGGTGCGTGCGCAGGCGCTGGAGCAGCGGGTCGAGGGCGAAGGCCATCTCGGTGGGATCGACGATGGGCATCAGCGCCTGCTGCTCCAGGCTGCCGGCGCGGCCGTCCCAGAACAGGTTGGTGAAGTGGCTGGCCATGGCTACGCTGGGGGCGTTGCGGGTTCCGGCCTGGCGGTCGTGGCCGAAGGACACGCGGCGGCCGTCGGCGAAGGCCAGGTCCGGCTCGTGGCAGGAGGCGCAGGCGATCTGTCCGGAGCGCGACAGCAGCGGCTCGAAGAACAGCTGCCGGCCCAGTTCGACCTGGCGCTCGTCCAGCGCCGGGGGCGCGGACAGCGGCGCCAGTTCGCGCCAGGCCAGCCCCGGGCTGATGTCCGGGGCCGGCCAATTCGCCGAAGGCTGGCTGTAGACCTGGCGCAGGCAGGCGTAGTCCACCGGCTGCGCGTCCAGGCGCGTTGCGCAGTCGTCGGCCCGGGCCAGCCCGGCCAGCAGCAGCCCGGCGGCCAGCAGCGTCCTAGAAGCGATAACCCACCTCCACCCAGAACTGCCGGCCGACCTCGTAGGTGGGGACGCCGCTGCTGTTCACGCTGCTGACGGAAACCCTGTCGAGCACGTTGAACACGTCGAGGTTGACGAACAGCGCCTGGTCCTTGGCGGTGGGCTGCTCCCAGGCCAGGCGCAGGTCCCAGGTGAGGGCGGCGGACTGGTCTTCTTCCTCCCACACTTCCACCGGCGTGCCCTGGTAGTCCACCTCCTTGCCGGTATCGAGAATCTGCCGGTAGCCGGCGCGGTAGCGCAGGAAGTTGCTCCAGGTGAGGTTGGCCCGGGGGATTTCGGTGATGGTGGTCAGGCGCGCGGTCCAGGGCCGGTTGAAGTTGTCCGCCGGGCGTTCGGAGTAGCGCATGAACTTGCCGTCGTACTGGATGATCGGGTCGGCGAGGTCGGTTTCGCTGACGGCGGTGGCGTAGTCGACGTTGGAGCTGGTCACGTCGGTCCAGTCCAGGGCCAGTTGCAGCAGGCTGCTGGTGCCGGCGAGCTCGAAGCGGCGCTGCGGGGTGACGGTCAGGCTGAGGATGTCGCTCTCGCTGCTGCCGCCGTTGGTGTAGGTGTAGTAGCTGGTGCTCAGGTCGTCGCTGGCCGGCTGCCCGAGGTAGCGGCCCTGGGTGCGGATGATCTGGTCGTGGCCGTCGCGGTGCACGTACTTCAGCGCGAACTCGGTGCTCCAGAGCATCTGGCTGATGCCCAGGGTCCACTCGTCGTCGTAGGGGATGTCCAGTTGGTTGAAGCGCGTGTTGTTCAGGGTGCGCACCGGCGAGCCCCAGTCGGCGCCGCCGCTGGCCCGAGTCAGCTTGTACTGCAGGGCGCTGCGGCCGTCGTACAGGCGATAGGCGAACATGTTGCGCCCGTAGTAGCGGTTGGCGCCGCCGGTGAAGCGCGTGCGGCCATCGCCGAACAGGTCGTATTCGGCGGCGAAGCGCGGGGCCAGGGTCTTCTTGTCCATGTAGTCGTCGCCATCCAGGCGCAGGCCGGGGCGCAGGGTGAGGCGGCCGATGGCGATCTCGTCCTGGGCGTAGAGCGCCCAGGCAGTGGTGTCGAACTCGATCTTGCCGGCCTCGTAGACGTTCAGCTGAGTGAAGGCCTGGCCCTTGCCGGCGAAGTAGGGCGTCGGGCTCAGCGAGCACCAGTCGCTTTCGCTGCAGGTGCTGGTGGCCTTGAGCAGCGAGCCGTACCGGAACTCCTCCAGGCGGTCGTAGTAGGCGTTCTGCCGGGTCAGCTCCAGGCCGGTCTGCACCTTGTGCTGGCTGCCCAGCACCTGCCAGGGATGCCAGTCGGCGTTGAGCTTGTAGCTCCAGGTGGTCTGGCGCTGCTCGATGTCGCCGTAGTTGCCCTCGGAGCTGAGCACCGTGGCGCTGCTGGCGCCGGGGGCGCCCCAGTTCTTCTCCGGCGACCAGCGCCAGCCCTTGAAGTAGTCCTTCTCGCTGTCGCGGGAGTTGTCCATGCGCGACCAGGCGATGGTCTGGGTGACCTCGGCCAGGGAGGCGTCCCAGATCGCCCGCAGGTTGGCCTGGTAGCCGCCGGACTTGATGTCCAGCATGGAGTCGCGTCCGTTGACGATGAAGTAGCGGTTGTCCTGCGGGGCATAGGTCAGCGCCCCCTCGAAGCTCAGGTCCTCGCGGGCTTGCCAGACGCCCTTGAGGTAGTAGTTGTCGATGCGCCGGGTCTGGTCCTTGTCCATGCCCTCGGCCGGGGCATCGTAGGTGTTCGCGTTGTAGCCCTTCAGTGGAATGGTGGAACGCTTGGAGGAATAGTTGAGCAGCAGCCCGAAGTCGTCGGTCACGTGGCCTTCGAGGGTGCTGCGCAGCACCAGCTTGTCGAACTCTGGCTGGTTGGCGTAGCTGGTGGAGTCCTCGAAGTTCTGCTGGTCGCGTTCGTCGATGTGGTAGCGCGTCCACTGCGAACGGCTCACCTGCGCAGAAACCTTGCCGTGCAGCTCGCGGCTCGGCTGCCGCGTGTTGGCCTCGATCACCCCGCCATTGAAGCCGCCATAGGAGGCCGGGACGTTGCTGTCGAGCACCTTGACCTCGTCCAGCAGGTCGGTGTCCAGGGCCAGGCCCTGGCTGCGCCCGGGCACGTCGGTCATGGAGACGGCGCTGCTGGCGTCCGCTGCCGGGTCGAGGTCGTTGTTCATACCCACGCCGTCGACCAGGAACAGGTTCTGCCAGTACTTGGCGCCGTTGATGCTGACGTTGGCCGGGTCGATCTCCCCGGGCGTCTTGCTGCTGAGCTGGGCGTCGTCGAACTGTACGTTGGGGTTCATCTTCAGCAGGCTGGTGATGTCGCCGTTGCCGGCCGGCATGCGCTCGATGATCTCGCGGTCGAAGTCCATCTCGCCCTGGAAGTTCCGGATCCGCGGGGCACGCACCCACATGTCGCCGGCGGAGACGGCGTTGCTCAGGTCGACGCGGAATAGCGAGACCAGGTTGGGCTCGCCGTAGCGCCAGTGCAGGCCGCTGCCCTGCAGCAATCGGTCGAGCGCGTCCCAGGCGCTCATCCGCCCGGCAACCGCCGGGCTGCGCAGGCCTTCCAGCAGCTCGCTGTCGGCGCTGACCTGCAGGCCGCTCTGCTGGCCGAAGATGAGCAGGGCGGAAGCCAGGGATTGTGCGGGAATCTCGAAGTGCCGCTTGTGCTCCAGCGGCGCCTCGTCGTCCTGGGGCGGGGTAGCGGCCCAGGCGGGCAGGGGAGCGAGCGGGGTGAGGCAGAGCAGGCCGATGCCGCCGAGTCGGCGCAGGGGCAGGTAGAAACGGCCGCAGCCGCGGGCTACGGACTTCCCGTTGAGATTCATGGAGCGCTGTCTCCGAAAGGCGCGCGAGGCGCCAGTTGCAGTTGATAACGACTCTCAGTCGTGTTCAGCGCTCAATGACGTAACCTACGGCGATTTTTTCAATCGCCGCATGAAATTTCTTATCTCCTAGGATTTACCGACAGCCACAACGGGCCCCAGCCACCGACTTCGCCACCGAATGGCCGGACCATGGCCTGCAGCGCGCGGCGTGGGTCGCGCAGGTCGTAGATACCGGTGACGCGCTTGCCGGCGAAGGCCTTTTCGTCCACCAGCAGCACCCCCGGGTAATTGCGCCGCAGTTGCGCCAGCAGGTCGGGCAGGGGCGTGTCGTTGGCCAGCAACTGGCCTTGGCGCCAGGCGCCGATCTGTTCGGCGGGAACCTTTTCCTGGCGCGCCTGCCCACCCGGAAGTTCGACCCGCAGCCGGCCACCGGGGCCCAGCTGGCGCGGCGGCAGGTCCAGCGGCGGCTGGACGCGTACCGAGCCGCGCGCCACCGCCACTTCCCAGGCTTTGCCCTCGGCGCGGACGTCGAAGGCGGTGCCGGTCACCGTCACCTCGCCATCGCCGGCCTCGACGCTGAAGGGCCGCGCGGCGTCGTGGGCGACGTCGAAGAAGGCCTCTCCCTGCACCAGGCGGACCTGCCGTCGGTCGCTGCTGAACGCCAGTTCCAGGTGGCTGCCGGCGGCCAGGGAGACCTGGCTGCCGTCGGGCAGGCGCAGCTCGCGGTTGGCGCGGGCGCTGAAGCGGTCGGGATCGTCCGGCTGCAGGGCCCAGGCAAGCACGCCCAGCAGCAGCGAGGCGGCCAGCGCCAGTGGCCAGCGCCTACGCTGTCGAGGCCGTGGAGCCGCAGGCGCGGCCTCGGGCGCTGGCCTCGGCGTCTGCGCGCTTCCGGCAGCCATGCCGCTGAGCTGCCAGGCCCGCCCGACCTGGCGCAGCGCCTGGGCGTGGCGCGGGTCGGCCTCGGCCCAGGCGCGGCAGGCCCGGCGCAGTTCCATCGAATCCGGCGCGTCGCGCAGGCGCATCAGCCAGTCCATGGCCTGCTGCCAGACCGGATCGTCGTCCAGGGGTGTGTCTCGCTCGTCGGTCTCGCTCACGCGGTCCTGCTCATCCATGGGGGCGGAGGGGGACATTGTCGGGCGCTTGCGCCCGCGGCGCCAGGCTTCATTGTCCATCGTCGGTCAGGCTCCGCGCGCAGTGGCCAAGGGCCTGGCGCACCAGGTTGTGGACCATCCCCACGGAAAGCTCCAGCTGGTCGGCGATGGCCTGCAGGGTCAGCCCCTCCAGGCGGTACAGCTCGAAGACGCGCCGCGTGCGCTCGGGCAGTTCGTCGAGCGCGCGGTGCACGCGCTGCAGCTCCTCGCGCTGCAGGGCGATCTGCTCCGGCGAGGGACGCGGGTCGCTGAGGAAGTCGAAGAAGTCGTCGTCCGCCGCCTGCCGTTCCCCATGCAGCGGACGACGCACGAAGTCCAGCGCTAGGTTGCGCACGATGCGGTACAGGTAGGCGCTGGGCTGATGCAGCTGGGCGACGCTCAGTTCGGCGCTGGCGAAGCGCAGCCAGGCTTCCTGGACGACGTCTTCGGCGTGTGCCCTGCAACCGACAATGGGCGTGGCGTAGGTGACCAGCGCGGTACGGTGGGTAAGGAACAACTGCAGCTTGTGTTGGCCTGGGTCTGTCACGGTGCCGGGGAGTCTGAGGTCGCGGGGGAGGAGGCTTAATCGAATATGGGAATCATTATCATCTCAGTAAACGGCGGCAAGCGCCAGATAGGCCGGGGCGCGATCGACAGGCCGGCACCTGGCCTCGGCTAAAGATTCTCGGGAACGAGCAGCCCCTTTCTGCGGTAGTGCTCGATGTCGATGCCGAAGGCGCCGCTGGGGTGGACCAGGTAGAGGTAATAGGGTTTTCCCTGGTCGTCCTTCGGGTTCGTGGCCAGGTCGATGACCCGTTCCCGGCAGGGTTGCTTGTCGGCGTCCAGCACTCTCAGCAGCTTGGGTTTGAGCTTGTTGCCGGGCGGGCAGCCGATGATGATGCCGACTTCGCCATTGCTCAGCTCGGCGATCTCGCCCGGCGGGTAGATGCCGATGAGCTTGACGAAGTGCGCGACCATCTCCTCGTCGAAGTGCGTGCCGGCTGCATCGAATATTATCCGCAGCGCTTCCAGGCTGGAGCGTCCCTTGCTGTAGACTCTGTCGCTGGTGATGGCGTCATAGGCGTCGACTATCGCCACCAGCTTCGCCACTTGTGGGATCTTGTCGTGCCGCAGGCCCCGGGGATAGCCGCTGCCGTCCAGGCGCTCATGGTGGCAGTAGGCGGCATCGACGGCCGCCGGCGGGACGTCGCTGGTGCTCATGAGCAGCTTGCGGCCGCTGTCGGCATGGGTCTGCATGATCAGGTATTCGTCCGCCGACAGCCGGCCGTTCTTGGTGAGTATCGGTAGTGGAACCTTGATCTTCCCGAGGTCGTGGAGCATGCCGTACATGCCGATATCGACCAGCTCCCGTGGCAGCATGTCGAGCCGGCGGCCCAGGGAAATCGCATAGATGGCCGTCCTCAGCGAGTGCTCGGCGGTGTAGTCGTCCTTGTTCCTGATCTGGGTGAGCCAGAGCATTGCCGCGGGGTTGCGCAGGATGCTCTCGACGCACCCTTCGATGGTGCGCTTGACCCCGGGGATGTCCAGCGCCTGGCCGAGACGCACCGCGTCCAGCAGGCCCCGGGCAACCTCCAGCGCTTCGCCCCAGGTCTGCTGCGCCTGCTCTATCTCCTGCCGGAAATCCACCTTGCCAATGAGTGGCACAAGCTCCGCGCGGGTGTCCCCGGGGATGCCGTCGGGCAGGGACCGGGCCTCGACCCAGGCATGCTTGGCTACCTGCCTGATCCGTTCCAGTTCCTTGAGAGTCCTGATCTGGAAGCCACGGAACAGAAACGGGGTGTTCTCCCAGGACTCGTCGAGCTCCAGCACATACATTCCGACGGTCAGTTCACAAACATCGATCCTTACCCTGTCTTTGCCACGCAATCGTTGTTTTTTCTGTGCAGTTTTCTTTACGAATAATGTCAATATGACATCATTTTTATCGGTTTCATTGATCTGCATCAGTGGAATGGTTTTCTTGTTTTCTGTTTATGCGGGGCGCTTCAAGGATTTTTTCTGATTCTTGCGACAAGGGCGGAGCCCGGCACTATTTCGGCGCCGGGCTCCGCTCGTACGTCACTCCGTCTGCGGATCGAACTGCTTGTCGCGGATCAGCAGGGCGGGAATGATGCCGCAGACGAAGTAGGCGGCGCCCATCACCAGGAAGCCCGCGCCGATGGACACCTGGGTGGCCAGGAAGCCGATGGCCGCCGGGGCGATGGCCGCGCCGATGCGGCCGATGTTGTAGGCGCCGCCCACGGCGGTGCCGCGGTAGCGGGCGGCGAAGCTTTCGGTCATGTAGGTGGCGTTGACGCCGTAGGGGATGCCGTAGAGGAAGCCGAACACCACCAGCATCCAGAGAATGGCCTCGGGGCTGTGGTAGAGCACGATCACCGGCAGGAACACCGCGGTGCCCAGGGCGCCGAAGGCGAACACCTTGCGCCGGCCCAGCCAGTCCGAGGCGACGCCGGCCAGGACCTTGCCGAGGATCATCGCCGCGTAGGTGCCCACCAGGTAGGCGGTCATGGACTTGAAGTTCATGCCCATCTCGGTTTCCAGGTAGGACGGCAGCCAGTTGTTCACGCCGTAGTAGCCGAACTGCAGGAAGCCCGCGGTCAGCGACCAGAAGATGAACATGCTGCGGGCGCGGCGGTCGCCGAAGATCATGCGGAACGCGCCGGCGGATTTCTTCTCGACGACTTCCTCCTGGCCCAGGGCCTTGCGGCGCTTGCGCTCGGCCTGGGCTTCCACCCAGGCGGCCGGTTCCGGCACCAGGCGGCGCATGGCCACGGCCAGCACCACCGGGATGATCGCGACGTAGAACAGGTAGCGCCAGCCGTAGCTCGGCAGGATCCAGCCGGCCAGCAGGGTGGCGACGATGTAGCCCACCGACCAGCCCGCCTGCAGGGTGCCCAGCACCGTGGTGCGGTATTTGGTGGGCACGTATTCGGCCATCAGGGTGTTGCAGGCGACGTAGAGCGCGCCAAGGCCCAGGGAGGCGACGAAACGCGCCGCGGCGAACTGCCAGTAGCTGTGGGTCAGGCCCAGCGCGGCGGTGCCGACGGAGAACAGCACGATGGTCCAGACCACGGTGCGCACCCGGCCGAAGCGGTCGCACGCCCAGCCGCCGTAGATGCCGCCGATGGCCATGCCGGCCAGGGTGAAGCTGCCCAGGCTGCCGGCCTGGACGTTACTCAGGCCGAACTCGGCCTTCAGGCTGGTGAGGCTGTAGGACAGCAGCATGAGGTCGGCGCCATCGATCAGCAGGCCGATGAAGCAGAACAGGAACACGATCACCCAGGTCTTGCTCTGGGTGGTCGCTTGGGAAGTCGAAGCAGTGGTTTCCATGGGCGAACTACCTGTTGTATTTATTCGTGGGCCGGCGCTTGCGGCCCATCGGTAAGCCTGCGGGTCGCCGCCCGGCGGGGCAGGGCGGCGAGGGCGTCGTTCAGTGCGTGGCTTCGCGGATCATGTTGCGGGCGATGACCACCTGCTGGATCTGCGTGGTGCCTTCGTAGATGCGGAACAGCCGCACGTCGCGGTAGAAGCGCTCGATGGCGTACTCACTGACGTAGCCGGCGCCGCCGTGGATCTGCACGCAGCGGTCGGCGACGCGGCCGCACATCTCGGTGGCGAACATCTTGGCGCAGGAGGCCTCGGTGCTGACGTTGCGGCCCTCGTCGCGCTTGCGCGCGGCGTCCAGCACCATGCAGCGGGCGGCGTAGATTTCCGCCTTGCTGTCGGCGAGCATCGCCTGGATCAACTGGAACTCGGCAATCGGCTTGCCGAACTGCTTGCGCTCCAGGGCGTAGCGCAGGGCGTCGTCGAGCATGCGTTCGGCGGCGCCGACGCTCAGCGCGGCGATGTGCAGGCGGCCCTTGTCGAGCACCTTCATGGCGGTCTTGAAGCCCACGCCCTCGACGCCGCCGATCAGTTGGCTGGCCGGCACGCGCACGTTGTCGAAGATGACGTCGCTGGTGTGCGCGCCCTTCTGGCCCATCTTGTGGTCCGGCTTGCCCAGGGAGATGCCCGGGGTGCCGCGCTCGACGATGAAGGCGCTGATGCCGCCGGCGCCCTTGATCTCCGGGTTGGTGCGCGCCATCACGGTGTAGATGCCGGCATGCGGGGCATTGGTGATGAAGCGCTTGGTGCCGTTGAGCACGTAGTGGTCGCCGTCGCGCACCGCGCTGGTCTTCAGCGAGGCGGCGTCGGAGCCGGAGTCCGGCTCCGTCAGGCAGAACGAGCTGAGCAGTTCGCCGCTGGCGAGCCTGGGCAGGTAGTGGCTTTTCTGTTCGGGCGTGCCGTCGATCAGGATGCCGATGGAGCCGATGCCGTTGTTGGTGCCGATGTAGGAGCGGAAGGCGGGGGAGGTGCGGCCGAGTTCGAAGGTGATGTTCACCTCTTCTTCCATGGTCACGCCCAGGCCGCCGAATTCCTCGGGAATGGTCAGGCCGAACAGACCCATCTCGCGCATCTGCTCGACGATGTCCTGGGGAATGGCGTCGGTTTCCGCGACTTCGTTCTCGCGCGGTATCAGCACCTCGTCGACGAACTGGTGGATGGAATCCAGAAGTATCTGCAGCGTCTCTGCGTCTCGGATCATGTGCTCTCCTCAAGGGCCCGCCGGGCGGGCCTGTCTGGCAGGGCACCGTCACCCGGGCATCAGCGAGCGGCGGCACCTATGTTGTTGACCATGTTGATCAGGCGGGGCCCGATGTCGTCCGCGAGCTTCTCGCGGGTCAGCTGGAAGCTCGGTCCGCCGCAGTTGAAGGCCAGCAGCCCGTACTGCGGATGTACCAAGGGCACGGCGACGGAGTTGACGTCGCGGTGCCATTCACCGATCGACAGGCAGTAGCCGTAGTCGGTGAAGTCCCTGAAGGCGCGGTCCAGGCCCTTGCGGATGGCCGGCCAGTGTTGCGGTTCGCGCTCGCGGATGTGGTCGAGCAGGAACTCCCGTTCGTTCTCCGGCATCGCCGCCAGGCAGGCGCGGCCCACCGAACTCACCGCCAGCGGCAGGTAACTGCCGATCTGCCGGCGCATCGTCATGTTCCCCTGGCCCTGGACCACGTCCAGGTACACCATCTGCAGGCGGTCGCGGGCGGCCATGGCCACCGCCGCCTGGGCGTGGTTGGCCAGCTCCTCCATCAGCGGGTGGGCCACCGCGCGGATCGACAGGTTCGACAGCATCGCGTAGCCAAAGCCCAGCACGCCGACGTCCAGCTGGTACTTGCCCGAGTGCACCTCGCGCTTGAGGCAGCCCAGGCGCATCAGGGTGTTGGTCAGGCGCGTCACGGTCGGCTTGGGCAGGCCGGTCTTGCGCGCCAGGTCCTGGTTGCTCAGCACGTTTTCCCGTGGGTTGAAGCAGCGCAGGATTTCCAGGCCGCGAGCCAGGGCCGTGACGAACTGACCGCTGTTTTCCTCCTCGCTCAGCGCCGTGGCGGGGTCGAACATCCCCCGTTCCAACAGGCCGATCTCACCTTCGTTTTTCGTCGGCGCAGCCGAATCCAGCTCCGTCTTGTTGCGGCGCATGGTAGAACCCCTTTTCCGAGAAAATCAATAAAATAAAATTCAGTTTCGTCAGACGAAATTATAGAGGGTTTTCCAGTCTGCGTAAAATTGTCGCTGATATATTTACTAACTGATTGTTTTTAAAAGTAAAAATAACTGATCAGAACGGATGTCGTTTACAGCGTCGATCGAGGCTCACTATGATGAATCGTAAATACGGAATGTAGTTTCGTCAGACGAAACAATACTGAGGCAAGCACGATCATGAGCAACCAGCACCCCAGCGTGGTCCACCGAACGATCCAGGCCGATGGCGTGGCGGTGGTCCGCATCGACCGCCCCGAAGCCCGCAACGCCCTCAATGCCGCCGTGCGCCAGCAACTGGCCGAGCACTTCCGCGCGCTGGCCGACGACAGCCGGGTGCGGGCCATCGTCCTGACCGGGGGAGAGCAGTGCTTCGTGGCGGGCGCGGACATCCGCGAGTTCGCCCAGGCCAGCCCCATCGAGATGTACCGCCGGCACACCGAGCTGCTCTGGGATGCCATCGGCCGCTGCCCCAAGCCGGTGATCGCGGCGGTGAACGGCTTCGCCTTGGGCGGCGGCTGCGAGCTGGCGATGCACTGCGACATCATCGTCGCCGGCGAGTCGGCGCGCTTCGGCCAGCCGGAGGTGAAGCTCGGCCTGATGCCCGGCGCCGGCGGCACCCAGCGGCTGATCCGCGCGGTGGGCAAGTTCCAGGCGATGCGCATGGCCCTGACCGGCTGCCTGGTCAAGGCGCCGGAAGCCCTGGCGATGGGCATGGTCAGCGAGGTGGTCGGCGATGCGCAGACCTTGCCGCGCGCCCTGGAACTGGCCGCCGAGATCGCCGCGCTGCCGCCGCTGGCCGTGGCGCAGATCAAGGAGGTGATGCTCGCCGGCGCCGACCTGCCGCTGGACAGCGCGCTGACTCTGGAGCGCAAGGCCTTCCAGCTGCTGTTCGACTCCAGGGACCAGAAGGAGGGCGCCGCCGCCTTCCTCGAAAAACGCCAAGCCAGCTTCCAAGGGGAATGACCCATGACGCGTGATATCCAACGCATGGCCATCGTCGGCACCGGCGTGATGGGCAGCGGCATCGCCCAGATCGCCGCCCAGGCCGGCATCCAGGTGAAACTCTTCGACGCCCGCGAGGGCGCGGCGCAGGCCGCGCGCGACAACCTCGGGCGCACCCTCGGCAAGCTGGCGGAGAAGGGCAAGATCAGTGCCGGGGAAGCTGACGCCGCCCTGGCCCGCCTGCTGGTCGCCGGCTCCCTGGCCGAGCTGGCCGATTCCGAACTGGTGGTCGAGGCCATCGTCGAACGCCTGGACGCCAAGCAGGCGCTGCTGGCCGAGCTGGAAGCGGTGGTCGCCGCCGACTGCATCCTGGCGACCAACACCTCGTCGCTGTCGGTCACCAGCATCGCCCGCGGCTGCCGGCACCCCGAGCGGGTGGCGGGCTTCCACTTCTTCAACCCGGTGCCGCTGATGAAGGTGGTCGAGGTGATCGATGGCCTGGCCAGCGACTCGCAGGTGGGCGACCGCCTGCAGGCGCTGGCCGCGCGCATGGGCCACCGCGGCATCCGCGCCAAGGACACCCCCGGCTTCATCATCAACCACGCCGGGCGCGCCTACAGCACCGAGGCGCTGCAGATGCTCAAGGAAGGCATCGCCGAGCCGGCCGACATCGACCGCATCCTGCGCGAGGGCCTGGGCTTCCGCATGGGGCCGCTGGAGCTGTTCGACCTGACTGCGCTGGACGTCTCGCACCCGGTGATCGAATCCATCTACAACCAGTTCTACCAGGAGCCGCGCTACCGGCCGGCGGCGCTCACCCGGCAGATGCTCGAGGCCGGTTTCGTGGGGCGCAAGGTGGGACGTGGCTTCTACCGTTACGAAGACGGCAGGATGATCGATCCGCCGGCACCGCAACCGGTGCCGAGCGTGGCCGTGTTGCCGCCGGTATGGATCGGCGCCGAGTCCGACGAAGACCGCGAGTCGCTCGGCGCGTTGCTGGAGAAGCTGGGCGCTACCCTGGAGCAGGGCGAACAGCCGAGCAGCGAGGCCCTTTGCCTGCTGGCCCCCTACGGCATGGACGCGACCAGCGCCTGCCTGCGTTTCGGCAGCGACCCGGCGCGCACCCTGTGCATCGACCTGCTGCTCGACCTGCAGCGCCACCGCTGCCTGATGCAGAACCCGGCTACCGCCCCGGCCATGCGCGATGCCGCCCATGCGCTGCTGGCCGCCGATGGCGTCGGCGTCAGCCTGATCAACGACAGCGTCGGCTTCGTCGCCCAGCGCGTGCTGGCGCTGATCGTCAACCTGGCCGGCGACATCGTCCAGCAGCGCATCGCCAGCGTCGACGACCTGGACGAAGGCGTGCGCCGCGGCCTGGGCTACCCGCAGGGGCCGCTGGCCTGGGGCGACGCCGTCGGCCCCGCGCGGCTGCTGACGATACTGGAACGCATGACCGACCTGACCGGCGATGCCCGCTACCGCCCCGGCCCGTGGCTGCGCCGCCGCGCCGCGCTGGGCCTGTCGCTGCGCCATGCCGAGCCTGCGCTGGGCTGAGGCCCGGCGCTCACCCGATCCAAGGAGACTTCCATGCTCAATGCCTTTATCTATGCCGGCCTGCGCACCCCCTTCGGCCGCCATGCCGGGGCCCTGGCGCCGGTGCGCCCGGACGACCTGGCGGCCCACGTCATCCGTGAACTGCTCGCCCGCCACGGCGTGCCGGGCGATGCCATCGAGGACGTGATCCTCGGCAATACCAACCAGGCCGGCGAGGACAGCCGCAACGTCGCCCGCCATGCCGCGCTGCTGGCCGGGCTGCCGGTAACGGTGCCGGGCCAGACGGTGAACCGCCTGTGCGCCAGCGGCCTGGCCGCGGTCATCGACGCCGCCCGCGCCGTGACCTGCGGCGAGGGCGAGCTGTTCGTCGCCGGCGGCGTCGAGAGCATGTCCCGCGCGCCCTTCGTCATGGCCAAGGCCGAGGCCGCCTACAGCCGCGACCTGGCGGTGTTCGACAGCACCATAGGCGCGCGCTTCCCCAATCCGAAGATCGTCGCCGGGTTCGGCAACGACAGCATGCCGCAGACCGGCGATAACGTGGCCCGCGAATACGGCATCAGCCGCGAGCAGGCCGACCGCTTCGCCGCGGCGTCCCAGGCGCGCTACGAGGCGGCCCGCCAGGCCGGCTTCTTCGCCGGCGAGATCGCCCCGGTGAGCGTGCCCACCGGGCGCAAGACGCCGCCGAAGGTGATCGAGCAGGACGAGCACCCGCGCCCGGACTCCGACGAAGCCGCGCTGGCGCGCCTGAAGCCGCTGTTCGAGGGCGGCGTGGTCACCGCCGGCAACGCCTCGGGGGTGAACGATGGCGCGGCGGCGCTGTTGATCGGCTCCGCAGAGGCTGGCGAGCGCCATGGGCTCGCGCCGATGGCGCGAATCCTCTCCGCCGCGGCGGTGGGCGTGGAGCCACGGATCATGGGCGTCGGCCCGGTCGAGGCGATCAACAAGGCGCTGGCGCGCGCCGGCCTGGGCCTCGCCGACATGGACATCATCGAGATCAACGAGGCCTTCGCCGCCCAGGTGCTGGGCTGCCTGAGCGGCCTGGGCGTCGCCTTCGACGATCCGCGGGTCAACCCCAACGGCGGCGCCATCGCCGTCGGCCACCCGCTGGGGGCTTCCGGCGCGCGGCTGGCGCTGAGCGCGGCGCGACAACTGCAGCGCAGTGGTCAACGCTATGCGGTGGTCAGCCTGTGCATCGGCGTGGGCCAGGGGCTCGCCATGGTTATCGAGCGCGTGTGAGCGCGCCAGTGAGGAGATGAAGATGGGCGCTTTGAGCGGATACCGCGTACTCGACCTCAGCCGTGTCCTGGCCGGCCCCTGGTGCGGCCAGATCCTGGCCGACCTGGGCGCGGAGGTGATCAAGATCGAACGGCCCGGCGCGGGCGACGACACCCGCGGCTGGGGCCCGCCCTACATGCAGGCCGCGGACGGCTCGGACAGCCCCGAGGCGTCGTACTACCAGTCGACCAACCGCAACAAGCTGTCGGTGGCGCTGAACCTGGCCAGCCCCGAGGGCCAGGCGCTGGTGCGCGCGCTGGCCGGCGAATGCGACGTGCTGATCGAGAACTACAAGGCCGGCTCGCTGGCCAAGTACGGGCTGGACTACGAAAGCCTGTCCAAGCTCAACCCGCGCCTGGTCTATTGCTCCATCACCGGCTTCGGCCAGACCGGGCCGCGCGCGGAAGAGCCCGGCTACGACTTCATCATCCAGGGCATGGGCGGGCTGATGAGCATCACCGGCGAGAAGGACGGGGTGCCCGGCGCCGGCCCGCAGAAGGTCGGCGTGGCGGTGTCCGACGTGATGACCGGGCTGTACTCGGTGGTCGCCATCCAGGCCGCGCTGCTGGCGCGGGAGAAGACCGGCCGCGGCCAGCACTGCGACATGGCCCTGCTGGACGTGCAGGTGGCCATGCTCGGCAACCAGAGCCAGAACTACCTCGCCACCGGGCGCTCGCCGGGGCGGCAGGGCAACGCCCACGTCAACATCGTGCCGTACCAGGTGTTCTCCGGCAGCGACAGGGACTTCATCATCGCCTGCGGCAACGACAGCCAGTTCGTCGCCCTGTGCGAGGCCATCGGCCTGCCGGAACTGCCCAAGGACCCGCGCTTCGCCCGCAACGCCGACCGCGTGCGCAACCGCGAGGCCATCGTCGGCCAGCTGGCCGAGCACTTCCGCAAGGACAGCGCCGACAACTGGGTGGCCCGTATCCACGCGGTCAAGGTGCCGGTCGGCGTGATCAACGACATCGGCCGCGCCCTGGACGAGCCGCAGGTGCTGGCGCGCGACATGCTGGTGGAGATTCCCCACGCCCTCAACCCCGGCTTCAGGATGGTCGGCAGCCCGCTCAAGCTGTCCGAGACGCCGGTGCAGTACCAGCGCCCGGCGCCCATGCTCGGCGAGCACACCGACGAGGTGCTCAAGCGCCGCCTGGGGCTGGACGAGGCCCGCCTGGCGGAGCTCAAGGCCAAGGGCGTGATCGAGCAGCTCGGCGAGTGAAGCGTTCGCGAGCAAGCTCCGTAGGATGGGTATCGCTTCGCTCAACCCATCCTACGAAGAGCCCTTCGGCGCGGTCGGTACGACAGGTGGGCTCGGAGGCGGACGCATCGTAGGAGCGAGCTTGCTCGCGAACCCACCCCAATTGCGGGCGGTGCTGCCGAGGTCTAGCCCGGCGCGTCGCCAAACCAAGGTCAAGCGGCGGATAACCGCGAACGGTTATTCGCCCTACGCACCTGCAACAAGAGGAGAGTCGAATGAAGGTAGTGGTCGCGGTAAAGCGCGTGGTCGATTACAACGTGAAGGTCCGGGTGAAAGCGGACAACTCCGGCGTCGATCTCGCCAACGTGAAGATGTCCATGAACCCCTTCTGCGAAATCGCCGTGGAAGAGGCCGTGCGCCTGAAGGAAAAGGGCGTCGCCAGTGAGATCGTGGTGGTCTCGGTCGGCCCGAATGCCGCCCAGGAACAACTGCGCACCGCCCTGGCCCTGGGCGCCGACCGCGCCCTGTTGGTCGAGTCGAACGACGAGCTGAACTCCCTGGCCGTCGCCAAGCTGCTCAAGGCCGTGGTCGACAAGGAGCAGCCGCAGTTGGTCATCCTCGGCAAGCAGGCCATCGACAGCGACAACAACCAGACCGGCCAGATGCTGGCCGCGCTGACCGGCTACGCCCAGGGCACCTTCGCCTCCAAGGTCGAGGTCGACGGCGCTCAGGTCAAGGTCACCCGCGAAATCGACGGCGGCCTGCAGACCGTGGCGCTGAACCTGCCGGCGATCGTCACCACCGACCTGCGCCTGAACGAGCCGCGCTACGCGTCGCTGCCGAACATCATGAAGGCGAAGAAGAAGCCGCTGGAGGTGATCACCCCGGACGCTCTCGGCGTGTCCACCGGCTCCACCGTCAAGACCCTCAAGGTCGAGGCGCCGGCGGCCCGCAGCGCCGGCATCAAGGTCAAGTCCGTGGCCGAGCTGGTCGAGAAACTGAAGAACGAAGCGAAGGTGATCTGATGGCTGTCCTGGTTGTTGCAGAACATTCGAATGGCGCGCTGGCTGCGGCGACGCTGAACACCGTCACCGCTGCGCAGAAAGTGGGTGGCGATATTGTCGTGCTGGTCGCCGGCCAGAACGTCGGCGCCGTGGCCGAAGCCGCCGCCAAGATCGCGGGCGTTGCCAGGGTGCTGGTCGCCGACGACGCCGCCTACGCCCACCAACTGCCGGAGAACATCGCGCCGCTGGTGGTTTCCATCGCCCAGAACTTCACCCACCTGCTGGCCCCGGCCACCACCAACGGCAAGAACTACCTGCCGCGCGTCGCCGCGCTGCTGGATGTCGACCAGATTTCCGAGATCGTCGAGGTGCTCGGCGCCGACACCTTCAAGCGCCCGATCTACGCCGGCAACGCCATCGCCACCGTGCAGTCCTCGGCGCCGATCAAGGTCATCAGCGTACGCACCACCGGCTTCGATGCGGCGAGTGCCGAAGGCGGCAGTGCCAGCATCGAGGCGCTGGGCGAGGTCTTCGATGCCCGCAGCTCGACTTTCATTGGCGAAGAGCTGGCCAAGTCCGACCGCCCGGAGCTGACCGCCGCGAAGATCGTGGTCTCCGGTGGCCGCGGCATGGGCAACGGCGACAACTTCAAGCTGCTCTATGCTCTGGCCGATAAGCTCGGCGCCGCCGTCGGCGCTTCCCGCGCCGCGGTCGACGCCGGTTTCGTGCCGAACGACATGCAGGTCGGCCAGACCGGCAAGATAGTCGCGCCGCAGCTCTACATCGCGGTGGGTATCTCCGGCGCCATCCAGCACCTGGCGGGCATGAAGGACTCGAAAGTCATCGTGGCCATCAACAAGGACGAAGAGGCGCCGATCTTCCAGGTCGCCGACTACGGCCTGGTGGGCGATCTGTTCGAGATCGTCCCGGCGCTGGAAAAGGCCGTCTGAGCCCCAGTCCACCCCTTGCCGGGCCGGACTCCGCCGGCCCGGCGTTTCGCCAACACCCTGCAAAGAAACAACAACAATGACTATTCGTCGACTCCCTGTGCTGGTCTCCGGACTGGCGCTGCTGCCCCCGTTCGCCCATGCCGAGTTCCTGGCCGACAGCAAGGCCAGCCTGGAAATGCGCAACTTCTACTTCAACCGCGACTACCGCCAGAGCGGCGCCAAACAGTCCTACTCGGAGGAGTGGGCGCAGGGCTTCCTGCTGCGCTACGAGTCCGGCTACACCGACGGCACCGTTGGCGTGGGCATCGATGCCCTCGGCCTGCTGGGCCTCAAGCTCGATTCCAGCCCCGACCGCTCCGGCTCCGGGCTGCTGCCGTATTCCGCCAGCAGCGGGCGCGCCGCCGACGACTACAGCGACCTCGGCCTGACCGCCAAGCTGCGCGTCTCCCGCAGCACCCTGAAAGTCGGCACCCTGCTGCCCAAGTTGCCGGTGGTGCAGTACAACGACACCCGCCTGCTGCCCCAGACCTTCCAGGGCGCGCTGGTGGAGTCCAAGGAACTCGACGACCTCGACCTGCAGGCCGGCCAACTGCGCCAGGTCAAGCAGCGCGACTCGTCCAACGCCGAGGACCTCAGCGTCACCCGCGGCAACAAGCGCAACATCAATGCCGGCAGCCACCTCAGCAGCGACCGCTTCAACCTGGCCGGCGGCACCTACCGCTGGAGCGAGCGCCTGAGCACCAGCTACCACTACGCCAATCTCGAAGACCTCTACCGCCAGCACTACCTGGGCCTGGTGCACGTGCTGCCGATCGCCGCCGGCCAGTCGCTGAAGTCCGACATCCGCTGGGCGCGCTCCACCGACGACGGCGGCAGCAACGTCGACAACCGCGCGCTCAACGCGATGTTCACCTACAGGCTCGACAACCACGCCTTCGGCCTGGGCTACCAGCGCATGTCCGGCGACACCGGCTTCGCCTACCTGACCGGCACCGATCCGTACCTGGTCAACTACGTGCAGATCGGCGACTTCGCCAACAAGGACGAACGCTCCTGGCAACTGCGCTACGACTACAACTTCGCCGCCCTCGGCCTGCCCGGCCTGAGCCTGATGACGCGCTACCTGCGCGGCGACAACGTCGACCTGCTCAACGGTCAGGGCGACGGCAAGGAGTGGGAGCGCGACACCGACATCGGCTACGTGGTGCAGGACGGGGCGCTGAAGAACCTCGGCTTCAAGGTGCGCAACAGCACCTTCCGCAGCAGCTTCGGCAACGACCTGGACGAAACGCGGCTGATCGTCAGCTACACCTTGCCGCTCTGGTAGGGCAGGGCCGGGGAAAGGGGAGCGCCCCTGGCGCTCCCTCTTCTGCGCCGGGCTGGCCTATCGGCAATCTACGCCGTGAGCCTGGAAGTGGACAGCCCTGGTCTTCTCGTCCTTGCCGCGCAGGTTTGCGGATTTACTTCAGGAATTCTTGATACAAATCATTCTCAATGGCGTCGTTTGGTCCCTAAATGCGAGCTCGCGATTCCTCATCTGTCGAGCCAAGGAGAAGACCATGCGAATCAACCGCGCCGTTCCCGTGATACTGGCGCTCGCCGCCCCGTTCGCGGCGGCCAAGGAGTACCCCATCGGCGCGCCGCAGGCCTGCGGCGGGATGGAGATCGGCGCGGTGTACCTGCAGCCGATCGAGATGGACCCGCCCGGGATGATGCGCGCCGCCGCGCAGTCCGACGTGCACCTTGAGGCCGACATCGCCGCCACCGCCGACAACCCCAACGGCTTCCAGGAAGGCAGCTGGATTCCCTACCTGCGGGTGGCCTACGAGCTGCGCAAGGACGGCAGCGACCAGGTCCTCAAGGGTAATTTCCACGGCATGGTGGCCAGCGACGGCCCGCACTACGGCGATAACCTCAAGCTGCTCGGGCCGGGCAAGTACCACCTGACCTACACCATCCTGCCGCCGTCGGAGACCTCCATGTTCGGCCGCCACGTCGACAAGGAAACCGGCGTGGCGCCCTGGTTCGAGACCTGCAAGGTGGAATACGACTTCACCTACGCCGGCATCGGCAAGAAAGGCGGCTATTGATGCGCGGGCCGCACCCGTTGCGGGTGCGGCGTTACCTTCCCCGAGAGTCGCGAGGCCGTCATGTTGCGCTCGTTCTTCTGCCTGCTGGCACTGTCGTTCGCCGTTGCCGCGCAGGCGGCGCCGCTCCCCACCTATGAGCTGACCATCAGCGATGGCCACTTCACCCCCCAGACCCTGGAAGTGCCCGCCGGGCAGCGCTTCAAGGTCGTGGTGCGCAACGCCGGCAGCGGGCCGGCCGAGTTCGAGAGCACGCCGCTGCGGGTGGAGAAGGTGCTCTCGCCGGGCGTCACCTCGTTCGTGGTGATCCACCCCCTGCGTCCCGGCCGCTATCCCTTCTTCGACGAATTCCACATGGACCTGCCGCAAGGCGAGATCGTGGCGCACTGAGCGGGAGCCAAGCATGCTGCAATCCTTGTTCATCGTCTGGCGGGAGAGCGTCGAGGCGCTGCTGGTCGTCGGCATCCTGCATGCCTGGCTCTGCCATCGCCCGGAGCCCGCGCGCGGCCTGCGCATGCTCTGGAGCGGGGTAGGGCTGGGCGTCGTGCTGGCCTGCTCGCTGGCCGCGCTGTTCATGCTCGCCGGGGAGTGGCTGGCGGGGCCCTCCGGCGAATGGTTCCAGGCTGCCATGGTGCTCTGCGCCAGCCTGCTGATCCTGCAGATGGTGGTGTGGATGCACCGCCATGGGCGCGACATGAAGCGCCAGCTGGAGCGGGACGCCGAGCGCAGCATCGCCGAGGATGGCGGCTGGGGCGTGCTGCTGCTGGCGATGCTGGCGGTGGCCCGCGAAGGCAGCGAGACGGTGGTGTTCCTCTACGGCATCGGCGCGCAGCAGGGGGCGGACTGGAGCTGGTTCGCCCTGGGCGGCGTGCTCGGCTTCCTGCTGGCGCTGGCCACCTACGCCGCGCTGCAGTGGTCCTCGCGGATACTCACCTGGCGGCGCTTCTTCCGCGTCAGCGAAGTCCTCCTGCTGCTGCTCGGCGGCGCCCTGCTGATGGCGGCGCTGGACCGGGTGGCGGGGCAGGTCATGGCGCTGGACCTGCCCGAATGGTGCTACGGGCTGTTCGGCGATCCGCTCTGGGACACCTCCGCCTGGCTCAGTGACGGCCACGGCCTGGGGGCCGCCCTGGCCGGCTTCGCCGGATACCGCGCCGCGCCCTCGCTGCTGGCGGTGCTGCTGTTGCCGGCCTACTGGGCGCTGGCGAGCTACCTGTGCCGACGCGGCGAGCGCCGCGTCGAGGCCCGGCTGGCATGAAGGGCGCGCCTTCCCTCTTGTTGGCCCGGTCGTTGGCCCGGCTGGGGGACGGCATGCGCTGGCATGCCGGGCTGATCCGCGCCCTGCAATGGGCCGTGGTGCTGTTCTACGCGGTGCTGCTGATCGTCCCGGCCTGCCTGGACCTGCCGCCGGCCCAGGCGCGCATGCTGGACAACCTGGCGGTGTTCGCGCAGTTCGTGTTCTGGGGCATCTGGTGGCCCTTCGTGCTGCTGTCGATGCTGCTGTTCGGGCGGCTCTGGTGCGGGCTGTTCTGCCCCGAGGGCGCACTCAGCGAATGGGCGAGCCGGCACGGCCGCGGGCGTGGCGTGCCGCGCTGGATGCGCTGGGGCGGCTGGCCGTTCCTGGCCTTCTGCCTGACCACCCTGTACGGGCAACTGGTCAGCGTCTACGACTACGCGCTGCCGGCGCTGCTGATCCTCGGCGGCTCGACCCTTGCGGCGATGCTGGTGGGCTTCCTCTACGGGCGCGGCAAGCGCGTCTGGTGCCGCTACCTGTGCCCGGTCAGCGGAGTGTTCAACCTGCTCGCGCGGCTGGCGCCGGTGCACTTCCGCGTCGACGAGGCGCGCTGGCTGGCCAATGCCGGGCCGCACCTGCCGACGCCCAACTGCGCCCCGCTGATCGACATCCGCCGCATGAGCGGCTGCGCCGACTGCCATTCCTGCGGCCGCTGCAGCGGCCAGCGCGGCGCCGTGGCCCTGAGCCCGCGCTGGCCGAACGAGGAAATCGTCGTCCACGGCCAGCGCACGGAAAGCCCCTGGCCGGCGCGCCTGCTGCTGTTCGGGGTGATCGGCCTGGCCATGGGCGCCTTCAACTGGACGCTCAGCCCCTGGTTCATCGCACTCAAGCAGACGAGCGCGGAGTGGCTGGTGGAGCGGGGCATCCTCTGGCCGCTGGAAGCCAACGCGCCCTGGTGGGTGCTGACGCATTACCCGCAGAACAACGACCTCTTCACCTGGCTCGACGGCGGCGTACTGGTCTTCTACGTGCTGGCCTGGGCGCTGCTCATGGGCACCTGGCTGACGGCGCTGCTGCGCCTGGCCGGCAGGGTGTCGGGGAAAGGGCGGGGGCTGCACGGGCACCTGGCCCAGGCGCTGATTCCCCTGGGCGGCTGCGGGCTGTTCCTCGGGCTTTCGGCCACCACCGTGAAACTGCTGCGCTACGAAGGGCTGGCCCTCGGCTGGGTGCAGCCGGCGCGGGCCCTGCTGCTGGCGGGCGCCTGCGCCTGGACGCTGTGGCTGGGCTGGCGGATCCTCCGCCGCCGCGGCGTCGCGCCCCTGCGCCAGCCAGCCGCGCTGGCCTGCCTGGCGCTGGCCTGCGTGCCGGTGCTGGGTGGCTGGTGGTTGATGTTCTGGGGTTGGAGCTGAGGCGGCGAGGCCAATCTATTCAGAGGCTCGTAAGAACTTCCATTCGACCGAAAATAAAAGAGTTCTTCACTTATAAAATGCTAAGTATTTCCCGTTCGCCAATATAGCCGCTGCGCGTAAAAACACCCTCGCCAAATAGTATATTAATCCGCAATCCATAAGGGCTGCAGAGGCTCTTGATGTTCTGCTGGTTCATGTTCCGCCTTCGCCTGAAACCATTCTGCAATATTCAAAAAACAAGAATCGGCCCCGGTTTGGGGACAAGGTCTTCGCCGGTGGCGGAGAACTTTGTGGGAACCGAATTAATTGGGTGGCAGTTGCCGCCTTTATCGGATTTCAGGAGATTCTTGATGCGTAGTATTTCTGCACTGGGCGGGATGGGGATTTGTGCCGGGGCATTGCTCGTTGTGAGTGTTCCGGCGCAGGCGGGGGTCGATGCCAGGCTGTTGGAAATGCTCAAGGCCAATGGCTCGATCAGCGCCGCCCAGTACACCGAACTCACGGCCGAGCTGGACAAGGAGAACCAGGCCGCCGCGGAGCAGGCCAAGGCGAAGAAGGAGCAGATGAGCGCTTTCGAGCAGAGCATCGCCTGGGCCGCCAGGACCCAGGTGAAGGGCGACGTCCGCGTGCGCCAGGAAACCGTGCATGCGCAGAACAGCGGCAGCAAGGGCGACCAGAACCGCCAGCGCATCCGCGCGCGGGTCGGCTTCTACAGCCAGATCAACCCGCAGGTGGACACCGGCATCCGCATCGCCACCGGCAGTGGCGACGACGCCCGTTCGACCAACCAGAGCATGGACAACTACTTCGACAAGAAGCAGCTGTGGCTGGACCAGGCCTACATCGACTTCCACCCCACCGCGGTGAAGAACCTGCACCTGATCGGCGGCAAGATGAACCAGCCGTGGGTCAGCGAAGGCGACGTCATCTGGGACGGCGACATCAACCCCGAAGGCTTCGCCGCCACCTACAAATACCCGCTGGGCGGCAGCGTCGAGCTGTTCGGCAGCGCCGGCTACTTCAACCTGAAGGACAACGTCGACGGCGAAGGCTACGCCTTCCAGCATGACCTGCGCCTGTACAGCGGCCAGTTCGGCGCCCGCTTCGCGCCCATCGACGGCATCAAGGCGACCCTCGGGGCAAGCCTTTACGCCTACGACAACGACACCGACAGCACTTGCGGCTCGGCCACCACGATGCCGTGCCAGCTTTCCGCCAACGGCAACACCACCAGGGACTTCCGCCTCTACGAAGGCTTCGGCCAACTGGACTTCGGCAACCTGCCGGTCCCGCTTTCGCTGTACGGCCAGTACGTGGTCAACCAGGCGACCGATAGCAACGAAGATACTGCCTGGCTGACCGGCGCGAAGACCAAGGTGGGTGACTTCAGCTTCGACTACAACTATCGCGACGTGCAGCGTAATGCGGTGGTCGGGGCATTTACCGATTCGGACTTCGCCAATGGTTACACCGCGTCTCGTGGTCACAAGTTCAAGGTTGCCTACGACATCGACAAGAACTTCGCCCTGGGTGCCACTTATTTCATGGCCAGGTCGGATGCCGCCAGTGGTTCGCGTAAAGATGCGGATATCGATACGCTGCAATTGGATCTGGAAGCCAAGTTCTAGTTTTGCTGCGGATTAAAGACTTTTATAAGTGTCAGTCGATACTGTGTGTTCCATATATCGAGGGTCGCCCGTTGACTTCATTCAAACCGCCTTGAGTTCGTGAATGCCGGCTTCGGCCGTCCGATTCATTCCCCTTGGCCGCCACGACGACCCCATGCGTCGTGGCGGCTTTTTCATGGGGGATCGGAGAGCTTTGCGTAGGAGCAACTGTCTTGCGCCGAGGTGCTCTTCGTAGGATGGTTGAGCTTGCGAAACCCATGCGGTTGCGGTGATGGGTATCGCTTCGCTCAACGCCATCCTACGAAAAGCCGTGCTTCCTGGACCCGTAGGCCCCTGCCCGCGATTCCGCGCGCAGGGCGCGCTCCTACATGGGCACGGTGCCGGGGCAGCCCGTAGCGGATCTCATCCGCGAATCGCGCTTGCGAATGGTGCGTGCCTGCGGCTTTGGGGGAGAGGGGCTCTTGGGCCTGTCACCAATGTTCCGGCCCGCAGCCGAAAATCGCGGACAAGGTCCGCTCCTACAACAGTACGTTACCCGGGAGCGCTGTAGCCCCGCTTCACGCCGAGTGGTCCAGAGCTTTGTGTAGGAGCGGGCCCTGCCCGCGATTTCGCGCGCAGGGCGCGCTCCTACATGGGCATGGTGCCGGGGCGGCTTGTCTTACCCGCCATGCGAGGCGCTTTTCGTAGGATGGCGTTGAGCGAAGCGATACCCATCACCATGGCCCGATGGGTATCGCAAGCTCAACCCATCCTACGACGGCCGGAACGCCGGAGTCGGGGCCAACGGCGGATAACGCCCCGGGGCGTTATGCGCCCTACGCTGCGATGGGGGAGCGCCCGAGGGTGGGATAACTCGCCGGCGTCCATGTCCGGCCCCCTCGGGCGCTCGGTTTCACTATGTTTGCGCCGGAGGCCGGAAACGAATGACCTGGGTCAAGGCTTCCGGACTGTTTCCATGCGCGACGACCGCGCCGTTCAACTGTTGTTCAGGTTTGGCCTGGCGCTTTCGAAGTGAGCCGGCCTCAACTCGTCCGCGCGTAGAGCAGCAGGCCATAGCCCAGCAGCATCAGCGGCCAGGCCACGGCCGGCCCGAACAGCAGCGCCCAGAGCCGGCCGCGCGGTTCGAAGCCCACGCCGTGGACGAAGCCGCCGCTCACGCCGAGCATCACCAGCATCAGCAGGCCGTGGCTGTAGCCGCCGTTGGCGTCGAGCATCAGCGCCGGGTGGATCAGCAGCACCAGCGCCAGCGGCGCCGCCAGCAGCAACGACAGCGCGCGGCTCCAGCGGCGGCGCAGGGCGCGTTCAGGACTGGCGGCGGTCATCGCTGTCCAGGTCCTGGGTGGTTTCCAGCCAGAGGGCGTTGATGATGCCGAAGCTGCAGGCCAGCAGCACGCCGAGAATCCAGGTGAAGTACCACATGCTTGTCGCTCCTCAGTAGAGTCCGTGGGGGTTGGCGTCGATGTGCCCGCGGTTCAGCCGGCCCCACATGCGCACGTAGCCCCAGAGCGTGTAGCAAAGGATCAGCGGCACGAAGATGCAGGCCACGGCGAACATGATGCCGAGGGTCTTGTGGCTGGACACCGCGTCCCACAGCGTCAGGCTGGCCGCCGGGTTCTCGCTGGAGGGGAAGACGAAGGGGAACAGGGCGAAGCCGGCGGTGCAGATAGTGCCGACGATGGCCAGGGCGCTGCCGAGGAAGGCCAGGCCGCCCCTGTTGCCGCTGGCGCTGGCCAGGGCGAGCAGCCCGCCGAGGATGCCCAGCGCCGGGGCCAGCATGGTCAGCGGTTGCTTGTGGTAGTTGGCCAGCCAGCCGGCGTTGTCCAGCGTCACCTGCTTGTGCAGCGGGTTGAGCACGGCGTTGCCGTCCACCGCCGAGGCCAGGCTGAAGCCGTGCATGCCCAGGCTGAGCCACAGCCCGGCGCCGATGAAGGCCGCCAGGTACACCAGCGCGCACAGTTGCGCGGCGCGGCGCGAGCGTTCGGCCAGTTCGCCGTCGGTGCGCAGCATCAGCCAGGCGCCGCCGTGCAGGCAGAGCATGCTCAGGCTGACCACCCCGGCGAGCAGGGCGAAGGGGTTGAGCAGGGCAAAGAACGAGCCGCTGTAGGTCGGCCGCATCATTTCGTCGAGGTTGAACGGCAGGCCCAGGAACAGGTTGCCGAAGGCCACGCCGAACACCAGCGCCGGGACGCAGCCGCCGACGAACAGCGCCCAGTCCCAGGCCGCGCGCCAGCGCGGGTTCTCCAGCTTGCTGCGGTAGTCGAAGCCCACCGGCCGGCAGAACAGCGCGAACAGCACCAGCAGCATGGCCCAGTAGAGCCCGGAGAAGGCGGTGGCGTAGACCATCGGCCAGGCGGCGAAGAGCGCGCCGCCGGCGGTGATGAACCACACCTGGTTGCCGTCCCAGTGCGGGGCGATGGTGTTGATCGCCACGCGGCGCTCGTGGTCGTCCCGGGCGACGAAGGGCAGCAGCGCCATGGCGCCCATGTCGAAGCCGTCGGTGAGGGCGAAGCCGATCAGCAGCACGCCGATCAGCACCCACCAGGTGATCTTCAGGGTTTCGTAGTCCATGGCGGGCTCCTCAGGCAATGGCCGGGCGCTGCGCGGCGCCCTGCTCGAAGTGGTAGCGGCCGGTGTGCAGGCTCGACGGGCCGAGGCGGGCGAACTTGATCATCAGGTACAGCTCCACCACCAGCAGCAGGCTGTAGAAGGCCACCAGCGCGATCAGCGAGCCCCACAGGTCGTGGGTGCCCAGGCTGGAGGCGGACAGGTGCACCGGCAGCACCTCGCCGATGGACCAGGGCTGGCGGCCGTGCTCGGCGACGTACCAGCCGGTCTGCGCGGCGATCCAGGGCAGCGGCAGGCTCAGCAGCGCCCACTTCAGCAGCCAGGGCTTGCGCTCCTCGTTCTTGCGCGCCGAGGCCCAGAAGGCGCAGGCGAACAGGGCGAGCATGAGGAAGCCGCAGGCGACCATGGCGCGGAAGCTGAAGAACAGCGTGAGCACGTCGGGGATGGTGTCCAGGGTGGCCAGGCGGATCTGCTCTTCGCTGGCGTCCACCACCTTGTCGGTGTACTTCTTCAGCAGCAGGCCGTAGCCCAGGTCCTGCTTCACATCATCGAAGGCGGCGAGGGTGGCCGCGGAGGTGTCGCCGCCGCGCAACTGTTCCAGCAGCGCGTAGGCCTGCATGCCGTTGCGGATGCGCGCCTCGTGCTGCACCAGCAGGTCCTTGATGCCGGTGACCTCCTTGTCCAGCGAGCGGGTGGCGATGATGCCCAGCGCATAGGGAATCCTGATCGCGTAATGGGTGCGCATCTGCTCCTGGTCGGGGATGCCGAACAGGGTGAAGCCGGCCGGCGCCTGCTCGGTGTTCCACTCGGCCTCGATGGCGGCCAGCTTGGTCTTCTGCACGTCGCCGATCTCGTAGCCGGACTCGTCGCCGAGGATGATCACCGAGAGGATCGAGGCCAGGCCGAAGGCCGAGGCGATGGCGAAGGAGCGGCGGGCGAAGCCCTGGTCGCGGCCCTTGAGCAGGTAGTAGCTGGAGATGGCCAGGACGAAGATCGCCCCGGTGACGTAGCCGGCGGCCACGGTGTGGACGAACTTGACCTGGGCCACCGGGTTGAACAGCAGCGCGCCGAAATCGGTCAGCTCCATGCGCATGGTCTGGAAGTTGAATTCCGCACCCACCGGGTTCTGCATCCAGCCATTGGCGATCAGGATCCACAGCGCCGAGAGGTTCGAGCCCAGCGCCACCAGCCAGGTCACGCTCAGGTGCTGGACCTTGGACAGGCGATCCCAGCCGAAGAAGAACAGGCCGATGAAGGTGGATTCGAGGAAGAACGCCATCAGCCCCTCGATGGCCAGGGGCGCGCCGAAGATGTCGCCGACGTAGTGGGAGTAGTAGGCCCAGTTGGTGCCGAACTGGAACTCCATGGTCAGCCCGGTGGTGACGCCGAGGGCGAAGTTGATGCCGAACAGCTTGCCCCAGAACTGCGTCATGTCCTTGTACACCTGCTTGCCGGTCATCACGTAGACCGACTCCATGATCGCCAGCAGGAAGGCGAGGCCCAGCGTCAGGGGCACGAACAGGAAGTGGTACATCGCCGTCATGGCGAACTGCAGGCGTGACAGGTCGACTACGGCTTCGGAAATCATCACGGGGACTCCTTGGCGGGGGATGAGGTGGGGGTGGATACGGGGTCGGGGGTGCCCAGCAGGTGCGCGCTGACCTGCCGTTCGCCCTCGGCGGGAAGGGTGGGGTGGTCGAACCAGATGGCCTTGATGGCCAGGAGCAGCACCAGCTTGATCAGCAGGATGGCCGCCAGTTCCTTCACCAGCTTCGGGTAGCGGATTGACGCACTCACTTGTGCACCTCCGGAGCGACTGCTGTAATACCCCATAGGGTATGTTGGAAATGCCCTTCCAATGAGATGGCAGATTGACGCAGCGGGCGCACGGACCCTCGTCCGGAGCCCGACCCGGCAAGCCGGCCGCTCATCTTCACCGCGCTGGATGGCCAGCGCGGGACCTGACCAAGGAGATCGTCATGAAAGCGAATGTCGGGACCATCGATCGCGTTGTGCGCATCGTCGTGGGGCTGCTGCTGATCGGGCTGAGCCTCGCCGGCGTGATCGGCTGGTGGGGGTGGATCGGCGTGGTGCCGCTGGCCACCGGCATCTTCCGTTTCTGCCCGGCCTATCCGCTGCTGGGCATCAGCACCTGCGGGAGCTGCAAGCGCTCCTGAGGCCGGGCGCGGGCCATGCCCGGCGGCTGCCCCGCCGCCGGGCTGGCTGTGCCCGCCGAACAACGCTACCCTCACGCCCGGGCGCCGGGTTGCCGTGGATGGGAACCCCATGGAGCCTTCACCTCGGGATGCGCGTTGGAAGGTACACGTGAGCAGAAAAAGCGATATCACCCCCCAGGAAGCGATGCTCAACCGCCTGGCCCGGGTCGAGGGCCAGATCCGCGGGTTGCAGGCCATGATCCGCCGGGGCGAGGAGTGCGAGACCATCGCGCTGCAGTTCCGCGCGGCGCGCAAGGCCCTGGAAAAGGCCTACCAGGAACTGCTCGCCTGCCTGCTGGAAGAGGCGTTCGAGGACCAGGAGCAGGACGCGGCGCAGACGCTGCAGCGGGTCCGGGCGATCTTCACCAAGTACACCTGAGCGGTGCGCAGCCCGGCCGTTCATATGACGCCCAGCGCCCCCAGGCTGCGGTAGAGCATGTACAGCGCGGTGGCGCCGATCATCGCCGCCGACACCAGGTTCAGGGTGCCCTGGCTGCGCGACAGGCGCGTCGCCAGCCAGGCGCCGCACATCCCGCCGGCCACCCCGCCGCCGATGAACACCACCGCCAGCGGCCAGTCCACCAGGCCCGAGCGCGCGTAGTTGAGCGCGGTGGTCAGGCCGAAGGCGGTCACCGCCACCAGCGAACTGCCCACGGCGAAGAGGATCGGCATGCGCGTGGCGGCCATCAGGCCGGGCACGATGAGGAAGCCGCCGCCGATGCCGAAGAACCCCGACAGGGCCCCGGCCAGGCCGCCGAATGCCGCCAGCCGCGGGGCGTTGCCGCGGCCCAGGGCCACCGCGGCGTCGCCTTCGCTGTCGCGCCCGCGCAGCATCAGCGCCGCCACCACCAGCATCAGCAGGGCGAACAGCGCCAGCAGCTTCTGGCCGTCGAAGGCCTTGCCCAGGGACGAGCCGAAGAAGGCGCCGACCACCCCGACCAGGGCGAACAGTGAGGCGCAGGGCCACTTCACGTTGCCGCGGCGGGCATGGTTGAGCAGGTTGGCGGCGGCGTTGGCGGCCACCGCCAGGGCGCTGGTGCCGATGGCGACGTGGGGGTTGTCGACGCCGACCAGGTAGACCATCAGCGGCACGGCGAGGATCGAGCCGCCCCCGCCGACCAGGCCGAGGGTGAAGCCCACCAGCGATCCGGCGGCGGCGCCGAGCAGGTACTGCAACAGGCTGAGGGTCGGCATCGCGGCTTCCTCAGGCGGACTGTCCGGCGCGGCGCCGGCCGGGCGCGCAGAGCCACTCGCGGCCCTTGAGCATGGCGTTCCAGTAGATGCCCGGCAGCGCCTCGGACTTCAGGTGCCAGGCCAGGCGCGACGGCTTGCGGCCATCGAGCAGCCAGCGCGGGAAGGTGGGCAGCAGCTTGCCGCCGTAGCCGAACTCGGCGAGCACGATCTTGCCGCGCTCCACGGTCAGCGGGCAGGAGCCGTAGCCGTCGTAGGCCGCGGTCAGGGGCAGGCCGTCGAGGCAGGCGAGGGCGTTGTGCGCCACCACCGGGGCCTGCTTGCGCGCCGCCGCGGCGGTCTTGGCGTTGGGCGCGGCGCTGGCGTCGCCGAGGGCGAAGACGTTGGCGAAGCGCGCATGGCGCAAGGTCACCGGGTCGACGTCGATCCAGCCGCCGTCGCCGGCCAGCGGGCTGCTGCGGATGAAGTCCGGAGCGGTCTGCGGCGGGCACACGTGGAGCATGTCGAACTCGCGCACTTCCTCGTGGCGCTGGCCGTCGGCGTCGGTGCGGGCGAAGGTGGCGGTGCGCGCCGGGCCGTCGACGGCCGCCAGGGTCGAGCCGAAGTTGAGCTGGGCGCGGTAGCGCTCGACGTACTCCATCAATGCCGGCACGTAGTCCGCCACGCCGAACAGCGCGGCGCCGGCTGTGTGGAACTGGATATCGATGCCCTCCAGGCGGCCGCCGCGCAGCCAGTGGTCGGCGGACAGGTACATGGCCTTCTGCGGCGCGCCGGCGCACTTGATCGGCATCGGTGGCTGGGTGAAGAGCGCGCGGCCACGGTGCAGGCCGCGCACCAGCTGCCAGGTGTAGGGCGCCAAGTCGAAGCGGTAGTTGGAGGTCACGCCGTTGCGCCCCAGGGTGTCGGCCAGGCCGGGGATGGCGTTCCAGTCCAGCTTCAGGCCGGGGGCCAGGACCAGCACGCGGTACTTCAGGCTGGCGCCGTTGGCCAGGATCACGCGGTCGTCCTGGGGCGCGAAGGCCGCCGCGGCGGAGCGTTCCCAGGCCACGCAGTTGGGGATCAGCGCCGCCATCGGGCGCACCGTGCGGTCCTGGGTGAAGACGCCGGCGCCGACCATGGTCCAGCCCGGCTGGTAGTAGTGCTCAGTGGCCGGCTCGACCATGCAGATGCTCAGGTTCTGGCGGCGCTTGAGCAGGCTGGCGCAGGTGGCCAGGCCGGCGGCGCCGGCGCCGATCACCACCAGGTCATAGGTGGGCTCGCCACGCCCCGGGCGGGGGCTGGCGGCGGCCTGCAGGCGCGGGCGCAGCTGGCCGAGATCAAAGCCGGCCCGGGCGGCGCGGGCGAGTATGTCGTCCAGGGGCCGTTGCCCGGCCTGGGACAGCGCCCAGAGGGTGGCCGAGCGGGTGCCGGTGCGGCAGTAGGCGAGCACCGGGCCGGGCAGCTGCTCCAGGGCGGCGGCGAAGGCGTGGACGTCGGCGTCGCCGATGGCGCCGCTGATCACCGGCAGGTAGGCGAACTCCAGGCCCTGGGCGGCGGCGGCCGCGGCCATGGCCTGGCTGCCCGGCTGGTCGTCGGCCTCGCCGTCGGGGCGGTTGCAGACCAGGCTGCGGATGCCGGCGGCGGCCAGGGCGGGAAGGTCTTCGGGGTTCAGTTGCGGGGCGACGCAAAGGCCATCGTCCAGGGGCAGACGTTGCATGGCGGGTTCCTCTTCTTCTTTCGGCGGCGCAAGGCAAGGGGAGGGCGGCGGGACAGCGGCCGTCATGGCCCGCCGTCGGCGGCTCAGAGCAGGTTCAGCGGCAGCTTGAGGTAGCGCACGCCGTTGTCTTCCGGCTCCGGCAGGTGGCCGCCGCGCATGTTCACCTGCACCGAGGGCAGCATCAGGCGCGGCATCGGCAGGGTGGCGTCGCGGGCGTCGCGCATGGCGACGAACGCGGCCTCGCTCACGCCGTCGTGGACGTGGATGTTGCCGGCGCGCTGCGCGCCGATGCTGGTTTCCCAGGCGTAGTGGTCGCGGCTGGGGGCCTTGTAGTCGTGGCAGAGGAACACCCGTGCCCGCTGCGGCAGGTCGAGCAGCCGGCGGATGGAGCGGAACAGCGTGGCGCTGTCGCCGCCGGGGAAGTCGCAGCGCGCGGTGCCGTAGTCGGGCATGAACAGGGTGTCGCCGGGGAACACCGCATCGCCGATCACGTAGGCCATACAGGCCGGGGTATGCCCGGGCACGTGCAGGGCGATGGCCTGCAGGTTGCCGATGCGGAAACTTTCGCCATCCGCGAAAAGATGGTCGAACTGGCTGCCGTCGCGGGCGAAGGCGCTGCCGGCGTTGAAGATCTTGCCGAAGGTCTGCTGCACCCGGGTGATCCGCTCGCCGATCGCCAGGCGCCCGCCCAGGCGCTCCTGCAGCAGCGGCGCGGCGGACAGGTGGTCGGCATGGGCGTGGGTCTCCAGCAGCCAGGACACCCGCAGGTCGTTGGCCTGGACGAACTCCACCAGGGCCTGGGCCGACTCCTGGTGGGTGCGGCCGCTGGCCTGGTCGAAGTCGAGCACGCTGTCGATGATGGCGCAGGCGTTGCTGGTGGGGTCGCGCACCACATGGCTGACGGTGAAGGTGGCTTCGTCGAAGAACGAGGTGACCTGCGGGGCGGGGGCGCGGCCGCTGGTGGCGTCGTCGATCAGTGCGCTGGCGGCGGCCAGGGCGGCATCGGCGTGGAGGGCGGACATGGGGGACGTCTCCTGCGACATTGATCTGAATCATGCTTACACTATTTCTTTAATAGTGCAATTATGAAAACGTCGAAGTGTCGCCGTCGACGCTACCGGGCCGGGGCGGTAGCATGACGGGCCTGTTCAGCCGAGGATCTGGATCACCGTGGAAGCCAATGCCTGTTCCGCTCCCTCCATGCCGCCGCTGCGCCAGAACGACCGTGCGCCGGAGTTCCGCGCCCGCACCACCCGCGGCGACGTCGCCCTGAGCGACTACCGCGGCCGCTGGCTGCTGCTGTTCTCCCACCCGGCGGACTTCACCCCGGTGTGCACCAGCGAATTCATCGCCTTCGCCCGCGCCAAGCCGCGCTTCGACGCACTGGGCTGCGAGCTGCTGGCGCTGTCGGTGGACGGCCTCTACTCGCACCTGGCGTGGATACGCGACATCCGCGAGCGCTTCGGCGTGGCCATCGACTTCCCGATCATCGAGGACCCCTCCATGGCCATCGCCCGCGGCTACGGCATGGTCGGCCCCGACGCGGTGGACAGCTCGACCACCCGGGTCAGCTACGTGATCGACCCGGAGGGCATCATCCGCGCGCTGAGCTGGTACCCGATGAACGTCGGCCGTTCGGTGGAGGAGCTGTTGCGCCTGGTCGCCGCGCTGCAGGCCACCGACCAGTACGCCGCTTCCACGCCGGAGGGCTGGCAGCCCGGCGGCGCGCTGCTGGAGCCGGTGGCCCTGGATGCCCATGAGGCGCTGCAGGTCGAGCCCGGCCCGGACGAAACCTGGTACTACCGCTGGAAGAAACCATGAAAGCGCCGGCCGACGAGGGCCTGGAAGCCCTGAAGGAACGCGCCAACGACGCCGCCGAACTGCTGCGCCTGCTGGCCAACCCGACGCGCCTGCTGCTGCTCTGCCAGATCGCCCGTGGCGAATGCTCCGTGGCCGAGTTGGAACGCGACCTCGGCCTGCGCCAGCCCGGCCTGTCGCAGCAACTGGCGGAACTGCGGCAGAACCAGTTGGTGAAGACTCGCCGCGAATCCCGCTCGATCTACTACAGCCTGGCCGACGCCCGCGTGCAGGTGCTGCTGGAAGCGCTGCACGAGGCGCTGTGCGGCGATCCGCAGCTGCAACAGGCGGCCCGGCTCCCCGCCAGGGCGGCGCCGGCGCCCGGGGAGAGCGCGCGCTTCGCCCGTATCGAGCGTTAGGCCTGCCGCCTACCGCCGCGCGCAGCGGCGGTCACTCCTTCTGGCTACATCCCCGCCTGCCGGCTGATTTCCGTCTTGCACACCTCCAGCGCTTCGCGGAAGTAGGCCTCGCGAGCCTGGAAGCGCGTACTGGGCGCCACCACCGACACCGCGTGCGGCCCCATGAAAGTGGGGATCAGGATGCTGAGGGCGCTGATGCCCGGCGTGTGTTCCTCGACGTCCCGGGCCATGCCGCTGCGGCGGATGGTCGGCATTTCCGCGAGCAGCGCCGGCAGGTCGCGGGTGTGAGGGGTCAGCCTGGCCGGGGAGGGGCCCAGCCACTGGGCGATGCTGTCGTCGTCCAGGGTGGACAGCAGCACCTTGCCGTCGGCCGTGGCATGCATGGGCAGGGAGTGCCCCATGGGGATCACCACGCGCAACTCGGTCTCGGCGATCACGCGGTCGATCACGTGGGTCTGGCGGGCGCGGATGCAGGACAGCGCCACGGTTTCCTGCAGGGCGTCGCAGAGTCGTTCCAGGGAGTGCCGGGCCACCGAGATGATGTCGCTGTGGGCCTGGTGGATCAGTTGCCCCAGCGCCGGGCCCAGGCGGTAGCCCGTGCCGGGGCGGATCGCCTCCACCAGCGCCTCGGCTTCCAGCGCGCCGATGATGCGCTGCACCGTCGAACGCGGCAGCCCGACGGCCTGGGCGATGGCCGCCAGGCTCAGGCCCTGGGGCTGCGCGCCCAGCGCGCGCATGATGGCGCTGGCCCGGGCGATCACCTGGATGCCGCCGCCGCGCGACTCTTCCGGCATGTCTTTCTCTTCGCTCATCTCGTTCCTCGAAGCTCTGCATCGCCGCATGCGCCGTGGCGACCGGCGGAGTGTACAGCCTTGCCGCGCACTCGGCAGGAGCTGTGAATTCAGTTGTACCATATTGCGATACAGATAATCGTATTGTGGTACACTGCCGCCTCGCCCGATCCGACCCCGCCGTTGGCGGAAGTCCTCCGCGCGGCCATTCGGGCATTGGCGGCATGTCCAAGGAGAAACCATGAAAGTCAGAGCTTTGCGGAGCCTCGGGGCCCTGTTGTCGACGGCGCTGGTGCTGGCGGCGTGCGAAAAGACCGAGCAGAAGGTGGAGGCTGCGGCCCCCGAGGTGGGCGTGGTCGAACTCAAGGCGCAGGACGTCCTGCTCAGCGGCGACCTGCCCGGGCGCACCGCGCCCTACCGCGTGGCCGAAGTGCGGCCGCAGGTCAGCGGGATCATCCAGAAGCGCCTGTTCGCCGAAGGCAGCGTGGTGAAGAAGGGCCAGCAGCTCTACCAGATCGACCCGGCGCTGTACCAGGCCGCGGTGGACAAGGCCCAGGCCACCCGCGACAGCGCGCGCAACCTGGCGCAGCGCTACCAGCGCCTGCTGGAGACCCGCGCCATCAGCCGCCAGCAGTTCGATGATGCGCAAGCGGCCTGGAAGCAGGCCGAGGCCGAGCTGAAGACCGCCCGCATCAACCTGGAGTACACCCGCGTGCTGGCGCCCATCGGCGGGCGCATCAGCCGTTCCAACGTCACCGAGGGCGCGCTGGTGAACGCCGGCCAGGCCCAGGAGCTGGCCTCGATCAACCAGCTCGACCCCATCTACGTCGACGTCAACCAGGCCGCCACCGACATGCTGCGGCTGCGCCGCGAGCTGGATTCCGGGCAACTGAGCATGGCCGGCCCGGGCCAGGTGCAGGTGCACCTGAGCCTGGAGGACGGCTCGCGCTACCCGCTGCCCGGGGTGCTGAAGTTCTCCGAGGTGACGGTGGAACCGAGCACCGGCGCGGTGACCCTGCGCGCGGTGTTCCCTAATCCGGACGGTCTCCTGCTGCCGGGCATGTTCGTCCACGGCTCCCTGGCCGAGGGCATGCGCCGCCAGGCGCTGCTGGTGCCGCAGCAGGGCATCAGTCGCGACCTCAAGGGCGAGGCCACCGCCTGGGTGGTGGGCGAGGGCGACAAGGCCGAGCTGCGCCAGGTGCGGGTGTCGCGCACCCTGGGCAACCAGTGGCTGGTGGAGTCGGGCCTGGCCGCCGGCGAGCGCGTCGTCACCGAGGGCGTGCAGCGCGTGCGCCCCGGCGCCGTGCTCAAGCCGGTGGCGGCGAACAACGTCGCGCCCGTGCAGACCCTCGCCAGCTCCCACGAATAGAACTGCCCCGGCCTAGCCGCAATCTTCCGGTAATTCCCAATGGCATCCTTCTTCATCAACCGGCCGATCTTCGCCTGGGTGATCGCGATCGTGATCATGCTGGCGGGTGGGCTTTCCATCCTCAAGCTGCCGGTCAACCAGTACCCGAACATCGCCGCGCCGGCGATCATCACCACCGTCACCTATCCCGGCGCCTCGGCGCAGACGGTGCAGGACACCGTGGTGCAACCCATCGAGCAGCAGCTGAACAACCTCGACGGGCTGCGCTACATCTCCTCGGAGAGCAACGCCGACGGCAGCACCAACATCATCGTCACCTTCGACCAGGGCACCGACCCGGACATCGCCCAGGTACAGGTGCAGAACAAGCTGCAGCTGGCCACCCCGCTGCTGCCCGAAGAGGTGCAGAAGCAGGGGCTGCGGGTGGCCAAGTACCAGATCAACTTCATGCTCATCGTCGGCCTGTATTCCGAGGACGGCAGCATGGACGACTTCGACATCGGCAACTACATCGCCTCCAACCTCAAGGACCCGATCACCCGCACCAAGGGCGTCGGCGACTTCCTGCTGCTGGGCGCGCAGTACGCCATGCGCATCTGGGTCGACCCGCAGAAGCTGCTCAGCTACCAGCTGACGCCGCAGGACGTGATCGACGCGGTGCGCGCGGAGAACGTGCAGGTATCCTCCGGCGCCCTCGGCGGCCTGCCGACGCACCAGGGCGTGCAGCTGAACGCCACCGTGCTGGGCATGTCGCGGATGACCACCGCGGCGCAGTTCCGCGAGATCCTCCTGAAGGTCAACCCGGACGGCTCCCAGGTGCGCCTGAAGGACGTGGCCGAGGTCGGCCTGGGCTCGGAGAACTTCTCCATCTCCGGCACCTACAACGGCAAGCCGGCGGCGGCCATCGCCCTGCGCCTGGCCACCGGGGCCAACCTGCTGGACACCGTCAAGCGCGTGCACGAGACCGTGGCCGAGCTGGAGCCCTATTTCCCCAAGGGCCTGAAGGTGGTCTACCCATACGACACCTCGCCGGTGGTCGGCGCGTCCATCCATGAAGTGGTCAAGACGCTGTTCGAAGGCATCCTCCTGGTGTTCCTGGTGATGTACCTGTTCATGCAGAACCTGCGCGCCACGCTGATCCCCACCCTGGCGGTGCCGGTGGTGCTGCTGGGGACCTTCGGCGTGCTGGCGGCCTGCGGCTTCACCATCAACACCCTGACCATGTTCGGCATGGTCCTGGCCATCGGCCTGCTGGTGGACGACGCCATCGTGGTGGTGGAAAACGTCGAGCGGGTGATGGTGGAGGAGGGGCTCTCGCCCCGGGAGGCCACGCGCAAGTCCATGGGACAGATCCAGGGCGCCCTGGTGGGCATCGCCATGGTGCTTTCGGCGGTGTTCGTGCCCATGGCCTTCTTCGGCGGCGCCACCGGCATCATCTACCGGCAGTTCTCGGTCACCATCGTCTCGGCCATGGCCCTGTCGGTGCTGGTGGCGATGATCTTCACCCCGGCGCTGTGCGCCACCCTGCTCAAACCGGTGCATGGCCACCACGAGAAGAAGGGCTTCTTCGGCTGGTTCAACCGCAGCTTCGACCGCGGCGCCGAGCGCTACAAGACCGGCGTGGACGCCATCGCCCGGCGCAAGGGGCTGTTCCTGGGCATCTATGGGCTGATCGTGGTCGCGCTGGTGTGGCTGTTCCCGCAGATTCCCAGCGCCTTCCTGCCCGACGAGGACCAGGGCAACATGGTGGTGCAGGTGCAGATGCCGAGCAACGCCAGCGCCGGCCGTACCCAGGTGGTGCTGGACGAGATCCGCGACTACCTGCTGCACGACGAGGCCGGGCTGATCGACTCCGCGTACACGGTGAACGGCTTCAACTTCGCCGGCCGCGGGCAGAACTCCGGGATGCTCTTCATCGGCCTGAAGCCGTGGGGTGAGCGTAGCGGCCGCGACGACACCAGCATCTTCGCCCTGGCCCAGCGCCTGCAGGCGCGGATCGCGCAGATCAAGGACGGCACCGCCATCGCCATCGTGCCGCCGGCGATTCTGGAGATGGGCAACGCCACCGGCTTCGACCTGTTCCTCCAGGACCGCGTCGGCCTGGGCCACGAGAAGCTCATGCAGGCCCGCGACAGGTTCCTCGAACTGGCCGCCGCCGACCCGGTGCTGAAGAACGTGCGGCCCAACGGCATGAACGACGAGCCGCAGTACCAGGTGGTGATCGACAAGGAAAAGGCCCGCGCGCTGCAGGTCAGCATCAGCGACATCAACGCCACCATGAGCACCGCCTGGGGCTCGGCCTATGTCAACGACTTCGTCGACCGCGGACGGGTGAAGAAGGTCTACGTGCAGGGCGCCATCGACTCGCGCATCTCGCCCGAGGACTTCGCCAAGTGGTACGTGCGCAACGCCCGTGGCGAGATGGTCAAGTTCTCCGCCTTCGCCTCCGGCTACTGGACCTACGGCTCGCCCAAGCTGGAACGCTACAACGGCGTGCCGGCGGTGGAAATCCAGGGCGAGCCGGCCCCCGGCTACAGTTCCGGCGACGCCATGCAGGCGGTGGCGCGCATCGTCGCCCAACTGCCCGACGGCATCGGCCTGCAGTTCACCGGCATCTCCTACGAGGAACGCCTGTCCGGCTCCCAGGCGCCGGCGCTGTACGCCATCTCGGTGCTGATCGTGTTCCTCTGCCTGGCGGCTCTCTACGAAAGCTGGACGGTGCCCCTGGCGGTGATCATGGTGGTGCCGCTGGGCGTCATCGGCGCGGTGCTGGCCACCCTCGGCCGCGGCCTGGCCAACGACGTGTTCTTCCAGGTCGGCCTGCTGACCACCGTGGGCCTGTCGGCGAAGAACGCCATCCTCATCGTCGAGTTCGCCAAGGCGCTGCACGAGCAGGGCATGCCGCTGCTGAAGGCGGCTTCGGAGGCCGCGCGCCTGCGCCTGCGGCCGATCATCATGACCTCGCTGGCCTTCGTCCTCGGTGTGCTGCCGCTGGCCATCTCCCACGGGCCGGGCTCCGGCAGCCAGCACTCGATCGGCACCGGGGTGGTCGGCGGCATGCTCACCGCGACCTTCCTGGCGGTGTTCTTCGTGCCGATGTTCTACGTGCTGATCACCCGCCTGTTCAGCCGCAAGGCGAAACCACTCGACGCCCAGCAGGGAGAACACGCATGAATCAGCTGAAATGGCGGGCGATGCTCAGCGTCGCCCTGGCGGTGGGCGCGCTCGGCGGCTGCTCGCTGATCCCCGACTACCAGCGCCCGGAAAGCCCGGTCGCGCAGGATTGGGCCGCGCCCCGGGCCGGCGCGGCGCAGGCGCTGCTGCCCTGGCAGGGCTTCTTCAAGGACGAACAGCTCAAGGCCCTGGTCGCCGATGCCCTGGAAAACAACCGCGACCTGCGCGTGGCCGTGCTGAACATCGAGAAGGCGCGGGCGCAGTACCGCATCAGCCGCGCCGACCTGTTGCCCTCGGTGGATGCCGGCATCTCCGGCAACGGCCAGCGCACCCCGGCTGACCTGTCCAGCAGCGGCCGCACGGAGACCACCCACCGCTACGACGCCGGGGTGGGCATCGCCTCCTATGAACTGGACTTCTTCGGCCGGGTACGCAGCCTCAACGAACAGGCGCTGCAGACCTACCTGCAGACGGTGGAGGCGCAGCGCAGCGCGCGCATCGCCCTGGTCGCCGAGGTAGCCACGGCCTACTACCAGTTGCAGGCGGACCTGCAGTCCCTGGCCATCGCCCGGCAGACCCTGGAAAGCCAGCGGCAGAGCTACGCCACCATCCGCAGCAGCTACGCCGCGGAAGTCGCCACCGAGCTGGACCTGAGCCAGGCGGAAAGCACGGTGCGGGCCGCCGAGGCCAGCCAGGCGCAGTACCGGCGCCTGGTGGCGCAGGACCGCAACGCCCTGGTGCTGCTGGTGGGCAGGCCGCTGGATGCGCAGCGGCTGCGCCAGGCGGCGCCGCAGGCGCTGGCGCTGGACGAGGCGCTGCCGGTGGGCCTGCCCTCGCAGGTGCTCACCCAGCGCCCGGACATCCTCGCCGCCGAGCACGCGCTCAAGGCCGCCAACGCCAACATAGGCGCGGCGCGCGCGGCCTTCTTCCCGCGCATCGGCCTGACCGCCTCGGCCGGTTCGGCCAGCGCCGAGCTCGGCCAGCTGTTCGCCGGCGGGCAGGGTGCCTGGAGCTTCGTGCCGTCGATCAGCCTGCCGATCTTCGACGGCGGCCGCAACCGGGCCAACCTCGACGTGGCCAAGGTCCAGGCCTCCATCGAAGTGGCCAACTACCAGAAGGCCATCCAGGTGGCCTTCCGCGAGGTGGCCGACGGCCTGGCCGCGCGCGGCACCCTGCAGGAGCAGGTGCGCGCCCAGGCGCTGCTGGTGAAGGCCAACGCCCACTCCTACGACCTGGCCCGGGCCCGCTACGAGCAGGGCGTGGACACCTACCTCAACTCCCTGGACGCGCAGCGCAGCCTGTTCGCCGCGCAGCAGGAACTGGTGGCCACCGAACTGGCCCGCCAGCAGAACCTGGTGGCGCTGTACAAGGCCCTCGGCGGGGGCGACAGATGAGGGCCGCGGCGCGCGCCGCCGGGGAGTAGGGCCATGGACCTCTTGCAAGGCATGCAGGCCTTCGTGCGGGTGGTGGAGAGCGGCAGCTTCAGCCAGGCCGCCCGCGCCCTCGACATGTCGCCGTCGAAGGTCTCGCGGCTGATCGCAGGCCTGGAGGAGCAGCTGCGCGCGCGCCTGCTGCAACGCACCACCCGCAGCGTGGCGGTGACCGAGGCCGGCCAGCGCTACTTCAAGCGCTGCAAGGGCATCCTCGGCGAGATCGACGACGCCGCCGCCGAGGCCGCCGGCTCGCTGTCGCGGGCCAGCGGGCGGCTGCGCCTGCACGCGGTGACCGAGTTCGGCCTGGAGCACCTGACACCGCTGATCGCCGCGTACCGCGAGCGCTACCCGGAGGTGTCCATCGACCTGTCGCTGACCCAGGACACCCCGGCGCTGCTGGAGGAGGGCCTGGACGTGCTGGTCACCCTGTCCCGCGGGCTGCCCGACTCGGCCTTCGTCGCCCAGCGCCTGGGGCGGGTGTTCAGCGTGCTCTGCGCCGCGCCCGGGTACCTGCACCGCCACGGGGTGCCGAGGAGCCCGGAAGACCTGCGCGAACACCGTTGCCTGATGCTGGCCGACCCGCTGTTTCCCGATGGCTGGTACTTCAGCGAGCAGGCCGAGGAGGCGCCTTTCGCCTTCGAGGACGTGCTGCGCGTCAACCTCCCCGAGGCGGCCTGCCTGGCCGCCGCCTCGGGCATGGGCGTGTGCCTGCTGCCGGGCTTCGTCGCCGCCCGCGCGTTGCGCGAAGGGCGGCTGCTGCGGGTCCTGCCACAGCTGCGCCTGCACGGCCGCGACGTCTTCGCCCTGTATTCCTCGCGGCGCTTCCTCGACGCCAAGATCCGCACCTGGGTCGAGTTCCTCAAGGCGCAACTGCCACAGGCCTTCGCCAGCGACCTGGCGGTGCTCGACGACCCGCGCTACTGGGCCCGCCCGCGGCCGCGCCTGGCCGGGTGCGGCGGCGACGCTCAGGCCCCGTTGCGACGATAGGCGAGGAATTCGCGGCCCTCGCGCGAGTTGAGGTTCAGCGACCATACCGGGCGCGGCAGGTCCAGCGCGCCTGAGCCCCAGTCCTGCAGGTAGGTCAGCGAGAAGTCCACGCCGCGCCGGCAGGTGGCCGCGTCGTAGCCGAGGCTGGCCATGGCCATGTGCACGCAGGCGTCGACGTACTCGTTGACCTTCTCCACCCCCTGCAGGATGGTCTGGATGCACAGGGCCGAGGCGCCCATGAGGAAGTCGGTGGCGGCGTCGAGGCGCTCGAAGTGCAGTTCGCCGGCGGCGCGCCCGCTCTCCAGGTCGCGGCCCATGTACTCGGCCACCAGGGCGTGGTGCGGCCAGACGTCGACGCGGGTGACGAAGCCGGCCCACTTGCGGTCCAGCAGGGCGCGCACCAGGAACACCCGGAAACCCACCGAGATGCGCTTCCACGGCTCCTGGAGGATGTCGTAGAGCGGCAGGATGTCGGTGGTCATCTGGTTGCTCAGGTCCTGGCCGAGGGCGACCAGCACCTGGTCCAGGGAGTCGAAGTAGCGGTAGAAAGTGCCGCGCGAGACCTTGGCCTCGCGGATCACGTCGTCGATCACCGGCGTGGCCGAGCCGGGCTCGGCGAATACCCGCATCGCCGCGTCGAGCAGGCGCGTGCGCATCAGCAGGCGTTTCTTCTCCGCCATCTTCGGGCGGTGGTCGGGGTTGGCCCGTCCGCGGGGGGAGGGCTGTTGGTCGTCGGACACGGACTTCATCTCCGGGAGTGACAAAATGTCATTGTTAAAAACTATGCCGATAGTCGGGCGAATAAATTTATTTGATCGCACCCCTTGTACGAGCGGGGCGTCTGTCCTACATTGCTGACCAATGTCGGAATGACAAGTATGTTCAGTCTATAACGTATTCGTCGCTCTGGCGCTTTCGTCATAAAAACAACAGGAGACGAAAAATGATCCGTAACGCCTTGCCACCCCGCCTGTCCCGCCCGCTTCCTCCGCCGCCGCGCCGCAAGCGTCCGCGCGCCTGATATTTCCCGCATCCCTAGCCACTCCGGGTAACCGTATGCCTTCGGGGCCGCCAAGGTCCTGAGCGCCGACGCCTGCCCGCGAGGAATCCGTTGCCGTCCACTGCGCCCTGGCGCCACGGCCGGCGGGATTCGTTCGCCCAGAACAAATGAATGACATTTTAGTCATTGTGACATACAAGGTCGAAGCCATGAAAGAAGCGATGAAAGTGTCCGACGTAAGCGTGCTGCCGCTGGCCGAGCAGCGTCCCTCCCTGCAGGAGCTGGTCAAGCGCGCCGAAGCGCTGCAGCCGCTGCTGCGCAAGAACGCCGCGGAGTCGGAGAGGAATCGCCGCGCCGCCGAGGAGAACATCCAGGCCATGCGCGACGCCGGGCTGTTCCGGCTGATGGTGCCCAAGCGTTTCGGCGGCCACGAAGGCACCCTGCGCTCGCACCTGGAAGTGTCCGCGGCGCTCGCCGAAGGCTGCGGCGGCACCGCCTGGGTGGCCGCGCTGACCAACGTCTGCGCCTGGTTCACCAGCCTGTTCAGCGAGCGCGCGCAGAACGAAGTGTTCGGCGCCAACCCCGACGCCCGCGTGTCCGGCGTGTTCAATGCCTCGCCCAACACCCGCCGCGTCGAGGGTGGCCTGATCGTCTCCGGCAAGTGGTACTTCTCCTCCGGCAGCCTGCACGCCGACTGGGCCGCCGTGGGCGCCGAGGAGCGCGACGCCAACGGCGCGCTGGTGGCCCAGTACCTGGCGCTGATCCCGCGCGAACAGTTCTGCATCGAAGACACCTGGTTCACCACCGGCATGCGCGCCTCGGGCAGCAACTGCATCGTCGCCGAGGAGGTGTTCGTGCCCGACCACCGCCTGCTGAACATGGGCGCGGCCATCGAGGGCGACTACCCCACCGAATTCAAGGACGAGGCCAGCTACCGCCCGCTGTTCGTGCCCTTCGCCGCGCTGATCCTCAACGGCCCGCAGCTGGGCCTGGGCCGCGCCGCGCTGAAGTACGTGATCGACAACGCGCCGCGCCGCGCCATCGCCTACACCTCGTTCGAGAAGCAGACCGACTCGGTGCTGTTCCAGGCCCAGGTCGCCGAGGCTGCGCTGAAGATCGACAGCGCCGAGCTGCGCGCCTTCCGCGCCGTCGACGAGATCGACGCCGCCGCGCGCGAGGGCCGCAAGCTCGACGCCACCACCCGCGCGCGCATCCGCGCCGATGTCGGCCTGGTCAACAGCCACATCACCGACGCCATCAACATCCTGCTCACTGCCCACGGCGCCGGCAGCTTCGCCGAGAGCAGCCCGATGCAGCGCTGGTGGCGCGACTCCAACACCGCCGCGCGGCACGCCGTGGCCCTGCCGAGCATTGGCCTGGAGCTGTACGGCAAGGCGCTGCTGGGCTTGGAAAACACCGTCACCCCGCTGATCTGACCGGGAGGGCAACCCCATGGACCCCAAACTCCTGCGTACGGTGATGGGCCAGTTCGCCACCGGCGTCACCGTGATCACCTACCTCGCCGACGGCGAGCCGGCCGGCATGACCGCCAACGCCTTCATGTCGGTGTCGCTGGAGCCGCCGCTGATCCTCGTCTCGGTGCGCAACGCCTCGCGTTTCAACCAGTGGGTGAAGGAGGGCGTGCGCTACGGCGTGAACTTCCTCGCCGAGACCCAGCGCCCGCTGAGCGCGCACTTCGGCGGGCGCCCGGAGGAGGGGCTGGAGCTGCCGTTCTGCCGGCACCAGGACACCCCGCTGCTGGACGGCAGCCTGGTGCAGCTGGTGGCGCGCACGGTGGATGTGCACCCGGCCGGCGACCACCAGCTGTACATCGGCGAGGTGGAGCACCTGCGCATCGGCGAGCAGCGCAAGCCGCTGCTGTTCTACAGCGGCCGCTACCACCAGATGCACGCCCGCTCGCCGGGCGCCGAGTGGAACGGTTGCCGCGAAGGCTGGTAGGCCCGCGCACCGACGATTGACCGCGCGAACGCCACGGCGCCCCCGGCAGGGGGCGCCCGGGGGCGGCTCGCGCCTGCGAAACCCTGATCGAGCGAAGAACCATGACAGCCAGGATCACCGAATCACCCCGCGAGCGCGCCGAACAGGACAGCGACCGCCAGGAAACCCACGAATGGCTCGACGCCCTGGAGGCCGTGGCGCGCAGCGCCGGCGGCGAGCGCGTCGACTTCCTCCTGCAGCGCCTGGCCGAGCATGCCAGCCACCTGGGCGTGCGCCCCTCGGCGCACCCCTATTCGCTGTACCAGAACAGCATCCCCCTGGAGCAGCAGCCGGCCTTCCCCGGCGACCTGGCCATGGAGGAGCGCATCACCTCGATCATCCGCTGGAACGCCCTGGCCATGGTGGCGCGGGCCAACAAGGCCTACGGCGAGCTGGGCGGCCACATCGCCAGCTACGCCTCGGCGGCGGAGATCTTCGAGGTCGGCTTCAACCACTTCTTCCGCGCCGACAGCGCCGCCGGCAAGGGCGACCTGGTGTACTTCCAGCCGCACTCGGCGCCCGGCGTCTACGCCCGCGCCTTCCTCGAAGGGCGCCTGGGCGAGGAACAGCTGCAGCGCTACCGCCAGGAAGTGGACGGCGGCGGCCTGTGTTCCTACCCGCACCCCTGGCTGATGCCGGACTTCTGGCAGTTCCCCACCGGCTCCATGGGCATCGGCCCGATCAGCGCCATCTACCAGGCGCGCTTCCTCCGCTACCTGGAGCACCGCGGCATCGCCGACACCGCCCAGCGCCATGTCTGGGGCGTGTTCGGCGACGGCGAGATGGACGAGCCGGAATCCCTCGCCGCGCTGTCCCTGGCCGCCCGCGAGAAGCTCGACAACCTGACCTTCGTGATCAACTGCAACCTGCAGCGCCTGGACGGCCCGGTGCGCGGCAACGGGCAGATCATCCAGGAACTGGAAGCGCTGTTCAGCGGCGCCGGCTGGAACGTGATCAAGGTGATCTGGGGCTCGGACTGGGACGCGCTGTTCGCCCGCGACCGCAACCACGTGCTGCTGCGCCGCTTCGCCCACACCGTGGACGGCCAGTACCAGACCCTCGGCGCCAACGACGGCAACTACAACCGCGCGCACTTCTTCGACCTCGACCCGGAACTGCAGGCGCTGGTCTCGCACATGAGCCCCGAGGAGATCGACGGCCTGCGCCGCGGCGGCCACGACTTCCGCAAGCTGCACGCCGCCTTCGCCGCCGCCAAGGCGCACGACGGCCGGCCGACGGTGATCCTGGCCAAGACCAAGAAGGGCTTCGGCATGGGCCAGGCCGGCGAGTCGCGCAACACCTCGCACCAGCAGAAGAAACTCGACATCGACGCGCTCAAGGCCTTCCGCGACCGCTTCGCCCTGCCGCTGGACGACGCCGCCCTGGAAGAAATGCGCTTCTACAAGCCGGCCGAGGACAGCGCCGAGCTGCGCTACCTGCGCGAGCGCCGCGAGGCCCTGGGCGGCTACCTGCCGCGCCGCGTCGGCCAGGCCGAACCCCTGGCGCTGCCGGCGCTGGAGAGCTACGCGCAGTTCGCCCTGCAACCGGACGAGCGCGAAAGCTCGACCACCACCGCGGTGGTGCGGCTGTTCTCCAACCTGCTCAAGGACAAGCAACTGGGCCCGCGCATCGTGCCGATCGTCGCCGACGAGGCGCGCACCTTCGGCATGGCCAACCTGTTCCGCCAGATCGGCATCTACTCGCCGGCCGGCCAGCTCTACGAGCCGGAAGACGCCGGGGCGATGCTCTACTACAAGGAAGCGCGCGACGGCCAGCTGCTGGAAGAGGGCATCACCGAGGCCGGGGCGATCTCCTCCTGGGTCGCGGCGGCCACCTCCTACAGCGTCAACGGCGTGGCCATGCTGCCGTTCTACATCTACTACTCGATGTTCGGCTTCCAGCGCATCGGCGACCTCATCTGGGCCGCCGCCGACCAGCGCGCCCGCGGCTTCCTGATCGGCGCCACGGCCGGGCGCACCACCCTGGCCGGCGAGGGCCTGCAGCACCAGGACGGCACCAGCCAGCTGATCGCCTCCACCGTGCCCAACTGCCGCGCCTACGACCCGGCCTTCGCCAGCGAGGCGGCGGTGATCATCGACCACGGCGGCCGGCGCATGCTCCAGGAGCAGCACGACGAGTTCTACTACCTGACGGTGACCAACGAGAACTACGTGCAGGCGCCGCTGGACGCCGCGCAACACGCCGACGTGATCAAGGGCATGCGCCTGTTCGGCAGCCGTGGCGAGGGCAAGCCAGCGGTCCGCCTGCTCGGCTCCGGGGCCATCCTGCGCGAGGTCATCGGCGCCGCCGAACTGCTCGCCGAAGAGTGGGGCGTGGCCAGCGAGATCTGGAGCGTCACCAGCTTCTCCGAACTGGCCCGCGAGGCCCGCGAGGTCGAGCGCGAGCAACTGTTCGGCGACGACAGCGAGGCGCGCAGCCACCTGCAAACCTGCCTGCCCGGCGCAGTGCCGGTGGTGGCCGCCAGCGACTACGTGCGCGGCTACGCGCAGCTGATCGCGCCCTACCTGCGGGCGCCGTACACCGCCCTGGGCACCGACGGCTTCGGCCGCAGCGACACCCGCCCGGCGCTGCGCCGCTTCTTCGAGCTGGACCGCCAGCACATCGCCCTGGCGGCGCTGGCCGGCATCGACCGCGACAAGCATGCCCAGGCCCGCGCGCGCTACGCCATCGACGGCGCCGCCGGCGCCCCCTGGAACCGTTGAGGAGTGAACGCCATGCAACAACTGATGGTTCCCGATATCGGTGACTTCAAGGACCTGCCGGTGGTGGAGGTGCTGATCAAGGCCGGCGATGTGGTCGCCGTGGAACAGCCGCTGATCGTCCTCGAATCCGACAAGGCGGTGATGGACGTGCCCAGCACCCTGTCCTGCACCATTCACGAAGTGCTGATCAAGCCGGGCGACAAGGTCTCCCGGGGCAGCGTGATCGCCCATATCGAACCGGCCGGGGAGGGCGCCACCGCGCCTGTGGTCGCCGAAGCTGCGCCTGCGATTCCCGAGGCCGCGCCCGTCGTGGCGAAAGCCGAACCGGTGGCCGCCGCTCCCGCGCCCGGCGTGCAAGCTGCGCCGGCGCCCGCCGCTGAAGAAGTCCGCAAACCGCAACTGGCCCTGGCCGGCCCGGCGGTGCGCAAGCTGGCCCGCGAACTGGCGGTGGACCTCGACCAGGTGCCGGCCAGCGGCCCCAACGGCCGGGTGCTGCGCGAGGACGTGCTGGCCTTCGTCAAGGCCCAGCGCGAGCAACCGATGGCCGCCGCCAAACTCGGCGGCGGGCTCGACCTGCTGCCCTGGCCGCAGGTGGACTTCGCCCAGTTCGGCCACGTCGAGCGCCGCACGCTGTCGCGCATCAAGCGCATCTCGGCGGCCAACCTGCACCGCAACTGGGTGAGCATCCCCCACGTCACCAACCACAGCCAGGCCGACGTCACCGAGCTGGAAGCGCTGCGCGTGCAGCTCAACGGCGAGGCGCGCGAAGGGCAGGCCAAGGTCACCCTGCTGGCCTTCCTGATCAAGGCCTGCGTGGCGGCGCTGCAACGCTTCCCGCAGTTCAACGTGAGCCTGGAGGGCGACGAAGTGGTGCAGAAGCACTACTTCCACATCGGCTTCGCCGCCGACACCCCCAACGGCCTGGTGGTGCCGGTGATCCGCGATGCCGAGCGCAAGGGCATCGCCGCGCTGGCACAGGAAATGGCCGAGCTCTCGCAACTGGCCCGCGCCGGCAAGCTGAGCCCGGCGCAGATGCAGGGCGGCTGTTTCTCCATCTCGTCCCTGGGCGGCATCGGCGGCGGCCACTTCACCCCGATCATCAACGCGCCGGAAGTGGCGATCCTCGGCGTCGGCCGCGCCGAGCTGCAACCGCGCTGGAACGGCAGCGCCTTCGAACCGCGCCTGCAACTGCCGCTGTCGCTGTCCTGGGACCACCGCGCGGTGGACGGCGCCGAGGCCGGGCGCTTCCTCGCCTACCTGGCGACCCTGCTCGGCGACTTCCGCCGGGTGCTGGTCTGAGTACGACAACAAGGAGAACCGAGATGACTGCTTCCCAAGCCACGCCCGCCGAACGCATCGTGCCGATGAAAATGGCCCACCTGGTGTTCCGCTGCGCCGACCGCAAGGCCATGGTCGACTGGTACCGCAAGCTGTTCCAGGCCGAACTGGTGTTCGAGGACGACATCCTCACCTTCATCACCTACGACGACGAGCACCACCGCCTGGCCTTCTTCAACATGCCGCACCTGCCGCCGAAGTCCGACGAGGTCACCGGCGTGCACCACATCGCCTACAGCTACGCCAGCATCGCCGACCTGCTCAACACCTACCTGCGCCTGAAGGAAGAGGGCATCCGCCCCTACTGGTGCATCAACCACGGGCCGACCACCTCGCTGTACTTCCGCGACCCGGAAGGCAACGACATCGAGCTGCAGGTGGACAACTTCGTCGAGGCCGCCGACGCCGCGGCCTTCTTCCACAGCGAAACCTTCGCCAACGACCCCATCGGCCTGGAGTTCGACCCCGACGCCATGGTCGAGCTGTGGCGCAGCGGCGCCAGCGACGCCGAGCTCTGCCGGCTGGGCACCGCCGCCACCGGCACCCGCACCGTACTGGGATAAGGAAACGACCATGAAACTCTGCACCTTCAAGACCCCCGGCGGCCTGGTGGGCGTCGGCATCGTCAGCGGCGAGGGCATCATCCGCGTCGCCGACCACCTGTCCGCCGCGCCGCGCGACATGGCCGGGCTGATCGGCGAATGGCAGCTCTGGCAGGAGCCGCTGCAGCGCTTGGCGCAGCTGCAGAAGGCGGACTTCGCCCTCGATGAGGTGACTCTCCTGGCCCCGGTGCCGCGCCCGGGCAAGATCCTCGGCATCGGCCTGAACTACGCCGACCACGTCGCCGAGTCGGGCATGGCCACGCCGGCCGACCAGCTGTGGTTCGCCATGATGAACACCGCGGCCAACGGCCCCTACGCGCCCATCGACCTGCCGCGGGTGTCGGAGCAGCTGGACTACGAGGCCGAGATGGTCTTCGTGATCGGCAAGCGCTGCCGCCACGTCAGCCGCGAGCAGGCGCGCGAAGCGATCTTCGGCTACTGCGTGGGCAACGACGTCAGCGTGCGCGACTGGCAACTGCGCACCTCGCAGTTCGTGCTCGGCAAGTCGTTCGACGGCCACGCGCCCTTCGGCCCCTGGCTGGTCACCCCGGACGAGCTGGGCAACCCGCACGAACTGGGCATCCGCTGCTTCATCAACGACGAGAAGCGCCAGGACTCCAACACCCGCGAGCTGATCTTCGACTGCTACCAGCAGGTGGAGCACCTGTCCAAGGTGATGACCCTGGAGCCGGGCGACGTGATCTTCAGCGGCACCCCCGGCGGCGTCGGCGTGGGCTTCAAGCCGCCGCGCTGGCTGCGCGAGGGCGACCGGGTACGGGTGGAGATCGACGGCCTGGGCGCCATCGAGAATATCGTCCGCGCCGAGCGCGCGGCAGGAGACGGCCATGCACGCTGAAGCCATCCAGCAGGAAATCCTGCGTCTAGAGAGCGAGCGCTGCCGCGCCCTGGTGCAGCGCGACCTGCAAACCCTGGCGGCGCTGATGGACGACGCCCTGGTGCACGTCCACGCCACCGGCAAGGTGGACGACAAGGAGCAGTACCTGGAAATGGTCGCCAGGCACATCGACTTCCTCAGCGTCGAGCGCAGCGACATGCGCGTGCGCGTGTTCGGCGACACCGCCATCGCCAGCGGCCGCCTGGAGCAGGCCATCGTCCTGCGCGAGAGCGGCGAGGAGCGGCTGATGAAGGCCTACACCACCCAGGTGTGGCTGCGCGGGGAGGACGGCTGGCGCCAGTGCGCCTTCCAGGCCACCAACCTCTGACGGAGACCGATGCAAGTTCGCGGGCCGGCGACGGCCCGCGCCGGCAGGGACGCCGGAACCCACCCCACTGACAGAACAACAACAAGAGTCCACTTCCATGAACAACATCCGGGTGAAAGCGCTGGGTGCGGTGCTGGCCGCCTTCGCGATAATCGATTGCCACGCCGAGCCGGCCGGCGAGCCCGCCGAAGGCACGCTGTTCCGCAGCCTGTTCGGCGACGGCCTGCAACGCGACTACGGCATCACCACCTCCTTCCTGCTCGACATCGGCTACTCCCGCAACAACCGCTCCACCCACGACGAGCGCCGCGACGGCCTCAGCAACCTCCCCATCACCGGTTTTTCCGACGAAGGCTTCGAGCTGGGCAGCCTGCACCTGTTCGTCGACAAGCCGCTGAAGGCCAACTTCATCCCGCGCATCACCCCGCTGCCGGGCCCGGCTCCCGAGCAGGCGGATTTCGGTTTCACCTTCGAAGCCCTGTACGGGCGCAACGCCCAGTTCTCCCGGGCCTTCGGCTGGGACATGCACTGGGACGTCAATTCGCCCGGCGACGACGACACCGAGAAGGCCCGGCGCGACAGGCAGAACTTCGTCTCCATGCCCAACCTGGCCGCTACCGCCTACCTGCCCTATGGGCAGGGCTTCACCGTCATGGCGGGCATCTTCGGCCCGGCCTTCGGCTACGAGATTCCGCCGAACATCCGCCTGGCCCGCAACCCCTTCGCCAGCCGGACCTACGCCTTCGTCAGCAACCTGGTGACGGTCAGCGGCGTGATGCTGGGCACCCGCCTGCTCGACAGTCCGCATGGGCTGCTGGGGGTGGAACTCGGCGTGGCCCAGGGCTGGAGCAACCTGCGCGACAACAACGACGACAAGGCGCTGTTCGGTGCGCTGCGCTGGCGCACGCCCGACATGCAGACCTGGGTCGACTACGAGTTCATGCTGGGCAACCAGCAGAACGACAGCGTCAAGGACGTCCAGGCGCCGACCTCGCGGCTGATCTCCCCGGACGGCCAGCTCCGGCAGCAGCATTCGCTGAACGGCTGGCACCGCTTCGACGAGCGCTGGTCGATGGGCGCGGAGCTGGTCTACGGCCGCCAGGACGGCGACGGCAAGCCATCGACCGTGGACATCATCACCGGGCCGGGCTTCGATGGCGCCCATTGGTGGGGCGTCAACGCGGTGGTCACCTACCAGGTCAGGCCCGACCTGTCGTTCTCGGTGCGCGGCGAGCATTTCAGCGACCCGGACGGCTTCACGCTGTTCCCCACCACCACCGCCCGCGGGGACTTCAACGCCATCACCAGCGGCTTCCGCTACGAAGTCAGCAAGAACCTCTCGCTGCGCCCGGAGCTGCGCTATGACTGGTTCGACGCCCGCGAACACGATCGCCCGTTCGGCAACGGCCGGGACCGCGACCAGTTGACGGCGATGGTGGAAGCGCTCCTGTACTTCTGACGATCAATGAAAAAAGCCCTGGCAGCCCAAGCTGCCAGGGCTTTTCTGCCGGCCCGGGACCTATGCGCGGGCGGCGCAGCGCCTGGCGAACGCCAGTTGCTGCAACTGGAAGGCCTCGCCCGAGCGGTGGAAATCGATGCAGTGGCCGGCGTCCCTGAACAGCGCCGCATCCATCTCCGGGCAGTTGACGAAGGCATCGGCGAAACGCTGGATGGTCGCCTCGTCCACCGGCCACAGCTGTTCGAACTCGGGCTGCCGGTAGTGCACCGGCACCTTGACCTGCGCAGCCAGCCGGCCGACCTGCTTCGGCCAGTGCATGCCGATGTCGATCAGTTCGCTGCGCGGGGCAGGGGCGCTCGCTCCGTAGCTGGCCTGCGGCATGACGCCTTGCTCGTAGGTGCCCGACGGGCCGAAGAAGAACCCGTCCATCGCCTCCGGCGGCACGCTGACCAGGGCCTGTTCCGCGGGCACCTGGTTCCACTTGTCCTTGGAGGCCGGCACCGGGTCGAGCCCGACGCCGGAGATGGCGATGCCCAGCAGCGGCCAGGACGGTTGGCGCGCGGCGATGGCGATGGTGATGGCCCCGCCGATCGAGTGGCCGACCAGGACGATGCCGCAGGCCTTGTGCGAATAGCTGTGCCACAGGCCATGGATGGCCGAGTCGAGAATCTCCGCGTTGTCCATGATGCTTGGCGCGTTGGCGGCGTAGTCCGCGCTCAGGCCGTAGCCCGGACGGTCGATGGCGAAGATCGGCAGCTGTTGCGCCTGCGCCCGGTCCAGCAGCGAATAGCCCGCCACGTCGAAGTAGCGGGAGGAATAGGTGCCGCCGTGGATGGCGATGATCAGCGGATGCCGGTCCGGGCTTTCGGCCTCCGGTATCCGTCCGCGGCCGGACAGCGTGACGCCCAGCCCGCGGAAGACATAGTCCTGCTTGCACATGGTTTTTCGCTCCTCTTCTTGTTGTTGTGGTTTTCCGATCCTTTGGCGCCGGGCGAAGGCTAGGCGGCGAGCCAGGCCTGGGCCGCCTGCCGCATGGAGCGTTCCAGCTCGCTGCCGCGGGTGGCGAAGGTCCGGCCCAGCGGGAAGCCGCTTTTCTCCAGCAGGTAGGCCAGGGGCGCATACTCGCGCGGATAGCGCTCCAGCACCTGCGCCTCGACCGCCACCGGCCCGCGCGGGAAGCTGAAGCCGCCCATGTCGTAGATGCTCTGGCGCTTGAGCAGCTTCCACTGGCCGTCGCGTTTTTCCGCCAGGTCGTAGAAGCGGTTGTGCACGCTGCAGCCCAGGCCCAGGCGCACGTTCTCGGCGACTATCACCGCGTTGGTCTCGACGATGGCGCGTTCGCCGTTCATCTCCACCACCGGGGTGCCGATCAGGTGCTTGGTGCGCAGGTCGGAGGCGCCCATGCGCCGCGAGCCTTCGATGAAGTCGGAGAAGGGGCCTTCGAACCAGGTGACCTCGATCACCCCGTCCGGGTGGAACAGCCCGGCCAGGCGCTCCCATTGGCCGAGGTCGCGGTGGATCCAGCCGGTGATCAGGTCGGTGATCTGCAGACGGTCTTCCAGGTAACTGTGCATGGCGTGTTCTCTTGCTTGTGGGAAATCGCTTCAGCATCTTCCCGCGCGGTAGCGAACTCAAATAGATTGATCTGAACGATCAATCACTAATTATGAAGGATATGCCCATGGACCTGCGTCACCTGCGCTACTTCCTCGCCGTCGCCGAGGAAGGCCATTTCGGCCGCGCCGCCCAGCGCCTGCACATCGTGCAGTCGGCGCTGAGCATGCAGATACGCGCCCTGGAAGAGGAACTCGGCGGCCCGCTGTTCGTGCGCACCAGCCGCCGGGTGGAACTGACCGAGGCCGGGCGGATGCTGCGTGGCGAGGCCGAACGCACCCTGGCCCAGGCTGAACACGCCCAGCGCACGGTGCAGCGGGCGCTGCGCGGGGAGATGGGCACGGTGCGCATCGGCTTCGCCGGCAACGCCGTGTTCAGCGGCCGGCTGATGGCGGACGTGCGGGCCTTCCACGCCGTCTACCCGGAGGCCGAGGTGGTGCTGCGCGAACTGGCGCCGCACCTGCAGGTCGAGGCGATCCAGGCCGGCCAGCTGGATATCGGCTACGCCCCCAGCCACGGCGGGCAGATCGTCGACGACTCGCTGTGCTTCGAGCGCATCGGCACCTGGCCGCTGCTGGTGGCCATGCCCGACAGCCATCCGCTGGTCGATGCCCAGCCGCTGCAGGTGTCGATGCTCGGCGCGGAACCGCTGATCGTCTATGCCGCCCACGGCGCCGACGAGAACATGCTCGGCGGCCTGCGCCGGGCGCTGGGGCGCGAGCCCAAGGTGCACCGCACCAGCAGCACCCTCAGCGTGCTGGCGCTGGTGGCCGCCGGCATGGGCGTGGCGCTGGTGCCCGAGCCGCTGCTGCAGGTGCACATCCCGGGGGTGGCCTACCGCCGGCTCGGCGGCATGGAACCGCAGGCCGACCTGCTGCTGGTCAGCCGCAACGAGGAAACCGGCGGCGCCGTGCGCGCCTTCCTGGGCATCGCCCGCCAGGGGCTGGCCGGCGAGTGAGTCCGGGGCCGGTTAGCCCTTCAACGCCTCATGGGCCAGCACGCTGCGGGTGGTGGTCTCGTAGTGCTGCGCCAGCAGCGCGCAGGCCTTGTCCACGTCGCGCGCCAGGGCGGCGTCGAGCAGTTCGCGGTGTTCGCCGGGGACGTCGCGGCTGGCGCTGTCGTTGTAGTGCACCGAGAGCATGCGGTAGCGCGCGGTCTGGTCGCGCAGCATGTGCGACAGGCGCCGCAGCCAGGGCGAGCGGCAGTTGGCGATCAGCGCCTCGTGGAAGGCCTCGTGGGCGTTCTCCCATTCCGGCTTCATCAGCCGTTCCGGGCCTTCGACGATGGGCAGGCGGTCCAGGCGGTGGTGGGCGGCGATCAGCCGGCTTTCCCACTCCAGGTCGCCGTTGCGGATGGACTCGGCCAGGGCCTGGCATTCGATGAGCAGGCGGGTGTGGGTGATGTCGCGGATTTCCTCCGCGGAGATGCGCCCGACGCTGAAACCCTTCTGGTCCTCGGCGCTGACGAAACCACTGGCGGCCAGGCGCGACAGCGCCTCGCGCAGGGGGATGACGCCGGCGTCGTAGTGCTCGGCCAGCTCCTTCAGGCGCAGGCGGCTGCCCGGCGCCAGGCGGCCGTTGATGATGTCTTCGCGGACCCTGGCCTCCAGTTGCGAGGCCATGGTGCGCTTTTCCGAGACTTCGGGCTGCTGTGCCCAGCGTTCGGCTCGGTTCATGGGCTTTACCACGGGTGATGACGGATGAGGCAGATGATACACATGGCGGCCTTTTATCGATAATTCTGAAAAAATATATTTTATCGTTGACGGCATATTTTCCTCGGATTAGCTTAGGGCCCATACCGCACTGCCTGGCGGTCGTCACGAACCACAACAAGAGGTCAGCTCCATGCGCTACGTTCGCTTCACTCACCAAGGCCGCCCGGTACTGGGCGTGCGTACTGCCGAAGGCGTCCGGGTCCTCGGCGAGGAAACCCTGGAGTCGCTGCTGGAGCGCGGCGTGGACCTGGCCACCTACGGCGCCGAGGCGCAGGGGCCGCTGGTGCAGATCGGCGAGCAGGACTACCTGCCGCTGATGAAGAAGCCCGGCAAGATCGTCTGCGTTGGCCTGAACTACGCCGACCACACCAAGGAATCGCCCTACGCCCAGCCGGACTACCCGACGCTGTTCCCGCGCTTCAACAGCAGCCTGATCGCCCACAACCAGCCGCTGGTGCGCCCGCGCATCTCCGACACCCTGGACTACGAGGGCGAGATGGCCGTGGTGCTCAAGAGCGGCGGCCGGCACATTGCCAAGGAGCAGGCGCTGCAGCACGTGGCCGGCTACGCGCTGTTCAACGAGGGCTCGGTGCGCGAGTACCAGTTCAAGTCGCCGCAGTGGACCGTGGGCAAGAACTTCGACGACACCGGCGCCTTCGGCCCGGACCTTGTGACCGCCGACGAACTGCCGGCCGGCGGCAAGGGCCTGCTGCTGCAGACCCGCGTCAACGGCAAGGTGGTGCAATCGGCCAACACCGAGGACATGCTGTTCGACGTGGCCACCATCATCTCCACCCTCAGCGAGGCGGTGACCCTCGAAGCGGGCGACGTGATCGTCAGCGGCACCCCGGCCGGCGTCGGCTTCGGCATGGACCCGAAGGTCTACCTGAAGGCCGGCGACGTGGTGGAAGTGTCCATCGAAGGCATCGGCACCCTGGTCAACCCGGTGGTGGACGAAGCCTGACCCCGGGCATTCCCGGCCAGATCGAAGCCTCCCGCTCCGAGGCTTCGACGACAAGAACAACAAACGGAGGCGATCATGACTGTCACTCCCCGCAGTGTGCATTCGATCGATCATTACGCGCTGTTCGTGCCCTCGCTGGCCGAGGCGCGGACCTTCTTCGCCAGCTTCGGCCTGGAAGTCGGCGAAACCGCGGATGCCCTGGAACTGCGCGCCGCCGACGGCCACCGCTGGGCGCGGATGCTGCAGGGCCCGCGCAAGAGCCTGGCCTACCTGAGCTTCAACTGCTTCGCCGAGGACTACGAGGCCCTGCGCCAGCAGGCCGAGGTCGCCGGCGCGCGCTTCGAGGCCGGCGACGGCGAGGGTTTCTGGTTCCGCGACCCCGACGGCAACCTGCTGCAGGTCAGGGTCGGCGCCAAGCACATGCCCGACAGCAAGCACGCCGCGGCGCCGGTACGGCCCGCCGTGCGCGGCGTCGGCACCCGCGACGAAGTGGCCCGGGTACGCCCGCGGCGGCTGTCCCACGTGCTGCTGTTCAGCCCCGACGTGCCCCAGGCCGTCACCTTCTACGAGCGGGCCCTGGGCCTGCGGCTGTCCGACCATTCCCAGGACATCATCGCCTTCACCCACGCCCCGCACGGCTGCGACCACCACCTGGTGGCCTTCTGCAAGAGCGGCGCCAAGGGCTTCCACCACGCCGCCTGGGAGGTCGACGGCGTCGACGAGGTCGGCAACGGCGCCGAGCAGATGGCCAACGCCGGCTACCGCGAGGGCTGGGGCACCGGGCGGCACTGCCTGGGCTCCAACTACTTCCACTACGTCCGCGACCCCTGGGGCTCGTTCTGCGAGTACTCGGCGGACATGGACTTCATCGACGCCGGCAGCCAGTGGCCGGCCGGCGACTTCCCGCCCGAGAACTCGCTGTACCTCTGGGGCCCCAGCGTCCCCGAGTACTTCGTCGTCAACACCGAGACGGACAGCGCGCCGGCCAAAAGCTAGCGCCCCCAGCGACGCAGGCCGCTCCCCGGTCCCTAGCACTTTCCTGCCGCGCAGGGAGGCGGGGAGCGGCTTGCCCAAAACCCACCCGGTTTCAGGTCAGCACAGATGAACGAAAACAAGATCCATGACGTGGCCATCGTCGGCTACGGCCCGGTCGGCCAGACCCTCGCCATCCTCCTCGGCAACCTGGGCTACAGCGTCGCCGTGTACGAGCGCTGGCAGTCCCTCTACCCGCTGCCGCGCGCGGTGTTCCACGACCACGAGATCCGCCGCGTATTCCGCATGATGGGCCTGGAAGAGGAGCTGCAGGAGATTTCCCAGCCCTCGGCCTGCTACCAGTGGTTCAACGCCGACTGGAAGGTGCTGGTGGAAATCGACTGGTCGGCCGAGTCGATCAGCGACGGCCCCTTCGGCTACCTGTTCAACCAGCCGGGCCTGGAGGCCATCCTCGACCGCCGGGCCAAGGCCATCGCCAACGTCGAGGTCCACCAGGGCTGGGAAGTGCTGGGGCTGAGCCAGGACGCGCAGGGTTGCGAGCTGCGCATGCAACGCACCCAGCGCGGCGACGCGGCGCAGGCCACCGAGCAGTGCAGCGTGCGCGCCCGCTACGTGATCGGCGCCGACGGCGCCAACAGCGTGGTGCGCCGCGAATGTGGCATCGACTGGCAGGACCTGGGCTTCCAGGAAGACTGGCTGGTGGTCGACCTGCAGCCCAAGCCCGGCGTCGAGCTGGATGTGCCGGACATCGGCCAGTGGTGCAACCCGGCGCGGCCGACCACCATGGTCCCCGGCGGCCCCGGCTACCGCCGCTGGGAATTCATGCGCCTGCCCCACGAGAGCATCGAGGACCTGCAGAGCACCGAGAAGGTCTGGGAACTGCTGGCGCCCTGGGTCACCCCGGACACCGCCAGCCTGGTGCGCCACGCCGTCTACCAGTTCCGCTCGCGCATCGCCCAGACCTGGCGCCACGGCCGCGTGCTGCTGGCCGGCGACGCCGCGCACCTGATGCCGCCGTTCATGGGCCAGGGCATGTGCTCGGGCATCCGCGATGCCTGGAACCTGTCCTGGCGCCTGGACCTGATCTTCCGCGGCATCTGCTCGGAGCAGCTGCTGGACAGCTACACCCTGGAGCGCAAGCCGCAGATCCGCGCGGTGATCGACGCCTCGGTGGAAATGGGCAAGGTGGTCTGCGTGGCCGACCCGCAGAAGGCCGCCGAGCGCGATGCCGCCTTCCTTTCCGGCCAGGTGCCGCCGCTGCCGCCGTTCCCCGGCCTGGTCGACGGCGTGGTGCACAAGGACGAACGCAACGGCCGCGCCCTGGGCCCGGCCGGCTGCCTGGGCGTACACGGCGAGATCGAGCGCGACGAGCGCCGCCAGCGCTACGACGACGCCTTCGGCCGCGGTTTCCACCTGGTGAGCATCGGCGACGACCCGCTGGCCGGGCTGGACGAGGCGCACAAGGCGCTGCTCGAACAGCTGGAAGTGAAGGCCGTGCGCCTGAGCGAGGATGGCGCGCCAGGCACCTGCCGCGACCTGTCCGGCAAGTACCACCAGTTCCTCCGCGCCGCCGGGCTGCAGGCGGTGCTGGTGCGCCCGGACTTCTACATCTACGGCGGCATCGGCCACGCCAGCGAACTGCCGCAACTGCTCGACGCGCTGCGCCGCGACCTGGCGCTGCAGCAGGGCCAGGGCGGCGCGCTGCGCGAGGCGCGGCGGCCGCTCGCCGCCCAGGTCTAGGTCCCTTCTGCCGCGGGGCACTCCCCCGCGGCACCCCTCTGAAAACAACAACAAGAGACAGAAGCATGCTCAACATCAAGGTGAAAACGCTTGGTACGGTCCTGGCCGCCCTGGCGATCGTCGAATGCCATGCCGCCGAGGCGCCGGCGCCGGGGGAGGGCGCTCTGTTCAAGGGCCTCTTCGGCGACAGCCTGGAGCGCGACTACGGCATTACGGTTTCCGGCCTGCTGGACATCGCCTACGCGCGCAACAACCGCTCCACCCACGACGAACGCGAGGACGGCCTGAGCAACCTGCCGCTCACCGGCATGTCCGACGAGGGCCTGGAGTGGGGCAGCCTGCACCTGTTCGTCGACAAGGCGCTCAAGGGCACCTTCGTGCCGCGCATCACCCCGTTGCCGGGGCCCAAGCCGGAGGACTTCGCCTTCGGTTTCACCTTCGAGGCCAACTACGGGCGCAACGCCCAGTTCGCCCGGACCTTCGGCTGGGACATGCACTGGAACATGAACGAGGACGACGCCGCCAAGGCGCAGAAGGACAAGGACCGCTTCCTCGCCATCCCCAACATCGCCGCCACCGCCTACGTGCCCTACGGCCCGGGCTTCAACTTCATGGCCGGGGTGTTCGGCCCGGCAATGGGCTACGAGATCCCGCCGAACATCCGCCAGGCGCGCAACCCCTTCGCCAGCAAGACCTACGCCTTCGTCAGCGAGCCGGGCACCGTCTCCGGGGTGCTGGTCGGCACCCGCCTGCTCAACGACGACAGCGGCATCCTCGGCCTGGAGCTGGGCGTGGTGCAGGGCTGGAACAACCTGCGCGACAACAACGACGGCAAGTCGCTGATGGGCGCCCTGCGCTGGCGCGCGCCGGACATGAACACCTGGCTCGACTACGAGTTCATCGTCGGCGACGAGCAGAACGACAGCTTCTCCGACGTGCAGGCGCCGACCGCGCGGCTGGTCGCCGACAGCGGCCAGCTCAAGCAGCAGCACTCGCTCAACGGCTGGCACAGGTTCGACGAGCGCTGGTCCATGGGCGCCGAGCTGGTCTACGGCCACCAGGCCGGCGACGGCAAGGCCTCCACCGTGGACGTGGTGAACGGCCCCGGCTTCGACGGCGCCCGCTGGTGGGGCGCCAATGCGGTAGTCACCTACCAGTACCGCCCGGACCTGTCCTTCTCCCTGCGCGGCGAGCATTTCAGCGACCCGGACGGCTTCATCCTGTTCCCCACCAGCACCGCCCGCGGCGACTACAACGCCCTCACCACCGGCCTGCGCTGGGACGTGACCGGCAACCTCTCGCTGCGCCCGGAGCTGCGCTACGACTGGTTCGACCCCCGCGACCACGACCGCCCCTACGGCAACGGCCGCGACCGCTCGCAACTCTCCACCATGGTCGAAGCGCTGTTCTACTTCTGACCGCCCGCCAACGTCCCGAGTACCCATGCCATGCACAACAACGACAACAAGTGGAATGCGCGCTACGAATACACGGCCGTGGCCATGCTCGCCCTGGGCTTCGGCCTGGTCGGCCTGGACCGCTTCATCATCCTGCCGCTGTTCCCGGTGATGATGAGCGAGCTGCACCTGGACTATCAGGACCTGGGCAACATCTCGGCGGTCCTCGCCATCGCCTGGGGGATTTCCTCGATCTTCATGGGCCGGCTGTCCGACCGCATCGGCCGGCGCAAGGTGCTGATCCCCGCGGTGCTGCTGTTCTCCCTGCTGGCCGGGCTGTCCGGGCTGGCCAACGGCGTCGCCGCGCTGCTGCTGATCCGCGCGGTGATGGGCGTCTCCGAGGGCGCCTTCACGCCCACCGCCATCGCCGCCACCGCGGAGTCCTCGCACCCGTCGCGGCGCGGGCTGAACATCGGCATCCAGCAGGCCTTCTTCCCGATCCTCGGCCTGGGCCTGGCGCCGATCCTCGCCACCCAGCTGCTGCTGGTGCTGCCGTCCTGGCGCTGGGTGTTCGTGGTGGTCTCGCTGCCCGGCTTCCTGCTCGCCTGGTTCATGTACCGCCGCCTGCGCGAGACCCGCGCGCCGGCGGCCGCCGAGGCGCCCCAGGAGCAGGGCCGCTGGCTGGACGCGCTGCGCTACCGCAACGTGCCGCTGAACATCCTCGGCATGTTCTGCATGCTCACCAGCCTGTTCGTGCTCAGCGTGATGATGCCCAACTACCTCACCGACTACCTGCACCTGGGCGTGCAGCAGATGGGCTTCGTCATGTCCGCCATCGGCCTGGGCGGCTTCATCGGCCAGCTGGTGCTGCCGGGGCTTTCCGACCGCCTGGGACGCAAGCCGGTGGTGCTGGGCAGCTTCGTCGCCACCGGCGCCTGCATCTGGCTGCTGATGCACACCGGGGCCGAGCCGCTGACGCTGTTCGCGCTGCTGTTCCTCACCACCTTCTTCAACTTCAGCATGATCTGCATGACCGTCGGCCCGCTCACCGGCGAGTCGGTGCCGCTGCCCCTGGTGTCCACCGCCACCGGGCTGGTGGTGGGCATCGGCGAGGTGTTCGGCGGCGGCGTGGCGCCGGCCCTGGCCGGCTACATCGCCCAGCACCATGGCATCCAGTACACCCTCTACCTGGCCCTGGGCGGCGTGGCGCTCGGCCTTGCCGCCGCCAGCCTGCTGCGCGAGACCGCGCCGCTGCGGCGCAAGGCGCCGGTCGGGCAGGCCGGAGACGTGGCCTGAAACCGCTGGCCGTTACCGCCGACAGGATGTCGGCAGGGCGGAGCCGGGCCCACCGTCCCGGCTTCGTCCGCGTCATGCGCGGGATGCGCATGCCATCGCCGGCGCCACCCGCGCCGGTCGATGTTCCTTCCCTCGCGCAGGGCCTGGGCGGCGCCGGTCACGAGCCGGCGCCGCCCGGTGCCACCTGATGTAGTATCGGCATTCCCACGCCCGCGACGACGAACCCTTCATGATCGACATCCACAACGTCACCGCCTTCCAGCAGCAGACCCGCGTGCTCGACGGCTTTTCCCTGCACATCGGCGATGGCGAGAAGGTCGCCATCCTCGGCCCCAACGGCGCCGGCAAGAGCACCCTGCTCAAGCTGATCAGCCGCGAGCTGTACCCGGTGGAGCGCGAGGGCAGCCACCTGCGGCTGTTCGGCAGCGACACCGTCAACCTCTGGGACCTGCGCAGCCGCATCGGCTTCATCTCCCAGGACCTGCAGGACGACTACACGCCCTACACCCAGGCCCTGGACGTGGTGGTCTCCGGCTTCTTCGGCTCGATCGGCGCCCACGGCCACCTGCAGCCCAGCGACGAGCAACTGGAGCAGGCCCGCGCGCTGCTGGCGGTGGTGGAGATGGCCGGCCACGAGCGGACCATGTTCCAGCGCCTGTCCACCGGGCAGAAGCGCCGCCTGCTGCTGGCCCGCGCGCTGGTCCACCGGCCGCGCGCGCTGATCCTCGACGAGCCGGCCAACGGCCTGGACATGGGCGCCAGCCTGGGCATGCTCAAGCTGCTGCGGCGCTTCTGCGGCGAGGCGCACGCCATGATCATCACCACCCACCACATCGACGAGGTCATCCCCGAGATCGAGCGCGTGGTGCTGCTGGACAAGGGCCGCGTCGTCGCCGACGGGCCCAAGGCCGAGGTGCTGACCAGCGCCCGGCTGTCCGACCTCTACCAGACCGAGCTGCGCATCGACGAGCAGGACGGCTGGTACCGCTGCTGGCACGCCTGAAGCCGGCATCCCGATTCCCCTGAACCTTCGGAGTAGAAAGCCAATGAAAGCCGCCATCGTCCATGCCTTCGACCAGCCGCCGCGCTACGGCGAGTTCGAGGCGCAGCCAGCCGCCGCCGGCGAGGTGCTGGTGCGCGTGCGCGCCGCCGCCCTCAGCCAACTGGTGCGCGCCCAGGCCAGCGGCAAGCACTACAGCAGCCCCCGGAGCCTGCCGGCGGTGCCCGGCGTCGATGGCGTGGGCCTGCTGGAAGACGGCACCCGCGTGTACTTCGCCTTCCCCCGCGCGCCCCACGGCGCCATGGCCGAGACCGTGGCGGTGGACGCGCGCTACTGCGTGGCGGTGCCCGACGGCATCGACGACATCACCGCCGCGGCCATCGCCAACCCCGGCATGTCGTCCTGGGCGGCGCTGCAGGAACGCGCGCACTTCAAGCCCGGCGAAAGCGTACTGGTCAACGGCGCCGCCGGCACCTCCGGGCGCCTGGCCATCCAGGTGGCCAGGCACCTGGGCGCCTCGCGGGTGGTCGCCACCGCGCGCAACCCGGCGGTGGAAGCGGAACTGCGCGCCCTCGGCGCGGACGACTTCATCCGCCTCGACCAGCCGGCCGAGCAACTGACCGCCGCCTTGCGCGAAGAAATCCAGGGCCGCGGCATCGACGTGGTCCTGGACTACCTGTGGGGCCCGCCGGCGGCCTGCATCCTCGACGCCGCGTCCAGCCACGGCAGCGGCGAGGCCTCGCCGCGCCTGCGCTTCGTCAACATCGGCTCGCTCGCCGGGGCGAGCCTGCCGCTGAACGCCGGCGCGCTGCGCAGCTCCGGCCTGGAACTGCTCGGCAGCGGCCTGGGCAGCGTGTCCAACGAAGGCCTGGTGCAGGTGATCGGCCAGTTGCTGCGGGCCATCGAGCCGGCCGGGCTGAAGGTGGACGCCGAGGCGGTGCCGCTGAGCGAGGTCGAGTCGGCCTGGCAGCGCAGCGCCGCCGAGCGCATCGTCTTCACCCTGTGATCGGCTAGCCGCGGGGGAGGCATACCATGCTTCCCGGTAACCTGTAGGAGCGGGCCCTGCCCGCGATTTCGCGCGCAGGGCGCGCTCCTACATTGGAATGGCGAGGGTGGGCAGTGTAGGAGCGGATCTCATCCGCGAATCGCGCCGGGACGACCGGCTATCGCGGACAAGGTCCGCTCCTACGACGGAGGTTCCCGGGAGCGTAGGGCGAATAACCGTTCGCGGTTATCCGCCGATACGCCGAGGCCATGGCCGTATGCCCAGGCCAACCCTGGAGCGTCGTAGGATGGCGTTGAGCGAAGCGATACCCATCGCCACGGCCGCATGGGTTTCGCAAAGGCTCAACCCATCCTACGAAAAGCGTTTCGGCGCAGCCGGCAAGACAGCTGCTCCTGCGACGGAGGCTTCCGGGAGCGTAGGGCGAATAACCGTTCGCGGTTATCCGCCGATACACCGAGGCCATGGCCGTGTGCCCAGGCCAACCCTGGAGCGTCGTAGGATGGCGTTGAGCGAAGCGATACCCATCGCCACGGCCGCATGGGTTTCGCCAAGGCTCAACCCATCCTACGAAAAGCGTTTCGGCGTAGTCGGCAAGACTGTGATCAGCGCTTCCCATCGGCAGGCACGTACACCACCCCGGCCATCAGCCGGCGCCAGGCACGTCTACGCCAGGCGGCACTTCTTCATCGACGAGGACAGCCGGGCGATCGCCAAGGTCGACCAGTACGACAACCGCTGCGAGCTGCGACGGGTTTGACCTCTTGCACTTTTTAAGGTAATCACCTTAGGCGTGGGGCCCGTTGCGCCGTCCGCCGTGCCTTTGCGCATGGCCCGGGTGCGCAGCGGCGCCGTATGGCGAACGATCCTGAGGAGGATGCCGCGTTGTCGAAACTGGCCAGCTATTACAACAACAAGATCGCCGTGGTCACCGGCGCCGGCTCGGGTATCGGCCGGGCCATCGCCCAGCGCCTGGGCGCGCTGGGCGCCCGGGTGTACTGCACCGACGTCGATGGCGCGGCGGCGCAGCGCGTCGCCGAGGGGTTGTCCAATGCCGCCGGCGAGGCGCTGGACGTCACCGACGCCGCGGCGCTGGCGGCCTTCGCCGAGCGCGTGTATGCCCGCGAGGGCAGGGTGGACCTGCTGTTCAACAATGCCGGCGTCGGCCATGCCGGGCGGGTGGAGGACACCGAGCTGTCCGACTGGCGCTGGGTCTTCGAGGTCAACCTGATGGGCGTGGTGCACGGCATCCACGCCTTTCTGCCGCGCATGCTGGCGCAGCCCGGGCGCGGGCACATCGTCAACACCGCCTCCGGCGCCGGGCTGATCCCGATGCCGCGCACCGCGCCCTACTGCGCCTCCAAACACGCGGTGGTCGGGCTGTCGCAGTCGCTGGCGGCGGAACTGGCCGGGCGCAACGTCGACGTCACCATCCTCTGCCCGGGCACCATCGACACCGCCATCATCCGCAACACCCGCATGCGCGGGGCCGGCGCCGAGCAGCGGCAGTCGCGGGCCGTCGAGTACTACGCGCGGCGCGGCGTGTCGCCCGACCGGGTGGCGGCGGACGTGCTCACGGACATCAGCAAGGGGCGGCTGTTCTGCGTCACCCCGCGCAGCGAGGTGGGCGTCGGCTGGCTGCTGCAGCGCCTGTCGCCGCGGCTGATGCAGCGGATCATGCGGGCGCGCATGGACAAGGTCGAGGCGGCGGACTGAGACGCCGGGCGCGGGGCCGGCGAGCGGCCCCGCGCGTCACTCAGCGTCGTAGGATGGGTTGAGCGAAGCGATACCCATCGCCACGACCGCATGGGTTTCGCCAAGGCTCAACCCATCCTACGAAAAGCGCTTCGGCGCAGCCGGCAAGACAGCTGCTCCTACGACGGAGGCTCCCGGGAGCGTAGGGCGAATAACCGTTCGCGGTTATCCGCCGATACACCGAGGCCATGGCCGTGTGCCCAGGCCAATCCTGGAGCGTCGTGGGATGGGTTGAGCGAAGCGATACCCATCGCCACGACCGCATGGGTTTCGCCAAGGCTCAACCCATCCTACGAAAAGCGCTTCGGCGCAGCCGGCAAGACAGCTGCTCCTACGACGGAGGCTCCCGGAAGCGTAGGGCGAATAACCGTTCGCGGTTATCCGCCGATACACCGAGGCCATGGCCGTGTGCCCAGACCAACCCTGGAGCGTCGTAGGATGGCGTTGAGCGAAGCGATACCCATCGCCACGACCGCATGGGTTTCGCCAAGGCTCAACCCATCCTACGAAAAGCGTTTCGGCGCAGCCGGCAAGACAGCTGCTCCTGCGACGGAGGCTCCCGGGAGCGTAGGGCGAATAACCGTTCGCGGTTATCCGCCGATACACCGAGGCCATGGCCGTGTGCCCAGGCCAATCCTGGAGCGTCGTGGGATGGGTTGAGCGAAGCGATACCCATCGCCACGGCCGCATGGGTTTCGCCAAGGCTCAACCCATCCTACGAAAAGCGTTTCGGCGTAGTCGGCAAGACTGTGATCAGCGCTTCCCATCGGCAGGCACGTACACCACCCCGGCCATCAGCCGGCGCCAGGCACGTCTACGCCAGGCGGCACTTCTTAATCGACGAGGACAGCCGGGCAATCGCCAAGGTCGACCAGTACGACAACCGCGGCGAGCTGCGGCGGGTTTGACCTCTTGCACTTTTTAAGGTAATCACCTTAGGCGTGGGGCTCGTTGCGCCGCCCGCCGTGCCTTTGCGCATGGCCGGGGTGTGCGCAGCGGCGCCGTATGGCGAACGATCCTGAGGAGGATGCCGCGTTGTCGAAACTGGCCAGCTATTACAACAACAAGATCGCCGTGGTCACCGGCGCCGGCTCGGGTATCGGCCGGGCCATTGCCCAGCATCTGGGCGCGCTGGGCGCCCGGGTGTACTGCACCGACGTCGATGGCGCGGCGGCGCAGCGCGTCGCCGAGGGGTTGTCCAATGCCGCCGGCGAGGCGCTGGACGTCACCGACGCCGCGGCGCTGGCGGCCTTCGCCGAGCGCGTGTATGCCCGCGAGGGCAGGGTGGACCTGCTGTTCAACAATGCCGGCGTCGGCCATGCCGGGCGGGTGGAGGACACCGAGCTGGCCGACTGGCGCTGGGTCTTCGAGGTCAACCTGATGGGCGTGGTGCACGGCATCCACGCCTTCCTGCCGCGCATGCTGGCGCAGCCCGGGCGCGGGCACATCGTCAACACCGCCTCCGGCGCCGGGCTGATCCCGATGCCGCGCACCGCGCCCTATTGCGCCTCCAAGCACGCGGTGGTGGGGCTGTCGCAGTCGCTGGCGGCGGAGCTGGCCGGGCGCAACGTCGACGTCACCATCCTCTGCCCGGGCACCATCGACACCGCCATCATCCGCAACACCCGCATGCGCGGGGCCGGCGCCGAGCAGCGGCAGTCGCGGGCCGTCGAGTACTACGCGCGGCGTGGCGTGTCGCCCGACCGGGTGGCGGCGGACGTGCTCACGGACATCAGCAAGGGGCGGCTGTTCTGCGTCACTCCGCGCAGCGAGGTGGGCGTCGGCTGGCTGCTGCAGCGCCTGTCGCCGCGGCTGATGCAGCGGATCATGCGGGCGCGCATGGACAAGGTGGAGGCGGCGGACTGAGACGCCGGGCGCGGGGCCGGCGAGCGGCCCCGCGCGTCACTCGGCCTGCTCGCCGGCGGCCGCGCGGACGTCGCGCGAGCGCACCAGGTAGGGCTCGAACAGCGCCGCCATCTGGTTGTAGCCCCAGTTCAGATGCTTGCGGGTGACGCGCACGATGCCGTGCCGCGAGTGCAGGTATTCGATCCAGTAGGTGGAGACGATCCAGGCGTTCTCCAGCAGCGCCTCCACCTGTTCCTCGCGCAGGTTCATGCGCCCGCTGCCGATCATCGCCAGCAGCTTGGCGCGGCCGTGGGCCTGGACCTCGTCGGAGAGCGTCTGCAGGCGCGGGCGCAGGCTGGGGTCGAGGGCGAACAGGGTCATGCTGTCGCGGTAGAAGAAGCGCCATTCCCACATCAGCTGGAACCACAGGTGCAGGTCGTCCTGCTGCGAGGCCACGCGCAGCTGCTCGGCGGCGAACTGCTCGAACAGCTCGCTGACGATGTCGGCCTTCTTCTTGAAGTAGTAGTACAGGTTGCCCTCGTTGATGCCCACCGCCTCGGCGATGGCCGCGGTGGTCACGGCGGCCACGCCGCTGGTGTTGAACAGCTTGCGGCACGTGACCAGGATGCGCTCCCGGGTGTTCTGGCGCTTCATGGGCTTCACCTGTTCGGCGGTTGACATTGTAAGGTGTTCACCTTAGATTCGGTTTTAAGGTGCCTACCTTAAAGCAGGCGCCGGAGTTTTTGCATCTTAGCGACGCTTCACCGCATAAAAAAGCATCCCCCGGCGGCGCCGGGGGTACGACAACAGCGTGGAGATCCAGATGTCGGTCGAGCATTTCGATGTACTGGTGGTGGGCGCCGGGCTGTCCGGCATAGGCGCCGGCTACCACCTGAAGACGCGTTGCCCGGAGCGCAGCCTGGCGATCCTGGAGGCGCGCGAATCCATCGGCGGCACCTGGGACCTGTTCCGCTACCCCGGCGTGCGCTCGGACTCGGACATGTTCACCCTGGGCTATGCCTTCCGCCCCTGGAAGGCCGGCAAGGCCATCGCCGACGGCGCCAGCATCCTCGAATACATCCGCGACACCGCGCGGGAGTTCGGCATCGACCGGCACATCCGCTTCGGCCACCGCATCGTCTCGGCGGCCTGGTCGTCGCAGCATGCGCTGTGGCAGCTGCAGGTCGAGGTGGGCGGCCAGCTGCGCGGCTTCACCTGCAACTTCCTCTACCTGTGCAGCGGCTACTACCGCTACGACGCCGGCCACCTGCCGGCGTTCCCCGGCATCGAGCGCTTCAAGGGGCGCCTGGTGCACCCCCAGCAGTGGCCGCAGGACCTCGACTACCAGGGCAAGCGCATCGTGGTGGTGGGCAGCGGCGCCACCGCCGTGACCCTGGTGCCGAGCCTGGCCGGCGAGGCGGCTCACGTCACCATGCTGCAGCGCTCGCCTTCCTACGTACTGTCGCTGCCGGACGCCGACGCGCTGGCCGATGTCCTGCGCAAGCTGCTGCCGGAGAAACTGGCGCACAAGCTGGTGCGCGCCAAGAACGTGCTGCTGAGCATGTTCCTCTACCGCCTCTGCCGGCACCGCCCGAACCTGGCCAAGCGCCTGATCCGCAGCGGCATGCGCCGCTACCTGGGCGAGGGCTTTCCCCTCGACCCGCACTTCGCGCCCAGCTACCAGCCCTGGGACCAGCGCCTGTGCCTGGTGCCCAACGGCGACCTGTTCCGCGCCCTGCGCAAGGGCAGCGCCTCCATCGTCACCGACCGCATCGAGGGTTTCAGCGAGCACGGCGTGCGCCTGGCTTCGGGCCAGGAGCTGGCGGCGGACATCCTGGTCGCCGCCACCGGCCTGGAGCTGGTGCCTTGCGGCGGCATCCGCTTCGAGGTCGACGGGCGCCCGGTCGCGGTGGGCGACACCTACAGCTACAAGGGCCTGATGATGTCCGGGCTGCCCAACGCGGCGGTCTGCGTCGGCTACACCCACCTGTCCTGGACGCTGCGCGCGGACCTCGCCTCCCTCTACGTCTGCCGCCTGCTGCGCTACATGGCGCGCAAGGGCTACAGCCACTGCGTAGCCCAGGCGGACGACCCGCGGATGCCCGCCGCGCCGCTGCTGGACCTGCAGTCCGGCTACATCCTGCGCGCCGCGCCGCTGTTCCCCAAGCAGGGCCCGGGCGCGCCCTGGCGGCAGAAGCAGAGCTACCTGGGCGACCTGCTGGACATGCGTTTCGGTCGCCTGGCCCAGCGCAACCTGAAGTTCCACCGCGCCACGCCGGCCGGGGAGGCCCTGCAACCCGGCACCTGAGCCGCGCCGCTGCAGCTTCCCGTGACGATGACCAGGGCCGGCGCCACAGCCGGGCCCGCTACCAGACTGCGAAGGAACGACCATGGCCTTTATCGAACGTGAAACCCCCGGCGCCGGCGACGCGGCACAGATCGCCGAACTGCAGCGGCTGCTCGCCGCCCAGCGCCGCGCCTTCCTCGCCGAGCCGATGCCCAGCCTGGCCCAGCGCCTGGCGCTGCTCGGCACCCTGGCGAACATGCTGCTGGCCAACCGCACGCGCATCCAGGAGGCCATCGCCAGCGACTTCGGCAGCCACCCGCGGCAGTTCGCCGACCTGGTGGAATGCCTGGGCGTGGCGGGGCGCGCGCAGTACGCCGCCGAGCACCTGGTGAGCTGGATGAAGCCCCAGGCGCGGGCCCTGGACCCGGCCCTGTACGGCAGCGCCAACGCCTATGTGCAGCCGCAGCCCAAGGGCGTGATCGGCAACATGGCGCCGTGGAACTTCCCCTTCGACATCGGCCTGGGGCCGGTGGTGGAGATGCTCGCCGCCGGCAACCGGGTGATCGTCAAGCCTTCCGACCTGGCCCCGGCCTGCAGCGAACTGCTGCTGGAGATGCTCGCCAGCCACTTCGACGCCGAGCAGCTCACCGCCGTGGCCGGCGGCCTCGACCTGGCCCGGGCCTTCGCCGAACAGCCCTGGGACCACCTGATGTACACCGGCAGCACCGAGGTCGGCCGTCAGGTGGCGGTGGCCGCGGCGCACAACCTGGTGCCGGTGACCCTGGAGCTGGGCGGCAAGTGCCCGGCGATCATCGCCCCCGGCGGCCTGGACGAAGCCGCGGTGGAGCAGATCGTCGGCTGCAAGACCATCAAGAACGGGCAGATGTGCGTGACCGTGGACTACGTGCTGGTCCACGAGGATGACCGCGAGCGTTTCGTCCAGATGGTCGGCACCTTGCTGGACAGCCGCCTGCCGGGCTATGCCAGCCGCGCCGACACCACCGGCATCATCAACGCGCGGCACCTGCAGCGTCTGCTTGGCTACCTCGACGACGCCCGCGCCAGGGGCGCCAGCCTGGTGCAGTTCGGCGGCGAGGCACAGCCGCAGGCGCGGCGCCTGCCCTTCACCCTGGCCCTGGACGTGGACGACGGCATGCAGCTGATGCAGCGGGAGATCTTCGGTCCGATCCTGCCGGTGCTGACCTACCGCGAGCTGGACCAGGCCATCGCCTACGTCAACGCCCACGAGCGGCCGCTGGGTATCTACGTGTTCTCGGCCCACCCGGCCAGCGCCCACCGGGTGCTCGGCCGCACCGTTTCCGGCGGCGCCTGCATCAACTGCGCGGCGCTGCAGGCCGCGGTGCCCAGCCTGCCGTTCGGCGGCATCGGCAAGAGCGGCAGCGGGCGCCACCACGGCCATGAAGGCTTCCTCGAATTCTCCAACCTGCGCTCGGTGGTCGAGCGCGGCCAAGACGACCTGGTACGCGCCATGTTCGCCCCCTACGGCGAACTGGCCGACGCCCTGATCGCCGCTGCCACCGGCGGTTGAGGGGAGGGGTTCGCGCCGGCCCGGCGGGCCGCGCGGCACATGCCAACCCCGCCGCGGCCGGGCCGCGGCGGACGTGGATCGAGTCATCCATCAAGGAGCGCCAAATGATAAGAACAATAAGGTTCGCCGGCTTCAGCCCGAAGATACTGGCGGTGGTGGTGGGCGTCGGCGTCAGTGCCGAGGCCTCGGCGGTCAATTTCAACATCGGCGAGATCCAGGGGCAGTTCGACTCCTCGCTGTCCATCGGCGCCAGCTGGAGCACCCAGAGTCCCAAGCAGGACCTGATCGGCGCGGCCAACGGCGGCCACGGCTTCACCCAGACCAACGACGACGGCCGGCTGAACTTCAAAAAGGGCGAGACCTTCTCGAAGATCTTCAAGGGCATCCACGACCTGGAGCTGAAGTACGGCGACTTCGGCGTCTTCACCCGCGGCAAGTACTGGTACGACTTCGAGCTCAAGGACGAAAGCCGCCAGTGGAAGGACATCGACGACCACGGCCGCAAGGAGGGCGCCAAGTCCTCCGGCTTCCAGCTGCTCGACGCCTTCGGCTACTACAACTACAGCATCGCCGAGAAGCCCGGCAGCGTGCGCCTGGGCAAGCAGGTGGTGAGCTGGGGCGAGAGCACCTTCATCCTCAACTCGATCAACAGCATCAACCCCATCGACGTCGCCGCCTTCCGCCGCCCCGGCGCCGAGATCAAGGAAGGCCTGATCCCGGTGAACATGGCCTTCATCTCCCAGGGCCTGACCGACCAGCTGTCGATGGAAGCCTTCTACCAGCTGGAGTGGGACCAGACCGTCATCGACAACTGCGGTACCTTCTTCTCCACCACCGACGTGGCCGCCGACGGCTGCCGGAACAACTACAACATCCTCGACCCGGCCTCGGTCAACGCGCTCAACGCGCCGGCGACCAAGGCCGTGCTCAACTCCCTGGGCGTCACCGTCACCCCCGAGGGCCTGATGGTGCCGCGCGGCGCCGACCGCGACGCGCGTGACTCCGGGCAGTGGGGCCTGGCCCTGCGCTGGCTGGGCGACAACACCGAGTACGGCGCCTACTTCATGAACTACCACAGCCGCACGCCCATCGTCAGCATGCAGAACGCCAACCGCGGCGACATCGGCAATGCCCTGCTGGCGCTTTCCAGCCCGGCCACCGCGGCGCTGGCCCAGCCGATCCTGCTCGGCCGCGGCAGCTACTTCCTCGAATACCCCGAGGACATCCGCCTGTACGGCCTGAGCTTCTCCACCACGCTGCCCACCGGCACCGCCTGGAGCGGCGAGATCAGCTACCGGCCGAACATGCCGCTGCAGACCAACACCACCGACCTCACCCCGTTGCTGGCCACCACCGTGGCCGGCGGCTTCGCCAGCGGCGGCGTGGCCGGCGCGCTGGGGGCGGCCGGGCAGGTCAGCCACGGCTACATCCGCAAGGAAGTCACCCAGGCGCAGACCACCTTCACCCAGTTCTTCGACCAGGTGATGGGCGCCGAGCGCCTGACCCTGGTGGGCGAGCTGGGCCTGACCTACGTCGGCGGCATGACCGACGACGTCGGCGAGCGCTACGGCCGCGACGCCGTCTACGGCGTGCCGGAAAACCCGGCGGCGGCCAGCCGCTACGGCAGCCACGGCTTCTACACCTCGTCGTCCTGGGGCTACCGCGCGCGGGCCATCTGGGACTACCCCAACGTCATCGCCGGCATCAACCTTAAGCCCAACCTGGCCTGGTCCCACGACGTCGACGGCTACGGTCCGGTGTTCAACGAGGGCAGCAAGGCCGCCAGCATCGGCCTGGACGCCGACTACCAGAACACCTACACCGCCAGCCTTTCCTACACCAACTTCTTCGGCGGCGATTACAACACCATCAGCGACCGCGACTTCGTCGCGCTCAGCTTCGGCGTGAACTTCTGAGGAGGGACCCTGCATGAACAAGCCCAAGATACAGTTGCACGGCATCGCCCTGGTCCTGAGCCTGCTGGCGGGCCACGCGCTGGCGGCGGCCACGCCGGACGAGCTGGCCAAGCTCGGCACTTCGCTGACGCCGCTGGGCGCGGAGAAGGCCGGCAACGCCGACGGCAGCATCCCGGCCTGGACCGGCGGCCTCAAGCCCGACGCCGCGCCGGTGACCGCCAATGGCTTCCTCGGCGACCCCTACGCCGGCGAGCAGCCGCTGTTCACCATCACCGCGAAGAACCTCGAGCAGTACCGCGCGCGCCTGTCCGAGGGGCAGCTGGCGATGTTCCAGCGCTACCCGGACAGCTACCGCATGCCGGTGTACACCAGCCACCGCTCCAACGCGGTGCCCGAGGCGATCTACGCGGCGGCGAAGGTCAGCGCCCAGAAGACCCGCCTGATCCCCAGCGGCAACGGCCTGGAAGGCTTCACCGACAGCCGCTACTACGCCTTCCCCATCCCCCACGACGGCCTGGAAGTGGTGTGGAACCACATCACCCGCTACCGCGGCGGCAACCTGCGGCGCCTGTACGTGCAGGCCGCGCCGCAGGTCAACGGCAGCTACAGCCTGGTCAACTTCGAGGACGAGGTGGCCTTCCCCGACAAGATGCCCGACCTGCCGGCGGACACCGCCGCCAACGCGCTGCTGTACTTCAAGCAGCAGATCACCGCGCCGGCGCGCCTGGCCGGCAACGTGCTGCTGGTGCACGACTTCCTCGACCAGGTGAAGCAGCCGCGCATGGCCTGGATCTACAACGCCGGCCAGCGCCGCGTGCGCCGCGCCCCGCAGGTGGCCTACGACGGCCCCGGCACCGCCGCCGACGGCCTGCGCACCTCGGACAACTTCGACATGTACAACGGCGCGCCGGACCGTTACGACTGGAAGCTGATCGGCAAGAAGGAGCTGTACATCCCCTACAACAACTTCCGCCTGGCCGCGCCGACGGTGAAGTACGCCGACATCCTCAAGGCCGGCCACACCAACCCGGAGCTGGCGCGCTACGAACTGCACCGGGTGTGGGTGGTGGAGGCGACGCTGAAGAGCGGCGAGCGCAACATCTACGCCAAGCGCCGCTTCTACCTCGACGAGGACAGCTGGCAGATCGCGATGTCCGACCTCTACGACGGCCGCGGCCAGCTGTGGCGGGTCGGCCGCGCCATGCTGATGCCCTACTACCAGCGCGAAGTGCCGGCCTACGCCTTCGAGGAACTCGACGACCTGATCGCCGGGCGCTACATCGTCACCGGCCTGAGCAACGAGGAGAAGACCTTCGTGCAGTTCGACCTCAAGGCCTCGCCGGCCGACTTCACCCCCTCGGCGCTGCGCAGCACCGGGGTGCGCTGAAACCCGGCCACCGCCCTGCGCGCGCAAGCGGGCAGGGCGGTGGCGCCTTGCTCGCCAGCGTGGCGTTCAGGCCTGGCCGGCGCCAAGCTCCGCCACTACCAGGTCGACGAAGCTGCGCAGCTTCGGCGGCATGCGCCGGTCGCTGGCGTACAGCAGGTGCACCGGCCGCGCCGGCATCTGCAGCTGGGGGAACAGCCGCACCAGGCTGCCCCGGCGCAGGTCTTCGGCGAGCATCGCCTCGGCGCCGAGGAGGATGCCCAAGCCGTCGCGCGCCGCGGCTCGCTGGGCGCGCGCGTCGTTGACCTGGAAGCGGCTGCCGCGGGAGAAGTACTGCAGGCTTTCGCTGTCGAGCATCAGCCAGTCGCTGGCCGCTGCGGGCGATTGGAAGGTGAAGCCCAGGCACTGGTGCCGGGCCAGCTCGGCCGGGGCATGTGGCGTGCCGTGCTCGGCCAGGTAGTCCGGCGAGGCGCAGGCCACCAGCCGGTAGGGCGCCAGCGGCCGGGCCACCAGGCTGGAGTCGCCCAGGGTGCCGATGCGGATGACCGCCTCGAAGCCGTCGTCGATCAGGTCCACCAGGCGGTCGTTGAGCGACAGTTCCACCTGCACCTCGGGGTGCGCGCGCAGGTAGCGGCCGAGCAGCGGCAGCAGGCAGTAGGTGCCGTAGGTCACCGGAGCGCTGATGCGCAGGCGCCCGCGCGGCACCGCGCTGTGGTTCAGGGCCAGGGCGTCGGCCGCTTCCGCCTCGGCCAGCACCAGCTTGCAGCGTTCGTAGTACTGCTGGCCGACCTCGGTGAGGCTCTGCCGGCGGGTGGTGCGGTTGAGCAGCTTGACGCCCAGGCGCTCCTCCAGTGCGCCGACGTGCTTGCCGACCATCTGCGAGGACATGCCCAGGGCCGCGCCGGCGGCGGAGAAGGAGCCGCTGTCGGCGGCCTTGACGAATACCGCCATGCTTTGCAGACGATCCATGATTCAAAACTCGCGATTCAAAACCAATGGTTTCGGCAGTTGCAAATGGAGGCCGATTTTTCCGCCTCCAAGTTTCAAATAGCATCCTGGCTTCCGGGTTGGCTGGCAAGCGCCAGCCGCCCCCCACCGAGAACGGACAACGGGAGACAGGCGATGCGTATCGGAATCATCGGGGCGGGCTTCATCGGCCGCGCCCTGGCAGAACTGGGCGTGAAGAACGGCTACGAGGTGATGCTCAGCAACTCCCGTGGCCCGCACACATTGACCAGCACCATGATCGCCCTGGGCTGCCGGATCGGCAGCGTGGAGCAGGCCGCCAGCTTCGGCGACCTGTTGCTGCTGGCCATACCCTTCGGCCGCTACCGCGAGCTGCCGGCCCAGGCCTTCGCCGGCAAGATCGTGCTGGACGCCAACAACTACTACCCGCAGCGCGACGGCCAGTTCGCCGAGCTGGACAGCCAGGCGACCACCACCAGCGAACTGCTGGCGCAGCACCTGCAAGGCGCCCGCGTGGTCAAGGCCTTCAACGCCATCCTCGAACGCGACCTGGTGGCCGACGCGCGGCCCGCCGGCGCCGCCGACCGCCGCGCGCTGCCGATCGCCGGGGACGATGCGCAGGCCAAGCAGGCGGCCGCTGAACTGCACGAGCGCTTCGGCTACGACGTGGTCGACGCCGGCCCCCTAGCCGAGGGCTGGCGTTTCGAACGCGCCCGCCCGGCCTACTGCCGGCGCCTGGACAGCGCCGGCCTGCGCGCCGCGCTGGCCGATACCGGGCCCAACCAGGCCGAAGGCGCCTGGCGCAGCTGACGCGGCGCGGGGGAGGGCTCTGGCGCGGGGGATTCTGGTTTGCCCAGAGTGACTCCGATAGTATGGGCGGCATGCCCAAGAGTCCCTCCGCACCGCCCGCCGCCAGGCCCTCCCGGCCTGTTTCGCCGCAGGAAAAGATCGCTTTCGTACCGCTGCCCAGCTGGATCCAGGCAGCGGCGCGCTGCGGTTTCGCCATCGACCCCATCCTCCGCGAGATCGGCGTGCGGGTGGATGGCATCCGCCTCAACGAGGTCAGCATCAGCCTGGCCCAGTCCAGCCGGCTGATCGAGGCCTGCGTCGCCCGCTCCGAGGCGGCCAGGGCGCGTGGCGAGCATTTCCCCTTCGTCTTCGGCGAGTCCTTCGCCTTCGGCTCGATCCCCGAGATCGAGACCTACCTGGCCACCTGCACCACGCTGCGCAAGGCGCTGCGCGCGCTGGACTGGGTCAGCGAGCTGATGAGCCAGAGCCTGCGCATGACCCTGCACGAAAGCAGCCGCTACGCCCAGCTGCGTATCGACCTGGGCGACTACCAGGCCTGGCCGGCGCCGACGCGCTACTTCACCGAGGCCTGGCTGGCCTCGATGCTGCGCTTCACCCGCACGCTGATCGGCCGCAACGCCGTGGAACGCGTGCTGGTGCGCCATGCCGCGCCGGAGTATGGCGAACTCTATGCCCGCCACTTCGCTGCCGAAGTGCGTTTCGAGCAGCCCTGCAACGCCATCGTGCTGCCCCGCGAACTGCTCGACCAGCCGCTGTTCGGCGCCTTGCCCGAACTGCATCGGCAGGCCGAGGTGAGCATCGAGCAACGGGTTTCCCGGCTGACCTCGCAGGTAGGCATCAGCGGCCAGCTGGAACGGCTCTTCGGCGAGCGCCCGGCCTTGCTCAGCCTGGGCATCGAGGGCAGCGCCGAGGAACTCGGCATGCAGGTGCGCACCCTGCAGCGGCGCCTGCAGAGCGAGGGCGAGAGCTTCGCCGCGCTGCAGGCGCGCCTGCGCTTCCGCCAGGCCAGCAAGCTGCTGCGCGAAACCGACCTGGACCTGGACAGCATCAGCGAGCGCCTCGGTTTCTCCGAACGGCGCGCCTTCACCCGGGCCTTCAGCCGCTGGGCCGGCATGTCGCCCAGCGTCTTCCGGCGTTCGCAGAAGGGCTGAGGGCCCGGCTGGCAGCGACCGCCTTCGACTGTCGTCTTCGGTCCCCTGGGCGTCGCGGGCGGTCCTAGTTGCGCCCCGGGCCTGGCCCTATCGTTCTGCCACACCCCCGCCGGCCAGGCGGGCGGTGCCAGAACAATAAGAGGCCCAGCCTCAGGAGCGCCGAATGACAAGAACAAATCGGCAGGCCAACCTTGCGTCGCAGGTACTGACCTTCTCGGTCGTACTGGGATTGGCCGCCCCCGCCCATGCCTACAACTTCACCCTCGGCGAGATCGAAGGCCAGCTCGACTCCTCGCTTTCCTTCGGCGCCAGCTGGGGGACCTCGAAAATCGACAGGAACCTGGTCGGCATCAACAACGGCGGGCGCGGCCCGACCGCCACCGGCGACGACGGCCGCCTCAACTTCAAGCGCGGCGAGACCTTCTCGAAGATCTTCAAAGGCATCCACGACCTGGAGCTGAAGTACGGCGACTACGGCGCGCTGCTGCGCGGCCGCTACTGGTACGACTTCGAACTCAAGGACGAAAACCGGCCCTGGAAGGACATCGACGACCACGGCCGCGACGAGGGCGCCAAGGCCTCCGGCGGCGAAATCCTCGACGCCTTCGTCTACCGCAACTACGACATCGGCGGGCAGCCCGGCGCGGTGCGCCTGGGCAAGCAGGTGGTGAGCTGGGGCGAGAGCACCTTCATCGCCAACGGCATCAACGCCATCAACCCGGTGGACGTTTCCGCCCTGCGCCGCCCCGGCGCCGAGGTCAAGGAAGCGCTGATCCCGGTGAACATGCTCTCGCTGTCGCAGAGCCTCGGCGACTCGCTGAGCGTCGACGGCTTCTACCAGCTGGAATGGCAGAAGACCGTGGTCGACAACTGCGGCACCTTCTTCTCCAGCTCCGACGTGGTGGCCAAGGGCTGCAACGACAACAACCGCGTCGGCTCGCCGGCCATCGCGCCCCTGGAGCCCCTGGCGCGGGCCTTCGGCATCGGCTTCGACGTCGACGCCGAGGGCGTCGCCATCCCCCGCGGCAAGGACCGCGAGGCGCGCGACTCCGGGCAGTGGGGCCTGGCCCTGCGCTGGCAGACCGACAACGTCGAGTACGGCGGCTACTTCATCAACTACCACAGCCGCACGCCGTTCCTCTCCACCCGGACGCCCAGCGGCCTGCTCGCGGTGGCCGCCAACCCGGCCTTCAACGCTGCCGCAGGGCCCCTGGCCGGCGGCCTGCTGCAGAGCGCCGCGCTGGGCACCGGCCAGTATTTCCTCGAATACCCGGAAAACATCCGCCTCTACGGCCTGAGCTTCGCCACCACGCTGCCCACCGGCACCGCCTGGAGCGGCGAGATCAGCTACCGGCCCAACGCGCCGCTGCAGATCAACACCACCGACCTGCCGCGGGCGCTGCTCAACCCCATCAGCGGCGGCCTCGCCTCGCCAACCATCCCCACCAGCGAGGGCGCCTACAACCAGGGCTACCGGCGCAAGGAGATCACCCAACTGCAGACCACCTTCACCCACTTCTTCGACCAGGTGATGGGCGCCGAGCGCCTGACCCTGGTGGGCGAGGTGGCCTACGACCACGTCGGCGGCCTGGAGAGCACCCACGACCTGCGCTACGGCCGCGACCCCAACTTCGGCAGCGTCGACGACCCGGCGCAGCGCGCCGAGTTCGGCACCGCCGGCTTCGTCACCCGCGACTCCTGGGGCTACCGCGTGCGCGCGCTGTGGGACTACAACAACGTGTTCGCCGGGGTGAACCTCAAGCCCAACCTGGCCTGGTCCCAGGACGTCGACGGCTACGGCCCCAACGGGCAGTTCAACCAGGGCGCCAAGGCCGCCAGCGTCGGCCTGGACGCGGACTACCTGAACACCTACACGGCCAGCCTTTCCTACACCAACTTCTTCGACGGCAAGTACAACACCCAGGGCGATCGCGACTTCCTCGCGCTCAGCTTCGGCGTGAACTTCTGAGGAGCCACAGATGCGTGCAACAACCCGATGGTTCGCTTCCCTGACCCTTTCCCTGCTGGCCACCAGCGTGCTGGCCGCGGCCACCCCCGACGAGGCCGCCAAACTCGGTAGCAGCCTCACCCCGCTGGGCGCGGAGAAGGCCGGCAACGCCGACGGCAGCATCCCGGCGTGGACCGGCGGCCTGCCGACCGATGCCGCGCCGATCGCCGCCGGCGGCTTCGTCGGCGACCCCTATGCCGGCGAGAAGCCGCTGTTCGTGATCACCGCGCAGAACCTGCAGCAGTACCGCGGCAAACTCACCGAGGGCCAGCTGGCGCTGTTCCAGCGCTACCCGGACAGCTACCGCATCCCGGTGTACAGCAGCCACCGCAGCGCGGCGCTGCCGCAGAAGATCTACGACCTGGCCAAGGTCAGCGCCCAGCGCACCAGGCTGGTGGAGGGCGGCAGCGGCCTGGCCGACTTCACCGACAGCCGCTATTACGCCTTCCCCATCCCGCACAACGGCCTGGAGGTGATCTGGAACCACATCACCCGCTACCGCGGCGGCACCTTGCGGCGCTCCATCGTGCAGGCGGCGCCGCAGACCAATGGCGAATACAGCCTGGTCAACTTCGAGGACGAGATCGCCATGCCCGACGGCCTGTCCGACCTGCCGGCGGACAAGGCGGCCAACCTGCTCTTCTACTACAAGCAGAAGGTCACCGCGCCGGCGCGCCTGGCCGGCAACGTGTCGCTGGTGGCCGAGACCATCGACCAGGTTAAGGAGCCGCGCCTGGCCTGGGTCTACAACGCCGGCCAGCGCCGCGTGCGGCGCGCCCCGCAGATCGCCTACGACGGCCCCGGCACCGCCGCCGACGGCCTGCGCACCTCGGACAACCTGGACATGTTCAACGGCGCGCCGGACCGCTACGAGTGGAAGCTGCTGGGCAAGCGGGAAATCTACATTCCCTACAACAACTACCGGCTGGCCTCGCCGCAGCTGAAATACGCCGACATCCTCAAGCCCGGGCACATCAACCAGGACCTGACGCGCTACGAGCTGCACCGCGTGTGGGTGGTGGAAGCGAGCCTGAAGAGCGGCGAGCGCAACATCTACGCCAAGCGCCGCTTCTACCTCGACGAGGACAGCTGGCAGATCGCCGAGTCGGAGCTCTACGACGGCCGCGGCCAGCTCTGGCGGGTGGGCGAGGCGCAGTTGTACCAGCAGTACGACAAGCAGATCCCGGTGTACGCCCTGGAAGCCTTGTATGACCTGATCGCCGGGCGCTACATCGCCATCGGCCTGGGCAACGAGGAAAAGGCGCCTGTGCAATACGGGATCGAGCTTTCTTCCAGTGACTTCAGTACAGCAGCACTGCGCAACGACGGCGTGCGCTAAGGGAGGCGATATGTTTCTGAGTATCCAGCAGGCCCGCGAACTGGCCGAAGCCGGCATGCGCGGTTGCGGCCACAGCGCCGAAGAGGCGAGGGTGATCGCCGACCACCTGATCGACTGCGAACTGCGCGGGCTGTCCTATGGCGGCCTGCCGCGGGCGCTGTCGATCATCGAGCGGATCGCCGCCAGCCCCACGCCGCCGCGGCCGATCCGCATCGAGCGGGAAAGCGCGGTGTCGGCGGCCATCGACGGCGGCGACCAGGTCGGCTACCTGGTCGCCCAGCGCGCCACCGACCTGGCCATCGCCAAGGCCCGCGACAGCGGCGTGGCCGTGGTCGGCGCCCGCCAGACCTGGTACACGGGGATGTTCTCCTACTACCTGGAACAGGTCACCGGCGCCGGCTTCGCCGGCATGATCGCCGGCAGCGGCGGGCACATAGTGGCGCCCCACGGCGGCACCGAAAAGCGCTTCGGCACCAACCCCATCGCCTTCGGCTTCCCCACCCCGGCGGCGCCGATGATCTGGGACATCGGCACCTCCAGCGTGATGCTCGCCGAGGTGCTGCTGAAGCTGCGCCTGGGCGAGCAGCTGGCGCCGGGCCTGGCCTTCGACGGGCAAGGCCAGCCGACCCGCGAACCGGCCGAAGCCCTGGCCGGCGCCTTCAGCGTCTGGGGCGGCCACAAGGGCTCGGGCCTGGCGCTGGTGGTGCAGCTGCTGGGCATGCTCTGCGGCGCCGCGGCGGCCCCCGAAGGGCTGCGCGACTGCGGCTTCTTCCTGCTGGTGGTGGACCCCGGCCTGTTCGGCGAGCGCGAGGCGTTCCGGCAGAGGGTGGGCGAGTATCTGGAAAGCCTGCGTGCGACTCGTCCGCTGGAGGAGGGTAGGCCGGTGAGGGTGCCGTTCGAGCGGTCGGCGGCGGAGCGTGAGCGGCGGCTGGCGGAGGGGCGTGTCGAGGTGGAGGAGGTGGTGTATCAGGCTCTGGTGAAGGTCGCTGGGACTGGAGGGTGAGGGAAGGGGAGTATGGTTTGGCGCTGGAGCGGTGTTGACGTCCGCAACCCTCTCCCCAGCCCTCTCCCTGAAGGGAGAGGGGGCCGTTCGGTGTGTGCGGGAAGTCAGCAGTTATCCTGATACTCCTTTCGCTCTTGAAACCTCCGTTGTTCCAGGATGACACCAAGCCCCAAATCCGCTCAGGACAGCCCCCTCTCCCTTTAGGGAGAGGGTTGGGGAGAGGGGCGGAGTCCACCCAGCACACCGCAACCACCGGCGAACACCTTTCGCGAGCAAGCTCGCTCCTACAACTGCAGGAATACACCAACGTAGGATGGGTTGAGCGAAGCGATACCCATCGCCACGACCGCATGGGTTTCGCCAAGGCTCAACCCATCCTACGAAAAGCAGCGCACAAACGCCGTTTCCCACCCCTGGGAAACGGCGTTTTCATTTGCCCGCCATACCCTGCATCGAGAACCTTCCAGTCTGTCGTCTTCGGTCCCCTGTCCGTCGTGGCCTGTCCTATGGAGCCCCGCGGCCGCGCCCTATAGTCGCCTCAAGCTCATCGCCGCTCCCCGTGGCGGCGATGCCCCATAACAACAACGAGGAACGGCAGCAGATGGTCAAGATATTCACCGTGGACAGTCCCTTCGAGAACAACGTCCCCAGCCCCGAGGCACTGGCGCGCCAGGCGCGCAAATGGGAGGCGGCGGAGGTCATCGACTACGTACTCTGCGGCTATTCGTCCCTGTGGCCGCACAACCTGGTGACTTCGCCGCTGCTGTTCGCCGAAAGCAGCCGCGTCAAGCTGATCGTCGCCCACCGCCCGGGGGTCATGCACCCGGCCGCCGCGGCGCGCTGCTTCGCCACCATGGACGTGATGTCCGGCGCGCGCCTGGCGATCAACTTCGTCACCGGCTCCTCGGACAAGGACGTGCACCGCGAGGGCGACTACGCCGACAAGGCCACCCGCTACGAGCGCGCCGGCGAGTACGTGGAAGTGATGAAGCGCTGCTGGAGCGAGCCGAAGTCCTTCGACTACCAGGGCGAGTTCTACCGCGCCGAGGCGGTGCGCCAGCTGCTGCGTCCGCTGAAGAACCACGTGCCGGTGTTCATGGGCGGCGACAGCGACGCGGCCATCGAATTCGGCGCCCGCCATGCCGACACCTACATGCTCTGGGGCGAGCCCCTGGCCGGCACCCGCGAGCGTATCGAGCGGGTGCTCGCCGCCGCCGAGAAGCATGGGCGCAAGCCGGAATTCTCGCTGAGCCTGCGGCTGTTCCTGGGCGACACCGACGAGGCCGCCTGGGCCGCCGCCCACGCCGCCGAGGACACCATCCTCGCCGCCCAGGGCAGCAACCGCTTCGCCCGCTCCAGCGCCGGCGACACCTCGGTGGGGCGCGAGCGCCAGTTGTCGCTGACCAACGCCGACGTCCACGACGACTGCTTCTGGAGCGGGCTGGTCAAGCTGCTCGGCGGCTTCGCCAACTCGGCGGCGCTGGTCGGTACCCCGGACCGCGTCATGGCCACCCTCAAGCAGTACCACGCCCTGGGCATCGGCGCCTTCCTCTTCACCGGCGGCGCCGATGGCCTATGGGAACCGTCGCTGAAGGACTTCCTGGTGCGCGTCAAGCAGGAGCTGCAATGAAGCCGGTGCGCCTTCGCGACATCTCGCCGCGCCTGGCCTTCCAGGCACGGCCGGCGAGCACCGCGCAGAAGATCGAGCTGGTCGACCGCCTGAGCGCGGCCGGGATGCGCGCCATCGAGGTGTCGTCCTTCGTCCACCCGAAGCTGGTGCCCGGGCTGGCCGACGCCGAGCAGGTGTTCGCCGGCGTGCAGCGCCGCGAGGGGCTGTCGCTGGAGTGCTGCGTGGGCAACCTCACCGGGCTCAAGCGCGCCATCGACGCCGGCGCCCACGTCGCCTGGTTCCTGCTGGCCGCCGACGAAGCCTTCGCCCGCGCCAACATCGGCCGCTCCATCGACGATTCCCTGCTTGAGCTTGAGAAGATGCGCGAGCTGGCCGAGGGCACCGGCACCGGCCTGGGCACCTATATCATCGCCGCCTTCGGCGGGCCCATCGGCCTGCCGCGCGGCCCGGCCAGCGTGCGGCCGCTGGCCGAGCGCCTGCTGGCCATGGGCGTCGAGCACTGGATCCTGGCCGACTCCTGCGGCTACGCGGCGCCGCCGCAGGTGCGCGCCATGGTCGAGTTCGCCGCCGGGCTCACCGGCATCGACCGGCTCAACGTGCAGGTCCACGACAGCCGCGGCATGGGCGTGGCCAACGTCGCCGAGCTGGCGCGCCTGGGCGTGGCCAACATCGACACCGCCCTGGCCGGCTCCGGCGGCCATCCGGCGGCGCCGGGGGCCTCGGTGGGTGGCGTCTGCACCGAGGACGCGGTGCAATTGCTGGAGCTGATGGGCGTGGACACCGGGCTGGACCTGGGCGCGCTGATCGACACGGCGAACTGGCTGGACGCTATCCTCGGCGCAGGCGAGAAGGGTTTCACCCGGCGCGTCGGCAAGGTACCGCTGGACCAGGCCGAGCTGGAAGTCTTCCGCAAGGCCCAGGGTACCTTCGACTGGGCCAGGCGATAGAACACAGGGCCTGCGTGCCCGGCCGCCAGGCGCCACAGAGCGCCGCCGGCCGGTAGCCCACGAAACATGCGCCCGGTATGCCGGGCCACCATAACAACAAGAGGCGAATCCATGAACGTGCATGACTTAGAGGACCTTGGCGGCGGCACCCTGACCGGCCTGCTGGCCCGGCGCGCCCGGCAGGCGCCGGACAACCCGGCGCTGCTGTTCGAGGGCCGCGAGTACAGCTATGCCGAGCTGAACCGCGAGGCCGACCGGCTCGGCTCGGCGCTGATGGCGCAGGGCCTGGGCAAGGGCGACGTGCTGGGCGTGTTCCTCGGCAACCGTCCGGAATACCTGTTCACCACCCTCGGCTCGTCCCGCGCCGGGCTGGTCAACGTGTCGATCAACAACGCCTACAAGGGCGAATTCCTGCACTACGCCCTGGAGCATTCCGGGGTGCAGATACTCATTACCGACTCGCGCCTGGCCCAGGCCGTGGCCCAGCTCGACGAACTGCCGCCGACGTTGCGCACCCTGGTCTACCTCGGCGACGAAGCGCCAGGCATCGACGCGCCGGGGCTGCGGGTGCTGTCCTGGGCCGAGCTGCTCGCCGGCGCCAGCGACGCGCCGCAGTTCCCCCGCGTGGAATACCACGACATCGGCGCCATCAGCTTCACCTCCGGCACCACCGGCAAGAGCAAGGGCGTGGTCGCGCCGCACCTGCAGGGCGTGATCATGGCGCGGGAGACCGCCCAGGCCTTCGGCCTCACCCCGCGCGACCGGCTATACACCTGCATGCCGCTGTTCCACGGCATGGCCCAGGTGACCACCTGCGCCGCGGCCATCTACGCCGGCGCCTGCATCATCCTGTCGCCGCGCTTCAGCGTCAGCAACCTGTGGAACGAGGTGCGCGAAGCCCGCGCCACCCAGTTCAACGCCCTGGGCTCGATGCTGCACATGCTGTTGTCCACGCCGCCGTCGCCGCGCGACCGCGAGCACGACGTGCAGTTGGTGTTCGCCGCGCCCGCGCCAGCCGAGGTGCTCTACCGCTTCGAGGCGCGCTTCGGCGTGCACGTGCTCGAAGGCTATGGCCAGACCGAGATCAAGAACGTCCTGTACAACCCGCGCCAGGGCCGCAAGGTCGGCTCGCTGGGCAAGCCGACCGCCTCGTCGATCCTGGAAATCCACGACGAGCAGGGCAACCGCCTGGCGCCCGGCCAGGTCGGCGAGATCGTCTACCGCCCGCGGCTGCCGCACATCATGCTCAGCCACTACCACCGCAACCCGACCGCGACCCTGGAGAAGATGGCCGGCCTGTGGTGGCACACCGGCGACCTGGGCTCGATGGACGAGGACGGCTTCTTCTACTTCCACGACCGCAAGTCCGACTCGCTGCGCCGGCGCGGCGAGAACATCTCCTCGATGGAGCTGGAGCGCGCCCTGGCGGCCTTCCCCGGGGTGGTGGACGCGGCGGCCATCGGCGTGCGCTCGGACCTGGGCGAGGACGAGGTGATGGTGGTGGTGGAGCACCACGCCCCGCAGGCGCTGGACTTCAGCGCGCTGTTCCAGCACTGCGTGCGGCAACTGCCGCGCTTCATGGTGCCGCGCTACTACCGCGTGGTGCAGGTGCTGCCGCGCACGCCCACCGGCAAGGTGCTCAAGGTCCCCCTGCGCGAAGCCGGGCTGACCGCCGACACCTGGGACCACGTCGCCGTCGGCCTCACGGTTCCGCGCTGAGCCGCGGCTTTCCTCTTCGATCTCGCGGCCGCCCGGCGCGGCCCCTTGCAGGTATGACGACATGACTCTCTCCGTCGCTCCCTTCGACCAGCGGCAACTGCGCGACGTCCTCGGCACCTTCGTCACCGGCGTCACCGTGGTCACCACCCGCGACGCCCGGGGCGTGGCCCACGGCGTCACCGCCAACTCCTTCAGCTCGGTGTCCCTCGACCCGCCGCTGGTGCTCTGGAGCCAGGCGCTGACCTCGCGCAGCTTCGAGGCCTTCCGCGACAGCCGGCATTTCGCAGTGAACATCCTGGCCCACGACCAGGTGGCGCTTTCCGGGCACTTCGCCAAGTCCCGCGAGGACAAGTTCAACGGCGTCGAGCACCATGACGGCCACGGCGGCGCGCCGGTGCTGGCCGGCGCGGCGGCGCACCTGGAGTGCGAGCAGGTGGCCGCCTATCCCAGCGGCGACCACCTGATCTACATCGGCCGGGTGCTGCGCATCGGCCACGCCAACCGCCGGCCGCTGGCCTTCGCCGGCGGCCGCTACATGCTCGCGCATTCCTGGGACCTGGAGGCGTCCTACCTGCAGTTCGAACAGGCCCCGGCCTTGCCGCCGCAGGCCCTGCGCAACGTCGTCGCGGCGCTGCCGGAGCTGGCCGCGAGCCTGGGCGAGCACAGCCTGTGCCTGGCGGCCTGGGGCAACCGCGGGCCGGTGGCGCTGCACTGGGAGGCGTCGCGCCAGCCGGTCAGCGAGCACCTGGTCAGCGGCCTGGTCATGCCGGTCACCCGCTCGGCCACCGGCCAGGCCTTCGCCGCCTTCCTGCCGGAGGCCTGGACCACGCCCTTCATCGAGGAGGAACTGCGCCAGTTCGCCGAGCCCGGGCAGGGCCTGGAGGCGCGCCGCGAGCAGTTCCGCGCGGCCCTCGACGAGGTGCGCCAGCGCGGCCTGGCCCGCGAGCTGGGGCCGGCGCCGGCGCGTTTGCACAAAACCGCGGTGAATACTTTCAGCGCACCCATTCGCAACACGAATGGTGACATGATCATGGCGTTGACCTTGGCAGGCAGCCCGGCACGCCTGGGTGCAGACTGGGAGGGCGAGGTTCCCCGGCGCCTGCTCGCGGCCGCCGCCGAACTGTCCCGGCAACTCGGCCACCCGGCGGCGGGCTCCGCGGCCTTGCCGCGCTGAAGCCCGGCGTGCCGGTGTCCATGACAACAAGAACAAGGGAAACACCATGCAGCAGCACAGCCAGCAGGCGGACAATGCCTGGCGCATCCTCTTCCTGCTTTTCCTCGCCAACCTGTTCAATTTCTTCGACCGCACCATCCCGGCGATCCTGGTCGAGCCGATCCGCCACGAGTGGAACCTCAGCGACTTCCAGCTGGGCCTGGCCGGCACCGTGTTCACCCTGGTCTACGCCATCGCCGGCCTGCCCCTGGGGCGCATGGCCGACCGCGGCTCGCGCAGCCGCATCATGGGTTGGGGCCTGGCCACCTGGAGCGGGCTGACCGCGCTCAACGGGCTGGCCTGGAACTACACCAGCTTCCTGCTCATCCGCATGGGCATCGGTGTCGGCGAGGCCAGCTACGGGCCGGCCGCCAGCTCGCTGATCGGCGACCTGTTCCCGGCCCACAAGCGCGCCCGCGCCATGGGCATCTTCATGCTCGGCCTGCCGCTGGGGCTGATCCTGGCGTTCTTCACCACCGGCGCCATCGTCAAGGCCTTCGACAGCTGGCGCGCGCCTTTCTTCATCGCCGCGGTGCCGGGGCTGCTGCTGGCGTTCTTCACCCTGCGCATCCGCGAGCCGGCACGTGGCGCGGCCGACGGCGTGGTCGCCGACAGCACGCCGGTGGCGCGCCCCATGCGCCGGGTGCTGGCGATCCGTACCTTCTGGTGGCTGATCCTCGCCGGGCTGGCGTTCAACTTCGCCAGCTACGCCTGCAACTCGTTCATGGTGCCGCTGCTGCAGCGCTACTTCCTGCTGCCGCTGGAGCAGGCGGGCATCGCGACCGGGCTGATCGTCGGCCTGACCGGACTGATCGGCCTCACCGCCGGCGGCTGGGTCGCCGACTACCTGCACCAGCGCAGCCGCAGCGGGCGCCTGCTGTTCGCCGCCTTCAGCATGCTGGTGGCCGCGCTGGCCACCGGCGGCGCCTTGCTCGCCGGGCGCATCGATACCGGCCTGTTCATCGCCGTGTTCGGCGTCGGCTGGCTGTTCTCCTACGCCTTCTTCACCTGCGTCTACACGGCGATTCAGGACGTCATCGAGCCGCGCCTGCGGGCCACCGCGATGGCCCTGTACTTCATCTTCCTCTACCTGCTCGGCGGCGGCCTGGGGCCGATCGTGGTGGGCCTGCTCTCCGACCACTTCTCGCACCTGGCGATGCTCGCCGCCGGCACCGGGCAGATGCGCGAGGAGTTCCGCGCCCTGGGCCTGCACGACGCCATGTTGCTGATCCCGGTGTCGCTGCTGCTGTGCATGCTGGCACTGCTGATGGGGGCGCGCACCTACGCCGCCGATGCCCACCGGCAGAGCGCCGCGCTAAGCGAGGCCACGCCCCAGGGCGCCAGCTGAGGCCCGGTCGGCCGAGCGCCGCGGCCGACCAGCGCTCGGCCGGGCCACTGCTGTAGAGTACGCCTTCGCAAAGCTCCGCCCCGCGGAGCGCAAGGGCGTGATCGAAGGACGGCGCATGTCGAGCAGAAAGCCACACAACCAGCCCGGGGCGCCCGCGCCCCAAGCGGATGCCGGCGCGGCCACGCGCAACGCCAAGGCGCGTTCGCGCACCCGCGCCAAGCTGATCCGCGCGGCGCGCGAGGTCATGGGCCGGCAGGGCATCGAGGCCACCGCCATCGGCGAGATCACCGAGCGCGCCGAGCTGTCGCTGGGCTCGTTCTACAACTACTTCAGCAGCAAGGAAGCGATCGCCCGCGCGGTGTTCATCGAGGACGCCCTGGCCCTGGCGGACCTGCTGGACGCCGAGGCCGCGAACAGCCGCGACATCGTCGAGCAGGTCGGCCACAACATCCGCAGGACGCTGCACCATGCGCTGCACGACCCGGTGTGGGGCTGGTTCTTCATCCACTCGGCGCACAGCATCAACGACCTCGGCGCCACCCTCGGCAGCCGGCTGCTGCGGGACCTGCGCAGCGGCGCGCAGCAGGGATCGTTCGCCATTGCCGACGCGCAGGCCGCGGCCGACTGCATCATCGGCGGCTGCCTCTACCTGTTGCGGCAGATTCTCGAAGGCGAGCGGCAGGCCAGCGCCATCGAAGGCGCGGTGGAGTTCTTCCTGCTTGGCCTGGGCGTCGCGAAGGAAGAGGCCGGGCGGGTGGCGCACCGGCCGTTGGTAGCGGGTTCCAGCGCCTGAGGCTGGATGAAGGGAACCCCGCGCGGCTCGTGGCTGCGCGGGGGTGGGGCGAGGTCAGCGCGGTTCGGCGATGACGCGGTTCTCGATGTGGCCGATGCCGTCGATCTCCACGCGCATCACGTCGCCGACGGCGAGGAAGCGCGGCGGGTCCATGGCCAGGCCGATGCCGGCCGGGGTGCCGGTGATCAGGATGTCGCCGGGCTGCAGGGTCATCACCTGGCTGAGGTAGGCGATCTGCCTGGCGACGCTGTAGGTCATCTTCGAGGTGGAGGATTCCTGGCGCGTCTCGCCGTTGACCTGCAGGCGGATGTTCAGCGCCTGCGGGTCGGCGATCTCGTCGGCGGTGACGATCCACGGGCCGATCGGGCCGTGGGTGTCGAAGGACTTGCCGAGCGTCCAGGTCGGGCTCTTGGCCTGCCAGTCGCGCGCGCTGACGTCGTTGGCCACGAAGTAGCCGGCGACGTGTTCCAGGGCCTGTTCCTCATCGATGTAGCGCCCCGGCTTGCCGATCACCACGCCCAGCTCGGCCTCGTAGTCCATGCGCTCGCACACGGCGGGGTAGTGCACGTCGTCGAACGGGCCGGTGATGCAGGACACCTGCTTGCTGAACCACACCTGGGAGGTGGGGATGGGCACGCCGGCGCGGCGCGCTTCGGCTTCGTGGTCCTTGTAGTTCATGCCCAGGGCCATGAACTTGGACGGCCGCAGGATGGGCGCGCCCAGGCGCACCTCTTCCAGCGCCAGGCGGTTGCCGGCGTGGCCCTGCAGGGTGCGCGCGGCTTCCAGGGCCGCGGGCGAGGCGAGGATGTCGGCGACGTCGCGGGCGCCGGCGGGCAGCACTTCGGACAGGTCGATCAGGTACTGGCCCTCGACCTTGCCCAGGGAGGTGCGGCCGTTGTGGCTGTAGCGTGCGAGTTTCATGGGGTTTCCTCTTGTGCGTTGCCGCCCCGGGCGCTGGCCGGGGCGGGGCTGGGGTTGGTACGGCTCAGTTCAGAAAGTCCGGCGACAGCGGCGGCGCCCATTGCGCGAAGGCGTCGGGGGTGAGCGGCTCGTGGGTGGTGGGCGTGGCGTCGTTGACCAGGTCGCCGTCGGTCCAGTGCTCGATCTTGTTGCCGAAGGGGTCGCGCCAGTAGTCGAACACCTGGCTGCCCTGGATGTGCCGGCCGATGCCCCAGGCGTGCTGGCGCTCGCGGGCCGCCAGGTGCTGGTTGCCGCGCACCAGGTCGTCCCAGTCCAGCACCTCGAAGGCGCTGTGGTCGAAGTCGCGCTCCTGGCTGCCGATGTTGATCAGCGCCACGGTGTGGTGGTCGGTGTAGCGCTCGCCCAGGCCGCAATGCAGGAAGGCGGCGACCATGTTTTCCGGCGCCTGCGCGTAGTAGCTGTCGGAAATCCGCAGGCCCAGCACCTTCTGGTAGAAGTCCATCATGGCCGGGAAGTCGACGGTCTTGAGCACCACGTGGCCCAGGCGCATGACGTGCGAGGGGCCGGCCGGCACCCGCGCGGCCTGGCCCAGGCGCGGGCGCTGCTGGGCGTTGTTCAGGCGCAGCGCGGCGCGGGTGGGGGCGGCCTGGACCACTTCGCCGCCGTGCAGCAGGTCGACGCGGAAGCCGTCGGGGTCGGCGAGGGTGACGATGGAGCCGGCGCCCAGTTCGTCGTTGTCACGCACCTGGGTGCCGAACTCGGCGGCGATGCGCTGCAGGTCGGCCAGTTCCTGGGCGATGAGGCCGATGCCCAGGGCCTGTCGCGGGCCCAGCTGGGAGATGTGCAGCGGGTAGCCGCCGGTGTAGGAGCCCATGTACAGGGCGGTGTCGGTCCTGCGCTGTCGGCGCATGCCGAAGTCCTCGAGGAACGCGGCCTGGGCGTCCAGATCCGGGACCTGGTAGCGGACGTAAGCGATGTCGCGCACGCTGATCATGTCTGTGCACTCTTGTTGTCGTTCGTGAAGGAAAGGCGGCTCAGCCGAAGTCGTGCCAGCAGTGGCTGGGGTCCAGGGCATGCAACTGCTTGTAGGTGCCGGAGAAGAACAGCAGCGGGCGGCCATCGGACTCCTCGATGGCTTCGACGTCGGCCGTGTAGATCAGGTGGTCGCCGCCGGGGTGCACGGCGTTGGCGCGCACCGCCAGTTGCACCAGCGCGCCCTGCAGCAGCGGGGTGCCGCGGTGCTCGCCGAAGGCGACCTGGCAAGCCGCATCCGGGCGGCCGCCGAAGTGCCGGCTCAGCGCCTCGTGCTCCTCGCGCAGGAAGGCGATGCCGAAGCCGTCGCCGGGCTTCACGCTGCCGGCGAAGCGCGACTCCTTGCGGATCGACACCAGCACCATCGGCGGGTCCACCGAGAGCGACATGAAGGCGTTGGCGGTCATGCCCGCCGGCTGCCCCTCGTGCTGGTAGGTGATGACGGTGACGCCGGTGGCGAACTTGCCCATCACCCGGCGAAAGCGCTTGGCATCGAGTGCCGCTGTCTGCATGTCCATGGGCTTCTCCTGGCTGGCCACGGGTTCAGATGAAGGGCGTGCCCGGTTCCATGCCGCAGAGGATGCGGCCGTAGGTCTCGAAGTTGGTGGCCGGGGTGACGATGCCGTGCAGCGAGGCGATGCGCGCGTCCTGCCAGAGGCGGTTGAAGGGGTTGCCCACCGCGGCCAGGGAACCACCGGAGGCAGTCGCCAGCATGTCCACAGCTTCCCACAGCAGCTTCTCGGCGAAGCCGACGTCGCGGCGCACCCGGGCGCGGTCGAGGAACTCCATGTAGCGGCCGTCGCGGGCGCAGGCGTCCAGCGCATCGGCGTGCTTCTCCAGGATGGCGCGCGCGCCCTCCAGCTTGGCCGAGGCCTCGCCGAGCATCAGGTGGGTGACCGGCGCCTCGGCCTGCTTGGTGTACCAGCTGTACTGGATGCCGCGGCGCGGCAGGCCTTCGAGGAAGGTTTCCAGGGCGGCGACGCCCAGGCCCAGGGCCGGGAAGGCGAGGATGATCGCCAGCATCGGCATGCAGGCGACGCTGTACAGCGGCTCGTCCGCCAGGTGCCTGGACTCGTAGTCGCCGGTGATGGCCTTGCTCACCGAGGTGACCCGCGAATCCGGCACGAAGACGTCGGTCACCGAGACGCTGGAGCTGCCGCTGCCGGAAATGCCGATCACGTTCCAGTCGTCGAGGATCTTCACCTGCGAGGTGGGGACCAGCGACACGCCCTGGTCGATCACGTTGCCGGCGGCGTCGACGATGGGGATGCCCAGCAGGTCCCAGTTGGCGTGGTAGATGCCGGAGTTGAAGCCCCACAGGCCTTCCTCGATCAGGTAGCCGCCCTCGACCTTCTTCACCACCGCTTTGCGCGGCGAGAGCACGCCGACCACGCGGGCCTTGGGCCCGTCGCCGAACAGCTCCTCGGCGGCGCGCTCGCCGAAGAAGGTCGCGGCGCTCCAGGTGCTGACGTTGGTCAGGGCGGTGACCCAGGCCACCGAGGCATCGGCCTTGCCCAGCTCGGCGACGACTTCCAGGAAGGTGCGCACCGACACCGAGGGGCCGCCGTACTTGCGCGGCGTGGTCATGCTCAGCAGGCCGCCGGCCTCGAGGTCGGCGATGGTCTCGGCGGGCAGCCGGCCGAGGGCGGCGGTGTCCTTGGCGCGGGCTTTGAGGGTGGGGATCAGCGAGGCGGCGTAGGCACGCAGGTCGTCGGCGCTGCGCTCGGTTCTGGCGGGTGTTGCGGCATAGGCGATGGTGCTCATGGAAATACCTTTGTCTTGTCGATTGTTATCAAGGCTCTTCTGCGCCTCCCCCGGCTGAGCTGGGAGGGGAGGGTGGTTTGATACTAGCATCAAATTTGAAGGATATTCAAAAAATAAAATCGATGAGATGAAGGTGAGGGTTGGAGGGTGTGTGGTGGGTGGCTGGTGTGGCTTTTCGTAGGAGCTTGCTCGCGAACGGGGCTCGCCGGTGGCTTCGGTGTTTTGGATTAACTCCGCTCCCTCTCCCTAACCCTCGGCTGCGCGCCCCGCCCTGAAGGGAGAGGGGACCGTTCGGAGTGGACTGGCTTTCCCGAGTTAGCCGGCAAGCGCGGTGGTTTCCGGCTGGAACCATTCCTTCTCTCGGCACGGACTAGCCCCCTCTCCCTTCAGGGAGAGGGCTGGGGAGAGGGTGTTCTTGGTCCTGGCGCCGAAGCCCCCGGAAGCCTCGTTCGCGAGCTTGCTCGCTCCTACGAAAAGCAACTTCTGCCGCGGTGCACGAAGTCCTCGATGCCTTCCCGGGGATGTCTGCGCGCCGCTGCGGCGCCCGTGCCAGCGGCGGAAAAAAAGCAGCCACCTGGGTGGCTGCAAGGCGTTGCGTCAGGAGTTGCAGGGGCGGGCCGGGGCCCGCCCATGCCCGGGGCGGCGTGCTCAGCGCACGCCGGCATTCCTCAGCGCGGTCGGGGTGAAGTCGGCGGCCACCGCCTTCACGCCGAACTCGATGGCGTTGCGTTCCTGGTTGCGCATGCCCGAGGCGATGTAGCGGCCGTTCTGCAGGTCGTACAGGGTTTCCACCGCCAGCCACGGCACCTTCACGTCGTAGAAGGGTTCCATGTGGCCCTCGGCGACGCGCCACAGGTTGCCGCGGCCGTCGTAGTGGTCGGCCAGGGCGATCTGCCAGGAGTCCTCGTCGACGAAGTACACGCGCTTGGCGTAGATGTGCCGGGCGCTGGGCTTCAGGTTGGCCTCCACCACCCACACGCGATGCAGCTCGTAGCGGGTCAGGTCGGGGTTGAGGTGGCCGGCCTTGATCACGTCGGTGTACTGCTTGCCGGGCGCGTCGAGGGCGAAGGCGTTGTAGGGGATGTACATCTCGCGCTTGCCCAGCAGTTTCCAGGTGTAGCGGTCCTGGGCGCCGTTGTACAAGTCGAAGTTGTCGCCCACGCGCTGGCCCTCGGAGGCCGGGTAGGGGCCGTCGTAGGCCACCTGCGGGGCGCGTCGCACGCGGCGCTGGCCGGCGTTGTAGATCCACGCCTGGCGCGGCTCGGCGACCTGGTCGATGGTCTCGTGCACCAGCAGCACGTCACCGGCCAGGCGCGCCGGCGCGGTCACCGCTTCCTTGTAGTAGAAGAGCACGTTGCCGGGGTTGCCCGGGTCGAACTCCTTGAGCCGGTCGCGGTAGGTGAACTGCAGCTGGAAGAACACCGGGGTGAAGCCGCCGTCCTTGTCCGGGGTGGCCTGCACGCTCAGGCGCTTGACGCTGCCGCCGCGGTAGCGGGTGGTGTGGTTCCACATCACTTCCTGGGCGTTCTGCGGGATGGGGAAGGGATAGGCGGTGAGGAAGTCGGCCAGGCCGTTGCCGTCCTTGACCATCTTCGCGTGCAGGGCGTTGGCCTTGGCGTCGTTGTAGATGGCATCGGGCAGCGAGACGCTGCGGTGGCTCGGGTACACCGGCATGCGGTAGCTGTCCGGGTAGCGCTTGAACATCGCCAACTGGCCGGGGCTGAGCTTGTCCTTGTACTTGTCGACGTTCTTCGCGTCGATGACGAACAGCGGTTTCTCCGCCGCGTAGGGGTTGCTCAGGAAGCCCGCGCCGTCCTTGCTGCCGGCATTGGTGGGCAGCCCGCCGGTCCATTCGGGAATGCTGCCGTCGGCGTTGCCGGCGCGCTCGGCGCCCAGCGGGGTGAGGCGCTTGCCCAGCTCCGCGGCCTGTTCCGGGGAGACGGCGGCGAGGGCGCTGCCGGCCAGCAGCGAGAGGCCGAGGGTGGTGCCTTTGATCAGGTGGTTCATGAGGGGACTCCGGCTCAGAAGGACATGCCGACGCTGAAGGCGACGAAGTCGCGATCGACGTTGGTGTTGTAGCGGCCATCGAAGAAATCGGTGACCGACAGGCTGGCGCTGTAGGTGTTGCGGTAGTCGGCGTCGATGCCGAGGCTGACGGCCTTGCTGCCTTCGTTGAAGCCCGGCTCCGGCGCGTAGCCTTCGACGTCGTGGGACCAGGCGATGTTGGGCTTGAGCGTCACCGAGGGGATCAGGTTGCTGTACTCCCAGATGGCGCGCATGCGGTAGCCCCAGGAGAAGTCGGTGGTGAAGCCGTGGCTGTTGCAATTGCGCGCGGTCGCCGGGCTGTTGGAGGCCTGGCACAGGCTGTTGTCGGGGTACAGCGCGCCCTGGCCGAACACCGGGTCGCGGCCATAGCGCAGGCCGCCCTTGCCTTCGAGGTTGCCGACGTGGACCGCGCCGACCTCGCCGATCAGCGTCACCCGGTCGGCGCCCATCACCTGGTCGAAGAACTGCACGGCGGTGACCTGCGCCTGGGTCACCGGCTTGCGCTGGTAGCCCTGGATCAGTGCGTCGTCGGCCACCGGATAGGCGCCCGAGGACAGCAGCGGGGAGAGGGCGGGAATGCCGCTGGAGGCCGACACCTGGTCCACCGCGTTGAGCTGCAGCGGCATGTTCGGCCGGTAGCTGATCTCGCCGGACAGCGCCGTGCCGGTGGGCAGGGTGGTGGCGAAGCTCAGGCCGTAGAGGCGGATGTCCTCGGGGTAGGTGACCTGGTACCTGGAGGTGCCCAGGCGGTAGGCCACCGCCAGGTCGTTCAGCGCAGGGCCGAGGGCGCCGGCGCAGGCGCCGGGGTCGCCGATACCGAGGTTGCCGCACAGCTGCGGGACGAAGTTCAGGTTGTCGGCGTTGGGGCTGGAGTAGGAGTTAACGTAGGGCTGGCGGCTGTGGTAGTTGATGAAGTAGGCGCCGAACTCGGTGTCCAGGCTCGGCACCATCCAGCGCAGCGCCACGCCGAACTGGCCGCTGTCGCGCGCGTCGTCGTCGCCCAGGCGCGGCACCACGATGCCCTGGCGGCTGAGGTTGATGCCGAAGGGCGTCAGCGCCGCCATGGCCGCCGGGTTGCCGGTCAGGTTCGGGCCCACCGGCACGCCGTTGCAGCCGTCGGGGACGAAGTCGTTCTGCGAGAAGAAGGTGCCGCAGTTGTCGATCACCGTCTGCTGCCAGCCGAGCTGGTAGAAGCCCTCGGCGGACAGGTTGTCGGTGATGGCCTGGGACAGGTAGAACATGTTCACCGGGATCAGGCCTTCCTTGATCTCGGCGCCGGGGCGGCGGAACGCCGAGACGTCCACCGGGTTGATGCTGTTGATGCCGCCCTGGATGAAGGTGCTTTCGCCCCAGCTGACCACCTGCCGGCCCAGGCGCACGGTGCCGGGCAGGTCGGCGATCATGTAGTTGTGGTAGAGGAAGGCGTCGAGCAGTTGCCCGCCGGAGGACTTGGCGCCTTCCTCGCGGCCGTGGTCGTCGATGTCCCGGACGAGGCGGTGCTCGTCCTTGAGCTCGAAGTCGTACCAGTACTTGCCGCGGACGAACACGCCGCTGTCGCCGTATTTCAGTTCCAGTTCGTGCAGGCCCTTGAAGATCTTCGAGAAGGTCTCGCCCTTCTTGAAGTTCAGGCGGCCGTCGTCGGTGCCGGTGGCGAGGCCCTTGCCGCCGTTGTTCTCGCCGACCAGCCTGGAGTCGGCGCCGCGCAGGGCCCAGCTGGCGCCCAGGCTGAAGGTGCTGTCGAACTGGCCTTCGATCTCGCCGGCATTGAAGGTCACGCCGTAGGCCGGCACGGCCAGGCTGCCGGCCAGGCCGAGCGCCAGGGGCACGCAGGCGCGGTACCGGAACATGGGTTTGTGGTTCATGACTCATACCTTTTTGTTGTTGTGTGGCATGCAGTGCACTTTTTTCGGGGCAGACAGGTCCCCTGCGAGGAACGCGGCGTTCTTCGCGGCGGCGACGTGAAAGGTTCCCTTGCTCGAGAAAATCCGGAAGCGGCAGGCACTGGGCTCATCCAGGGCAATGGCTGTACCAGGCGCGCTGCGCGGCGCCATGCATAGCCTCTGCCGGAGAGGGCTTCCTATCGATTCCTATGGTGTTTTTCCGTGGTCTTGGCCCTCGCTCGGTCGGTTGCGGTCAAACTTCGCTGGCGCCTTGCTGGCGACTTGCATCAACTCCCCGGCTTTCCCGCCGGGGCGGTTGGCGAAAATTCGTCAATGCGCAAGCAAGGCGCGGTCGTTCATGGCAGGCATTCGACCTGGAAGGCGTAGCGCCCCAGCGCCGCGGCCAGGTCGTGGCGGTCCGGGCCCTGGAGCCGGGCGAGGGTGCCGCGGCGGCCGTCCTGGACGACTTCCACTTCCACCGCGTAGCCGGCCTGGGCGGCCTCCTGGCGCACCACGCGCTCGATCTCGCGGCGTTGCAGGGCGGGCTTGAACAGCTTGCCCACCGGCGTCACCGGCAGGCTGGCGAGAATCTCGATGCGCTTGGGCACCGCGGCGCGCTCGCTGACGTGGCGGGCGGCGAAGGCCAGCAGTTCCTCGCTGTCGGCCCGGGCGCCCTGCACCAGCTGCACGTAGGCCACCGGCACCTCGCCGGCATAGGCGTCCGGGCTGCCCACCGCGGCCGCCAGGGCCACCGCCGGGTGCCCCTGCAGGGCCTCCTCGATCTGCTTGGGATCGATGTTGTGGCCGCCGCGGATGATCAGTTCCTTCTTGCGCCCGGTGAGCCAGAAGTAGCCCTCGGCATCCAGGCGCCCGAGGTCGCCGCTGTTCAGCCAGCGCTGGCCGTCGATGTCCAGCCACACGCCACGGTTGTGCGCCTCGTCCAGGTAGCCGGCGAACAGGTTGGGCCCGCGCAGGACGATGGCGCCCACTTCATCCACCTCGGCGTCGCGCAGGTAGCGGCCGTCGTCGTCGAGGACCACCGCGCGCATCGGCTGGTAGGGCAGGCGCAGGCCGATGGAGCCGATGCGCCGCTCGCCGTTGGGCAGGTTGCAGGACGACACGCAGGTGCCCTCGGTCAGCCCGTAGCCTTCGAGGATGCGCACGCCGCTGACGCGCTCGAACTCGCGGAACAGCTCCACCGGCATGGGCGCGGCGCCGCACAGCGCGTAGTCCAGGCTGGAGATGTCGGCATCGCCCACCGGCTGCTGCAACAGCGTGGCGTAGACGGTGGGCACGCCGGAGAAGAAGGTGATCCGGTAGTGCTCGACGATCTGCCAGAAGCGCGCGAGCAACCCGGCGCTGCGGTAGCCCTGGGGCGTGCCGAGGATGACGTGGCCGCCCTGCAGCCAGGGGCGCAGCCCGGTCACCAGCTGGGCGTTCACGTGGAACAGCGGCAGGCCGCAGAAGTAGCGCTCGTTGGCCGGGTCGCCGGCGAGCACGGCGCCCAGCGCCCAGGCGTCGAAGACCTCGGCGCCGTGGGTGCGCACGGCGATCTTCGGCAGGCCGGTGGTGCCGCCGGTACAGAAGTACGAGGACGGGGCCGTGGCCTGGATGACGCGGCCGCTGGCCAGGCGGTCGGCCGGCTGTTCCGCCAGCAGGTCATGCAGGTCGTGGACGTTGCGGCCCTGGCGTTGCCGCTCGACATGCTCGCGCAAGGCCTGGGCGCGCTCGGCGTCCAGGTAGGGCGCGGTGCTCACCCAGACCACTTCGCGCAGCGCCGGCAGCTGGTCCAGGTGCGGGGCTAGGCGCTCCCAGGTGTCCTGCCCCGGCGTCGGTTCCAGGGTCACCAGCACCTTGGCGTTGGCCGCGCGCAGCAGGTCGGCCATCTGCGCGCCATCCAGCAGCGGGTTGATCGGCATGACGATGCCCGCCGCCTCGCCGCCCCAGGTGCAGAAATGGGTTTCCGGCAGGTTCGGCAGCACCAGCGCCACCACGTCGTCCGGGCCGACGCCCAGCGCGTGCAGGGCGTTGGCCGTGCGGGTGATGCGGGCGAACAGTTCGGCATGGCTCCAGTGCCAGGCCTGCTGGTAATGTTCGGCATCGAAGAAGAAGCTCAGCGCCGGGGCCTCCGGGCTGCGTTGCGCGCTGCGCTGCAGGGCCGCGTAGGTGTTCTGCGGCAGGTCGTGGGCGGCGAGCGGGGTGCGTTCGAGGTGTTCGATGTCGGCCAGGTTGCGCAGGATCATGCGGCGTACCCTCCGGCGGCGACGTGGCTGCCTGCAGATGCCGGCAGGCGGGAGCGAAGGGCACTGGGGCTGCACGCAAAGGCAATGCGTTGTTGGATGGGCATCGGGGCCGGCTCCATTGTTATTGTTTGGAAGCGTTAATTGAAGGTATTTCAGAAATGAAAGATTTTCAATACCTGGCCCGTCCGCTATTCTTCGTGGCAAGCAAACGGAGCATCTATGGCCATAGGCAAACGAGACAGGACACGCAGCAAACTGCTGATCGCGGCCCAGGAACTGGCCCTCGAAGGCGGGGCGGGCGCCCTGACGGTCTACAACCTGACCGAGCGGGCCGAAATGGCGCCCGGCACCTTCTACAACTACTACCGGACCCGCGAGGACGTGCTGGACGACGTCTTCGAATTGCTGGTCATGGCCGCCCGCCAGGCCGTCGTCGAGGTTACCGAAGGGATGACGGACCTGCGCGCCATAGTCGCCACCTCCGTGCGCCAGACCTTGCGCATGGCCGCGCCGGGGCACGCCGTCGGCCATCTGCTGTTCGACGCCAACCTCCCCACCCAGCACTTCATCCTGGGCGTGCGGCAGTTCTTCCGGCGCGACCTGGAGAACGGCATGGACAACGGCGCCTTTCACGTCAGCAACGAGTCCGCGGTGATCGCGATGGTTTCCGGCAGTTCCTACGGCGTGATGCAGGAGATCTACCAGGGCCGGCTGCCCATGGAGATGATCGAGGATGTCGCCGAGCTGACCCTCGGCCTGCTGGGCGTGGAAGCCTCCGTTGCCGCGGCCCAGGCCCGTCTGCCCATCGATTTCAGGGCGCCGCCGAAGCTGCCGCTGATCGCCACCGAACTGCTCCCGCCGCTGGGCGCCGCGGCGCGCTAGCGGCGGCGGGGCTGCTTCCGTCGTATTGCCCGCAGGCCCGCGGGCATCGAGAATGCAGCCTTCCGAGCCAGAGGTGAGCGGCCATGATCCTGCGCGGTATGGCACAGATGCATATCGACGACCTGCCTCCCGGGTTCCAGTCGCTGGTCCGCGGGCTGGCGGGCGGGGAGCCGTTGGGGTTCGTCTGGGTGGTGTTCTACCAGGGGCGTATTTTCGGGGCCTATCCCTGTGCGGACCAGGCGTTGCGCAAGGTGACCGAGATCGAGCATTGCATCAGCGAGGACGAGGTGCCGAGCGCGCAGGGGTGAGGGCTGGTTTTCGACATTCGCCTGATCGCGGATGAATCCGCTCCTACGTCTCCAGGGAAGCACGGCTTTTCGCAGGATGGCGTTGAGCGAAGCGATACCCATCGCCACGGCAGCATGGGTATCGCAAGCTCAACCCATCCTACAATTCCAGGCCACGCCGGACGCCCCGGCGGCGCATAACCGCGAACGGTTATGCGCCCTGCGCGTTCAGGGTTTCAGGCCACCGGGATAAGCGGATCGGCCGCCGCCAGGGCGATGCTGCGATCGGCCGCCGGTGGGTAGATCCACAGGGTGTTGATCTGCGTCTTCAGCTCCTTGGCCTGCTCGCCCAGCAGCTTGACCTGGCGGTCCCAGCCCTCGGTGTACACCGCGCCCCAGGCGCCCAGGTCCAGGCAGGTCACGTACTTGGGCTGGCGGTAGGGGGTGGGCGGCACGCCCAGCAGGTCGGCGGCGGCGTTGTTGCCGGCGTGGCGGCCCAGGGAGATGGCGTGCTGGCAGGACATCACCGCGTGGTTGCCGAGGTCGTCGGTGGCGGCGTAGGCCACGTCGCCGGCGGCGAACACCTTGGCCTGGCCGCGCACCTTGAGGTTGCCGTCCACGTGCAGGCGGCCCAGGGCGTCGCGTTCGCCGCTCAGTTGCCCGGTCAGCGGGCTGGCGCGCAGGCCGCCGGTCCAGATGACCGTGTGGCTGTCGATGCGGCGGCCGTCGGCCAGGCTCACGCCGTCGGCGTCCACTGCAGCGACGCTGGCATCGGGCACCCATTCGATGCCCAGCTTCGCGGAGGCCTCGATGATCGACGGGCGGATGCCTTCGCCCAGGGCGGCGGCCACCTGCGCGCCGCGGTCGACGACTATCACCCGGATGTCCTGCTCCGTGCCCAGCGCTTCGCGCAGGCGCGCCGGCATTTCGGTGGCGGTCTCGATGCCGGTGAAGCCGCCGCCGACCACCACCACGGTGTTGCGCGCCGGGCTGGCGGGGCGGTTGCGCAGGGCCTTGAGATGCGCTTCCAGGCGCGCCGCGGATTCGATCTGGTCGACGTCGAAGGCGTGGCTGTCCAGGCCCGGCACCGGCGGCCGGGCGAGCTGGCTGCCGGTGGCCAGCACCAGGCGGTCGTAGCCCAGCTCGCCCTGGCGGCCGGCGGCGTCGCGGTAGCCGACGCTCTGCGCCTGCTCGTCGATGCGCTCGGCGCTGCCCTGGACGAAGCGGATGCCCACCGTGTCGAACAGCGCGTCCAGCGGAGCGAACATGTGGCCCACGTCGGGTTCGTAGAAGCGCGGGCGGATGCGCAGCTCCGCCTGGGGCGCGAGGAGGCTGATCTGCACGTCGTGACGCTCGTGCCGGTCCAGCAGGCGTGCCGCGCTCAAGGCGCTCCAGAGCCCACCGAAGCCTGCGCCCACCACCAGAATCTGCTGTTTCATGATTTGCTCCCGAATATACGTAGTGATGAATGACCTTGAAGTTTCGGCTCCAAGCCCGGCGTGACTGTCGAGTCGTCCGCTGTGGAATTCATGCTATTCGGGGAAGTTGCGCCGCACACTTCTACATGGGGTTCGCGGAATAGTGCGTTGGTCTGGCGGATATATACCCAGGTATCGGAGGAACTTGCCGGGGAAGTTTCAGCGCGGCTGGCGCAGGGCGGTTTCGATGCACGCGAGCAGGCGCTCGGCGTCGAACGGCTTGGGCAGACAGGCGAGCGGGGCGGGGACCGCCTCGGGGTAGGCGGTGATGAAGATGACGGGAATGCGCAGGCCCATGGCGATGAGCCTTGCGTGCAGCTGCAGGCCGCTCATGCCGGGCATCTGCACGTCGGACACCAGGCACTGCGCCTCGCCAGGCTCTCCGGCGGCGAGGAAGTCCAGGGCGCTGGAATAATTGCGCACGCGGTAGCCGCTGGCACGCAGTAGGCTCTCCAGCGCCGCGCGCACGGAGTCATCGTCGTCGACCACGGCAATCACGGCCGTCTGGCGACTCGGGGGTTCTTGGGTCATCTGGGGTCGCTCGTGGCGGTACTTGTGGAGACTTCAAGATACGCCAGCGAACAAGGCGAAGAAGTATACCTGGGTATAGTCCGGCGAGACCTGGGTATGGGTTCTTGCAAACTTCCGTCGAGGCACTTTCCGCAACTTGGCAACTTGCCTCGATCGATGAAGGGCAAGTTCATGGATACGAAGGTAGAACTCAGGCCTCACGGGTAAATCGGCTGCGATAGTCGCGCGGGGCGATCGACAGGTGGCGCTGGAAGGTGACGCGCATCCGCTCCTCGTTGCCGAAGCCGCATTGCCGGGCGATCTGCTCGATGCTCTGCGTCGAGTGCTCCAGCAGGCGCCGGGCGGCCTCCAGGCGGAACAGCTCGATGGCCCGGGCCGGGGTGCGGCCGGTGCGCTGCTTGTAGACCCGCGAGAAGTTGCGCGGGCTCATCCGCACGCGCTCGGCCAGCTGCTCCACCGTGAGGCTGCGCTCGCCCAGGTGCTCGGCCAGCCACAGGTGCAGCTCGTCGAACAGCGGGCTGTCGGCGGCCTGGGACTGCAGCAGGGTGCTGTACTGCGCCTGGCCGCCGGGGCGCTTGAGGTATACCACCAGCTCGCGGGCCACGGCCATGGCCACCTCGCGGCCGCAGTCGGCTTCCACCAGCGCCAGGGCCAGGTCGATGCCGGCGCTCACGCCCGCCGAGGTCCAGGTTTCGCCCTGCTGGATGAAGATCGCGTCGGCGTCCACTTCCACTGCCGGGAAGCGCTGGCGCAGGGCGTCGCACAGGGCCCAGTGGGTGGCGGCGCGGCGGCCGTCGAGCAGGCCGGCGCGGGCCAGCAGGAAGGCGCCGCTGCACACCGAGGCGACGCGCCGGATGTGTGGCGCGGCGGCGCTGATCCAGCCCGCCAGCTCGGCATGGCTGTCCAGCGTGTGGCAGATGTCCGGGGCGCCGGGCACCACCAGGGTGTCGGCCGCCACGGCGTGCGGCGGCGGCAGGCGCGTGCTGTCCACCGCCAGGCCTTCCACGGTGCGCACCAGGCCGCCGGCCAGGCTCGCGGTGTGCAGGCGGTAGCCGGGCAGGCCGCGTTCGGCCAGCGCCTTGGAGGCGGCCCAGAACACCGTCTGGGCGCCGCTGAGGTCGAGCAGGCCCATGTCCGGGTAGGCCACGAACAGCACCTCGCGCGGGCCGTTGCCGGGTAACGCATTCTGGGGGTTGTCGCTTGGGGGGACGCTCATTGCCAACGCTGCCATGCCGATTCCAACCAGCAGCGAGATACCGCCTGCGGCGGCGCTTGGCAAGCCCGGCGCCGGGGCTGGCCGATAACCTGGGATTTCTGTCCTGGCGAGCGGGCGAAGTGGCGCGCTAACTTCGTCCGGATGCCGGGCGTCCCGCCGCGTTGTCGGAGGCGCCGTGGTGGACTAGTTTTTTCAGTCGTATGCCAGGCGCGGCGTCGGTCGCAGGAGAGCAAGCCGGATGAATTCGTGGTCGCAATCGGGGGCGCAGCCGGGCAGCGCCAAGCCCAGGGAACCGGTGGTCTACGTGGTCGACGACGACGAGTCGATGCGCCTGGCGCTGTCCGGGCTGCTGCGCTCCATCGGCCTGCGCGTGGAGACCTTCGAGTCCCCCGCGGACTTTCTCGCCTTCCCCCGCGACGACGCCCCCAGCTGCCTGGTGCTCGACGTGCGCCTGCGCGGCGAGAGCGGCCTGGCCTTCCAGGAACAGGTGGAGAAGCACGGCCTGCGCATGCCCATCGTGTTCATGACCGGCCACGGCGACATCGCCATGACCGTCAAGGCCATGAAGGCCGGCGCGGTCGACTTCCTCGCCAAGCCGTTCCGCGACCAGGACATGCTCGACGCCGTGGCCAACGCCCTGGCCAAGGACGCCGAGCGCCTCGCCGCCGAGCGCTCCAGCGCCGGGCTGCGCGAGGCCTATGCCGCGCTCACTCCCCGCGAACGGGAGGTGATGGGCTACGTGGTGGCCGGCCTGATGAACAAGCAGATCGCCGCCGAGCTGAACCTCAGCGAGGTGACGGTGAAGGTCCACCGCGGGCAGCTGATGCGCAAGCTGGCGGCGCGCTCGGTGGCGGACCTGGTGCGCAAGTCCGAGGCCCTGGGCATCGCGCCGCAGACGCGCCGGGCCCCCTGAGCGGGCGCGGCGTGGAGCGGGGATGAGCGATAGACGACAGGTCCTCTGGGACGACGGCGAGCGGGTGTTCAGCCGTGGCCGGCACCCGCGCCAGGAGGGGCTCGGCGTGCTGCTCGCGCGCCCGGCCGGCGAGCCGCCGCAGCCCGCCAGCGTCGAGCGCCTGGCCCACGAGTTCGGCCTGAAGGACGAACTGGACGGCGCCTGGGCGGTGCGCCCGCTGGAGCTGCTGCGCGAGGGCGGGCGCAGCCTGCTGGTGCTGGAAGACCCCGGCGGCGAGCCGCTGTCCGCGCAACTGGGCGCGCCCATGGAGACCGGCCGCTTCCTGCAGCTGGCCGTGGGCATCAGCGCGGCCCTGGGCCACCTGCACCAGCGCGGCCTGGTGCACAAGGACCTGAAGCCGCCGCACATCCTGGTCGATTGCGCCGACGGCCGCGTGCGCCTCACAGGTTTCGGCCTGGCCTCCTGGCTGCCGCGCGAACGCCAGGCGCCGGAGCCGCCGGAAACCATCGCCGGCACCCTGGCCTACATGGCGCCCGAGCAGACCGGGCGGATGAACCGCTCGATCGACTCGCGCAGCGACCTCTACGCCCTGGGCATCACCCTCTACCAGATGCTCACCGGCGACCTGCCGTTCGCCGCCAGCGAGGCCATGGAGTGGGTTCACTGCCACATCGCGCGCCAGGCGGTGCCGCCCACGGTGCGGGTGGCGAGCATCCCCGCGCCGCTGTCGCAGCTGGTCATGAAGCTGCTGGCCAAGACCGCCGAGGAGCGCTACCAGAGCGCCGCCGGGCTGGAGCACGACCTGCGCCGCTGCCTGGCGAGCTGGCAGCGCCACGGGCGCATCGACGACTTCCCGCTGGACGGGCACAGCGTGCCGGAGCGCCTGCTGATCCCCGAGAAGCTCTACGGCCGCGAACGCGAGGTCGGCACCCTGGTGGCCGCCTTCGAACGCATAGTCGCGGGCGACGCGCCGGGGCTGGTGCTGGTGTCCGGCTACTCCGGCATCGGCAAGTCCTCGGTGGTCAACGAGCTGCACAAGCTGCTGGTGCCGCCGCGCGGGCTGTTCGCCTCCGGCAAGTTCGACCAGTACAAGCGCAACATCCCGTACTCCACCCTGGTGCAGGCCTTCCAGGGCCTGGTGCGCATGCTCCTGGGCAAGAACGACCGCGAGCTGGCGCGCTGGCGCCAGGCCCTGCTGCAGGCGCTGGGCGCCAATGCGCGGGTGATGACCGAGCTGATCCCGGAGCTGAAGCTGATCATCGGCGAGCAGCCGCCGCTGCCGGCGCTGGAACCGCAGCAGGCGCAGCGCCGCTTCCTGCTGGTGCTCAAGCGCTTCATCGGCGTGTTCGCCCGGCCGGAACACCCGTTGGCGCTGTTCCTCGACGACCTGCAATGGCTGGATGCGGCCACCCTCGACCTGCTGGAAGACCTGCTGACCAGCGACGACCTGCGCCACCTGATGTTGCTCGGCGCCTACCGCAGCAACGAGGTGGACGAGGCCCACCCCCTGCGCACCACGCTGCGCAAGGTCGGCAAGGCGCAGGTGCGCATCGACGAGATCCGCCTGGCGCCGCTGGGCCGCGGCCACGTCGAGCAACTGATCGCCGAGGCCCTGCACGGCGCGCCGGCGCACATCCGCCCGCTGGCGCAGCTGGTGCACGACAAGACCGCCGGCAACCCGTTCTTCGTCATCCAGTTCCTCCAGGCCCTGGCCGAGGAGGGCCTGCTGGCCTTCGAGGCGCAGGCGCGGCAGTGGCGCTGGGACCTCGGGCGCATCCAGGCGATGGGCTACACCGACAATGTCGTCGACCTGATGCTCGACAAGCTGGCGCGGCTGCCGGCGCAGACCCAGGAGGTGCTGCAGCAGCTGGCCTGCCTGGGCAACCGCGCCGAGGCCGCGACCCTGGGCAGCGTGCTGGCGCTATCGCGCAGCCAGTTGCAGCGGGCCCTGTGGGACGCCATCCGCCAGGAACTGGTGGAGCGCGGGGAGGGCGCCTACGCCTTCGCCCACGACCGCATCCACGAGGCGGCCTACCTGCTGATCCCCCAGGCCGAGCGCGCCGCTGAGCACCTGCGGATCGGCCGCCTGCTGGCCGAGCAGACGCCGCCGCAGGCGCGCGAAGAGGCGATCTTCGAGATCGTCGGCCAGCTCAACCGCGGCGCCGCGCTGATCGCCGAGCCGGCCGAGCGCGAGCGCCTGGCCGGGTTCAACCTGCTCGCCGGGCAGCGGGCCAAGGCCTCGACCGCCTATGCCTCGGCGCTGGCCTATTTCGCCCGCGGCGTGGAGCTGCTGGACGAGGCGAGCTGGCAGGGCCGCCACGAACTGCTGTTCGCCCTGGAGTCCGGCCGCGCCGAATGCGAGTTCGCCACCGGCCAGGTGGCCCAGGCCGAGCAGCGCCTGCGGGTGCTCTCCGGGCGCGCCGCGACGACCGTGCATCGCGCCTGGGTGGCCTGCCTGCAGGTGGACGTCTACCTGATCCTCGACCGCCGCGACGACGCGGTGGCGGTCTGCCTGGATTTCCTCCGCCACGTGGGCATCGACTGGCCGGCCCACCCGGACGACGCCACGGTGCAGGCCGAGTACGAGCGCATCCGCGCGCAGCTCGGCGCGCGGCCCATCGAGTCGCTCATCGACCTGCCGCCGATGCGCGAGCCGCTCGCCCTGGCCACCATCGAGGCGCTGACCACGCTGTTCTCGCCGGCCCTGCACACCGACGGCAACCTGGCCTGCCTGACCATCTGCAAGGCCATCAACCTGAGCCTGGAACACGGCAACGGCGACGCCTCCTGCGTGGCCTACGCCAACATCCCGCGGGTCGCCGGGCGGCGCTTCGGCGACTACCAGGTCGGCTTCCAGTTCGGCCGGCTCGGTTGCGAACTCGTCGAACGCCGCCGCCTGGAACGCTACGAGGCGCGCACCTACCTGTCGTTCTCGCTGTTCGCCCAGCGCTGGGTGCAGCCGGTGCGCGCCTGCGAGGAGCAGCTGCGCCGCGTGTTCGACAGCGCCAACCGCACCGGCGACCTGCCATTCGGCGCCTTCGCCTGCAACAGCCTGGTGTCCAACCTGCTGTTCAGCGGCGAGCCGCTGCCCGAGCTGCAGGCCGAGGCGGAGCGCGGCCTGGCCTACGCCGGCAAGGTCGGCTTCGGCCTGGTGATCGACTTCCTCGACAACCAGCTCGCGCTGATCCGCACCCTGCGCGGCCTGGCGCCGCGCTTCGGCCTCCTCGACCAGGGCGATTTCCGCGAGGCGGAGACCGAGGCGCGCCTGGCCGATGCGTCGCGGGTGTACAGCTGCTGGTACTGGATCCGCAAGTTGCAGGCGCGCTACTTTGCTGGCGATTACGCCGCGGCGCTGGAGGCGTCCGCCCAGGCGCAGCCGTTGCTGTGGACTTCCCATGCGTTCATCGAGGAGGGCGAATACTGCTTCTTCGACGCGCTTGCCCGTGCCGCGCTGTGCGATGCCGACAGCCATCTGGATGCGATAGCCGCGCACCGGGACGAACTGCGGGCATGGGCCGACCTCTGCCCGGCGAACTTCAGCTGCCACGTCCTGCTGCTGGAAGCCGAACTCGCCCGCCTGCAGGGCCGCGTGGCCGATGCCGAGCTGCACTACGAGCAGGCCATCCGCGCCGCCCAGGACGACGGCTTCCTCCAGGTCGAGGCGCTGGCCAACGAACTGGCGGCCGCCTGCTACGCCGCGCGCGGGCTCGACAGGGTGGCCCGCGTCTACCTGCAGGGCGCGCATGCCTGCTACCGGCGCTGGGGCGCCGAGGGCAAGCTGCGGCAGTTGGAGGCGTGGCATCCCTTCCTCGGCGAACAGGCGCCGGCGCCGGGCCCCACGGCCACCATGGCCGCCCCGGTGGAACAGCTGGACCTGGCCACCGTGCTCAAGGTGCTGCAGACCACCTCCGGCGAAATCGTGCTGGAGCGGCTGGTGGACAGCGTCATGCGCACGGCCCTCGAACAGGCCGGCGCCGAGCGCGGCGTGCTGGTGCTCCAGGGCGCCGACGGGCCGCGCATCGTGGCGCAGGTGACGGTCGACGACGATGCGCCGCGCCTGCAACTGCGCGACGAGCCGCTGAGCGAGGCGCTGCTGCCGGAGGCGCTGCTCTACCAGGTGCTGCGCACCGGCGAGAGCCTGGCGCTGGACGACGCCCTGGCCGAGGCGGCATACGCCAGCTCGCCCTACGTGCGCAACCGCCAGGCGCGCTCCATCCTCTGCCTGCCGCTGATGAACCAGGGCCAGCTCAGCGGCGCCCTGTACCTGGAGAACAACCTGACCGCCCGCGCCTTCAGCCCGGCGCGCACCGCCGTGCTCAAGCTGGTGGCCTCGCAGGCCGCCGCTTCCCTGGAGAACGCCCGGCTGTACCGCGACCTCGCCGAGCGCGAGCGGCGCTACCGCGAGGTGCAGGGCGAACTGGCCCACGCCAACCGCGTGGCGACCATGGGCCAGCTCACCGCGTCCATCGCCCACGAGGTCAACCAGCCGATCGCCGCCACCATCACCAACGCCTACGCGGCGCAGCGCTGGCTGGGCGCGCAGCCGCCGGACCTGGGCGAGGTGGGGCAGGGGCTCGAACGCATCGTCAAGGATGCCAACCGCGCCGCGGACGTGCTCAAGCGCATCCGCGGGCTGCTGCGCAAGGCGCCGTCGCAGAAGGCCGCGCTGGACATCAACGAGGCGATCCTGGAAATGGTCGAGTTCACCCGCGGCCAGGCCGCCAAGGGTGGCGCCACGGTGCGCACGCAACTGGCCGACGGCCTGCCGCCGGTGGAGGGCGACCGGGTGGAACTGCAGCAGGTGCTGCTCAACCTGATCATCAACGCCATCGAGGCCATGGGCGAGGTCGACGACGGCGTGCGCCGGCTGGACATCGAGACGGCGCCGGACGGCGCAGGCGGCGTGCGGGTGAGCGTCAGCGACACCGGGCCGGGCTTCGCCGCGCAGGACGCCGGGCAGGTCTTCGCGCCTTTCTACACCACCAAGCCCAGCGGCCTGGGCATGGGCCTGTCGATCTGCCGTTCGATCATCGAGGCCCATGGCGGGCAGCTGCAGGCCTTGGCCAACCCGCCGCGCGGCGCGCGGGTCCGCTTCGACCTGCGGGGCTGCCCGGGCGAGGCCCTAGAGCTGCGATAGGCCGCCGTCCACGCACAGGTCGACGCCGGTGACGAAGCTGCTGTCGTCCGAGGCGAGGAACAGCGCGGCGTTCGCCAGCTCCTCGGGGCGGCCGAGCCGGCCCAGGGGAATCAGGCCCGCCACCTGCCTTTCGAACGCGGCGAACTGCTCGTCGCCGATGCCCATCTTGCCGATGATCGGCGTCAGCACCGGGCCCGGGCTCAGGCAATTGACGCGGATGTTGCGCTGCCTGAGTTCCGCCGCCCAGCTGCGCGCGAAGGAGCGGACGGCGGCCTTGGTGGCGGCGTACACCACATGGGCGTCCAGGGCCTTGAGGTGGGCGATGGACGACACCAGCACGATGGAGCCGCCGTCGCGCAGCAGCGGCAGGGCCTTCTGGATGCTGTAGAAGACGCCCTTGACGTTGATGTCGAACTGCTCGTCGAACTGCGCCTCGTCCACCTGTTCTCCCGCGGCGGGGCGGATGATGCCGGCATTGGCGACCAGCACGTCGAGCCGCCCGTACAGCTGGCCGATGCGCTGGTACAGCGCGTCGATATCGGCCAGCCGGCCGGCATCGGCGCAGATGCCCAGGGCGTTGCCGCCGATCTGCCCGACGGCCTCGTCCAGCACCTGGCGGCGCCGCCCGGTGATGACCACCGTCGCGCCCTCCCGGGCGAACCGCTGCGCGGTGGCCAGGCCGATGCCGCTGTTGCCGCCCGTCACGAGCGCGATCTTGTCGTTCAGCTTTCCCATGGTTCCTCCAACGTCGTTGCCGAGTGAGTTTGCGTGGGGGATTGCCATGCAGGATCGGCCGGCAGCGGCAGGTAGCGCCCGATCTTCTCCGCCAGCTTCGCGCGGCGATCGGCGAGCCGGGCCTGGAGCGCGTCCAGCGCCTGGAGCTTCTCCAGGTGCTGCTGCAGGCAGGCGAGGAAGCCTTCGCTGTCTTCCTCCTCCTCCAGGTGCTGCAACAGGCCGTGGATCTGCCGGGTGCTGAAGCCGCACTCGATCAGTTCGCGTATCCAGCGCACGCGCTGCACCATGGCCGGGGCGTAGTCGCGATAACCGTTTTCCAGCCGCGACGACGCGATCAGCGTCCGGGCCTCGTAATGACGAAGCGCGCGGGTGCTCGCGCCGGTACGCAGTGCCAGTTCGCCAATCCGCATGTTCACCTCCACCGGCGGAACTCTAGGGGCTTGACGCTAGTGTCAAGGTCAAGCGCCCGGGCTTGCCCGGCGCGTGACTTCGGACGGCGATTATAGGAACGCGGCCCGGCGACCAGAAATGCACCTGGGTATAGGCCCGGCATACCTGGGTATGACGGCCGGCGGGGCGCGGAAACCGGCTCGTCTATGCTGGAGTTTTCGATTGCCAGCGAGGGTGCGTCATGGGCCTGAACGAAGCGAGCCAGCGGCTGCGGCGCGAATTATTGAACATGGCCTTCCGCCATGAGGGACTGGCGACCGACCTGGGGCGGGCCGCCGAGCAACTGCCGGCGTCCCAGGCGGTGCACCTGGTGCGCATGGCGGCGTTCCTGCAGGGCGATGCCGAACGGCTGATCGCCATGGCCGAGCAGGTGCGCACGGGCGTCATCAGCGCGAGCGACCCCTGACCCCTCCAAAGCACTATTCCCTTCCTCCGGCGTGCGGGTAAGGTGGCGGCAGAACACCACTGGATTGCCCATGAACCGCAACGCCGCGCCCCCGCAGGCCCGCCAGGTCGTCCTGGCCAACGGCCTGGGGCTGACCCTGGTGCACGATCCGCAGGCCACCCGCGCCGCCGCCCTGGCGCGGGTGGCGGCCGGCAGCCATGACGAGCCGCGGGCGCACCCCGGGCTCGCGCATTTCCTCGAACACCTGCTGTTCCTCGGCGGCGCGGGCTTCGCCGCGGGCGAGCGGCTGATGCCCTGGGTGCAGGCGCGGGGCGGGCGGCTGAACGCCAGCACCCGGGCGCGCACTACCGACTACTTCTTCGAAGTGCCCGCCGCGGAGCTGGACGGCGGGCTGGCGCGCCTGCTCGACATGCTGGCCCGGCCGCGGCTGGAAGTTGCCGCGCAGCTCGGCGAGCGCGAGGTGCTGGAGGCGGAATACATCGCCCGCGCCAGCGATGCCGGCACGCTGATCGACGCGGCCCTGGCCGCCGGGGTGGCCGAGGGGCATCCGCTGCGCCGCTTCGTGGCCGGCCGGCGCGCCAGCCTGGCGGTGGAGGCGGCGGATTTCCAGGGCGCGCTGCGGGACTTCCATGGCGGCTTCTACCGGCCCGGCAATGTGCAGCTGTGGTTGCAGGGGCCGCAGTCCCTCGACGAGTTGCAGGCCCTGGCCGCCCGGCACTGCGGGGATTGGTTGGCTGGCCCAGTGCCGGTCCGCAACCTGCCGCCGGCCTTGGCGCCGCTGGCCGGCGACAGGCTGCACCTGCGCCTGCCCGGTGCGCCGCGCCTGGTGCTGGGCTTCGCCGTGGCCGAGCTGGATGCCGCCGCCGAGCAGACCTTCGATGCCCTGGCCGGCCTGCTGGGCGACGAGGCGGAGGGTGGATTGCTGGCCTGGCTGGGCGAGCGCGGGCTGTGCGATGCGGCGAGCTTGCGGGTGGTCTACCGCGCGCCGGGGCAGGCGCTGCTGGCGGCGACCTTCGAACTGGCGCAGGCGCGGGATGCCGCGCGGGTCGAGGCGGCCTTCCTCGATTGGCTGCGGGCGCTGCGCGAGAGTGGCGGCGATGCCTTGGTGACGGACGAAGCATGGCAATTGCCTCCCCTGGAGCAACTGCAGCGGCGTGCCAGGGGCCTGTCGGCGCCGGTCTCGCCGCAATGGCTGGCGGCGCTGGACGCATCATGCCTGGTCCGCCTGCTGGTCGCGGCGGATGCGCCGGGCCAGCCTACCCGCGTGGCTGGCTTCGACCTGCACCTGGGGCGCAGCCCGGTCGAGCCCGTGCCCTTCGCTCCTCAGCCCTGGCGCTTCGCGGCGCCACCGGCGGCCAGCACGGCGGCAACGGGGGCGATCCATTTGCGTTGGCGCTTCCCGAGCGCGCCGGCCCATAGCCACTTCCTCGCCTTGCGCCACGGCCTGCGCCCGCTGGCCGGGCTGGCGCGGCGCAATGGCGTGAGCCTGCGCCTGGACGAGGAGGGCGCCGACTGGACCCTGGGCCTGCAAGGCCCGGCCGACCGCCTGGAAAGCTGCCTGGACGGCGCCCTGGCGCTGCTGGCCGAGCCCCCCGCGGCAGTGCTGGCCCAGGGGGAGCGCCTGCTGTTGCGCGAGCGGCAGCAGAAGGCCGCCGAACTGCCGATCCGCCGCCTGCTCGATGCCTTGCCGGTCCATTTGGCGGGGGAGGGTGCGGCTTTGCCGGACTGGTCCTCGGCGCGCTGGGACATGCTGGTGCGTAACGCCGAGCCGCCGCTGGCGAGCCAGGTGCCCGGCCGGTTGGCGACGGAGCCGCTGTTGCCGCCGGCACGGGTTCCGGGCCGCCATCGCTGCGACATGGCGGGCGAAGGCGAGTCGGCGCTGCTGCTGTTCTACCCGCTGCCAGGGCGGGATGCGCCGCAAGAGGCCGCCTGGCGCCTGCTGGCGCGCGAGCTGGAGGGCGGCTTCTACCAGCGCCTGCGCGTCGAGCTGAACCTGGGTTACGCACTGTTCTGCGGCTTCCGCCAGGTCGCCGGCTGGCGCGGGCTGCTGTTCGCCGTGCAGTCGCCGCACGCGCAGCCGGACGCGCTGTTCGGCCACCTGCGCACCTTCCTGGAAGACGCCGCCATCTCCCTGGGCGAACTGCCCGAGGACCGCCAGCGCGACCTCGCCCATAGCCTGGCGAACGAGCCGGCCAACGAGAACGCGGCCTGGCGCGACCAACTCGCCGGTGTGGATGCCGGCCACGCGCAACGCGTGGCCGAGGCCGCCCGCCACACCACCCGTGCCGACCTCCTGGCCGCTCACGCCGCATTGCTGGACGAACAGGGCGGCTGCTGGCTGCTGACCCACCGCGCCTGATCTCTTTCTACACCTCCTTCCGCTACTGCCAGGGCCTACCGCTCCGGGTACGTACGCCTGCGACTTTGGTCCTGCGCCGCAAGGCCCGCTGCCAAGGTGCCGCTACCCCCGCGACCAAGGCGCCGGGCCTTGTGGTGGCCTGGTGCCATGGCCTTGCGCAGCGCTCCGGCAAGCCCCACGCAAGCAGCGCCGAAGCGCGCCCAAAGCAGCGTATGGCGCCGCGCGGGGCGTTTCGATAATCGCCTCCGCCACGACCCCGAACGGTCATCCATCCCCTGCGGAGCGCGTCATGAACAAGAACAACACCGCCATTCGCCGTTTCCTGCCCCTGGCCCTGGCCTCGCTGGGCAGCCTGGGCTGCCTGCCGGCCGTCGCCGACATCAAGCTGTACGACAAGGACGACACCACCTTCTCCACCGACGGCTACTTCAACGCCTTCTACGTCAACAGCGACGTGGACCGCGAGGGCGACACCTACGACCGCCGCCAGTCGCGGGTGAAGATGGGCTTTTTGCCCAACTACATCGGCTTCAACTTCGGCAAGAAGATCGACGGCCTGACCCTCACCGGGCGTTCCTCGTTCTGGGTGACCATCAACGACAGCGAGCAGGACGGCACCGACACCGCCATCGACGTGCGGCAGTTCTACGGCAACGTGGCCGGCGACTGGGGCGAGGTGCTGATCGGAAAGGACTTCGGCCTGTTCTCGCGCTCGAACATCTTCCTCGACGAACTGCTGGCCGGCTTCGGCAACACCAGCGACACCCTCGGCCTGGTGGACGGCAAGGGCGTGTCCTTCGGCAACATCGGCACCGGCTACCCGTACCCGTTCCCCACCTCGCAGATCACCTACCGCAACAACAACCTGGTGGACGGCCTGCGCGTGGCGGTGGGCATCATGGACCCGATCGACACCAACCAGATCGACAAGGACGCCAGCGACGGCCTGGACGACAAGGCCTACCAGGACAACCCGCGCTACGAGAGCGAGATCAGCTACCAGTTCGACCTGGGCGGCGCGCAGATCTACAGCTGGGTCAACGGCGCCTACCAGACCTCGAAGAACACTAACGACCAGGTCGACGACGTCACCTCCAAGGGCCTGGGCTACGGCATCCAGGCCAAGTTCGGCGGCGTGTCGCTGACCGGCTCGGGCTTCACCGCCAAGGGCATCAACCCCTTCTTCACCAACAACGCCGGCGAAGCCGCGCTGCGCGAGGTGGACAGCCGCGGCATGCTGCTGCAGGGCTCCTACACCTGGGGCAAGAACCGCCTGGCGCTGTCCTACGGCAAGACCGAGGACGACGGCAACGGCCTGGGCAGCGCGGCGGACTACTCCACCCGCGGCATCGCCTACTTCCGCACCATCAACGACAACCTCAAGCTGGTGGCCGAGTACAACCAGTACGAGATCGACGGCCGCAAGGGCTCGCTGGTGAGCGAAGACACCGACACCTTTGCGGTTGGCGCGGTATTGAACTGGTAATAATCCTCAGAGCTCCTTTGGCAGTAATTGGGCGGGGCGGCGGTGGCGTCGGTCCGCCGTTTTTTTGTGGGGGGATGGTGTTCTGTCGGGAGGGTTGGTGAGGCTCTGGAGAGCGCCCTCTCCCCAGCCCTCTCCCTGAAGGGAGAGGGGGCTAGTCCGTGCCGAGAGGAGGAGTGGTTTCAGCCGGTAACTTTCGGTTTTGCCGGCTAACGCCGAAACATCAGCACACACCGAACGGTCCCCTCTCCCTTCAGGGAGAGGGTTAGGGAGAGGGTTGCGGACACCAACCCCGCTCCGCAACTGAACCTGACTCCGCTGTTCGCTATACCGCGAATCGCGCGCAGGGCGCGCTCCTACGAATGACACGGAGCTACGCCTTTCGGAGGTCCCCGCCAGCACCCAAGTAGCATGGGGCCGCGCCGGGCGCCTTCGTAGAATGCCCCCGTGGTCAACCGGCGTTGAGGCAGGCGTATGCAGGAAGGGCAGGGGGAAGGCGTAGTCAGGGGCATGTCCAGTGCCCGCGACGCAGAGGCGGTGGCCCAGGACCTGGCGCGGCAGTTGATCCATCCGCACCTGGGCTTCGTGCTGTTCTTCTGCTCCGCCGAGTACGACCTGCCGGCCCTGGCCGCCGCGCTGGAGCAGTACTTCGGCGGCATCGAGCTGGTCGGCTGCACCACTGCCGGCGAGATCACCCCCCAGGGCTACGGCCGCGGCTGCGTCAGCGCGGTGGGGTTCGACGTGCGCAGCTTCGCCGTGGCCAGCGCGCTGATCGACGAGATGGAGCGCTTCAGTCTGATCGACGCGCAGCAACTGGTGGAGGCCCTGGTGGCCGACTGCCGCAGCAGCGAGTTGGCGCCGATCAAGGACCACAGCTTCGCCCTGACCCTGCTCGACGGCCTGTCCAGCCGCGAAGAGGTGGTGCTGGCGGCGCTCAGCGCGGCGCTCGGCGCCATCCCGCATTTCGGCGGCTCGGCCGGCGACGACAACCACCTCACCCACACCCATGTCTACTACCAGGGCCAGTTCCACACCGGCGCGGCGGTGGTGCTGCTGTTCAACACCTGGCTCGACTTCGAGGTGTTCACCACCCACCACGTGGTGCCGCGCGGCGAGAAGCTGGTGGTGACCCGCGCCGACAGCGCCAGCCGCCGGGTGCTGGAGCTCAACGCGGAGCCCGCCGCCCTGGAATACGCCCGGCTGGTCGGCGTGGAGCCCCACGAACTGAGCTTCGAGCTGTTCTCCCGCCACCCGCTGGCGGTGCGCATCAAGGACCAGTACTACGTGCGCTCCATCCAGCAGGTGCACGACGACTTCAGCCTGACCTTCTACTGCGCGGTGGAGAACGGCATCGTCCTCACCGCCATGAGCACCGGGCCGCTGCTGCCCAACCTGCAGGCGCAGTTCGCGCGCCTGCGCGAACGCCTCGGCCCGCCGCTGCTGACCATCGGCTGCGACTGCTTCCTGCGCCGCCTGGAGCTGGAAGTGGCGGGCGACAGCGCACCCACCGCCGCTTTTCTCCGCCACCAGCAGGTGATCGGCTTCAACACCTACGGAGAGCAATTCAATGGCATGCACATCAACCAGACCTTCACCGGCGTCGCCATTGGCCGTCCCCGTGGCGGCGCCGGCTGAGCTGCTGGCGCGCATCGACGAACTGGAGCGCGACAAGCTCAAGCTGCAGCGCATCAACACCGCGCTGATCGAGCGCATCGAATCCAGCGCCTCGCGCGGCGACGGCGCCTACGGGGCCTTCCAGCATTCGGTGGTGCTGGCCGAGCAGGTGCGCGAGCGCACCGACGCCCTGAGCCAGGCCATGGCCGAGCTGAAGTCCAGCAACCAGCTGCTCAGCGACGCCCGCCTGCGCGCCGAGACCGCCCACCAGCACCTGCTGGATGCTATCGAAAGCATCTCCGACGCCTTCGTGCTGTTCGACCCGCAGCAGCGCATCGTACTGTTCAACGAACGCTTCCGCGCGCTCTGGGCGCCCACCCGCGCGCGCCTGGGCGCCGGCACCCGGTTGGCCGAGGTGCGCCGCCTGGCGCAGAGCAGCGGGCTGATAGTCGAAGAACAGCGCAGCAACGACGACGAACACACACTCTACCGCCTGCGCGACGACCGCTGGGTGCGCATGAGCGAGCGGCCGACCCGCGACGGCGGCCTGGTGGTGCTCTACACCGACATCACCGAGATCAAGCTCAGCGAGACCGCGCGCCGCGAGCAGGCGGTGGCGCAGAAGTCGCACCTGCTGCAGCGCGCCGTGGACAACCTGTCCCAGGGCGTGGCCATGGTCGGCGCCGAGGGCGCGCTGGAGCTGTGGAACCGGCGCTTCCTGGAACTCTGCGGGCTGGCGCCGATCGGCGCGCACCGGCCCTTCGCCGACGTCATGGGCGAGAGCGGCCTGCCGCTGCTCACCCCGCGCAGCCGCGGCGACGACGGCGCGCCCCTGGCGGCCCTGGAGCAGCGCCTGTTCGACGGCCGCATGCTGGAAATCCGCACCCACGCGCTGCCCACCGGCGGCTTCGTCAACACCTTCACCGACATCACCGAGCGCTACCGCCACGCCGAGGCGCTGCGCGAGAGCGAGCGCTGGATCCGCCTGATCACCGACCAGGTGCCGGCGCTGATCGCCTACCTCAACGCCGACCTGGTCTACGAGTTCACCAACAAGGTCTACGAGCAGTGGTACCGCTGGCCCAGCGGCGCGATGCTCGGGCGCAACCTGCGCGAGGTGCACGGCGCCGAGCACTGCCGGCGCCTGGAGCCGTACTTCGAGCGGGCGCTGTCGGGCGAGAGCGTGACCTTCGAGATCGCCGAGACCAACCTGGCCGGGCAGGAGCGCTACATGCAGCGCTCCTACGTGCCCAACCGCCAGGCCGACGGCCAGGTCGCCGGGCTGTTCGTGCTGATCCGCGACATCACCGAGCGCCGGCGCACCGCCGAGGCCCTGCACCAGGCCTACCAGAACCTGGAGCAACGGGTGCGCGAGCGCACCGCCGAGCTGACCAGCCTGAACGACCAGCTCAAGCGCGAGATCGACGAGCGCAGCCAGGTGCAGGCGCGCCTGCGCGAGGCCAAGCGCGAGGCCGAGCAGGCCAACCTGTCGAAGACCAAGTTCCTCGCCGCGGTCAGCCACGACCTGCTGCAGCCGCTGAACGCCGCGCGGCTGTTCACCAGCGCCCTGCAGGAGCGCGGCGAGGGCGACGGCCTGGTGCGCAACATCAGCCACTCGCTGGAGGACGTGGAGAACCTGCTGGGCACCCTGGTGGACATCTCCAAGCTCGACGCCGGGGTGATCAAGCCGGACATCGCGCCCTTCGAGGTCGGCGAGCTGCTCGGCAACCTCGCCGCCGAATACCGCCAGATCGCCGCCAGCGAAGGCCTGCGCCTGGACTACGTGGCCTGCGACGCCCAGGTGCGCAGCGACCTGCAACTGCTCGCCCGCATCCTGCGCAACCTGCTCTCCAACGCCATCCGCTACACCCCCGCCGGGCGCGTGCTGCTGGGCTGCCGACGGCGCCGGCAGAGCCTGTGGATCGAGGTCTGGGACACCGGCATGGGCATCCCGGCGGACAAGCTCGGCGAGATTTTCCAGGAGTTCAAGCGCGGCGACACCCAGCGCTCCCACCAGGACCGCGGCCTGGGCCTGGGGCTGGCGATAGTCGAGAAGATCGCGCGCATGCTCGGCCACCGCATCCAGGTCGGCTCGGTGCCCGGCAAGGGCTCGCGCTTCGCCGTCGAGGTTCCGCTGGCGCGCGGGGCGGTGCGCGCGCGCCCGGAACCGGCGCAGCAGGCCGAACATCTGGTGGAACGCCTGCGCGGCTCGCGGGTGTGGGTGCTGGACAACGACGCGGCCATCTGCGCCGGCATGCGCACCCTGCTGGAAGCCTGGGGCTGCCGGGTGGTCACCGCGCTATCGGAAGAAGACCTGGCGCGCCAGGTGGACAACTTCCACGCTGAAGCCGACCTGCTGATAGCCGACTACCACCTGGACGACGGCTGCAACGGGGTGGACGCCGTGGCTTCGATAAACGCCCGCCGCGGCGCGCCGCTGCCGGCGTTGATGATCACGGCCAACTACAGCAACGAGCTCAAGCAGCAGGTGCGGGAGCTGGGGCATACGCTGATGCACAAGCCGGTGAGGCCGATGAAGCTGAAGACGGCGTTGTGTCATTTGATGGATAGGGCTGGCTGAGGTTGGCGCCGTACCTGTAGGAGCGGGCCCTGCCCGCGATTTTCGCGCGCAGGGCGCGCTCCTACATGGGGGATGGGGGCGGAGTAGGGCGGGGGTCGTGGCGGTGAAGGTTCGACTTCGGCGCAGGGTTTGGGTCCGCAACCCTCTCCCCAGCCCTCGGCTGCGCGCCCCGCCCTGAAGGGAGAGGGGGCTATCCGTGCCGCTGGTGGTTTTCGTGCCATCCGGCAACACCGGCGTGGCCGGCGAGCGCCGAAATTACACTTCACGCCGAACGGTCCCCTCTCCCTTCAGGGAGAGGGTTAGGGAGAGGGGGGCTTGTTCGTGCGGTGAAGGGATCTGGTGCCAGCCGGATACTCGGTACGAACCGGCTAACGCCGAAACGTCAGCGCACGCCGAACGGTCCCCTCTCCCTCTGGGAGAGGGTTAGGGTGAGGGAACGGAGGTTGGCCTAGCAGAGGTGTCACCGGCAAACAGGTTCGCGAGCAAGAACTAGGCGTCCCCCTCGCTCCTACGAAAAGCCAGCCAGTGCTCAAGCCCGCTGAGCAGCCGGCACACGCACCTTGGCCCGCAGTATCAACCCAATCCCCCCCAACACCGCGCAGGACACCAGCAACAACCGCAAACCGATGTGCTCCCCCAGCAGCAACGCCCCGGACAACGCCGCCAGCACCGGCACACTCAGCTGCACCGAGGCCGCCTGGATCGCCGACAGCCCCGGCAGCGCCGCGTACCAGATGGCATAGCCAATCCCCGAAGCCAGCGCCCCGGACAGCACCGCGTAGACCACTCCCGGCACATCCCCCCGCAACTGGCCATGGAACACCAGGGCCAGCACGGCAGCAAAGGCAATGCCACGAACGAAGTTGCCCGTGGTCACCGCCAGCGGATCGCCCGCATTACGCCCCAGCAGCGAATACAGCCCCCAGGCCACGCCGGACAGCAGCATCAGCAGCGCGCCCGTCAGCGGCGGGGCGCCGGCGCCGGGCAGCAGTTGCACCAGCAGCCCGCCCAGGGCCAGGGCGAAGCCCAGCAGGGCCTGGCCGGCCAGGCGTTCGCCGCGCAGCAGGCCGACCACCAGCATGGTCACCTGCACCGCGCCGAACAGCAGCAGCGCGCCGGTGCCGGCGTCCAGCTGCACGTAGGCGTAGGAGAAGGCCGCGGCGTAGACGAACAGCGCCGCCGCCGCGCGCCAGTTGCCTTTGGCCTCGCCGGCCCGGCCGCGCAGGCGCAGCAGCAGGCCGAGCATCAGCGCGCCGGAGAGGATGCGGATGCCGGTGAAGCTCACCGCGTCCAGCTGGGTGGCCTTCAGCGCCAGGCGGCAGAGCAGGGAGTTGCCGGCGAAGGCGAGCATCGCCAGCGCCGTGAGCAGCAGGGTGCGCGAGGCGGGCATGGCGGCTCCCTAGCGGCGCAGGTAGGCGGCGAAGTCGATGTCGCCGGCACTGAGAATGGCCTGCACCCGGTTGTGCACCTTGAGCTTGCGCAGGATCGCCGAGACGTGGGCCTTCACCGTGGTCTCGGCGATCTCCAGGTTGTAGGCGATCTGCTTGTTCGACTCGCCCTTGGTCATGCGTTCGAGCACCAGCAGCTGCTTGCGCGTCAGCGCCTGCAGCAGCTCCGGCGGGATGCCGTGCTCCTCGTGGCCGTTGCGCCGCGGCGAGGCCTTCTGCGTGCGGATGATGTCCGAGGGCAGGTAGACGTTGCCGTTGAGGATCTGCTCGATGGCCTCGGTCATCTGCGCCCGCGGCGAGGACTTGGTGATGAAGCCCACCGCGCCGTAGGTGATGGCCTGCAGCACCACCTGCTTGTCCTGCTCGGCCGAGACGATCACCACCGGGATGGTCGGCGCCTCGTTGCGCAGGTTCATCAGGCCGCTCAGGCCGTGCATGCCGGGCATGTTCAGGTCGAGCAGGATCAGGTCCAGGTCGTCGTGCTCCTGGGTCAGGCCCAGGGCGCTGTCGAGGTCGGCGGTCTCCATCACCTCGCTGCCGGGGAAGCCGTCGGCGATGACGTTGTGGATGGCCTCGCGGAACAGCGGGTGATCGTCGGCGATCAGGATCTTGTACATGGCCTACACCTCGTTGTTGTCGTTATGGGCGGCGGCTAGCCGTTGCCGGGTGTGCTCAGGGGAAAGGGTGCGGCTGGGCGTCCTGCAGGGGCAGGCCGGCCTGTTCCCAGGCGTCTACTCCGTCACGGTACCAGTAGAGCCTGGAATAGCCCAGCGCATGGGCGCGGCGGACCGCGTTCCAGCTGGCCCAGCAGTCCGAGCGGCAGTAGAACACCAGCGGGCGCGTCGGGTCGCCCTCGCTCAGCTGCCGCAGGTTCTCGCGGAAGTAGGCCTGCCAGGGCGCGCTCAGCACGCCGTCGCCGGTGTTGGCCAGCCACAGGCTGCCGGGCAGGTTGCGGTGCGCTTCGTTGGCCACGAACCGGCCGTTGAGCCAGGTGCGGCGGTACACGTCCACCAGGCGCGTGCGCGGCTCGCGGGCCAGCAGCGCTTGCAGGGCGGCGGTGTCCAGGGTGGTGGCGTGGTCGGCGCTGGCCGGGGTCGGGCTGCGGTACTGGCTGGTGCGGTAGCCGTCGCTGGAGAACAGCGCTTCGTCCGCATGGGCCAGCGGCAGGCCCAGCAGCGCGCAGAGCAGGGCAGGGGCTAGGCGGGGCATGGTGGCATCTCGATATTTATTCTTCTGCCCGCCATTACATGCCAGGGGCGCTGCTTTGGAAATTCGACGTCCGGAGGGTTGATCCAGTACCAAAGTAGGAGTTTTCAGCCCTTGCGCAGCGCCGCGTGCTGCGGGTTGAAGGTGAGCAGCGCAAGGCCGGCGAACAGCAGCGTCAGCCCCAGGCACACCGCCAGCGCAAGCGGGTTGAAGCGCTGGTACAGGGCGAAGCGCACCAGCTCCACGGCGTGGCTGAAGGGGTTGAGCGCGCACAGCCAGTACAGGCCCACGCTGGCCTCGCGCATCTTCCACAGCGGGTACAGCGCCGAGGACAGGAAGAACAGCGGGAAGATCACGAAGTTCATCACCCCGGCGAAGTTCTCCAACTGGCGGATGGCGTTGGACAGCAGCAGGCCCAGGGCGCTGAGCAGCAGGGCCGCCAGCAGCAGCGCCGGCAGCGCGGCGAGCAGCCCCCAGGCCGGCGGCTGCACGCCGTACAGCCAGGCGATGGCGAGGAAGGCGTATACCTGCAGCAGCGACACCAGCGCCGTGGCCAGCAGCTTGCCGGCCAGCAGGAAGGCGCGCGGCAGCGGGCTGGTGAGCAGCACGCGCATGCTGCCCATCTCGCGGTCGTAGACCATCGACAGCGAGCCCTGCATGCCGTTGAACAGCAGGATCATGCAGCACAGCCCGGGGACTATGTAGGTCTCGTAGGTCACGTAGGTGTCGTAGGGCTCGATGATCGAGATGCCCAGCGCGGCGCGAAAGCCGGCGGCGAACACCAGCAGCCACAGCAGCGGGCGCACCAGGGCGCTGAGGAAGCGCGAGCGCTGCAGCACGAAGCGCAGCCACTCGCGCATCACGATGCCGCGCAGGCACTGCCAGTAGGCGGCGGGGCCGAAACCGAGGGTGTCGTATGGCTTCATGCGCAGGCTTCCAGGCGGGTGAGGCGGGCGAAGGCGCGGGGCAGGTCGCCACCGTCGGCGGCGCTGACCTGGGCCGCTTCGCCCTGGGCCACCAGGCGGCCGCGGTCGAGCACCAGCAACTGGTCGTCGCCGCGCACCTCGTCCAGCAGATGGGTGGTCCACAGCACCGCCAGGCCCTCGTCGCGGCACAGCTGGCGCACGTGTTCGTTCAGCCCCTGGCGCGCCGCCGGGTCCAGCCCCACGCTGGCCTCGTCGAGCAGCAGCAGGCGTGGGCGGTGCAGCAGCGCGCGGGCGATCTCCACGCGGCGGCGGTGGCCGCCGTTCAAGGTGCGCACCTTGTCGCGGCGGCGCTCCTGCAGTTGCTGGCGGGCCAGTTCCTGCTCGATGCGGCCGGCCGCCAGGGCCCGCGGCAGGCCGTGCAGGGCGGCGTGGTAGCGCAGGTTCTGCTCCACGCTCAGGTCCAGGTCCAGGGTGCTCTGCTGGAACACCACGCCCAGCTGGCGCAGGGCCAGGCGCGGCTGGCGGGCCAGGCTGCAGCCGCACACCTCGATCTCGCCGACCTGCAGGTCGTACAGGCGCGTGAGCAGGGCGATCAAGGTCGACTTGCCGGCGCCGTTGGGCCCCAGCAGCGCGGTGAAGCGCCCGGCCGGCAGGGCGAAGTCGATGCCGTCCAGCGCCTTGCGCGCGCCGTAGGCGAAGCCCAGGCCCGCCACCCGCAGGGCGTTCATGGCGTCACCACCACGCCCCAGGGGTAGCGCCCGACCTTGATCGAGCGGGTCACCTTGAGGTCTTTCACGTCGATCACCGAGACGTCGCCGCTGACGCCGTTGGTGGCCAGCAGCAGGCTCTCGTCCGGGTTGAACGCCAGGTGCCAGACGCGGCGGCCCACCAGCAGGTAGTCGAGCACCTCGAAGGTCTTCGCATCCACTACCGCAATGTGGTTGGCCGGGCCCAGGGCGACGAAGGCGTACTTGCCATCGCTGGTCAGCTTCACGCCCACCGGCTGGATCTTGTCCGGGTGCACGCCCTTGATGGCGAAGCGCAGGCTCTTGAGGATCTTGCGGCTGGCCACGTCCACCACGCTGACGCTGCCGCCGATCTCCGCCGACACCCAGACCTGGCTGCCGTCCTTGTTGAACTCCGCGTGGCGCGGGCGCTGGTCCACCAGGGTGCTGTCCACCAGCTTCTGCGTGGCGGTGTCGATCCAGTGCAGCATGTTGGTGGTCTCGCTGGTGTTCACCGCCCACTTGCCGTCGGGGCTCACCGCCATGCCCTCGGGCTCCACGCCCACGTCGATCTGCCCGAGCACCTGGGCGGTCTGGGTATCGACCACGGTCACCAGCGCGTCGTCCTCGTTGGAGACGTACAGCCAGCGGTCGTTGGGGTGCAGGGCGAACTGCTCGGGGTCGGCGCCGGAGGGCAGCTGCCTGACGATCCTGCCGCTGGCCAGGTCCATTACCTGCACGGTGTCGGAGTCGCTGGCGCAGATGTACAGCAGCTTGTTGTCGTGGGACAGCGCCAGGCCGCGTGGGCGCTTGCCGGTCTCCAGGGTGCCGGTGACGGCCATGCTGTCCAGGTCGATGACGCTGATGTTGTTGTCCTTCTCGTTGGACACGTAGGCCTTGGCGGCGAAGGCCGGCGGCGCCAGGCACAGGGCGGCAGCCAGCAGGGAAGGGACCAGGGTGGCCTGGAGCATGGCAGGTCGGAAAATGGCGGCGCGGAACATGGCGTATCTCCAGATCAGGGCTTGGCGTCGGCGAGGCGGCAACGGCTTTCCGGGGCATCCAGGCCGAGGCTGTCGAGTTCGCTTGCGGGATGCAGGAAGCCTTCCTGCGGGGAGGTGCTGACCAGCGCGCGCGGCTGCACCAGGGGAATGGGTTGGCGCAGCTGGCCGTCCCAGGGGCGGTAGCTGAGTTTGTAGCCCTTGAAACCGTCCAGCGGCAGGTCCGGCGACAGCGCCAGGGCGCGGATGGCTTGCGGCTCGGCATTGCGCAGGCGCGTCACGGCGCTGGCCACGCTGCGCACGGCGACCCAGGCGGCGAAGTCGCGGTCGTTCATCCAGCGCTTGGCCTGGGCCTCGAAGCGCTTCTGCAACTGGGCGGCGCCGAAGGTTTCCACGGTCTTGTGCCAGCCCGTGGCGACCAGGCCCTGGGTGCCGGCCACCGGGCGCGGCAGCCAGGTGTTGTAGGGCACGTACTCGCCGAAGTCGCCGTGCTCGTCGGCCACCAGCACCACGTCGTAGTCGTCGCCGGCCTGGGTGAACAGCGGCATGTCGGCCTGGGCGCTGCGGCGTTGGTCGTTGGCGAAGGTGAAGGCCTTCTCCTCGACTATCTTCGCCCCGAAGCGCCTGGCCGAGCGGCGCAGGGCGGCGGCGTAGGCCTTGTCCCCGGGGCGCTGGCCGATGATCAACAGCCAGTGCGTCCACTTGCGCAGCACCAGGAACTGGGTGAGGGCGTCGGTCAGCATCAGCCGGCTGGGCAGGGTGTGCAGCACGTTGGCCGGGCACTGGTCGGCGCGCAACTCGTCGTCGGCGGCGCCGGCGTTGAACAGCAGGCTGTCCGGCAGCGCGGCGGCCAGTTGGCGCAGGCTCTCGGCCGGGGCGTTGACCACGAACAGGCGCAGGCCGTCGTCGTGCAGCTTGCGCGCCTCGGCCAGCAACTGCTGGGCATCGGCGCTGGTGGCGCTGACCAGGCTGTAGCGCTGCTTGAGGAAGCGCCCGGTGGTGTTGCTGTCGTCGATGGCCAGCTCGGCGCCGCGCAGGCCGGCGTCGGTAGGCTCGGGGATGATGTTCGACAGCAGCGGGCCGGGGTCGGGCGTGTAGCCGAGGTAGGCGATGCGCACCTGCAGTTCGGCCGGGGCATCCTCGGCACGCACGTTCAGGCAGAGCAGGGCAGCGCAGGCGACCGCCAGCAGGTAGGCCACGCCGTGCAGGGCGAACTGGCGCATGGGCGACTCCATTGTTGTTGTGTCGCCAGCATAGGAACGCGCCAGGGCCTGGGAAATATGCAGAAAGTACCGCCGGGGCAATACCAAGGTAGTAGATCGCCGCCGGCGGCCGCGCCCTAGCATGGCCCTACAACAACAAAGACAACGGGAGCCGAGCCATGCGTATCGCCGTCACCCTGGTACTGCCCATCCTGCTGATCCTCAGCCTGCTGGGCTTCGATTTCATGTACAGCCTGCACACCCGCCCCGGCGTGCCCAGCGCCTGCGTCGCCGGTCAGCCCTGCCGCGTGGGGCCCTAGGGCGCGGCCATGTCGGCGCTGTGGCGGATCAACCTGCTGGTCGGGCTGTTCTTCGCCCTGGTCGCCGCGCTGTGCGTGGCCGTGCTGCTGCACCAGGGCGACGAGGACGTGCGCCGCGAACTGGACGCCGCCCGCGCCGTGGTGGAATACCTGCGCGAGGCGGCGCTGCGCGACCCGGCCAGCCTCGACCAGAGCCTCACCGGCGGCCTGCGCCACGTGCGCGTGCACTGGCTCGACCAGCCGCCGCCGGCGCCGCGCGGCTGGCTCGACGAATGGCTGGCGGCGCGCCTGTACCCGGACGTCTACCACGCCGCGCCGCTGCAACTGGCCGACGGCCGCCGCGTGCAGCTGAGCGTGGACCCGCGCGACGAAATCGACGAAGTCCGCGACTCCCTGGTGCAGCTGCTGGCGCTGTTCGGCGTGGCCCTGGCGGTCAGCCTGCTAGCGATCCGCTGGGCGGTGCGCGGCGGGCTACGGGTGGTGGAGCAGTTGCAGGCCGCGTTCGGCGAGATCGCCCAGGGCCGCCTGCAGGTACGCCTGCCCGGCCATTCGCTGCCCGAGGCGCAGCGCCTGGCCGGGCGCTTCAACGGCATGGCCGAGGCCCTGGAGCTCGCCTGCCAGGAAAACGCCGAACTGACCCGCTCGCTGCTCGCCGTGCAGGAGCGAGAGCGCCAGGAACTGGCCCAGGCCCTGCACGACGACATCGGCCAGTACCTGGCCGGCATCCGCGCGCAACTCTTCCTGCTGCACAGCCTGCACGACCAACCCGCCGCGCAACCCACCCTGGAACGCATGGACCAGCACTGCCGCGGCCTGAACGACAGCTTCCGCGCGCTGATCCGCGACCTTTACCCGGTGGTGCTGGAGCACCTGGCCCTGGACGAAGCGGTGCGCGCCTACGTCGAGGACTGGCAGGCCAGCCAGGGCATCGCCTGCACCCTGCGCCTGCCCGACAGCCTGCCGCCCCTGGGCGACGCGGCCAAGGCGCACCTGTACCGCCTGCTGCAAGAGGCGCTGACCAACGTCGCCCGCCACGCCGGCGCCACCCGCGTGTGGGTGCGCCTGCAAACCCGCGGCGGCCACCTGTACCTGGCCGTGCGCGACGACGGCCGCGGCAGCGACGGCCCGCCCCGCGCCGGCATCGGCCTGCGCTCCATGCGCGAGCGCGCCCGCTGCCTGGGCGGCGAACTGCAACTGCGCAGCCAGCCCGGCCTGGGCCTGGCGCTGCGCCTGCGGGTGCCGCTGCCGGTGGCGGCATGAGAGGAGAGAAAGCGATGAAAATCCTGCTGGTGGACGACCATTTCGTGGTGCGCGAAGGCATAGCCGCCCTGCTGCGCGGCCTGCTGCCGGAAGCGGACGTGGTGGAAGCGGGCGACGGCGAGGAAGCGCTGCAAGCGGTGCAACGCGAGATTCCCGCGCTGGTCATCCTCGACATCGGCCTGCCCGGCATCAGCGGCCTGGAAGTCACCCGCCGCCTGCGCCAGCGTCTGCCGCAGTTGCGCGTGCTGTTCTTCAGCATGCACGACGAACTGCCCCTGGTGCGCCAGGCCCTGGACGCCGGCGCCGCCGGCTACGTGACCAAGGGCGCGGCCCCGGCGGTGCTGCTCGAAGCGGTGCGCCGCGTGCTGGCCGGCCAGCTCTACATCGAACAACCCCTGGCCACCCGCCTGGCCTGCCAGCCCAGGGGCCTGGAAGCGGGCGACCCGCGCCTGCACGGCCTGACCCGCCGCGAATTCGAAATCTTCGTCATGCTCGCCCGCGGCCTGCCGGCAAGGCAGGTGGCCGAACACCTGTGCGTGAGCGCCAAGACGGTGTCCAACCACGTGACGCTGCTGAAGCAGAAGCTGCAGGTGAGTTCCCACGCGGAGCTGGTGCACCTGGCGATCGATAGCGGGGTGCTGCGCGTGAGCGGCGAGGCATTGGCAGGGTAGGGACCTGGCTTTGCAGGGAATGGTGTGGATGGTGCCGCGTAGGAGCGAGCATGGCTTTTCGTAGGATGGTGTTGAGCGAAGCGATACCCATCACCATGGTCCGATGGGTATCGCAAGCTCAACCCATCCTACGAAAAGCGCCCCGGCGCAGCCGGCAAGGCAGTCGCTCCCCCAGGGGCTGGGAGGCGCAGGCGTAGGATGGCGTGGAGCGCAGCGATACCCATCTTGTCCCACGCATAACCTGCTTGGGTTTCCAACTACCTGTTGCTTGGCGTGATGTATTGCATCACACTTCGCCGCATGATCGTCAGCTTCCAGCACAAGGGCCTGGCGCTGTTCTTCAGAACTGGCTCCACCCGAGGAATCCGTGCCGACCACGCCAAACGCCTGGCGCGTATGTTGCCGTTCCTCGATCGAGCGGCCGCTCCGGACGACCTCAACCTGCCGGGCTGGCGTCTGCATCCCTTGAAGGGAGAACTGGACGGTTTCTGGTCACTCACCGTCAGCGGCAACTGGCGGGTGATCTTCCGCTTCATCGGCAACGACGTGGAACTTGTCGACTATCTTGATTACCACTGAACAGGAGGGGGTGCCCATGGTCATGTTCAATCCACCACATCCTGGCGAAACCCTGCGCGAAGACGTGCTGCCGGCGCTCGATATCAGCGTCACCGAACTGGCCCGCCGCCTGGGCTTCGCGCGCGAAACCCTGTCGCGGGTGCTGCACGGCCGCGCGCCCATCAGCCCGGACCTGGCCGTGCGCCTGGAGCTGGCCGGCATCGGCACGGCGCGCACCTGGCTCGGCGTGCAGGCCGACTACGACATCTGGCAGGCCAGGCACCGCGAACAACCACATATCGAGCGCTTCGCCGATATCGCCTGAAAACTGAAAAGCTCCGCGAATGCGGGGCTTTGCCTGTTCCGAAGCATCAGGGAGCTGCTTCGTAGGATGGCGTGGAGCGCAGCGATACCCATCGCCCCCCTGCGCACCACCTCCCCTGTAGGAGCGGACTTCGTCCGCGATCCGCGGCCACTCCCCCTGCAACGGTCGCCCTCAAGGCTCGAAAGTCACCGGCCGCAGCGGTGCGGTATTCACCTTCAGCTCGAACACATCCGGCCGCGCGTAGTGGCCGCAGGCGTCGAAATCGAGGTTGCCCTTGCTCAGCTGGGCCATGTCGAGGTCGGCGTAGAGTTCGGTCTCGCAGTCGAACACCGGGCCGGCCAGCACTTCGCCCTGCGGGCTGACGATCATGCTGCCGCCGCGCATCACGTACTCGTCCTCCTGATAGTCCAGGCCGAACGCCTCGCGATGCTGCTGCGGGTACTCGCCCAGGCGGATCGCCTGGCAGGCGGAGAGCACGAACACCCGGCCTTCCAGGGCGATATGTACCATCGAGCTGGCCCAGGACGGGCGGTCGTCCGCGGTGGGCGCGCAATACAGTTGCACGCCCTGGGCGTACATGGCCTGGCGCAGCGCCGGCATGTAGTTCTCCCAACAGATCACGCTGCCCAGCACGCCGAACTCGGTGTCCACCGGCGCTATCGTGGAACCGTCGCCGAAGCCCCAGATCAGCCGTTCCTGCCCGGTGGGCATCAGCTTGCGGTGGTAGCCGGCGATGCCGCGCCCCGGCGCCAATGTCACGGCGGTGCAGTAGAGGGTGCGGCCGAAGCGCTCGATGATGCCCACCACCACGGTCACGCCGGTCTGCTCCACGCACTCGGCGAGCACCGCCAGTTCCGGGCCGTCCAGCGCCACGGCGCCCTCGACGTAACGCTGGTACAGCTCGCGCCCCGCGGCGCTGCGGTTGCCCACCACGCTGCCGAAAGCCACTCCCTTGGGGTAGCCGCCGATGAAGGCCTCGGGGAACACCGCCAGCTTCGCGCCCTGTTCCGCCACGCGGCGGAGGATGCCGCAGGCCTTCTCGACGCTGGCCATCGGCTCGTAGGGAACGGAGGCGGCCTGGATGATTGCTACACGGGTCATTGGGGGCTCCTGACTGTCTGTTGAAAGGCCTAGAAACGGCTGATGTCGTTGTCGCGGGTTTCCGGCAGGGTCTTCCACAGCACCACCAGGCACACCAGGGAGACCGCCGCCAGGTACGCCGCGGGCAGGTTCGCGTCGCCGGTCTGGCGAATCAGCGCGGCGGCGATGAAGGGGCCGGGCCCGGCGAGGATCGCCAGTGCCAGGTTGTGGCCCAGGGCCGCGCCGGTGGAGCGGATCGAGGCCGGGAAGACTTCCACCAGCAACACCACGTCCATCACCGCGGTGATCGCCACCAGCACGCCCATCACGATCAGCCCGGCGAGGATCGCCAGCGGGTTGCCGCTGTTGAGCAGCAGGAAGATCGGATAGGCCAGCAGCGTGAGCGCGGCGGCAGCGCCCAGCAGCAGCTTGCGCCGGCCGATGCGGTCGCTGAGTTGGCCGATCAGCGGGTTGACGATCACATAGACCACCAGCGCCGCGCTGCACAGCCACAGCGCGCTGCTGCGCGGCAGGCCGACGGTGGAGACCAGATGGTTGTTGGCGTAGGTGATGAAGTAGTAGAGCGAGACGCCGAACAGCGCGGAGAAGGCGAAGGTGGTGACGAAGGCGCGGCGGCGCACGGCGCGGCTCGGGGCTTGCGCCTTGTGCGAGTCGCGCTGGCGGACCATCTCTTCGTAAACCGGGGTGTCGCCCAGCTTGCGGCGGATGAACACGGCGATGCCGGTCATCACGATGGACGCCACGAACGGCAGGCGCCAGCCCCAGGCCGCCAACTGCTGGTCATCCAGCGCCGAGGCGATGCTCGCCGCGGTGAAGGTACCGAACAGGAAGGCCAGTCCCGCCGTCCCGGTGATCACGCTGGCGGCGGTGGCGCGGCGGTTGGACGGGGCGCTCTCGACGATGTAGATGCCGGCGCTGGACCACTCGCCACCGACCATCATGCCCTGGATGAAACGCATGGCGATGAGCAGGATGGGCGCGGCGATGCCGATCGCCTCGTAGGAGGGCAGCAGGCCGATGATGGTGGTGCACACGCCCATGCCGAACACCGTGATGATCAGCACCGCGCGGCGGCCGAAGCGGTCGCCGATGGGCCCGAGGATCAACGCGCCGAAAGGCCTGGAGAGAAAGCCGACGGCGAACACCGCCAGCGATGAGAGTAGCGACACGCCCGGCGCGCTGGAGGGGAAGAACAGCATGCCGATCACCGCGGCGAAGTAGCCGTAGATGGCGAAATCGAACCATTCCATGAAATTGCCGATGCCGACCGCGATGGCCCGCTTGCGGATATCCGACTGTCCGCCCCTGGTCCGGATGCCGCCTGCACCCATGCTTTGCTCAATCGCGTCCACAGAATTCTCCAGCGCTTGTTATGTTGTTGTGGACGCCAGACTAGGAATCTCCTCGGGCACGGGGCAAACGATTAGCAAATATGAGCCGGATTAACGTACGTAATATCTCGCGGATCGACCTCAACCTTCTGCTCACCTTCCACTGCCTGATGACCGAGCGCAGCGCCACCCGCGCCTCGGCGATGCTGCACGTGACCCAGGGCGCGGTGAGCGCGGCGCTGCGCCGGCTGCGCGAGCATTTCGGCGACGAACTGTTCATCCGCACCGCCTCCGGCATGCAGCCTACGCGCAAGGCCATGGAGCTGGCGCCGAAGATCGCCGAGGCGCTGACCTCCATTTCCGCCGTGCTGGGCGCCGAGCCGGAGTTCTCCCCGCGCGATTCCAGCTACCTGTTCAACATCGGCCTGTCCGACGACATCGAGTCCTACCTCGCCCCGCGCATCGTCAGCGCGGCGGCGGAGCAGGGCCTGGGCGTGACTTTCGCCTTCCACCAGAGCAACAGCTCGCTGTGGAAGCAGTCGCTGCAGGATCCGGACATGGACCTGGTGATCTGCAGCGAGCCGAAGGACTTCAACACCAGCTATTCGTCCCAGGTGCTGTTCTCCTCCTCGTACTCCTGCCTGTTCCATCCGCGCGCCGGCGCGGCGGACGCACCCATCGGCCTGGAGGAATACTTCGCCGCCGACCACGTGCGCATCTCCTACGACGGCCGCCGCGGCTTCATCGACGACATGTTCGAGTCCGCCGGCTACGCCCGCCGCGTCATCGCCTCCTTCACCCACTTCAGCGGCGCCTTGACCACGCTGGTGAGCAGCGAGGCCATCGCCACGCTCCCGACCTTCGCCGCCGAGAGCTACGCGGCCATGACCCAGCTGCGCGCGAGCCCGGCGCCGCTGCCGGTGCCGTCCTTCCGCTGCTTCATGGTCTGGGACATCGCCAAGCACAGCAAACCGCACCACGAATGGCTGCGCCAGTTCATCGGCGAGCTGGCGCAGAAGCTCGGCTAGCCGCGAGAGGGCCATCCATTCGGCATCAACCTGTAGGCGTGGATCTCATCCGCGAATCGCGCCGGGACGTCCGGCTATCGCGGACAAGGTCCGCTCCTACGGGGGCAGGTCCCCTCGTAGGATGGTGTTGAGCGAAGCGATACCCATCGCCATGACCGCATGGGTTTCGCAAGCTCAACCCATCCTACGAAAAGCACCTCGACGCAGACAGTTGCTCCTACGGTTACAGGGAAGCACGGGCGTAGGAGCGGACTTCGTCCGCGATTGGATTCACCGGCCACGCCGGACGCCTCGGTGGCACGGCCGACGGCGGATAACCGCGAACGGTTATGCGCCCTACGTCCGGCCGCGCTCCTCTGCGGCGGCATACAACCGCTCGGCATCGGTCGCCAGGTATTCCAGCGCGCTGAAGGTGCCGTCCAGCACATCCTCGGCAGGCGCTCCCAGGTCCGGCGCGCCGGCCAGCAGGCGCAGCAGATTGATCAGGGCGGATTGACGGGATTGGGCAGCGTCGTAGAAGTCCGATGGGGCAGCGTGCTTGAGGGGATGGAGTAGAACTTGGGCAGAAAGGCTCATGAAAATCTCCCAGATTGATTCAGTCTTCCGCCTCCCGACGCCAATCGGGGAGGGCGGACCGTACAGGTTGGCGTACCGGAATCTGGGAACCGGCGCATCCGAAGATGCCCCGCACGGCCCGCCCATGACACGGGTGCAGCCACGCAAGGTGCCGGAGATTGACCCAGACACCTTCCAGAATTCCGGGACGCCAATCCCACACCGTTCTGTTGAGCGGCTGAGCAACGTCAGGGAGTTGCCGTGAGGCTGTCAATCGGGCGTGGCAAAGAGCGAGGCGGTTGGCCTGCATAGCCGCCGTAGGCGAATGGCTGCTTCCGACCCATAGCCGCCCTTCGCAGATGGCAGCTACCGGTCAAAAGCAAGCTGTCAAACGGCCCGTTGATGTAGAACAGGTTCGGCAACGCGACGGACTTGTAGTTCATGAACACATTGGCCCAGAATTCATCGAGATCTACACTCTCCTTGCCAATGACCGGCATCGGACGAAGGAATCCATCAGCATCGAAGCCGGTCCCCAGGATGATTGTGTCCAGCGGCTGGAAAGACCCATCCCTCAAGCGGATGCCATTTGTCTCAATCGGCTCGATACCTTCGGTCACGATCGAGACGATCGGCTGCTGTACCGCTTCATGGAATCCGCCAGATACGACAATGCGCTTGCAGCCAGCTTCGTAGTCCGGCGTTAGGGCATGCACAAAAAATAGGAATGGCCGGGTGTTGCGGTGCAACGTGACTGGCTTCAGACCACTAAAATGATGCAATTCGACAGAATAAGAATGAGTGGTTGTATACGCCGTGAGAATCCAGCCTCTTCCGCCTCTCAACAGCCTGCTTGCCTTTGAATCTGCAGCCCGTCATTTGAGCTTCACCCTTGCCGCCAAAGAGCTGAACGTCACGCAAGGGGCGATCAGTCGCCAGATTCGACTGCTAGAGGACTATCTCGGGAAGACGCTCTTCGAGCGAACGACCCGAACCATCAACTTGACCCCGGCAGGCGCTCAGTACCACGAGACCGTTCGAGAATGCCTGCTTCATCTGGCCCGCTCCACTGGCGAGATCCGGCAATGGCGAGGCGATCAGCAAGTGACGGTGGCCACCAGCACGGCCATGGCATCGCTCTGGCTTCTGCCCAAGGTTGCGGAGTTTCAAAGTCAGCACGAGGAGATCGATCTGCGAATAATCGCGCTCGACCATGTGAAAGACTACTCCCGACTCGATTGCGATCTGGCGCTGTACTACTGCAGTACCCCGCCCAAGGACATGGAAGTGACACCGTTGTTCTCGGAGGAGATCTATCTGGTCTGCAGCCCCGCTTACCTGGCGAAGAATCCCCAGCTTTCGTCGATCGACGGACTGTCTTCCTGCACTTGGTTGTGGCTCGAGGACTCGCAGCGCGACTGGATAGGTTGGCCGGAGTGGTTTAAGCGTCTGGGGCATGAGCCTGGGATCCCGAAGCATCGGGTCAATATCAATAGCTACAGCATGCTGATCCAGTCCGCCGTTAGCGGTCAGGGGGTCGCGCTGGCCTGGGACCGGTTGGTCGATGAGCCATTGAGCACAGGCAGCCTCGTACGACCGAATGATCTTTCTCTACAGACAGATGCAAAGTTCTGTTTGCTGGAGCCGCTGAGTGCGCGTAGGCCACGACAGAGCGTGAGGTTGTTCCGCGACTGGCTCATGGGGCTACCTTCGGTTCAAGGTTGAGGGGGCTACTATCGACAATCAAAGATCAGGACTTTCAGGCGCAGAAACGACCAAGGCCGTCAGCTTGTGGCTGACGGCCTTGGTGCTGTCAGGTGGCTAGTGGCTCTTCCGGTTCATTGCGTCCAGCCAATCGGGAAGGGCCACGGTATTGCCAATGTCAGCCGGCTCTTCGTGCGGTCATTGGGGAGACCGCAGCAGCCCCGCCCAGTACTGGTCCGCGAAGTTGCGAGACGCCCTTCTGGGAATGCTCCTGAACGAGTAGACGGCCGCCTGGGGGTAGGTCGGGCTGGCCGTTGAGCGACTCCTGCCGCAAGGTGCGGACCAGGGTGTAGCTCATTACGGTCATCAGGATTGCGATTGGCAGGCCGACGGCGATGCTCGCCATTTGGATCGCCTTGAGTCCTCCCGCCAGCAGCAGGCCGGCGGCGATGGCGCCTTCCAGCACGCACCAGAGCAGCCTGATCCAGTTGGGCGGATTGGTGCTGCCCAGCGCGTTCAGCGTACAGAGCACCTGTGTTCCCGCATCGGCCGTGGTGACGAAGTGCACCGCGAGCAGCAGGCAGACGAGGACGGACAGCACCGCGCCGACGGTCGGGCCATCCAGTTGCCCCAGCAGGGTGAACATCGCCGCAGTGGTTTCCTTCTTGGTCGCCAGGAGAACGGTGCCGCCTTCGAACCTGGTCTGCTCCTGGGCCACTTGGGCACTGGCAACTGTCTTCTGGTATTGCTGGCGTTCGGTCTGCTCGTTCTTCAGCGCCGCGCCACCGAACACGGACATCCAGAGGATGGTGACCAGCGTGGGTACGAAGAGGGCGCCTACGATCAGCTCGCGGATGGTGCGGCCCTTGGAAATGCGCGCGATGAACAGGCCCACGAACGGACCCCAGGTCATCCACCACGGCCAATAGAACGCCGTCCACCAGTTCTGCCACTGGGTGTCCTTCTGCGTGTCCATCCAGAGGCTCAGGCTCGGCAGGGTCTGGATGTAGTCGCCGGTGGATTCGAACATCAGGTTGAGGATGTAACGGGTCGGACCGATGGCCAGGACCACCAGCATCAGCGCGAAGGACATGTACATGTTGAGCGTCGAAATGCGCTTCATGCCCTTGGAGAGGCCGGCCAGCAAGGAAATGGACGCGATGATGGTGACGACCAGGATGATCGACAGCTGCAGCACGATGCTGATCGGCAGGCCGAACACCTGGTGAAGGCCGGTGTTGATCTGCGCCACGCCCAGGCCCAGCGATTGCGATACGCCGAACGCGGTGATGGCGACGCCCATGATGTCGACCACATGGCCGATCCAGCCATAGATGCGGTCACCGATCAGCGGGTAGAGGATGGAACGCAACGCCAGCGGCAGGCCGCGACGGTAGGCGAAGTATGCCAGGCTCAGGCCGATGAGGCTGAAGATCGCCCACGGATGCAGACCCCAGTGGAACAGGGTGATGCGCATAGCCGCGGTGGCGGCTTCGTCCGTCAGGCCCGCGGCGAACGGGTTGCCGGCGTAGTGCAGCATCGGCTCGGCCACCGACCAGAAGATCAGTCCGATGCCCATGCCGGCGCTGAACAGCATGGCGATCCATGAGCCGAAGCTGAACTCGGGCTCGTCATCGTCGGCACCCAGTTTCAGGTCGCCGTACTTGCTGGTGGTGAGGTACAGCAGGAGGCAGAGAATACCGCTTACCAGCGCTAGGTAGTACCACTTGAAGTTGTCGAGGATGAAGGTCGAGGCTGCTTCGAAAGTCTTCGCGGCTTGCTCGTTGGTGAACGCGCAGAACAGCACGAACAGCACCACGGTGACTATCGAGGCGAGGGTTACGGTGGGGTTGAGGCCTTTCAAAGGGCCCGTTTGTGCACGCATGGTTGTTGTCCCCTTTTATTTTTGTTCAGGGCTTTTTTTCGTGTGGAGCGAGGGTCAGGCATTGGCATCTGCCTGAATCACGGAGGTCGCTTCACGCTGGAATGATCCCGGGATGATCGTGCCCGAGATGTGGCAACAAAATGGTCGACGCTGGGCCTGGCGACAAATCATTTCTGCTCATCAATTAATTACCATGACTCATTAAATTGGGCGAGCCGCCTTTGTTTCAAATTCACGAACTGCGATGCTCACAAGGTTATTCGAAAATTTCACATTAATGAGAAAAGGTAATTAATTAGGCCGAAAAAATCGTTTGTCCGCTGCTTCCTCTCTTGCCGAAACTCGCCGCCATGCAGCAGGCCGAATCGGCTGCGCATTTCCTTCCGTGCCAAGCAAGAGAGAACAACAATGACTTCGACTGCCCCTCGCCTGATTCCGACCCATGCCCTGGAAACCGTCCTGGCTCCCATCCACGAAGCCCACGGTCTGACCAACGAGTTCTATACCGAGCAGCGCTATTTCGAGCTGGAGCGCGATCACGTGCTGGGCCGCAACTGGGCCTGCATCGGTTTCGCCAGCGACCTGCCGAAGAACAGCTACGTGAAGCCGGTGGATTTCATGGGGCTGCCGTTGCTGATGATGCGCAACCGCGAAGGCGTGGTGCAGGTCTTCCACAACGTCTGCAGCCATCGCGGCGTGAAGCTGGTGCAGGAAGCGGGCGAGGTGCAGGGCGTGATCCGCTGCCCCTACCACTCCTGGACCTATGACCTGAACGGCGGCCTGAAAGGCACCCCGCACGTCGGCGGCATCAACCAGCACAAGGACGAACGCTTCGCCTGCGAGAAGCACGGCCTGAAGGCGCTGCGCAGCACCATCTGGATGGACATGGTGTTCATAAACCTGTCCGCCGATGCGCCGGCGCTGGAAGAGCAGCTCGCGCCGCTGACCGAGCGCTGGACCCAGTTCCTCGGCACCGACGGCATGGACCTGATTCGCCGCGAGGCCAACAGCGGCGCGCTGAGCATCGAGGTCAACTGCAACTGGAAGCTGGCGGTTGAGAACTACTGCGAGTCTTACCACCTGCCGTGGGTGCACCCGGCGCTGAACACCTACTCGCGCCTGGAAGACCACTACAACATCATGTTCGACCAGTTCGCCGGCCAGGGCAGCCATGCCTACAACTTGTCCGACGTTGCCGGCACGCACCTGCCGACCTTCCCGTCCTGGCCGCAGGATCGCATGCGCACCGCCGAGTACGTGGCCTTCTTCCCCAACGTGCTGCTGGGCATCCAGGCCGACCACGCCTTCGCCATGATGCTGGAGCCGGTGGCGCCCGGTAAGACCATCGAGCACCTGCGTCTCTTCTATGTCGGCGACGAGGCCCTCGACTCCCGCTTCGAGGCTGCCCGCGACGCAGTGAAGGAATCCTGGCGCGTGGTGTTCGCCGAGGACATCGCTTCCGTGGAAGGCATGCAGAAGGGTCGCCAGTCCCCCGGCTACAACGGCGGCGCGTTCTCTCCGGAGATGGATCTGCCGACCCACTACTTCCACAAGTGGGCCGCCCAGCAGCTGCTCGACTACGCGCAGAAAGCCTGAGGTGAACGCCATGCATCAGATCGCATCGCACTGGCTGAACTTCATCGACGGCCAGTGGACCGACAGTGAGCAGCGCCTCACCGTCAATAATCCCGGCACCACCGAACCGGTCGCCACCATCGCCCAGGCCACCGTGGCCGACGCCGAGCGTGCCGTGCAGGCGGCGCGCCGCTGCGCCGACAGCGGTGAGCTGACCTGCGCCCGTCCGGCGCAGCGGGTCTCCTGGCTGCTGGAGATCGCCGCGCAGATCCGCGCGTTGACCGAGGAGGGCGCCTGGGTCCTGTGCCAGGAGAACGGCAAGCGCCTGCGCGATGCCCGCGACGAGTTCGTCGAGGCTGCGCGCTACTTCGAGTACTACGCCGGTATGGCTGACAAGATCGAGGGGACCTCCATTCCCCTTGGCAACGGCTACATGGACTTCACCGTCTACGACCCGATGGGCGTGTCGCTGCAGATCGTGCCGTGGAACTTCCCGGTTTCCATCTGTGCCCGCTCGCTGGCGCCGGCCCTGGCTGCCGGCAACGCGGTGGTGGTCAAGTCGCCGGAGCTTTCGCCGCTGGGACTGTGCGTCCTGCTTAAGGCCATCGAACGTGCCGGCCTGCCGCGCGGCGCGGTGAACCTGATCTGCGGTCGTGGCCGCGAAGTCGGCGCCTATCTGGCCGGGCACCGTGACATCGATCAGATCGTCTTCACCGGCTCGGTCGGCACTGGCCAAAGCATCCTGCGCACTGCCGCCGAGCATGCGATCCCCAGCGTCATGGAACTGGGTGGCAAGTCGGCCGCGCTGGTCTTCACCGACGCCGATCGCGAGCAGGTTCTGACGAGCGTCAGGAACGGCATTTTCTTCAATGCCGGCCAGGTCTGCTCGGCCATGTCGCGCCTGCTGGTGCAGCGCTCGGTGTATGACGAGGTGGTGGCCGACGTGGCGGAGATGGCCAAGGGGCTGAGCGTCGGTCTCGGCCAGGACGATCCAGACCACACGCCGGTGATTTCCGCAGGCCAACTCCAGGGAATCGAGGCCATGTGCCGGCGCGCTCAGGAACAGGGCGCGGTGGTAGCAGCTGGCGGCGAAGCGATCAGCGGGCTCCGTGGGCATTTCATGGCGCCCACGGTGCTGCGCAATGTGCACCCGCAGATGGAAATCGCCCAAGCCGAGGTGTTCGGGCCAGTCCTTGCGGTGATTCCGTTCGACACCGAAGAGGAAGCCATTGCCATCGCCAACGGAACCGATTTCGGCCTGGTGGCGGGCGTCTTCACTCAGGACCTCAACCGCGCGCTGCGCTGCGCACGGCGCCTGCGCGCTGGCCAGGTGTTCGTCAACGAGTGGTACGCGGGTGGCATCGAAACGCCGTTCGGCGGGGTAGGTCTGTCCGGTTTCGGCCGGGAGAAGGGGCAGGAGGCTCTCTACAGCTACGTTCGGACCAAGAACCTGGCCCTGCGTATCAAGGGCGAGTGAGGGCGCGGCTATGAAAAAGTGGCTCTGCATCATCTGTGGCCTGATCTATGACGAGGCCGTGGGCTGGCCGGACGACGGCATCGCTGCCGGAACCCGCTGGGAGGACGTTCCCGAGGATTGGCTGTGCCCCGACTGCAAGGTCGGCAAGTCCGATTTCGAGATGATCGAGATCAGTGAGCCGGTCACCGCCGTTGCCACTCCGCCGGCTGCGCTGAAGCGGCCGGTGGCGGCCGCAGTTACTGCCGGGCCGGTGGTCATCATCGGCAGCGGCTATGCCGGTTACGGCCTGGCCCAGGAACTGCGCAAGGCCAATCCGCAACTGGATATCCGCGTGCTGACCCAGGAGTCCGGGCACAACTACTCCAAGCCGGCTCTGTCCATCGCGTTGGCGCAGGGCCGCAGTGCCGCGGCGCTGGCCACGGAAAGCCCGATGGCGCTGGAGCGGCGCCTGGGCATCCGCATCTATACGCACTGCCGGGTCGAGCGGATCGATACCGAGGCGCGGCGACTTCACACCAGTCTCGGCGAGATGGATTACGGCCAGTTGGTGCTGGCCAGCGGCGCCTCGCCCGTGCGCCTGCCAATCGAGGGCTGCGCCGATGCGCTGCTCAGCGTCAACAACCTGCAGGACTACCACCAGTTCCGCGAGCGCCTGGAAGGCGTACGCAGCGTGGCAATCCTCGGCGACGGGCTGATCGGTTGCGAGTTCGCCAATGACCTGGCGAGCAGCGGTTATCAGGTACGGATCATCGGCCTGGGCGCCTGGCCGATGGAACGGCTGCTGCCGGAACAGGCGGGCCTGCAACTACAGCAGGCGCTGTCCGGCCTCGGCGTGCAGTGGAACCTGTACAGCACCTTGCAGCGTATCGAGCAGGATGGGGACGGCTATCGCCTGACCCTCTCCGACGGCCAGATCGTCGAGGCGGATCTCGTCCTCTCGGCTGTCGGCCTGCGACCGAACCTGCAATTGGCCGCGGACGCCGGTCTGGAGTGCGGGCGCGGCATCAAGGTCGACGCCAGTCTGCAAACTTCGAAACCAGGCATCTATGCCCTAGGCGACTGCATCGAGATCGACGGACAGCTGCTGCCTTACCTCGCGCCGATCAACGAAGGCATCCGCGCGCTTGCCCGGACCCTGCTGGGCCAGCCGACTCCCGTCAGCTACCCGCTGATGCCGGTCACGGTGAAGATTCCGGCCGCGCCGCTGTGCCTGCTGCCGCCGCCGGTCGATTGCGAAGGCCAATGGCGCTGCGACGCAACCGCAGACGGTCTGAGCGCGGCCTTCCATGACCCTGCTGGCGCCATGCGCGGCTTCGTCCTGCTCGGACGGCAGGCGCAACAGAAACGCAATGCCTGGCTGCAGAGCTGCCAGGACACCCAACAGAACGTGGCGTGAGTGCCGAACAATGAACAGTATCGTTAACCTGCCTCATGATGACCGCAGTTGCGGCTGGTACGCCGCGCTGCCCGAACCCTTCCCCTGCAAGCGTCTAGTAGGCGAGCAGAAGGCCGACCATGTGGTGATCGGCGCTGGCTTCGCGGGACTCGCCGCGGCGCGCCGGCTCGCCGAACACATGCCGCAATCGCGCATCCTGCTGGTGGATGCCCAGCGCATCGGCTACGGCGCCTCGGGCCGCAACTCCGGCTTCGTCATCGACCTGCCGCACAAGTTCGCCCTGGAGCATCCCGATCCGCAGCACAAGCAGCGCCTGTTGGGCCTCAACCGCGCCGCTATCGACCAGCTGCAGACCCTGATCGGACGCCATGGCATCGACTGCCAGTGGTCCCATGCCGGCAAGTACCAGGGCGCTGTCGGTGAGCGCGGTCTCGCCTACCTCGATCATTTCGAGAAGCTGATGGCTGACCTCGGCGAACCCTACCGCCTGGTGGAGCGCAATGAGCTGGCCGGAGTGCTGGGTACAAACTATTACAGCCGCGCCATCTTCACGCCGGGCTGCTACCTGATGCAGCCGGCCGCGCTGGTGCGCGGGCTGGGCGATTCGCTGCCGCAGAACGTCGAGGTGCTGGAGGAATCGCCGATCCAGCGTCTGGAGCGCGACGCCAACGGCCGCTGGGTCCTGCATGGCAACGAGGGGCTGATCCGCACTCCGCAGGTGCTGCTGGGCACCAGCATCTTCACCCAGGAGTTCGGCTTCCTGCGCAATCGCCTGCTGCCCGTGATGACCTTCGCCAGTTGGACGCGTCCGCTCACCAATGCCGAGATGAGTGCCGTCGGCGTCCAGGCCGACTGGGGGCTGACCCCGGCCGACCATGCGGGCACCACAGTGCGGATGACCCAGGATCGCCGCTTGATCATCCGCAATACTTACAAGCATGTACCGCGCTATGGTCGCAGCGTTGACGAAGGAACGCGCGCGAAGATCCGTAATGACCACCGCAAGGCATTCCTCTCGCGCTACCCGCAGCTAGCCCAAGTGCCATTCACGCACACATGGGGTGGCGTCTATGCCATCTCGCGCAACTTCACCAACTACTTCGGTCAATTGGATGATGGCGTATTCGCGACGGCATGCGACAACGGCGTAGGGGCGGCTTGGGGCACTATTTCCGGAGCGCTGCTAGCTGATCGGGTAGTTGGGGCCGAGTCTTCGCTGCTCAGCGACATCCAGACGGTGACCGGCATGCCCTCCCTCAACCCGCCGGAGCCGCTCCTTGGCCTTGGCGTACGTACGCGCATCCGCTGGGCGGCCTGGAACAGCAGGAGTGAGCTATGACGACGGCACCCGGTAGCAAGGGGCCGGTACTCCTCGTCGACCATCGTAATTTGGACTTCGTTCACCGTGGGGGCCCACCGGGTAATGCCAGCGTGGCCCGTGCCATCAGCAACGAAGTCTCACCCAACCTGGGCATTGGCTTCGCTCTCTGGGACGGTGCCGAGGTTGCCTGGACGCTGCTGTACGACGAAGTGATTTTTGTCATCGAAGGTTGTTTCGAACTCAGGGCGAACGGTGAGCTGTACCGGGTGGAGCCGGGGCAACTGCTGTGGATCCCCGAAGGGACTGAACTCGTCTACGGAGGCCACGCGTTGTTTGGCTATGTAGTACATCCCGGCGACTGGAAACAGCGTCACGGCCTCGCATAGAGCAGAACTGGGGATTTCAATTGTTCGCACTCGCCAAGGCATTCGGAACGATCTATGCCGCGACTCTGCTTATGCAGCTGGGGTCCAGTCTGCTCATGACGTACCTGGCTCTGCGTCTGGACGCTGAGGGTATTGCGGAACTTTGGGGGGGCGGTCTCATGGCTGCCCATGCCCTAGGCATGGTGGTGGGAGGACGCATCGGCTACTGGCTGATCAATCGGGTCTCCCATGCATTTGCATTCGTGATAGCGGCCGGTGTGATTGTGGCGGCCGTACTCAGCCATCAGCTAAGCGACTGGTTGCCGCTCTGGCTTGCTCTGAGGTTCGTCGTTGGGGCGGCGATGATGTGCCAGCTGATGGTCATCGAAAGTTGGCTCAACGACTGCTCGCCGAGTGATCGTCGTGGTGGCGCCATGTCGCTGTACATGGTGGCGAGCTACGTCGGCATGATGCTGGGGCAGTTGCTGATCGGCCTCGGCGATGGACTGAACGCATTGGTCCTGTCCGGGGTCGCCATCGCTGTCGCCATCGGCATGATACCCATGGCTATGCACAGAGGCAGGCGCCCGAGCGCAATCAGCCAGGTGCGCGTGCGGCCAATGTTCTATATCCGCCGACTACCCCAGGCGTTGGGCACTGTTCTTGCGTCGGGACTATTGAATGGCTGCTTCTACGGATTGACTCCGATTTTCGCCGCTCAGTTGGGATTCACTCCCGCACAGGTTGGTCAGTTCATGGCACTTAGCGTGGCAGCGGGGCTGGTTGCCCAACTCCCGCTCGGAATGCTTTCGGATCGATATTCTCGGGTGGCGATAATTCGAGCAACCTCGATCCTGCTCTGCGTCGCCTATTTGCCATTGGCTTTCCTCAATGCTCCGGAGGTGGGCTGGATCATGTTCGCAGGGGCTGCCGTAGGCTTTCTGCAGTTCTGTCTGTATCCACTGGGTGTCGCGCACGCCAACGACAACCTTGAAGTCGAGCTTCGAGTATCCGTCGCCGGAATGCTGCTGGTAGCGTTTGGTATTGGCGCGGCTATTGGCCCACTTGTCGCAGGAACGCTGATGGAGCGCCTTGGCCCGCAAGGCCTTTACCTGTTCGGTATTGGCGTCACGGCGCTTTTGACTGTGCTGATCCGCGATGGGCGCAAGAGCAGTGTTTCGATAGTCCACGCAAGTCAGTCTATTTCCACAAGCTGAGGTGCAAGAGATATCTCAGAAGAGACCGCGCTTGAGGGGCACGAGTGCAATTTGGGTCTTGGTTTAACCTCTACTAGTTAACTACCTAGGAATTAGGCCCCTAAAGCAAGGGACTGATAAAGCTTGCGCGCTGCCAATCAGCCTCGTTTGACGGTGACGTTGGATGTCTGCTCCTGGCCGAAAGCTGCCTTCGTTAAGCGGCAGCTCTTGACCCATAGCGAACGTTGCGACGCCCCGTCTCGGCAATGACGACGGAAGCTCGCTGCCTGCTCATCCGCGCTTTCCCGGAGGCGCTTTGTATTCCAGTGTGTCCGCAGCGCGTTTTGACATTCGCAGAGATGGCTACGCCTTTTCTCGACACGGTGCAGATACCCCAAGGGCTTTTAATTCACTCCAACAGGACATCGGCGCGCGGTTGGAGCCAGCACTCTTCCAGAGCGTTCTTTCCCACTCCGATGGACTGTTCCCCCTAACCCTTGAGGAACAATGCCATGAACACTCTGAAGACCCTCGTGACCGCCATTACTTTTTCGCTGGCCGGTGTAGCGGTGCATGCGAGTGCAGCCGAAGCGCGCTGCTCCCACGGCACCGTCTGCTTCCAACTGACGCCCCTGGCTGAAGAAGGCGCAACCCCGCAACTGGCGGAAGATGGCTTCAGCAGGACGCCCCTGGGCATGCGCGTGAACTCGGCAGCGCCTGCGCAACAGACCATTGCCGCAGATGGCTACAGCCGGACGCCGTTGGGCAAGCGCGTGGCGTCGTCCCATGAATCGGTAACCGTCTGATTTCCGGGTTTTCACGTTTTCAGTCAATGAAGGTGAGGCGATGAAGCGAGACGAAGCAGGGAATGACAAGGTCGCCATTGTTTTTGGTGGCTCCCGGGGCATCGGCGCGGCAGCGGCGAGGCAACTCGCCGCCGACGGTTTCTCGGTGGCGCTGACCTACGTGTCCCGGCCGGACAGCGCCAAAGCGCTGGCCGACGAGATCGAGGCGGGTGGCGGCCGTGCCCTTGCGTTCCAGGCCGACAGCAAGGATGCCGCTGCCATCCGGAATGCGGTGGCGGCGGCGGTCGAGCGCTTTGGCGCGATAGACGTGGCGGTGGTCAATGCCGGCGTGCTGCGGCTCGCCCGCATCGATGCCCTTGGCGTCGAGGACCTCGACCTGATGCTCGACGTGAACATCCGCGGCGTCATTCTCTCGATCCAGGCCGCCGTGGCCAGCATGCGCGACGGCGGGCGGGTGATCACCATCGGCAGCAATTCGGCCTCTGGGCGCACCTCGGTCGAAGGCGCGGTGTACGCGATGACCAAGGCCGCCGTTGCGCGCCTGGTGCAAGGGCTCGCGCTGGATCTCGCGGCGCGCCGGATCACCGTCAACAATATCCAGCCCGGCCCGACCGCGACCGACATGACGCAAGCGCACCTGGACGCGCTGGCGGAACTCGTCCCACTCGGACGCGTCGCCCAGCCCATGGAGATCGCCGGCCTGGTCGCGTATCTCACCAGCCCGGCAGCGGCCCACATGACCGGGGCGAGCCTGACGCTGGATGGTGGCTATGCCCTGTAACGCCAGAAACGCCCGGGGGCCGCGACGCTCAAGGGCTTGAACGGCAATGACGCAGACGCCCCATTGTGGAAGAGGAACAGATTTATTCCTTCTGCTCTAAAGCTGTCCGGATGGACGAGACTAGAATGCTGAAAATAAACCTGTCTTGCACGGACACCATACCGGTGGGCACGGCTTCTCGTAGGAGCGAGCTTGCTCGCGAACAGGCTCCGCTGCGGGCTCATTCGCGAGCAAGAACCAGGCGTCCCCCCTCGATCCTACGAAGAGCCCCCGCACGGCCGGTAAGAGAGTCGCTCTTACGGCACCAGGGCGGGCCGTGCAGGTTGGCGTACCGGACTCGGACCGGCGCATCCGAAGATGCCCCACACGGCCCCCATGGCGGGCATCCACGATAAGGCGCGCTGATCCCGGCCCGAATGCCTTGATGGAAGAGGTGGCATAAAAATATAATGCGAGTCATTCGCATATGATGGAATGCCACTCCATGCACGCTACTGCCGCTACAGAGGATCAGCTGCTCGGCCGGCTGTACCAGGACCACCACGGATGGCTGCGCGGATGGCTCCATCGTCGATTGGGCAATCGCTGCGATGCGGCCGACCTGGCCCAGGATACCTTCGTCCGGTTGCTCGTTTCGCCCGCTGCGCTGCAGCAGCCAATCGCGACGCCGCGAGCCTACCTGCTGACCATCGCACGGCGGCTGGTGATCAATCTCTACCGTCGGCGCTCGCTGGAGCAGACGTATCTGGAAGTCCTGGCCAGCCTGCCAGAGGCGTGCACGCCTTCGCTGGAGCATCAGGCTCTGGTGCTCGAAGCCCTGCATGAGGTCGACGCGGTACTGGCCCGCCTACCGAGCAAGGCACGCCAGGCGTTCCTCCTGTACCAGCTCGAAGGGCTCACCCAGGATGCCATCGCCCAGCGGTTGGGCGTGAGCGTACGTAGCGTTCAGCGTTATCTCGTGCTGGCTTTCGAAGAGTGCATCGTGCTGGCTGCAGAAGTGCCGGAGCACCCGTGAGCGCGCAACCCATCGACCGTGATATCGCTCGCCAGGCCGCGCGCTGGTATGTGCGCCTTCAGGGGCCGCGCGTCAGCGAGGCGCAACGTCGCGATTGCGAGCGCTGGCGCGCAGCCGACCCGGAGCACGAGCGCGCCTGGCAGTTGGCGGAGGGCTTCAACCGGCGACTGGGGCTGATCCCGCCTCAGCTGGGGCTTGAAACGCTGGATCGTTCCCATGCCGCTACGCGCCGACAGGCCCTCAAGTTGCTCGCGCTGCTGCTGGCAACGGCGCCTGCAGCCTTGCTGATTCGCCGTACGCAGTCCTGGCAGCAGCTCAATGCCGATGTTCGCAGCGGGGTAGGCGAGCAGCGCCAGATGTCTCTGGCCGACGGCACGCAGATTCATCTCAATACCGACAGTGCCGTCGATGTGGCCTTCGACGGTGCGAGCCGGCGGGTACGGCTGGTTGCAGGCGAGGTGCTGATCATCACCGCCAAGGACCCCGCCGGCAGACCCTTCATTGTGGAAACTGCCCAGGGCGAGATCGAGCCCATCGGCACGCGCTTCCTGGTGCGGCAATGGCCCGAGGACAGCCAGGTTGCGGTGCTCGAAGGCGCGGTGAAGCTGAACTCGCGGGCTGGAGAATCCCAGCTGCTGAAGGCCGGCGAACAGGCGAGATTCAACGCCCGGCATGTGGGCGGCGTCGAGCCGCTCGATGCACGCATCGCCGATTGGACCCGCGGCGTGATCAAGGCTGAGCGTATGAGCCTGGCAAGCTTCGCCGCCGAACTGGGGCGATACCGGCCCGGCCTGTTGCGCTGCGACCCCGAGGTTGCGCAACTGGAAGTCTCCGGGGCGTTTCAACTGCACGACACCGACCAGGCGCTCCATGCGTTGACCCAGGTGCTGCCGGTGGAAATCCGCTATCGCACCCGTTACTGGGTCACCATCGCGCCCATTTCCAGCTGATCGGCCCAGCTGATTGGCGCTGCCGAATTTATTTTGTCGCCTTTTTCGTCTCTCGCGTGTCACCCGAGCACACAACGAAAAAACATGCTCGACACAGGGAGTCACTCATGCAGCTTCACCCCTTCGCTTCGCGCCGCGCAGCACGACCCAGCGAACTCGCCCAGGCATTGCGCGCCGCTGCGCTCGGGCTGTGCCTGGGCCCGATCGGCTTCGTCGCCTGTGCGCAGGCCGACACCGTCGATCAGGCCGGCCGGCAACGCCACTTCGAGATAGCCCCTGGCCCGCTGGGCGCTGCGCTGGCGGAGTTCGCGAGCCAGGCGGGCATCACACTGCCGCTGCAGCCACAGCGGGTGCAGGGGCTGAAGAGTCGAGGCCTGAGCGGCGATGCCGACGTCGACACCGGCCTGAGCCGGCTGCTCGAGGGGACTGGACTGCGCGCCTCACGGCAGGGCGACGGCCTCTATGTTCTGCGTCCGGTAGCCGAGGCCGAGCAGCCACTGAAGATGGACAGCAGCGAAATCGTGGGCGTTCGCCAGGATGGCCTGACCGCGGGAACGGGCTCCTATACGACCGGTGCCATGCAGACCGCCACCAAGCTGAACCTCTCGCTGCGTGAAACGCCGCAGTCGGTCACGGTGATGACTCGCCAGCGCCTCGACGACCAGGCCCTGGCCGACCTCAACGACGTTGTGCAGAGCACCCCGGGCATGGTCATCCGGCGCACGGGGCCGGAGCGTTCCACCTACTACGCCCGCGGCTTTGCGCTCGACAACATCATGTACGACGGCCTGCCCACCAGCCTCGACAGTTCCCAGCTGTCCCAGGACCTGCTTTCCGCAGACATGGCCATGTACGACCGGGTGGAGGTGGTGCGCGGCGCCACCGGCCTGATGCAGGGCGCCGGAAACCCGGCCGCGGCCATCAACCTGGTTCGCAAGCGTCCTACACCAACGTTCCAGGCCAGCATCCAGGGCAGCGCCGGCACCTGGGACCGCTACCGCACCGACGTCGACCTGTCCGGCCCGCTGACCGACAACGGCGCTGTGCGCGGTCGCCTGGTCACCGCCTACCAGACCCAGGGCAGCTTCCGCGACTCGCTGGATAACGAGCGGAACCTGTTCTACGGGATCCTAGAGGCCGACCTGAACGACAGCACCACCCTGACGCTCAGCGCTTCGCGCCAGCAGGACGACTACAACGGCAACGGCTGGACCGGCCTGCCGGTGGGCTTCGACGGCAGCGACCTGAAGCTGTCGCGCTCCACTTCCCTGAGCAATGACTGGGAGTACTGGAACAAGACCAGCACCTCCGCATATGCCGCCATCGAACACGCCCTGGACAACGGCTGGAAACTCAACCTGTCGGCCACCAAGACCTGGGCCGATCTGGACATGCTGGGCACCTACATACTGGGGCGCACCGCCACCCAGACCTATGACCAATACGTCGGCGCCGGCCACTATCGGGAAAGCCAGAACAGCTTCGATGCCTACGCCAGCGGCCCGTTCCGCCTGATGGACCGCGACCACGAACTGGTGTTCGGTGCCAGCCATCGCCGCGTGGTGTTCAATGGCGACGTGCCGGCAAACGTGCTGCTGCACAGCAATATCGATATCTACAACTGGAACGGCGACACCCCGAAAGTCGCCAGCCAGACCAAATACGGCTGGCAGAACACCAACGCCAAGCTCAACAGCGTTTACGCCACCACCCGCCTGAACCTGGCCGACCCACTGAAACTGATTCTGGGCAGCCGCCTGGACTGGTACGAAAACGATACCAGCGCCCCCTACAAAGGCACCGAGACCGAACTCAAGGTCAACCGCCACGTCACCAAGTACGCCGGCCTGATCTATGACCTGGACGCGCATCACTCGGTGTATGTCAGCTACACCGACATCTTCAAGCCGCAGAGTTACTTCGACACTTCAGGCTCGGTCATCGAACCCATCACCGGCAAGAACTACGAGCTGGGCATCAAGGGCGAGTATTTCGACGGCGCGCTGAACGCCTCGGCCGCCATCTTCCAGCTGGACCAGGAAAACCGCGCCAAGGCCATCACCGACCAGAGCCTTTGCCCCAGCTATCCCACCACTTCCTGCTACGAGGCGGCCGGCGAGGTGCGCAGCAAAGGCATCGAACTGGAACTGCAAGGGCAACTCACGCCCAACTGGCAACTGGGCGCCGGCTACACCTTCACCGAAGCCAAATACCGCAAGGATGCGAACAAGTCCAACGAAGGTCGCCTGTTCGATACCGACATCCCGCGACACCTGTTCAAGATGAGCACCACCTACACCCTGCCAGGCGCGCTCGACCAATGGCGCATTGGTAGTTCCCTGTACCGGCAGAACCGCATCTACAACAAAGGCACCACCTACATGATCGAGCAGGACGCCTACACGCTGGTGGACTTCATGCTGGGGTTCAAGCCGACTGCCCATATCGATGCGCAGCTGAACCTGAACAATGCGTTCGACAAGAAGTACTACAACTCCTTGAGTTCGTCTGTCACGGTGCCGAGCAACGTGTATGGGGAGCCGCGGAATCTGATGTTGTCGGTGAAGTACAGTTTTTGAAGCGGCCGCGAGCGCAGGCCTGACCGAGTGGGGAAGCGCAAGCGCAGGAGGCCTATGGACGCCTGGCATCAGCCGGCTTAGCGCTTGGCATCGCGGCGGTATGGCTGCCATGGGGCCGTTAGCAGACACTCAAAGCCGAATCCGTTTCCGCTGGCTGTCAGTGCAGCGTGGGGAAGCGCTCTTTCACCAGCGCCTGGGCCTGATGGGCCATCTGGTCAAGCAGGCGGTCGCGTTTTTTCTCGGCATCGGCCATGGCCTTCCGGCCGTGTTGCTGCACCAGGTAGGCGTGGATCTGCCGCACTTCCTTGGACTGATAGATCGGGGCCAGGTCCTGCACCGCGACCATGCCGTCGGAGCGGTGATCGCGGGTGTTGAGCAGCACGTGCGGCCCCTGTGCCGCCAGGACCTGAAAGCCCATCGACTCGAAGGCCGGCACCTTGCTCGCCGCGCAGGCGAGTTCGACGTGGGGCCGATGTGTGGCCACCTGTTGCAGCATGGCCCGCGCGATGCCGTGCCGGCGATGGCTGGCCGTGACGGCCAGGTAGGCCAGCGTGCAGGCCTGGGCATCGTCCTGGCTCGGCAGGTACAGGGCAAAGCCCAGGACCTGGGAGGGATCCTCGTCGTCCAGGGCCAGGACCAACCGTGCGCTGCTGTCCACGGTGCTGTCCATGGCCTGCAGATACAGGTGCACCTCGTAGCCGATCACGTACTGGTACAGCTGATAGAGCGGGTTGCTGGGCGTCAGCGGCACCGGGCTGATGTCGCTGAAGTAGTCCACCACCATTTGCAGAACCTGATTCTTCAGGGACTCCGGTGGTGGTGCGTCCAGGGTTACGAGGGTGAACATTTGAAGCTGGCTCCGGGCGTGCCCGATCGGGGGAGATCGGCGCGGGCGCCATTGTAGCGCCCATGCGTGCCGAGCGTTGCAGCCGTTGGCGGAGTTCGGCGCGTAGGGCGAATAACGCTCCGCGTTATCCGCCGATTGGATGATCCATGTGATCGGGATGACGGCGGATAACCGCGAACGGTTATCCGCCCTACGCCCGGTCCGTCGTAGGAGCGGGCCCTGCCCGCGATTTCGCGCGCAGGGCGCGCTCCTACAAGAGGCAAGGTGTGGGGCTGTCTATTGGATTTCCGCGTTCGCGGCTAGGCGTATCAGGATGACACTGAGCTTGCCGAACGCTCCGAACGGCCCCCTCTCCCTTCAGGGAGAGGGTTGGGGAGAGGGGACGGAGTTTATCCAAACACCAACGGCGCCCGGGAAGCGCCATTCGCGAGCAAGCTCGCTCCTACGAAGAGCGCCTCGGTGCCGCCTACAGGATCGATATGAAGCGAAGCGCCACCCACCACCAGCGGCTGACGCTTCGCATCACGTTCCCTACGCCCGGCCGCCTTTCTCAGCCGCGGCATACAACCGCTCTGCATCGGCCGCCAGGTACTCCCGCGCGCTGAAAGTGCCATCCAGCACATCCTCACTGCGCGCCCCCCAGGTCCGGCGCTCCGGCCAGCAGGCGCAGCAGATTGACCAGGGCCGATTGGCGGGCCTGGGCGGCGTCGTAAAGCTCCGACGGGGCGGTGCTCTTGAGGGGATGGGAACTTGGGCTGCAGGGAGGGCGGATCGTACAGGTTGGCGTACCGGCCTAGAGTTCCGGCGCATCCGAAGACGCCCCGCACGGCCCGCCCATAACACAGGTGCAGCCATGCTAAGTGCCCGAACACTCGCTCAGGCACCTGAATCCAGTGTCGGGACGCCAATCCCGAACCGCCCTGTTGGGCGGCTGGGCGACGTTAGGGAGTTGTCGTGGGGCTGTCAATCGGAGGCGCAAGGAGGAGGGGGGAACACAGTTGACGATATGGCAGCCGAAGGCGGATGACAGCTTCCTGCCCCCCACGTCCGATACCCAGCCCAATCCACCCCGGATTTTTCACGCACCAATACGGGCTCAAGCCGACTTCACCTCCCCTATTCGAACTGCTGCCATGCCGGGTTATCCCGCCTCGGCGGTTCGTATAGGAGCGCTTCATGATCAGCAACCCCAACCGCCTGCACGGCATGAGCCATGACGACGCCCGCAACCCGATCGCCAGTTGCCCGGCGCGCCAGAACGAGCTGTACGTCGTCCCGGCGCGCTACGCCCTGGCCGAGCACCCCGCCCGCCACGCCAGCCTGCAACCGGCCGTGCGCGCCAGCAGCCACCCCATGGCCCTGCGTCGCCTGCGCGGTGGCTTCCTCTACCTCTGGCATGGGCAGGGGCCGCTGCAACGCTATGCCGTGGCCGCCGACGGGCTGCTGCAGTCACAACCGCTGACGGCCGACGAGAGCGTCCTGCTGCACGGCAGCCAGGCCGGCTTCGCCCTGGACAAGCGCCACGATGCCTGGCTCCTGTACAGCGAAATCCCCCTCGGCGCAGACGCCAGCGCCCAACTGGCGGAGGCCGGCATTCGCCAGCGGCGCATGCGCCACATCGCCCTGGGCGAGGTCGCCCTGCGCCTGCAGGCACCGCACTGCCCTCCGCTCGACGCAAGTGAAACGCTGCTGGCCGAACTGATGCCGGAGGTTCGTGAACGTGTTCTGGCCAAGGAACATGCGCAGAACCACGAGGCGGACAAACGACGGACCCGGGAACTGGCCGAGCGGATGAACGCTGCCCCCACCCAGGAGAACGTGCGCGCCTATATCCACGCCATGGAGTGGTACAACGCCGGCTCGCAAGCCGCCATGCGCCACCCCCAGGCCGAGCAGGAGGACGCGCCGGGCGCCTGGAGCGCCCAGGTGTGGGAAGTGCCCGCCACCTCGGCGTGGCTGGACAGCGCACGCAGCGAGGCCGGGGAACTGCATGCGGTGCTCGCCGTACTCGACGACGACCTGGGCGTGCTGCGCGACCTCAACCACGAGCAGGAACAGCTGGAAGCCCGCCATGAAGCCTGGATGGCCGACAACAACCTGCGCCAGAACGTCGGCGGCTTCATCCGCAGCCTGGTCCGCGAGGACGGTGGCGAGCTGGCCAGCCTGCTCAATTACCGTTACCGCGAACACGATATCCAGCTCACCCCCGAGCAGGGCGAGCAATTGCTCGCCGCCCAGGCGCCCCTCAAGGCCCTGCTGGACGAAGAGACCCAGGTCAACGTCCACGAGCGCCAGCGCATCGGTCACGCCGCCGCCGACGAGCGCATCGCGGATATCGCCCGCCGTCGCGAACAACGCCTGGCGCCGCTGCGCGCCTTCATCCCCGCCGAGTTGCAGCAGCAGGTACAGGACATCGTGCGCGACTACCGCCAGGACAAGGCCAGCCAGCTCGCCGGCGGCCGGGCCAGCGCCAAGGTCGCCGAATACATCGACCTGGAACGCATGGATCGCTGGCTGGACGAGCAGGCCCCGGCGCATTTCCGCCAGGTCGAGGCCCGCCATGCCAGCCTCTATGCCGACCGCCAGGCCTTCCTGCCGCGCCACGACCTGGGCAGTTGGTTCGTCGAGCACGACAACCCGCAGCACCAGTGCTGGCTGGACGAACTGGCCGACGCCTGCCTCAGCGCCCAGTGCCATCGCCGCCAGGGCGTCGAGCAGTTCGGCGACTTCCTGCGCGCCAAGGACGGCGGCGTCTTCCGCTTGCTGTTCCTGGGCTGGAGCCCATCGCTGGAAGCGGCGGTGAACAACACCGCGCGCCTGGGCGAGCTGCAGGCGGTGCTCGCCCAGGACAACCTGAGCGCCACCCACGAGGCCCTGACCCACCTGCTCGGCGCCGCGACCGTGCAGGCGCTGCAGCGCCTGGCCAGCGACGTCGACGGCTACTGGAGCCTCACCGTGGCCCGCCTGGGCGCCGTGCTGCTGGCGCTGCAGCAGAAGGGCGTCCTGCCGGGGCAATGGCTGGGCACCCTGCTGGTCACCCGCCTGAGCGCCGGTGCCCCGCTGGTCCGCACCCTGAACAACGGCGTGGCCACCTGGCGCCTGCTCGGCCAACAGGCGCAACAGCTCGGCCAGTGGGTCAACAACACCGCCCAGGCCATCGGCCAGGGCCGCGCCGCCGGCATCCTGCAAAGCCCCGCGGTGCAGAATAGCGGCGGCTTGCTGCCGCTGGCGGCGCTGCTGGTCAACGCGCTCAATGCCGAGAGCTACCTGGCGCAGGCCCATGCCCTGGAGCGGATGGATACCCAGCGCCGGGCCGAGACCATTTCGGCCACGCTCTATGCGGGAGCGGCATTGGTGGCGGTGGTGCAGAATTGGGTGATTGTTGGGCGGGGCATCCAGGAAATCGGGGGAAGTATCCCAGGAGTTGGACCTGCCATTGCACCTACCCTAACGCTGTTTGGTGGATTTATCGGTTTGCTATCTCTTGGCGCTTCGGGGACAGAGTTTTTCAGCCTTGGCCGCCAGATAGAGGCGGCCCAGAGCAGCATCGATCCTTGGGTAGAAATCCGTCGGCTGGCTGTGGCGGGGCAGATCACCGCTTACGGTGCCCAGGCCACCCTGGGGCTCGGTTTGACTTTTCTACGCTTGGCCAAGCGCATTGATACGCCCACAGCCATCCGCCGCTTCCGCCTGGGCATGGGGCCGATCAATCTGTTGCTGCTCGCATTGGGCGGAGTCTACCTTTTTGCATGGTGGCGGCAATCCACACCGCTGCAGCAGTACCTGGCCAACTGCTGCTGGTCCAAGGCTCGCGCCGGCAATACCGATCCCATTCCCGCCGAGCAGCAGCAACGGGAGTTCGACCAGTTGCTGACATTGCTCTACCAACCGCGCGTCAGCGTGGACAGCAAGTCCCAGCGGGTGCCCGGCTCCCTGGGCGACACCGTCAGCCTGGAGGCCATCCAGCGCCTGACCATCGACCTGCCGGGTGCCGAACCGTCCAGTGTCGAACTGGACCTGGGCCTGATCGGCACTCCCATACCCGACCACTTCCGCATGTTCCGCAGCAACGACCAGCCCAACCTGGATATTGGCGATCTCTGGCTGGAGCGCAGCCAATGCACCTGGATACCGGCGGACCAAGGCCAGGGCCTGCGCCTGAGCGGCACCTTTCGCCAGGCCCAGGTGCGTCTCTCGCTACGCCTTCACTACCACAACCCGCTGGCAGACCTGGCCGGTATCACAACCATTGGTGGAGAACAGGGCCTGGCCTATGTACTGACGGCGGAAAGTGCACCGATTGTATTACGCCCCGGCGAACCCACCCCGGAACTGGACCGTGCGCAAACCTACCGCCTGACTGGCGAGAACTACCTGCATCCCAAGGAAACTCGATGACACTTCCCCCCGCCGGCAGCCAGAAGAAGGGCCTGTTCTCCCGCGAGGACTACCTGGCGCCACCGGCCATTCCCACCGGGCAGCCGCCTAGAGATGTACTTCGTATTATCTGGAGAAAGAACGAGGTATTTCTTGATATTGGCGACTACAGCATCGGCTCCTTTGTGATAATTGCATGGCCCATGGTTTTACTCCTTTTAGCGATGGGACTTCCATTCAGGGAGTCATTGCCAGAGTTCTCCACATTCATGTTGCTGACCGGCCTTATCATTGTCGGGATTCCTTCCTCGTTCGTACTCTATAGCTTGACTAAGCCTGCCCCCCCTCCCACTCGCTTCAACCGCCAGCGTCGCGAGGTCTGTATACCGCAAAAGGATGGTAGTTATTGGATAGTGCCCTGGGAGACCGTAGCGGCGCAGGCCATTGCCATGGACTCGGTGGGGCGCCATGGCAAGATGACCCAAGGCATGCTGGTAGTGGGCTTCAAGAACCCGGATCCGAAAGCGAAGGATGGCGAGCAAGATTTCAGTATGGGGTTCAGTTGTGGTGGCGGTACTACTGCCATGGCGCTGTGGGAGTGCATACGTAGCTACATGGAGGTTGGGCCTGAGTCGATCAATCATTTGGACAGTTTTGAGAAAGTTCGCTCAAACCTGAGAGGAAAGAATGCATTCTGGGGCGTGTGGTGGTTTTTCTTCGTGGGCATCAGGGATCACCTGAAAGCGAAAGAGTTTGGCAAAGCAATCTGGCTTATATTTTCGGCAGTTGCACTAGGGACACCTTTGGCAGCGATGCTACAAACTTGGAAGCTGGCGCCTCCCCCCGATTTGAGTGATCCCAATATCGTCGAATGGTCCAAACCCCTGCCACCCGAACAATGGGCCAAGCGTTCCCCCGAGTGGGACGAAGCCATTCGACAACGAGAGGCAGAACTGGCACGAGAGGCTGCGACATGACGCTTCCCCCCGCCGGCAGCCAGAAGAAGGGCCTGTTCTCCCGCGAGGACTACCTGGCGCCACCGGCCATTCCCACCGGGCAGCCTACAAGGGATGTGCTTAATACCATCTGGCGCAAGAACGAGGTGTTTCTTGATATTGGCGAGTACAGCATTGGCTCGTTTGTGATGATTGCGTGGCCTATGATTCTCCTGTTGCTGGCTATGGGGGTGCCATTTAGGGAGTCGTTGCCCGAGTTTTCTCTGTTCATCCTGGTAGCTGGTCTGATCATTGTCGGAATTCCTTCCTCGTTCGTGCTCTATAGCCTGACCCAACCTGTCCCTCCACCTACCCGTTTCAACCGCCAACGCCGCGAAGTCTGTGTACCACAGAAGGATGGCAGCTACTGGATAGTGCCCTGGGAAACCGTGGTGGCGCAGGCCATTGCCATGGACTCGGTGGGGCGCCATGGCAAGACGACCCAAGGCATGCTGGTGGTGGGCTTCAAGAACCCGGACCCGAATGCGAAGGAAGGCGAGCGGGACTGCAGCATGGGGTTCAGTTGCGGTGGCGGTACTACGGCGATGTGTCTGTGGGAGTGTATTCGCAGTTATATGGAGATCGGTCCCGAGGCGGTACCTAAATGCCATTTCGAAGGAGAGAAAACCGGTAGAAGTCTACTGGGTTGGTTCTTGAGCATCATGGGCGATGTCATTCGTTCCCTATTGAAGGGAAACGTCAAGTCCGCGCTCAAGGATGTTTTCTTCACCTTCTTTCTAGGCGCTCCGCTAGGTTTTTATCTACAGGAGCGAAAGCTGATCCCCCCTCCCGACCTGACCGACCCCGCCATAGTCGAATGGTCCAAACCCCTGCCATCCGAACAATGGGCCAAACGCTCCCCTGAGTGGGACGAAGCCATTCGACAACGTGAGGCAGAGTTGGCAGGGAAGGCTGCGACATGACGCTTCCCCCCGCCGGCAGCCAGAAGAAGGGCCTGTTCTCCCGCGAGGACTACCTGGCGCCACCGGCCACTCGAAATAGGTCCCGCTGTTGGCCTTGGGGAATGGCGTCGGGGCCGTTCCCCAAGGCGTGGTTCGTTCGCGAGCAAACTCGCTCCTACAGTTGATGCCGCTCAATCCCACCCGCCGGGACACCCCTTGCACCCCTGCATATTCGTCCCCTGGAAGTTCCCGAACCTCGGCTTGCTGCCGCGCAAATCCGCATCCTCCAGATTTGCCTCCGCCAGCTTCACCTCCTGCAGATTCGCATCGCGCAAATCCGCTCCCTTCAGGTCCGCACGGGACAGCCAGGTCATCTCCAGGTCCGCCGCGCGCAGGTTGGCCTGGTGCAGTTTGCCGCCGCTCAGGCGGGCGAATTCGAGGTAGGCGGCGGTCAGGTCGGCGCCTTGCCATTGGGCGCCCTGGGCGAACAGGCCCCAGGCCTGGATGGCCACCAGGCTGGCGCCGGAGAGGTCGGCGGCGCGCAGGTTGGCTTGTTGCAGGCTGGCGCGGGTGAGGTTGGCGCCGCGCAGGTTGGCTTTTTCCAGGTTGGCCAGGTCGAGGGTGGCGTGGCGCAGGTCGGCGCCTGAAAGGTCCGCGCCGGCGAGGTTCATGCGGCTGAGGTCCTGGCCTTTCAGATCGGCGCCGCGCAGGTCGGCGCCGGGGCATTGGCTGCCGGGCTCGATGCGGCAGTGGGCGATGACGGTGGCGTCGTCGTCGGTGTCGGCGGATTCGTCGCTGGCGTGGGCCAGGCCGGCCAGCAGCAGGGCGGCGAGCAGGGTGGTGGTTTTCATGACGGTCTCCCGGGGCATGGAAAACCGCGCCCCAGGGGGCGCGGTCGGTGGGCTCAGCGGCTGGCGGTCTTGTTGTCCCAGCTGGGCAGCTTGAACACCCAGAAGGACCCGCCCTGGGCCACCGGGCGCGTCAGGTCGGCCATGTCGCCGCCCCACAGCGGCACGGCGCCGCCGTAGCCGACGGTCACGCCGATGTACTGCTCGCCGTCCTGTTCCCAGGTGATGGGCGGGGAGACGATGCCGCTGCCGGTCTGGAACTTCCACAGTTCCTTGCCGTTCTTCGCGTCGAAGGCCTTGAGGAAGCCGTCGCCGGTGCCGGTGAACACCAGGTTGCCGGCGGTGGCCAGCACGCCGGCCCACAGCGGCAGGTGCTCCTTGTGTTCCCACACCACCTTGCCGCTGGTGGGGTCCATGGCGCGCAGGCTGCCGACGTGGTCGTCGTACATGCGCTTGATGCGGAAGCCCATGCCCAGGTAGGCGCTGCCCTTGGTGTAGCTGACTTCCTCGGTCCAGTAGTCCTCCTTCCAGTGGTTGGCCGGCACGTAGAACAGGCCGGTGTCCTGGCTGTAGGCCATGGGGTTCCAGTTCTTGCCGCCGAGGAAGGGCGGCGAGACTTCCACCGCCTTGCCGTGCTTCTGCCCCGGTTCCGGCAGCGGCGGGCGCTGGCCTTCGCGTTCCACCGGGCGGCCGGTCTTCAGGTCGATGTGGCTGGCCCAGGTTATGTTGTCGACGAAGGGGAAGGCGTTCTGCAGCTTGCCGTTGCTGCGGTCGACCACGTAGAAGAAGCCGTTGCGGTCGGCGTGAGCGGTGGCCTTGACTATCTTGCCGTCCTTGGCCTTGTAGTCGAACAGCACCAGTTCGTTGTTGCCGGAGAAGTCCCAGGCGTCGTTCGGGGTGTGCTGGTAGAACCACTTCACCTCGCCGGTGCTCGGGTCCACGCCCACTTGCCCGGACGTATAGAGGCTGTCGTAGTCGTGCGGGTTGCCGCCCTTGGCGGTGCGCGCCCAGGTGTTCCACGGGCCGGGGTTGCCGGCGCCGACGATGATGGTGTTGGTCTCGGCATCGAAGCTGGCGCTCTGCCAGGGCGCGCCGCCGCCGTGGTTCCAGGATTCGACCTTGCCGGTGGGCGAGTTGGCGTCGTCCGGCCAGGACGGCGCCTTGACGTTGCCGGTGACGCTGCTGTCCTTGCCGTTGAGGCGGCCCATGTGGCCTTCGACGAAGGGCCGCATCCAGATTTCCTCGCCGGTGTCCGGGTCGCGGGCGAACAGGCGGCCGACCACGCCGAACTCGTCGCCCGAGCTGCCGTGGATCAGCAGCACCTTGCCGGTCTTGCCGTCCTTCACGATGGTCGGCGCGCCGGTCATGGTGTAGCCGGCGCCGTGTTCGCCGAACTTCTTCTTCCATACCACCTTGCCGGTGTTCTTGTTCAGCGCCACGACCGAGGCGTCGAGGGTGCCGAAGAAGATCTTGTCGCCGTAGATGGCGGCGCCGCGGTTGACCACGTCGCAGCACGGGCGGATGTCGTCGGGCAGGCGGTGGTTGTAGGTCCACAGGCGCTTGCCGGTCTTGGCGTCGAGGGCGAACAGCCGCGAGTAGGAGGCGGTGACGTAGATCACCCCGTCGCTGACGATGGCCTGGGATTCCTGGCCGCGCTGCTTCTCGTCGCCGAAGGAGTAGGACCAGGCCGGGGTCAGCTTGAACACGTTATCGGCGTTGACCTGCTTGAGCGGGCTCCAGCGCTGGGCGTTGGTGCCCATGCCGTACTGCAGCACGTTGCTGGTGGTCTTGTGGTCGTTGGCGATGTCGTCCCAGCTGACGTCCTTGGCCAGCGCCGCGCCGCCGGCGCCCAGGGCGATGGCGAGGGTCAGGCTGTGCAGGGCGAGGCGCAGGGGGCCGGCAGGCGTTGGTGAAGAGGCGGGGGAGGTTCTTGTTGTCATCTTCGGGTTCCCGTTTTTGGTGTTGGGTCGAGAAACGGCGGGCCGCTGCTCGGGCCGCGGCGGTTCCATGGTGGGAGCCAGCCGCCCCAGCGGAAACGGAAAAGCTCCCGCATCGGCCGGGACAAGTTCCCGGTCGGGGCATGACTTGGACTTGCTGCCGAAGGCCCCTGGAGCGGCAGCCCTGCGCCCTAGTACGAAGGGAGTAGGCGGGGGCATCCAAAGCAGCATTCGGGGCGGGGGCGGGGCTTCCTAACATGGTCGAGGAGCGCCTCCGGTGGCGCCCGTGCCTTGTCCTACCCCCAGAGGAATGAAGTGATGAACAAGAAGAACTCCTTGCGCGGCCTGCTGGTGCTGGCCGGCCTCAGCGTCTCGGCCCTGGCCCTGGCCCATGGCAACGTGACCCCGCAAGCGGTGGATACCAAGGGCCTGGAGCCCCTGGGCAAGGAGTGGCGCGACACCAACCCGTACCGCGAGCCCTACGCCAACCACAAGCTGGCGGTGGAGATCGGCTCCTCCGCCTACAACCAGAACTGCGCGCGCTGCCATGGCCTGGAGGCCAAGTCCGGCGGCATTGCCCCCGACCTGCGCAAGCTCGACCTGGGCGCCGAGGGCGACGAGTGGTTCAAGGAGCGGGTGATCAACGGCGCGGTGCGCGACGGCGCCGTGTACATGCCGAAGATGGCCGACTTCATCAGCCAGGAAGGCCTGTGGGCCATCCGCAGCTACCTGGAAAGCGTCCACGTGGACGAGTGACGCCGCCATGCGCCTGCTCAGCCTGCTGTGCGGCCTGCTCCTGTTGCTGGGGCAGGCCGAGGCCAAGGTCCGGCCCTACGAAGACATGGTCGCTTCCGGCGTATTGCGGGTGGCGGTCTACCAGAACTTCCCGCCCTACAGCTTCATGCAGGGCGGCCAGCCCCACGGCATCGACGTGGATCTCGCCACGCGCCTGGCCCAGGGCCTGGGGCTGCGCGCGGAGTTCCTCTGGGTGATTCCCGGCGAGCGCCTGGACGACGACCTGCGCAACTTCATCTGGAAGGGCCACTACCTGCGCCCGGGCGTGGTCGCCGACGTGATGCTGCGGGTGCCCTACGACCGCGACTATTCGAACAAGCGCAACGACGTCGGCGAGCTGGCCAACGACCAGGTGGTGATGTTCGGCCCCTACCAGCGCGAGCGCTGGCAGGTGGTCAACGACGCCCGCCGGCTACCGCAGGTAGACACCATCGCGGCGTTCCGCGAGCACCGCATCGGCGTGGAACTGGACAGCGTGCCCTCGTTCTACCTGACCTCGGTGCTGGGCGGCCAGCTCAGCGCCATGACCGTGCACTTCCCCAGCACCCAGGCGGCCTTCGACGCCATGCGCGCCGGCAAGGTGGACGCGGTGATGGCCCTGCGCGGCGAGCTGGACTGGATGCGCGCCCAGGCCCACGACGACCAGCTGAAGAACGCCGAGAACACCTACCCCAGCCTCGGCCAGCCGGACTGGGACATCGGCATGGCGGTGCACGAGAGCAACCGCCAGCTCTCCAACGCCCTCGACGGCGAGCTGGAGGAACTGGTGCGCAGCGGCGAGCTGGCCAGGCTCTACGCCGGCTACGGCGTGCGCTACGAGTTGCCGGGGCTGTACCAGGACGTGCAATAGCACGAGGAGGAGGGATGCGTAGACGTAGCCTGCTGTTGGGCCTGTGCGGCCTGCCGCTGCTGGCCGCGGCGGTGGAGGGCGACCCGGTGCCCTCGGTGATGTGGGACTACCACCACAAGCGCCTGCTCGGCGGCGAGCCCTTCGTCTTCGACGAGCGGGTGAAGCTGGGCGTGCCGCCCTTCGCCGAGGACGCGCGGCAGGTGCCGGTGGAGGTGGACGCGCGGCAGCTGCCCGGGCGCTTCGAGCGCCTGGTGCTGTGGGCCGAGCTGAACCCCATCCCCCACGTGCTGACGCTCTACCCGGGCAAGGACCTGGAGGCGCTGCTGGCGGTGCGCATCCGCATCGAGCAGGCCACTGCCATCCGCGCCGCGCTGCGCGGAGAGGATGGCGTGTGGCACGTGGGCTCGGCCTGGATCGACGCCGCCGGCGGCGGCTGCACCGCGCCCAGCGTGGTGCGCGCCCAGGCCGGCTGGGAGCAGCGCCTGGGCCAGGTGCACGGCGGGGCTTTCTCGCGCGGGCCGAACACCCGGCTGCGGCTGAAGGTGGACCACCCGATGGACAACGGCCTGGTCGGCGGCATCCCCGAGTTCTACCTCGACCACGCCGAGCTGCGCACGCCCGAGGGCGAGGTGCTGGCGCGCCTGGACCTGTTCCCGGCGGTGAGCGAGAACCCTAGCTTCAGCTTCGAACTGCGCGGCCACCCCCACGCGAAGCTGTTCCTGCACGACAACAACGGCAACGAATTCGAGGCCGCCCTCTGAGGCGGCCGGCCCGCCCGCGAGGTGCCCATGCGTTACCTGCTGACCTTCCTGCTGCTGCTCTGCACCCAGGTCGTCGCCGACCTGCAGTACCACCTGCAACCCCGGCAGATCGCCGAGGGCACCTGGCTGGTGGAGGGCAGCACCGACAACTTCGCCAAGGACAACGGCGGCAACATCGTCAACGTCGCCTTCGTCGACACCGGCGACGGCATCCTGGTGATCGACACCGGCCCCTCGCGGCGCTACGGCGAGGCATTGCGCGCGGTGATCCAGCAGACCACCGGCAAGCCGGTGAAGCAGGTGCTGCTGACCCACCATCATCCCGACCATGTGCTGGGCAACCAGGCCTTCGCCGACGTGCCCATCGGCGCGCTGGCCGGCACCGGCAAGCTGCTGAAGGAGCAGGGCAACGCCATGGCGGAGAACATGTACCGCCTGGTGGGCGACTGGATGCGCGGCACCGAGGTGGTGCTGCCGACGCAGACGGTGGAGCCGGGCGAGCTGCAGGTCGGCACGCACCGTTTCCGCCTGCTCGGCCTGCGCGGGCACACCGGGGCGGACCTGGCGATCCTCGACGAGACCAGCGGGGTGCTGTTCGCCGGTGACCTGGTGTTCTACGAACGCGCTTTGACCACGCCCAACAGCCCGGGGCTGGACGTCTGGCTGGCCGATCTCGATACCCTGCAGGCGCTGCCCTGGAAGCTGATCGTCCCCGGCCACGGGCCCATCGCCACAGACGCCAGGCCCTTCGCCCAGATGCGCGACTACCTCGTCTGGCTCGACAGCGTGATGCGCGAAGGCACCCGCGAAGGCGCGGACATGAACGACCTGCTGCGCACCCCCATCCCCGAACGCTTCGCCGGCATCAGCCTGACGCGCTACGAGCTGATCCGCAGCGTCACCCACCTGTACCCGCGCTACGAACAGCAGGCGTTGCCGCGTATCGACCAACAATGAGCCGCCCCGGCTCTTCGTAGTCGCGTAGGGCGTATAACCGTTCGCGGTTATCCGCCGCTACACCGAGGCCATGACCAACGCCCAGGTCAACCCCGGAGCCGCCGGGCACCGAGGTCAAACGGCGGATAACGCCGTAGGCGTTATGCGCCCTACGCTACGCCAGGGCGCGGTATTGCTACCAAGGAACTAGGGAATTCGGCAAAGCGGTCAATTGTTGGCCCACCGCACCGGGCCAAGAATCTGCGGCAGACCGGGAAAACTTCCCGGGTACAACAACAAATCCGCAGAGGTAGCCGCAATGAGACATGCAGGTCCCACCCCTTCCTTCGCGCGCAGCGCGCTCTTCGCCGCACTCGCCCTGGCCAGCCTGGGCGCCCAGGCCGCGGTTACCGACCAGGACATCAGCGACAGCGCCAAGCGCACCGACCAGATTGTGGTCAACGGCATCAACCAGCAGGGCCAGCGCTTCAGCCCGCTGAAGACACTCAACAGCGACAACGTCAAGGAACTGCGCCCGGTGTGGGCGCTGTCGTTCGGCGGCGAGAAGCAGCGCGGCCAGCAGGCCCAGCCGCTGGTCAAGGACGGGGTGATGTACGTCAGCGCCTCCTACTCGCGGGTGTTCGCCGTGGACGCGCGCACCGGGCGCAAGCTCTGGCAGTACGACGCGCGCCTGCCCGACGGCATCATGCCCTGCTGCGACGTGATCAACCGCGGCGTGGCCCTGTACGGCGACCTGGTGATCTTCGGCACCCTGGACGCCAAGCTGGTGGCGCTGAACAAGGACACCGGCAAGGTGGTGTGGAAGAAGACCGTGGCCGACTACAAGGCCGGCTACTCCATCTCCGCCGCGCCGCTGATCGCCAAGGGCAAGCTGATCACCGGCGTGGCCGGCGGCGAGTTCGGCGTGGTCGGCAAGATCGAGGCCTACGACCCCACTAACGGCGAGCTGCTGTGGAGCCGCCCGACCGTCGAAGGCCACATGGGCTACGTGTACAAGGACGGCAAGGCCATCGAGAACGGCATCTCCGGCGGCGAGGCCGGCAAGACCTGGCCGGGCGACCTGTGGAAGACCGGCGGCGCCGCGCCCTGGCTGGGCGGCTACTACGATCCTAGCACCGATTCGCTGTTCATCGGCACCGGCAACCCGTCGCCGTGGAACTCGCACCTGCGCCCGGGCGACAACCTGTTCTCCTCCTCGCGCCTGGCGCTGAACCCGGAGGACGGCTCGATCAAGTGGCACTTCCAGACCACCCCCCACGACGGCTGGGACTTCGACGGCGTGAACGAGCTGGTGTCCTTCGACTACAAGGACGCCGGCAAGACCGTGAAGGCCGCGGCCACCGCCGACCGCAACGGCTTCTTCTACGTGCTGGACCGCACCAACGGCAAGTTCATCCGCGGCTTCCCCTTCGTCGACAAGGTCACCTGGGCCAAGGGCCTGGACCCGAACGGCCGGCCGATCTACGACGACGCCCACCGCCCCGGCGCGCCGGGCGAGGGCGCCAAGGGCAGCTCGGTGTTCGTCTCGCCGTCCTTCCTCGGCGGCAAGAACTGGATGCCCATGGCCTACAGCCAGGACACCGGCCTGTTCTACGTGCCCTCCAACGAGTGGGGCATGGACATGTGGAACGAGAACGTGACCTACAAGAAGGGCGCGGCCTACCTGGGCGCCGGTTTCACCATCAAGCCGCTGAACGAGAAGTACATCGGCGTGCTGCGCGCCATCGACCCGAAGACCGGCAAGCAGGTCTGGCGCTACGAGAACTACGCGCCGCTGTGGGGCGGCGTGCTGGCCACCCACGGCAACCTGGTGTTCACCGGCAACCCCGAGGGCTACCTGATGGCCTTCGACGCCAAGACCGGCAAGAAGCTCTACGAGTTCAACACCGGCTCGGGCGTGATCGCCTCGCCCATCACCTGGGAGATGGACGGCGAGCAGTACGTCACCGTGCTCTCCGGCTGGGGCGGTGCCGTGCCGTTGTGGGGCGGCGAGGTGGCCAAGCGCATCAAGGACCTGGACCAGGGCGGGATGATCTGGACCTTCAAGCTGCCGAAGGATCTGGTGAGCAAGCGCTGAGTTCGCAGGGGTAGGGCAGGGGGCTGGCTGGTGCCGGCCCTTTGCTTTTCGTAGGAGCGAGCTTGCTCGCGAACGGTGTCTCCCGGTTGCAGTGGTGCAAGCGTTGACTCCGGCCCCTCTCCCTAACCCTCGGCTGCGCGCCCCGCCCTGAAGGGAGAGGGGACCGTTCGGTGTGCGCTGATGCTTCGGCGTTAGCCGGCTTGTACCGAGTGGCCGGCTGACACCAAGTCCTCTCTCGGCACGGACAAGCCCCCTCTCCCTTCAGGGCGGGGCGCGCAGCCGAGGGCTGGGGAGAGGGGGCGAGATTCGAGCCTGCACTGGAATCGCCGGCAGACTCCATGTGGTGGTTCGCGCAAGCAAGCTCGCCCCCACGAACACCCCCCTCTACTACCAAATAACTACCCCCTCACGCCCATGGGCGCATTCCTGGCCGGCAAGGGCGCTGCCTAAGATCGCCGCAAGGCCCGGGCTTGGTGCGCCGGGACGCCACAGGAGAGCTTCGCCATGATCTACGCCCCACCCGGAACCCCCGGTGCCGTCGTCACCCTCAAGCCGCGCTACGGCAACTACATCGGCGGTGAGTTCGTACCGCCCGTGCTCGGCCAGTACTTCACCAACACTTCCCCGGTGAACGGCCAGCCGATCGCCGAATTCCCCCGTTCCACCGCCGAGGACGTGGAGCGCGCGCTGGACGCCGCCCACGCCGCCGCCGATGCCTGGGGCCGCACTTCGGTGCAGGAGCGCTCGCGGGTCCTGCTGAAGATCGCCGACCGCATCGAGCAGCACCTGGAACAGCTGGCCGTGGCCGAGACCTGGGACAACGGCAAGGCCGTGCGCGAGACGCTGAACGCCGACGTGCCCCTGGCCGCCGACCACTTCCGCTACTTCGCCGGCTGCATCCGCGCCCAGGAAGGCGGCGCCGCCGAGATCAACGACAGCACCGTGGCCTATCACATCCACGAGCCGCTGGGCGTGGTGGGGCAGATCATCCCGTGGAACTTCCCGTTGCTGATGGCCGCCTGGAAGCTGGCCCCGGCCCTGGCCGCGGGCAACTGCGTGGTGCTCAAGCCGGCCGAGCAGACGCCGCTGTCGATCATGCTGCTGGCCGAGATCGTCAACGACCTGCTGCCGCCGGGCGTGCTCAACATCGTCCAGGGCTTCGGCAAGGAAGCGGGGCAGGCGCTGGCCACCAGCAAGCGCATCGCCAAGATCGCCTTCACCGGCTCCACCCCGGTGGGCGCGCACATCCTCCACTGCGCGGCGGAGAACATCATCCCCTCCACTGTGGAGCTGGGCGGCAAGAGCCCGAACATCTTCTTCGACGACATCATGCGCGCCGAGCCGAGCTTCATCGAAAAGGCCGCCGAGGGCCTGGTGCTGGCCTTCTTCAACCAGGGCGAGGTGTGCACCTGCCCGTCGCGCGCGCTGGTGCAGGAGTCGATCTTCGAGCCGTTCATGGCCGAGGTGCAGAAGAAGATCGCCCAGATCAAGCGCGGCAACCCGCTGGACACCGAGACCATGGTCGGCGCCCAGGCCTCGCAGCAGCAGTACGAGAAGATCCTGTCGTACCTGGACATCGCCCAGAACGAGGGCGCCCAGCTGCTGGCCGGCGGCCAGAGCGAGCGGCTGTCCGGCGACCTCGCCAGCGGCTACTACATCCAGCCCACGCTGCTGAAGGGCCACAACGGCATGCGCGTGTTCCAGGAGGAAATCTTCGGCCCGGTGGTGGGCGTGACCACCTTCAAGGACGAGGCCGAGGCCCTGGCCATCGCCAACGACACCGAGTTCGGCCTGGGCGCCGGCGTCTGGACCCGCGACATCAACCGCGCCTGGCGCATGGGCCGCGGCATCAAGGCCGGCCGCGTATGGACCAACTGCTACCACCTGTACCCGGCGCACGCCGCCTTCGGCGGCTACAAGAAGTCCGGCGTCGGCCGCGAGACGCACAAGATGATGCTCGACCACTACCAGCAGACCAAGAACCTTCTGGTGAGCTACGACGTCAACCCGCTGGGGTTCTTCTGAGGTAGACCGGCCGCCCGCGACCCCGTCCCCATCCGGGGGCGCGGGCAGGTTCCGGCAAGCGTGTTCAACACCCGCGCCCGGCGCTCCACCGGGCCACCTTTTTTCGATGCGCCCGAGCGTGGGCGACCCGTGCGCCCCTCCCACTTCCGGGCGCGGCGGGACTGTCGAGCGCGGCTTTGGCCGCGTTTTTTGTTTTTGGGAGGGAACTGCAAGGGTGTTTCCCGGTGATCGCGGTGTCTTGGTGTGACTCCGCTCCCTCTCCCCAGCCCTCGGCTGCGCGCCCCGCCCTGAAGGGAGAGGGGGCTAGTCCGTGCCGAGAGTAGTGATGGTTTCAGCCGGCCACTCGGTGCAAGCCGGCTAACGCGGAAATACCAGCGCATGCCGAACGGTCCCCTCTCCCTTCAGGGCGGGGCGCGCAGCCGAGGGTTAGGGAGAGGGAACGGCATCAACGCCTGCACCCCTGCAACCGGGAGGCACCATCCCCAAAAAAGCCCCCTCAACACCCATCCCCCTCCCTACCAAATCAGGGGGAAAACTCCTTCGAAAGTATCATTCGGAGGGCTCCCCCCTGGTGTTTAACTCGACCTGCCGGAATCGCCGGCCAACAAGAAGAGGACAGACCCATGTGGACCAAGCCTAGCTTCACCGACCTGCGCCTTGGCTTCGAAGTGACCCTGTACTTCGCCAACCGCTGATCCACCCGGCCCCGGTCTTCCGGGGCCCCTGCCCACGGGGCACTGTCATGCACATCCGTATTCTCGGTTCGGCCGCCGGTGGCGGCTTCCCGCAGTGGAACTGCAACTGCCGCAACTGCCACGGCGTGCGCAGCGGCCAGGTGCTGGCGCAGCCGCGCACCCAGTCGTCCATCGCCCTGTCCGACGACGGCGAGCGCTGGATTCTCTGCAACGCCTCGCCCGACATCCGCGCCCAGCTCGCCGCCTTCCCGGCCCTGCAGCCGGCGCGCAAGGTGCGCGACACGGCCATCGCCGGCATCCTCCTGCTGGACAGCCAGATCGACCACTGCACCGGCCTGCTCAGCCTGCGCGAGGGCTGCCCGCACGACGTCTGGTGCACGCAGATGGTCCACCAGGACCTGACCAGCGGCTTCCCGCTGTTCAACATGCTGCAGCACTGGAACGGCGGCCTGCGCCACCACCTGATCGAGCTGGACGGCGCGCCCTTCACCGTGCCCGCCTGCCCGAACCTGCGCTTCACCGCCATCCCGCTGCGCAGCGCCGCGCCGCCGTATTCGCCGCACCGCCACGACCCGCACCCGGGCGACAACATCGGCCTGTTCGTCGAGGACTTGGGCAGCGGCGGCAAACTGTTCTACGCCCCCGGCCTGGGCCAGGTGGACGAGGCGCTGCTGGGCTGGATGCGCCGCGCCGACTGCCTGCTGGTGGACGGCACCCTGTGGCGCGACGACGAGATGCGCCGCTGCGAAGTGGGCGACAAGCTCGGCAGCGAGATGGGCCACCTGGCTCAGAGCGGCCCCGGCGGCATGCTCGAAGTGCTGGACGGCGTGCCCGGGCCGCGCAAGGTGCTCATCCACATCAACAACACCAACCCCATCCTCGACCCGGCCTCGCCCGAACGCGCCGAACTGGACGCCCGCGGCGTCGAAGTGGCCTGGGACGGCATGGCCATCCACCTGTAGAGGGAGCGCGCGATGAACGCCGCCATGAGCCCCGCCGAATTCGAGCAGGCGCTGCGCGCCAAGGGCGCCTGCTATCACATCCACCACCCGTTCCACGTGGCCATGTACGAGGGCCGCTGCACCCGCGAGCAGATCCAGGGCTGGGTGGCCAACCGCTTCTACTACCAGCTGAACATCCCGCTGAAGGATGCCGCCATCCTCGCCAACTGCCCGGACCGCGACACTCGCCGCGAGTGGGTGCAGCGCATCCTCGACCACGACGGCCGCCCCGGCGAGCCCGGCGGCATCGAGGCCTGGCTGCGCCTGGCCGAGGCGGTGGGCCTGGAGCGCGAGCAGGTGCTGTCGCAGGAACTGGTGCTGCCCGGCGTGCGCTTCGCTGTGGACGCCTACGTCAACTTCGCCCGCCGCGCCAACTGGCAGGAAGCGGCCAGCAGCTCGCTGACCGAGCTGTTCGCCCCGCAGATCCACCAGTCGCGGCTGGACGCCTGGCCGCAGCACTACCCCTGGATAGACGCGGCCGGCTACGACTACTTCCGCAGCCGCCTGTCCCAGGCCCGCCGCGACGTGGAGCACGGCCTGCGCATCACCCTGGAGCACTACCGCACCCGCGAGGCCCAGGCGCGCATGCTGGACATCCTGCAATTCAAGCTCGACGTGCTCTGGAGCATGCTCGACGCCATGAGCATGGCCTACGAGCTGGACCGCCCGCCGTACCACACGGTGACCCGCGAGCGCATCTGGCACAGGGGGCTGCTGTGATGAGCCTGCCCGCGCTGGACAGCGTGCCGCGCATCCGCCGCGGTTTCCGCCTGCAATTCGAACCGGCCCAGGGCTGCCACGTGCTGCTCTACCCCGAAGGCATGGTCAAGCTCAACGACAGCGCCGGGGAAATCCTCCAGCGCATTGATGGCCAGCGCGACGTGGCGGCCATCATCGCCGAGCTGAGCAAGCGCTTCCCCGGCGTGCCGGGCATCGACGAAGACATCCTGGCATTCCTCGAGGTGGCCCATGCGCAATTCTGGATCGAGCTGCACTGAAAGCGCCGGCCCGCCGCTGTGGCTGCTGGCTGAGCTGACCTACCGCTGCCCGCTGCAGTGCCCGTACTGCTCCAACCCGCTGGACTTCGCCAGGCAGGGCGGCGAACTTTCCACCTCCGAGTGGATCGAGGTGTTCCGCCAGGCCCGCGAGCTGGGCGCCGCGCAGCTGGGCTTTTCCGGCGGCGAGCCGCTGCTGCGCCAGGACCTCGCCGAGCTGATCGGCGCGGCCCGCGGGCTGGGCTTCTACACCAACCTCATCACCTCCGGCATCGGCCTGAGCGAGGCGCGCCTGGCGCAGTTCGCCGAAGCCGGGCTGGACCACATCCAGATCAGCTTCCAGGCCGCCGACGAGGAGGTGAACAACCTGCTCGCCGGCTCGCGCAAGGCCTTCGCCCAGAAGCTGGCCATGGCCCGCGCGGTGAAGGCCCACGGCTACCCGATGGTGCTCAACTTCGTCACCCACCGGCACAACATCGACAACATCGGGCGGATCATCGAGCTGTGCATAGAGCTTGAGGCCGACTTCGTCGAACTCGCTACCTGCCAGTTCTACGGCTGGGCCGAGCTCAACCGCGCCGGCCTGCTGCCCACCCGCGCGCAGCTGGAGCGCGCCGAGCGCATCACCCACGAATACCGCGAACGCCTGGCCGCCGAAGGCAACCCCTGCAAGCTGATCTTCGTCACCCCGGACTACTACGAGGAACGCCCCAAGGCCTGCATGGGCGGCTGGGCCAGCGTGTTCCTCGACGTCACCCCCGACGGCACCGCGCTGCCGTGCCATAGCGCGCGGCAACTGCCGGTGCAGTTCCCCAACGTGCGCGAGCACAGCCTCAAACACATCTGGTACGAATCCTTCGGCTTCAACCGCTACCGCGGCGACGCCTGGATGCCCGAGCCGTGTCGCTCCTGTTCGGAGAAGGTGCGCGACCACGGCGGCTGCCGCTGCCAGGCCTACATGCTCACCGGCGACGCCGACGCCACCGACCCGGTGTGCGCCAAGTCGGCCCACCACGGGAAGATTCTCGACGCCCGGCGCCAGGCCGAGGAAGCGCCGCTGGGCCTGGACCAGCTGACCTGGCGCAACCAGCGCGCCTCGCAACTGATCTGCAAGGCCTGAGGGTGCGCAGCCTGGCCCATGGCGACTGGCCCAGCGCCTGGAGCGCCGAGCGCGCGGTGGCGGCGGGGCGCGACTTCGCCGAACTGCACGCGGCCCACGGCGGGCTGCTGTGGCTGGAATTCGAGCCGCGCAGCGCGCGCTGCCGCCTGTACCTGTGGCGCGACGGCGCGCTACAGGAACTGACGCCACCCGGTGCCTCGGCGCGCAGCCGCGTCTACGAATACGGCGGCGGCGCCTGCTGCGCCACGGCCGAGGGCGTGGCCTGGGTGGAGGAGGGCGACCAGCAGGTGCGCTGGCTGCGCTTCGACGAGGCGCCCCGGCAGCTGACCGCGCGCCCGCAGTGCCGCTATGGCGACCTGCACTACGTGGCGGCCTGGAATGCGCTGCTGACGGTGGAGGAAAGCCGCGAGAACGATGCCGTGATCCACCGCATCGTGCGCCTGGACGCCGATGGTGCGCGCCAGGTCATCGCCGAAGGCGCGGACTTCTACGCCGCACCGACAGCCAGTCCCGACGCGGCGCGTATCGCCTGGGTGGAATGGGACCGCCCGCAACAGCCCTGGACCGCCACGCGCCTGTGCCTGCTGCGGGATGGCACGCAGTGTTGCCTGGCAGGCGAGGGCGGCGAAGAATCCATCCAGCAACCGCGCTTCGACGACCAGGGCCGCCTGCACTGGCTCAGCGACCGCAGCGGCTGGTGGCGCCCCGAGGCCGAGGACGGGCAGGCCGGTGCCTTCGCTGCCGCCGACCACGCCCCGGCGCCCTGGCAACTGGGTGGACGCAGCTACCTGCCGCTGGCCAATGGCGAGATGCTGCTGAGCCGCTTCGAGGAAGGCCGCGGCCTGCTCATCCTGTGCACCGCCGATGGCAGCGAACGGCGCCTGGCCCCGGACTTCTCGCGCTTCCGCGCCCTGGCTGCCGACGCCGGGCACTGCTACTGCATCGCCGCCGCCGAGGACCGCCTGCCGGCGCTGCTGGCCATCGGCCGCGAGAGTGGCCAGGTGCAGGTAATCGCCGGCGGCGAACATCCGCTGGACGAGGCCGAGCTGTCGCGCCCGCAACCCTTCGGCTACCCGGTGGCCGGCAACGAGCGCGGCCACGGCTTCTTCTACCCGCCACGCAACGCCCAGTGCCGCGGCCCGGCGGGGCGGCCGCCGCCGCTGGTGGTGTTCCTGCATGGCGGGCCGACCTCGGCCTGCTACCCGGTGTTCGATGCGCGCATCCAGTTCTGGACCCAGCGCGGCTTCGCCGTGGCCGACCTCAACTACCGCGGCAGCGCCAACTTCGGCCGCGCCTACCGCGAACGCCTGCGCGGCGAATGGGGCAGGGCGGAGGTGCAGGATATCTGGGCGGCGGTGGTGCAACTGGCCGCCGACGGGCTGATCGACCGCCAGCGGGTGTTCGTCCGCGGCGCCAGCGCCGGCGGCTACAGCGCGCTCTGCGCCCTGGCCTTCGTCGGCGGCTTCCGCGGCGGCGCCAGCCTCTACGGCGTCAGCGACCCGCTGGCGCTGGGGCGGGTGACGCACAAGTTCGAGGCCGACTACCTCGACTGGCTGATCGGCGACCCGCAACGCGACGCCCGCCGCTACCGGGCGCGCACGCCGCTGCTGCACGCCGCGCGCATCCAGGCGCCGGTGATCTTCTTCCAGGGCGAGCTGGACGCGGTGGTGGTGCCCGAGCAGACCCAGGCCATGGTCGCCAGCCTGCGCCAGCGCGGCCTGGCCGTGGAATGCCACCTGTACCCCGGCGAGCGCCACGGCTTCCGACAGGCGGCCAACCTGGCCCACGCGCTGGATGCCGAGTGGCGCTTCTACCGCGCGCTGCTGGGCGGCTGACGGCCGGGCCAAGGTCGCATTGCAATCAGCGCAGGATGCAGTAGGCTCGCGGAAATATTTCATAACAAGAACAAGCACCCCATGAGCCACGACCTCAGCCTGCTGCGCAAATTCGTCTCGCCAGAGATCATCTTCGGTGCCGGTTGCCGGCACACCGTCGCCAACTACGCCAAGACCTTCGGCGCCCGCAAGGTGCTGCTGGTGTCCGACCCCGGCGTGCTCGCCGCCGGCTGGGTGGCCGACGTGCAGGCCAGCCTGGCCGGGCAGGGCATCGAGCACTGCCTGTACACCGACGTATCCCCAAACCCGCGCGTGGAAGAAGTGATGCGCGGCGCCGACATCTACCGCAGCGAGGGCTGCAACGTGATAGTCGCGGTCGGCGGCGGCAGCCCCATGGACTGCGCCAAGGGCATCGGCATCGTCGCCGCCCACGGCCGCAACATCCTCGAGTTCGAGGGCGTCGACAAGCTGCGCGTGCCCAGCCCGCCGCTGATCCTCATCCCCACCACCGCCGGCACCTCGGCCGACGTCTCGCAGTTCGTCATCATCTCCAACCAGGACGAGCGCATGAAGTTCTCGGTGGTGAGCAAGGCGGTGGTGCCCGACGTGTCGCTGATCGACCCGGAAACCACCCTGAGCATGGACGGCTTCCTCTCCGCCTGCACCGGCATCGACGCCCTGGTCCACGCCATCGAGGCCTTCGTCTCCACCGGTCATGGCCCGCTCACCGACAGCCACGCGCTGGAGGCCATGCGCCTGATCGATGGCAACCTGGTGCAGATGATCGCCAACCCCGACGACATCACCCTGCGCGAGAAGATCATGCTCGGCAGCATGCAGGCCGGGCTGGCCTTCTCCAACGCCATCCTCGGCGCGGTGCACGCCATGTCCCACAGCCTCGGCGGCTACCTCGACCTGCCCCACGGGCTGTGCAACGCGGTGCTGGTGGAGCACGTAGTGGCCTTCAACTACAACGCCGCGCCGGAGCGCTTCAAGGTCATCGCCGAGACCTTCGGCATCGACTGCCGCGGGCTTGGCCACGCGCAGATCCGCCAGCGCCTGGTCGAGCACCTGATCGCCCTCAAGCGCGCCGTGGGCTTCCACGAGACCCTCGGCCCGCACGGCGTGGGCATCTCCGACATACCCTTCCTGTCGCGCCACGCCATGCAGGACCCGTGCATCCTCACCAACCCCCGCGAATCCAGCCAGCGCGACGTCGAGGTGGTCTATGGCGAGGCCCTCTGAGCCGCAGCAGGACGCCCTGGCGGCGCTGCTCGGCCTGGGCAGCCACTCCACGCGCAAGAGCCACTACCCCGAGCTGCTGGCGCGCCTGGAAGAGCTGGAAACCGAGCGCAACCGCTACAAGTGGCTGTTCGAGCACGCCGTGCACGGCATCTTCCAGGCCAGCCTCAGCGACGGCCTGCGCGCGGCCAACCCGGCCCTGGCGCGGATGCTCGGCTACGCCGACCCGCAGCAGGTGTTGTGGAACCTGCAGGACATGGCCACGCAACTGTTCGCCGGCGGCGAGGCGGAGATGCGCCGCATCCGCGACCTGCTGCGCGAGCAGGGCGGGCTGTTCGGCTACGAGACGCGCCTGCTGCGCAAGGACGGCAGCCACGTCGACGTGCTCATGAACCTGCTGCTCAAGCCCGACGAAGAAGGCCTGGTGGAAGGCTTCGTCGCCGACATCACCGAACGCATCCTGGCCCAGCAGCGCCTGCAGACCCTCAACGAGGAACTGGAGCAGCGCGTCGCCGAACGCACCGGCGAGCTGGAAGCGCTGAACCAGCAACTGCGCGAGGCGCGCGACGCCGCCGAGGCGGCCAACCACAGCAAGGACAAGTACCTGGCGGCGGCCAGCCACGACCTGCTGCAGCCGCTAAACGCCGCGCGCCTGCTGGTGGCCACCCTGCGCGAGCGGCAATTGCCGGGCGCCGAGCAGCAACTGGTGGAACGCACCCACCAGGCCCTGGAAGGCGCCGAGAACCTGCTCACCGACCTGCTGGAGATCGCCCGCCTGGACCAGAGCGCGATCCGCCCGGACCTGGACGTGCATGGCCTGGACGAACTGCTCGGCCCGCTGGCCTCGGAGTTCGAAAGCGTGGCGCTGTCGTCCGGCCTGCAATGGCGCGTGCGCATCCCCAATCTCTCGGTGCGCACCGATGCGCGCCTGCTGTCGCGGATCCTGCGCAACTTCCTCAGCAACGCCTGCCGCTACACCGGGCGCGGTGGCGTATTGCTGGCCGCACGGCGGCGCGGCGCCAGCGTGCGCCTGGAGGTGTGGGACACCGGCCGCGGCATCCCGGCGGACCAGTTGCAGGCGATCTTCCTCGAATTCAACCAGCTCGACACCGGCCGCGCCGCCGAGCGCCAGGGCGTGGGCCTGGGCCTGGCCATCGTCGACCGCATCGCCGGGCTGCTCGGCTGCGCGGTGCAGGTGCGCTCGGTGCCCGGGCGCGGCTCGCTGTTCGCCCTCGAAGTGCCCCTGGCCGAGGCGCTGCCGCCGCGCGCCGGCGGCGATGTTGCGCCACGCCCTAGCACCGGCGACCCGCTGCCGGGCCGGCGCCTGCTGGTGGTGGACAACGAAACCTCGATCCTCTTCAGCATGGCCGCGCTGCTCGGCCAGTGGGGCTGCGAGGTGCTCACGGCCACCGACCGCGACGCCGCCCTGGCGCTGCTCGGCTCGCAACCGCCGGAGGCGATACTGGCCGACTACCACCTGGACCACGGCGCCACCGGTTGCGAGCTGGTGCGCGACCTGCGCCGCCACTACGGCCGCGAGATCCCCGCGGTGATGATCAGCGCCGACCGCAGCGACGAATGCCGCCGCGCCCTGCAGCGCCTGGGCATCCCGCAGCTGAACAAGCCGCTGAAGCCGGGCAAGCTGCGCGCGGTGCTCAGCGCGCTGCTCGATACGCCGGCCTGACCGCCCGGTCATGGGCGGATTCGCCCACGCGGGCTAGAATACCCGCTGCGCGGGCCATGCCGTCCGCTACGGATTACCCCGCGTCGAGCCCGTGATGTCGTGAAGCGTGATACCCGCGTAGCCTCCCTGCTGCTGTTCATGATCTGCGTCTCCCTGGCCCTGCTGACCGCCTGGCAGACCTGGTCGGCGCGCGAGCGCACCCTGGGCGAAGTGAACACCGACATGCTCAACCTCTCCCAGGCGCTGGACTCCTACGCCGAGGGCGTGGTGCGCCAGTGCGAGGTGCTGCTGCTGGACCTGGCCGACCGCATCGAGAGCGACGGCCTGGGCCCCGCGCAGCTGGCGCGCCTGCAGCGGCTGCTGGAGCGTCAGCAGAAGGTGCTCAGCCAGGTGGTCGGCATCTCGCTGTTCGATGCGCAGGGCCGCTGGCTGCTGCTCTCCCACGGCGCCATCCCGCCGGGGGCGAACAGCGCGGACCGCGCCTTCTTCATCCACCACCGCGACAACCCCTCGCGGGACATCTTCATCGGCCCGCCGATCCGCAGCCGCTCCAGCGGCCTGTGGGTGATCACCGTCAGCCGCCGCCTCGACCACCCCGACGGCAGCTTCGCCGGCGTGGTGGCCACCACCCTCGGCATCGAGAACTTCCTCAGCCTGTTCGGCCGCCTGGACATCGGCCAGCACGGCGCCATGAGCCTGAGCCAGGGCAACGGCCAGCTGCTGGTGCGCTATCCCTTCCGTGAGGCCGACCTGGGCCGCGACCTGTCGGGCTCGCCGCTGTTCACCGACTACCTGCGCCACGCCGACTCCGGCAGTGCCAGCAGCACTTCGCGCTTCGACGGCGTGGAGCGCATCTACGTGTTCCGCCGCAACGACCACTACCCGCTGGTGACTACCGTGGCGCTGAGCAAGGCGGAGGCCCTGCAGGACTGGCGCAAGCAGGCCCAGCTCAACGCCGGCATCGTCCTGGTGCTGCTGGCGGTGCTCGGCCTGACCGGCCAGCGCCTGCTCATCGACATCCGCCAGCGCACCCGCACCAGCCGCCAGCTCGCCGCCGCCCGCGAGGAACTGCTGCGGGCCAACGACCAGTTGCGCGTGCTAGCAGCCCAGGACGCGCTGACCGGGCTGGCCAACCGCCGCAGTTTCGACGAAACCCTGGCCACCGAGGCGCGCCGCTGTGCCCGCGAGGGCGCGCCGTTGTCGCTGTTGCTGGTCGATATCGATCACTTCAAGCGCTACAACGACAGCTACGGGCACCAGGCTGGCGATGACTGTCTGCAAGTGGTGGCCGGGTTGCTTGCGGCCTGCGTGCGGCGACCGGGGGACCTGGTGGCGCGTTACGGTGGCGAGGAGTTGGCGGTGATTCTGCCCAGCACTGATAGCGCTGGCGCTGAGGCGGTGGCTAGGGCCTTTCTGCAGCGGTTGGCGGGTGAGCGGCTGGCGCACCGTGAGAGTCCCTTTGGGGTGGTTACTGCCAGCATCGGCCTGGCCACTGCTCCGGCTACGGTGGCGGGGGGGCAGGAGTGGCAGTTGGTGAATGCTGCTGACCGGGCTCTGTATCGTGCCAAGGCTGGTGGGCGTAATCGCTTGGAGGTGGAGCGCCTGGAGGGGTGAGGGTGGTCTTCTACGGATTCTCAACCTCCACTCCAGCCTCAACCCCATCGAAAATCTGTAGGGCGGATAAGGTCCGCTCCTACGCTGCCCCACCCACGCCATTCCCATGTAGGAGCGCGCCCTGCGCGCGAAATCGCGGGCAGGGCCCGCTCCTACAGTTGACGCCGAATTTCTCGTTCGCGCCGGACGGCTCCCTCTCCCTCCGGGAGAGGGTTGGGGTGAGGGGGCGGGGTCAACCCGAAACACCGCTGTCGCCGGTAAGCACCGTTCGCGAGCAAGCTCGCGCCTACGAGAAGCCGTGCCCGCCCGTGCGGTTGTGGTGATGGGTTTCGCTGTCGCTCAGCCCCGGGGCAACAGCACCCGGGCCGAGGGGTAGAGGCTGGCGG
>NZ_KL647098.1:0-406021 GCF_000725445.1 Pseudomonas sp. AAC | reverse complement strand
CCCCCCCTCCCCCCCCCCGCCCCGGCCCCCCCCCCCCCGGGGGGGGGGGGGGGGGGGGGGGGGGGGCGGGGTCAACCCGAAACACCGCTGTCGCCGGTAAGCACCGTTCGCGAGCAAGCTCGCGCCTACGAGAAGCCGTGCCTGCCCGCTCCTACAGGTTGACGCCGAATTTCCCCCTCGCGCCGGACGGCCCCCTCTCCCTCCGGGAGAGGGCTGGGGTGAGGGGGCGGGGTCAACCCGAAACACCGCTGTCGCCGGTAAGCACCGTTCGCGAGCAAGCTCGCGCCTACGAGAAGCCGTGCCCGCCCGTGCGGTTGTGGTGATGGGTTTCGCTGTCGCTCAGCCCCGGGGCAACAGCACCCGGGCCGAGGGGTAGAGGCTGGCGGCTACCTTCTGCAGCTCTACCGGGCAGACCAGTTCGCTGATCCACGCCAGGCGGCGCACCGGACCGGGTTTGTCCAGGCGTTGCAGTTCGGCGGATTCGAGCATGGCCTTCATGCGCCAGGCGAGGGCGAACAGCTCCTCGATGAAGGGCGGCGCCACCGTGCCCTGGTGTTCCACCGACAGGCCGCTGGGCGCGTGGCGGATGGCCAGGTGGTAGTGGCTGGCGCCTTTGCCCCCGCCGCTACCGGCGAGGGTGGCGGTGAAGTGCGCGCCGAGGATGCGCGCCAGTTGCCGCTGCACGTCGTGCAGCAGTTGCTGCGGCACTTCTTCCAGCAGCGCGGTGGGGTCGGTCTGGCCCATGGTCGTCCCGGGTTCTGAGTGGCAGGGCGGCGGCCGGGGCGGCCGCCGGAACAGGTGCCGCCAGCATAGGGAAGGCGACTGTGAACTTGGGTTAAGCCGGGGTAAAGGCGGGTAATTGCGTGCCTCAGAAGGTCTGCCCGAGGGAGAACTGGAACACCTCGGTCTCGGCGCCGTCGGGCTTCTTCAGCGGCGTCGCCAGGCTGAAGCTCAGCGGGCCCAGCGGGCTGTACCAGGTCAGGCCGACGCCCACAGACATGGCCATCTGGTCGAGGCTGACGTTGCCGCAGCCCTGGGTGGTGGACAGGTAGCACTTGTCGGCGAAGACGCTGCCGGCATCCCAGAACAGCGTGCTGCGCAGCTGGCTCTGGTCCTTGACGAAGGGCAGCGGGAACAGGTACTCGACGCCGCCGGCGATGAGGATGTTGCCGCCGAACACCTCGGCGTCGCGGTCGGAGTAGTAGGCCTGGCCGGCGCTGGAGTAGTTGCCGGTGGCCGGGGTGCTGCGCGGGCCCAGGGTGCCGTCCTTGAAGCCGCGCACCGAGCCCAGGCCGCCGGCGGTGTAGTTCTCGTAGAAGGGCAGGCCGTCGGTGGAGCCGTAGCCGTTGCCGTAGCCCAGGCTGGTGTGCAGGCGCAAGGCGGTGCGGTCGGTGACCGGGACGAAGCGCTGGGCGCTGTAGTCGAGCTTGTAGAACGACAGGTCGCTGCCGGGCACCGTGGCCATCAGCGTCAGGCTCTGGGAATACCCGCGGGTGGCCAGCACGCCCTTGTTCAGGGTGGATTCGGACCAGCCGATGGAGGCCTTGAGGTTGTTGAAGCTCTTGCCCTCGCGCGCGATGAAGTCGTAGATCTCGTCGGCGCTGTAGGTGCCGGGGCTGATGGCGTCGTGCTGCAGGGTCAGGCCGTAGGTCAGGCGCGAGGTCTCGCTGATCGGGTAGCCGACGCTGACGCCGGCGCCGAAGCTGTCGAGGGAGTAGTACGACACCTCGTCATCGTCGTCGTAGTACTTGCTGTAGTCGGTGCTGCTGTAGAACAGGTTGTAGCCCAGGCTCACGCCGTCGGTGGTGAAGTAGGGGTTGGTGAAGCCGAAGTTGTACTTGGTCTGGTACTCCGAGCGGGTCAGGCCGATGCTGGTGTAGTTGCCGGTGCCGAGGAAGTTGCTCTGGCTGATGGAGCCGCCGAGGATCAGCCCGGCGCTCTGGGAGAAGCCGACGCTGGCGCTGAGCGAGCCGGAGGCCTGTTCCTCGACGCTGTAGTTGACGTCCACCTGGTCGTCGGTGCCGGGCACCGCCGGGGTCTCGACGTTGACCGTCTTGAAGTAGCCCAGGCGCTCCAGGCGCTGCTTGGACTGGTCGATCAGGTAGGTGCTGGCCCAGCCGCCTTCCATCTGGCGCATCTCGCGGCGCAGCACCTGGTCTTCGGTCTTGGTGTTGCCGCGGAAGTTGATGCGGTTGACGTAGGCGCGCTTGCCCGGGTCGACCCCGTAGGTGATGGACACGGTCTTGTCGTCGTCGTGGGCCTCGGGCACGCCGTTGACGTTGGCGAAGGTGTAACCCTCGTTGCCCAGGCGGCGGGTGATCAGGTCGGAGGTGGAGGTCATCACCTTGCGCGAGAACACCTGGCCCGGCTCGACCAGCATCAGCTTCCTGATTTCCTCTTCCGGCACCTTGAGGTCGCCGGTCAGCTTCACTTCGCGGACCTTGTACTTCTCACCCTCGTTGATGTTGACGGTGATGTAGACGTGTTTCTTGTCCGGCGTGATGGACACCTGGGTGGAGGCGATATCCATGTGGATATAACCGCGGTCCAGGTAGTAGGAGCGCAGGCGTTCCAGGTCGCCGGAGAGCTTCTCGCGGGAATACTTGTCGTCGTTCTTGAAGAAGGACAGCCAGTTGCTTTCCTTCAGCTCGAAGAGGCCGGTCAGGTCCTCGTCGGAGAACACGGTGTTGCCGACCACGTTGACGTGGGCGATGGCCGCCACGGTGCCTTCGTTGACGGTGATCTTCAGCGCCACGCGGTTGCGCGGCTGCGGAGTGACCTGGGTTTCGATGGTGGCCGAGTAGCGGCCCTGGGCCACGTACTGGCGCTGCAGTTCGTTGCGCACGCCTTCGAGGGTGGCGCGCTGGAAGATTTCGCCTTCGGCCAGGCCCGACTGCTTGAGGCCCTTCATCAGGTCCTCGGTGCTGATGGCCTTGTTGCCTTCGATCTCGATGCCGGAGATGGACGGGCGCTCGACCACGTCGATGACCAGCACGCTGCCGTCGCGGCCGAGGTGGATGTCCTGGAAGAAACCGGTACGGAACAGCGAGCGCGAGGCTTCCACCAGGGCGTGGTCGTCGGCCTGGTCGCCGACGTTCAGCGGCAGGGCGGCGAACACGCTGCCGGCGGAGACGCGCTGCAGGCCGTTGACGCGGATGTCGGCGATCTTGAAGCCTGCGGCGTGGGCCAGGGCGGCGTTGAACAGCAGGATCGGGAACAGCAGGCGGGTAGGGCGCATCGTGACTTCCAGACAGGCGGTGGCAGGGGGCGCGGACGGTTCGCACGGCGATCGTCCGGGCGCTGCCGCCCGGCCCGGGCTGGCGGCCGATGAGGATAAGAGCGGGCTGTGTTCGGCGCGGTTAACCCAGGGTAAAGATGTGTAAAGTTTGCCCATGCGGCGGTGACAGGGCGGCCCCGCGGAAGGGATCATTGCGCCCTCCAGGCCTTGAACCGCGTGCCCTGCATGATTCCCGTACTGCTGGTCGACGATGACCGCGAACTCACCGAGATGCTCAGCCAGTACCTGGCCCGCGAGGGTTTCCAGGCCACCGCCGTGGGCACCGGCGAGGAAGGCGAGGCCGAGGCCCTGGGTGGTGCCTACGCCCTGGTGGTGCTGGACGTGATGCTGCCGGGCCTGTCCGGCATCGAAGTGCTGCGGCGCATCCGCGCGCGTAGCCAGGTGCCGGTCCTGCTGCTGACCGCGCGGGGCGACAACATCGACCGCATCGCCGGCCTGGAGCTGGGCGCCGACGACTACGTGCCCAAGCCCAGCTCGCCCGGCGAGCTGGTCGCGCGGCTGCGCGCCATCCTGCGCCGGGTGCAGCCCCAGGTGCCGCTCGGCAACGCGCCGGAGGCCATCGGCAGCGGCGCCCTGGCGCTCTGGCCCGGCAAGCGCCAGGCGTTGTGGCACGGCCAGCCGCTGGAGCTGACCGGCACCGAGTTCAGCCTGCTGGAGGTGCTGGTGCGCCGGGCCGGGCAACTGGTCAGCAAGCAGGACCTGTCGCTGGACGCCCTGGGCCGCCCGCTGACCCGCTACGACCGGCGCATCGACGTGCACGTCAGCAGCATCCGCCAGAAGCTCGGCCCGCGCGCCGACGGCAGCAGCTGGATCCAGAGCGTGCGTGGCATGGGCTACCTGCTGATCGTCGAATGAAGCGCGGGCGGCTGTTCTGGAAGCTGTTCCTGGCCTTCTGGCTGGCCAACAGCCTGACCTTCCTGGTGGGCGCCGGCGCCTTCATGTTCGACGAGCTGCGCGGCGACACCCCGGCGCTGCGCTCGCTGCTGGCCACCGAGGTGCGCCTGCTGCAACGCTTCGGCGAGGCGGCGGGGCGCCAGCTGCTGGAGGTGTCGCCGCAGCAGCCGGACGTCCAGGTCGGCCTCTACGACGCCCAGGGCGCGCTATTGGCCGGGCGCGCCGTGGCCCAGGTGCGCTTCGAGCAGGCGGTCACCAGCCAGGACGGCCATCGCCTGCTGCTGCGCGCCTCGGCCGCCACCACCCCCGACCAGGCGCCGCCGCCGCGCAGCCTGGGCCCGTTGTTCACCGGCATGCTGATGAGCGCGCTCTTCGCCCTGCTGCTCAGCCAGTACCTGGCGCGGCCGCTGGTCTGGTTGCGCCAGGCCATGGGCCAGGTCGCCCAGGGCCGCTTCGAGGTGCGCGTCAAGCCGCGCCTGGGGCGGCGCCGCGACGAGATCGTCGACCTGGCCGAGGACTGCGACCGCATGGCCGGGCAGCTCAAGGCGCTGGTGGAGGCGCAGCAGCACCTGCTGCACGACATCTCCCACGAGCTGCGTTCGCCGCTGACGCGGATGAGCGCCGCCATCGGCCTGCTGCGGCAGGCGCCGGGGCAGCCCGGCATGCTGGAGCGCATCGAGCGCGAGTCGCGGCGCATGGACGAGCTGATCGAGCAACTGCTCACCCTGGCGCGGGCCCAGTCGCGCCAGGACAGCGGCGAATACCGCCTGCTGGACGTCGTCGAGCTGCTGGCGCAGATAGTCGAGGACGCCCGCTTCGAAGCGGCGGGCAAGGGCTGCCAGGTGCGCCTTGTAGCCAAGCAGCCGTTCCTCGGCCGCGCCCACGAGGAACTGCTCTACCGGGCCTTCGAGAACGTCATCCGCAACGCCGTGCGCTACACCGCGGCGGGCACCGAGGTGCGCGTGGGCGCGAGCCTGGTGGAGGGTGGCGAACGCCTGGTGGTGTGCATCAGCGACCACGGCCCGGGCGTCGACGAGAGCCGCCTGGGGCGCATCTTCGAACCCTTCGAGCGCGGCCCCGACGCCGGCCCCGACGGCTTCGGCCTGGGCCTGGCTATCGCCAGCCGCGCGGTGCAGCTGCATCACGGGCGGATCGCCGCCGAGCCCGCCGAGGGCGGCGGGCTGCTGGTGCGTATCGAGTTGCCGCGGCTGTTCTAAGCGTTAGCCTTGCCAACCGCCGCCTAGTACTTTGTAGAGGGTGACGCGGTTGACCTGCTCGGCCAGCTCCAGGCTGATCAGCGTCTGCTGCGCGGAGTACAGCGAGCGCTGCGCGTCCAGCACTTCCAGGAAGCTGTCCGAACCCTGCTTGTACAGCGCCAGCGACAGGTCGTAGCTCTTGTCGGTGGCCGCCGTCAGTTCGCGCTGGGCGTCCAGGCGCTCGTTGATGTGGCTGCGCACGGAAAGGGCGTCGGCCACTTCGCTGAAGGCGGTCTGCAGGGCCTTCTCGTAGTTGGCCACGTCGATGTCGCGGGTGATCTTCGCGGCGTCCAGGCCGGCCTGGTTGCTGCCGGCGTCGAAGATCGGCAGGCTGATCGAGGGGGCGAAGCTCCAGGCGCGGCTGCCGGACTTGAACAGCCCGGACAGCTCGCCGCTGGCGCTGCCGCCGCTGGCGGTCAGGCTCACGCTGGGGAAGAAGGCCGCGCGCGCCGCGCCTATGTCGGCGTTGGCCGCCTTGAGCGTGTGCTCGGCGGCGAGCACGTCGGGGCGGCGTTGCAGCAGGCTCGACGGCAGGCCCGCCGGCACCGTCACCAGCAGCGCGGCGTCCAGGCCGGTGTCGCCCGGCAGCAGGCTGGCGTCCAGGCGTTCGCCCACCAGCAGTTCCAGGGCGTTGCGGTCCTGCTCGACCTGGCTGGCGTAGCTGGCCGCCTCGGCGCGCGCCGATTCCACCGTGCTGCGCGCCTGCGCCAGGCTCAGCCCGGACTCGCCGCCCAGGCCGTGGCTGCGCTGCACCAGCTCGTAGGTCTTCTGCTGGCTGGCGTGGGTATCGCGGGCCAGCTTGAGCAACTGCTGGTCGGCGGCCAGGGTCATCCAGGCGCTGGCCACCTCGGCCACCAGGCTGATCTGCGTGCTGCGGCGGGTCTGCTCCAGGGCCAGGTAGTCCTCCAGGGCGGCGTCCTTGAGGTTGCGCAGGCGGCCGAACAGGTCCAGCTCGTAGCTGCTCACGCCCAGGCCGACGCTGTACTGGCTGCTGACCGCCGTGGTGCCGTCGGAGAGGGCGCGCTGGCGGGTGTCCTCGGCGCTGGCCGAGACCGCCGGGAACAGCTCGGCGCGCTGGATGCGGTACTGCGCGCGCTGGTACTCGACGTTCAGCGCCGCCACCCGCAGGTCGCGGTTGTTGGCCAGGGCGCGGGCCACGGTGTCGCGCAGGCGGGCGTCGACGAAGAACTCGCGCCAGTCGACGTCGGCCTGGCTGGCGCCGGCCGGCGCGGCGCCGGGCCATTGCGCCGCCACCGGCGCGGCGGGGCGCTGGTAGTCCGGCGCCAGGTTGACGCAGCCGCCCAGCAGCAAAGCCAGCAGCAAGGGAAGAGGGGAGGTGCGCATCAGGCGTCTCCTTCGACGGTGGCCGGGGCACGGCGCGCAACCAGGCGCTGCACCAGCACGTAGAACAGGGGAATGAAGAACAGGCCCAGCAGGGTCGCCGCGAGCATGCCGCCGAGCACGCCGGTGCCGATCGCCTGGCGCCCGCCGGCGCCGGCGCCCTGGCTCAGCGCCAGGGGCAGCACGCCGAGCATGAAGGCCAGCGAGGTCATCAGCACCGGGCGCAGGCGGATGCGCACCGCTTCCAGTGTCGCGGCGAGCAGGTCCTGGCCGCGGTCGTAGCCTTCCTTGGCGAACTCGACGATGAGGATGGCGTTCTTCGCCGCCAGGCCCACGGTGGTCAGCAGGCCGACCTGGAAGTAGACGTCGTTGGACAGCCCGCGCAGGCCGGTCAGGGCCAGGGCGCCGAGGATGCCCAGGGGCACCACCAGCATCACCGCGAAGGGCACCGACCAGCTCTCGTAGAGCGCCGCCAGGCAAAGGAACACGAAGAGGATGGAAATGGCGTAGAGCAGCGGCGCCTGGTTGCCGGCCAGGCGTTCCTGGTAGGACTGCCCGGTCCAGGCGTAGCCGATGCCCTCGGGCAGCTGCGCCATGATCGCCTGCACCGCGGCCATGGCGTCGCCGGAGCTGACGCCGGCGGCCGGCTCGCCGACGATCTCGTAGGCGCCGAAGCCGTTGTAGCGCTCCAGCAGCGGCGAGGCGGTGCTCCAGCCGGTGCTGACGAAGGTGGCCAGCGGCACCATGGCATCCTGGTCGTTGCGCACGTACCAGTCGCCGATGTCCTCGGCCTGCATGCGCTTGTCGGCGTCGCCCTGCAGGTAGACCTTCTTCACCCGCCCGGCGTCGAGGAAGTCGTTCACGTAGCTGCCGCCCAGGGCCACGCTCAGGGTGTCGTTGATGTCGCTGGCGGCCACACCCAGCGCGCCGGCCTTGCGGTCGTCGATGTGCAGGTCCAGCTGCGGGGTGTCTTCCAGGCCCTGGGCGCGCACGTTGGCCAGGCGCGGGTCCTGGCGGGCCAGTTCGATGAAGCGGTTGCGCGCCGCCAGCAGCTCGGCGTGGCCGAGGCCGGCGAGGTCCTGCAGCTCGACGTCGAAGCCGGAGCTTTCGCCCAGGCCCTGGATGGCCGGCGGGGCGATGACGAAGACGTCGGCATCGATGATCCCGGCCAGCGCCCGGTTGGCCCGCCGCGCCACCGCCGCGGCGCTGTGCGCCTCGCCCTGGCGCTGGCTCCAGTCCTTGAGCTTGATGAAGCCGCGGCCGCTGTTCTGCGCGTTGCCGCCGTTGCCCAGGCCGCGCACGGTGAGCACCGTGTCCACCTCCGGCTGCTGCAGCAGGTAGTCCGTCACCTGGCGGGTGACCGCCTGCAGGCGCTCGTCGGTGCCGCCCACCGGCAGGGTCATCTGCATCATCAGCATGCCCTGGTCCTCCTCGGGGAGGAACGCGGTGGGCAGCTTGTGGAACATCAGCCCGACGCCGGCCAGCACCAGCGCGTAGACCGCCAGCGCGCGCACGGGCCGCGCCAGTAGGTTGCCGACGCCGCGCTGGTAGCGCCGCGAGCCGGCCTCGAAGTTGCGGTTGAACCAGCCGAAGAAGCCGTGCCGCGGCTGGCCGTGGCCGGGCTTGAGCAGGGTGGCGCACAGCGCCGGGGTGAGGGTCATGGCCACCAGCACCGACAGCGTCATGGCGGCGACCATGGTCACCGAGAACTGCCGGTAGATCACCCCGGTGGAGCCGCCGAAGAAGGCCATGGGCACGAACACCGCCGAGAGCACCACGGCGATGCCCACCAGCGCGCCGCTGATCTCGCCCATCGACTCGCGCGTGGCCTCCCGTGGCGACAGGCCGCGCTCGGCGATGATCCGCTCGACGTTCTCCACCACCACGATGGCGTCGTCCACCAGCAGGCCGATGGCCAGGACCATGGCGAACATGGTCAGGGTGTTGATCGAGTAGCCCATCAGCGCCAGCACGCCGAAGGTGCCCAGCAGCACCACCGGCACGGCGATCGCCGGGATCAGCGTGGCGCGCAGGTTCTGCAGGAATAGGTACATGATCAGCACCACCAGGGCGATGGCCTCGAACAGCGTCTTGACCACCTCCTCGATGGAAATCTTCACGAAGGGCGCGGTGTTGTAGGCTACCTCGGCGCGCAGCTGCAGCCGGCTGGGGAAGAACTGCTGCAGCTCGGCCACCTTGGCCTGCACCGCCTCGGCCACGTCCAGGGCGTTGGCGCCGGTGGCCAGGCTGATGGCCAGGCCGCCGGAGGGGCGCCCGCCGTGCTCGGCGACCACGTCGTAGCTCTCGCTGCCCAGCTCCACCCGCGCCACGTCGCCGAGGGTGACCACGGCGCCGTTGCTGGCGTACTTGAGCACCACCTCGCGGAACTGCGCCGCGGTCTTGAGCTTGCTGCGCGCATTGATGCTGGCGTTGAGCTGCTGCCCCGGGCGCGCCGGCAGGGCGCCGAGCTGGCCGGCGGAGGTGTCGACGTTCTGCGCCTGCAGGGCGCTGCTGATGTCCGAGGGCATCAGCGAGTACTGCTTGAGCTTGTCCGGGTCCAGCCAGATGCGCATGGCGTAGCTGGAGCCCAGGGTGGTCACCTCGCCGACACCGCTGACGCGGCTGACCTGGTCGTACAGGGTGCTGGCGATGAAGTCGCTGATGTCGGTGGCGCCGACCTCGGGGTTGTCCGAGACCAGCGAGAGGATGATCAGGAAGTCGCTGGAGGAATTGCGGATCTCGATGCCCTGCTGCTGCACCTCGTCGGGCAGCCGCGCCTTGGCCTGCTCCAGCTTGGTCTGCACCTGCATCTGCGCGGTGTTGATGTCGGTGCCGGCGTCGAAGGTCAGGGTGATGCTGGCGCTGCCCGCCGAGCTGCTGCTGGAGGACATGTAGGTGAGGCCGTCCAGGCCGGTCATCTGCTGCTCGATGACCTGGGTCACCGAGTCTTCCATGGTCTTGGCCGAGGCGCCGGTGTAGGTGGCGCTGAGGCGGATCTGCGGCGGCGCGATGCTGGGGTACTGGGCCAGCGGCAGCTGGAAGATGGCCAGGGTGCCGCCGAGCATCACCAGGATGGCGAGCACCCAGGCGAAGATGGGCCGGTCGATGAAGAAGCGTGCCATGGCGGGTCCTCAGTCGCGCGCGTCGTTCTGCGCGGTCAGCTGCGCGTCCAGGGTCTTGACCTGCTGGCCGACGCGGACCTTCTGCGCGCCCTGGACGATCAGTTGGTCGCCGTCCGCCAGGCCCTTGTCGACCCACCAGCGGTTGCCCACCGCGCGGGCCAGGCTCAGCTGGCGCTGCTCGACCTTGCCGTCGACCACCACAAGGGCGGTGGCCTGGCCGCGCTCGTTGCGGGCCACGCCCTGCTGCGGCACCAGGATGGCGTCCGGCTGCACGCCCTCGGCCAGCGTCGCCTTCAGGTACATACCCGGCAGCAGCAGGCCCTCGGGGTTGGGCACCAGGGCGCGCAGGGTCACGCTGCCGGTGCTCTCGTCGACGCTCACGCCGTTGAAGGTCAGGGTGCCCTCGTGGGCGTAGGCGCTGCCGTCCTCCAGCTGCAGGCTGATGCGCGTGGCGTCCTGCGCCTCGGCGGGGGCGAGCTTGCCCTCGGCCAGCTCGCGCTTGAGGCGCAGCAGGGTGGTGCTGGGCTGGGTGAAGTCGACGTAGATCGGGTCCAACTGCTGCACGGTGGTCAGGGCGGTGGTCTGCTCGGCGGTGACCAGCGCGCCGGCGGTGACCGAGGAGGTGGCCGTGCGCCCGGAGATCGGCGCGTCGATCCGCGTGTAGCCCAGGTTGATGCGCGCCGTCTTCAGCGCCGCCTGGGCCGACTGCAGGCTGGCGCGGGCCTCCAGCAGCGCGGCCTGGGCGCTCTCGTTGTCCTCCGCGCTGATGGCGTCGATCTTCACCAGCTGGGCGTCGCGCCGGGCCTTGAGTTCGGCCGCCTTCAGGGTGGCGCGGGCGGAAGTGACGCTGGCCTCGGCCTGGGCCAGGGCGGCCTCGTAGGGCTGCGCGTCGATCTGGTACAGCGCCTGGCCGGCCTTCACCATCTGGCCTTCCTCGAACAGCCGCCGCTGGATGATGCCGCCGACCTGCGGGCGGATCTCCGCCACCAGGTGCGCGCTGGCGCGGCCGGGGAGGGTGAGGCTGAGCGCCTGGGGCGCGCTGCGCACCTGGTAGATGCCGACCTCCTGCAGGTCGGCTTGCGGCGCGGCCGCCTCGTCGTCGAGGCAGCCGCCCAGGGCGAGCAGGCCGGCGCCCAGCAACAGGGCGCGGGCCAGCGAGGAAAGCGGGGGGGCGAGGGGGGGCATCCGGGACTCCGATCCTGGGTTGGATTCAGCGTCAAGGGTGCTCGGCGAATGTGCAGGCAATGTGCAGAAATCTGGGAGATTGCCCGCCGCGCCTTGAAGGGCCGCGGGGGCCGCGCTTCAATGGCGGCATCCCGACAGAGCCCGGCGGTGCCATGAAAATCAGCCTCTCCAGCAAATTCTTCCTGGCCATGCTGGCGGTCTGCGCCTTCGCCGTGCTGGGCATGGTCTTCGCCGCCTACCTGAGCCTCAGGTACGGCTTCCTCGGCTACCTCAACCAGCAGGCCGAGGAGCGCATGGAACTCATCGTCCCGCGCGCCGAGCGGGCCTTCGCCACCCACGGCAGCTGGGACTTCATCCGCCGCGACCACGAACAGTGGTTCGACATGCTGCGCCCCGACGCGGCGACCCAGGACCGCGACTTCGACCCCAGCCTGCTGACCGTCTCCGACCTCACCGGCGCCTTCGTCCGCTTCGCTCTGCTGGACGAGGCGCAGCGCCTGATCATCGGCTACCAGGCGCCGCCGCGGGAGATGGTCCTGCGGCCGATCCGCCACCAGGGCCAGGTGGTCGGCTGGATGGCCCTGGCGCCGCTGCAGTCGGTGACCAGCGTCGGCGACCGGCGCTTCCAGCTCAACCAGCTGCGCTCCAGCCTGCTCATCGGCCTGGCCTGCCTGCTGGCCACGGCGGTGATCGCCTGGTGGCTCACCCGCAGCCTGCTGCGGCCGATCCGCCAGGTGGCCGGGGCCACCCATCGCCTGGCCGCCGGCGACTACGCCATCCAACTGCCGGTGCGCTCGGCCGACGAGGCCGGCCAGCTGGCCGCCGACTTCAACCGCATGGCCGCCACCCTGGCCAGCAACGAACGCCTGCGCCGCGACTTCATGGCCGATATCTCCCACGAGCTACGCACCCCGCTGGCGGTGATGCGCGCCGAGCTGGAGGCCATGGAGGACGGCATCCGCCCCCTGGACGGCGCCGCCCTGCGCTCGCTGCAGGCCGAGGTGGGGGCCCTGGCCAAGCTGGTGGACGACCTCTTCGACCTGTCCCTGGCCGAGGTCGGCGGGCCCACCTACCGCCGCGAGCGCATCGACCTGCGGGTGCTGCTGCCGGTGGTGGCCGACGCCTTCCGCGCCGGCTTCGCCGAACGCGGCCTGGCCCTGGACGTAGAGCTACCCGACGAGCCGCTGTGGGTGCTGGGCGACGAGTCGCGCCTGGGCCAACTGCTGCACAACCTGCTGGAGAACAGCCGGCGCTACACCGACCCCGGCGGCCGCACCGTGCTGCGCGCGCTGCGCGAGGGCGAACGGGTGCTGGTACAGTGCGAGGATTCCGCGCCGGGCGTCGACCCGGCGGCGCTGGAGCGCCTGTTCGAGCGCTTCTACCGCGCCGAGCGCTCGCGCAACCGCGCCAGCGGCGGCACCGGCCTGGGCCTGGCGATCTGCCGCGGCATCGCCGAGGTGCACGGCGGCCGCCTGAGCGCCCGGGCATCGAGCATGGGAGGGTTGCTGATGACGCTGGAACTGCCGCAGGCCGGAGACGCGCCATGAGCCAGGGCGACATCCTGCTGGTGGAAGACGAACCCAAGCTGGCCGCGCTGGTGGGCGACTACCTGCGCGTCGCCGGCTACCAGGTGGAACACCTCGCCGACGGCAACGCGGTGATCCCGGCGCTGCGCGGCAAGACCTACGACCTGCTGCTGCTCGACCTGATGCTGCCCGGCCGCGACGGCCTGGACATCTGCCGCGAGCTGCGCGGCTTCAGCCGCATGCCGCTGATCATGATGACCGCGCGGGTCGAGGAGATCGACCGCCTGCTGGGCCTGGAACTGGGCGCCGACGACTACATCTGCAAACCCTTCTCCCCCCGCGAACTGGTGGCGCGGGTCAAGGCCGTGCTGCGCCGCAGCGGCGCCCAGGCGCCGAGCCTGGGCCTGGAACTGGACCCGCAGGCCTTCCAGGCGCGCTACCTGGGCGTGGCGCTGGACCTCACCCCGGTGGAGTTCCGCATGCTCGCCGCCCTGGCCGCACGCCCCGGCCAGGTGCTGTCCCGCGACCAGTTGATGAACCACATCTACCAGGACCACCGCGTGGTCGCCGACCGCACTGTCGACAGCCACGTGAAGAACCTGCGACGCAAACTGGCGGCGGTGGCCCCGGGGCACGATCCCATCCGCTCGGTATACGGCGTGGGCTACAGCCTTGAGGCCGGGTAGGGCGAGGCCCGGCCCGCTACGGTCGAACTCAACCGTAGGGCGGATAACCGTTCGCGGTTATCCGCCGTTTGACCTTGATCCCCGGCGCGCCGCGGATTCGACCATGGAGCGCCTGTTCGAGACCCCGGTCACGCAAGGCTCCAGGACGCCCCCGTAGGAGCGGATTCCATCCGCGATTCCTACGCTGCATCAGCCATGGCGCGCCAATAAATGTAGGAGCGCGCCCTGCGCGCGAATCGCGGGCAGGGCCCGCTCCTACGAAGAGCCCCACGGCGTGGCAGGCAAGGCAGCCCCGTAGGATGGGTTGAGCGAAGCGATACCCATCGCCGCCACCGCATGGGTTTCGCCAAGGCTCAACCCATCCGTTGAGGCGCACCCTGACGGAGTCGGCAAGACAGTTGCTCCTACTTGAACGTGGGTTCGAAAGTGGGTCCAGCGTAGGAGCGGATTCCGTCCGCGATAACCGCGGTTTCCGGCGCACAACCATGCCCCTGTAGGAGCGCGCCCTGCGCGCGAATCGCGGGCAGGGCCCGCTCCTACAGGTGGGCGCATTGTAGGAGCGAGCTTGCTCGCGAACAGACTCCGCTGCGGGGCTCATTCGCGAGCAGGAACCAGGCGTCCCCCCTCGATCCTACGAAAAGCGCCCGGTTCGGGCGTTACAACAGATCCAGCGGATAACTCACGATCAACCGGTTCTCGTCGAAGCTGTTGGTCCTTCCCCAGTCGCGGCGCATGGTCGAGTTGCGCCACTTCAGGTTCAGCGTCTTCAGCGGCCCGGACTGCACGGTGTAGGCCAGCTCGCTCTCGCGGCCCCATTCGATGCCGTCATCGGTGCTGGCGTTGTACACGTTGCTGCCGTGGATGTAGCGGTTCATCAGGGTCAGGCCGGGGAGGCCGAGGCCGGCGAAGTCGTAGTCGTAGCGCAGCTGCCAGGAGCGCTCCTTGGCGTTCTCGTAGCTGGAGTTGTAGCTGTCGTTGGCCAGGGTGCCGCCGCTGGCGCCGTTGACGCGGAACCACTCGTCGTCGCCCATGATCTTCTGCAGGCCCAGGTAGAAGGTGCCGGCGCCGTACTTGGCGGAGAACAGCCCGGAGGCGGTGCGGTTGTCCAGGTCGCCGGCGCGGGCGCTGCCGTCTTCCTTGCCCCAGAAGTAGCCGAGGTTGGCACCCAGCACCCAGTCGCCCACCGGCTGGAAGTGCTGCACTTGCAGGTATTGCTGCTGGTAGATGTCCTTCAGCTCGGCGTTCCACAGGCCGACCAGGGTGCGCTCGCCGTTGAAGCGGTATTCGCCGCCGACGAAGTCGAAGCGGTCGGAGGTGTAGGCCGTGCGGTTGAACAGGCTCATGTCCTCCATGCTGGCGTCGTTGCGCGGGCTGTTCTGGCGGAACTGGCCGCCGTAGAGAGTCAGCCCGGCGAGTTCCTTCGAGGTCACCTGCGCGCCCTGGAAGGTCTGCGTCAGCGAACGGCCGTCGTCGGAACGCAGGATCGGCAGTGCCGGCGCCCATTCGCCGACCTTCAGCTCGGTCTTGGAAATGCGCGCCTTGCCGGCCACCGCCAGGCGGCCGAAGTCGTCGGCCGGGCGGCCATCGTCGTGCACCGGCAGCAACTGGGTGCCGGCGGTGCCCTTGCCGCCATCGAGCTTGACGCTGTACAGGCCGAGCATGTCCAGGCCCAGGCCGACGGTGCCCTGGGTGAAGCCGGACTTGAAGTCGAGGATGAAGTTCTGCGTCCACTCCTCGGCCTTGCCCTGGGCGGTGTCGCCCAGGTAGTTGCGGTTCATGTAGAAGTTGCGCAGCGTCAGGCTCGACTTGGCGTCTTCGAGGAAGCCGTCGGCGAAGGCGGGCAGGGTGGTACCGGCCAGGGCCAGGGCGGCGGGCAGGTAACGGGGAAAACGACGGATGCAGGGGTAGCCCATGACGATCTCTCTGGAGTCATTGTTGTGGGAGAGGCTTGTGCGGCGCGGCGGGGCGCCGGGAAGCGCGGCGCTAGGCGGCCGGGTGGCCCGGCGTTCGCGGATCGAAAGAGGGGCGTGTGCTGTGTGGCATGGCTCTGGACCTTCTTGTAATTGTTCGAGGGTGTTCGCGTCCGAGGGCAGCAGGCGCTGCCGGGTGTTTCGGTACGGCTCGATAGTGGAAGGGCGGCGGACGGCGGACAATCGGCGAAAACGCTTCTTGTGCGAATAGCGAACATTAATTAACCGGTTCGAACATTTAGCGAAGGCATCCGATCCAGCCCGGCGGTTCCCCGGCCCGGTCGATCTCATTAGAATCCGCCGATCCTCGTAGTGGACGACGCCCATGGCCGGTAGCCAGATCGAACGTGCCTTCAGCCTTCTCGAAAGCCTCACCAGCGAGCCGCGCGGCTTGCCGATGCAGACCCTCGCCGAGCGCCTGGAGATACCCAAGAGCGCCACCCACCGCATGCTCGCCGAGCTGATCCGCCTGGGCTACGTGCGGCAGAACCCGGAGAACGCCCGCTACCAGCTGTCCACCAAGCTGGTGGCGCTGGGCTTCCGCTACCTGTCCTGCAGCGGTGCCGACATCGTCCAGCCGATCCTCGACCGCCTGGCCCAGGACAGCGGCGAACTGGTGCGCCTGGGGGTGATCGACGGCAGCCGCCAGACCTGGATCGCCAAGTCCCAGGGCGCCCGCTCGGGGCTGCGCTATGACCCGGACATGGGCCGCGACGCGCCGCTGTTCTACACCGCCTCCGGGCACGCCTGGCTGGCCAGCCTGGACGACGCCCAGGCCCTGGAACTGGTGCGCCGGCAGGGCGTGGGCGACCCCGCCAACTTCGGCCCGCGCGCGCCGCGCAGCGAGGACGAACTGCTCGGCTACCTGCGCCGTGCCCGCGAGCGTGGCTACGCCTGGGTCGAAGAAACCTCGGCGCTCGGCACCTCGGCCCTGGCCGCCGTGGTGCACAGCCCGGTGGACCGCCGGGCGATCGGCGTGCTGAGCATTGCCGGGCCCAGCGTGCGCCTGCCGGAAGCGCGCCTGCATGAACTGGCGCCTCTGCTGCTGGCCGCCAGCGCCGAGCTGTCCGCCGCCAGCCAGGCTTCCGACCTCTTCGCCTGATTCCCCCTTGCTTGCTGGCCTTCCTCCCGCGGAGGAGGGCCGCTTGCGCCTGCCCGGATGTAACGGCGGTCGATAATCGCCCGCTGCTTGTCGCATTGCGCTTGAGTAAAAATGGAACCGAGTTCTAAATTTGCTCATGCCATTCCATGGAGCCCCGTGCAGCGAGGCTCCAGCACAACAAGCAGAAGAGGAATCCCGCGTGACCGCTCCCTTGCGCATTGCCCTGATCGGCGCCGGCATCATGGGCCGCCAGCATCACCAGCACCTGCTCCAGGTGCCCGCCCTGCAACTCTGCGCGGTGGCCGACCCGGGCCCTGGCGCGGCCGGGTTCGCCGCCGAGTGCGGGGTGCCGTACTACGCCGACCACCGGCGCATGCTGGAAGCGGCGCAACCGCAGGCGGCGATCATCGCCAACCCCAACAACCTGCACGTGACCACCGCCCTGGACTGCCTGGCCGCCGGCGTGCCGGTGCTGCTGGAGAAGCCGGTGGGCGTGCACCTGGACGAAGTGCGCGAGCTGGTGGAGGCGAGCCGGGGCAGCGGCGTGCCGGTGCTGGTCGGCCATCACCGCCGGCACAACCCGCTGATCGGCAAGGCGCGGGAAATCCTGGCCGCGGGCGACCTGGGCCGGCTGGTCAACGTCACCGCGCTGTGGCAGCTGCAGAAGCCCGACAGCTACTTCGAAGTGCCCTGGCGCCGCGAGCCGGGCGCCGGCTTCCTGCTCACCAACCTGATCCACGACCTCGACCTGCTGCGCTACCTGTGCGGCGAGGTGGCGCAGGTGCAGGCCTTCACCGGCAACGCGGTGCGCGGCCTGGTCAACGAGGACAGCGCGGCCATCCTCCTGCAGTTCGAGAACGGCGCCCTTGGCAGCCTGACCGGCTCCGACGGCGTGGCCGCGCCCTGGAGCTGGGAGCTGGATTCCGGCGAGAGCCCGGTCTACCCGCGTCAGGTCGACCAGCCCTGCTACCTGCTGGCCGGCACCGAGGGTGCGCTGAGCATCCCGCAGTTGCAGCGCTGGCACTACGCGCAGCCGGGCGCCGGCTGGCACCAGCCGTTGCTGCGCAGCAGCGAGCCCTTCACCCCGGGCGAGGCGCTGCGCCGGCAACTGGAGCATTTTGTGCGTGTGGTGCATGGCGAGGAGCAGCCGCTGACCGACGCCGTGGACGGCGGCCGCACCCTGGCGCTGATCGAGGCCATCCGCGAGGCCGCCGCCAGCGGCCGGGCGTGTGCGCCGGCGCGGGTTGAGTGAATGAACCCGTACGGGAGAGGGGCCACCGTAGGATGGGTGGAGCGAAGCGATACCCATCACCACGACCGCATGGGTATCGCAAGCTCAACCCATCCTACAAGTTGACGCCGAGCTTCCCGTCCATGCCGGACAGCCCCCTCTCCCGCTTGCGGGAGAGGGTTGGGGAGAGGGCGCTCTTGAACCTGACACCTGGGCTGCCGGTGAATACCGTTCGCGAGCAAGCTCGCTCCTACGAAAAGGAAAAGCGCCTTGGCGCGGCCTGCAAGCCACGCGATTCGCGCCCAGGGGGCGCTCCTACAATTCACCTGTGAACCGGATACCGATACCCATGACCGACCGAATCTTCTCCCTCGCCGCTCTGACTGTCCTCGAACTGTCGCCGCCGGACATGGTCGAGGTCGCCGCCCGCGCCGGCTACAGCCACGTCGGCCTGCGCCTGGTGCCGGCCACCGCCGAGGAGCACCACTTCCCGCTGGTGGCCGATGCCGAGCTGCGCCGGCAGACCCAGGCGCGCCTGCGCGACACCGGCATCCGCGTGCTGGACCTGGAAATCCTGCGCCTGAAGCCGGAGACCCGCGTGGCCGACTTCGAGCCCATCCTCGCCGTCGGCGCCGAGTTCGGCGGCACGGAGCTGCTGGTGGCCGGCAACGACGCGGATGAGGCGCGCATGACCGAACGCTTCGCCGAGTTGTGCGAATTGGCCGAGGGCTACGGCATTCATCCGCACCTGGAGTTCATGCCCTGGACCGACGCCCCCGACCTGGCCACGGCCTGGCGCGTGGTGCGCAACGCCGGGCGCGACAACGGCTGCGTGCTGGTCGACGCCTTCCACTTCGACCGTTCCGGCTCATCCTTGCAGGATCTGGCGCAGCTGCCGGCCTCGCGCATGCGCTATGCCCAGTTGTGCGACGTGGCCGGCCCACGCCCGGACGACATGCAGGAAATCCTCCGCCAGGCGCGCAACGAGCGGCGCTTCCCCGGCGATGGCGACTGCGACCTGGCGGGTCTGTTGCGGACCTTGCCGGCGAGCGTGCCGCTGAGCCTGGAAATCCCCACCCGGCAGTTGCTGGAGCAGGGCGTCAGCGCCCTGGAGCGGGCCAGCCTGGCGCTGGACAAGGCACGCACGGTGCTCGCCCGGCTCTGATGCCGGCAACTGCGCCATTCCCATCCACCCGTTCGCCCGGCACACTGCCGGGCGCCTTGCTTTGTAAACCACGGGAAACCCGATGACCGCCGCCTCCGCGTTGTCCGGCAGCAGCCAGCCCCTGAAGGGCATCCTTCTGGTGGTGCTGGCCACCTCGCTGTTCTCCACCCACGACGCCCTGTCCAAGTACCTCTCCGGCTTCTACCCGATCCTGCTGGTGGTCTGGGCCCGCTACGTGGTGCACACGCTGCTGATGGCCGGCATCTTCCTGCCGCAGTCGGGCCTGCGCGTGCTGCGCACCCGCCGGCCGGGGCTGCAGACCCTGCGCGCGCTGTGCCTGCTGGGCACCAGCCTGCTGTTCACCACCGGCCTGCAGTACATCCCCCTGGCGGAGGCCACGGCGGTCAATTTCCTCGCACCGCTGATGGTCACCGCGCTGTCGGTGCCGCTGCTGCACGAGAAGGTCAGCGCCGGGCAATGGGCCGCGGTGAGCCTGGGCTTCGCCGGGGTGCTGGCGATCGTCCATCCCGGCGGCGAACTGTTCACCCCGGCGGTGTTGCTGCCGCTGGGTTCGGCGCTGTGCTTCTGCTTCTACCAGCTGCTGACGCGCAAGCTGGCGGCGGTGGACAGCCCGACCACCAGCAACTTCTTCGCCGGCCTGCTGAACACCGCGCTGACCACTGCGATGGTGCCCTTCGTCTGGCACACCCCGAGCCTCGGTCACGCGCTGCTGATGCTCGCCCTGGGCACCTGCGGCATGTCTGCCCACCTGTTCCTCACCCAGGCCTTCCGCCATGCCGCCCCGGCGCTGCTGGCGCCCTTCGGCTATTGCCAGATCGTCTTCGCCGGGCTGATCGGCTGGCTGGTCTTCAGCCACGTGCCGAGCGCCAGTGCTTTGGTGGGCATTGCTGTGATCTGCCTGAGCGGGCTGGCGGCGGCCTGGATGCAGCGGCGGGGGTGAGGGGTGGTGTAGGAGCGAGCTTGCTCGCGAATGGAGTTTCACGGTGGCGTCGGTGCCGGGTTCAAGAGCCCCTCACCCCAACCCTCTCCCGGAGGGAGAGGGGGCTGTCCTGAGCCGCCGGGAAGTCTGGAGTCATCCTGATACTCCTGGAGCGTAGGGTGCATAACCGTTCGCGGTTATCCGCCGTTGGCCGTGCCACCGATGCGTCCGGCGGGCCGGTGAATCCGATCGCGGACTCTGTCCGCGATTTTCCGCTGCGGGGCGTCGGACCTGGGCTCTCGCGATGTAGGCAACTTCCGTTTCTTCTCCAGGGTGATAGCCAGGTGTGCAGCAGCGCACCCCGGGCAGGCGCCCGGTAACCGTACTTTCTTCCCCTCGCACAGACGCCGGTGAGGGGGATTCCATTCCCGAAGCAGCACTCGCCTCGTCTGAGGCCTATTGGTAAATGGTAACGAGGAGGTTACTATGGCGGCCATAGAGGTGGTCGAGTATGTCCGGGAAGACGCGTCCTGCCCCTATCAGGAGTGGTTCGACTCCCTGCATTTCCAGGCGGCGGCCAAGGTTGCCACCGCCAAGGTGCGCATGGCGGTGGGCAACACCTCCAATGTCAAATGGTTCGATGGCATCGGCGAATACCGCATCGACTGGGGCCCGGGCTACCGGATCTACCTGGCGAGGGACGGCGAGGCGCTCATCGTGCTGTTCGGTGGTGGCAGCAAGGCCGGCCAGGCGGCGGATATCCGCAAGGCGAAGGTGCTGCACGCCGAGTACAAGCAACGCAAGAAGGCCCGGTTCGGGCCGCAGATGAGAGGGTGATTCCAATGGTACTGACCAGGGATTTCAAACAGACCGTCGTCGCGCGGGTGCAGCGCGAACCGGCATTCGCCACCGCGCTGCTCGACGAGGCCGCCTCGCTGTTCCTCAACGGCGAGCCGGACGCCGCGCGCCTGATCCTCCGCGATCTGGTCAACGCCACCCTGGGCTTCGAGCGCCTGGCGCTGGAGACGGAACGGCCGAGCAAAAGCCTGCACCGCATGCTGTCGGCCTCGGGTAATCCGGGCATGGACAACCTGGCGGCGATCTTCGATGCCCTGCGCCGTACCCTGGGGGTGGAAATCCAGGTGCGGGCAGTGCATGTCGCCTGACGCCGCCCCACGAAAAAGGCCCCTCACGGGGCCTTTTTTCATGCTCGGGCATTACCTGTTCAGTGGCTCGCCACCCGCAGGCTGTTCTGCCGCGCGCTGTCGTAGGCGGCTTTTTCCAGCGGCTTGGCGTCAGGCTTTCCCAGGTCTTCCATCGGCAGGCGGTGGGTTTCCGGGGCCAGGTAGGCGGCGAAGGCGCACAGGCAGGTGATGAGGAAGGCCAGGCTGCCGATCACCATCGGGACGTTGTCCGAGCCGGGCGGGGCGACGGCGGCGAACAGCGCCGGCAGCATGGCGGTGAGCATGGTGCCGATGTTCTGCGCGATGGCCATGGCCGAGACGCGGTAGCGGGTCTGGAACAGCTCCGGGTAGAAGGACGGGAACACCGCGTTGTAGCCCTGGTACACCAGGCCCCACATCAGCAGCGACATGAGGAAGGCCAGCGGCACGTTCTGGATGCTGATGGCGTACAGGTAGCCGAAGGCGAGCAGGCCCGAGCCCAGGGCGCCAAAGATCAGCGTCGGACGGCGGCCGATGCGGTCGGAGAGGTTGCCGACGAAGGGAATGGCCAGCACCGCGACTATGTTGCCCACCACCGGGATCCACAGGTACACGCTCTTGTCGAAGCCGATGCCGTAGGCCGGCTGCACCGCGTAGGCCGCGCCGAAGATGGTGGCCACCACCGGGATCACGTTCATCAGCGACATGACCATCACCAGCAGCATCTGCTTCCAGCTGTTGCGGAAGGCTTCGGCGATCGGCGACTTGGCCACCTGCTGCTTGGCTTCCTCATTGACGAAGGCCGGGGTCTCGTGGACTTCGCGGCGGATGATCAGGCCGGCGATCAGCACCACGGCGCTGAGCAGGAAGGGAATCCGCCAGCCCCAGGCGTTGAAGGCGTCGTTGGGCATGAAGTAGGCCAGCGGCAGGAACACCGCGGCGGCCATCACCTGGCCGGCCTGCACGCCCTGCAGGGTATAGCTGGCGAAGTAGCCGCGGCGGCCGAAGGGCGCGTGTTCGAGGATCATCGAGCTGGCTCCGGAGATTTCCCCGGCCACGGCGAAGCCCTGCACCAGGCGCAGCACCACCAGCAGCGCCGGGGCGAGGAAGCCGACGTCGTGGTAGGTCGGCAGCAGGCCCACGGCCATGGTCGACAGGCCCATCATGAACATGCACAGCAGCAGTACGTTCTTGCGCCCGCGGGTATCGCCCCAGTGGCCGAGGAAGAAGGCGCCGATCGGGCGGGCCAGGTAGCCCACGCCGTAGGTCGCCAGCGACGCGACTATGGCCATCTTCGGGTCGGAAGAGGGGAAGAACAGCTGCGGGAAGATCAGCGCAGCGGCCTGGGCGTAGATGAAGAAGTCGTAGTACTCGAGGGCCGAGCCGATCCAGCCACTGGCGGTGGCTTTCTTGGCTTGGGAGCTGGAGGAAGTCGCCATCGTTGTCTCCGGTTCTTGTTGTTGTCGGTGCCTGCCCGGGCGCCGCGCCCTTCAGGGGCGTGTGCGCTGATCGAACAGGGGCACTGAGGTCGTCGCTAAGGCCCCTGGCCGGGGCCCGTATCGGAAATGCGCCGGCGGCGCGGCTCAGGGCTGAGGGCGAGCCGGCGTTCGCGCAGGGCTGGAGACGGCGGCGGTGGGGAGGCGTGCAGTCAACATGGGCAGGGACTCTTGTTGAAATTGTTATAGGGCAAGGCGTCTCGCGGGCCAGGGGAGGCATGGCCCTGGTGTGTCGCGGTGAATCCATGGTCGGCCACTGGACGAAAAACCGTCAATTCGCCGATCGGCCTTTTGTTCGCTGATCGAACACAAAACTAACTGGTTCGTACAATTTGCCTTGCCGCTGGAAAATACCCTGCGAATAATCCAATGACCAGCCGTGCGTCCTACGGCTGGCGATATTTCCGAAGGTCGCCGACAGCCGGCGGCCAGGCCATGGCTCGCAGAAGCCAGCAGCACAGGAGCCCCAGCATGCAGCGCTCGATCGCCACCGTCTCCCTGAGCGGTACCCTGCCCGAGAAACTCGAAGCCATCGCCGCCGCCGGCTTCGACGGCGTGGAGATCTTCGAAAACGACCTCCTGTACTACGACGGCAGCCCGCGCGACGTGCGCCAGATGTGCGCCGACCTGAATCTGGCGATCACCCTGTTCCAGCCCTTCCGCGATTTCGAGGGCTGCCGCCGCGAGCGCCTGGCGCGCAACCTGGAGCGCGCCGAGCGCAAGTTCGACCTGATGCAGGAGCTGGGCACCGACCTGGTGCTGGTGTGCAGCAACACCGTCGCCGACTCCCTGGGCGAGCGCGACATTCTCGTCGACGACCTCCGCGAGCTGGCCGAGCGCGCCGGCAAGCGCGGCCTGCGCATCGGCTACGAGGCCCTGGCCTGGGGCCGCCACGTCAACACCTGGCAGCAGGTCTGGGACCTGGTGAAAGCCGCCGACCACCCGGCCCTGGGCGTGTTGCTGGACAGCTTCCACACCCTGTCGATCAAGGGCGACCCCAGCGGCATCGCCGACATCCCCGGCGAGAAGATCTTCTTCGTGCAGATGGCCGACGCGCCCGTGCTGGCCATGGACGTGCTGGAATGGAGCCGGCACTTCCGCTGCTTCCCCGGCCAGGGCGAGTTCGACCTGGCGGGCTTCCTCGCGCCCATCCTGCGCAGCGGCTACCAGGGCCCGCTGTCGCTGGAAATCTTCAACGATGGTTTCCGCGCCTCGCCGACCCGCGCCAACGCCGCCGACGGCCTGCGCTCGCTGCTCTACCTGGAGGAGAAGACGCGCCGCCTGCTGGAGCAGGACGCCGCTCCCGCCGGCGACCCTGGCATCCTCTTCGCGCCGCCGCCGGCCAGCCGCTACGACGGCGTGGAGTTCCTCGAATTCGCCGTGGACGAGAACCTGGGCGCGCGCCTGGGCAACTGGCTGGAGAAGCTCGGCTTCGCCCGCGCCGGCGAACACCGCTCCAAGGCGGTGAGCCTGCTGCGCCAGGGCGACATCAACATCGTGCTCAACGCCGAGCCATACTCCTTCGCCCACAACTTCTTCGAAGCCCACGGCCCCTCGCTGTGCGCCACCGCCCTGCGGGTGCGCGACGGCGCCCAGGCCCTGGAGCGCGCCCAGGCCTTCCGTGGCCAGCCGTTCCGCGGCCTGGTCGGCCCCAACGAACGCGAGGTGCCCGCGGTGCGCGCCCCCGACGGCAGCCTAATCTACCTGGTGGAGCAGGGCGCGCCGGGGCAGACCATCTACGACAGCGACTTCCGCCTCGACGCCCAGGCCCAGGCCAGCGGCAACCTGCAGCGCATCGACCACATGGCCATGGCCCTGCCGGCCGACAGCCTGGACAGCTGGGTGCTGTTCTACAAGGCGCTGTTCGACTTCGAGGCCGACGACGAGGTGGTCCTGCCCGACCCCTACGGCCTGGTGAAAAGCCGCGCCATCCGCAGCCGCTGCGGCAGCCTGCGCCTGCCGCTGAACATCTCGGAGAACCGCAACACCGCCATTTCCCACGCGTTGTCCAGCTACCGCGGCTCGGGCGTGCACCACATCGCCTTCGCCTGCGAAGACATCTTCGCCGAGGTCACCCGCGCCAAGCAGGCCGGGGTGCCGCTGCTGGACATCCCGCTGAACTACTACGACGACCTGGCGGCGCGCTTCGACTTCGACGACGAGTTCCTCAGCGAACTGGCCTACTTCAACGTGCTCTACGACCGCGACGCCCAGGGCGGCGAGCTGTTCCACGTCTACACCGAGCCGTTCGAGGGGCGCTTCTTCTTCGAAATCCTCCAGCGCAGGAACGGCTATGCCGGCTACGGCGCGGCCAACGTCGCCGTGCGCCTGGCGGCCATGGCCCAGGCGCGCAGCGGCGCCGCGCGCAAGCCCAAGCTGTAGTGCCCGGGGGCGGCGCGGCAAGCCCCGCGCCGCTTCCCTTGGCGGGGTGGCGAGGCCCATAATCGGCGCTCTCCGTGAGGCTGCGAGCCAACCATGCCGAATGTCGTCGAACCCCTGGACCCCGCCGAAGTGCGTGGCAAGGGCCGCAAGAACAACCCCGAGAAAACCCGCGAGGGCATCCTCCAGGCGGCCATCGCCGAGTTCGTCCAGCAGGGCCTGTCCGGTGCCCGGGTGGACGCCATCGCCGAGCGCACGCACACCTCCAAGCGCATGATCTACTACTACTTCGGCAGCAAGGAGCAGCTCTACGTCGAAGTGCTGGAGAAGCTCTACGGCGACATCCGCCACACCGAGGACAAGCTGCACCTGGCGGAACTGGAGCCGCTGGAGGCGATCCGCCGCACCGTCGAGTTCGCCTTCGACCACCACGACCGCAACGTCGACTTCGTGCGCATCGTTTCCATCGAGAACATCCACCACGGCGAGTACGTGAAGAAGTCCACGGCGATCCGCTCGATGAGCAACAACATGCTGCTGTCGCTGGCCGAGATTCTTCGCCGCGGCGCCGAGCAGGGCCTGTTCCGCGAGGGCATCGACCCGCTGGACCTGCACCTGTTCATCAGCTCGTTCTGCTTCTACCGCGTGTCCAACCGCAACACCTTCGGCGAAATCTTCCAGATCGACCTGGCCGACGAGCAGGTCAAGCAACGCCACAAGCAGATGATCTGCGAGGCGGTGCTGCGCTACATCCAGCGCTGAGCCCGGCCAGCTCCAGGCCGGCGAGGTAGCCGAAGGTCATGCCCGGCCCCAGGGTGATGCCGCCGCTGGGGTAGTGGCCGGCCATCACGCTGGCCATGTCGTTGCCCACCGCGTACAGCCCCTCGATGGCCGCGCCGCTGGCGTCCAGCACCCGCGCGCGGGCGTCGGTGCGCAGGCCGGCGAAGGTGCCGAGGCTGCCAGGCAGCAGCTTCACCGCATAGAACGGACCTTTTTCCAGGGGCCGCAGCGACGCGTTGGGATGCTGCCGCGCTTCGCCCTGGGCCTTGTTGTAGGCCGAGCGGCCGCGCTGGAAATCCGCGTCCTCGCCCAGCGCCGCGTGTTCGTTGAAGCGCTCCACCGTCGCCTGCAGTTGCTCGGCGTCGATGCCGCAGCGCGCCGCCAGTTGCGCCAGGCTGCGGGCTTTGACCAGATAGCCGCGGCGTTCGTAGGGCAGGTCCGGGAAGGGCAAGGGCTTCACCCAGCCGATGCCGTAGCGCCGCCGCGCCCGGGCGTCGGCGATCAGCCAGGCTTCGTGGGGCTCGCCCGGCGGCGTGGCGACGAACAGGGCGCTCATGAGGTCGTGGTAGCAGTCGGCTTCGTTGGCGAAGCGGCGGCCGTCGCGGCGCACGCAGAGGAAGCCGGGCTTGGCCCGTTCGATCAGGTGCGGGAAGTGGCCGACGCTGCCGTCGCGGCGCGGCACCAGGGACACCGGCACCCAGGCGCCGGCGTGGGCCAGGTCGGCGCGGACCTGCGCGCCTACGGCTTCGCCCAGGCGCAGGCCATCGCCGCTGTTCTGCGGCGGCGCGGCGGAGCGGTGCTGCCAGCCGTCCGGGGCGTGGGGCATGTGTCGGGCGATACGCTCGCGGTCATGGGGGAAGCCGCCGCAGGCCAGGACCACGCCGCGACGGGCGTGGAACTCCAGGGTGTCGCTGCGCGCACCGGTCACCTTGCCGCCTTCGCGGAGCAGTTCGTGGATCGGCGTTTGCGTCAGCAACTGCACCTTCAGGTCCAGGGCGCTGCGCAGCAGGCGCGCCACCAGGGCGTTGCCGTTGACCAACTGCGTGCCGCGCCCATGCCGCAGACGCCCGTACCAGTGCCGGGCGATGCGCTTGAGCGCGTAGAGCGCGGCTTTCGGCGAGCGCGTGGCGTCGAGGAAGTTGGCCAGGTCGGCGCCGCCGGCGATGCCCATGCCGGCCAGGCTGACGAGGTCCAGCGGCTCGCGCAGGTGGCGCAGCCAGGGGCCGAGTTCGCGGCCGTCGTAGGGCTGGGCGCACAGTGAGCGGCCGCCGGCGGCGGAGCCCTCGCCATCGCGCATGTCCGGCATGTGAGTGCCGCTGAAGAACTGCACGGCGCTGTGGCGCTGGAAGAACTCGACCATCTCCGGGCCGTGGCGGAGGAAGGCGGCCTGGCGCTCGTCCAGTTGCTCGGCATGGACCTGCGCCTTGAGGTAGCGCTCCGGCGCATCGTCCGGTTCGATGTGGCCCTCGGCGAGGGCCAGCGGGTTGCGCGGGATCCACAGCCAGCCGCCGGACCAGGCGCTGGTGCCGCCGAGCTGCGCGGCCTTTTCCGCCACGACCACGCGCAGGCCGTGGTGCGCGGCGGTCACGGCGGCGGCCAGGCCGGCGGCGCCGGAGCCGATCACCAGGACGTCGCAGTCGAGGGTTTGCAAGGTGGGCATGGGTTTTCTCTTGTCGTTATCGGGGCGCGCGGAAGGGCTCCGCGCGCCGGGGCCATCACTGCAGCGGGGAGAAGCCGGTGGGCTTCATCAGCCGCGATTCCAGCTTGAGCACCGCGCCCAGTTCCCGGTTCAGCTTGCCGAACTCGGCCCAGCGCGGGTCGGCGGCCATGCTGGCGCGGCGCTGCATGCGCTCGTCCAGGCTCTCGTAGGCCCACAGGTGCACCACCTGGCTGCATTCGCCGAACTCGGTGGTGAAGAAGCCCACCAGCCTGCCCAGGTGCTCGGTCTGCACCTCGTAGGCGTGGCTGCGGTACAGGGCCAGCCAGTCGGCGAGTTTCAGCGGGTCGATGCTGTAGGTGCGCAGTTCGTAGTACATCGTCAGTGCTCCAGGGTTGTTTGTTGCGAGGCCGGCGCGGCGAGGCGCGCGGCTATGTGGTTGGCCGCCAGCCAGGCGAAGGTCAGGCCGGGGCCGAGGGTGATGCCGGGGCCGGGATAGGTGCCGTCCATCAGCGAGTTCATGTCGTTGCCGGCGGCGTAGAGGCCGGGGATCGGCTGGCCGTCGCGGCCGAGCACGCGGGCCTGGCCGTCGGTGACCAGGCCGCGGGCCGAGCCGAGGTCGCCGGTGTGCAGGCGGACGGCGTAGTAGGGCGCCTTCTCCAGCGGCGCCAGGCAGGGGTTGGGGCGGTGGTCCGGGTCGCCCATGTAGCGGTTGTAGCTGTTGCCGCCCTTGGCGAAGTCCGCGTCGACGCCGTTGCGCGCGTTGGCGTTGAAGCGCTCCAGCGTCTGACGCAGGCCCTCGGCGTCGATGCCGAGGGCGCGGGCCAGGGCGTCCGGCGAGTCGGCCTGGTACAGGTAGCCGGCCTGCACCAGCGCGCTGTTGTCGACCGGCTTCGGTCGCGCCAGGCCCAGGCCGTAGCGGTTCATGGCGCTGGCGTCGCAGATCAGCCAGCACTCGGTGTTGCCGCTGGCGAACATGCTCTGCACGAAGTGATGGTAGGAGTTGGACTCGTTGACGAAGCGCCGGCCGGCGCGGTTCACCGCGATCACCCCGGGCTTGGCGCGGTCGGTGACCAGGTGCGGGAAGCGCTCGTGGCGGCCGTCGGCATGGCGCAGTTCGGAGACCGGCGCCCAGAAGAAGTTCGCCGCCAGGCCCTCGCCGGCTGCCGCGCCTATGGCCTCGCCCAGGCGCAGGGCGGCGCCGTCGTTGCAGTCCGGCGACATGCTCAGGTGCTCGCCGTCGCTCGCCGGACGGAAGCGCTCGGCCAGCTTGCCGGCGGCAAAACCGCCCATGGCGCAGACCACGCCGCCATGCACGCGGATGCGCTCGATGCGGCCTTCGTGCAGCACCTGGGCGCCGACCACTACGCCATTCTCGACCAGCAACTGCTGCGCCTCGCTGTTCAGCCACAGCTCCACGCCCTTGGCGAAGGCCGTGGTGGCCAGGCGCGCGATCAGGGCGTTGCCGGTGGTCAGGCGCGTGCCGCGGTGGTGGCTGAGGCGGTCGAGGCCATAGCGGGCCAGCAGCTTCAGGCAGTGCCACAACGACTTCGGCGAACGGCGGAAGCTGAGGAAATGCTGGATGTCCACGCGGTTCACCATCATGCCGCCGAACAGCAGCATGCCCGGCGGCGGCATGCGCAGGTCGCGGAAGCGCTCGCCGAGGTGGCGGCCGTCGTACTCGACCATCTCCAGGGCGCGGCCGAATTCGGTGCCGCCTTCCTCGTCGGGGTAGTAGTCCGGCGAGTGTGGGCGCAGGGCGTAGCGCAGCTCGGTGTTGGCCTCCAGCCAGCGCAGGGCCCGGTGGCCGTTGCGGATGAAGCTGTCGACCAGCTCGGGCTTGTAGCCCGGGCCGATGGTGCGCCGCAGGTAGGTGCGCATGGCTTCTTCGGAGTCCTTCGCGCCGGCGGCGCGGGCCTGGTCGGTGCCGTAGACCCATACCGCGCCGCCGGAGATGGCCGAGGTGCCGCCGAAGCTCGCCGCCTTCTCCAGCATCAGCACGCGCAGGCCCTGGCAGGCGGCAGTGGCCGCGGCGGCGAAACCGGCGGCGCCGCTGCCCAGCACCAGCAGGTCGCACTCGCGGCTCCAGGCCGGGGCGTTGAGGCTGGTCATGGCTGGATCTCCAGCGGCGTGACGCCCATGAAGGCGCCCAGGTTGCCCAGCTGCGCGAAGGCCATTTCGGCGCCGGTCTGGATGCGGCAGCCCGCCTCGCGGGCGCGCTCCAGCAGCGGGGTGATCTCCGGCTTGGTGATCACGTCGGCCACCAGGGTGTGCGCCTGCAGGCCGTCGAGCAGCATGCCCGGCAGCGGCAACTCGCCGGTGCCGCCCATGCCCACCGGCGAGGCGTTGACCAGCAGGTCGAGGCCGGCCAGGTCGTCGCAGCCCACGCCGATGCGCACCTGGGGGAAGAGGGCGCCCAGGCGCTCGACCAGGGCGGCGGCGCGCACCTGGTCGAGGTCGCGCAGGCGCAGCTCGCCGATGCCGGCTTCGCACAGCGCATAGGCGATGGCGCTGCCGACGCCGCCGGAGCCGACCACCAGCGCGCGCTTGCCGGCCGGCTGCAGGCCATGGCGCCGGGCGGCGTTGAGGAAGCCGGCGCCGTCGACGTTGTCGCCCAGCAGGCGGCCGTCGGCCTCGCGGCGGATCACGTTGACCGAGCCCAGCGCCTCGGCGCGGGCGCTCAGGCCGTCCAGGCGCGGCGCCAGGGCCTGCTTGTAGGGCACGGTGACCACGCAGCCGCGCAGGTTGTGCCAGCCGCGCAGGGTGGCGACGAAGGCATCGAGCGCGTCGGCGCCCAGGTCGATGGCGATCATCGCCAGGTCGTGGCCGTTGTGGGCGAACCAGGTGTTGAAGTTCTCCGGCGACTTCACCTGCGCGATGGGTGTGCCGACGATGGCGACCAGTTCGGTGGAACCGCGAATCATGCTGACCTCCAGGGGTTCTTGGCGTTGTTCTGTTGGCCAGGGTGCGGCGGCGGGCTTTTGCGCTCAATGCGATTGACGGCGCTTTAGTGCGGTATTCGCAGTGACAATGCGATAATCGCAATATTCGGCCAAATTACCCGGAGCCCGTGCCTTGGAAACCCCCAGCATCCACCCCCGCGACCTGATCGCCGGCCTGCAGAAAGGCCTGGCGCTGATGCAACTGTTCAGCGCCGAGCGCCCGCGCCTGAGCGTGCCCGAGGCGGCGCGGCTGTCCGGCCTCACCCCCAGCGCCGCGCGGCGCTTCCTGCTGACCCTGGTGCACGAAGGCTTCGCCGAGACCGACAGCCGCCACTACTGGCTGACGCCCAAGGCATTGCGCATCGGCCAGGCCTACGTGGATTCGGCGCAGCTGCCGCGCATGCTGCGGCCCATCGTCGAGCAGGTGGCGCGGCAGACCCAGGAGCACGTCTCGGTGGGCACCCGCGACGGCGACGAGATCGTCCACGTGGTGCGCAGCCGCTACAGCCACATCGCCTCGCTGTCGATCCGCCCCGGCTCGCGGGTGCCCATGTACTGCACCGCCAGCGGCCGCCTGTGGCTGGCGGTGCTGGGCGAGGCGGAGCTGGCGGCCTATTTCGAACGCAATCCGCCGCGGGCGCTGACGCCCTACACGCTGACGGACATGGACGCCTTGCACGCCGAGATCGCCAAGGTCGCCCGGCAGGGCTACTGCGTGGTGGACCAGGAATACGAGATCGGCATGCGCGTGATCGGCGTGCCGCTGCTGGACCGCAGCGGGCGCATGCGCGCGAGCCTGGCCATCACCACCCACGCCTCGCGCCTGGGCCTGGACGAAATGCGCCTGCGCTACCTGCCGGCGCTGTACGAGGCACAGGCGCTGCTGCGCCCGGTGGTGGACTGAGCGGGCGCTGATCGCCCGCGGGGCCTGGCGCAGACGCGTCGACGCGGCATAATCGGCGGCTCCGTGTGCCGACGAGTTGCGTGATGACCCTCGAATTCCTCCTGGTGGCGATCCCCGCCGTGCTGCTCACCGGCGTCTCCAAGGGCGGCTTCGGCGGCGCCCTGGGCGGCATCGCCGTGCCGCTGATGGCCCTGGCCATGCCGCCGACCCTGGCCGCGGCGCTGATGCTGCCGATCCTCTGCATGGCCGATTTCACCGGCCTGCGGCGCTTCTACGGCAAGTGGGACCTGCGCAACCTGAAGATCATGCTGCCCGGCGCGCTGCTGGGCGTGGCGGCGGGCGCGCTGAGCTTCGGCCTGCTCAGCGAACGCTTCATCGCCCTGCTGATCGGCGGCATCGCCATCGCCTTCGTGCTGCTCAACACCCTGGTGGCCCGCGCCGCCGCCCAGCCGAAACCGGCGGCCGTGGGCAAGGGCGTGGTGCTCTCGGGCATCGCCGGCTTCACCAGCTTCGTCGCCCACGCCGGCGGTCCGCCGGTGATGATGTACCTGCTGCCGCAGCAACTGGAGAAGGTGCGCTACATCGCCACGGTGAACTGCTTCTTCCTGCTGACCAACGCCATCAAGCTGGTGCCCTACGCGCTGCTCGGCCAGTTCACCTGGAGCAACCTGGGGACCAGCCTGCTGCTGGCGCCCATCGTGGTGCTGGGTGTGTGGCTGGGCATCTGGTTGCAGGACAAGGTCAACCATGTGTGGTTCTACCGCATTGCGCGGCTGGGGTTGCTGGCGACCGGGGTGCAGTTGGTTTGGGAGAACTGGCGGGGATAGGGGGCAGGGCTTTTCGTAGGAGCGAGGGGGACGCCTAGTTCTTGCTCGCGAACAATGGCGTCAGGTTTGACTCCGGAGCTGGGGTGGAGTCCGCAACCCTCTCCCCAGCCCTCTCCCTGAAGGGAGAGGGAGCTTGTCCGTGCCGAGAATGGATGTGGTGTCAGCCGGTCACTCGGTACAAGCCGGCTAACACAGAAACACCCGCGCACTCCGAACGGTCCCCTCTCCCTTCAGGGAGAGGGTTAGGGAGAGGGCGCTCTTCAACGCAAATACCATGGACCCAAGGAGCGTAGGGCGAATAACGCTCCGCGTTATCCGCCGCCTGACCGTGGCCGAGCGCCCGCTGGTTGTAGAACAGGGCTCCGCTTTGGTGGCCGATGAGGCGTCCAGCAGAACCTCGCAGCCGGGCAGGGGACCGGTGTATCGGCGTATAACCGCGAACGGTTATACGCCCTACGCTCAATCCAGGCTGCGGAAGTGGGCTTGCATCCGCTGCGCATCGGCCGCTCGGCCGCTGAACAGCTCGAAGGCCTTCACCGCCTGGAACACCGCCATGGTGCCGCCGTCCAGCGTGCGGCAGCCGAGGCTGCGGGCGTGGCGCAGCAGTTCGGTTTCCAGCGGGAAGTAGATGATCTCCGCCACCCACAGCTCGGCGCGCAGCAGTTCCACCGGCAGCGGCGTGCCGGGCAGCTTGGTCATGCCCACCGGGGTGGTGTTGACCAGGCCGTCGGCCACCGCCATGGCGGCCGGCAGGTCGGTGCAGAGCAGCGCCCGGCCATGGCCGAAATGCTGGTTGAGGTTGTTCACCAGGGCCTCGGCGCGGGCCGCGTCCACTTCGTAGACGCTCAGTTGCTCCACGCCTTCGCTGAGCAGCGCGTGGGCCACCGCAGCGCCCGCACCGCCGGCGCCCAACTGCACCACGCGGTTGCGCTTCACGTCGGCCAGGCCGCGGCGGAAGCCTTCGGCGAAGCCCAGGCAATCGGTGTTGTGGCCGACGCGCTTGCCGTCCTTCAGCACCACGGTATTCACCGCGCCTATGCCGCGCGCTTCCTCGGAGAGTTCGTCCAGCAGCGGGATGATCGCCTGCTTGCACGGGAAGGTGATGTTCAGCCCGGTGAAGCCCAGGCGCTGGGCGCCGTCGAGCAGTTCGGGCAGGGCGTCGAGGTTCAGCTTCAGCTGGTCCAGGTCGATCAGTCGGTACAGGTAGCGCAGGCCCTGGGCGTCGCCTTCGTGCTCGTGCAGGGCGGGGGTGCGCGAGGCCTGGATGCCGGCGCCGATCAGGCCGGCGAGGATGGACGTCTTCTGGCTCATGGCATCAGCCCCGCAGCAGGTGGGCGAAGTGGTCGAGGGCCAGGCGGTAGCCGTTGCTGCCGAAGCCGGCCAGCACGCCCACGGCGATGCCCGAGACGAAGGAGTGGTGACGGAACTCCTCGCGCTTGTGCACGTTGGACAGGTGCACCTCGATCACCGGCAGCTCCACCGCCGCCAGGGCGTCGCGGATGGCCACCGAGGTGTGCGTCCAGGCCGCCGGGTTGATCACGATGCCGGCGCAACGGCCGCGCGCTTCGTGGATCCAGTCGATCAACTGGCCCTCGTGGTTGGTCTGCTTGAACTCCACCTGCAGGCCCAGCTCGTCGGCGCGCGCCTGGCAGAGGGCTTCGACGTCGACCAGCGTCTCGTGGCCGTAGGTGGCCGGTTCGCGGGTGCCGAGCAGGTTCAGGTTGGGGCCGTTGAGGATCAGGATCGGGAGGGGCATGCGGGTGTCTCTTGTAGGTCTTGTCGCCGCTGGAGTGCGGTCATCAGAAAATGTACTAAATGGTTACTTTCGTCAATTGGCTCACCGGGCTCTGGGCAAAAGCGCTGCAAGCCAGGCGCTGCAAGGCCCGGCGCGGTTTCTGGCCGGGCCGGGCGGAAGGAGGGGGGCGAGGAAGTGTGCGATCAGCGGACGGTCAGTCCCACTTCGGGGCGAATTCCGGGCTGACCAGGCGGACGTTCTTCGGCAGGGCGGCGATCTGCGCGCGGTCCTCGTCGTCCAGGCGCAGGTCGAGGGCGGCGAGGTTGGAGCGCTGGTTGGCCAGGCTGGCGGCCTTGGGGATGGCGGCCACGCCGTCCTGCTCCAGCAGCCAGGCCAGGGCCACCTGGCTGGGCAGCACGCCGTGGCGTTGGGCGATGGCCTGGATCGCCGGTTCCTCCAGCATGCGCCCGCGGCCCAGCGGGGTGTAGGCGGTGAGGGCCATGTCGTGGGCGCGGGCGTAGTCCAGCAGCGGTTGCTGGTTCAGCATCAGGTGGTATTCGACCTGGATGGCCGCCAGCGGCGCGCCCAGGGTTTCCACGGTCTCGCGCAGCAGCGCCAGGGGGAAGTTGGCCACGCCGATGGCGCGCGCCTTGCCGCTGTCGCGGGCGGCCACCAGGGCCTCGACGCTGCGCTTGAGGTCATCGCCGACGAGGCTGCCGTTCTTGCCCGGCCAGTGGATCATGAACAGGTCCAGGTAGTCGCTGCGCAGCGCGCGCAGGCTGTCGTCCAGGGACTGGGCGAGGTCGGCCGGGGCCAGGCGGTCCCACCAGACCTTGCTGGTGACGTGGACGTCTTCGCGGGCCACCGGGCTGTCGGCCAGCGCCTGGCCCACGGCGTCCTCGTTGTGGTAGCCGGCGGCGGTGTCGATGTGCCGGTAGCCCAGTTCCAGGGCCTGGCGCACGGCGGCGCTACACTCGGCGCCGGTCAGCGGCCAGGTGCCCAGGCCGAGCTTGGGCATGTTCAGGCCGTGGCGGTTGCGGATGCGTGCTTGCATGGGGTGGCTCCTGCTTGGGGTTCGTAGTCGTGGGCGCCGGCGGCGTGGCGGCCGGCGACGTAGCCGAAGGTCAGCGCCGGGCCGAGGTTGATGCCGCCGGAGGGGTAGTGGCCGCCGAACACGCTGGCCATGTCGGTGCCGGCGGCGTACAGGCCGGGGATCGGCTGGCCGTCGGCGCCGAGCACGCGGGCCTGGCCGTCGGTCTTCAGCCCGGCAAAGGTGCCGAAGCAGCCCGGCTGCACTTTGACCGCATAGAACGGGCCGTGCTCGATGGGCGCGACGCAGGGGTTGGGGCCGGGGTTGGCCGCATCGCCCTGCTTGCGGTTGAAGGCGGTGCTGCCGCGGCCGAAGGCCGGGTCCTCGCCGTTGCGGGCGTGGCGGTTGAAGTCGGCGACGGTCTGCGCCAGGCCCTGCGGGTCGATGCCGCAGAGCTGCGCCAGTTGCTCGATGCTGGCGCCGCGCTTGAGGTAGCCGCTGCGCAGGTGCGCGCCGATGGGCAGCGGCGCCGGGCGCACGTAGCCCAGGCCGTAGCGGCGCAGGAAGCGCTGGTCGCAGACCAGCCAGGAGCAGGGCTCCTGGTCCTCGGGCAGGGCGGCGAGCATCGCGCTGACGTAGTCGTAGTAGCCGTGGGCCTCGTTGACGAAGCGCCTGCCGTTGGCCAGCACGCCGATGATGCCGGGCTTGCCGCGCTCGATGATGTGCGGGAAGTGGCCGACGCTGCCGTCGCGGTGCGTGACCTTCGACACCGGGGCCCAGGCCACCGGCGAGCGCAGGTTCGTCTCGACGCTGCCGCCGGCGGCTTCGCCCAGGCGCAGGCCGTCGCCGGAGCAGGAGGCCGGCGGCAGGGCGAGGTTGTCGTGGCCGCTGGCGTCGCGGGGGAACAGCTGGCGGCGGCGCTCGGGGTCGTTGGGGAAGCCGCCGGCGGCGAGGACCACGGCCTTGGCGCGGATTTCCAGTTCGCCGCGCGGCGTCTTCACCACCGCACCGCGCACGGCGCCATCTTCCAAGAGTAGGCGCTGCGCCGGGCAGGATTCCATCAGGCGTACGCCCAGGTCTTGCGCCGACTTGGCCAGCCGCGCCACCAGCGCCACGCCGTTGACCAGGTGCATGGCGCGGCCGTAGCGGGCCAGGTGGTAGAAGTGGGTGAGTACGCGTTTGGCCACGTGGACGAACGCGCGCGGCGAGCGGGTCATGTTGAGGAAGGCGGCCAGGTCGGCGCCGGCCATGATCGGCATGCCGAGGAAGGAGGTCTCGCGCATGGTCTTGCGCAAGCGCGGCAGCAGGTCGCCGACCTCGCGGGCATCGTAGGGCGCGGCTATCACCTGGTGGCCGCCGCTGGCGGCGCCGGGGGTGTCGCCATGCATGTCGGGGATGCCGTTGCCGTCGGCGAACTGCAGGCGGGTGTGCTGCTCGAAGAAGGCCACCATGTGCGGCGCGGCTTCGAGAAAGGCATCCACCCGCGCGGCGTCGTAGTAGTCGCCCAGCTCGTTGCGCAGGTAGGTGCGCGGCTGCTCGATGTCCTCCTCGATGCCGGCACGCCGCGCCAGCGGGTTGCGCGGCACCCAGGCCCAGCCGCCGGACCAGGCGGTGGCGCCGCCGAACACCGCTTCCTTCTCCACCAGGATGACCTTCTGGCCATGCCAGGCGGCGGTGACGGCAGCGGCCAGGCCGGCGGCGCCGGAGCCGATCACCAGCAGGTCGCAGTCGGTGGGCGGCAGGTTCGGGGCAGGGGACATGGACAGGGGACTCCGCGGGAATTGTTTTTGGAACTTGGTTCCATAATCTGGTTTTGGGCGGAGTGAAGGCAAGCTGCCGGGCGCAACTACTGGTCGATAATCGGCCGGGGAGCGGACGTAGGATGGGTTGAGCGAAGCGATACCCATCATTCATCGGGGTGCTGGGCTGATCATTTCCATGCAAGGCTTGGTGGTGGGCTGGGCCTCGCCCCTCTCCCTAACCCTCTCCCTGAAGGGAGAGGGGACCGTTGGGCAGATGCGGATGTACAGGCGTTAGCCGGCAACGCCAAAAGTCTCAGGCTAATGCCATGCCTTCTCTCGGCACGGACAAGCCCCCTCTCCCTTCAGGGAGAGGGCTGGGGAGAGGGTTACGGACGCCAACCCAACTCCAGAGTCAAACCTGACGCCATTGTTCGCGAGCAAGCTCGCTCCTACAGATATTTCCGGCCTTCCCTGAAAATTGGGAAAGCTCACGCGAGAGCCTGCGATACTTCGCCTTGTTGCGCCTGAGTGGGGCTCGCTAGGGTTCGTTCGTCACGGCGATTGTCGTGATCGGGCGTGGAAACCCGGGTTGTCTTCGTAAGGGCGGTAGCACCATAGCTGTCCGGCAGGCGCTTCCTGTGCCGGTCGAACGCTGTTCTATGGTGGGCCGTGCGAGGCGGGCTTCGGCCCGGCCGGGTCCTACGAAGCCGGTATTTCCACCCTCGCACGGTCTGCCTCCTCATCCGTGGAAAGATAGAGGCAGGCTCCCATCACTTCGTAGGAGCTAACCAGAATGCATTCACCGGCTTTTATCCCCGCGCGCCTCCCAACCTCTCTCATTTTCAGGCGTCCCCGGCAAAAACCATTGTCCGCCTGAACGTTACCCGGCGTCAGGCCGGTCAGCGCCCGGCGCCGTCCATTCAGCCCTCGCTGTAGGGCAATGAGAGAGGGACCTTGCGATGCATGAAAAGCTCTTCACCACCCACATCCCCGCCGCCGACGGCCAGCCGGCGCTGGAACTGTTCTGGCTGCAGGATTGCCAGGCCGCCATCGATGCCGGGCAGCGACGTGCCGAGCGCTGGCTGATGGAAAAGGAGCCGGCCAGCCTCTGGGCGGTCCTGCTGGTCGGCCGCGAGGGGCAGGTTCCGGAGGGGCAACGCACGGCGTACGAAGTGGCTTTCCTGGCGCGCTTGCAGCAGCGGTTGCTGGCGCAGGAGGCGGGCAGCTAGCGGCGTGGGCGTCGATGGGTTTCGCAGGCTCAACCCATCCTACGGGTGCCAGGTGTGCGCGACGTAGGATGGGTTGAGCGCAGCGATACCCATCGGCGGGTATCGCAGGGGGCTCAGATATGCAGCGCGTGCCCCAGGGCGCGCAGGGCGGTTTCCTGTACCGCTTCGCCGAGGGTCGGGTGGGCGTGGATGGTGCCGGCGATGTCTTCCAGGCGTGCGCCCATTTCGATGGACTGGACGAAGGCCGTGGAGAGTTCCGATACCGCCTTGCCCACCGCCTGCCAGCCGAGGATGAGGTGGTTGTCGGCGCGGGCCACCACGCGGACGAAGCCGTCGTGGGCCTCCAGGGTCATGGCGCGGCCGTTGGCGGCGAAGGGGAAGTTCGCTGTCAGCACTTCATGCCCGCTGGCGCGGGCCTGGTCCGGGGTGAGGCCGACCACCACCACTTCCGGGTCGGTGAAGCACACCGCCGGGATGGCCGCGGGGGTGAAGGCGCGGCGTTTGCCGGCGATGAGTTCGGCGACCATCTCGCCCTGGGCCATGGCGCGGTGCGCCAGCATGGGTTCGCCGGCGATGTCGCCGATGGCCCAGACGTTGCGCATCGAGGTGCGGCACTGCTCGTCGATCTTCACCGCGCGGCCATCCATGTCCAGGTGCAGGCTTTCCAGGTTCCAGCCTTCGGTGTTGGGCCGGCGGCCGACGGCGACCAGCACCTGGTCGGTCTCGATCACCCGCTGCTGGCCCTGGCCGTCGCGCAGGCGCAGGCCCTTGCCGTCGGGCTCCAGGCCCACCACGCTGTGGCCCAGGTAGAGTTCCACGCCGAGCTTGCGCAGGGCCGCCGCCACCGGTTTGGTCAGTTCTTCGTCGTAGCTCGGCAGGATGCGCGGCTGCGCTTCCACCACCGTCACTTCCACGCCCAGCTTGCGGTAGGCGGTGCCCAGTTCCAGGCCGATGTAGCCGCCGCCGATCACCGCCAGGCGCTTGGGCAGGGCCTTGGGCGCCAGGGCCTCGGTGGAGGAGATGACCTTGCCGCCGAGCGGCAGGAAGGGCAGCTCCACCGAGCGCGAACCGGCCGCCAGCAGCAGGTGCTCGGTGTGGATGCGCTGGGTGCCGCCGTCGGCCAGGGCGACTTCGACGGTCTTGCCGTCGACGACCTGCGCCCAGCCGTGCACCACGCCCACGCCGTGCTTTTTCAGCAGCGCGGCGACGCCGGTGGTCAGGCGGTCGACGATGCCGTCCTTCCATTCCACGGTGCGCTGGATGTCGATGTTCGGCGCCTGCACGCTGATGCCCAGCGCCGATTTGCCTGCGAACTCGCGGGCCTTGAGGTATTCCTCGGCGGCGTGGATCAGCGCCTTGGAGGGGATGCAGCCGATGTTCAGGCAGGTGCCGCCCAGGGCCGCGCCTTCCACCAGCAGGGTGCGGATGCCCAGCTGCCCGGCGCGGATGGCGGCGACGTAGCCGCCGGGGCCGCCGCCGATGATCAGCAGGGTGGTTTCCAGTGTCTGGTTCTGCTTCACGGCGGTCACTCCAGGAACAGGGTGGCGGGATGTTCGAGCAGGGCGCGCACAGCCTGGATGAAGGCCGCCGCGTCCATGCCGTCGACCACCCGGTGATCGAAGGACGAGGACAGGTTCATCATCTTGCGCACCACGATCTGGCCGTTGACCACCATGGGCCGCTCGACCATGCGGTTGACGCCGACGATGGCCACTTCCGGATGGTTGATCACCGGCGTGCTGACGATGCCGCCCAGCGCGCCCAGGCTGCTGAGGGTGATGGTCGAGCCGGAGAGTTCCTCGCGGCTGGCCTTGCCGTGGCGCGCGGCCTCGGCCAGGCGCGCCACTTCCGCGGCGTTGCCCCACAGGTCGCGGGATTCGGCGTTGCGCAGCACCGGCACCATCAGGCCGCTGTCGCTCTGGGTGGCCACGCCCAGGTGCACCGCGCCGTAGCGGGTGATGACTTCGGCCTCGTCGTCATAGCGGGCGTTGAGCTGCGGGAACTCGCGCAGGGCCACCACCATCGCGCGGGCGATGAAGGGCAGCAGGGTGAGCTTGCCGCGGCTGGCGCCGTACCTGGCGTTGAGGTGCTGGCGCAGGGCTTCGAGGTCGGTGACGTCGATTTCCTCGACATAGCTGAAGTGCGGGATGCGCCGCTTGGCCTCGGCCATCTTCTGGGCGATCTTGCGGCGCAGGCCGATGACCTGGATCTGCTGCTCGTCGTGGCGCGCGGCGTAGCCGGAGGCGACCACCGCGCCGCCATGGGCCAGGTACTGGTCGAGGTCGTCGTGGAGGATGCGCCCGGCGGGGCCGGAGCCTTGCACGAACTGCAGTTCCACGCCCAGGTCGCGGGCGCGCTGGCGCACCGCCGGGGAGGCCAGCGGCTTCTCGCCGGGGGCGCGGCGCGGGGCCGGCGCGGCGGCTGCCGGGCGCGGCGAGGGGGCTGGTTTGGCTTCGGCGCGCGGGGCTTCCCTGAGCGGCTGGGCTTTCGCTTCGGGTTCTGCGGCGGGCGCGCTTTCATGGGGCTTGGCCGCGGCTTCGCGGTGGTTGCCGGCGCCTTCCACTTCCAGGCGCACCAGTTCGCCGCCCACGGCCATGACCTGGCCGGGCTCGCCGCCCAGGGCGAGGATGCGGCCGGAAACCGGCGAGGGGATTTCCACGGTGGCCTTGTCGGTCATTACCTCGGCCAGCACCTGGTCCTCATGGACCTCGTCGCCGACCTTGATGTGCCATTCCACCAGTTCCACTTCGGCGATGCCTTCCCCGATGTCCGGCATCTTGATCACGTGAATGCCCATTCAGACCTCCATGGCACGCTTGAAGGCGGCGCCGACGCGGGCCGGGCCGGGGAAGTAGTCCCATTCCTGGGCGTGCGGGTAGGGGGTGTCCCAGCCGGTCACGCGGGCGATGGGGGCTTCCAGGTGGTGGAAGCAGTTTTCCTGCACCAGCGACATCAGTTCGGCGCCGTAGCCGCAGGTGCGGGTGGCCTCGTGGACGATGACGCAGCGGCCGGTCTTCTTCACCGATTCGACTATGGTGTCCAGGTCCAGCGGCCAGAGGCTGCGCAGGTCGATGATCTCGGCGTCGATGCCGGTCTCCTCGGCGGCGGTCTGCGCCACGTAGACGGTGGTGCCGTAGGTGAGCACGGTCAGCTCGCTGCCCGGGCGGGCGATGGCCGCCTTGTCCAGCGGCACCCGGTAGTAGCCTTCGGGCACCTGGCTCTGCGGGTGCTTGGACCAGGGCGTCACCGGGCGATCGTGGTGGCCGTCGAAGGGGCCGTTGTACAGGCGCTTGGGTTCGAGGAAGATCACCGGGTCGTCGTTCTCGATGCAGGCGATCAGCAGGCCCTTGGCGTCGTAGGGGTTGGACGGCATCACCGTGCGCAGGCCGCAGACCTGGGTGAACATCGCTTCCGGGCTCTGGCTGTGCGTCTGCCCGCCGTAGATGCCGCCGCCGCAGGGCATGCGCACCACCATGGGCACGACGAAGTCGCCCACCGAGCGGTAGCGGATGCGCGCCGCCTCGGATACCAGCTGGTCGGTGGCCGGGTAGACGTAGTCGGCGAACTGGATTTCCACCACCGGGCGCAGGCCGTAGGCGCACATGCCCACCGCGGCGCCGACGATGCCGCTTTCGGAGATGGGCGCGTCGAACACCCGCGAGGTGCCGTACTTCTTCTGCAGGCCTTCGGTGCAGCGGAACACGCCGCCGAAGTAGCCCACGTCCTGGCCGAACACCACCACGTCGTCGTCGCGTTCGAGCATCACGTCCATCGCCGAGCGCAGCGCCTGGATCATGCTCATGCTGGTGAGCGCCTGGGCGTTCTCGTGTTGCGGATTCATGGCGTTCATACCCCGAGCTCCTGGCGCTGCCGGCGCAGGTGTTCCGGCAGGTCCTTGTAGACGTCGTCGAACAGGCTGGCGGCGCTGAAGACGTGACCGTCCACCAGCGAGCCGTGGCGTTCGGCCTCTTTCTGCGCGGCCATCACTTCGGCTTCCAGTTCCTTGTGCAGCGCCTCGTGCTGTTCCTCGCTCCAGATGCCCTGGGCCAGCAGGTGCTGCTTCAGGCGGGCGATGGGGTCGCCCAGGGGGAAGTTGGTCCAGTCGTCGGCCGGGCGGTACTTGGACGGATCGTCCGAGGTGGAGTGCGGGCCGGCGCGGTAGGTGACCCACTCGATCAGGCTCGGCCCATGGCCGCGGCGGGCGCGTTCGGCGGCCCACTGCGAGGCGGCGTACACCGCGAGGAAGTCGTTGCCGTCCACCCGCAGCGAGGCGATGCCGCAGCCCACGCCGCGGTTGGCGAAGGTGGTGCCTTCACCGCCGGCGATGGCCTGGAAGGTGGAGATCGCCCACTGGTTGTTGACCACGTTGAGGATCACCGGGGCGCGGTAGACGTGGGCGAAGGTCAGCGCGGTGTGGAAGTCCGACTCGGCGGTGGCGCCGTCGCCGATCCAGGCCGAGGCGATCCTGGTATCGCCCTTGATCGCCGAGGCCATGCCCCAGCCCACCGCCTGGATGAACTGGGTGGCGAGGTTGCCGGAGATGGAGAAGAAGCCCTTCTCGCGGCTGGAATACATGATCGGCAGCTGGCGGCCCTTGAGCGGGTCCTGCTCGTTGGAGAGCAACTGGCAGATCATGTCCTTGAGCGGGTAGTCGCGGGTGATCAGGATGCCCTGCTGGCGGTAGGTGGGGAAGCACATGTCGCCGCCCTGCAGGGCCATGGTGTGGGCGGTGGCGATGGCTTCCTCGCCCAGGCACTGCATGTAGAAGGACATTTTCTTCTGGCGCTGCGCGGTGAGCATGCGGGCGTCGAAGATGCGCGTCTTGAGCATCAGGCGCAGGCCGCGCAGCAGCTGTTCGTGGCTGAGCTGCGGGTCCCAGGGGCCGAGGGCGTTGCCCTGGTCGTCGAGCACGCGCACAAGGCTGTAGGCGAGGTCTGCGGTCTGCGCCGGCTCGACGTCGACGTCGGGCTTGCGCACTTCCCCGGCGGGGGACAGGTGCAGGTAGGAGAAGTCGGTCTTGCAGCCCGGGCGCCCGGTGGGTTCGGGGACGTGCAGGCGAAGGGGAGCGTAGTCGGTCATGGTGGGTCTCCAGTTGTGATCGGGGGTGGGGATCAGCAGACGGAAGACGCCGGACCGGGCGGGTGCGACTGGCCTGGTTGGGCGACGGTGCGGGTGCCGCGCGCGGTAGCGCGGCGGGTGCTGACATCACTCATGGTGAGGTCCTCGTTCGTTGTTCTTGTGATTTCAGTATAGGTGTGACCGGCTGGTTTTTTGCTCCAATTTGACTAGATTTGGACAGAAGATTTAGTGTCTTTGAACTACAAAAACCCTCTTCCGTAGAAGTGAGCGCCATGGCCGACATCGACCGCACCGACCTCAAGATCCTCCGCGCCCTGGCCGACGACGGCCGCCTGAGCTGGCGCGACCTGGCGCAGAAGATCGGCCTGTCGCTGACGCCGACGTTGCGCCGGGTGCGGCGCCTGGAGGAAGAGCGGTACATCCAGGGCTACTTCGCCCAGCTTGACGAGGAGCGCCTGTCCGGGGCCATGAGCGTGTTCGTTTCGGTCACCCTGGAAAAACAGACCGGCGACTACCTGGCGCGGTTCGAGGAAAGCATCGTCCAGGCGCCGCAGGTGATGAGTTGCTTCCAGATGACCGGCGACGCGGACTACATGCTGCGCGTGGTGGTCAAGGACCTGGCGGCCTATCAGGCCTTCCTCACCACCACCCTGACGCAGATTCCCGGGGTGGCCGGGATCAAGTCGGCGTTCGCCTTGAAGTCGGTGCTCAAGCGCTCGGCGCCGCCGCTTTGAGGGGGCAGGCAACTGGCTTGCCGGCTGCGCCGAGGCGTTTTCGTAGGATGGGTTGAGCTTGCGAAACCCATGCGGTGGCGGTGATGGGTATCGCTTCGCTCAACCCATCCTACGGGAAAGCGCCGTGCTTCCCGGCAACCTGTAGGAGCGGGCCCTGCCCGCGATTCGCGCGCAGGGCGCGCTCCTACATGCTCCTCACTGCTCGTCGAGGGCGAAGGCGGTGAGGCTATAGGTGGGGATGCCGGCGTCGGCCAGCTTGGCCGAGCCGCCGAGTTCCGGCAGGTCGATGATGGCGGCGGCTTCCAGGACCCTGGCGCCCATGCGCCGTACCAGTTGCGCGGCGGCCAGCAGGGTGCCGCCGGTGGCGATCAGGTCGTCGAAGATCAGCACGGTGTCGCCTTCGCACAGGCTGTCGGCGTGCACTTCCAGCAGGGCTTCGCCGTACTCGGTCTGGTAGGCCTGGGCCAGCACGTCGGCGGGCAGCTTGCCCTGCTTGCGGAACAGCACCAGCGGCTTGTTCAGTTCGTAGGCGATGATCGAGCCGATCAGGAAGCCGCGCGCGTCCATGGCGCCGATGTGGCTGAAATCCGCTTCGACGTAGCGCTGGATGAAGCTGTCGGCGACGAAGCGCAGCGCGCGCGGCGACTGGAACAGCGGGGTGATGTCACGGAACACCACGCCCGCCTTGGGGAAGTCGGGGACCGCGCGGATCATGGATTTCAGGTCGAGCTGGTTGAGGATCATGCTGGCAGGGTACCTGGTGACGGCTTTTCGAAGCCCCCAAGTATAACGGGCCCGCCACAAGGCGAGCCCGTTTTGCGCGATGACCGGAAGGTCGCGCCTTCAGCTTTCCATCTGGCCGCCGGCCAGGGCGCACAGCTCGATGGAGTCGAGGATGCGCACTTCCTTGCCTTCGGCGGCGATCAGGCCGTTCTGCTGGAAGCGGGTGAACACCCGCGACACGGTTTCCACCGCCAGGCCCAGGTAGTTGCCGATCTCGTTGCGCGACATCGCCAGGCGGAACTGCTGGGCGGAGAAGCCGCGGGCGCGGAAGCGCGCCGAGAGGTTGACCAGGAAGGTGGCGATGCGCTCGTCGGCGGTCTTCTTCGACAGCAGCATCATCATCTGCTGGTCGTCGCGGATTTCGCGGCTCATCACCCGCATCAGCTGGCGGCGCAGCTGCGGCAGCTGCTCGGACAACTCGTCCAGGCGCTCGAAGGGAATCTCGCAGACCGAGGTGGTCTCCAGGGCCTGGGCCGACACCGGGTAGGCCTCGGTGTCCATGCCGGACAGGCCGACCAGTTCGCTGGGCAGGTGGAAGCCGGTGATCTGCTCTTCACCGCCGTCAGTGATGCTGAAGGTTTTCAGCGCGCCGGAACGCACCGCGAACACGGAACCGAAGGCGTCGCCCTGGCGGAACAGGAACTCGCCCTTCTTCAGTGGCCGGCCGCGCTTGACGATTTCGTCGAGGGCGTCCATGTCGTCGTTGTTCAGCGACAGGGGCAGGCACAGCGGCGCCAGGCTGCAATCCTTGCAATGCGCTTGCGGCAAGGCGCGCACCTTGATGGTTTCGGCCATGGTTGATCCTTGGGTGGAAGGGCACAAGAAACGCAAGGGTAACGCACCCAAGGGTTCGGCTGCCAGCTTGCCGGGTGGATTTCGGAACATTCCGGCGTTTATTCCGAAACCTTATGTAAAAAAGGTCAGATTCGTACTTATTCTCTAAGCAAATTCCTTCAGATCACCCGCGAGAACCGTTGCAGGTTCTGGTGCGGCAGGTAGTGGTCGAAGAGCATGCACAGGCTGCGCACCAGCAGCCGGCCGGCGGCGGTGACGTCGATGCCGCGCGGGCTCAGCTCGATCAGGCCGTCCTTGGCGAAGCGCTCCAGCTCGTCCCAGATGTCGGCGAAGTAGCCGTGGAACTCGATGTTGAAGCGTTCCTCGATGCTTTCGAAGTCCAGCTGGAAGTGGCAGATCAGTTGCTGGATCACCGCGCGGCGCACGCGATCGTCGGCGTTGCAGTAGAGGCCGCGGCGGGTGGCCAGCTGGCCGTTGTCCAGGCTGTTCTGGTAGTCGTTGATGTCGGTGCTGTTCTGGCAGTAGAGGTCGCCGATCTGGCTGATCGCCGAAACGCCCAGGCCCACCAGGTCGCAATGGCCGTGGGTGGTGTAGCCCTGGAAGTTGCGTTGCAGGGTGCCGTCCTCCTGGGCGCTGGCCAGTTCGTCGTCGGGCAGGGCGAAGTGGTCCATGCCGATGTAGCGGTAGCCGGCGGCGCTGAGTTGCTCGATGGTGCGCTGGAGCATTTCCAGCTTCTGCGCGGGGGAGGGCAGGTCCTGGGCGTTGATGCGCCGCTGCGGCATGAAGCGTTCGGGCAGGTGCGCGTAGTTGAACACCGAGAGGCGGTTGGGCTGCAGGCCGATGACCTGCTCGACGGTGCGGGCGAAGCTGTCGGGGTTCTGCTTGGGCAGGCCGTAGATCAGGTCGATGTTGATCGAGCGGTATTGCAGGGTGCGCGCTGCGTCCATGATGGCGCGGGTCTCGTCGAAGCTCTGCATGCGGTTCACCGCCTGCTGCACTTCCAGGTCGAAGTCCTGCACGCCGACGCTGACGCGGTTGAAGCCCAGTTCGCGGAGCAGGCCCATGGTCGACCAGTCGGCCTCGCGCGGGTCGATCTCGATGCCGTAGTCGCCGGAGTCGTCTTCCACCAGGTTCAGGTGCTCGCGCAGCTGGCCCATGAGTTCGCGCAGTTGGCCGGGGCTGAGGAAGGTGGGGGTGCCGCCGCCGAAGTGCAGCTGTTCCACGCACTGGTCCTTGCCCAGGTGGCGGCTGACGATCTCGATTTCGTGGATCAGCCGGGCGAGGTAGGGCGCGCTGCGCCCGCGGTCCTTGGTGATGACCTTGTTGCAGGCGCAGTAGTAGCAGATGTTGGCGCAGAACGGGATGTGCACGTAGAGCGACAGCGGCCGGTCGGCCTTCTGGCTGTTGCGCAGGGCATGCAGCATGTCGAAGGGGCCCACGCCTTCGTGGAACTGCACGGCGGTGGGATAGGAGGTATAGCGCGGGCCGGACAGATCGTAGCGACGGATCAGATCTGTGTCCCAGCGGATATCGTCGAGCATGCCGCAGTCCCCGAATCAGGCGAGCTTTTCGGCGCAGTCTAGGGAGACTGTGGGAAAAGCCTCTTGACCTGCATCAAGCGGTCGCAGGGGGTACCTCGTTGGAGGGGGGCTGGTGGGCGGTGATGTCGGGGTTGGTTCTGGAGTTGGGGTGGAGTCCGTGACCCTCTCCCCAGCCCTCTCCCTGAAGGGAGAGGGGGCCGTTCGTGCCGAGAAGGGGAATGGTTTCAACCTGCTACTTCGGCACTAGCCGGATGACTCCTTGCTACCCGCCTGCTCCGAACAGTCCCCTCTCCCTTCAGGGAGAGGGTTAGGGAGAGGGCGCTCTTCGGGCCAGGCACCAGGGTGAATCCTGTTCGCGAGCAAGAGCTAGGCGCCCCCCCTCGCTCCTACGAAAAGCGCGGGGCTTCAATGCATCGCATGCCCCATCAGCCACGCCTGGTGCGGGCCGGGCAGGGTCCACAGGCCGAAGAGGATCACCAGCAGGCCGCCGGCCATGCGCACGCTGCGCTTGCGCAGCAGCGCCGTGATGCGTTCGGCGGCAAGCCCCGTGGCCAGCAGCACCGGCCAGGTGCCCAGGCCGAAGGCCAGCATCAGCAGCGCGCTTTCCAACGCCGAGCCCTGGCTGCTGGTCCACAGCAGGGTGCTGTAGACCAGGCCGCAGGGCAGCCAGCCCCAGAGCGCGCCGAGCAGCAGCGCGCGCGGCACGCTGGCTACCGGCAGCAGGCGGCTGGCGAAGGGCTGGATGTATTTCCACAGGCCGCGGCCGAGGGCTTCGATGCGCGTCAGGCCGCTCCACCAGCCAGCCAGATACAAGCCCATGGCGATAAGCAGCAGGCCGGCGACCACGCGCAGCGCCGAGGCGAAGGGGGTGCTGGCGATGGCCCAGCCGGCCAGGCCCAGCAGCAGGCCGGCGGCGGCGTAGCTGAGGATGCGCCCGAGGTTGTAGGCCAGCAGCAGCTGCAGGCGGCGCCCGCGCTGTTCCGCTGGAATGGCCAGGGTCAGCGCGCCCATCAGGCCGCCGCACATGCCCAGGCAGTGGCCGCCGCCGAGCAGGCCGAGGATCAGCGCGGACGCCAGCATGGGCGCCAGCTCAAGCATCGCGCGAGTCCTTGTCCCGGGCTTCGGCCTGGGCGTCCCTGGCGCCTTCGGCCTCGTCGATGCCGGCCTGGTGCTTGGGGTCCTCGTCGTCGAACAGGATGCTGTGGGCCGGGCCGTCCATGTCGTCGTACTGGCCGCTGTTCACCGCCCAGAAAAAGATCCAGACGGCGATGGCGACGATGATCAGCGCCACCGGGATCATTACGTAGAGAGCGGGCATATCGACTCCGTTGAAAAGGCCTGCGCGCCTTCAGTGGGCGGCGAGCGGGATGGCCAGCGGCGCGGCTTCGGGGGCCGCCGGCAGGGCGCGCACGCGGGTCAGGCGCAGGGCGTTGAGCACCACGGTCAGCGAGCTGACCGACATGCCGATGGCCGCCCAGGCGGGGGTGATCCAGCCGAGGGCGGCGAAGGGCAGCATCAGGCCATTGTACAACCCCGCCCAGACCAGGTTCTCGACGATCACCCGGCGGGTGCGGCGGGCCAGGACGAAGGCCTGCACCAGGCTGTCCAGGCGGTTGGACAACAGCACCGCGTCGGCGCTGGTCTTGGCCAGGTCGGTGGCGCTGCCCATGGCCACGCTGATGTCGGCGGCGGCCAGCACCGGCACGTCGTTGACGCCGTCGCCGAGCATCAGCACGTGGCGGCCTTCGCCGTGCAGCTGCTTGAGGATCGCCAGCTTGTCGTCCGGGCGCAGGCCGCCGTGGACTTCGTCGATGCCCAGTTCGGCGGCCACGCTCTGCACCATCGGCGAGCTGTCGCCGGACAGCAGCAGGGTGCGCCAGCCGCGTTCGCGGCAGGCCTGCAGCAGGGCCGGGGCGTCGTCGCGCAGGCGGTCGTCGAGCACCAGCCAGGCCAGCGGGCCGCGCGCATCGCCCAGCAGCAGCCACTGGCCATGCTCATTGGGCATGGCCGGCGCGGGCTGGCCGCTCAGGGCGCAGACGAAGGCGGCCTGGCCGATGCGCAGGCGCTGGCCGTCGACCACGCCTTCCAGGCCCAGGCCGGGGTGGCTTTCCACCGCCTCGGCGGGTTGCGGAGCGCGGCCGAAGGCGCGGGCGATGGGGTGTTCGGAACGGTTCTCCAGCGCCGCGGCCAGGGCCAGGCAGCGTTCGCCGTCGAGTTCGCCCAGCGGCTGCACGGCGCGCAGGGTCAGGCGGCCTTCGGTAAGGGTACCGGTCTTGTCGAAGATCACCGTGTCGATGCGTTTCAGGCCTTCCAGCACGTGGCCGCGGGTGAGCAGCAGGCCGAGCTTGTGCAGGCTGCCGGTGGCCGCGGTGAGGGCGGTGGGCGTGGCCAGGGAGAGGGCGCAGGGGCAGGTGGCGACCAGCATCGACAGGACCACCCAGAAGGCCCGCGAGGCGTCGTGCTGCCACCAGAACAGGCCGACCACCGCGGCCAGCGCCAGCAGTACCAGCAGGAACCATTGCGCGGCGCTGTCGGCGAGCTGCGCCAGGCGCGGCTTGTCGGCCTGGGCGCGCTCCAGCAGGCGGACGATGGCCGACAGCCGGCTGTCGTCGCCCAGGGCCTGCACCTGCAGGGTCAGCGGACCTTCGACGTTGAGGGTGCCGCCGGTGACGCTGTCGCCGGCCTGGCGCGGCTGCGGCAGGTATTCGCCGGTGAGCAGGGATTCGTCGACGCTGGACTGCCCGGAAAGGATCAGGCCGTCGGCCGGCAGCACCGCGCCCGGCGGCACCAGCACGCGGTCGCCGACGCGCAGTTCGCTGAGCAGGATGCGCTGGCTGTTGCCGGCTTCGTCCAGGCGCAGGCAGGAGGCCGGCAGCAGGTTGACCAGTTGCGCGGTGGCCGCCGCCGTGCGCTCGCGGGCGCGGCGTTCGAGATAGCGGCCGGCGAGCAGGAACAGGGCGAACATGCCCACCGCGTCGAAGTAGAGGTCGCCCTTGCCGGTGATGGCGGTCCAGATGCCGGCCAGGTAGGCGCCGCCGATGGCCAGGGACACCGAGACGTCCATGGTCAGGTGGCGCGTGCGCAGGTCGCGCAGGGCGCCGCGGAAGAACGGCTGGCAGGAGTAGAAGACGATGGGCGTGGTGAGGAACATCGCCACCCAGCGCAGGATTTCGTGCATCTCGGCGCTGAGGTCGATGTTGAATTCCGGCCAGGTGGCCATGGTCGCCATCATCGCCTGGAACCACAGCATGCCGGCCACGCCGAGCTGGCGCAGGGAGCGGCGGTTCTCTTCGGCGAGCTGCTCGGCGGCCTTGTCCGGCTGGTAGGGGTGGGCGGCGTAGCCGATCCTGCGCAGCTCGGCGAGCAGGCCGCTGAGCGGCAGCTGGCCGTCGGCCCAGCGCACGTGCAGGCGGTGGTTGGACAGGTTGAGCCCGGCCTCGGCCACCGCCGGCATCTGCCGCAGGTGTTTCTCGATCAGCCAGCCGCAGGCGGCGCAACTGATGCCTTCGAGGATCAGGGTGGTCTCGGCCAGTTCGCCCTGGTGCTGGACGAAGGGCTGCTGCACGTCGGGGCGGTCGAGCAGGGCCAGTTCGTCACCCAGTTGCGCGGGCAGCGCCTCGGGGTTGGCGGCCGATTCGGTGCGGTGCCGGTAATAGCCTTCCAGGCCGCCGGCGACTATGGCCTCGGCCACGGCCTGGCAGCCGGGGCAGCAGAATTCGCGGGTCTCGCCGAGGACCCGGGCGGTGAAGCGGCTGCCGGGCGGAACCGGCAGCGCGCAGTGGTAGCAGGGCCGGGGGGCGCTCATGGGCGCTGGACTTCATCCCCCTTGAGGGGTTCGTCGCCGAGAAGGATCTCGCCGTCGGCGATGAGCTTCTCTTCTTCGAACAGGCGCCAGGCGTGGCCGTCCTGCTCGCCGAGCAGTTCGACGAAGCGGCGGCCTTCGACGGCGCTGTCCAGGCGGCCGGTGTAGCGGCCCGGTTCGTTGGCCGGCAGCAGGGCGACGTGGCGGTCCTGGGATTCCAGGGTGGGGGAGATCAGGTTGAGGGTCAGCTGCGCCGGCTGGCTGTCGCCCTTCAGGCGTACCTCGACCTCGCCGGTGAGCTTGTCCAGGCGCACCTGGGCCTGCATGTGCAGTTGCTGGGCCAGGTGTTCGCGGTCCAGCGAGCGGTTGATGCCCTTGCCGGCCTCGTAGTAGTTGTCATTGACCAGGGTGTCCTGGTTCTCCACGGCGATGCGCACCATCGTCAGGCTGAGGAACACCGAGGTGGCGAGCATGCCGATGATGATCCAGGGCCAGAGGTGCTTGTACCAGGGTTGTTGGGCGGGCGCCGACTGCATGGGTTTTCTCTCTCGTGGTCCGCGGGGCGGAAGCGGCCTGCCCGAGGGGTGGGCGGCGCGCCTGGGTGGGGCGGATTCTACGTGCTCCGCGTGCCGCTGGCATCCCGCCGCGGGGGCGGGATGCGTTGCGGTTCAGCCGGGGTTCAGCGTACCACCGGGCCGATGAAGCGGCTGTCGGCTTCCTTGCTGATGGACGGCTCGTCCACCGACTGGATGGTGAAGGTGATCTTGTTGGTGCTGGACGGCAGCTTGTCCGGGTCCACCGCCAGTTCCACCGGCATGGCGAGGATGTCGCCGGCGGCCACCTGCACTTCCTTGCGGCCTTCCAGGGTCAGGCCTTCCAGGCCCTTGGCGCCGAGCACGTAGGTGTGGTCGCGCTGGTCCTTGTTCATGATCTTCAGGCTGTAGACGTTCTCGATGCGGCCTTCGGCGTTCTCGCGGTAGAGCACGCGGTCCTTGCTGACGTCGAAGCCCACCAGCGGGCGGATCACGATGGCGGTGGCCAGCAGGCTCATCATCACGCACAGGGCGATGGCGTAGCCGATCAGGCGCGGGCGCACCAAGTGCGTCTTCTGCCCGGACAGGTTGTGCTCGGTGGTGTAGCTGATCAGCCCGCGCGGGTAGCCCATCTTGTCCATGATGCTGTCGCAGGCGTCGATGCACGCGGCGCAGCCGATGCATTCGATCTGCAGGCCGTCGCGGATGTCGATGCCGGTGGGGCAGACCTGTACGCACATGGTGCAGTCGATGCAGTCGCCCAGGCCCTGGGCCTTGTAGTCCAGGGTCTTCTTGCGCGGGCCGCGCTTCTCGCCGCGGCGCGGGTCGTAGGAGACGATCAGGGTGTCCTTGTCGAACATCACGCTCTGGAAGCGCGCGTAGGGGCACATGTAGATGCACACCTGCTCGCGCAGCCAGCCGGCGTTGCCGTAGGTGGCCAGGGTGAAGAAGCCGACCCAGAAGTAGGCCCAGCCGTCGGCTTCGCCGGTGACCAGGTCCATCAGCAGTTCGCGGATGGGGGCGAAGTAGCCGACGAAGGTCAGGCCGGTGACCAGGCCGATCAGCAGCCACAGCGTGTGCTTGGCGGCCTTGCGCAACAGCTTGTTGCCGCTCATCGGCGCCTTGTCCAGCTTCATGCGCTGGTTGCGGTCGCCTTCGGTGACCTTCTCGCACCACATGTAGATCCAGGTCCACACGCTCTGCGGGCAGGTGTAGCCGCACCAGACGCGGCCGGCGAACACCGTGATGAAGAACAGCCCGAAGGCGCTGATGATCAGCAACCCGGAGAGGAGGATGAAGTCCTGCGGCCAGAAGGTGGCGCCGAAGATGTAGAACTTGCGCTCGGGCAGGTCCCACCACACCGCCTGCCGACCGTTCCAGGTCAGCCACACGGTGCCGAAGTAGAGAAGGAACAGGAAAGCGCCGCCGACACGGCGCAGGTTGCGGAAGAACCCGGTGAAGGCCCGGGTGTAGATCTTCTCGCGGGAGGCATATAAGTCGACGTTCTCCCCACCCTTCTTCGCGGGCGGTGTGACGTCTTGCACGGGAATCTGTTTGCTCATCAGTGCGTACCACGGCAGTGGGAGGGCGCCCTGTCGATACGTGCCGAAAGGGTCAGGATATGGCTGCACGCCTAAACATGATACGACTTGGCCCGGTGTGCAACGGTGCGACCGTTGGTCGCGTCAGAATATTCGGAAGATTTTTCGTTCCCCGAAATAGAGCGGCGCCGGTAGGAACCGGCGCCGCTGGGTGTTGCGAGGGGAGGGCGGAAGCGCTTATTCGCTCTTCTGCGCATCACCCTGGGACAGGCTGTACACGTAGGCGGCCAGCAGGTGCACCTGGTCGGCGCCCAGGCGTTCCAGCTGGGCCGGCATCTGGCCCTGGCGGCCGTAGCGGATGGTCTGCTGCAGCTGGGAGAAGCTCGAGCCGTAGATGAAGGCGGCCGGGTGCGTCAGGTTGGGCGCGCCCATGGCGGCGGTGCCCTTGCCCTCGGGGCCGTGGCAGGCGACGCAGGTGGTGGCGAAGATCTTGCCGCCGTTGGCCACCTGCTCGTCGGTCACGCCTTCGGGCAGCTTGCGGCCGTCCAGCTTGCTGGTGACGAAGGCGGCCACGTCGTGCACGCCCTGGTCGCCCAGGACTTCGCCCCAGGCCGGCATGGCGGCGTGGCGGCCACCCTTGATGGTGGTCTCGATGTCCGCGGTGGCACCGCCCCAGCGCCAGTCCTGGTCGGTCAGGTTGGGGAAGCCGTAGGCGCCCTTGGCGTCGGAGCCGTGGCAGACCGAGCAGTTGGAGGCGAACAGGCGGCCGCCCATCTTCAGCGCCAGCGGGTCCTTGGCCACATCTTCGATGGGCATGGCGGCGAATTTGGCGAAGATCGGGCCGTACTTCTCGTCGGCCTTGGCCATTTCCTTCTCCCACTGGTGCACGCCGGTCCAGCCCGGCTGGCCATTGGCGAAGGGCTTGCCGTCGCTGACTTCCTGGTAGCCCGGCAGCAGGCCCTTCCAGTTGCCCAGGCCCGGGTACAGGACCAGGTAGCCCAGGGCGAAGACGAAGGTGGCGACGAACAGCATGAACCACCACTTCGGCAGCGGGTTGTCGTACTCCTCGATGCCGTCGAAGGCGTGGCCGACGGTCTCGTCGGTGGCTTCGCTGCGCTGGCCGCGGCGGGTGGCGAACAGCAGCCAGGCCAGGGCGAAGATGGTGCCCAGGGTAAGTACGGTGACGTACAGACTCCAGAAGGTTGTCATTCTTTGTTGCTCCTAGAAGCTTGTTCTTTCTCGACGTGCTTCATGGCTGCCGGGTCGTCCGCGAAGGGCAGCAGGGCGTCGTCGTCGAAGCGCTGCTTGCGCTTGCCGCTGTAGGCCCAGAGCAGTACGCCGATGAAGGCGACCATCACTACGACGGTGCCGAGGCCGCGAATCGTCCCGATATCCATCTGCTGTCACCGTTTGCTCTTGATGATGGTGCCCAGGCTCTGCAGGTAGGCCACCAGGGCGTCCATCTCGGTCTTGCCTTTCACGGCATCGCGAGCACCGGCGATGTCTTCGTCGGTGTAGGGCACGCCGAGGGTGCGCATGGCCTTGAGCTTGCCTTCGATGTCCTTGCCGTCGAGCTTGTTCTCGACCAGCCAGGGGTAGGCCGGCATCTTCGACTCGGGCACCACGTTGCGCGGGTTGTATAGGTGCGCGCGGTGCCAGTCGTCGGAGTAGCGGCCGCCGACGCGGGCCAGGTCCGGACCGGTACGCTTGGAGCCCCACAGGAAGGGGTGGTCCCAGACGCTTTCGCCGGCGACGGAGTAGTGGCCGTAGCGCTCGGTCTCGGCGCGGAACGGACGGATCATCTGCGAGTGGCAGCCGACGCAGCCTTCGCGGATGTAGATGTCACGGCCTTCGAGCTCCAGCGCGGTGCGCGGCTTCATGCCTTCCACCGGCTTGTTGGTCACGTCCTGGAAGAACAGCGGGACGATCTGCGTCAGGCCGCCGATGCTCACGGCGATGACCATGAAGAAGGCCAGCAGGCCGATGTTCTTCTCGACTGCTTCGTGCTTCATCAATGAGCTCCTACAGCGGGAATGCGGGCAGCGGCATCGACTTCAGCAGCGTTGTAGCCACGCACGGTACGGAAGGTGTTGTAGGCCATCAGCAGCATGCCGAAGGCGAAGAAGAAGCCGCCCAGCGCGCGGACCATGAAGCCCGGGTGGCTGGCCTGAAGCGCTTCGACGAAGGAGTAGGTGAGGGTGCCGTCGGTGTTCACCGCGCGCCACATCAGGCCCTGGGTGATGCCGTTGACCCACATCGAGGCGATGTAGAGCACGGTGCCGATGGTGGCGAGCCAGAAGTGCGCGTTGATCAGGCCGGTGCTGTGCATCTGCTCGCGGCCGAAGACTTTCGGGATCATGTGGTACAGCGAGCCGATGGAGATCATCGCCACCCAGCCCAGCGCCCCGGCGTGCACGTGGCCGATGGTCCAGTCGGTGTAGTGGGACAGCGAGTTCACCGTCTTGATGGCCATCATCGGGCCTTCGAAGGTGGACATGCCGTAGAAGGCCAGGGACACCACCAGGAAGCGCAGGATGGGGTCGGTGCGCAGCTTATGCCAGGCGCCGGAGAGGGTCATCATGCCGTTGATCATGCCGCCCCAGCTCGGGGCCAGGAGGATCAGCGACATCACCATGCCCAGGGACTGCGCCCAGTCGGGCAGGGCGGTGTAGTGCAGGTGGTGCGGGCCGGCCCAGATGTACAGGGTGATCAGCGCCCAGAAGTGGACGATGGACAGGCGGTAGGAGTAGACCGGGCGCTCGGCCTGCTTGGGCACGAAGTAGTACATCATGCCGAGGAAGCCGGTGGTCAGGAAGAAGCCCACGGCGTTGTGGCCGTACCACCACTGGACCATGGCGTCGGTGGCGCCGGAGTAGATGGAGTAGGACTTGAACCAGCCGACCGGGATTTCCAGGTTGTTGACGATGTGCAGCATCGCGGTCACCAGGATGAAGCCGCCGTAGAACCAGTTGCCCACATAGATGTGCTTGGTCTGGCGCTTGACGATGGTGCCGAAGAACACCACGGCATAGGTGACCCAGACGATGGCGATCAGGATGTCGACCGGCCATTCCAGCTCGGCGTACTCCTTGGAGGAGGTGTAGCCCAGCGGCAGGGTGATGGCGGCCAGTACGATCACCGCCTGCCAGCCCCAGAAGGTGAAGGCGGCCAGGCTATCGGAGATCAGACGGGTCTGACAGGTGCGTTGCACCACGTAGTAGGACGTTGCGAACAGAGCACAGCCGCCGAAGGCGAAGATCACCAGGTTGGTGTGCAACGGGCGAAGTCGCCCGAAACTGGTCCACGGCAAGCCGAGGTTCAGCTCGGGCCATACCAACTGTGAGGCGATGAAAACACCCATCCCCATTCCTAGTATTCCCCAGACCACCGTCATGATGGCGAACTGGCGGATTACCTTATAGTTATAAGCAGTCGGACTGATTGCTGTGCTCATTCTAAGGTTCCACGGTTTTTTTGCTATTTAGGGACAAAAAACGGCGGCAAGTATGTAGAAAGCCACTAGGCAATGCAACGCGCCGGAATAAGCCCCGGAGCCGCTGCGCATGCTGCTTTGAAGGCATTTCTGCCAATGTTTTTCTGGCTTTCTATCGGCGTGGAAACCCTGATAAGCGTAGGGATTCCCCCAATTACTGCCGACTCACGGATGGAATGAGCTTAGTCTTGATCTAGAGCAGTGTGAAGGAATGGCGCGCGCAAGGTGCGACACTTGGTCGCGTAACTGCGCGGAAGTTGCTCGCGCCCGGGCGGGCGCGAGCGGAGGGTAGATCAGTTGGCGTTTTCCGGACGGGAAATGTTGTAGATGTACGCGGCTAGGACGTGGACCTTGTCCTTGCCCAGGTAGGCTTCCTGCGCCGGCATCTGGCCCTGGCGGCCATGGCGGATGGTCTGCTGCAGCTGGGCGAAGCCCGAACCGTAGATGAACGCACCCGGATGGGTCAGGTCCGGCGCGCCCAGGGCGGCGGTGCCCTTGCCTTCCGGGCCGTGGCAGGCGACGCAGGTGGTGGCGAAGAGTTTCTCGCCATTGGCCACCTGGGCGTCGGTCACGCCTTCGGGCAGCTTGCGGCCGTCCAGCTTGGTGGTGACGAACGCGGCCACGTCATGCACGCCCTGGTCGCCCAGCACCTCGCCCCAGGCCGGCATCACCGCGTGGCGCCCGCCGAGGATGGTGGTCTGGATGGTTTGCGCGTCGCCGCCCCAGCGCCAGTCCTGGTCGGTCAGGTTGGGGAAGCCCATGGCGCCCTTGGCGTCGGAGCCGTGGCAGATCGAGCAGTAGGTGGCGAACAGGCGTTCGCCGGTCTTCATGGCCTGTGGGTCCTTGGCCACGTCTTCGACGGACATGGCCGAGTACTTGGCGAAGATCGGCGCGTATTTCTCGTCGGCCAGGGCCTGCTCGCGTTCCAGCTGCTTGACCTGGGTCCAGCCGTCGGTGTAGCCCGGCAGTACGCCTTTCCAGTTGCCCAGGCCCGGGTACAGGGCCAGGTAGCCGACGGCGAAGACGATGGTGCCCACGAACAGCAGGAACCACCAGCGCGGCAGCGGGTTGTCGTATTCCTCGATACCGTCGAAGGAGTGCCCCATGGTCTGGTCGGTGGCGCCCTTGGTCTCGCCGCTGCGGGTGGCGAAGACCAGCCATAGCAGGGCGATCAGCGATCCGACGGTCAGTACGGTGATGTACAGACTCCAGAAGGTAGTCATGCTTTGTTGCTCCCAGAAGCTTGTTCATGCTCGGCGTGGCGCAGAGCCTGCGGATCGTCGGCGAAGGGCAGCAGGGCGTCGGCGTCGAAGCGCTGCTTGCGCTTGCCGCTGTAGGCCCAGAGGGTGACGCCGATGAAGGCGAGCATCACCACGACGGTGCCGAGGCCGCGGATGGTTCCGATGTCCATGGCCATCACCGCTTGTTCTTGATCGCTGTGCCCAGGCCTTGCAGGTAGGCCACCACGGCGTCCATCTCGGTCTTGCCCTGGACGCTCTCGCGGGCGCCGGCGATGTCCTCGTCGGTGTAGGGCACGCCGAGGGTGCGCATGGCCTTGAGCTTGCCTTCGATGTCCTTGCCGTCGAGCTTGTTCTCGACCAGCCAGGGGTAGGCCGGCATCTTCGACTCCGGCACCACGTTGCGCGGGTTGTACAGGTGCGCGCGGTGCCAGTCGTCGGAGTAGCGGCCGCCGACGCGGGCCAGGTCCGGACCGGTACGCTTGGAGCCCCACAGGAAGGGGTGGTCCCAGACGCTCTCGCCGGCCACGGAGTAGTGGCCGTAGCGCTCGGTCTCGGCGCGGAACGGACGGATCATCTGCGAGTGGCAGCCGACGCAGCCCTCGCGGATGTAGATATCGCGGCCTTCCAGTTGCAGGGCGGTGTAGGGCTTCATGCCTTCCACCGGGGTGTTGGTCACGTCCTGGAAGAACAGCGGGACGATCTGCGTCAGGCCGCCGATGCTCACGGCCACGGCCATGCACAGGGCCAGCAGGCCGACGTTCTTCTCGAGTACTTCGTGTTTCATCAGTGGGCTCCTACGACGGCGGGAATCCGGGCGGCCGCTTCAGCTTCCTCGGCTTTGGAGGAGGCGATGGTGCGCCAGGTGTTGTAGGCCATGATCAGCATGCCGCTGAGGAACACGGCGCCGCCGATCATGCGCACGACGAAGCCGGGGTGGCCGGCGGCGAGCGCTTCGACGAAGGAGTAGGTGAGGGTGCCGTCGGCGTTGACCGCACGCCACATCAGGCCCTGGGTGATGCCGTTGACCCACATCGAGGCGATGTAGAGCACGGTGCCGATGGTGGCCAGCCAGAAGTGCGCGTTGATCAGGCCCACGCTGTGCATCTGCTCGCGGCCGAACACTTTCGGGATCATGTGGTACAGCGAGCCGATGGAGACCATGGCGACCCAGCCCAGGGCGCCGGCATGCACGTGGCCGATGGTCCAGTCGGTGTAGTGGGAGAGGGCGTTGACGGTCTTGATGGCCATCATCGGGCCTTCGAAGGTGGACATGCCGTAGAAGGCCAGGGAGACCACCAGGAAGCGCAGGATGGGGTCGCTGCGCAGCTTATGCCAGGCCCCGGAGAGGGTCATCATGCCGTTGATCATGCCGCCCCAGGAGGGTGCCAGGAGGATCAGCGACATCACCATGCCCAGGGACTGCGCCCAGTCGGGCAGGGCGGTGTAGTGCAGGTGGTGCGGGCCGGCCCAGATGTACACCGCGATCAGTGCCCAGAAGTGCACGATCGACAGGCGATAGGAGTACACCGGACGCTCGGCCTGCTTGGGTACGAAGTAGTACATCATCCCCAGGAAGCCGGCGGTGAGGAAGAAGCCCACGGCGTTGTGGCCGTACCACCACTGCACCATGGCGTCGGTGGCGCCGGAGTAGATGGAGTACGACTTCATGAAGCCGACCGGCAGCTCCAGGTTGTTGACCACGTGCAGCAGCGCCACGGTCAGGATGAAGCCGCCGAAGAACCAGTTGCCCACGTAGATGTGCTTGGTCTTGCGCTTCACCAGGGTGCCGAAGAACACGATGGCGTAGGACACCCAGACGATGGTGATGAGGATGTCGATCGGCCATTCCAGCTCGGCGTACTCCTTGGAGGAGGTGTAGCCCAGCGGCAGGCTGATGGCGGCCAGCAGGATCACCAACTGCCAGCCCCAGAAGGTGAAGGAGGCCAGGGTGTCGGAGAACAGGCGTACCTGGCAGGTACGCTGCACCGCGTAGTAGCTGGTGGCGAACAGGGCGCAGCCACCGAAGGCGAAGATCACGGCATTGGTGTGCAGTGGGCGCAGGCGCCCGAAGCTCGTCCACGGCAAGCCGAGGTTGAGTTCCGGCCACACCAGCTGGGCGGCGATGACGACGCCGACCAGCATGCCGACGATTCCCCAGATCACCGTCATCACGGCGAACTGGCGGACCACCTTGTAGTTATAAGCGGTCTGATTGGTTGTGCTCATGGTATATGGGCTTCCATCCACGGTTATGGGCTAGCCCATCCCGGCGGGTTCCTTACGGCGAACGCCGCCCCTCCCCCAGGGACAGGTACTAATTACGCAACTAGCGGAGCGAAGAATGGATAAACCCCGGAAACCGAATATTGATTTTGATCAATCGCCCTCGGCGGCCGGCCCGGCGGGGGAGTGTGGCGCTTTGTCGCTGCTGTGGAACCGGCCGGTCGGCGCATTGTCGGCGACCCTCGTCCTGGCCCACGGCGCCGGCGCGCCCATGGACAGCCCGTTCATGGACGAAATGGCCCGGCGCCTGGCCGCCCGCGGCGTGGCGGTGGCACGCTTCGAGTTCCCCTACATGGCCGCCCGCCGCGAGGACGGCCGCCGGCGCCCGCCGAACCCGCAGAAGCAGCTGCTGGAGTGCTGGCGCCAGGTGTTCGAGCAGGTGCGCGGGCAAGTGCGGGGCCCGCTGGCCATCGGCGGCAAGTCCATGGGCGGGCGTATGGCCAGCCTGCTGGCCGACGAACTGGGCGCCGACGCCCTGGTGTGCCTGGGCTACCCCTTCTACGCCGCGGGCAAGCCGGAGAAGCCACGGGTGGCGCACCTGGCCGAACTGCGCACGCCGACGCTGATCGTCCAGGGCGAACGCGATGCCCTGGGCGACCGGGCGCATGTGGCGGAATACGTGCTGTCGCCGGCGATCCGTGTCGAGTGGCTGGCGGCGGCGGACCATGACCTGAAGCCGTTGAAGGCGTCAGGGCTGACTCATGAGCAGCATCTGGAGAGCGCGGCGGGGATGGTGGCGGGGTTTCTGGAGGGGCTTTCGTAGGGGCGAGCTTGCTTGCGAACAAGGGCGTCGCCAGGTTCGGCTTCGGAGTGGCGTGGGAGTCCGCAACCCTCTCCCCAGCCCTCGGCTGCGCGCCCCGCCCTGAAGGGAGAGGGGGCCGTCCGTGCCGATGGTGGGATATGGATTCAGCCGGAGCCCCCGGCTGACTCCAACCTCGTCAAACGCGCCGACCAGTCCCCTCTCCCTTCAGGGAGAGGGTTAGGGAGAGGGAGCGGAGTCAATCCAGACACCGAAACCGCCGGGAGCGTAGGGCGAATAACCGTTCGCGGTTATCCGCCGCCTGACCTTGGCATCCAAACACTGCGGACTTGAACCCGAAGCACCTGCTTGAGGGCGCTCCGCTCCCAGCCACGAAGCCGGATAGATGAGGGGTGTATCGGCGTACAACCGCGAACGGTTGTACGCCCTACGCCAACACTCAACGATTGAACCGCTCCACCAACGAATACTGGCTCTGCGCCGTCCCCGTCAGCTCCTCGCTCAGCTGCGCGGTGCGCTGGGCCTCGTCGGAGGTCTGGTCGGCCAGTTGGGCGATGGTGGCGATGTTGCGGTTGATCTCCTCGGCCACCGCGCTCTGCTCCTCGGCCGCCGCGGCGATCTGGTTGGCCATGTCGGCGATGTTGGCCACCGAGTCGCTGATGCCCGACAGCGCCTGGTCGGCCAGCAGCACCCGTTCCACGCCTTCGTCGGCCTGGCGGCGGCCGACTTCCATGGCGCTCACCGCGCCCTCGGCGGTTTGCTGCAGCTTGGCGATCAGGCCGTGGATCTGCTCGGTGGACTCGGCGGTGCGCTGGGCCAGCGAGCGCACCTCGTCGGCCACCACGGCGAAGCCGCGGCCCATCTCGCCGGCGCGGGCCGCTTCGATGGCGGCGTTGAGCGCCAGCAGGTTGGTCTGGTCGGCGATGCCCTTGATCACGTCGACCACGCCGCCGATCTCGTTGCTGTCCTGGGCCAGTTGGCTCACCGCCAGGCCCGTCTCGCCCACCGAGGCGGACAGGCGCTGGATGGCCTCGCGGGTCTCGCTGGCGACGCTGCGGCCGCGGCGCGTCAGCTCGTTGGCCTGGCGCGTGGCGTCGGCGGTGCGCTGCACGTTGTTCGCCACTTCCTGGGTGGTGGCGGCCATCTGGTTGACCGCGGTGGCCACCTGCTCGGTCTCCACGCGCTGGCGTTCCAGGCCGGAGGAGCTGTGGTGGGCCAGGGTATCGGCCTGGCGGGCCTGCTCGGTGAGCTGCTCGGCGGTGTCCTGCAGGCGCGTCAGGCAGGTCTTCAGGCGCGCTTCCTGGCTGAGGATGGCCATTTCCAGGCGCGCCTGGGCGCCGCGGCTGTCGGTGTACATCTGCGCGATCAGCGGGTCCGAGGTGGTCTGCTCGGCCAGGCGCAGCAGGCGCTTGAGGCCGCGCTGTTGCCAGCCCAGGCCGGCCAGGCCGAGAGGGACGGCGAGCAGGGCGGCGAGGGCGAAGCCCCAGTGCGAGTCGAGCCAGACGCCGATGAGGAAGGCCACCTGGCTGATCAGGATGAACGGCAGCCAGTCCAACAGCACCGGCAGCCACAGGTCGCGGCGCGGGATCGCCGGCTTGCCGGTGTTGATCCGCTGGTACAGGGCCTGGGCGCGCTCCACCTGCTCGGCGGTGGGGCGCACGCGCACCGACTCGTAGCCGACGATCTCGTCGCGCTCGAAGATGGGCGTGACGTAGGCGCTGACCCAGTAGTGGTCGCCGTTCTTGCAGCGGTTCTTGACGATGCCCATCCACGGCTTGCCGTTCTTCAGCGTGGCCCACATGTGGGCGAACACCGCCGGCGGCACGTCGGGATGGCGCACCAGGTTGTGCGGCGAGCCCACCAGCTCGTCCCGCGCGAAGCCGCTGATGTCGATGAAGGCATCGTTGGCATAGGTGATCACGCCACGGCTGTTGGTGGTGGAGATCAGGCGTTGTTCCGCCGGGTAGGTGCGTTCACGCTGGGTGACGGGCTGGTTGTTGCGCATTCAGGGCAAGGTCCACGAAGAAGGCATGTGACGGTTTTGTTATCGGCCGGAATCAACGGAAGTTGAAGCCTTGTTCGATATTTGGCGTGGGAATATTGGCAGTGGACGATATCAAAATGCTACTTGTCACATAGTCGTAAGAGATTTTCCTATGAGCTAATAGGTTTTTATACAGGACCTGGGCCGGGTGAAAGGTGGGGCATGGCTTCTCGTAGGAGCGGGCCCTGCCCGCGAATCGCGCGCAGGGCGCGCTCCTACAAACACCGCGCTCCGTAGGATGGGTTGAGCGAAGCGATACCCATCACTGCAACCGCATGGGTTTCGCAAGCTCAACCCATCCTACGAAAGCGTCCTCGCGCAGCCCTCAGATCAAGCTGCGCAGCACGTAGTGCAGGATCCCCCCGGCCTTGAAGTACTCCACCTCGTTGAGGGTATCGATGCGGCACAGCACCTCGAAGCTGTCCTGCTTGCCGTCCTCGCGGGTGACTTCCACCTTCAGCGTCATGTGCGGTTTCAGCTCGCCGTTCAGGCCGCGGATGTTCAGCACTTCCTTGCCGGTGAGGTTCAGCGCCTTGCGGTCCTGGCCGCCGGTGAACTGCAGCGGCAGCACGCCCATGCCCACCAGGTTGGAGCGGTGGATGCGCTCGAAGCTCTCGGCGATCACCGCCTTCACCCCCAGCAGGTTGGTGCCCTTGGCCGCCCAGTCGCGGGACGAGCCGGTGCCGTATTCCTTGCCGGCGATGATCAGCAGCGGCGTGCCCTCGGCCTGGTAGCGCATGGCCGCGTCGTAGATCGCCAGCTTCTCGCCGCTGGGCACGTGCAGGGTGTTGCCGCCTTCCTCGCCGCCGAGCATCTCGTTCTTGATGCGGATGTTGGCGAAGGTGCCGCGCATCATCACCTCGTGGTTACCGCGCCGCGAGCCGTAGGAGTTGAAGTCGGCGTAGGCCACGCCGTGCTCGCTGAGGTAGCGCCCGGCGGGGCTGTCCTTCTTGATGTTGCCGGCGGGGGAGATGTGGTCGGTGGTCACCGAGTCGCCCAGCACCGCCAGCACCCGGGCCTTCTCGATGTCGGCCACCTTCGGCGGGGCGTCGGCGATGTGCTCGAAGAACGGCGGGTGCTGGATGTAGGTGGAGTCGGCTTGCCAGGTGTAGGTCTGCGCCTGCGGTACCTGGATGGCGCGCCACTTCTCGTCGCCCTGGAACACCTCGGCGTATTCCTTGTGGAACATCGCCGTGTCCACCTTCTGGATCGCCTCGGCGATTTCCCGCTGGCTCGGCCAGATGTCCTTCAGGTACACCGGCTGGCCGTCCTTGCCGGTGCCCAGGGCGTCCTTCGTCAGGTCCAGGCGCACGCTGCCGGCCAGGGCATAGGCCACCACCAGGGGCGGCGAGGCCAGCCAGTTGGTCTTCACCAGCGGGTGCACGCGGCCTTCGAAGTTGCGGTTGCCGGAGAGCACCGAGGCCACCGTCAGGTCGGCCTGCTGGATGGCCTTCTCGATGGGCTCCAGCAGCGGCCCGGAGTTGCCGATGCAGGTGGTGCAGCCGTAGCCCACCAGGTCGAAGCCCAGCTCGTCCAGGTACTGGGTCAGGCCGGCGGCCTTGAAGTAGTCGGTGACCACCTTGGAACCGGGCGCCAGCGAACTCTTCACCCAGGGCTTGCGCTGCAGGCCCTTTTCCAGCGCCTTCTTGGCCAGCAGCCCGGCGGCCATCATCACGCTGGGGTTGGAGGTGTTGGTGCAGGAAGTGATGGCGGCGATGACCACCGCGCCGTCCTGCAGGTGGTAGCTCTTGCCTTCGTGCTGGTACTCGACGCCCTGGCTCTCGGCGCTGCCCACCGCAGCGCCGCCACCGCCTTCATTGAGCAGGCGCGAGACCTCCGGGCTGCGCGCGGCCTTGGGCTGCAGCGCGAGGAAGTCGGCGAAGGCCTTGCCCACCTGGCCCAGCGGCACACGGTCCTGCGGGCGCTTGGGCCCGGCCAGGCTGGCCTCGACCTCGCCCATGTCCAGTTGCAGGGCATCGGTGAACACAGGTTCGTGGCCCTTTTCGCGCCACAGGCCCTGGGCCTTGCAGTAGGCCTCCACCAGCTTGACCGTCTCTTCCGGGCGACCGGACAGGCGCAGGTACCCCAGGGTGATCTCGTCCACCGGGAAGAAGCCGCAGGTGGCGCCGTATTCCGGGGCCATGTTGGCGATGGTGGCGCGGTCGGCCAGGGGCAGGTCGGCCAGGCCGTCGCCGTAGAACTCGACGAATTTCCCCACCACGCCCTTCTGCCGCAGCATCTGGGTGACGGTGAGCACCAGGTCGGTGGCGGTGATGCCTTCCCTGAGCTTGCCGGTGAGCTTGAAGCCGACCACCTCGGGGATCAGCATCGACACCGGCTGGCCGAGCATCGCCGCCTCGGCCTCGATGCCGCCGACGCCCCAGCCGAGCACGCCCAGGCCGTTGATCATGGTGGTGTGCGAGTCGGTGCCGACCAGGGTGTCGGGGAAGGCGTAGGTGCGCCCGTCCTCGTCCCTGGTCCACACGGTGCGGCCCAGGTATTCCAGGTTGACCTGGTGGCAGATGCCTGTGCCCGGCGGCACCACGCGGAAGTTGTCGAAGGCGTTCTGGCCCCAGCGCAGGAAGGCGTAGCGTTCGCCGTTGCGCTGCATCTCGATCTCGACGTTCTCGGCGAAGGCGGCGTGGCTGGCGTAGCGGTCGACCATCACCGAGTGGTCGATGACCAGGTCCACCGGCGACAGTGGGTTGATCTTCTGCGGATCGCCCCCGGCCTTGGCCATGGCGTCGCGCATGGCGGCCAGGTCGACCACCGCCGGCACCCCGGTGAAGTCCTGCATCAGCACCCGCGCCGGGCGGTACTGGATCTCGCGGTCGGAACGGCGCTCCTTCAGCCAGCCAGCCAGGGCCCGCAAGTCGTCGGCGTTGACCGTATGGTTGTCCTCCCAGCGCAGGAGGTTTTCCAAGAGCACCTTGAGCGACTTCGGCAGCTTGTCCAGGTCGCCGAGCTGCTTGGCGGCTTCCGGAAGGCTGTAATAATGGTAGGTCTTGCCGCCCACCTCGAGGGTGCGAAGGCTGTTCAGGCTGTCCACTGCGGGCATGACGTTCTCCTCAGGCTAGATTCTGCCGGTGATCGACGGCACCGCTGCGATACTGGCGGAAAGTCCAGGCGGACTTCCTGGCTTGGCGCAAAAGGAATGCAGATTGGCAGTCATCTTCTGCATATCGGGCGGCATCCTGGCGACTTCCGGCATGCGCTCTCCGGGGCACGGCAAGCCCTGGATCGCGACTTCGGAACTCTCAAACTAGACCGCTGCGCGCGGTCCTGCCATGGGTTCTGGACCTTTTGCCGCAGCCGGGGGTTCCCCTGGCGTGCGGCGAATCCGGGTGAAAGCCGGCCGCGCAGCGACTATAGTGCGCGGCCAAGGAGACACCCCGATGAACACCCTGCTACTGCATTGCCGCCCGGGCTTCGAGAACGAGGTCTGCGCGGAGATTTCCGACCTGGCCGCGGGTCTCGACGTGGCCGGCTACGCCCGCGCCAAGCCGGCCACCGCCTATGCCGAGTTCGTCTGCCAGGAGGCCGACGGCGCCGACCGACTGATGCGCCAGCTGCGCTTCGCCGAGCTGATCTTCCCGCGCCAGTGGGCCCGCGGCACCGGCTTCGTGCAGTTGCCCGAGCAGGACCGCATCGGCGCGCTGCTGGAGGAGCTGGGCCCGTACCCGCTGTGCGGCAGCCTGTGGCTGGAAGTCTTCGACAGCAACGAAGGCAAGGAACTGTCGACCTTCTGCCGCAAGTTCGAAAAGCCCCTGCGCGCCGCCCTGGTCAAGGCCGGCAAGCTGCGCGAGGACCCGAGCCTGCCGCGCCTGCTGCTGACCTTCCGCTCCGGCCGCGAGGTCTTCGTCGGCCTCGCCGAGCCGCGCAACAGCGCCATGTGGCCGATGGGCATCCCGCGCCTGCGGTTCCCCCGCGAGGCGCCCAGCCGCTCCACCCTCAAGCTGGAGGAGGCCTGGCATCATTTCATCCCCCGCGGCGAGTGGGACAAGCGCCTGGCGCCAGGCATGCTCGCCGTCGACCTGGGCGCGGCGCCCGGCGGCTGGACCTGGCAACTGGTCAACCGCGAGATGCGGGTGATCGCCGTGGACAACGGGCCCATGGCCGAGAACCTGATCTACTCCGGCCTGGTGGACCACCAGCGCGCCGACGGCTATGTGTTCCGCCCGCGGCAGACGGTGGACTGGATGGTCTGCGACATCGTCGAGAAGCCGGCGCGCACCGGCTGGCTGATCGACACCTGGATCGGCGAGGGCCTGTGCCGCGAGGCGGTGGTCAACCTCAAGCTGCCGATGAAGCAGCGCTACGCCGAGGTGCGCAAGATCCTCGAACGCCTGCGCGAGAGTTTCCGCGAGCGCGGCCTGCGCGTGGCCATCGGCTGCAAGCAGCTGTACCACGACCGCGAGGAAGTCACGGTGCACCTGCGACGCCTGTAGGCGCCGGCGACCCGCGACCTTCGGCGACTTGCCGTTGCGCCGCGCAGCGACCATGCTGTGCGGCGCACCCCCTCCCGGAGCCGCTCGTGAAGCGAAAGTTGCCCTCGCTGCTGGGCAGTTACAGCCGCATGTTGTTGCCGCGCCGTGGCCTGGGCCGCGGCGAGCGCCTGCCGAACCTGGCCATGGACAGCCGCAGCCTGCGCTTCGACGCCCGCCACCTGCGCGCCTACCGCCAGCACTTCGGCCTGGACCCGGCGCTGGGCGTGCCGCTGCTCTACCCGCAGGTGATCAGCCTGCCGCTGCACCTGCGCCTGCTCAGCCGCTCGCGCATGCCGCTGTCGATCCTCGGGCTGATCCACCTGCGCAGCCACATCCAGCGCTACCGCATGCTCGACGAGAACGCCCAGCTGCAGCTGGACTGCCGCATCCTCACCAGCCGGCGCAGCCCGCTGGGGCTGGAGGTGGACGTGGCGACCGAGGTCTGGCACCACGACATGCTCTACTGGCAGTCGATCACCACCTACCTGCGCCGCGGCGACTTCCTCGACGACCATGCCGAGCCCGACGCGCTGCCCGAGCGCGCCCAGTGGCACACCCTCGACGTGCCCGCGCACCCCGGCGTGCAGTGGCGCGTGCCGAAGATCGCCGGCTGGCGCTACGCCGGCCTGAGCGGCGACTTCAACCCGCTACACCTGTCGCGCCTGATGGCCTCGCGCTACGGCTTCGGCAAACCCTTCGCCCACGGCATGTGGAGCCTGGCGCGCAGCCTCACCGGCCGGCGCCTGGCCGAGCAGGTGCGCCTGGACGTGCACTTCAAGGCGCCGCTGCCGCTGGGCAGCCAGGTGCGCCAGAGCCACCGCCGCCTGGGCCACAAGGAACAGTGGGCGCTGCTGCCGGTGGACGGCGGCGACGAGCCGATGCTGCTGGCCCAGTTGGACGAGGCGCCCGCCGGGCCGCTGCGCTGATTCAGCGGTCGGCCGCCAGGCGTGGCTGCAGCGGCAGCAGGGCGGGCAGTTGCACTTCGCCCTGCAGGTCCACCGCGGCGAACTTCCAGGAACCGTTGAACAGGTACTGGCCGCTGAAACCGCTGACCAGCAGGCCGATCTCGTCCCCCGCCGCCAGGCTGGCGCTGACCGCGTTGAGCCGCGTGGCGCCCTGGTTGAGCAGTGGCTTGACCTGTTCGTCCAGCACCCGCGTGCGGCCGTCGGCGCCACGGATCGCCAGCGAGGCGAACAGCAGCGCCTGGTCGCCCGGGCCGAGCGGCCGGGCCAGGCGAATCTCCGCGCTGCCGAGCAGGGCGCTGGGTTCGGCGACCTGCTGCAGCGGGATGAAGGTGCGGGGCTGCAAGAGGCCGCTGCTGACCGGGCGCACCGGCGTTTGCGGCAAGGCCACGACGGGGCCGGGTGCGGGCAGCTCGTCCAGCGCCAGGCCCTGGTCCAGGTCCAGGCTGACGCACAGCGACGGCACGCTGTCGGCGGCGCCGGGGCGTTGGCGCAGCTTCTCCTCGTACCAGGCGAGGATGCCCTGGTAGAGGTCGATGGCGCGCCCGCCGCAGTGGATCACCGGCTCGTTGTTGAACGGCGGCAGGCCGCTCCAGGCCTGCAGCGGCGGCGGCAGGATGTGCCCGCCCTGCATGCCCAGCAGGCGCACGTCGGCGCTGCCCTGGCGCAGGCACTGGCGGATCTGCAGGCCCTGGTCGAGGGGGAACAGGGTATCGCGCAGGCCCTGGACCAGCAGGGCGTCGGCGTGGGGCCGACGGCCCTCGGCGCAGTAGCGCGCCAGGCTGTGGGCGGCCAGTTCGGCGCGCACCGGTTCGGCCATGCGCCCGCTGGCGCTGTGCAGGTAGTCGGCCTGGGCGAACTTGCCCAGGTCGTAGCCGGTGGCGATGCCCAGGCCCAGCAGCACGCCGCCCCAGCCCATCTTCAACTGGCCGCCCGGGGCCAGGGCGTCGCTCAGGTCGTACCAGGTGGCGATGGGCACGATGGCGTCGATGCGCCGGTCCTCGCTGGCCGCCAGCAGTTGCACGGCGCCGCCGTAGCTCTCGCCGAGCATGCCCACGCGCGGGTCGCCCGGGCCGTCCATGCGCAGGCGCGGCAGGTGCGCGGCGGCCCAGTCGATCACCGCGCTGGCGTCGCTCACCTCGAAGCGCGGGTCCATCATCTCGATGCGCCCGTCGCTGCCGCCCCAGCCGCGCTGGTCGTAGCTGAGCACCCAGTAGCCGGCCTTCCAGGCCTTGAGCGCGGCGCGGCCGGACATCATGTTCTTGCCGTAGAAACCCTCCGGCCCGGTCACCCGCCAGCCGCCCCAGCCGTGGGTGTGGACGATCAGCGGCGCCGTCTCGCCGGCCTTCAGCGCCGGCTGGAACACGGTGGCGGACAGCCGCGTGCCGTCGCGGGCGCTGATCACCGCGTCGTACCAGGTGGCGGGCAGGTCCTGCCCGGTGCTGGCGGAATAGTCGGGGAGGTTGTCGCGGGCGGCGCAGCCGGCGAGCAGCAAGGCGAGGCAGAGCAGGGCGGGCAGGCGCATGGGCGGGGACATCCGCTGTCGGGGAAGGCGCCGAGCTTAGCCCAGCGGGCCAGGCCACGGGCCCGACGAAAGATTGGCCCGCCGCCGTTCGCCCGCCAGGCGTGACCCTGCCCGCGCTTTGGGCGACAATGCGCCATTCGTTTTGCGGAGCCTTTCCATGTCCCAACCTGTCGACGCCATTCTCGACGCCACCGGCCTGAACTGCCCCGAACCGGTCATGATGCTGCACAACAAGGTGCGCGACCTGCCGGCCGGCGGCCTGCTCAAGGTCATCGCCACCGACCCCTCCACCCGCCGCGACATCCCCAAGTTCTGCATCTTCCTCGGCCACGAACTGGTGGAACAGCAGGAAGAGGCGGGCACCTACCTGTACTGGATCCGCAAGAAGCTCGATTGAGCTGCCATCGCCGACGATGTTTCCTGGGCGTAGGGCGCATAACGCCGTAGGCGTTATGCGCCCTACGCCGGCCACCACGAAACACCTCGCGCGCTTGACCTTTCCATGGCGAAAACGAATGCTGCCCGTTCTCCATCATTGGAAATGGACATGCCCGCCATGAAAGCCCTGGACATCGAGGCCGTGCAGGCCTTCGTGCTGGTCGCCGAGCTGAAGAGCTTCACCCGCGCCGCCGAGGCCCTGGCCAGCACCCAGTCGGCGGTGAGCCTGAAGATCAAGCGCCTGGAAGACCACCTCGGCCGCCGCCTGCTGGAGCGCACGCCGCGCCTGGTGCGCCTGTCCGCCGACGGCGGGGTGTTCCTGGAGGCGGCCCGCGGCCTGGTGGCGGCGCATCGCCAGGCGCTGGGCGCCTTCTCCGGCGGCCAGCCCAGGCGGCTGGTGGTGGGCATCAGCCACCACATCGTCGGTGCCGAACTGCCGGGCCTGCTGCGCCAGCTCACCCGCGCCGAGCCGGGGCTGCTGCTGGAGCTGCGGGTGGACAGCTCGCGGGAAACCCTGGAGCGCTTCGACCGTGGCGAACTGGACGTGGCCCTGGTGCTGCAACAGGGCCCGCCGCGCCAGGATGCGGAGGTGGTGCTGCAGGAACCCTTCGCCTGGATGGGCGCTGCCGACTTCCAGCCATTGCCCGGCCAACCGCTGCCCCTGGCCACCCAGGCCGAGCCTTGCAGCGTGCGGCGCATGGCGGTGGACGCCCTGGACCAGGGCGGGGTGGACTGGCGCGAGGTGTTCGTCGGTGGTGGGTTGATGACCATTGGCGCGGCGGTCAGCGCCGGGATAGCCGTGGCGGCCCTGGGCCGCCGGGTGGCGCCGGCGGGTTGCGAGGACGTGGGGGCGCGGCTGGGGCTGCCGGCGTTGCCGGGGCGGGATGTGCTGCTGTTCTCCCACCCGCGGGATGCGCAGGCGCGGGGGATGTTGCGGACGTTGGTGGCGGCGGTGCGGAGTACGGTGGGGTAGGGAGCCGATCATGGACGGACTCCTGCACCTTCCAGCAAATATGACACCCCGTAGGATGGGTTGAGCGAAGCGATACCCATCACCACGACCGCATGGGTTTCGCCAAGGCTCAACCCATCCTACGAAAAGCACCTCGGCGCAAGACAGGTGCTCCTACACCTCCAGGGAAGCACGGGTGTAGGAGCGGACTCCGTCCGCGATGGGCTCATCGATCGCACCGGATTGTCAGGGTTGTAGAGTTCTCCCTCACCCCACCAGCACCCGCGCCACCCGCGCCACGCCCCAGGCCATGCCCAGCACCATGAAGGCGCCGAAGGCCAGCCCTGCCAGCTGTGCCGCCAGTTCCCGTTTCTGCCTGTCGTTCATGGCAGTCGCTCCAGCCCTGGCCGTGCCAGGTACAGGACTTCGTAGCCGACGCTGTCCGCACGCAGCTCCAGCGCCCCGGCGCTCATGCTGAAGCGCAGCAGCCTCCAGCGTTGCAGGTCGGCCACTACCCAGGCCGCCAGCACATCCTCCCGGTCCAGCAATGCCTCGCCGGCGGCCAGGGCGCCGTCGCGCAGGGCGGCGGCGCCTCTACCTGGCAAGGGTAGTTCCTCGCGGTACAGCGCGCGGGCCGGGCGATCGAAGGCCGGGCCGCGGCGGGCATCGAGGGGCAGCCAGGTTTCCACCTCCGGGCGGCCGAAGCTGTCGATCACCCCCTGGAAGGCTTCGCCGGCCAGGAAGGCCGCGGCGGCGGCCGGTTCGTGCCAGAGGTAGACCGAGGCGTAGAGGTTGCCTTCGGCGCCGTGGCGGCCCTTTTCCTGGAGGACGAAGGCCTTGCACGCCAGGCCCGGCCAGGCGTCCCACTGCGGGCCCTTGGCGGCGGCGCGTTGGCGGATGGCGTCGAGATCGTACTCCGCCGGCAGGCGGTGGCTGTATTGCATGGCGAACATGACGGGCTCCTTTATCAGCGTGGGCTGGAAGGAGTCTGCGCGGCCGCTTTCATGTGAAACAGATATGGGGGATTGTTTCAGTGATTCGATCTAGAAATCATTGAAGCCCAACTCGCCCTGGGCCTGCTCCGGCTTCGGCCGTGCCGGGCGCTGGCGGGCCGGCGGCACGGGCGCCTTGCGTGGCGCGCTGTTTTCCGCCTCCGGTTCCGGCGGTGGCAGGGCCAGGCGGCAGCTGCGCACTGTCCACCAGCGCGGCAGCAATTGGCGCACTTCGCTGCGGCCGAAGCGGTCGTCGATCAGCCAGACCACGCCTTCGTCCTGCTGGGTGCGGATCACCCGGCCGGCCGCCTGCACCACCTTCTGCAGGCCGGGGTAGAGGTAGGTGTAGTCGTAGCCGTCGCCGAACTGGTTATGCATGCGCTGGCGGATTTCCTCGTTCACCGTGTTCACCTGGGGCAGCCCCAGGGTGGCGACGAAGGCGCCGATCAGGCGGTCGCCGGGCAGGTCGATGCCTTCGCCGAAGGCGCCGCCGAGCACCGCGAAGCCGATGCCGCGGCCGCCGTTGCGGAACTGTTCGAGAAAGCCCTCGCGCTCGCTCTCGTCCATGTTGCGCGCCTGCACCCAGACCGGCACGCCCGGCTCGTCGCGGACGAAGCGTTCGCGCACCTGCTCCAGGTAGGCGTAGCTGCTGAAGAAGGCCAGGTAGTTGCCCGGCCGTTCGCGGTACTGGCGCGCCATCAGCTCGCAGATCGGCCGCACCGACTGGGCGCGGTGCTGATAGCGGGTGGATAGGTTGCGCACCACCTGCACTTCCAGCTGCTCGGCGCGGAACGGCGATTCCACGTCGATCCAGGCGGTGTCCTCGGGCAGGCCCAGCAGGTCGCGGTAGTAGTGCGCCGGCGTCAGGGTGGCGGAGAACAGCGTGCAGCTGTGCGCTTCCTCGAAGCGCGGGGCGAGGAAGGGCGCGGGGATGACGTTGCGCAGGCACAGGGTGGAGTAGACCCGGCCGCTTTCGGTCTGGCGGCGGGTGATGTCGAACAGCGAGTGCTCGCCGAAGGCCTCGGCCAGGCGGCAGAAGGCCATGGCGTCGAGGTAGAAGCTCAGCAGCTCAAGGCTATTGCCGTCGGGCTGCTCGCTGAGGTGGTCGGTGATGGCGGTCACCGCCTTCTGCAGCGCGAGAATGAACAGCTCCGGGGCCAGCGGGTAGACCTGGTATTCCAGCTCCTGGTCGCGGTGCAGCTGGTTCCAGTGGCGGCCGACGCGTTCCAGCGCGCCCTTGAGCTTGGCCGGGGCGATGCGGCGCAGGTCCTGGAAGTCGGCCTGGTCCAGCTCGCCGGTGTACATCTTGCGCCCGCGCTCCACCAGGTTGTGGGCCTCGTCCACCAGCAGCGCCACCTTCCATTCGTTGAGCGCGGTGAGGGCGTAGAGCAGGGCGCTCATGTCGAAGTAGTAGTTGTAGTCGCACACCACCACGTCGGCCCAGCGGCTCAGTTCCTGGCTCAGGTAGTAGGGGCAGATGCCGTGCTCGCGGGCCACCTCGCGGACCCGCGCCTGATCCAGCCAGGCGCCGTCGAGGGCGGCCAGGCGCGCGGCCGGCAGGCGGTCGTAGAAGCCCTTGGCCAGCGGGCAGGAGTCGCCGTGGCAGGCCTTGTCCGGGTGTTCGCAGGCCTTGTCGCGGGCCACGTGCTCCAGCACCCGCAGCGGCAGTTCGGGCTCGTCCTGGCGCAGGCTGGCCAGGGCTTCCAGGGCCAGGCGCCGGCCGGGGGTCTTGGCGCTGAGGAAGAACAACCGGTCCAGGCCCTGGCCGGGCATGGCCTTGAGCTGCGGGAACAGGGTGCCGAGGGTCTTGCCGATGCCGGTGGTGGCCTGGGCCATCAGGTGGCGGCCGTCGCGAGCGGCGCGGTACACCGCCTCGGCGAGCTGGCGCTGGCCGTGGCGGAACTGCGGCCAGGGGAAGCGCAGGCTTTCCAGGGCGCCATCGCGGGCCGCGCGGTGGGCCATCTCGCGTTCGGCCCAGACCACGAAGCGCTGGCAGTGCTCCTCGAAGAAGGCGTGCAGCTCGTCGGCGCTGAAGCTTTCCTGGAACACCGTTTCCTTCTGCGTCATGACGTTGAAGTAGACGACTGCCAGGTCGATTGCCTCCAGGTCCTGCAGGGCGCAGAGCAGCCAGCCGTAGACCTTGGCCTGGGCCCAGTGCAACTGGCGGTGGTTGTCGGGGATGCGCGAGATGTCGCCGCGGTGCGTCTTGATCTCTTCCAGGCAGTTGCGCGCCGGGTCGTAGCCGTCGGCGCGGCCGCGCACCAGCAGGTTGCGGTAGGCGCCGGCCAGCGGCAGCTCGGCGAGGTAGCCGGGGCCGCGGCGGCCGACCACGGTGGCGTGGCCGGCCATGCCTTCCTGGGCGCTGGGCGAGGGGGTGAAGCGCAGGTCGAGGTCGCCGACCTTGGCGGTGAATTCGCAGAGGGCGCGCACCGCGACCTGGTAGTTCATGCGGCCGGCTCCCCGGCCCAGGTCACGTAGCAGACCTCCACCGGCATGCCGTGCTCGGCGCAGAAGGCCAGCCAGCGCTTCTGGTTGTCCTGCAGGCGGTCGCCGGGGCCCTTCACCTCGATCATCCGGTAGCCGCGCTCGGCGGGGTAGAACTGGATCAGGTCGGGCATGCCGGCGCGGTTGGCCTGCAGGTCCTGCAGCAGGCGGCCGAACCAGGCCTTCAGGTGCGCCGCCGGCAGGCAGGCCAGGGCCTGTTCCAGCAGGCTTTCGTCCAGCAGCTCCCAGAATACGAAGGGCGATTGCAGGCCCTGCTTCTGGCGGTGGATGCGGCGCATTTCGTCGGCGTAGGCGTTGCTGTCCAGCAGCGCCAGGCGTGCTTCGAACAGCTCGGCGCGGCGGGCGCGGAACTGGCTGTCGTAGAGGTCCGCGGGGCCGGCGTGGAAGGGGTGGAAGAAGGCGCCGGGCAGCGGGGTGAAGACGGCTTCCCAGCAGAGCAGACCGAACAGGCCGAGGACCAGGGTGTTCTCCACGTAGTGCACCGGCGCTTCGGGGCGGGCCAGGTGCAGCTGCACGCACTGCTCGACACTCAGGCCGGGCTGCGGCTCCAGCTCCAGGTCGATGCGTGGCGGCGGCGCGGCCTTGGCCTTCGCCGGCTGGGCGTGGCCGAGCTGGCGGCGCAGGCGCACCAGGGCGCGCTCGATCAGCTGCGCCTCGGCGGCGTCCTGGGGTCGGGCCGCGGCTTGCAGGGCCAGGTCGTAGGCTTCGGCATGGCGCTCCAGGCGCTCCAGCACGCGTACCTGGCGCTGGCGGGCGCTGGCGTGCTCGCTGGCGGCATAGACTTGCAGGGCGCCTTCCCAGTCGGCCTCGCGCTCCAGTTGCTGGCCGATGTGGAACAGCACGCGCCCGCGGCGGCGCTGCAGTTGCGCGGTGCCGCAGTCGACGCTGGCGATCAGCGGCAGCAGTTCCTGGGCCGCGGCGCCCAGGTCGAAGGCTTCGCGGCATCGTTGCAGGAACAGGTGCGCGTCTATCTCCTCGCGGCTGGCGAAGCCGCGGGATTCGCGGGTCAGCGGGACGGTTTCGTAGCGCAGGATGCCCAGGTCGGTGAGGACGAATTCGGTCCAGTCCTGGTACAGGTTGCCGAAGAACATCAGGCGCAGGCGCTCCACCTGGGGCGCGATGGCCAGGCTGTAGACCGCCTCGTCCAGCTGCGGGCACCAGGCAGCGAAGGTGCGCGGTGCGGGTTCGGCCTCGGCCAGTTCGGCCAGCAGCTCCGGCTTGCGCAACTGGCGGCTGGACAGCTGGGCGCCGAAGCAGTCGAGGATTTCGTCCTTGCGCAGCAGGCCGAAGAGTTCCTCCAGGCCCAGCGCGGCGCCGCCATCCAGCCAGCCGGCCTCCAGCAGCGGCGCGGCGGCCCGGCGCGGGCAGCCGATCTCGGCGTAGTCCAGCTTGCTGGCGCGAAAGTGCGGGCCCTTGCGCATGATCAGCCGCACCAGCAGGGCGCGGGCCTCCAGCGGCATGGCCTGAAAGTCGCGGAGGAAGGCGCGCTCGGCGGTGTCGAAGAGGTCGTCGTAGCGTTCTTCCAGCCAGCCGAGGGCGCGGTGGAAGTTGGCCAGGTAGTAGAAGCGCGGATCGGTCTGGAAGGGCATGGGCGAGGGCAGGGGCTGTATCTTTATACAGATATCAGGTGGGATGGGGATTGGCAATCGGTGGGGGATGGGTGGGGGGATTTGTTGGTGGCGGGTTGGGCTTTCGGGCTTTTCGTAGGAGCGAGCTTGCTCGCGAATGGCGTCTCCCTGTCGCTACATCGCCTGGGGTTGACTCCGCTCCCTCTCCCTAACCCTCTCCCTGAAGGGAGAGGGGACCGTTGGGCAGGGCTGGGTGTTCTGGAGTCAGCCGGCAACACCGAAGGTTTCCGGCTGAAACCATTCCTTCTCTCGGCACGGACTAGCCCCCTCTCCCTTCAGGGCGGGGCGCGCAGCCGAGGGCTGGGGAGAGGGTTACGGACTTCGGCCCTGCTCCGGAGCCAGGCTTGGCACCGCTGTTCGCGAGCAAGCTCGCTCCCGGTTTCAACGTAGGCCTTAAGGTTTCCCGCCCCCCGGTCGCCCTGCATTTCAAATCCCCCGCACGACGAGGTCGGGTATGCGCCAGCACAACCGTATCGTATTCCGCTCCATGTTCCGCATCCGCGTGCTCGACGCCGGCGGCGAGCTGCTCGGCTATGTCGCCGACCTGTCCGAAAGCGGCCTGAAGATCCGCTGCGACGTGCTGCTGGCGCCGGACAGCCAGTTGGAGCTGCGCCTGCGCATGCGCGACCGCGAGGAGCGCATGCGCGAGGCGCAGGTGAAGGTGCGTTGCGTGTGGTCGGGGGAGAACGCCCAGACCGGCCGGTACGAGGCTGGCCTTGCGCTGGAGCAGCCTTCGGTTTCCTTCAACGAGCTGATGACCGAGCTGCGCGCCGGGCGCCGCAGCGCCACGCCCAACTGATCAGCCGAGGGTGCCGAGGACGTTCACCGCGACCCGCTCGGGTATCTCGTTCTGCGACAGCACGTGCAGCCCCGGGCTGAAGACCCTTGCATAACGCGCCAGCAGCGGGCGCAGCTGCGGCATCACGGTGAGGATCGGCGGGTGGCCTTCCTTGCGCAGCTTCTCCTTCACCACCGGCATGGTGTTCTGCAACTGGTTGAGCAGGTTGGGCTCCACCGGGATGTTGTCCAGGCTCACCGGGCCGGCCTGCTGGGCGATGGCCAGGGCGCTGAGCAGGGTGTTCTCCAGGTTGTTGTCGAGGATGAACACCGACAGCTCGCTGCGCTCACCGGCGATGCCCGAGACGATGCTGCGGCGCAGCGCGTAGCGCACGTCGGAGGCCAGCAGCACTGGGTCCTTGGTGGTCTCGGCGGCCTCCACCAGGGTGGTGGCGATGCTCACCAGGTCGCGCAGCGGCACCTGTTCCTGCAGCAGTTGGCGGTACACCCGGTGCTGCAGGCTGAAGCTCAGCTGCGCGCGCAGGTGCTCGGCGAGCTTCGGCGCCTGGGCCGCCAGGCGCTGCATCAGGTGCTCGATGTCGTCGTGCTTGAAGATGTCCGGCAGGTGTTCGCGGATCACCTTGTTCAGGTGGGTGGCGATGACGCTGGCGCAGTCGATCACCTGGTAGCCGAGGTTGAGCGCGCGAGGCTTGTCCTCCGGGCGGATCCACACCACCGGCATCAGGTAGGCCGGGTCGTGGCCGAGAATGCCGTCGACCTCGCCGTAGGTTTCCGCCGAGGGAATGGCCATCAGGCGGTCGGCGTGCAGCTCGGCGCCGTCGATGCGCTCGCCGCTGATGTGGATGGCGTACTGCGAGGCCTTCAGCCGCAGGCTGTCGCGGATGTGGATTTCCGGCAGCAGGAAGCCCAGGCTCTCCGACAGCGTCTGGCGCACCCCGCGCACGCGCTGCACCAGGGGGGCGCCGCCGGCTTCGTTGACCAGCCCGACCAGCTTGTAGCCCAGGGAGATGGACAGCCGCTCCACCAGCGGGATGTCTTCCCAGCCCAGCTGCTGGGCGCGTTCCTGGTCCATGGCCTTGCCGATGGCCTCGACCTGCTCCAGGCTCTGCGCCTCGCCCGGCGGCTCGGCCAGGGACACGCGCCAGGCGACGAAGGCGATCAGCGCGGCGAAGCTGAGGAACGCCAGGTGCGGCATGCCGGGGACTATCGCCAGCACCGTAACGATGCCCGCCACCGTGTACAGCAGCGAGGGCGAGGCGAGCATCTGCCGGCGCACCAGCGCGGTGATCTCCGCCGACTCGTTGACCCGCGTGATGATGATCGCTGCCGCGGTGGACAGCAGCAGCGCCGGGATCTGCGCCGCCAGGCCGTCGCCGATGGTCAGCAGGGCGTACTGGCGGAAGGCGTCGGCGCCGGCCATGGCGTAGACGAATACGCCGATGGCCACGCCGCCGAACAGGTTGATCAGCAGGATCAGGATGCCGGCGATGGCGTCGCCGCGGACGAACTTGCTGGCGCCGTCCATGGCCCCGTAGAAGTCGGCCTCCTTGGACACCTCGGCGCGGCGCTTCTTGGCCTCGGCCTGGTCGATCAGGCCGGCGTTGAGGTCGGCGTCGATGGACATCTGCTTGCCCGGCAGGGCGTCCAGGGTGAAGCGCGCGGTGACTTCGGAGATGCGCTCGCCGCCCTTGGTGATGACCATGAAGTTGATGATGGTGAGGATCACGAAGACGATCAGGCCGACGATGAAGTTGCCGCCGATGACCACGTGGCCGAAGGCCTCGATCACCTTGCCGGCGGCCGCCGAGCCGGTGTGCCCGTCGAGCAGCACCACCCGCGAGGAGGCCACGTTCAGCGACAGCCGCAGCAGGGTGGTGACCAGCACCACCGTGGGCAGCAGCGAGAAGTCCAGCGGGCTGCGCGAGGACACGCTGACCATCAGCACCAGCAGGGCGATGCCGATGTTGAAGGTGAAGAGCACGTCCAGCAGCAGCGGCGGCAGCGGCAGGATGATCATCGCGAGGATGGAGAGGATGACCAGCGGGATGCCGATCCGCCCGCTGCGCAGTGTCGGCAGGAGCTGCTCGAGGAAGTTCATGGTTGGCCTCTGCTTGCCAGGCTGTCGGGGATGGGGAGGTTCTTGGCCAGTTCCGGCTTGCGCAGCCGGCGCCCCTGGCGGTAGGCGCGCAGCTGCAGGATGTAGGTGAGGACGTGGGCCACGGCGGTGTACAGCCCGGCCGGAATCTGCTGGTTGACCTGGGTGCTGAAGTAGATGGCGCGGGTCAGCGGCGGCACCTCCAGCACTTCAAGATTGTGCTTGGCGGCCATCTGGCGGATGTACAGGGCCATGTCGTCCATGCCGCGGGCCAGCACGTAGGGCGCCTGGGCCTTCTGCGGGTCGTACTTGAGCGCCACGGCGAAGTGCGTCGGGTTGGTCAGCACCACGTCGGCCCTGGGCAGCACGCGGTTGATCTGGCGCTGCAGCAGTTGGCGCTGTACCTGGCGGATGCGCGCCTTCACTTCCGGGCGGCCTTCCTGGGTCTTGTGCTCCTCGCGGCGCTCCTGCTTGGTCATGCGCATGCGCTTGCGGAACAGGAAGCGCTGCAGCGGGATGTCCAGCAGGGCGAAGAACACGAACACCGCCAGCAGGCCGATCAGGGTGTCGAACAGCAGGCCCAGGGCGCCGCCGATGGCGCTGCGGATGTCGCTGCGCTGCAGGGCGATGAGCTGCGGCAGGGCGTCCAGCAGCAGGTACCAGGCCACGCCCAGCAGCACCGCCATCTTCAGCAGCGACTTGAGCAGCTCGGTGAGGTTCTGCAGCGAGAACATCCGCGCAAGACCCGTGATGGGGTTGAGCTTGCTGGCCTTGAACGCCAGGTTGGCCGAGGCGAATATCCAGCCGCCGGGGACCATGCCGAAGGCCACCACCAGCAGCGGGGTGAGCAGCAGCGGCAGCAGCAGCTGGACCATCAGCCAGATGTGCTGGCCGAGGATCAGCGCCAGGTCGTCCAGGCCCACCTCGCTGCGGTGCAGGTCCAGGTAGGCGAAGCGGAAGCTGTCGGCCAGGCCGTCGAAGAAGCGCCCGACGCAGGCCTTGAGCACCAGCAGGGTGCAGAGCAGCGCCACGGTGCCGGCCAGGTCCTTGGAGCGCGGCACCTGGCCTTTCTGCCGGCTCTGGCGCAGCTTGTGCTCGCTGGCCTCTTCGGTCTTTTCCTGGGAGCCGCCCTGTTCAGCCATGGCCGGTGCCTCGCAGCAGCTGGCCGAGGTTGTCCAGCAGCGCGCGGGTCAGCTGCAGGTAGGTGTCGGGCAGGCCCGGCAGGGTCAGGCGGATGCACGCAAGGCCGGTGAGGATGGCCATGGGGAAGCCCAGGGAGAACAGGTTCATCGCCGCCGAGATGCGGTTGAGCAGGCCGAAGCAGAACTGCACGAGGAACATGCAGAAGGCCAGCGGCAGGCTGATCAGGGTGGCCGCGGAGAACACCCAGGCCAGGGCGTAGGCCAGGGTGGCGAAGCCGGCGTAGGCCAGGCCGCCGCCCACCGGCCAGTAGTGGAAGCTCTGGTAGAGCACGCTGACCACCAGCAGGTGGCCGTCGCTGGCGAGGAACAGCAGGGCCAGCAGCAGGAAGTACAGCTGGCCGACCACCGAGGACGAGGACACGCCGTTCACCGGGTCGTTGTAGCGCGCCATGGCCATGCCCATCTGGGTGGACACCACCTCGCCGACCAGGCTGAAGATCACGAACACCAGTTGCAGCGCAAGGCCCAGCACGGCGCCCACGGCGATCTGCTCCAGCGCCGCCAGCAGCCCTTCGGCCGACAGCGCCTCGATGGCCGGCGGGCGGGGCAGGGCGCCGGCCAGCGCGAGGGTCAGGCCGATGGCCAGGAGGATGCGCACCTGGCGCGGCAGCGAGCGGTGGTTGAGCAGCGGCGCCATGGCGAGCATGGCCATGATCCGGCAGAACGGCCACCAGTAGCGCTGCAGTTCCTGCAGGTACTGGCTGGCCTGCAGCAGCGACTCGTTGGCGTGCATGGCTAGCCGACCAGGTGCCCGGCCTGCTTGAAGGTTTCGATGAACAGGTCGCTGAGGGTGCGCAGGATCCAGTGCCCGGCGAACACCAGCATGCCCAGGGTGATCAGCAGCCGCGGGAGGAAGCTGAGCATCTGCTCGTTGATCTGCGTGGCGGCCTGGAAGATGCTCACCAGCAGGCCGCCGAGCAGGCTCGGCAGGACCAGCACGCAGACCACGATGGCGGTGATGTGCACGGCGTTGGCGATGATCTCGACGGCGTATTCCGGGGTGAGCATGGCGGCCTCAGAACGGCTGGATGCTGGAGGTGAGGGTGCCCATCAGCAGCGCCCAGCCGTCGACCAGGACGAACACCATGAGCTTGAACGGCAGCGAGATCATCATCGGCGAGAGCATCATCATGCCCATGGCCATGAGCACGCTGGCCACCACCAGGTCGATGACCAGGAAGGGCACGAAGATCATGAATCCGAGCTGGAAGGCGGTCTTCAGCTCGCTGAGCACGTAGGCCGGCAGCAGCAGGGAGAAGTCCAGGTCGGCCTTGTCCGCCGGCATCTTCTCGCCGGCCAGGGCCAGCAGGGTGTCCAGCGAGGTCTTGCCGGTCTGCGCGAGCATGAAGCGGCTGAGGCTGGCCTTGGCCTTGCCCAGGCCTTCCTCCAGGGTGATGGCATCGGCCTGGAAGGGCTCGTAGGCCTCGGTGTACACCTCCTTCCACACCGGGCGCATGACCAGCAGCGTCATGCACAGGGCGATGCCCACCAGCACGTTGTTCGGCGGGCTCTGCTGCAGGCCCATGGCCTGGCGCAGGATGGCCAGCACGATGATGAAGCGGGTGAAGCTGGTCATCATCAGCAGCATGGCCGGCAGCAGCCCGAGCAGCGTCATCACCACCAGGATCTGCAGCTTCACGCTCAGTTCCTGGCCGTGGCCGGTGTCGTTCAGGCTCAGCAGGGAAATCTCGCCGCCGGCGGCCAGCACCACGCCGGGCAGCATGCCGGCCAGCGCCAGGCCCAGGGCTAGCCAGTGCCGCGCGCGTCTCATCGGGCCAGGTCGTCCAGGCCGGCGCCGCACAGTTCCAGCACGCGCAGGCCGTAGTTGCCGTTCATCACCACCACCTCGGCCTTGGCGAACAGCGCGCCGTTGACCTTCAGGTCCAGCGGCTCGCCGGCCAGCTTGTCGAGGACGATGACGCTGGAGGCGTCGACTTCCATCAGCTCCTTCAGGGAAATCTCGGTGGAGGCCACCTCCAGGGTGAGGTTCACCGGGATCTTGCCGAAGAAGCTCAGGTCCTGGCGCGGCGCGGCCAGCGCCTCGGGGCCGGCCGCAGGCGCTTCGTCCAGGGCCAGGCCGGCGTCGTTGAGGAGGTTGTCCAGTTCGCTGTCGGTGACTTGGCTCATGGGCTTTTCACGCTCTCGAGGGAGGTCAGGAAGAGGCCGCCGTCTTCTTCGAAGAGGGTGCCGCGGAAGAGTTTCTGCTGGTTCACCTGCACCTCGCAGCGCTCCAGCAGGCGCACCGGCAGGATGTCCCCGGGGCGCAGCTGCAGGGCCTGGGCCAGCGGCATCTGCAGCGCGGCGATGACGCAGTCCAGGCGCACCGGCAGGTGCAATAGATGCTGCGCCGGGCTGCCGCCCAGCCGCGCCGGCGGCGGGCCGGCCAGGCGGGTGGTGAGCGCGTCGGCCAGCTCCGCGTCCAGGTAGATGAACAGCGAGGCCTGGCTGCCGGTGATGTGGCTGAGGAAGTGGAACTCGGCCACGTACTCCCAGCTCACCAGCTCGTAGTCGTTGTCGTGGGGTGTCAGCTCGCCGAAGGTGTCGCCCAGCAGCAGCGAGCGGGCGAACAGCTGGGTCACGTCCACCCCCAGGCGCTTGCGCATGCGCTGCTCGGAGGTGCTGATCGGCGGGGTGTCGTGGCTGGGCAGCGAGGTGCCGCCGTAGTAGCACTCCAGGGCTTCGGTCAGCAGCGGGCGGTCGATGGCGAAACCGACCTTGCCGGAAGGGCAGCGGAAGATGCATTCGGCCGGCCGCGGCGCACTTTCCTGGACCTCGACTTTCTGCAGTTCCAGGTTGATGCGATAACTACGCAGGAAATAATCGCTGATGATGCGCGGATGCTTGTGGGCGATCTCGCGAATATATTGCGGAACCTTGTGGTAATGCCGGCCCAACTTGTGCGGCTGCAGGCGCACGAGTCTTTCCGAGGGCACGCCGTGGTGGACTTTGGATTGGCCAGTCATGGGTTGGGTCGACTTCCGGAAGTGGGGCTGCGCAGGGGTTCGCCGGGGCGCGGCCTGAGGCGGCGCGGGGTGAACCCTGGGTGCTCGCCGCGGGCATCGGTTCGACGCGCGGCAGAGCCTGCGATTGGGGCGGAAGTCTAGGCAGGCGGGCCCTGGCGGTTAAATCAATAGATATCAAATGAGGTTTTTGATCGTCATTCGCGGGCGCCTGAGCGGATTTGACGACAACTGACTCGGCGGTCGCCGTGTGCGCTGGTTAACGTTGCGCCTGTGACGAGGTTCTGCTGGAAAAGTTTCCTCGCACAGTTGAAGGGCGACAGGAAAAAGTCATTCCTTAAGGTCCCCTTCGTAATAAAAGGGAAGGTGTTCGGTAATTCCTTCCTATAGAGGCCGGAAGTTCATTCGACCACTGCCTGCCGGCAAATGAAAGTTCATCGCCGCCATGGCTTCGATGGAATAACCGAGCGCCGTCCCGAGGGCGGTCCAGACGCAGGAAAGTTGCAGTGAAACAGTTCAGTCAATTGGCCAGTTGCAATGAAGAAGCCAGCCTGGCGGAGCAACAGGTGGTGATCGTCGGCGGCGCCGGCGAGATCGGCCTGGACCTGCTCAACGACGGCCTGGCGCGCCTGGGCCGGAACGTGCTGCGGGTGAAGAACGCGGCCGGGCTGGACGCCATCGACCTGGCGGCCTGCGGCCCGGTCTTCGTCTTCGCCGAGCGCCGCCCGCAGCGCAGCTTCCCGCAGATCGGCGAACTGCTGCAGCGCGTGCCGCAGCTGAGCCTGGTGCCGGTGGTGGAATACGCCGACCAGGAAATGGCCGCCCAGCTGCTGGAGATGGGCTGCATCGACTACCTGCTGGCGCCCTTCAGCGAGAGCCAGCTGGCCGCGCTGCTGCACCGCCAGGAACAGGCGGCGGTGGCCGGCGAAGGCTTCGTCTCGCAGTCGCGCGCCGGGCGCCGCCTGCTGGCGCTGGCCCAGCGCGTGGCGCAGACCCGCGCGCCGATCCTGATCAGCGGCGAGACCGGCACCGGCAAGGAGCTGATGGCGCGCTACATCCACCGCTTCTCCGCCGAGCCGCAGGCGCCCTTCGTGGCGGTGAACTGCGCCGCCATCCCCGAGCAGATGCTCGAATCCATTCTCTTCGGCCACGAGCGCGGCGCCTTCACCGGCGCGGTCAGCGCCCAGCCGGGCAAGTTCGAGCAGGCCAACGGCGGCACCCTGCTGCTGGACGAGATCGGCGAACTGCCCCTGGGCCTGCAGGCCAAGCTCCTGCGCGTGCTGCAGGAGCAGCGCGTGGAGCGCCTGGGCGGGCAGCGCGAAATCCGCCTGAACGTGCGCGTCATCGCCGCCACCAACCGCGACCTGCAGGAAGAAGTCAGCGCCGGACGCTTCCGCGCCGACCTGATGTTCCGCCTCGACGTGCTGCCGCTGCACATCAGCCCGCTGCGCGAGCGCAAGGACGACATCCTGCCCCTGGCGCAGCGCTTCATCCAGCAGTACGCGCCCCAGGAGCGCCACGCCGAGCTGCTCACCGAAGCGGCGCGGCAGGCCCTGCTGGCGCACGACTGGCCGGGCAACGTGCGCGAGCTGGAGAACGTCATCCAGCGCGCCCTGGTGCTGCGCGCCGGGCTGTTCATCCAGCCGCGCGACCTGGGGCTCGCGCCGCCGGCCGAGCAGCTGGCCAGCGTGGCCGCGGCGGCGCCGCTGCCGGGCGAGGGCGGCAAGGCGGCCCTGCGCGCCAGCGGCAAGTGGGCCGAGTACCAGCACGTGATCGACACCATCCGCCGCTTCGGCGGGCACAAGACCAAGGCCGCGGAAAGCCTCGGCATGACGCCGCGGGCCCTGCGCTACCGCCTCAACGCCATGCGCGAGCAGGGCGTGAACCTGTCCTTCTGAAACGAGAGTCGCCATGAACCCCATCGAGCAGGCCCGCAGCGAGATGCTCGGGCAGATGCAGCAATTGCGCGCGCTGTCGGCGGCGCCCATCCGCCCGGCCAGCGAGGCCCCCGGCGCCGAGCCGGGCTTCGGCAACGCCTTCGAGGACGCCCTGCGCGCCGTCGACGCCCAGCAGCACCAGGCCAGCGAAGCCATGGCCGCAGTGGACGCCGGGCGCAGCGACGACCTCGCCGGCGCCATGGTCCAGAGCCAGCAGGCCAGCGTGTCCTTCAGCGCCCTGCTGCAGGTGCGCAACAAGCTCACCACCGCCTTCGACCAAGTCATGAACATGCCGCTGTGACGGCGCACAAGGGCTGAACCGTGCTGCAGAAGATCAAAGACCGCCTGCCCCTGGACAAGCTGCGTCTGGACCCGCGCCTGAGCCTGCTGGGCCTGGCCGGCGGCGCCGCGCTGCTGGCCCTGGGCAGCACCTGGTACCTGTGGCGCGACCAGGGCGCCTTCCACCCGCTGTACGGCGCCGGCGAAGCCTACCCGGCGGCCGAGGTGATGCAGGTGCTGGACGCCGACAGCATCGCCTACCGCCTGCACCCGCAGAGTGGCCAGGTGCTGGTGCGCGACGACCAGCTGGCGCGGGCGCGCATGCTGCTGGCGGCCAAGGGCGTGAAGGTCGCGGTACCGGCCGGCTACGAACTGTTCGACAAGGACGAGCCGCTGGGCACCAGCCAGTTCGTCCAGGACGTGCGCCTGAAGCGCAGCCTGGAAGGCGAGCTGGCGCGCACCGTGATGGCCATGGAGGGGGTGCAGCAGGCCCGCGTGCATCTGGCCATCGACCAGCAGAGTTCCTTCGTGGTCAGCCAGCGCGAGCCGGCCAAGGCCTCGGTGATGCTGCAACTGGCCCCGGGCTTCCGGCCCAAGCCGGAGCAGGTGGCGGCGGTGGTCAACCTGGTGGCCAACAGCGTGCCGCAGCTGCAGCCGGAGAACGTCAGCGTAGTCGACCAGCACGGCGTGCTGCTCTCCCGCGGGCTCGCCGCCTGGGGCGGGGCGCAGCAGAACGGCCAACTGGTGGACGACTTCCAGCAAAAGGCGGTGGCCAACGTCGAGCAGGTGCTGGCGCCCATCGTCGGGCCGGGCAACTACCGCGTCAGCGTGGCCGCCGACATCGACTTCAGCCAGAAGGAAGAGACCCTGCAGAGCTACGGCGACACGCCGCGCCTGCGCCGCGAGACCCTGCGCGACGACAGCACCCTGGACGAACTGGCCCTGGGCGTGCCCGGCTCGCTGAGCAACCGCGCGCCGGTCAAGCCGCCGGAGCCGCAGCAGGGCCAGGGCAACGCCCAGGCCGGCGCCGCCCAGGCCAGCAACACCCAGGACAAGGCGGCCACCTCGCAGCGCAAGGAATCCAACCGCCAGCTCGACTACGACCAGAACATCACCCACGTCAAGCACGCGCCCTTCAACCTGCGCCAGCAGAGCGTGGCGGTGATGATCAACGCCGCCGCGGCCCCCGAGGGCGGCTGGAGCGAGGAAACCCGCAAGCAGCTGGAGCAGGCGGTGAAGAACGCGGTGGGCTTCAACGCCGCGCGCGGCGACAGCCTGTCGCTCTCGGTGCTGCCCTTCGTCGCCGCCGCGCCGCTGGACGAACCTGTGCGCTGGTGGGACGACGCCCAGCTGCAGGGCTGGGTGCGCCTGGGCGTGTTCGGCCTGGTCAGCCTGCTGTTGCTGCTGCTGGTGGTGCGCCCCGCGGTGCGCAGCCTGACCCAGCGCAAACCGGCGCCGGCTACGGGCGAGGAGGGCACCGGCACGCTGCTAGGCAACGAGCACGGCGAACGCCTGCTGGCGCGGGTGGGCGATGCGCCGCGCGGCCTGGGCGTGTTCAGCGAACTCAACCCGCTCTCGGAAATCCGCCTGCCGGCGCCGGGCTCGGGCCTGGAACACCAGATCGAGCACCTGCAGATGCTCGCCAAGAACGATCCCGAGCGGGTCTCCGAAGTGATCAAGCAATGGATAGGGCGCAATGAGCGAGACCTCAACCCCGTCGGCTGACGAAGCGCGCGTGCCGGTGCGCCGGCGCGCCATGAGCTCCATGGAGCAGGCGGCGATCCTCATGCTGAGCATGGGCGACGAGACCTCGGCCGGGGTGCTGCGGCACTTCTCCCGCGAGGAAATCATCAGCATCAGCCAGGCCATGGCGCGGCTGAACAACGTCAAGCTGCCCATGGTGTCGGACGTGATCGGCCGCTTCTTCGAGGACTACAAGGAGCAGAGCAGCATCAAGGGCGCCTCCCGCGGCTACCTCGCCGGCATGCTCGGCAAGGCCCTGGGCAGCGACATCACCCGCAGCCTGCTGGACAGCATCTACGGCGAGGAAATCCGCGCCCGCATGGCCCGCCTGGAATGGCTGGACCCCAAGCAGTTCGCCGCCCTCATCGCCAACGAGCACGCGCAGATGCAGGCGGTGTTCCTCGCCTTCCTGCCGCCGTCCATGGCCAGCCAGGTGCTCGAATGCCTGCCGGCCGAGCGCCAGGACGAGCTGCTGTACCGCATCGCCAACCTCAGCGAGGTCAGCGGCGAGGTCATCGCCGAGCTGGAACAGCTGATCGACCGCAGCCTGGCGGTGCTCTCCACCCAGGGCTCGCAGGTGCGCGGCATCAAGCAGGCGGCGGACATCATGAACCGCTTCAAGGGCGACCGGAACCAGATGTTCGAGCTGCTGCGCAGCCATGATTCCGGCCTGGTGGAGCGCATCGAGGAAGAGATGTACGACTTCTTCATCCTCTCCCGGCAGAGCCAGGACACCCTGCAGGCGCTGCTCGAAGCCATTCCCCTGGAAGAGTGGGTGGTGGCACTCAAGGGCGCGGAGCCGGCGCTGGTCAAGGCCATCCAGGGCGCCATGCCCAAGCGCCAGGCGCAGCAGATGGACGCCATCAAGCGCCGCCAGGGCCCGGTGCCGCTGAGCCGCGTCGAGCAAGTGCGCCGCGACATCATGGCGATGGTTCGCGAGCTGGCCGCCGAAGGCGAGATCCAGTTGCAGCTGTTCCGCGAACAGACGGTGGAGTGAGGCGCCCATGACGGTCAAGGTGATCCGCGGCGGCGCCCGCGACTGGCGGCCGTACCGCTTTCCGCCGCGCTGCAGCGGGGCGTTGCAGGAGCAATGGCAGGGCGGCGACCCGGCCGAGCTGCAGAAGGCGGTGGCCGACGGCTACCAGCAGGGCAGCGACAAGGGCTACCGCGAAGGCCTGGAGCAGGGCCGCGAGGCCGGCCATGAAGAGGGCTTGCGCCTGGGCCGCCAGGAAGGCCTGCGCCAGGGGCGCGAGGAAGGTCGCGAGGAGGGCCGCCGCGTCTTCGAGACCGCCGCCCAGCCGCTGGACAAGTTGTGCGAGGAATTCCGCCGCTTCGCCGAGGCCTTCGAGGCGCAGCGCCGCGAACAACTGCTGGAACTGGTGCAGAAAGTGGCGCGACAGGTCATCCGCTGCGAGCTGACGCTGCACCCCACGCAACTGCTGAGCCTGGCCGACGAGGCCCTGGCGGCTATGCCGGAACAGCCGGACAGCGTGCAGCTGCTGCTCAACCCCGAGGAGTGCGCGCGCATCCGCGAACTGGCGCCGGAACGCGCCGCCGCCTGGCGCCTGGTCCCCGACGAGCGCCTGGCCCTGGGCGAATGCCGCCTGCTCACCGCCGAGGAAGAAACCGACATCGGCTGCCAGCAGCGCCTGGACAGCTGCATGCAGGTGCTCGGCGAACACCTGCTGGGCGACGACTGACGATGGCCCTGGGCGAAAGCTTCAGCCTCGACGTCGACCAGGCCCTGCGCTCGCTGGACTCGGTGCAGTTGGCCAAGGTCAGCGGGCGCCTGGTGCGCGTCTCCGGGCTGCTGCTGGAAAGCCTCGGCTGCCGCCGCGCCACCGGCCAGCGCTGCCTGGTGGAACAGGCCGACGGCAGCCTGCTGGACGCCCAGGTGGTCGGCTTCAACCGCGACACCACCTACCTGATGCCGTTCAAGAAGCCGGTGGGCCTGGCCGCCGGCTCGCGGGTGTTCCCGGCCGAGGAACAGGCCGCGCTGCGCATCGACGAATCCTGGCTGGGGCGGGTGGTCAACGGCCTCGGCGAACCCTTGGACGAACGCGGCCGCCTGGGCGGGCGCGACGCGCTCTCGGCGCAGTTGCCCACGGTCAACCCGCTCAAGCGCCGCCCGGTGACCGAGGCGCTGGACGTCGGCGTGCGCGCCATCAACGCCCTGCTGACCCTTGGCAAGGGCCAGCGCGTCGGCCTGTTCGCCGGCAGCGGGGTGGGCAAGAGCGTGCTGCTGGGCATGATCACCCGGCAGACCAAGGCCGAAGTGGTGGTGGTCGGTTTGATCGGCGAGCGTGGCCGCGAAGTGCAGGAATTCATCCAGCACTCCCTCGGCGAGGAAGGCCGGCGCAAGGCCGTGGTGGTGGTGGCGCCGGCCAACGAGTCGCCGCTGATGCGCCTGAAGGCCACCGAGCTGTGCCACAGCATCGCCGCCTACTTCCGCGACCAGGGCCGCGACGTGCTGCTGCTGGTGGATTCGCTGACGCGCTACGCCATGGCCCAGCGCGAGATTGCCCTGGCCCTGGGCGAGCCGCCGGCCACCAAGGGCTACCCGCCGTCGGTGTTCGGCATGCTCCCGGAACTGGTGGAAAGCGCCGGCAACGGCGTGGCTGGCAGCGGCAGCCTGAGCGCGCTGTACACGGTGCTGGCCGAGGGCGACGACCAGCAGGACCCGATCGCCGACAGCGCCCGCGCCATCCTTGACGGCCACATCGTGCTGTCGCGCCGGCTGGCCGACGTCGGCCACTACCCGGCGATCGACATCGGTGCCTCGGTGAGCCGCTGCATGGCCCAGGTCGGCGAGCCGGCGCACCTGCGCGCGGCGCGGCAGTTCAAGGAGCTGCACGGCAGCTACGAGAAAATCCGCGAACTCATTCCCCTGGGCGGCTACACTGCCGGTCTGGACGCCCGCACCGACCGCGCCGTGCAACTGGCCCCGGCGCTGGAGCGCTTCCTGCGCCAGGAAGTCAACGAAGGCGCCGACCTGGCCGCCAGCCTCGAACACCTGCAACAGGCCCTGCGGCTATGAAGGAACAGATCGACACCCTGCGCCGCCTGGCCAGCGTGCGGAGCAACCGCGTGCGCGAGATGCTCGGCCGGGTGAACTACCAGCGCGGCCTGTGCCAGCGCTACCGCAACAACATCACCGGCCTGACGCGCCTGTGCGGCTTCGTGGTGCCCACCAGCACCGAGCTGCAGCGCGGCAACCAGCAGCAGTACAAGGCCACGCTGTTCAGGATGCTGGCCCTGCAGAAGCGCGAGCTGGAAGTGGCCGAGCAGACGCTGGAGCGCATCCAGGGCGAGCTGCTGCAGGCCATGCGCGGCGAGAAGGTGCTGGAGCAGGTCATCGAATCGCGCCTGGAGCAATGGCAGACGCAACTGGCGCGCCAGGAGCAGAAGATCCAGGACGGCCTGGCGGCGCAGAGCTGGTGGCGGAGCCAGGGCGCATGAGGCAGCATTTAAGTTCTTCGCCGAGCCGGTCGCCTGTCGGTCGGTAGAACCCCTTTTTTCTGGACGCGAACATGGAAATCACCCGGCAACTCAAGCCCGTCATCGGCGCCCCCGTGCAGAGCGCCGCGCCCCAGCGCAGCCAGCGCGAGGAAGCCGCGCGCCCCGCCGCCCAGGCGCCGGCCGGCAGCGGCGCGCTGCCGCTGGAGCAGGTCCAGGAAGCCCTGGGCGCGCTGCCGGAAGTGGACCTGGACAAGGTCGCCGCGATCCGCGACGCCCTGGCCCGCGGCGAAGTCTCCCTCGATCCCGAGGCGCTGTCGCGCAGCATGCTCGACTTCCACGGCGGCGGTGCATGAGCGAAAGACGCGCCCGCCTGCTGCAACTGATCGAGGCCGACATCCGCCTCGACCGCGCGGACTACCTGTACCTGCGCAGCGCACTGCTGGACCTGCACGACCAACTGCTGGCCCGCGACAGCGAGGCCATCGCCCGCAGCAATACCCGCATCGGCGAACTGGTGGAAGCCGTGCGCCAACGCGCCGAACGCCGCGCCAAGGTGCTTCAGGCCTTCGGCCTGGACATCGGCCGCGCCGGCATGCAGCGCCTGCTCGAACACTTCCCCGGCGCCGGCCGCCAGGCCTTGCAACGCGACTGGCAGGCGCTGGCCGAGCAGGTGGAGGAATGCCGCCTGCTCAACGAACGCAACGGCCGCCTGCTGGCAATGCACAACGAGATCATCGGCCAGCTGCTGGCGGGGCAGGGCGGGCATGGGGTGTACTCGCCGGAGTATTGAGGTTTTCCTTTCGCGGCGCCTTCGGGCGCCGTTTTTTTGCCTGGCGAAGGGCTTTTCGTAGGAGCGAGGGGGACGCCTAGTTCTTGCTCGCGATCAAAAGCACCCTCACCCCAGCCCTCTCCCAGAGGGAGAGGGGGCCGTCCTGAGCTGCCGGAGAGTCCGGAGTCATCCTGATGCTCCTTACCATCCCCGTCATTCCCGCGAACGCGGGACGCGGCTCCATCGCGAACAGCGCTTGCGCTGGCCCGAAGGGGAATAACCCAGTGACTGCAAGGTTCGCGAGCAAACTGCAGTCACAGGATCACGCCGAACCCGCAGCGCGCAGAGGACAGCCCCCTCTCCCTTCAGGGAGAGGGTTGGGGAGAGGGCGCTCTGAAGCCACCGGACAACACCCTTCGCGAGCAAGCTCGCACCTACGAAGACGTAGGGCGCATAACCGTTCGCGGTTATCCGCCGTCGTCCATGCCACCGGGGCATCCGGCGCGGCCGGTGAATCCAATCGCGGACGGAGTCCGCTCCTACACCCGTGCTTCCCAGGAGCCGTAGGAGCAACTGTCTTGCAGGCTGCACCGGGGGCTCGCTCCTACGAGAAGCCATGCTCGCCTGCAACGCGGACTCTCTATCATCCGTCGTTGAAAACGGTTTTTACCTGGCCACCAGGGAGGCACCGTGCCTGGTTTTCCCCTAAGCGCTTGCCTACGGCAAGGTGGCTGGCCAGCGCCCCGACGGCCGTATCACTGACGGTCGGACAGGTCGGACTCGGCCCAGTCGATCGCCGAAACCGGTACGGCCACGGCGCGCCCGGAGGCATAGAGCGCACAGAACATCGACGAGCACTCGATGATCCTGAAGTCTCCGCTTCGGCCTTTCGGGTCGCTCAGCTCGACCCTCGGGGCATTGACGAAGCCGGCCTTCAGGTCCTCCGCCGCGACCTTCTTGCCAATGGCGTAGAAAGGGGAGATGGAAAGCGACAGCAGCAGGGCGATCATGAACATCAGCGCGAATACGCTGTAGCTGACGGTGAATAGCCAGAACAGGTAGAGACCGGCCTCCTTGACGTACTCCGAGAGCAGCCGGTTCTGCCTTGACGCGCTGCGGCGGCTGTCCAGCCTCTTGCCCAGCCGGGTCAGCATCACGCTCATCGGCGCCATGATGAGCACGATCACAAGAGCCATGCCCAGGACCAGGCCGTAGTGTTGCTCCAGCAGCCCGAGGACCCCTTTCAGGCCGGCGAGCACTGCATGGAACCAGCCGATGACTGCGCTTATCAGCGTCGAGGCGGTGTCCTGGGGAAACATCGAGGGCTCGAGCTTGAAATAGCCCAGGTAGGCATCGTGATAGGCCTTGCCGTTGAGGTACAGGATCGGCAGGCTCACCGCGGTGACGAGGGGGCCCAGCAAGGACAGCATCCTGGCGGACGGCTTCGGTTTCTGTGCCTGTTCCCGGGCTTCGTTCTTTTCCATGGCGGTCAATTCGTGACTCCTTGTATCGTGGGGATTCAATGGGGGGAGCGGAGGTAGCAGCCGCCACCTTCCTCGGCAGCGATGCGCAGGCAGAGCCCGTCCACGCGCAGGGCGCGGTCGCGGAACAGTTCACCCAGGCCGATGACCGCCTTGGGCTTCAGCACCACCTGGCCGCCGACGCGCCGCCAGGTGCCCTTGGCGTATCCATCGGCGGCGCCATAGGCGACATTGCCTTCGAAACTGCCGTCTGCGCGCAGCCGCAGCAGCGAGCCCATTTCCATCACGCCTTGCAGCGTATACAGGCCGGCGAGCGCCTGTGTTTCCCGGTCGGGCTTGTCCGTAGTGCACGCGGATAGAAGAGGGAGCGCCAGGGCGAATAGCAGTGACTTTTTCATGATTCCTTTTCCGTGGAGTTGTGGCTTCACCATGAGTCGTAGGGAATGCCGTGCTGTTCGACATAGCGTCTTGCTTCATCGGTAAGAGGTCGGTGCTTACCGCCAGACGTACCGTTGTAGGGACCCACCTTGCTTACCTTGGCCTGGAAGCGGCCGATCTCCTTGAACGCCAGGCAGGGGCCGCCAAGCCATACTTTGGCGATGCCGCCAGGAGCCATGCCGATGGAAATTATCTTGGCGAAGTCGGGTTCCACTTTTCGGGTCGCTACGCAGTAGGCTTGCTGCGGCTTGACCATCTCATCGCGAACCCACTGCGGGATATTGATGCGTACGTTGTAGGTTTGAGGTTCCACCAGGGATTGCCAGCGCACGAAGATGATTTCCGGTAGGTCGACGTTGCTGATGGGTTTCATCGAGCCTCCGCCGTTGTGCCAGCCCTCCGGTTTTCGGGTGTAGCCGACCACCCCTGCGTGTACCCGTTCAAATGCCAGTCCTCGTTGATCCACCACATCCACGCTTTCTACCCAGACCTCCATATAGCGGGGTGCAGCTATGGCAATGTTCCAGGCGTCATAGGGCAGTTTGGGACGGCCTTGACCAGACGTGCATCCGCTAAGGAGCAGGACGAGAAAACAGAAGTAGAAGTTCTTCATGTAGGGCTCCCCTCACCATGATCCATAGGGGATGCCATGCTTCTCTATATAGGCGCGGGATTCAGGTTCTAATTCTGGCCATGCATAACGTCCGCCAGACTTGCCTTCATCAGGGCCGCGCTTGTCGATCTTGGCCTGGAAGCGCCCGATCTCCTTGAACGCCAGGCAGGGGCCACCGACCCATACTTTGGCGATGCCTCCTGGCGCCATGCCGATAGAGATCGTCTTGCGGTAGAGGTTGTCGATCCACTTGCCATCCCATTGGCAGAAGGCTCGTTGTGGTTCGACCATTTCATCGCGAACCCATTGCGGGATATTGATGCGCACGTTGTAGGTCTGTGGCTCTACCAGCGACTGCCAGCGAACGAAGATGATTTCCGGTAGGTCGACGTTACCGATAGGTTTCGTTTTCCCGCCGCCGTTGTGCCAGCCTTCTGGTTTGCTGGTATAGCTGACTACGCCTGCATGTACGCGTTCAAATGCCAGTCCTCGTTGATCCACCACATCCACACTTTCCACCCAGACTTCCATATAGCGGGGTGCAGCTATGGCAATGTTCCAGGCGTCATAGGGCAGCTTGGGGCGGCCTTGAGAAGATGTGCATCCGGTAAGGAGCAGGGCGAGAAAACAGAAGAAGAACTTCTTCATGCGGGATTCCCTTCACCATGATCCATAGGGAATGCCATGTTCTTGGATGTACTTGCGAGCGGCTTCGGTAGGTGGCCGGTAGTACTCTCCATCGGACAGTCCTTCATTAGGGCCACGCTTATCGATCTTGGCCTGGAAGCGCCCGATCTCCTTGAACGCCAGGCAGGGGCCACCGACCCATACTTTGGCGATGCCGCCAGGAGCCATGCCGATGGAAATTATCTTGGCGAAGTCGGGCTCCACTTTTCGGGTCGCTACGCAGTAGGCTTGCTGCGGTTTGACCATTTCATAGCGAACCCATTGCGGGATATTGATGCGTACGTTGTAGGTTTGGGGCTCTACTAGCGACTGCCAGCGAACGAAGATGATTTCCGGCAGGTCGACGTTGCCGATGGGTTTCATTTTTCCACCCCCGTTGTGCCAGCCTTCCGGTTTGCTGGTATAGCTGACTACGCCTGCATGTACGCGCTCAAATGTTAGTCCTCGCTGATCCACCACATCCACGCTTTCTACCCAGACCTCCATGAAGCGGGGTGCAGCTATGGCAATGTACCAAGCGTCGTAGGGCAGCTTGGGACGGCCTTGATCAGACGTGCATCCGCTAAGGAGCAGGACGAGAAAACAGAAGTAGAAGTTCTTCATGTAGGGCTCCCCTCACCATGATCCATAGGGGATGCCGTGCTGTTCGACATAGCGTCTTGCTTCATCGGTAAGAGGCCGGTGCTTACCGCCAGACGTACCGTTGTAGGGACCCACCTTGCTTACCTTGGCCTGGAAGCGTCCGATCTCCTTGAACGCCAGGCAGGGCCCGCCGAGCCAGACTTTGGCGATACCTCCTGGCGCCATGCCGACAGCGATTGTTTTGCGGTAAAGATTGTCGATCCACTTGCCGTCCCATTGGCAGAAGGCTCGTTGTGGTTCGACCATTTCATCGCGAACCCATTGCGGGATATTGATGCGTACGTTGTAGGTCTGGGGTTCCACCAAGGATTGCCAGCGTACGAAGATGATTTCCGGTAGGTCGACATTGCCGATAGGTTTCGTTTTCCCGCCGCCGTTGTGCCAGCCTTCCGGTTTGTTGGTATAGCTGACTACTCCTGCATGTACGCGTTCAAATGCCAATCCACGCTGATCCACCACATCCACGCTTTCGACCCAGACTTCCATATAGCGGGGTGCAGCTATGGCAATGTTCCAGGCGTCGTAGGGTAGCTTGGGGCGGCCATAACCATTCACGCAGCCGGTCAATGCCAGGATGAGCAGGCCTATCCAGAGAGGCTTCATTCCGGGTAGCCCTCCTGCGGTTTGTTATTGAATATCAGGCGTCTGTTGGGGGCAGGCTTGCTCAACAGTAGCCCGGAGCTGGGTGTCCAGTGGGCAGAGAGATGAATGTAGCGGTCCCAGAGCAGCCGGTTTTCTGCAGGGAGCAAGGAGCACCCGCTCTTCAGGGCGAAGACCAGAATTTTTTCTGCTACGGATTGGAGTTCGGGAGGTAACTTCGCAGCTTCATCATTTTCATCGATTACAGAGAAAGGAACGGCGTACTGAACTGCTAGCTCTCGCATGACACGCAAAGCCACTTTCGATAGATCGCCATACACCTTGCGCTGAATTGCCAGAGCGACCATTACTTTTTCGGTCTGGCTGTATCTGTCGCCTGGTGACTCCGGGAGTTTCCAGTAAATGGGGGCTACTTGTCCGCTGGTAGAAGTTCGCTCTGCCTCCCATTTGTAGGCTTCTTCCTCCAGGCGCTGCCAGGCCGAAGTCCGCTCCAGGGGGCGATTGGGTGTCAGTACCACGACCTGCGGCTTGCTCAGCAGCAGCTTTTCATCCATCTGCGGGAGGTAGCCGCCGCCGATATCGGAATGCGCGCCAGGCAGTTCGATTTCCTGGTGATGGGGCGCCACGCTGTTCAGGGCGAAGTTCCAGCGGCGTTCGTCGCGGGCGCTGAGTTGCAGCACCTTGCGGGCGCAGCCTGGTGGCAGGTAGAGGTTGACGCCCGGATTGAGATGGTTGGCGGGGCTGAAGTCGCCACGCCAGGGCGCGACTATGGCGGCGACGGTATCGAACAGACCGATGAAGTTGATCTGTACATCGGTTTCCCAGTTGAGGCTGTCGGGCAGACCGAGTTGCCCGGGTTTCAATGTTTCTGCCAGAACCCCGCCTTGGGGCTTGAGTATCTCATTGGCAAAGTGTCGTGCCGCCGCTGCACCTCGGCTGAAACCAAAGATATCGAACTCCAACTGGCTAATTTTGACGGTCGGATTCGTATCTCGGAAAGTTCGTAGCTGCTCTATTATTTTGGTCGGACTTTGCTCGACACGGCTTATCACTCCAGCCTCACCCTCGCCGCTGGCCTGACTGAACACCGAATCATCACCCTCGCTCGTGGTACCGATGCCTTCCAAGTAGACCGGTATGTAGCCAATGAATGCATTGGCTGCGAGTCGCTCGGCTGTGTTGTCTGCATACAGATCCGCTAGCAACGCCACATTGCTCGGCGCATTGCCATAGCTGTTATTGGGCGTGGTGCTGAATACGCCTGCCTCATTCATGTCCTTGAAGCCATATCGGGCGCAGTGCTGGGCGACGCTTTGCAGGGTTTCGTCGCTGTAGAGTTCGCGGTCGTCGCGGCGGCATTGGGCGGTCAGCGCGGCGTTCGCCTGGTTGTTGCCGGTGCCATCGAAGAACACGCCGATCCGCAGGGTGATGCCGGTTTCCTCCTTGGCTTCCTCCAGTTCCTCTTCCTCCTCCTCTTCCTGGAGTTCCGCCTCTTCCAATGCCTGGGCCAGGGCGGATGGCTGGGCGCGGGCCAGCAGCTGGCCTGCCAATGCGCTGGCCGCTGCGACAGGTAGCCAGGGGCCGCGAAGACGCAGGCCCGAACCGCTGCCCGGCGAGCCGCCAGCGTTGATCTTCGCCAGCGGACCGAACACGGTGACACCGCTGGCGTCGAGCTTGATGAAGCTGCCGCCGGCCTTGAGGGTCAGTTCCTGGCCGGCCTCGATCACCAGTTTCTGCCCGGCCTTGAGGTGGATTTCCCGGCCGGCGCGGGTCAGCTGGGCATTGCCCAGGCGGATGTGCTGGTTGTTGGCCACCGCCAGGTGGTCGTCGAGCCTGGCCTCCACCTTGCGGTCGAGGTGGATGGTCTGGTGCTCCTCGGCCTTGAACTCGCCGTAGGCGTTGGCTTCCACGGTGTCGTGGCGTTCGTGGCCGACGCGGATCTTCTGGTCGTGCTCGATGTTTTCGTCCCAGTCGCGCTGGGCATGGATGAAGAACTGTTCCTGGCCCTTGCGGTCCTCGATGCGCAGTTCGTTGTAGCCGCTGCCGCCCGGCGAGCTGTTGCTCTTGAACAGGGTGCGGGTCTTGTGGGCCGGCAATTCGTAGGGCGGCAGGTGCTCGGCGTGGTACAGGCAACCGCTGACCAGTGGCTGGTCCGGGTCGCCTTCGAGGAAGTCCACCAGCACTTCCATGCCGACGCGCGGGATGGCCACGGCGCCCAGGGCGTTGCCGGCCCAGCCGCCGGCCACGCGCAGCCAGCAACTGGTCTTGTCGTCGGCCTGGCCCTCGCGGTCCCAGTGGAACTGCACCTTGACCCGCCCGTACTTGTCGCAGTGGATTTCCTCGCCCGCCGGGCCGGTCACCACGGCGGTCTGGGTACCCAGCACCCGCGGCTTGGGGTGGGCCAGTGGCGGGCGGTAGTGCACGTCCCAGGGGGTGGCGAGGAAGCGGTTGCGGTAGCCCTGGTGGAAGTCGTCCTGGCTGTCGGCGGTGTCGCTGGTGATGGACTCTTCCAGCACCTGCGGCTGCCTGCCTTCGTGCCGCACTTCGGTGAGCAGCCAGAGGTCGTTCCATTCGCCGCGCGGGTGCTCGGACATTTCCAGGAAGTGGCCGCTGCACAGGTTCGGCTGGTCGCTGCGGCCCTCGGCCTGGCGGTAGTCGGCGCGGTGCCTTTCCAGGCTGCGCTGGCTCAGCAGCTTGCCGCGCTCGCGGTCGGTGAAGCGGCCGGGGTAGTCGTAGTCTTCCAGGTCCGGCTGGTCCTGTTTCTGCTGCGGCCGGTAGGCCGCTTCCATGCGCAGGCGCGGCTTCTGGAAGTCGTAGTCGCGGCGGGTCACGCGGCTGGTGCGGCCTTCCAGGCGCAGGACGAAGCCCTTGATCACCGGCTCGTCGGCCACCAGGCCGGTGTCGGCGATGTAGGGCGTGGGCTGGCCCAGGCGCGGGAAGGCGGTCTGGTCGTCGCCGAAAACCAGCAGGTGCCCGTCGGGGCTGTGCTCGAAGTGGTAGTGGAGGCCTTCCTCTTCGCACAGGCGCTGGACGAAGTGCAGGTCGCTCTCGTCGTACTGGGTGCAGTAGTCGCGCGGCGGGTAGACGGTGGGGCCGAGCTGGAAGCGGTAGGCGTCGGCGAGGATGCCGTGCTCCTCCAGCACCCGGGCGATGATCTGCGGCACCGTCAGCTGCTGGAAGATGCGCTGGTTGCTGCGCAGCGCGAGGCAGGCCAGCTGTGGCGCCAGGACCACGCGGTAGCGGGTCAGGCGCTGGCCGGCGTCGCCTTGCCCAGCCTGCTGGATCAGCCCGTGGACGCCCGGCCCGGCGGGGCTGAAGGCGAGGAACGCGGGCTTGTGCAGCAGGGCTTCCAGGTCCAGGTCGGGACGTTCGCTGACCAGTTCCAGCTCGAAGCGGTAGGGTTGGCTGATGGCTTCGCGACCATGGAAGCGCAGGACCTGGAAGTCGTGCTCCAGGCCGTCGAGGGTCAGGCTGAAGTGGGTCTGGTTGGCCGGGTTGAACATGCTCGGGCTCCCTGGTGCGGAGCCCGTCATTAAGGGGACGAAGGCGGGAGCTGGATGTCGGCCGTTTCCGAGAGTGTTGGCGGACGCAGGTGAAGGCATCTGCAGATGCCAAGCCGTTGCCGGTCAGCCCGGCCCGCGTATCGGTGGGCTTAACCCATGCCTGTATCCGGTCGCCTTGGAGGGAGAGCACCTCCCGCAGCGCCAGGCGGAAACGACATTTCCGGCCCGGCTTCCGGTTCCTCCGTGCGGAAGCGTCCTTTCACCTCGCCTTTGCCCGCAACGCCCGAAATACGGGCCTTCCAGGCGTTGGCACCGATATTGCTCCCAGGCTCGCAAAGGGGTACCCGACCATGGCAACCATAGATTCCGATTACGTCCAGCAGATGGCGACCCAGCTGGCCCAGTACGACATCCAGGCGTCGCAGACGCGGCTGAACCGCAACAAGACCAGCTACAACAGCGAGCTGTCCGCGGTCACCCAGTTGAAGTCGGCGCTGAGCACCTTTTCCTCGGCGGTCAGTGGGCTCAAGAGCAGTTCCAGCAGCACCAGCAACATGCTGGTCAACAGCGCCACCTTCAGCGCCGAGGGCTATGCCACCGCCAGCGTCGGCTCCACCGCGGTTTCCGGCAGCTACCAGTTCTTCGTCAAGCAGCTGGCGGCCAAGGACCAGGTGGCCCTGCAGGGCCTGAGCGACGGCGACCTGGGCAGCGGCGAGCTGACCATCGGCCAGGGCAGCGACAGCTTCAAGATCGACATGAGCGGCATCACCAGCCTCAGCGCCCTGGCCTCGGCCATCAACGGCGCCTCCGACAACACCGGCGTCAAGGCCACCCTGGTGCGCAGCGACGGCGCGGTGAACCTGGTGCTGACCAGCGACGAGAGCGGCGAGGACCAGGCCATCACTCTGTCCAGCAGCAATGCCGCGATGCAGGGCTCCATCGATGCCCGCAAGCAGCTTTCCAGCGCCCAGGACGCCATCGTCTACCTGGGCGGGCAGGGCGGCATCGAGCTACGCAACGCCAGCAACACCTTCGACAAGGCCATCGACGGCGTGAGCCTGACCTTCACCAAGGTCAGCGACCCGGCCGAGGCGCCGCTGAGCCTCGACATCGGCCGCGACAAGGACGCCACCAGCAAGAAGCTGCAGGGCTTCCTGGACGCCTACAACACCCTGATGAGCAGCATCGGCACGCTGACCGCCAGCGGCAGCGGCAGCACAACCCGCGGCGCGCTGGCCGGGGACTCGGCGGTGCAGGCGATCAAGTCGGCGGTCAACGGCCTGATCCGCACCAGCTTCGGCGGCGTCAACCTGATCGGCTACGGCGTCAGCGCCGACAGCAGCGGCAAGCTGACCCTCGACAGCAGCAAGCTGGAGAAGGCCCTGGCGCAGAACGCCGACGGCTTCGAGCAGTTGTTCAGCGACAAGGGCAACCTGATCGACAGCCTGAGCAGCGCGCTCAAGACCTACACCAGCTCCACCAGCGGCCTGCTGACCTCGCGGGTGAACAGCCTGAACGACAAGCTGGCCGACATCGACGACCAGTTCGACGACCTGCAGACGCGCTACAACAACTCGTACGCGCGCTACCTCAAGCAGTACACCAACCTCATGCAAGTCATGAATTCCATGGACCAGACCTCCAGCATGTTCACATGACCTATTCGATGAACGAAGGCTACGACAGCTACCGCACCACGGACCTGGAGGCGCGCGCCGCCGCGGCGTCGCCCTACGAGCTGGTGCTGGTGCTGTTCGACGGCCTGCTCGACGAACTGGCCCGCGCCCGCGGGCATATCGAGGCCAAGCGCTTCCAGCACAAGGGCCGCTCCCTGGACAAGTGCATGAACATCCTCAACGGCCTGTCCAGCGCCCTCGACTACGAGGCCGGCGGGCAGGTGGTGCAGGACCTGGCGCGGCTCTACGACTACTGCATCTACCGCCTCTCGGACGTCAGCGTGAACCTGTCGCTGGAGGGCCTGGACGAGGTGGCCGGCCTGCTCGGCACCCTGCGCGAAGGCTGGGCCGGTGTCCATGCCGCCCGTGGCTGACCCGCGCGTGCACGCGCTGCGCAGCCTCCACGCGCGCCTGGGCGAGGTGCTGGCGCGCGGCGAGTGGGCGAACCTGGGCGAGGTGGACGGCGCCATCCGCGTGCTGCTCGAGCGTCTGGCCGCCGGCCCCGCGCTGGATGCCGCCGGCATGGAGGCCAAGCGCCGTTTGCAGCAGCTGCACGAGCAGGCGCGGCGCGCCTGCGCGCAGGAGGTGGAGCGCCTGCGCCAGTTGCTGGCGAGCCACCTGGAGTATGCCGAAGGGCGCTCCGCCTACATGCAGATAGACCGCCTGCTGGCGGGGAGATGACCGTGTTGCAGCTGAACAGCCGCCTGGCCGCGGATGCCGCGCCGGGCAAGGACGCGCCCCTGCCGGCCGTGGCCGCCATGGGCGCCGGGCAGATGGCCGAAGGTGTTGCCGTCAGGGGCTCGGAGGCGGCGGGCGAGGTGCTGCCGGCCTTCGCCGCGCAATTGGCCAAGGGCGCGGAAGCGGCCGAGGCGCCGGCGGAAACGCCATCGACCCCCGCCGACCCGGCCGTATCGCAGGACGCACAACCGCAGCCCGACCCGAGCCTGGGTGCCTTGCCGGGCGCCGAGCAATGGCTGGCCAGCATGCTCGGCCAGCGCGAGGTGACGCTGCAGGCCCGCGATGCCGGACAGGCCGGCGATGCCGCGAGCGCGCCGCTATCCCGTGGCCTGCCCGCCAACCTGCCGCTGCCGCAATTGCCCCAGGGCGTGGTCGAGGCCGCGCCGACGCCGGCCCAGGGCCAGCCGCTGCCGAGCCTGGCCCTGCCGGCCAAGGCCGAGGAAGCGCCGCTGATGAAGACCGAAACGGCCAGCGACGAACTGCTGCGCAGCCAGCTCGACAAGCTCGCCGGCCAGGCGCAGCCGAGCGCTGCGTCGGTGCAGGCGAACGCCCCGGCCGTGGCGAACGATGCCCAGCCGCTGCCGGCCAGCCACGTGCCCGAGCGCCAGTTGAACCTGCAGGCGCCGGCCGAGCGCTGGGGCGAGCAGTTGCTCAACGCCCTGCGCGACAACGTCGAACTGCAATTGCGGCATAACCAGCAGAGCGCCGCCATCCGCCTGGACCCGCCGGAGCTGGGGCGCCTGGAAATCTACCTGAGCCGGGACAACGCCGGCCTGACGGTGCAGATCCACGCCGCCCAGGGCGACGTCGCGCGCCTGCTGCAGCAGGGCGCCGAACGCCTGCGCCAGGACATCGCCGGGGCCAGCCAGCAGCCGGTGGAGGTGCAGGTCTCCGACGGCCGCGCCGGCCAGCAGCAGGCGCAACAGCAACAGGCCCAGCAGGGACGCCCGGCGCCCTGGCTGGACGATGCGCCGAGCCGTGCGGCAGTTCTGGAACCCGAAGCGGAGCCGGACGACGCACGCCGCCCGGGCGACGTGCTGGTCACCGTCTAGCGCCGGGCAATCAATGCAAACCGAGGATCGGGAAACCGTCATGACGATGCGCCGCATCATGTTGTTGTTCACTGTTCTGAATCTGCTGATCGCCGCCGGCGGCGTGGCCGGCACCTGGTACCTGGCGCGCCCGCTGCTGGCCGCCCAGGCCAAGGCCGGTGAGGCGGCCGGCGCCGGGCAGGATGCAGCGCAGGAAGAGGAAGCGCCGGGCGAATACGAGTTCTTCCCGGTCAACAAGATCATCGTCAGCCTGCCGGGCAGCGATGGCCGCGAGCACTACTTCGTGCTCGACCTGGTGCTGCAGGCCGAGCTGGGCACCGAGCAGAAGAAGCTGCAGCAGATCGACCCCGTGGTGCGCAACTCGGCGGTGGCGCACCTCTCCGCGCTGACCTACGAGCAACTGCGCGGCAAGAGCATCCCGGCGCTGCAGGGCGAGCTGGAGCAGGTGCTGCTGGCCGACTTCGCCACGCGCAAGGTGGCCGCGCCCTTCCAGCACGTGCTGGTCAGCAAGCTGATCGTGCAATAGGGGCCCGCCCATGAACGCCCACTGCGCCCTCGACTACCGCAACCCCGCCGAGGCGGGCCACCCGGCCTTCGCCCCGGGCGCCGAGCAGCAATGGCTGATGCGCTACCTGCCGCTGGTGCGGCGGGTGGTCAGCCAGCTGTCGCTGCAGGCCAACCAGGTGCTGGACCGCGAGGACATGGAGCAGATCGGCCTGATGGGCCTGCTGGAAAGCCTGCGCCGCTACGGCACGCCCGACGAGCAGTTCGCCGGCTTCGCCGTGCTGCGCATCCGCGGCGCCATCCTCGACGAGCTGCGCCGCCAGGACTGGCGCCCGCGCCAGGTGCGGCTGCAGGCGCACAAGGTGCGCGACGGCATCCGCGAGCTGGCCCGGCGCCTGGGCCGCGTGCCCACGGACAAGGAAATCCTCGCCCACACCGGGCTCGACGAGCGCGCCTACCAGGACCACCTGCAGGCCGAGGCCTGCGAGGCCATCGAGAGCCTCGACGCGCTGCTCGGCGAAGGCCTGGAGAACCTGGTGGACGGCGAGTCGGCGCTGGAGGCGCGGGTGCTGCGCGAGCGCATGCTGGCCCAGGCCCTGGCGCAGCTCAACGAGCGCGAGCGCCTGGTGCTGACGCTGTACTACCAGCACGAGCTGAGCCTGAAGGAAATCGCCCTGGTGCTCGACGTGAGCGACGCCCGGGTCTGTCAACTGAGCAAGCAGGCGCTGAACAAGGCCTGCCGCTACCTGAGCGAGAGAAGCTGAATCATGCAGAAAGTCATAGGCGCGCTGATCATCGTCGCCTGCGTCCTGGGCGGCTACGCCATGGCCCACGGCGACATGCGCGTGCTCTGGCAGCCGGCCGAGGTGGTCATCATCCTCGGCGCCGGCCTGGGCAGCCTGGTGGTGGCCAACCCGCGCGAGGTGCTGCTGGAGATGCTCTCCCAGGTCAAGGGCGTGTTCGTCTACAAGCGTCGTGGCGAGGAGTTCCAGCGCCAGTTGCTGATGCTGCTCTACCAGCTGCTGGAGATGGTCGAGGTGGGCGGCCTGAAGGTGCTCGACGAGCACATCGAGGAGCCCGAGCAGAGCGAGCTGTTCGCCCGCTACCCGCTGATCCTCCAGGAAAGGAACCTGATGGCCTTCATCGCCGACAACTTCCGCCTGATGGCCATGGGCAAGATCAGCGCCCACGAGCTGGAAGGCTTCCTCGAACAGGAACTGGACGCCATGGAGCACGCCCTGCTGCAGCCGTCGAAGTCGCTGCACAAGGTCGGCGAGGCCATGCCCGGCTTCGGCATCCTGGCGGCGATCATGGGCATCATCATCACCATGGGCAGCATCGGCGGCACCATCGGCGAGGTGGGCGCCCACGTGGCCGCGGCGCTGGTGGGCACCTTCCTCGGCATCTTCTTCTGCTACTGCCTGCTCGACCCGCTGTCCAACGCCATGGCCCAGCGGGTGAAGACCGAACTCTCGGCCCTGGAATGCGTGCGCACCACCCTGGTCGCCCACGTCGCCGGCAAGCCCACGCTGTTGGCGGTGGACGCCGGGCGCAAGCTGATCGAGCAGGACGTCAAGCCGGCCTTCCGCCAGCTCGAGACCTGGGTCAACCAGTACGAGGATGAAAGGGAAGCGGCATGAGGAAGCGTGGCGAGCAGCCCCACGAAGTCATCATCAAGCGGCGCGGCAAGAAGGGTCACGCCGAGGAGCACAGCTCCGCCTGGAAGGTGGCCTTCGCCGACTTCACCCTGGCGATGATGGCGCTGTTCATGGTGCTGTGGATCGTGCAGCCGCGCAGCGTGGTGCAGAATCCGGCGGTGGGCGACCTGCAGAGCAACCCGCTGGTGGACGGCGGCGCCGGGGTGTTCGACGGCTCCAGCCGCACGCCGGTGGAGCTGGACGGTCTGCCCATGCCGGTGCAGCCGCAGAGCCCGCCGCGCACGTCCGAGGGCACCCGCGCCAGCGTCGACGGCAGCCAGCCGGGCGAGGGCAGCGAGCCGCGCCACTACGATTCCAGCGTCGACCTGCAGGAGCTGGCGGCGCTGATCCGCGCGGTGTCCGCGCAGACCGACGCGCTGGCCAACATCGAGGTCAAGGTGGTGCCCCAGGGCCTGCGCGTGCTGATCAAGGACGACCCCAAGCGCTTCATGTTCCCCCGCGGCAGCGCCATCCTCGATCCACATTTCCGCACGCTGCTGGCGGCCCTGGGCGGCGTGCTGGCGAAGGTCGACAACCGCCTGATCCTCAGCGGCCACACCGACGCCGTGCCCTACCGCGGGGCCAACGGCTACAACAACTGGAACCTCTCCGGCGACCGCGCCCTGCAGGCGCGCAACGTGCTGGTGGACGCCGGCCTGCCGGCGAACAACGTGCTCCAGGTGACCGCCCAGGCCGACGGCATGCCGCTGCTGCCGGAGGACCCGCAGAACGGCGCCAACCGTCGCATCGAACTGTTGTTGCTGACCGACAGCGCCGAGCAGCTGTACCGCCAGTTGTTCAGCGACGAACAGGCGCGTGTGCAGGTCGGTTCCGAGGGGGCGAAGTTCAGTGGTGGGCAGGGGGCCTCTGCGGCCAAGCCTTGATGGTTCTTTAGAGCCTGTTCACGATCTCGCGAGCTAGAGCAGAACAAGGCGAAAACAGGCGAGGGAGCGCAGTTTAGTCCGCTAAATGAGCATCACTCGCCTGTTTTTAACGCAGTTATGCCGACGCGCAGCAGATCGTGGATAGGTTCTCAAGGTTCGCCGGCGAAGCGCTCGGCACAGTAAAGCTGGCGGGTTTCCTCGGCTAACAGGCAGTCGCCGTGGGGCTGCAGGTTGAGCACGCTGTCGTTGTCGCTGCCGTAGAGCAGGTTGAACAGCAGCTCGTTGTCCAACTGCGCGGCCTGCTGCAGTTCTGCCAGCTCGCTCTTTTCCACGCGCAGGCGCAGGTGGTCGAGGAAGCCCGACTCGACGTGGCCGGAGGTCTTCTGCACGGTATCGCCTTGGCGCGTCACCGCATAGAAGCGGCCGTCACGCAGCAGCAGGCTGTGCTCCAGGCGCAGGACGCGGCCGTCGGCGAGGATCAGCTGGCCGCTGCTGCGGTAGCGGCCGTCGAACTCGCTGGCGGAGCGGTAGTTGAGCCAGGTGGCGGTCATTCCGCTGAACAGGCCCAGGCTCAGCATTGCGCTGCCGGCGAGCAGGTGCAGGCGCTTCATGGCAGGCAGCTCCGCAGTTGCTCGTCGCCCAGGCGGGCGAGCTGGTCCTGGTGGATCAGCAGCAGGCGGGTGGAGGCTTGGGCGCTGCTGCAGGCCACTTCGTAGAAGCCGGCATGGCGCGACAGGGTGAACTGCGCGGGCTGCTCGCTCAGCGCGGCCAGGCGCGCGCTCAGGGCGCCGGTGCGTTCGCGCAGCTGGGCCAGGCCCTGGGGGCGCGCATCGAAATAGGTGAAATGCTTGTTGCCGATGTCCAGGTCCGCGCGCAGGTCCTGGGTTCGCTGCAGGGCATAGTGCAGCGTGGCGGCCAGGGCCAGCCCAACCAGCAGCAGCGGCGCCGCCACGGCCAGCAGCTCGGGCCTGCGCCAGCGGCGGGCCGGACGCAGCGGCGGGGTGGCGGGCATGGCGGCCGGGGCCGGTTCCTGATCGGGGAGGGGCGCGTCCTCGGCTTCGACCGGTGCGCGCACGGCGAAGCGCGGGTTGAGCATGTAGCCGCGGCGCGGCAGGGTCTGGATGATCTCGCGGCGCTTCTCGTCGCCGAGTATCTGGCGCAGCGTGTAGATCTGCTGGTTGAGGCTGCCCTGGCCGACCACCCGGTCGCTCCAGGCGTGGGCCAGCAATTCGTCGCGCGCCACCACCTCGCCGGGTTCGCGCAGCAGGCGTTCGAGCAGGCGGCTGCCGGAGAAGCCCAGCTCGACCTTTTCCTCGAAGCCCTCGCGCTGCAGCACCAACTGGTACAGCTCGGGCTGGAAGTGGGCGAGGCAACCGTCGGCCAGGCCGGTACGGATGAGGCGGGCGGGAAGGGGGCGGGCGTCGGCGACGGGCGTGATCTGAATCATGTCCATGAAGCGTCTGGCAGCCTGTCCCTGTACGAATTCGTATCGGTTCTGATGAAGAGGGACGACATTCTGGCGTCAATAAAATGTAGAGACAAGTCCCATTTCTATACCTTTCTTGCTTGACAGATTACTAATTCCACTCGCGTCGCCGGATTCCCCGGCCCCAACGGCAAACGCCCCGAACGGGTCGGGGCGTTTGCTTTCGGTCAGTTGCGCGGGGCGGATCAGCCCAGCAGGGACATGACCATGCCCGGCATCTGGCCGGCCTGCTTGAGCATGGAGATGCCGGACTGCATCAGCATGCTGTTCTTGGTCATGGCGGCCGATTCGGAGGCGAAGTCGGCGTCCATGATGGTGCCCTTGGCCACGTCGGTGTTGTCCTTCATGTTGGCCAGGTTGTTGGCGGTGTGATTCAGGCGGTTGATGTTGGCGCCGAACTGGGCGCGCAGGGTGCCGATGCTGTCCAGGGCGGTGCTCAGCTTGTCGATCATGCCGTTGGCGTTGGCCGCGCTCAGTTCGCTGCCGCTGGCGGCGGTGGCTGCGCCGCTGGCGGCGTAGACCGAGGAGATGTCGCTGAGCTTGGTGGCGACGTCGGTCAGGTTGGTGGAAGCGTCGACCGCCAGGGTCTCGGCGCTGCTGGCGCCGATCTGGAAGCTGATGGAGGCGGAGAACTTGCCGTTGCTGCCGTCGACTTCGGTGCCGTCGCTGAACAGTTTGTCGCCGGCGTAGCTGGTGTTCTTCATGATGTTGGCCAGCTCTTTGCCCAGCTCGTCGTACTCGGACTGCATGGAGTCCTGGTCCTTGGAGCTGTTGGTGCCGTTGGAGGACTGGGTGGCCAGGTCCTTCATGCGCTGGACGATGTCGGTCATTTCGCTGAAGGCGCCTTCGGCGGTCTGCAGCAGGGACACGGAGTCGTTGACGTTGCGGGTGGCCACGGCCATGCCGCGGGACTGGGCGTCCAGGCGGGTGGCGATCTGCAGGCCGGCGGCGTCGTCGGCGGCGCTGTTCACGCGGTAACCGGTGCCCAGGCGCTGCTGGTTGGTGGCCAGCTTGGCGTTGGTCTTGTTCAGGTTGGTCTGGGTGGTCAGGGCGGAATAGTTGGTATGGATCGACAGAGCCATGGAGTGAATCCTCGGATTGGGCTTGTGTAAAGCCGGCTTTGATCGCCTGCTGAAGGGGTAGGGCGACCGGGATGGAAAAGGGCTTAAGGGCCGATTCGAGAAATTCTTGCGGGAGGCGGGAAGAGGGCATCGCGGGCAGGGCTCGCTCCTAAAGATTGCCGGGGGCACGGTATTCCTCCCCCGTAGGACCTTGTCCGCGATAACCGGAGGTTCCGGCGCGATTCGCGGATAAGATCTCCTACGCCGCCCCACCCGTGTCATTCCCCTGTAGGAGCGCGCCCTGCGCGCGAAATCGCGGGCAGGGCCCGCTCCTACAGGTTGCCGGGGGCACGGTATTCCTCCCCCGTAGGAGCGGACCTTGTCCGCGATAGCCGGAGGTATCGGCGCGGTTCGCGGATGAGATCCGCTCCTACGCTGCCCCGCCCGTGTCATTCCCCTGTAGGAGCGCGCCCTGCGCGCGAAATCGCGGGCAGGGCCCGCTCCTACAGTCTGCCGTGAAACCTGGCATTCTCCCCCCGTAGGAGCGGACCTTGTCCGCGATAGCCGGAGGTTCCGGCGCGGTTCGCGGATGAGATCCGCTACGCTGCCCCACCCGTGTCATTCCCCTGTAGGAGCGCGCCCTGCGCGCGAATCGCCGGCAGGGCCGGCGCTCGTTCATTCGAACGTGCTGCTCACCAATCCCGCCTCGACCACCCGCGCCTGGATCACCTTCTCGCTGCTCAGGTTGCGCACCTTGATCACTTCGCCCTGCTGCCCGTTGGCCAGGGCCTGGCCCGGGGTGCTGGCCTGGATGCCGTCGCGGCTGGCGTTGATGCGGACCTGCTGGCCGCGCTTGACCAGTTGCGCGCTGCTGAGCACCTGCGGGGTGAGCAGCTGGCCGGCGCGCAGGCGGCGGCGGGCGCCCTGGCCGATGACCTGTTCGGGGCGGGTGAAGAAGCCGTGGTGGGCGCGGGCTATGTTCTGCGCTTGCAGCTTCAGGTCGCCGGCGCCCAGGACCTGGCCGCGGTCGATGATGGCGGCGGTCACCAGCACCGGCAGGAAGACGTCGGCCTGGCTGCTGACCGTCACCGCCCAGCCGGCGCCGTCCGCGCAGCGGACTTCGTAGCGCTGGCGGGCCAGGGCCGAGGGTTCGTCGCTGCGCCTTTGCAGTTGCAGCGGCTGGCTGCAGGGCGCTGGCGGCAGGCTGCCGAGCAGTTCGTGGCTGAACTGGCTGCGCAGGCCCTGCCAGCCGTTGCGCCGGGCTTCTTCGCGCAGCTGGGCGTCCAGTTGCGCGCTCACCGCCTGTTCGACTTGCGCGCGGGCTTCGCCGGCGGCCTCGCACATGGGGCTGGCCAGGCCGGCGGCGAGGACCAGGAAAAGGGCGGAAAGGCTTTTTCCGCCCCGGCCCGCCAGGCGACGCGAAAGCGGAAGCCGGGGGGCGGCCGGGGGCTGGCGGTGTGGGCTGGAGGTCAGTGAAATCAAGGCTTCGCTCGCTGTTCTCAAGTTAGGCACGGTTCCTGCTGAAGGGGACGCCAGCAAGAGTCAGGCCGGAGACAGCCACCGATGAGCATACGGGTAGAAGAATCCCTCGCCGTGCACGTGCGTGCGCTGCAGGTGCGCACCCAGCGCAGCGAGATCCTCGCCGCCAACCTGGCGAACCAGGACACCCCGGGCTTCCTCGCCCGCGATATCGATTTCGCCGGCGAGATGCGCCGCCTCGACCCGCAGGCCGAGGACGCCGGCCTGGCCTTCGCCGACGACGACGCGCAGCTGAAGTACCGCATCCCCAACCAGCCGTCGGAAGACGGCAACACCGTCGAGCAGGGTGTGGAGCAGTCGGAGTTCGCCCGCAACGCCATGGGCTTCCAGACCAGCCTGACCTTCCTCGGCATGAAGTTCCGCGGCCTCAAGCAGGCCATCGAAGGACGTTGAGCATGGCACTGGACTCCATCTACCGCATCGCCGGTTCCGCGATGACCGCGCAGACCGTGCGCCTGAACACCGTGGCCAGCAACCTGGCCAACGCCGATTCCGCCGCCTCCAGCGCCGACGCCGCGTACAAGGCGCGCAAGCCGATGTTCGCCGCCGTGTACGGCAACGACGAACTGGTGCGCGACGCCGGCATGGGCGGCGCCCGTGTGCAGGTGCTGGACGTGGTGACTTCCGGCACCGCGCCGCAACGCCGCTACGAGCCGAACAACCCGCTGGCCAACCGCGATGGCTACGTCTACTACCCGGACGTCAACGAGATCGAGGAAATGACCGACATGATGTCGGCCACCCGCAGCTTCGAGACCAGCGTCGACGTCCTCAACCGCGTACGCAGCATGCAGCAGGGCCTGCTGAAGCTGGGAGAACAGTCATGACCAGCAGCGTCAACGGCACCAACTCCGCCAATGGCAGCAGCGCTGGCAGCGACAGCGTCGGCGTCAACCTGACCGACGTGTCGCAGCTGCAGAACAACTTCATCACCCTGATGGTCGCGCAGATCCAGTACCAGGACCCGACCGACCCGGTGGACAGCACCCAGTTTGTCAACCAGTACTCGCAGCTGTCCCAGGTGCAGAGCCTGGAGAACCTCAACACCATCCAGAAGAACAGCCTGGTGCTCGCCGACAACCTGCAGAACCTCACCGCCGCCGGCCTGGTAGGGCAGAAGGTGATGGTCTCGGTGGACAGCCTGCAGCTGGACGACGCCGTGGTCGATGGCCAGGTGCAGCTGGAGCACGCCTCCACCAGCACCACCCTGAAGCTGACCAGCGCCGCCACCGGCGAGGTGACCAAGCTCGCCCTCGGCCCGCAGGAGGCCGGCAGCGTGGCCTTCAGCGTCGACCCGCAGAAGCTCGGCCTGGCGCCGGGCAAGTACAGCGTCGAGGTCGAGACCAGCAGCGGCGAGAAGCCCAAGGTCGAGGTCGGCGGCAAGGTCAGCCACGTGCGCGTCAGCGACAGCGGCCCGGTACTGGAAGTCGAGGGCGCCGGTTCCGTGCCCTTCTACAACATCGTCGAATTCGGCAGCGCGGCTGCCTGATCCCGCCCAGGAGAACCCCGATGAGCTTCAATATTTCCCTGACCGGGCTGAACGCCGTCAGCGAGCAGCTGGACACCGTCAGCAACAACATCGCCAACGTCGGCACCGTTGGCTTCAAGTCCTCGCGCACCGAGTTCGGCAGCGTCTACGCCGACAGCCAGGCGATGGGCGTGGAAGTGCTGGGCAGCACCCAGAGCATCAGCCTCGGCGGCAGCCTCACCAACACCAGCCGCAACCTCGACCTGGCCATCTCCGGCACCGGCTTCTTCATGGTCAAGAGCGCCACCGGCGAGACCCAGTACACCCGCGCCGGGGTGTTCAACACCGACAACGCCAACTACATGGTCAACGCCTCCGGCCAGCGCCTGCAGGGTTACTCGGTGGACGCCGCCGGCAACCTGCAGGCCGGCGTGCTCGGCGACCTGCAGGTGAAGACCGCCAGCCTGCCGGCCAAGGCCACTGACAGCCTGGACTTCGTCGCCAACCTCGACGCCGACGGCGAAGTGCCGGCCCTGGCCTTCGACCCGGCCGACGCCTCCACCTACAACTCCACCTACACCACCAAGGTCTACGACTCCCAGGGCAAGGAACACACCCTGACGCAGTACTTCGTGAAGACCGCCGACAACGCCTGGACCAGCCACTACTACGCCGATGGCAACGCCGTGGGCACCCAGGCGCTGAGCTTCGACAGCGCCGGCATGCTGACCTCGCCCAGCGCGCCCTTCACCCTCAACGTCGGCGGCCTGGCCGGCGGCGTGAACGCCCTGGCGATCAACGTCGACTACACCGGCACCACCCAGTACGGCTCCGACTTCGCCGTCACCACCAACAAGGCCTCCGGCTATGCCTCCGGCGACAAGACCGGCCTGACCGTCGACGAGGACGGCATGGTCTACGTCAACTACAGCAACGGCCAGCGCCTGCTGCAGGGCCAGGTGGTGCTGGCCAGCTTCGTCAACCCCGAGGGCCTGCGCGCGGTCAGCGGCACCGCCTGGACCGAGACCTCGGCCTCCGGCGGCCCGCTGGTGGGCGCCCCCGGCGGCGGCCAGTTCGGCGACCTGGTGGCCGGCGCGCTGGAAGGCTCCAACGTCGACCTCACCGCGCAACTGGTGAGCCTGATGGAAGGCCAGCGCAACTACCAGGCCAACACCAAGGTGCTGACCACCGACAAGGAACTCACCCAAGCGCTGTTCGGCGCCGTCTGAGGCTGACCCATGGACCGCCTGGCCTATACCGCGATGAGCGCCGCCAGCCGCACCCTGCAGTCGCTGCAGGTGCGCGCCAACAACCTGGCCAATGCCAACACCCCGGGGTTCCGCGCCGACATGGAGCGCGTCAGCGCCGTGGACGTGAGCGGCTACGGCTACGACAGCCGGCACCTGGCGCGCCTGGAGAACAACGGCGTCGACATGGCCCCCGGCACCCTCACGGTGACCGGCCGCGACCTCGACTTCGCCATCCGCGGCCAGGGCCTGATCGCCCTGCGGGACGGCGAGGGCGAGGCCTACACCCGCCACGGCAGCATGGTCGTCGACAGCGAGGGGCGGCTGACCATCAACGGCCGCCAGGTGCTGGGGGAGGGCGGCCCGATCGTCCTGCCCGAGTACGACAGCGTGAACATTGGCGAGGACGGCACCGTCTCGGTGATGCCCCGAGGCGACTACCTGATGACCGAGGTGGACCGCATCAAGCTGGTCGACGCCCCGGCCGCCGAGCTGCAGAAGAACGCCGCCGGCCTGCTGGTGCGCAAGGACGGCCAGCCGGCCGAGGCCACCGAAAACGTGCGCCTGGTCAGCGGGTACCTGGAGGCGAGCAACGTGTCGTCGATCGACCAGCTCACCGCGACCATGAGCCTGAACCGCATGTTCGAGACCCAGGTGAAGATGATGAAGGCCGCCGAGGACATGGCGTCCGCCGGCGACCGCCTGCTGCGCGACTGACGCGCCCCGTACAACCCGGCCGCGCCGCGCGCGGCCCGCGAAGGAGATACCGCATGAGTTCGGCACTGTGGGTGAGCAAGACCGGCCTGGCCGCGCAGGACACCGCGCTGTCGGCGGTGGCCAACAACCTGGCCAACGTCAACACCACCGGCTTCAAGAGCGACCGGGTGGTCTTCGAGGACCTGTTCTATTCCATCGACCGCCAGCCCGGCGCCCAGGCCGACCAGGTCAACACCGTGCCCTCGGGCATCCAGCTGGGCAGCGGCGTGCGCGTGGCCGGCACGCAGAAAGTGTTCACCGAAGGCAGCATGCAGACCACCGGGCAGCCGATGGACCTGGCCGTGGTCGGCCGCGGCTTCTTCCAGGTGGAAGCGCCCAATGGCGACACCCTGTACACCGAGAACGGCCAGCTGCAGCTCAATTCCGACGGCGTGGTGGTCAACGCCCAGGGCCTGCCGCTGATCCCCAACATCGAGGTGCCGGCCGGCAGCAGCAGCTTCACCGTGGGCAGCGACGGCACCGTCACCGCGATCATGGCCGGCGAGACGCAGCCGACCCAGCTGGGCCAGATCACCCTGGTCAACTTCACCAACCCGGCAGGCCTGGAAGCCCTGGGCGGCAACCTCTACCGCGAGACCGTGGCCAGCGGCCAGCCGGTGGAAGGCGTGCCCGGCGAAGACGGCCTGGGCACCCTCAAGCAGGGCGTGCTGGAAGGCTCCAACGTGCAGGTGGTGGAGGCCATGGTCAACATGATCGCCATCCAGCGCGCCTACGAGGCCAACGCCAAGGTGCTGGACGCCGCCTCCGGCATGCAGCAGTTCCTCAACCAGACCGTATGACCGCCATGAGCCGCCTGCCGACGCTGCTCGCCCTGCTGCTGCTGGGCGGCTGCGCGAGCTTCAACGAGATGCTCCCGGACGAGGATTCCAGCGCCTACCAGCCGCCGACCCTCGACTACAGCCTGCCGCCCACCACCGGCGGCGGGCTGTACCGCCCCGGCTACTACGGCGGCCTGGTGCAGGACCAGCGCGCCCTGCGCGTGGGCGACGTGCTCACCGTGGTGCTGGAGGAGCAGACGCAGTCGAGCAAGAGCGCCGGCACCAGCTTCGACAAGAGTTCCAGCCTGGGCATCGGCATCCCCACCATCCTCGGCCACAGCTACGACCGCCTGGAAAGCTCGGCGGACAGCTCGCGGGACTTCAAGGGCGACGCCAAGAGCGAGCAGCAGAACTCCCTGCGCGGCGCCATCGCGGTGACCGTGCACCAGGTGCTGCCCAACGGCACCCTGGTGGTCCGCGGCGAGAAGAACCTGCGCCTGAACCAGGGCTCGGAGTTCATCCGCCTCACCGGCCTGGTGCGGGTGGAGGACATCAACCGCAACAACCAGGTGTCCTCGCAGAACGTCGCCAACGCCAACATCTCCTACGCCGGGCGCGGCGTGCTCAACGACAGCAACTCGGCCGGCTGGCTGACGCGCTTCTTCACCCATCCTCTGTTCCCGCTGTGAGGCGCTGCCGGCCATGCGAGCCATCCTGAAGTACCTGCTGCCGCTGACGCTGTTCTGCTGGCCCCTGGCGAGTCGCGCCGTGCCGCTGCTGGAACTGGTGGACGTGGAAGGCATCCGCGGCAACCAGCTGATCGGCTACGGCCTGGTGGTCGGCCTCGACGGCACCGGCGACAAGACCCAGGTGAAGTTCACCAGCCAGTCGGTGGTGAACATGATCAAGCAGTTCGGCGTCAACCTGCCGGCCAACATCGACCCCAAGCTGAAGAACGTCGCCGCGGTGAGCATCACCGCCGAAGTGCCGCCCTCGTACAGCCCCGGGCAGACGGTGGACGTCACCGTGTCCTCGCTGGGCGACGCCAAGAGCCTGCGCGGCGGCCAGCTGCTGCTCACGCCGCTGCGCGGCATCGACGGCGAAACCTATGCCCTGGCCCAGGGCGCGGTGGCCGTGGGCGGCCTCAACGCCAGCGGCCAGAGCGGCTCCAGCGTCACCATCAACACCGCCAACGGCGGGCGCATCCCCAACGGCGCGACCGTCGAGCGGATGATCCCCAGCGACTTCGCCAGCCGCCCGGACATCATGCTCAACCTGCGCCAGCCCAGCTTCCAGACCGCCGCGCACATCGTCACCGCGCTGGAAAACCTGCTCGGCGCCGGCAGCGCTCAGGCCCTGGACGGCACCAAGGTCAGCGTGCGCGCGCCGGTCTCGGCCAACCAGCGCACCAGCTTCATGGCCCTGCTCGAAGGCGTGGAGGTGCAGGAAGGCCGCGAACGGCCCAAGGTGGTGTTCAACAGCCGCACCGGCACCGTGGTCATCGGCCAGGGCGTGCGGGTGAAGGCCGCCGCGGTGTCCCACGGCAGCCTCACCGTGACCATCAGCGAGAACCCCCAGGTCAGCCAGCCGGCGCCGTTCTCCGGCGGCCGCACCACGGTCACGCCGCAGTCCGACGTCAACGTCGCCCAGGACAAGAAGCCGATGTTCCGCTGGCCCGAGGGCGCCAGCCTGCAGAGCATCATCGACACCGTGAACAGCCTCGGCGCCACCCCGGACGACGTCATGAGCATCCTCCAGGCGCTGGAGAAGGCCGGCGCGCTGAACGCCGAACTCATCATCATCTAGGGCGCGCGCATGAGCATCGTTTCACTCCCCACCGCGCTGAACGCCGCGCGCGGCCAGGACGGCAACCCCCAGGCGCGCCTGGAGGCGGCCGCCGAGCAGTTCGAGGCGCTGTTCCTGCAACAGATCCTCAAGCAGATGCGCAAGGCCGGCGACGTGCTCTCGGCCGGCGGCATCGGCCGCAGCCGCGACCTGGACACCCTGCGCGACTTCTACGACGGCGTGCTCGCCGACAACCTAGCCGAGCGCAAGCAGACCGGCATCGCCGCGCTGCTGGTGCGCCAGCTTTCCGGCCACGACTCCGACAGCCGCGGCGAGGCGCTGGCCGGCGGCGACCAGCTGGGCCTGCCGCGCAGCCTGCAGCAGGCCGTGGCGGCCGACTGGCAGCGCGGCGTGCAGGCCGCCGGGCGGCTCTGGCAACGCGGCAGCGCGGCCTTCGGCGAACTGGTGGACAGCCTGATCGACCACGAATCCGCCGGCGACGTCGCCGCCGTCTCGCCCAAGGGCGCCCGCGGCCTGATGCAGCTGATGCCCGACACCGCGCGGGAAATGGCCGCCAAGCTGGGCCTGGAGTTCGACCCGCAGCGCCTGACCCAGGACGGCGCCTACAACCGCCAGCTCGGCAGCGCCTACCTCGACGAGATGCTGCAGCGCTACGACGGCCACCGCGCCCTGGCCCTGGCCGCCTACAACGCCGGCCCCGGCCGGGTGGACGAGTGGCTGAAGAGCAACGGCGACCCGCGCCGCGGCGAGATCAGCGGCGAGGCCTGGATCGAACGCATCCCCTTCGAGGAAACCCGCCGCTACACCCGCGGCATCCTCGACGACCTCGATCGCCGCGGCCAGGCCGCAGCGCCGGCGCCGCTTAAGCCGGCGGCCGAACCGGTCGCCTATCAGCAGCAGGGCACGCAACACCAGGCATTGTCCGCCGCCTTCGCCCAACCGATCCGCCTTCAGCCCAAAGGGAAGCAGTCGTGAGCAATTTGACGCAGATCGCCTACAGCGGCGTGCGCGCCTCGGAGATCGGCCTGTCGATCACCGGGCAGAACACCTCCAACGTCAACACCCCGGGGTTCAGCCGCCTGTCGGTGCTCACCAGCTCCCTCGGCGGGCAGGGCTCGCTCAGCCCCGGCGGCGGGGTGAAGGTGACCGGCATCCGGCGCATGTCCGACGACTTCCTCAACCAGCAGCTGTGGCGCGCCACCACCGCGCAGAACTACTACAGCAACGCCCAGCAGTACCTGGGCGCGCTGGAGGACCTGATGTCCAGCGACGGCGCCAGCATCAGCGTCGGCCTCGACAACTTCTTCGCCGCCCTCAGCGAGGCCAGCGCCACCCCGGACTCCACCGCCCTGCGCCAGCAGATCATCGCCGAGGCCGGCAACCTGGCGCAGCGCTTCAACACCCTCTCCGGCAACCTCGACACCCAGCTCAAGTCCCTGCAGGAGCAGCGCGGCACCATGGTCGGCGAGATCAACGGCCTGACCGGCAACATCGCCCTGCTGAACAAGAAGATCGTCGCCGCGCAGTCCGCCGCCGCCGACCCCTCGGCCCTGCAGGACCAGCGCGACGCGCTGATCACCCAGCTCAGCCAGTACAGCAGCATCCGCACCACTGCCGCCGCCGACGGCTCGGTCTCGGTGTCCCTGGCCAACGGCCAGCCGCTGGTGGCCGGCGCCTCCGCCGCGCAGCTGAAGGTCAGCCTGACCAGCAGCGGCGAGCAGGACGTCAGCCTGGCCTTCGCCGGCACCCAGTTCGCCATCCACCAGCAGGACCTGGGCGGCGCCATGGGCGCGCTGTACGACACCGAATACCAGACCCTGCGGCCGAACCTCGACAGCCTGGCGCAGATGGCCACCCAGGTCGCCGACCTGGTCAACTCCACACTGGCCGGCGGCTACGACCTCAACGGCAACCCCGGCCAGGCGCTGCTGCAGGCCAACCCCGGCAGCACCGGCAAGCTGCTCAGCCTCATCGGCCTGCAGCCCACCGAGCTGGCGCTGTCCGACAGCGCCGGGGAGAAGGGCAACAACGGCAACCTGCTGCAGCTGATCGACCTGAAGAGCCAGGTCATCAGCGTCGACGGCAACCAGGTGACGCTCAACGACGCCTACGCCGGGCTGATCGGCCGGGTGGCCAGCGACAGCCGGCAGAACCAGGCCGACCTGGACACCGCCAAGACCGTGACGCAGCAGGCACAGAACCAGCGCGACAGCGTCAGCGCGGTGAACCTGGACGAGGAGGCGGTCAACCTGATGACCTATCAGCAGGCGTACCAGGCCAACATGAAGGTCATCAGCACCGCCAAGGACCTGTTCGACAGCATGCTCGCGGCCTTCTGAACGCCGTAGCCCGCCACCCGACGAGACGCCCCATGCGCATCACCAATTCGCAGAGCACCGCCATCCTCCTGGACTCGATGAGCCGCAACACCGAGAAGATGTCGCAGCTGATGCAGCAGATGTCCAGCAGCAACCGCATCCAGCACCCCTCGGACGACCCCATCGCCGCGGTGCGCATCCTGCGCATCCAGCGCTCGGAGGCCAGCCTGGCCCAGTACGGCAGCAACATCGCCGGGGTCTCGGGCAACCTGTCGATCCAGGAAACCAACCTGCAGTCCACCTCCGACACCCTGCTGGACATCCGCGACCTGCTGCTGTGGGCGGCCAACGGCTCCAACGCCAACGAGCAGCTCGGCGCCATGGCCGGCGAGCTGTCGAACCTGGAGAAGACCCTGGTCAGCTACCTCAACGTCAAGGACGAGGAGGGCCGCTACCTGTTCTCCGGCACCCTTACCGACCAGCCGGCGGTGACCTACGACGAGGCCAGCGGCACCTACAGCGCCACCGGCAACGACAAGACGCGCCAGGCGGTGGTGGCCAACGGCGTGATGGTCGACGAGAACGTCGCCATCCGCCCGCTGTTCGGCAACGGCATGGACCTGCTCAACGGCCTCCACGCTCTGGTGGCCAAGCTGCAGGACCCGGCCCTGGACAGCAGCGACCCGGCCATCCAGCAGAGCATCGAGGCCACCATCGACCTGCTGGACGACAGCCACGGCAAGCTGCTGTCGGCCATCACCGATCTGGGCGGGCGGCAGAACACCCTGACCCTGCTGGAAAACAGCAACCAGGACATCTCCCTGGTCAACCAGAAGGTCGAGGGCGACCTCTCGGCGCTGGACTACGCCAAGGCCAGCATCGACCTGGGCAACTACAAGCTGGCCCTGCAGGCGACGCAGAAGACCTACCTGACGGTCAACGGCCTGTCTCTGTTCAGCCTGCTCTGAGGACCCTGGCGCGATGAAGGTCGAGAACCCGTTCCCGGCGGTCGCCGCCATCGACGGCCAGCCGCGCCAGGCGCCGCCGGCAGTGGGCGAGCGCACCCTGCGCCAGCGCAAGCCGGCGCGCAGCGCGGCCAGCGCCGGCGAGCGCAGTGTGGGCAAGGCTGCCGGTTTCAGCATCCAGCTCAACCAGCAGCTCAGCGCCATGCAGAGCGCCGAAGGCTACCTGGGCGAGCTGGCCGACCGCCTCAACCAGCTCAAGCTCAGCCTGGGCCGCGAGCTGGGCAGCGGCCAGGGCGGCAACCGCAAGCAGCTGGAGCAGCCGCTGCAGCAGGCCGCCGAGCTGCTGGCGCAACGCCGCGAGCGCAGCGCCGGCGGGCTGGACGCCAACCTCGACCTGCACCTGCACGAAGCGGCGCGCACCCGCTTCGCCATCGACGGCCTGGCCACCCTCGACGAAGCCCGCGCAGGCGGCCGCGAGACCCTGCTGTTCCACACCGGCCGCGCCCAGGGTGAACCCGGCGTGGTGGTGCTGGACGACGCCATGAGCGACCAGCAGTTGCTGCGCAGCTTCAACGTCGGCCTGGCATCCAGCGGCATCCGCGCGGAACTCGACGCCGACGGCAGGCTGAGCTTCTCCATGGCCGAGGCCGACTGGCGCAAGCAGGGCGGCCAGCTCAACGTGCAAGGGGAGGGCAAACGCTTCGCCAAGGACCGCGCCAGCCCCGCCCGCACCCGCGAGCAGCGCCTGCTGGACCTGCCGCAGAGCCTGGCCGGCAGCGACCAGCGCGAACTGCGCCACATGCTCGACCAGGTGATAGATGCGCTGGACCGCATCGGCACCCTGCGCGACCAGCTGCGCCAGCGCCAGGGCGAGATCCGCGAGTTCTTGGCCCGCCAGGCCGACCGCGACGAGCAGCAATGGGCGCAGGACTACGCGGCGTCGGTGTTCAACCTGGTGCGCGACAGCGGCTCCAGTTACGCGGCGGTGACCCAGACCGTGGTGGCCCAGGCCAACCTGAGCCGTTTCGCGGTGGTCAGCCTGCTTTCTTGAGCCGACCTTGTTAAGCTGCGCCGAACCCTGGGGCCGATCGACGGTCCCAGTTCGCAGACGACGGACAGGAAGGCTCCGTTCGTACCCCTTGACAATGACGGTTAGGTCGACCCGCATGGTTTACGTACAACGCGATGGGCAAGGAAATCTGTTGAGAGTGGAAAGCCAGCCCTTCGAAGGCATGAACGACACGCTGGCCTACCAGAGCGACGAGCTTCGGCAATGGCTGGATGCGCGCACCGAGGTGCGCAGCCGGCTGGACCTGCTGCGCCAGTCCGACCTGGAAGTGATTCGTGTGCTGGAAGACGTGGTCAACGTGCTGGTCGAGCGCGGGGTGATCCGCTACACCGACCTGCCCGAAGCGGCCCGCCGCAAACTTGATGAACGCGCCGTGGCGCGCGCTGAGCTGGAAGGCCTGGCGGACCACCCCGGCGACGACGACTGAGTGGCCGCACCGAGGCGCTTTTCGCAGGATGGGTATTGCTTCGCTCAACACCATCCTGCGAGAGGCCGTGCCCGTCCGTAGGGTAGGACCTTGTCCGCGATGGCCGGACGTTCCGGCGCGGATCGCGGATGAGATCCGCTCCTACGCCGCCCCACCTGCGCCATGCCCTGCAGGAGCGATTGTCTTGCCCCGCGCGCCGAGGCGCTCTTCGTAGGATGGGTTGAGCCTGCGAAACCCATCGGGCCATGGTGATGGGTATCGCTTCGCTCAATGCCATCCTACGAAAAGCCATGCTTCCTGGAACCGTATGAGCGGACCTTGTCCGCGATGGCCGGACGTTCCGGCGCGGATCGCGGATGAGATCCGCTCCTACGCCGCCCCCACCTGCGCCATGCCCCTGCAGGAGCGACTGTCTTGCCCCGCGCGCCGAGGCGCTCTTCGTAGGATGGGTTGAGCCTGCGAAACCCATCGGGCCATGGTGATGGGTATCGCTTCGCTCAACCCATCCTACGAGGGCATTCCTCCTGCGACTGTAGGAGCGAGCTTGCTCGCGAACCCCCGGGTTTGAAAGTCGGCATCGGGGCGCAGGGCGGCTGGCCGCTCGCCTAGACTGGCGGCATCGCCCCGCGGAGCCCGCCCATGACCCCACTCGCCAAGCGCATCGCCGCCCTGGACTGGCCAGCGCTGGCCGCGCGCCTGGACGCCGGCGGCCACGCCCTGGTCCCCGGGCTGCTCGACCCGCGTCAATGCCAATGGCTGCGCGCCCTCTACGCCCGCGACGAACCCTTCCGCAGCCGGGTGGTCATGGCCCGCCACGGTTTCGGCCTGGGCGAGTACCGCTACTTCGCCTATCCCTTGCCGGCGCCGCTGCAGACGCTGCGCGAGGCCTTCTATCCGCCCCTGGCGAACATCGCCAACGCCTGGCAACGCCGCCTGGGCCTGGCGCCGGCATACCCGCCGCGGCACGCCGAATTCCTTGAACGCTGCCACGCCGCTGGCCAACTGCGCCCCACGCCATTGCTGCTGCGCTACGGCGAGGGCGACTACAACTGCCTGCACCAGGACCTGTACGGCGAACTGGCCTTCCCGCTGCAGGTCGCCATCCTGCTGTCGCAACCGGGCGAGGAGTTCGGCGGCGGCGAGTTCGTCCTCACCGAACAGCGCCCGCGCATGCAGTCGCGGGTGGAGGTGGTGCCGTTGTGCCAGGGGGATGCCGTGGTGTTCGCTGTCTCGCAGCGGCCGGTGCGGGGCGCGCGTGGGGACTATCGGGTGAGCATGCGCCATGGGGTCAGCCGGTTGTTGTGGGGGGAGCGGTTTACATTGGGTGTCATCTTTCACGATGCGCTTTGAGGGGGAGTCCGCAACCCTCACCCCAGCCCTCTCCCAGAGGGAGAGGGGGCCGTTGGGCAGGGTTTGATGTTATGGCGTTAGCCGGCAGCCTCGGCGGTTTCCGGCAAAAGCCATTAGCTTTCTCGGCATGGACAAGCCCCCTCTCCCTTCAGGGAGAGGGCTGGGGAGAGGGTTGCGGATTTGTAGCAAGCACCCAAGGCCCCGTCTGGGCACCCCCACACAAAAAAAACCCAGCCTGACCTGAAACTTCAATGAGGCACCCCCCTACCACCGGCACGGACTGAGCCTGCTGAAGAGCCCCTCTCCCTAACCCTCTCCCTGAAGGGAGAGGGGACTGTCCGTGCCGATGCTGGAGCCGTGCCTCATTGAGGTTTCAGACGCGGATAAAACGACCAGGGAGATGGAATATCGCTTCAAGCCATACGGCCCCCTCTCCCTCTGGGAGAGGGCTGGGGTGAGGGTTGCGGACCCGCAGCAAACACCCAAACCCCCACCCGAGCACCCCCCAAAAAAAGCCCCAGCATGGCGCCAGGGCCGGGCAGCCATCCGCGGCCCAATGTCAGAGGCTCCTGTTCAGTGACGCTCGAGGAAATCCAACAGCAATGTATTCACCGCTTCCGCCGCCTCCATCTGAAGCATGTGCGCCTGTTCCGGCAGCACGTGGACTTCGGCGCTCAGGCCCTGGGCGTGGCTGGCCGGGATGATGGCATCGGCCTCGCCCCGGATCACCAGCGCCGTGTCCACGCCTTCCAGGCGCTTGTACTTGAGCATGTCTTCCAGCATCTGCCGGTTCACCAGCGCGGCGTCGGAGAACAGCTGTACCAACTGCGGCTTGAGGGCATTGGCCAGCCCCGAGCGCCAGGCCCTGCTCGACGCCCTGGTGCGCCACCGCTGGCAGCCGGGCCCCGCGGCCCAGGCCCTGGGCATCTCGCGGGCGACGCTGTACCGCTGGGTGAAGCAGCACGGCATCGAGATGCCGCGGGCGAAACGCGAACCCGCCTGCTCTTCGCACGGCGGAAACCATGGCCCGGCTGGCTCGCTCCTACGGGAAGCCTGCGCCTTATACCCTGCCCAGCCTGATGGTCAGCGGCCAGCTCACCTGGCGCGTTTCCACCTCGCTCCAGGCCGCCTGCAACTCCCCGCGCAGCGCCTCGACCGGGTCCTGGCCGGTGGCCTGGCGGTAGCTGGCCACCGCCGACCAGCTGTACAGGTAGTCGACCAGGCGCTGGAAACTCCACTGCGCCTCCAGAGCGAAGGGTGGCGTCTCCACGCGCTCGAAGGGGAAGGGGAAGGGGATGGTTTCGTAGCCGGTCTCCACATGCTTGCGTTCCGGCGCCCAGTAGGGGCCGACCAGGTCGTGGTAGAGGTGGCGGATCAGCGCGTCCAGGCGCTCGTCGATGTTCAGCAGGTTGTAGGAGACCACCGCCAGCAGCGCGCCGGGGCGCGACACGCGGCGCACCTCGGCATAGAAGCGCTCGACGTCGAACCAGTGCAGGGCCTGGGCCACCAGGGTGAGGTCGACGCTGGCCGGCTGCAGCGAGGTGCTTTCCGCCGGTTCGCAGCGGTAGTCGATGTTGCCCTCGCGGGGGGCCTGTTCCAGTTGCTTGGCGTTGATGTCGGTGGCCACCACTTGCTGGAAGTGCCGGGCCAGGTCGAGGCTGGCCTGGCCCGAGCCGCAGCCGCAATCCCAGGCCAGGGCGGTGGAGGGCGCCACCTGCGCCAGCCAGGCGAAGAACGCCGGGTCGTAGGTCGGGCGACCGGCGCGGTAGGCGTCGGCCTGCTGGCTGAACAGCTGGCGGGTGTCGGTCATGGGGGAGCTCCGGGGGCGGCGGGCGGGGGACTATCTTGCCGGTGGGTGTGGGAGGGGCTCAAGGGGCGGAGTCAGCCCGATGTCCCGGCACAACCGGGAGCGCCGTTCGCGAGCAAGCTCGCTCCTACAGGTGCAGGTGACATGCTCTCGTAGGATGGGTTGAGCGAAGCGATACCCATCGCCATGGTCCGATGGGTTTCGCAAGCTCAACCCATCCTACGAAAAGCGCTTCGGCGCAGCGGGCATAAAAAAGCCCCGCGATCAGCAGCGTGAGTCGCGGGGCCAAGTGGCCGGAGAGTGGCCAGGGAGGAACCTGTCAGGCCCGGGGTTGCCAGCCGCCGCCCAGGGCCTTGTAGATGGCGACTATGCCGCGGTAGACGTCGACTTCGGCCAGGGCCTGGGCGTCTTCGGCGGCCAGTTGTTCGCGCTCGGCGTCCAGCAGGTTTAGGAAGTCCAGGGTGCCTTCGCGGTATTGCACGCCGGCCAGTTCGGCGGCCTTGCGGCTGGCCTCGGACTGGCGCACCAGCACCAGCATGCGCTGCTGGCGCTTGCCGTAGTCGCTGAAGGCGTTGGAGGACTCTTCCAGGGCCAGCAGCACCTGCTGCTCGTAGCTGGCGAGCGCGGCGTCGGCGTCGGCCTTGGAGGCGCGCAGGCGGGCGCGCACGCTGCCCAGGTCGAAGGCGGCCCAGCTGATGGTCGGCGCCACGCCCCAGGCGCGGGCGGCGCCTGAGCCTATCTGCGAGCCGCGCCCGGCGGTGTAGCCGAGGAAGCCGCCGAGGCTCACCCGCGGGAACAGGTCGGCGGTGGCCACGCCGACATCCGCCGTGGCCGCGGCCAGCCGGCGTTCGGCGGCGCTGACGTCGGCGCGGCGGCGCAGCAGGTCGCCCGGGTCGCCGATCGGCAGGGCCTTGGCGATGGCCGGCAGCTGCTTGGGCGAGAGGTCCACGCTGAGCTGGTCCGGGCGCTGGCCGAGGAGGGTGGCGATGCGGTTGCGCTGGCGCACCTCCTCGGCCTGCAGTTGCGGCAGGGTGGCTTCGGTGGCGGCCAGGCGGGCTTCGGCGCGCTGCACGTCGAGCTCGTTGCCCACGCCGTTGTCGCGCAGCTGCACGGTCAGGTCGCGGGATTCGCTCTGGTTCTTCAGGTTGTCGCGGGCGATGCCTTCGCGCAGCTGCGCACCTCTCAGCTGGCCATAGGCGTCGGCCAGCTCGGCGATCAGGCTGACCTGCAACTGCTGCAGGTCGGCCTGGGCGGCCTGGCTCTGGGCGTCGGCCGATTCCAGTTCGCGGCGCACGCGGCCGAACAGGTCGACCTCCCAGATCATGTCCAGGCCCAGGTCGTAGCGCTCCTGGTTGACGCGGTCCTCGGTCTGCCCCGGCACCTGGCCCTTGCCGACCTGCGAGGAGGCGCGGCTGGTCACGGTGGGGAAGCGGTCGTTGGAGACGTCGTCGCGGATCGCCCGCGAGGCCAGCACGCGGTCGTAGGCCACGCGCAGCTCACGGTTTTCCTTCAGCGCCTGGTCGACCAGCTGGGTCAGCACCGGGTCGTCGAACTGTTTCCACCAGGCGTCTTCGTAACGGCTGCGGTCGAGGGACGCCGTGCCGGTTTCCAGGGCGGCCGGCGCGGTGTCCGGGCGCTTGTAGTCGGGGCCGACCATGCAGGCGCTGAGGCTCAGGGCCAGCAGCGCGGGGGCGAAGAGTTGCAGTTTCATGCGTGGCTAGCCTCGTGGGTCAGGCGTGCGTGTTTCTTCGCTTCGCGGGCTTCCATGAAGCGACGGATCAGGACGTAGAACACCGGTGTCAGCAGCAGGCCGAAGAAGGTCACCCCGAGCATCCCGGAGAACACCGCGACGCCCATCGCGTGGCGCATCTCGGCGCCGGCGCCGGTGGACAGCACCAGCGGCACCACACCCATGATGAAGGCGATGGAGGTCATCAGGATCGGCCGCAGGCGCAGGCGGCAGGCTTCCAGTACGGCGGCGACGCGGTCCATGCCTTCTTCCTGTTTGTCCTTGGCGAACTCGACGATGAGGATGGCGTTCTTGCACGCCAGGCCCACCAGTACGATCAGGCCGATCTGGGTGAAGATGTTGTTGTCGCCGCCGGCGACGATCACGCCGCCAATGGCCGACAGCAGGGTCATCGGCACGATCAGGATCACCGCCAGCGGCAGGCCCCAGCTCTCGTACAGCGCGGCGAGCACCAGGAAGGCCAGGAGCACGCACAGCGGGAAGACGAAGGCCGCGGTGTTGCCGGCGAGGATCTGCTGGTAGGTCAGGTCGGTCCACTCGTAGGTCATGCCGTTGGGCAGTTCCTGCTTGAGCAGTTTCTCCATCGCCGCCTCGGCCTGGCCGGAGCTGTAGCCGGGCGCCGCGGCGCCGTTGATCTCGGCGGTGATGAAGCCGTTGTAGTGCATCACCCGGTCGGGGCCGGAGGTGTCGCTGATCTTGATGAAGGTGGCCAGGGGGACCATTTCACCGAGGTTGTTGCGCACCTTCAACTGGCCGATCTGTTCCGGGTCCAGGCGGAAGCGTTGGTCGGCCTGGACGTTGACCTGGTAGGTGCGGCCGAAGCGGTTGAAGTCGTTGGCGTACAGCGAACCCAGGTACACCTGCAGGGTGTCGAAGATGTCGCTGATGGCCACGCCGTGGGTCTTGGCCTTCTCGCGGTCGATGGCGGCGTCCACCTGCGGCACGTTCACCTGGTAGCTGGTGAACACCGACATGGGGTTCAGCTCGGGCAGCGCGCGGGCCTTGTTGAGGATGTTCTGGGTCTGGTTGTAGAGCTCCTCGTAGCCCAGGCTGCCACGGTCCTCGACCTGCACCCGGAAGCCGCCGATGGTCCCCAGCCCCTGTACCGGCGGCGGCGGGAAGATGGCGATGTAGGCGTCCTGGATGTCGGCGAACTGCTTGTTCAGCTCGGCGGCGATCTCGCCGGCGGACATGCCCGGGCCCTTGCGCTGGTCGAAGTCCTTCAGCGGGGTGAAGACGATGCCGCTGTTCGGGCTGTTGGTGAAGCCGTTGATCGACAGGCCCGGGAAGGACACGGTGTGCTCGATGCCCGGGTGCTTGCCGGCGATTTCCGACATGCGCTTGATCACCGCCTCGGTGCGGTCGAGGGTCGCTGCGTCGGGCAGCTGGGCGAAGGCCACCAGGTACTGCTTGTCCTGTTGCGGCACGAAGCCGGTCGGGGTGCTGGAGAAGCCCAGGTAGGTCAGGCCGATCAGCCCGGCGTAGATCACCAGGGCGATCGAGCTGCCGCGCAGCACGCGGGTCACGGTGCCGACGTAGCCATGGCTGGCGCGGTCGAAGAAGCGGTTGAAGGGGCGGAACAGCCAGCTGCCCAGCAGCTTGTCGAGCACCAGCGAGAAGCGGTCCTTCGACTCGTGGTGGCCCTTGAGCAGCACGGCGGCCAGGGCCGGCGACAGGGTCAGCGAGTTGAACGCGGAGATCACGGTGGAAATCGCGATGGTCAGCGCGAACTGCCGGTAGAACTGCCCGGTGAGGCCGGAGATGAACGCGGTCGGCACGAACACGGCGCACAGCACCAGGGCGGTGGCGATGATCGGTCCGGTCACTTCCTTCATGGCGCGCTTGGTCGCCTCGATCGGTGTCAGCCCGAGGCCGATGTTTCGTTCGACGTTCTCCACCACCACGATGGCGTCGTCCACCACGATGCCGATGGCCAGCACCAGGCCGAACAGCGACAGCGCGTTGAGCGAGAAGCCGAAGGCGTGCATCACCGCAAAGGTGCCGATCAGCGACACCGGCACGGCGGCCAGCGGGATGATCGAGGCGCGCCAGGTCTGCAGGAACAGCACCACCACCAGCACCACCAGGATCAGCGCTTCGAACAGGGTGTGCACCACCGCCTCGATGGAGCCACGGACGAAGATGGTCGGGTCATAGACGATGGAGTAGTCCACGCCCTGGGGGAACTCCTTCTTCAGCTCGGCCATCTTCGCGCGCACCTCGTTGGAGATGGCGATGGCGTTGGAGCCGGGGCGCTGGAAGATCGGGATGGCCACCGCCGGCTGGTTGTCCAGCAGCGAGCGCAGGGCGTACTGGCTGGAGCCCAGTTCGATGCGCGCGATGTCCTTCAGGCGGGTGATCTCGCCGTCCGGGCCGCTGCGGATGATGATGTTCTCGAACTCCTCCTCGCTGACCAGGCGGCCCTGGGTGTTGATCGACAGCTGGAAGCTGGTGGCGCTGGGCGCGGGCGGCGCGCCGAGGGCGCCGGCGGCGACCTGGCGGTTCTGCTCGCGGATGGCGTTGACCACGTCGGTGGCGGTCAGGTTGCGCGAGGCCACCTTGTTCGGGTCGAGCCACACGCGCAGCGAGTAGTCGCCCATGCCGAACAGCTGCACGTCGCCCACGCCGTCCAGGCGCGCCAGCTCGTCCTTGATGTTGAGGATGGCGTAGTTGGACAGGTAGAGCATGTCGTAGCGGTTATCCGGCGAGGTCAGGTGCACGACCATGGTCAGGTCGGGCGAGGCCTTGTCGACGGTGATGCCGATGTGGGTGACCTCCTCGGGCAGCTTCGGCTCGGTGCGCGTCACGCGGTTCTGCACCTGCACCTGGGCGTTGTCCAGGTCGGTGCCCAGGGCGAAGGTGATGGTCAGCGTCATCTTGCCGTCGGCGGTGGACTGCGAGGACATGTAGAGCATGTTCTCGACGCCGGTGATGGCCTGCTCCAGGGGCGCGGCGACGGTCTCGCCGATCACCTTGGGGTTGGCGCCGGGGAAGGTGGCGCGCACCACCACGGTGGGCGGCACCACTTCGGGGTATTCGCTGATCGGCAACTGGAACAGCGAGATGGCCCCGCCGATCAGGATGATCAGCGAGAGCACGGCGGCGAAGATCGGCCGCTGCACGAAGAATTGCGAGAAGTTCATGGTTCGTTCCTGGCGCGCGGGGCGCTAAACCCTGGGCAAAAGGTCACCCGCGGCCCTGGGTGGGGCCAGGGCCGGGTACTGCGTTGTCGATGTGCCCCGCTCAGGGGCGGGTCGTCGTCAGATGCGGCTGGGCTTGCCCGGCGACTGCTCGGCGACCTTCGGCGGCTCGCTGTCTTCCACCGCCTGGCGCGAGCGGGCGAGGGCGGCGAGGGTGTCCGGGCTGGCCATGGGCACGCCCTGGGCATCCACCTCGGCGCCGGGGCGCACGCGCTGCAGGCCGTTGACCACGATGCGGTCGCCCTTGGCCAGGCCGCTGCGGACGATGCGCAGGCCTTCCAGCTTCGGCCCCAGCTCGATGGCGCGGTAGGCCACCTTCTTGTCGGCGCCGACCACCAGCACGAACTTCTTGCCAAGGTCGGTGCCGACCGCTTCGTCCTTGATCAGCGCGGCGTCGTAGGTGCCGGAGCCGACCAGCTTGATGCGCGCATAGAGGCCGGGGGTGTAGAGGCCGTCCTTGTTGTCGAACACCGCGCGGCCGCGGATGGTGCCGGTCTTGGGGTTGACCTGGTTGTCGAGGAAGTCCAGGCGGCCCAGGTGCGGGAAGCCGTCCTCGCCGGTCAGGCCGAGGTACACCGGGGTGCTGCCGCGGGCGTCCGGGCCGCCGGCGCGGGCCATGGCCACGTACTTCAGGTAGACGCGCTCGTCGGCGTCGAAGTAGGCGTAGACCTTGTCGGTGGAGACCAGGGTGGTGAGCAGGCTCTGCCCGGAGTTGACCAGGTTGCCGGCGGTGACTTCGGCGCGCGAGACGCGGCCGTCGATGGGCGCGGTGATCTGGGTGAACGACAGGTTCAGCCGGGCGTTGTCCAGTTCGGCCTGGGTCGCCGCGACCTGGGCGCGGGCCTCGGTGGCGGCGGCGCTGCGGGCGTCGGCCAGCTCGGCGGAGATGGCGTTGGTGGCGCGCAGGCGGTCGCCGCGGGCGGCTTCGTTGGCGGTGCGCGTCTGGTTGGCGCGGGCCTGCGCTAGCTGGGCTTCCAGGCGGTGGACCTCGGCCTGGAACGGGCGCGGGTCGATCTGGAACAGCAGGTCGCCCTTCTTCACCAGGGCGCCTTCGCGGAAGGTCACCTTGTCGATGTAGCCGGAGACGCGCGGGCGCAGCTCGACGGATTCGGGCGCCTCCAGGCGGCCGGTGAACTCGTCCCACTCGTTGACCGGCTGTTCGATGACCTCGGCGACGCTGACCTTGGGCGCGGGCATGTTCTGCGCGGCTTCCTGGGTCTTGCCGCAGGCGCTGAGCACCAGGACGGCGGCCAGTGCGAGGGGGATACGCAAGGAATTGGGTGAACGCTCCATGGGGAAGACTCCGGCATTTTTTTCTGTAATGGGCGGAGTCTGCGTTCCAGGCGTCTAAGTCGCTAATCGAACGGGAGCATTCTTATTATCACGGCCAGTGATAAACCCTGTTGCATTATCCGTATCAATCGATGGGGGATTTTCTGCTACTCGCTGTACGGTGGACCGTTTGCGTACATGGATTCAGGGAGCTTCCAGGTTCCGCTTCACGCCGAACGGTCCCCTCTCCCGCTTGCGGGGGAGGGTTAGGGAGGGGGGGCGGAGTGCAGGGTTGGCAGCGGAGTGTCGGCGAAGTCCGCAACCCTCACCCCAGCCCTCTCCCAGAGGGAGAGGGGGCCGCCCGGCGCGGGCGGTGAGTCCGGAGTCATCCTGATATGCCTGGGGCGTTATGCGCCCCAGGCTACAGGAGAGACGCCATCGTAGGATGGGTTGAGCGAAGCGATACCCATCGCCATGACCGAGCAATAGCGGCGCGGGATCAGGCCTTGGCCAGGCGGGCGCGGGCCACGCGGGAGCCGTTTTCCTTGCCGAGTACCGCACAGATGCGCTGGCCGGCGGCGATCAGGGCGTCGAGGTCGATGCCGGTGTGGATGCCCAGGCCGTTTAGCAGGTAGAGCACATCCTCGGTGGCGACGTTGCCGGTTGCGCCCTTGGCGTAGGGGCAGCCGCCGAGGCCGGCGACCGAGCTGTCGAACACGGCGATGCCTTCCAAGAGGCTTGCGTAGATGTTCGCCAGGGCCTGGCCGTAGGTGTCGTGGAAGTGCCCGGCCAGGCGTTCGCGCGGCACGCGGGCGCCGACCGTTTCGAACATGGCGCGGGTGGCGCCGGCGGTGCCGACGCCGATGGTGTCGCCCAGGGACACTTCGTAGCAGCCCATGGCGTCCAGCTCGGCGGCCACGGCGGCCACCTGCTGCACGTCCACTTCGCCCTGGTAGGGGCAGCCGAGCACGCAGGACACGTAGCCGCGCACGCGGATGCCGTGCTCGCGGGCGGCGTCCATCACCGGCACGAAGCGTTCCAGGCTCTCCTTGATGGAGCAGTTGATGTTCTTCTGCGAGAAGGCCTCGGAGGCGGCGGCGAATACTGCCACCTCCTTCACCCCGGCCTCCAGCGCGGCCTCGAAGCCCTTGAGGTTGGGCGCCAGGGCGGCGTAGGTGACGCCGGGTTTCTGCCGGATGCCGGCGAAGACTTCGGCCGAGCCGGCCATCTGCGGCACCCACTTGGGCGAAACGAAGCTGCCGACCTCGACGTAGGAAAGGCCGGCGGCGCTCAGGTCGTCCACCAGGCGCACCTTGTCGGCGACGCTGATGGGCTGTTTCTCGTTCTGCAGGCCGTCGCGCGGGCCGACTTCGACCAGGCGGACGTGTTGGGGCAGGGGCATGCTGGGTCCTCGTTGTGTTCTGTGGGGAACTGTCCTGCGCAGCGGCGGCGGGCGGAGCGTAGGGCGTATAACCGTTCGCGGTTATCCGCCGCTTCACCGATCTCATGCCCGGCTTCCCGGTCGAGCCTGGAGCGCTCCGAAACAGGTGCTCCGTGACCAAATCCGCATCGCGCCGGAAGCCAAGGCCAAACGGCGTATAACGCGGAGCGTTATACGCCCTACGCAAGGCTCAGGCTTCTTCCAACTCCACCAGCGCCGTACCCTCGGCCACCAGTTCGCCTTCGCTGCAATACAGCGATTTCACCACGCCGGCGTGCGGCGCGCGAATGCTGTGTTCCATCTTCATGGCTTCCAGCACCACCAGGGCGGCGCCGGCTTCCACGCTTTGCCCGGGCTGGACCAGGATGCGCACGATGCTGCCGTTCATCGGCGCGCCCAGGCCGCCGTGGTGGGCGTGGGCGGCCTCGGCTTCGGCGATGGCGTCGTAGCGGCGCACCGGCACCAGCTCGCCCTGCCATTCCAGGTACAGGCTGTCGCCCTGGCGCAGGGCCAGGTGGCGGCGGCGCAGGCCGTCGAGGTCCACTTCCAGCCATTCGCCCTTGAGCGTCGCGCCGCGCACGCCATCGGCATGGCGCAGGCGCACCACCTGGGCTTCGCCCTTGGCCAGCAGGTGCAGGTCGGTTTCCCCCGGCAAGCCGCTGCGCCAGCCATCGCGGGCGCTCCACGGGGAGTGGGCGTCGTCGTTGCGCACGCGCTCGGCTTCGCTTTGCGCCCAGGCCTCGCCGGCCAGTTGCCAGAATTGCGGCGGCAGTTCGCCGGGCGCCGGCAGCAGTTGTTCCTGGTGGCGGGCGATGAAGCCGGTGTCCAGCTCGGCGGCGGCGAAGGCCGGGTGGGCCAGCACGCGGCGCAGGAACGCCAGGTTGGTCTTGAAGCCGCCCACTGCGGTTTCGCCAAGCATCGCCAGCAGGCGCTGGCGGGCTTCCTCGCGGTTCTCGCCCCAGGCGATCAGCTTGGCCAGCATGGGGTCGTAGAACGGCGAGATGTCGTCGCCCTCGCGGATGCCGCTGTCCACCCGGCGGCCGGGGCCGGCCGGCGGTTCGCGGTACAGCGCCAGGTGGCCGCTGGCGGGCAGGAAGCCGCCTTCCGGGTCCTCGGCGTAGAGGCGCACTTCGATGGCGTGGCCGTTCAGCGGCACCTGTTCCTGAGTGATCGGCAGCGGCTCGCCACGGGCCACGCGGATCTGCCAGGCCACCAGGTCGAGGCCGGTGATGGCCTCGGTGACCGGGTGTTCCACCTGCAGGCGGGTGTTCATCTCCATGAAGAAGAACTGGCCGCTGCCTTCGTCGTAGAGGAACTCCACGGTGCCGGCGCCGACGTAGCCGATGGCCTGGGCGGCGCGCACGGCGGCCTCGCCCATGCCGCGGCGCAGTTCCACCGAGAGGCCGGGGGCGGGGGCTTCCTCGACCACCTTCTGGTGGCGGCGCTGGATCGAGCAGTCGCGCTCGTTGAGGTACAGGCAGTTGCCGTGCTTGTCGGCGAACACCTGGATTTCCACGTGGCGCGGCTTGGTCAGGTATTTCTCCACCAGCATGCGCGAGTCGCCGAAGCCGGACTGGGCCTCGCGCTGGGCGGATTCCAGGGCCTCGGCCAGTTCGCTTTCGCGCTCCACCACCTTCATGCCCTTGCCGCCACCGCCGGCGGCGGCCTTGAGCAGCACCGGGTAGCCGATGCGCGCGGCTTCGCGCTGGAAGGTCGGGTAGTCCTGGGCCTCGCCGTGGTAGCCGGGCACCAGGGGCACGCCGGCGTCTTCCATCAGCGCTTTGGCCGCGGACTTGCTGCCCATGGCGTCGATGGCGCTGGCCGGCGGGCCGAGGAACACCAGCCCGGCCTCTTCGCAGGCGCGGGCGAAGCCGGCGTTCTCCGAGAGGAAGCCGTAGCCGGGGTGGATGGCCTGGGCGCCGGCGGCCTTGGCCGCGGCCAGCACGGCGTCGGCGCGCAGGTAGGACTCGGCGGGCTTGGCGCCGCCCAGGTCGATGGCGATGTCCGCCTCCTCGACGTGGCGGGCGTGGCGGTCGGTGGCGCTGTGCACGGCGACGGTGGTCAGGCCCAGGGCCTTGGCGGTGCGCATCACCCGGCAGGCGATCTCGCCGCGGTTGGCCACCAGTAGCGTTGTAATCATTGTTTTGCTCCGTTGAAGAGCTGGAAGCCGGAAGCTATAAGCTGGAAGCTGAAGAGCACTCCCCGCTTCAAGCTTCCGGCTTCAAGCTTCTAGCTGCTCTTCTGCCATTTCGGTTTGCGTTTCTCGAGGAAGGCGTGCAGCCCTTCCTGGCCTTCGGGGCTGATGCGGATGCGGGCGATGGCGGCCTCGGTGTAGCGGCGTAGGTTGGGGCTCAATTCTCCGCTGCCGATCTCCTGGAACAGCGCCTTGCAGGCCACCAGCGCGGCCGGACTGTTGTTCAGCAGGTTGGCGACCCAGGCCTCGACCTTCTCCTCCAGCTCCTCGGTGGCGTAGCACTCGTCCAGCAGGCCCAGCTCGCGGGCGCGGGCGCCGTCGAAGCGCTCGGCGGTGAGGGCGTAGCGGGTGGCCGCGCGCTGGCCGATGGCCTTGGTCACGAAGGGCCCGATGGTCGCCGGGATCAGCCCGATGCGCACCTCGGACAGGCAGAACTGCGCCTGCTCGCTGCCCAGGGCCATGTCGCAGCAGGCCACCAGGCCCACGCCGCCGCCGAAGGCCGCGCCCTGGACTACGGCCAGGGTCGGTTTCTTCAGCAGGTGCAGGTTGTTCAGCAGCTCGGCCAGTTGCTGGGCGTCGGCGAGGTTGCCCTGGTAGTCGAGCTTCACCGCCTCCTGCATCCAGGCCAGGTCGGCGCCGCCGCAGAAGTGCCTGCCGCGGCCGCGCAGCACCAGCAGGCGCACTTCGGCGTCGTCGGCCACCTGGTCCAGCGCCCGGATCAGCTCGGCGATGGTGGCGGCGTTGAAGGCGTTGTTCTTGTCCGGGCGGTTCAGCCACAGGGTGGCGACGCCGCGGTCGTCTTTCTCTAGCTGGATGTTTTCGTAAGTAGGCATGGTCGTTTCCTGGCTGGAAGCCGAAAGCTGGAAGCTGGAAGCGAAAGCCGCGCGACTTCCAGCTTCCGGCTTCAAGCTTCCAGCTTTCTTACATCCTGAATACGCCGAAGCGGGTCGGCTCGATAGGCGCGTTGAGCGAGGCGGACAGGGCCAGGGCGAGCACTTCGCGGGTCTGAGCCGGGTCGATCACGCCGTCGTCCCACAGCCGCGCGCTGGAGTAGTAGGGGTGCCCCTGGCGCTCGTACTGGGCGAGGATCGGCGCCTTGATCTTCGCTTCTTCCTCGGCGCTCAGCGTATTGCCGGCGCGCTCGGCCTGCTCGCGCTTGACCTGGGCCAGCACGCCCGCGGCCTGCTCGCCGCCCATCACGCCGATCCGCGCGTTGGGCCACATCCACAGGAAGCGCGGGTCGTAGGCGCGGCCGCACATGCCGTAGTTGCCGGCGCCGAAGCTGCCGCCGATGATCACGGTGAACTTCGGCACCTGGGCGCAGGCCACCGCGGTGACCAGCTTGGCGCCGTGCTTGGCGATGCCGCCGGCCTCGTACTTCTGGCCGACCATGAAGCCGGTGATGTTCTGCAGGAACAGCAGCGGGATGCCGCGCTGGCAGGCCAGTTCGATGAAGTGCGCGCCTTTCTGCGCGGCCTCGGCGAAGAGGATGCCGTTGTTCGCCAGGATGGCGATGGGGTAGCCGTGCAGGTGGGCGAAGCCGCACACCAAGGTGGTGCCGAACAGCGCCTTGAACTCGTCGAACTCACTGCCGTCGACCAGGCGGGCGATGATCTCGCGCACGTCGAACGGCTGCTTGCTGTCCACCGGAATCACCCCGTACAGCTCCTCGGCCGGGTACAGCGGCGCGCGCGGGGGCAGGGTGTTGAGCTTGCCCTGCTTGGTCCAGTTGAGGTTGGCGATGCAGCGGCGGGCGATGGCCAGGGCGTGGGCGTCGTCCTCGGCGTAGTGGTCGGCCACGCCGCTGGTCTTGCAGTGCACGTCGGCGCCGCCCAGGTCCTCGGCGCTGACCACTTCGCCGGTGGCGGCCTTCACCAGCGGCGGGCCGGCGAGGAAGATGGTGGCCTGCTCGCGGACCATGATGGTCTCGTCGCTCATCGCCGGCACGTAGGCGCCGCCGGCGGTGCACGAACCCATCACCACGGCGATCTGCGGGATGCCCTGGGCGCTCATGTTGGCCTGATTGAAGAAGATCCGCCCGAAGTGCTCGCGGTCGGGGAACACCTCGTCCTGGCGTGGCAGGTTGGCGCCGCCGGAGTCCACCAGGTAGATGCACGGCAGGCGGTTCTGCTGGGCGATGGCCTGGGCGCGCAGGTGCTTCTTCACGGTCAGCGGGTAGTAGCTGCCGCCCTTCACCGTGGCGTCGTTGCCGACGATCATGCATTCCACGCCTTCCACGCGGCCGATGCCGGCGACCACGCCGGCGGCGGCCACGTCCTCGCCATAAACCTCATGGGCGGCCAGGGCGGAGACTTCGAGGAACGGCGAGCCGGCGTCGAGCAGACGGTTGATGCGCTCGCGCACCAGCAGCTTGCCGCGCGCGCTGTGCTTGGCCTGGGCAGCGGCGCCGCCGCCTTCATGCACGCGGCCGAGCAGGGCGCGCAGGTCTTGGACGCTCTCCAGCATGGTCGCGGCGTTGGCGGCGTATTCGGGGGAGCGCGGGTTGATCTGGGTATGCAGTAGGGCCATGAAAACCTCGAGAAGAGCGCTGTAGGCTGGAGGCTGGACGAGGACTGGAGCGGCTTTTTCGTCCAGCCTTCAGCCTCCAGCGGCTTTTATCGTTATTTGGTTTCGTTGAACAGTTCGCGCCCAATCAACATCCGACGGATCTCGCTGGTGCCGGCGCCGATCTCGTAGAGCTTGGCGTCGCGCAGCAGGCGGCCGGTGGGGAACTCGTTGATGTAGCCGTTGCCGCCGAGGATCTGGATGGCGTCCAGGGCCATTTGCGTCGCGCGCTCGGCGGTGTAGAGGATCACCCCGGCGGCGTCCTTGCGGGTGGTCTCGCCACGGTCGCAGGCCTGGGCGACTGCATAGAGGTAGGCGCGGCTGGCGTTGAGCTGGGTGTACATGTCGGCGACCTTGCCCTGGATCAGCTGGAACTCGCCGATGCTCTGGCCGAACTGCTTGCGGTCGTGGATGTAGGGGACGATCACGTCCATGCACGCCTGCATGATGCCGATCGGGCCGCCGGCAAGTACCACGCGCTCGTAGTCCAGGCCGCTCATCAGCACCTTCACGCCGCCGTTGACCGCGCCCAGCACGTTCTCTTCCGGCACTTCCACGTCATCGAAGAACAGCTCGCAGGTGTTCGAGCCGCGCATGCCCAGCTTGTCGAACTTGCTGCCGCGGCTGAAGCCCTTCCAGTCGCGCTCGACGATGAATGCGGTGATGCCGTGGGCGCCCTTTTCCGGCTCGGTCTTGGCGTAGATCACGTAGGTGTTGGCGTCCGGGCCGTTGGTGATCCAGGTCTTGCTGCCGTTGAGCACGAAGCGGTCGCCGCGCTTCTCGGCGCGCAGCTTCATGGACACCACGTCGGAGCCGGCATTGGGCTCGCTCATGGCCAGGGCGCCGACGTGCTCGCCGCTGATCAGCTTGGGCAGGTATTTCGCCTTCTGCTCGGCGCTGCCATTGCGCTTTATCTGGTTGACGCACAGGTTGGAGTGCGCGCCGTAGGACAGGCCGACCGAGGCCGAGCCGCGGCTGATTTCCTCGATGGCGATAACGTGGGCCAGGTAGCCCATGTTGGCGCCGCTGTATTCCTCGCTGACGGTGATGCCGAGCAGGCCCATGTCGCCGAACTTCTTCCACATGTCCATGGGGAACAGGTTGTCGGCGTCGATCTGCGCGGCGCGCGGGGCCAGCTCGCTGGCGACGAAGCCCTGCACCTGCTCGCGGAGCATGTCGATGGTTTCGCCGAGGCCGAAGTTGAGGGACGGGTAGCTCATGGTTGCACCTGCTTTCTTGTACTTGGATAAGGGTAGGGCGCGCTCAGGCGCGCTGTTTCTTCTCGGTCTCGGCCAGGGCCGCCAGGCAGCGTTCCTCGGCCGTGTCCAGTTCCAGCTTCATCTGCTCGATGTCGAGCAGCTGCTGCTCCAGCTGCGCGCGGCGCGCGGCGATCTTGCCCATGAAGGTATCGAGCTGCTTGCGGTTGCCGCTGCTGGGGTCGTAGAGGTCGATCAGCTCCTTGCACTCGGCCAGCGAGAAGCCGATGCGCTTGCCGCGCAGGATCAGCTTCAGCGCCACCAGGTCCTTGGGGCTGTAGATGCGTTCCTGGCCGCGGCGCTCGGGGCTGAGCATGCCTTGCTCCTCGTAGAAGCGGATGGCGCGGGTGGTCACGTCCAGTTCGCGGGCCAGGTCGGAAATGCTGTAGGTGGTCGGCATCGGGCTTGCTCGTTCGTTTACCTTTACGTTAACGTAAACCTGCGTCGAGGGGCTGTCAATCACTTCGCCGCCGACCGGCTGGCCCGCTAATTGCGTGCGTTGCCGGGCAACCGGGAGTCCTCTTTACTGAAGGGGAGGACGGGTGTAGACAGTCCCTGACCAGCCTGACGTCCCGCGCGGCAACGCACCGCGCGGGCAAGCGGAGCCGAGATCGACATGACAAGAACAATAGGCAGCGACCTGCTGCGCGAGGCCCACCGGGCCCGCGAACGCCTGCAGCGCGAGGGCGAGCTACCCGCCGGCGTGCTGCGCGAGGAAATCGACGCCTCCTGGCGGCGCAGCCTGGGCCACGGCCTGGACTGCGGCAGCGGCAACGACCAGGAGCTGGACAACCGCGCCGGCATCGAGCTGCTGCTGGAGAACAACCGCCTGCTGCTCGACGCCGCCACCCCCGAACTGGACTTCCTGCGCCAGCGCCAGGGTCACGACGCCCTGGTGATCCTGGCCAACGCCGACGCCACCATCGTCTCGGTGGCCGGCGCCCACGAGCGCCTGCGCCGCATCGGCCTGGAAGACATCGCCCCGGGCGCCTGCTGGAGCGAGGCCGCGCGCGGCACCAACGCCCTGGGCACCGCCCTGGTGGAAGGCCGCGCCACCCAGATCGACTGCGGCGAGCACTACCTGGAGCGGCTCAGCCGCTTCTCCTGCACCTCCGTGCCCATCAGTTGCCCCCAGGGCAATCTGCTCGGGGTGCTCGACCTGACCCGCGAAGGCCCCCTGGCCGGCCCGGTGGAAAGCCTCAGCCTGCTCAACCGCGCCGCGGTGCAGATCGAGGAACGGCTGTTCGCCGCCAGCTTCCCGGGGCAGGTGGTGCTGTCTTTCCACAGCCGCCGCCAGTACCTGGATTCGCCCTGGCAGGGCCTGCTGGCGCTGAGCCTGGAGGGCCGCATCCTGGCCCTCAGCACGCCGGCCTGCCAGTTGCTCGGCGCGCCGCGCGAGACGCTGATCGGGCGCCGCTGCGAAGACCTGCTGGGCGCCAGGGGCGAGCAACTGCTCGCGCGCCTGCAGTCCGGCGCCCTGGGCAGCCTGCAGACGGCCAAGGGCGAGTTCTTCTACAAGGTGCTGCAGGCGCCGCTGCGCGCCAGCGCGGTGTCGGTGCCGGCGCGCCAGCCGCAGCGCCCGGCCCCGGCCGCGCCGGACCTGGAAGCCCTGGCCGGCGGCAACCCGCGCTACGCCCGCGCTTTGCGCATGGCCCGCCAGGGCCTGCTGAACGAACTGCCGGTGCTGCTGCTGGGCGAGACCGGCAGCGGCAAGGAGGTGGTGGCGCGCGCTCTGCACCAGAGCAGTGCGCGCTCCGGCAAGCCGTTCATCGCGGTGAACTGCGCGGCCATCCCCGAAGGGCTGATCGAATCCGAACTGTTCGGCTACCGCGAGGGCGCCTTCACCGGCTCGCGCCGCGGCGGCATGGTCGGCCGCCTGCAACAGGCCCACGGCGGCACCCTGTTCCTCGACGAGATCGGCGACATGCCCCTGGCCCTGCAGGCCCGCCTGCTGCGCGTGCTGCAGGAGCGCAAGGTGGCGCCGCTGGGCGCGGGCGAGGAGCAGGACATAGACGTGGCGCTGATCTGCGCCACCCACCGCGACCTCAAGCGCCAGGTGGAAGAGAAGCACTTCCGCGAAGACCTCTACTACCGCGTCAACGGCATCAGCGTGCGCCTGCCGGCCCTGCGCGAGCGCGACGACCTCGGCCAGCTGGCCCAGGGCCTGCTGGCCAAGCTGGGCGCGCCCGAGGCGCGGCTGGACGACGAACTCTTCGCGCTGCTGGCCGACTACCACTGGCCGGGCAACATCCGCCAGCTGGAAATGGTGCTGCGCACCGCCCTGGCCATGCGCGAGCAGGGCGAAAACACCCTGGGCCTGGAACACCTGCCGGACAGCACCCTGGAAGAACTCGCTGCCGGCGAGCGGCAGCCCTGTGGGCGCATCCGCGAGACCGAGATGGAGCTGATCCGCCAGGCCCTGGACCGCCACCAGGGCAACGTCTCGGCGGCCGCCGACGCCCTGGGCATCAGCCGCGCCACCCTGTACCGCAAGCTCAAGCAACTGAAGGGCGGCTGATGTTCTTCACCCGCCTGATCGACAGCGACGACCCCAAGGCCCTCAAGGAGGCGCTGCACTGGCTGTACGGCTTCGTCCGCCCGCAGCGCCTGGCCATCCTCGGCCTGCTCGGCCTGGCCCTGTGCGCCTCGCTGCTGGCCCTGGCGCAACCCTGGCTGACCAAGCTGCTGATCGACGACGGCCTGCTGGCCCGCGACTTCCCCCTGCTGGCGCTGCTGGCCGGGGTGATGATCGTGGTCGGGCTGGTCGGCACCGTGCTGTCGGGGCTCAACCGCTACCTGCACACGCGGCTCTCCGGGCGCATCCTGTTCGCCCTGCGCGATGCGCTGTACCGCCACCTGCAAAGCCTCTCGCCGACCTTCTTCGCCCGCCGCCGCATCGGCGACCTGATGTCGCGGCTGGACGGCGACGTGGCTGAAATCCAGCGCTTCGCGGTGGACTCGCTGTTCTCCGCGGTGTCCGCCGTGATCGGCCTGGTCGGCTCGCTGGCGTTGCTGCTGACGCTCAGTTGGCAACTGTCGCTGCTGGTCGCCGTGCTGATCCCGCTGGACGTGCTCTGGCTGCGCTGGATGCGCAAGAAGGTCGAGTGCGAGGCGCGCCAACTGCGCGAGCGCTCGGCCGACCTGTCGTCGTTCTTCGTCGAGACCCTGCCGGCGATGAAGTTCATCCAGTCCGCCGGCCAGCAGGGCCGCGAGGCGCAGCGCCTGGAAGGGCTGGGCCAGGGCTACCTGGGCCAGCTGCTGCGCCTGCAACTGACCGAATTCTTCACCCAGGCGCTGCCGGGGACGCTGATGTCGCTGTCGCGCGCCTGCGCCTTTCTGGTCGGCGGCTACTGGGTAGTGCAGGGGACCTGGCAACTGGGCTCGCTGATCGCCTTCTCCACCTACCTGGGCATGGCCATCGGCCCGGTGCAGAGCCTGCTCGGCCTGTACGTGGCGCTGCAACGCATGACCGTCAGCCTGGGCCGGGTCATGGAGCTGCGCGGCGAAGCGCCGGGCGTGGCGTCGCCGGCGCAGCCCAGGCCGATGCCGAACGTCGGCGAACTGCGCCTGCAAGGCGTGAGCTTCAACCACGCCGGCCGCAGCCAACCCTTGCTGGAGCAGGTGGACGCCTGCATCCCGGCCGGGCGCAAAGTGGCCCTGAGCGGGCCCTCGGGCGTCGGCAAGTCGACCCTGACCGACCTGCTGCAACGCTTCTACGACCCCGACCAGGGGCGCATCCTGCTGGACGGCGTGGACCTGCGCGAGCTGGACCTGTTCGAGCTGCGCCGGCGCATCGCCGTGGTCAGCCAGGAGCTGGTGCTGTTCCGCGGCAGCCTGGCGGACAACCTGTCGTACAGCGCGCCCCACGTCAGCCGCGAGGAGATCGAAAGGGTAGCGACCCTGGCGCAGCTGGACGGCCTGATCGACAGCCTGCCCGAAGGCCTCGACAGCCCCCTGGGCGAGCGCGGCCAGCAATTGTCCGGCGGGCAGAAGCAGCGCATCGCCATCGCCCGCGCGCTGCTGCAGGACCCGCTGGTGCTGATCCTCGACGAAGCCACCTCGCAGGTGGACGAAAGCACCGAGCGCGAGGTGATAGCCGCCATCGACCGGCTGTTCGCCGGGCGCACGCGCATCCTCGTCAGCCACCGCCCCTCGACATTGGCCGAGGCCGACCTGCGCCTGGAGCTGCAGGACGGCCAACTGAGCGTGCGCGAGGTGCCGCTGGTGGCCGTGGGAGGGCAGGGTGGCTGAGGTGCGGGTGGGAGTGGTCGACAGCGGCCATGCCGTGGAGCAGGCGGGTTGCGTGGTGGCCGGGCAGCGTTTCTGTCTGGCCGATGAGGGAGTGGACCGATTGCCACTGGCGGCCGATGTTTTGGGCCATGGCTCGGCGGTGATCCAGGCGGTGCTTGCCCGGGCGCCGCAAGCGCGCTTCAGCGTGGCCCAGGTGTTCGATGGACGTGGCGTGACCAGCCCGCTGCAGATCGCGGCTGCGTTGCAGTGGCTAGGCGGGCAGGGTGCGCGCGTGGTCAACCTGAGTCTGGGTGTGCGCCAGGATCGGCCGATCCTCCGCGAGGCCGTCGCCGAACTGGTGGAGGCGGGCGTTCTGGTCTGCGCGTCGAGCCCGGCGCGGGGCGAGCCGGTGTTTCCGGCGGCCTATCCGGGGGTGGTGCGGGTGACCGGGGATGCGCGGTGTGGCGAGGGAGAGTGGTCTTGGCTGGGGAGTGCGCAGGCGGATTTCGGGGCGGCTGTGCGGGTTGTGGGGCAGGCGGGGGCTAGCCTTGGCTGTGCGGCTTTTTGTGGGCACGTGGCGGCTTTGCTGGGGGAGCGGCCGGCGTTGTCGAATGAAGAATTGTTGGCGCTGATGCGTGAGGGGGCTATGTACAAGGGCATCGAGCGGAAGGTGAGCTTATGAGTGGGGTTGGGTTCCTTTCCCTCTCCCTAACCCTCTCCCTGAAGGGAGAGGGGACTGTTCGGAGTGGCTGCGAGGTTCGACATTCCGCCGGCCACGTCGGAGCAGCAGGATGACTCGGAATTCAAGTTCGCACCGAACGGCTCCCTCTCCCTTCAGGGAGAGGGCTGGGGAGAGGGCGCGGCCCCACAGCCAACACCAACCCCCCCAGCGAACACCCCCATGCCCCCAATCCTGATCCTGGGCGCCGGCCCCGCCGGAGCGGCCACCGCCATCGGCCTGCGCCGCCTCGGCCACGCCGTCACCGTCATCAGCGAATGGCGCCGCTTCGCCGCCGTCGAAGGCGTCTCCCAACGCGTCCTCGACGGCCTGCGCCATGCCGGCCTCAACCACGCCCTGGCCTGCACCGCACCGCCTTCGCAACGGCGGGTGAACTGGAACGGCAGCGAAAGCGCGCAGAATGTCGAATTCATCCTCGACCGCCCGCTGTTCGACCAGGGCCTGCGCCAGGACCTGCACGACGCCGGTATCCAGGTGCTGGAAGACCGCGTGCTCGGCGTGGAATCCGACGCCACGGGCCACCACGTGCGCCTGGAAAGCGGCCAGCACCTGCACACCCCTTTCCTCGTCGAAGCCCGCGGTCGCCAGGCGCCGCTGAACCAGAAGGCCGGCAAGGCCCGTCGCGGCCCGGAAACCCTCAGCCTGCTCAGCCGCTGGCAGGGCGCGCCGGGGCCGGTGGCCAGCGCGGTGCAGAGCCTGGCCGACGGCTGGGCGTGGATGGCGCGGCTGGCCGACGGGCGCTGCTACTGGCAGCTGACCCTGGACGTGGCCAGCAGCGCGCTGCCGCCCAAGGAGCAGCTACTGGACTACTGCCGCGAACGCCGCCAGCGCTCCGCGCTCAGCCAGGCATTCTTCGGCGGGCACCCCGAGCAGGACCTGGAACTGCACGCCCGCAGCAGCACGCCGATCCTCTGCCTGGAGGCCTGCGGCGAGAACTGGATTCGCGTCGGCGATGCGGCCATGGCGGTGGACCCGCTGTCCGGCAACGGCATCTTCCAGTCGCTTTCCTCGGCGTTGCAGGCGCCTGCCGTCATCAACACGCTGTTGCGCGCCCCGCAGCGCGCCGAGTTGGCCAAGCGCTTCCACCAGCGCCGGGTGGAGCAGCTGTTCCTGCGCTTCGCCCGCGTTGGCCGCGACTTCTACGCCGAAGAAAAACAATGGGCCGACCAGCCCTTCTGGCAGGCCCGCCGCGCCTGGCCGGACGCGGTGCCCAGCCACGCCCCGGCGGACTTCGAGGCCCTGCGCATCGAGCGCGCCCCGGTGCTGCGCGATGGCCTGGTGGACGAGGCCGAGGTGGTGGTCAGCCCCGACCAGCCCCTGGGCATCTGGCACCTGCAGGGCCTGGAGCTGGCGCCCTGGCTGCGGCGCCTGCGCAGCGAACCGCAGGCGCAGGTGCTGGCCGCGCTGCCGGAGCAGCAGCGGCGCATCTTCCAGGGCTGGCTGCTGAGCCAGGGCTACCGCCCGCGCTGATCAGGCCTTGAACTGCTGCACCAGGCGGTGCTGCTGCTCGGCGCTGTGGTTCAGCTGCTGGCTCAGGTGCGCCGAGCGCTCGGCCTGGTCCGACAGGGCCTGGGTCACGTCGCGGATGGCGCCGATGTTGCGGCCGATCTCCTCGGCCACGCTGCTCTGCTCCTCGGCGGCGCTGGCGATCTGCAGGTTCATGTCGCTGATCAGGTTCACCGCGCCGGTGATGCGTTGCAGCGCGTCTATGGCCTGGCGCGCCTGCTGCACGTTGTCCTGGGCCTGGCGGTAGCTGGCGTGCATGGCGTCGGCCACCGACAGGCTGCGCGCCTGCAGGTTCTCGATCACCCCGCGAATCTCCTCCACCGAATCCTGGGTGCGCCTGGCCAGGCCGCGCACCTCGTCGGCCACCACGGCGAAGCCGCGCCCGGATTCGCCGGCCCGCGCCGCTTCGATGGCGGCGTTGAGCGCCAGCAGGTTGGTCTGCGCAGCGATGCTCTGGATCACTTCCAGGATCGCGCCGATCTGCTCGTTGCTGCTGGCCAGGTTCTGCAGCTCGCCCATGGCCTGGTTCATGTCGCCGGCCAAAGCGTCGATGCCGGCGCTGGTCGCCTCGATGGTGGCGTAGCCCTGCTGGCTGGCGCGCTCGGCCTCGCTGGCGGCCTGGGCGGCGCTGGCCGCGCTCTGCGCCGAGGCGTTGGCGGTGGCGGACATCTCCTGCAGCGCGGTGGCGACCATGTCGATCTCGCGGAACTGCTGCTGGATGCCGTCGCTGGTCTGGCGGGCGATGGCGGCGGTCTGGTCGGCGCCGGCGCGGGCCTCGCCGCTGGCGGTCTGCACCGCGGCGATGCTCGGCTGCAGCTTGTCGAGGAAACGGTTGAAGGCCAGGGCCAGGCGGCCCAGCTCGTCGTGGCGCGGGTAGTTCAGGCGGCGGGTGAGGTCGCCTTCGCCGTCGGCAATGTCCTCCAGCATGCGCGCAAGGCCGAGGATCGGCCGGCTGATGCCGCGGGCGGTGAGGGTGATGATGCCCAGGCCGAATAGCGCCACCAGCGCGCCCAGGCCGATTTCCAGCCAGGTGCTGCGCGCGCGCAGGCCCTCCAGGGTGTGCTTCAGCGACTGCGCCGGGGCCAGCAGCACCTGCCGGGGCACGCTGAGCAGGATGCCCCAGGGCTTGGCGCCGGCCAGCGGCGCCAGGCTGGCGAGCACGCTGACGTCCTCGCCCTGGTCGTAGGTCAGCGAGCGGCCCTGGGCCATGTCGCCCAGCACCTGGGGCAGCGCCGCGTCCTTGAATGGCTGGCCGAGGCCGGCGGCGTTGGCGCTGTCGCTGGCCAGCAGGCCGTTGGGGCTGAGGATGCGGATGCGCCCCTGGCCGTCGAACAGCTGGCGGCTGCCCTCGACGCTGCTCTGCTGTAGCGCCGCGAGGTCGATGTCGAAGCCGATGGCGGCGAGGAACTTGCCGTTCTCCAGCAGCGGCAGGGTGATGCTGGTGACCAGCCGGCGCTGCCCGGAGGCGTCGTCGAAGTAGGGGTCGAGCACGCAGGGCTGCAGGCTGGCCCGCGAGCAGGTGAAGAAGGCGTTGTACGGCTGGCCGCTGGGGCCGGGGGTGGTGTCGGCCAGCACCTGCTCGGCGCCGACCACGTTCTGCTGCTGGCCGCCGCTGCGCAGCAGGTACAGGGTGAAGCGGCCGTTCTCGTTGCTGCCCAGCTCGTCGCGGCCCTTGAAGCGGGCGTCGGCGCCGTCCAGGGCGTCGACGCCGAAGACCACGAACAGCCCCAGCAGCTCCGGGTGCGCGGCCAGGGTGCCGCCCATCTCGGCGACCACCTTGCGCCGCAGCGCCTCGGCGTCGAGGTTGCCCAGGCGCTGCTGCTCGCGCAGCGCCTGCAGGGTGCGCGACAGGCCCTCGCCGAGCAGCAGCTTGTCCTGCAGCTGGCGTTGCAGCTGCAGGGCCTGCACCTGCCCCTGGGTCTGCAGGCTGGCGTGGGCGGCCCCGGCGAACAGCTTGCCGCTGTCGTCGGCGATCACCTGGCTGTCCTGGCGCGCCTGGTACAGCGACAGGCCGATCAGGGTGGCGGCGATGCCCAGCAGGCACAGGCCGGCGAGCCAGGTGATGCGGCCCTGGAGGGTGGAGTGGATGCTGCGCATGGGAGGCCTCCCTGGAAACCGCGAAACCCGCCGGCGCGCCACCGCCGGGATGGGGGCCGGCGGTGGCGCGGAGGCGGGTTCGTGGCTTGTGGCTTAGAAGGTGCTGGTGAAGATCAGCTGGGTGTAGAGGTTGTCGTCGCTGCCGCCGATCTGGGTGCCGCCTTGCTCGGCGCTCTTCTTCGGCTTGTACACGCCGACCAGCGGGGTGATGGTCAGGTGCGGGCTGACGGTCCAGTCGGCGTACAGGTCGATCTCGTGGCCGCCGAGGTTGCCCAGGTCCTTGTCGATGGTGTCGAAGCGGAACCACTGCAGGCCGACGTCGAAGGTCTCCGTCGGCTGGATCTTGGCGCCGACGTTGTGGACGCGGGTGTTGCTGTTGAAGGGGCCGGAGTAGTTGCCCGCCACCTCGCCCTGGAACCAGGTGCCGAAGCCGCGGCTGAAACCGTAGAACAGCGGGTCGAAGCCTTCGGAGAAGCGGCTGAAGCGGTAGCTGACGTAGGGCTTCCAGGCGGCGTCGGCGAAGGTCCAGCCGGCCTCCAGGTACCAGGCATTCTCGTCGTCGGCGTGGCGCTTGTCCTGCCAGGCGTACTCGCCGGAGAGGAACAGGTTCTCCACGCCGGCGTTGCCCTGGCCGCGCAGGCTGTAGGTCTTCATGTCCTTGCGGTCGAGCTGGGCGGGGGAGGCGTACTGCTCGTCGATGTCGGTGACGTCGATGTAGGTCAGGCCCAGGGTGCCGGCGTCACTGACGTGCTCCAGGGTGCCGACGTACAGTTCGGGCTTGGCCTGGGCCGGGTTGTCGGACTTCAGGCGCATGATGTCGCCGCGCCAGCCCTGCTTGCCGCCGATGCGCAGCACCGCGGTTTCGTCGAAGCTGCGGCGGCCGGCCAGGTAGTAGGCGCCGCCGCGGTCGAACATGCCGTCGGCCAGGCCATTGCCGAAGTTGAGGGCGTCGCCGTTGATCAGGAAGCCGTCGCCGACCACGATGTTCTGGCGGCCGAAGGAGAAGTCGATGCCGTCCTCGCCCAGCACCGGGAACAGCGTGCCCGAGCGCCAGCCCAGGTAGGCGTCCTCGATCTTGGTGGTGCGCTCGGAGCCGTCGGTGAAGCCGGCGGCGTCGCCGTCGCCCCAGGTCGCCGAGCTGAGCAGGGCGAAGGCGCCATACACGCTGCCGGCGCCGCCCAGGCGCTGGTCGCCGCTGAGGCCATACTTGATGAAGCCTTCCTGCCAGTAGGACGAGCCCTTGTCCTTGGTGCCGCTCTGCGCATAGTTCTCCTGGCTGTGCAGCAGCGCGTAGACCGCGGTGAGGTCGGCGTTGAGGTGGGTATCGTCGGTGGAATACAGCGAATAGGCGCTGGCCTGGCCGCTGCCCGCGATCAGCAGGGCGAGCAGCGTCGGGCGCAGGACGGTGGATCGGGTCATGGCGTGCATCCGTATCGTTATTGTTGGCAGGGGACGAAACTGCCTGGGATGCTAAGGCCATGGGCGCAGCTGGCCTTGTGCCTGTCTGCCAAGTGCTTGGATGTGCTTGCCAGATGTCTGCGGGATCGCGGAGAGAGTCCGTTTCTACGGTGGGACAGGTGCCTCACGGAAACCTGTAGGAGCAGGCCCTGCCTGCGATTCGCGCGCAGGGCGCGCTCCTACATGGGAATGGCGTGAGTGGCGCAGCGTAGTAGCGGATCTCATCCGCGAACCGCGCCGGAATTCCCGGCTATCGCGGACAAGGTCCTACGTTCCAGGAAGCACGGCTTTTCGTAGGATGGTGTTGAGCGAAGCGATACCCATCAGCGCAACCGCATGGGTTTCGCAGGCTCAACCCATCCTACGAAGAGCACCTCGGCGCAAGACAGTTGCTCCTGCGTGGCAGGGAAACTCGGGCGTAGGGACTCCGTCCGCGATGGCTTCCCGGCGGCTCCGGGCCATGCGCTCGTGGGGAAGCCCAACCGGCGGCGCTGTCCGGGGCGCCGACAATCCCCCGGACAGCGCCGCCGGCTTGGCTGCTCAGTGCCCGGCCGGCTTGGCGGCGGCGCGCCCGGCGAGCATGCGGCCGAGCAGGGCGAGGAGGGTGATGGCGATCAGCAGCACCGAGATGGCCGCCACCGCCGGGTCGATGTTGTCGCGCAGGCCGGACCAGATCTGCCGCGGCAGGGTGTTGACCTCGGTGCTGGTGACGAACAGCGTCACCGCGATCTCTTCCCAGGAGAGTGCGAAGCACAGCAGCGCGGTGCTGGCCACGCCCAGCTTGAGGTTCGGCAGCACCACCAGGAAGGTGGTCTGCGCCAGGCTGGCGCCGAGGTTGCGCGCCGCCAGTTCGATGCGCCGGTCCAGTTGGCTCAGGGCCACCAGCATGGTCACCACGCCGTACGGCACCACCATCACGATGTGGGCGATGGTCAGGCCGAACAGGGTGTCGTAGCCCAGGCCGGGGGCGAACTTGCTGATCGTGGTTTCCATGAAGTACAGCACCATCGCCGAGATCATCGGCGGGATGGCCATGGGCAGCAGCACCAGGCCGATCAGCAGCGCCGCCCAGCGCGAGCGCAGGTACCAGATGCCCAGGGCGAAGCTCACCGCCAGGGCGGTGGCGACCACGCAGGCGGCGCTGGCCACCACCAGGCTCTGGCCCACCGCCGAGAGCCACTCGGGGCTGTCCAGCAGGGCCTTGTAGTGGCGCAGCGACCAGTTGCCGTCGGGCATGGAGAGGAAGCGCTTGCCGGTGAAGGACACCGGGATCACCGCCAGCAGCGGGAACAGCATGAAGATCATCGCCATGGCGGCGAGCAGGCGGCTCGGCGCGCGGCTTTCGTGTGCGTTCATTCGGCGACTCCTATCCCACCAGCTTGTCGACGCGGGTCATGCGCAGCAGCGCCCATATCAGCCCCGCCACCAGCGCCAGCAGCACCACCGAGAGCGCCGCGCCCAGGCCCCAGTTGCTGGTCTGGAACATCTGCAGGTAGACGTACTCAGCCACCATCACCGTCTGCCCGCCGCCGAGGATCGCCGGGGTGATGAAGAAGCCCAGGCAGAACACGAAGACGATGATGAAGGCGCCGAGGATGCCGGGGATGGTCTGCGGCACGAAGATGCTCCAGAAGGTGCGCAGCTGCCCGGCGCCCAGGCCGCGGGCGGCCAGCAGCACGCGCGGGTCGAGGCGGCGCATGGTCGACACCAGCGGGAACAGCGCGAAGGGCACCATGAAGTGGACCATGCCGATCACCACCCCCAGCTCGTTGCGCGTGAGCTGGAGCGGCTCGCTGGTGATGCCCAGCGCCTGCAGCCAGCCGTTGAGCAGGCCGTTGCTGCGCAGGGCGATCAGCCAGCCGAAGGCGCGCACCAGCACCGACAGCCAGAAGGGGATGAACACGCAGATTTCCACCATGCGCTGCCAGAACGGCGGGCTGTACACCCAGCAGTAGGCCATCAGGTAGGCGATCAGCAGCGATACCACGCTCACCGTGGTGCACAGGCGGAAGGTGCGCCAGAGCACGTCGTGGATCGCCGGGTCGCTGGCGATGCGCTGGTACTGCTCGATGCCCGGGGTGGGCAGGCTGAAGCTCCAGCCCACCACCCCGGCGAAGGGCAGCACGTAGAACAGCAGCAGCACCAGCGGCAGCGGCGCCAGCAGCAGGGCCAGCTTCAGCCGCGAGGGATTCTCCGCCATGGGCTCACCTCACTTGGAAACGTGGGTCAGGTACTGCTCCAGGGCCACCGCGTAGTGGTCGGTGTACCACTCGTGGCTGAGCATGATCTGCCTGGGCAGGTTGTCCGGGTCGGTGCAGTTCAGGTGCCTGCGGTCGGCCGGGATCAGCGAGGCGGCGGCCGGGTTGGCCGGGCCGTTGCCGAACAGCTTGAACAGCTCCACCTGGGATTGCGGGTCCTGGGCGTAGGCGATGAAGCGCATGGCCGCGTCCTTGCCCGCCGGGTTGCCCTTGAGCACGCCCCAGTTGCTGCAGCCCAGCAGGGCGTTGTCGAAGGTCCACTGGATGCGCCCCTCGCTGTCCTCGGTGATGACCTGGGCGCGGGTGTTCCAGATGGCGCCCATGCTCACCTCGCCCTCGATCAGCAACTGCTGGGTCTCGGCGCCCGAGCCCCAGAAGGCCAGGATGTGCGGCTTGAGTTCGTCGAGCTTCTTCAGCGCGCGCGGCACGTCCAGCGGGTAGAGCTGGTTCGCCGGCACGCCGTCGGCTAGCAGCGCGGCCTCCAGCATGCCGTTCATCCACTTGTACAGGGTGCGCTTGCCGGGGAAGGCCTCGACGTCCCAGAAGTCCTTCCAGGTCTTCGGCGCCTTGTCGCTGAAGCGCTCGCTGTCGTAGGCGATCACGTAGCTGAGCATGTAGTCGGCGATGCCGTATTCGTAGGCGAAGCCCGGCAGCACCTTGTCCCTGGAGACGATGCCGTAGTCGATCGGCTCCACCAGGTTCTCCTTGCCCAGGTTCTGCAGGATGGAGCTTTCCGCGTCGACCACGTCCCAGCTCACCCGGCCGCTGCTCATCTGGGTGCGGATGGCGCCCTCGGTGGGGCCGCTGCCGTCGATCTTCACCGGGATGCCGGTGCTCTTGGAAAAGCCCTCGGTCCAGGCCTTGCCGAACGCCTTGATGGCGTCGCCGCCCCAGTTCACCACCACCAGCGGCTTGTCGCCGGCGGCGAAGCTGACGCCGCTGCGCAGCGCCAGGGGCAGGGCGGCCAGCAGGCCCATGCCCTTGAGGAAGGTGCGGCGGTCGATCTGCCCGCGGCGGGCCTTTTCCATGAGGACTTCGATGCAGTCTTGCTGATGCGGGTTGAACATGAATGCAGCTCCCAGGCGGGGATGGCGAAAAGGGGTAGGGCGCGCGGGCGCCCCGGGAATCAGGCGAGCAGCAGGCTCTTCTCGATCGGCCAGCTCAGCCACACGCGGGCGCCCTGGTCCAGGCGCGCGGCCTGGTGCTCGGCGTGCACCGCCAGGCTCATGGGCAGCGCGCCCTCGGCGGCGGTGGCCAGGCCCAGCTCGGTGCTGGCGCCCTGGTAGGTCTTGGCGGTCAGCACCGCCTGCACCACGTTGTGGCCTTCCACCTGCGGCGGCGCGCTGTGCAACTGCATGTGCTCGGGGCGCACCGCCAGCAGCGGCGCGGCGGCCTCCAGGGCGGCGGAGGGTTCGGCGTGCAGCTCGGCATCGCCGAAGCGCCCGCAGGCGAGGGCGCCGGCGCGGCCCACCTGGCTCAGCGGGAACAGGTTCATCTTGCCGAGGAACTCGGCGACGAAGCGGTTGGCGGGCTGGTTGTAGATGGCCTGCGGGGTGTCGATCTGCGCCACCTGGCCGCGGTTGAAGATGGCGATGCGGGTGGACAGCGCCAGCGCCTCGTTCTGGTCGTGGGTGACGAACACGAAGGTGGTGCCGACCTGGCGGTGGATGCGCTGCAGTTCCTGCTGTAGTTGCTCGCGCAGGTTCTTGTCCAGCGCCGAGAGGGGTTCGTCGAGCAGCAGCAGGTCCGGCTCGAACACCAGCGCGCGGGCGATGGCCACGCGCTGCTGCTGGCCGCCGGAGAGCTCGCCGGGGCGCTTGCCGCGGTGCTCGCCCAGGCCCACCACCTCCAGCATGTGGCGCACCCGGCGGTTGCGTTCCTCGGCTTTCACGCCACGGATTTTCAGCGGGAAGGCGACGTTGTCGTCGATGCTCATGTGCGGGAACAGCGCGTAGCCCTGGAACACCATGCCGAAGTTGCGCTTCTCCGCCGGGCGCCGGGTGATGTCCTGGCCGAGGGCTTCGAGGCGCCCGCTGGACGGGTCCTGGAAGCCGGCGAGGATCATCAGGAAGGTGGTCTTGCCGGAGCCGGAGGGGCCGAGGAGGGTGAGGAACTCGCCCTGCTGGATATCGATGGACACATCGCTCAGGGCGCGGAAATCGCCATAGCGCTTGCCGATGTCGATGGCACGAAGTTGGGGCTGTCGCTCCACTGCATTCACCTCGTCTTATTCTTGTTCTGTGGCGCGGCGACCCAGCGGTCAGCCGTCCTTTTGCGCAGTATTGTCAAATCCTCCTGCGCTTCAATCGCGTTTTTTCGCCGTCATTGTTCAAATTCCTTCACCAATCACGCCGCCGCGCCTGCCCTTGCGGAACTGCTCGGACAGCCGCAGCTCGGCCTTCATCCAGGCCTTGAAGGCCTGCACGTCGGGGCGTTCGCTCTTGGCCGCGTCGGTGACGAAGTAGTAGCGGTTGGGCGGCTCGATGGAGACGTTGAACAGCCGCACCAACTGCCCCTTGGCCATGGCGTCGCCGCTGACCAGGGCGTCGCCCATGGCCACGCCTTGCCCGGCGATGGCCGCCGACTGCACCAGGTGCGCGTCGGAGAAGACGATGCCGTTGCGCACGTTGAGGTCGCGTACCCCGGCGGCGGCCGCCCACAGCAGCCAGTCGGAGTGGTCGACCATGTGCAGCAGCGGCAGGTTGGCCAGGTCCTCCGGCGAGTCCAGCCCGCCGGCGGCGTTGAGCAGCGAGGGGCTGCATACCGGGAAGGTGTCGAGGGTGGCGATCAGTTCCACGCGCAGGTCCGGCCAGTCGCCCACGCCGTAGGCGATGAACAGGTCGACGTCGCGGTTGCTGACGTCGTCGGGAATCCGTGGCGACACCAGGTTCAGCTCCACCTGCGGGTGGGCGCGCTGGAACTTGCCGATCTGGTGGCACAGCCAGTAGGTGGCGAAGCCCGGGGTGCAGCTCACGCACAGGCGCCCGGCGATCTCCTGGGCGTCGGTGAAGCGCCGCGCCTCGTTGAGGATGCCCAGGGCGCGCTGCGTCTCGCGGGCGAAGTACTCGCCGCGGTAGGTCAGCACGATGCCGCGCCCGGATTTCTCGATCAGCGCGGTGCCCAGGCATTCTTCCAGGCTGCGCAGCTGGTGGCTCACGGCGCTGCGGGTCAGGCTCAGCTCGCTGGCGGCGGCGGACAGGCTGCCCAGGCGGGCGACGGCGTCGAGCACGCGCAGGGCGGTCATCGAAGGGAAGCGCATGGGCTCACTCCTGGTGGGGGCGGGCGCGCCGCTGGCGGAAGCCTTCCGGGGTGGTCCCGGCGTGGCGCAGGAAGGCGCGGTGGAAGCTGGTGACGTGTTCGTAGCCGAGCAGGAAGGCGATCTCCTGCAGGCTCATGCGGCTGGCCAGCAGGTAGCGCTCGGCCAGGGCCATGCGCACCTCGTAGACCACGCCCTTGAAGGTCAGCCCGTGGGCGCGCAGGCGCCGCTGCAGGGTGTGTGGCGGCAGGCGGAAGTGCGCGGCGGCCTGCTCCAGGTCCGGCAGCGGCACCCGGGCGTTCTGCAGCAGGTAGAAGCGCAGGTCGTCGGGCAGCGCCTCGCCGCTCTCGAAGCTGGCCAGGGTGGCCGCGCCCTGGGCCTGGCACAGGCGCAGCACCGAGGGGTTGGAAGTGGAGAAGGGGCGCTCGTGGAATTCCCGCGGGATGCGCAGCTCGGCGCGGCTGGCGGCGAACTCGCTGCGGCCGGGGAACAGCTCGGCGTAGAGCGCGGCGTGGGGCGGCGCGGCGAACGGCAGGCGCACCTGCATGCCGGCGCACTCGGCCAGCTCCGGCAGGCGCTGGCACAGCCAGCGCCAGGTGCTGCTGAACCATTCCTCCAGCAGCGCCTGGGTTTCCATGGGGCTGTAGGGCGGCGCCTGCAGGGCCAGCACCAGGTGCTCGCCGTGTTCCTCGCGGGTGACGTGGATGGGGTGCGGCAGCAGGCTGGAGGGCTGGCCCAGGGAGATGTCCCAGGAGCGCCGCAGGTTGGCCGCGCTGATCAGCGCGTAGCCGATCACCCCCAGGTCGAACAGGTTGTAGCGCTGGCCCAGGCGCAGGAAGAAGTCGCTGGCGCCGAGCAGCCCGGCGGCCTGGCGCAGCAGGCGGTAGTAGCGGGCGAAGGTCATGTTGGCGGCGGCCTCGGCAGCGGGCACGCCAAGCCCGGCGAGCAGCGGCGCGAGCGGCGGCAGCCGGGGCCGGGCCTGCCATTCCTCGAGGAAGCGCTGGTACAGCTGGCGCGCGGCGTAGTCGATGTCGGACTGCTGGTCGGGCATGCTCGTGCTTGTTATCTGAGGCTAGCGAGTTGTCATCTTATGCTAGTCAAAGGCTTCTGGCAGCTCCCTATACTCGGCGCAAAACAACAAGGGGAGCACCGACATGACGGCGCCCGATACATTCCGTTCGTCCCATTCGCCTGCCAACCGCCACGCCGACCTGCTGCTGCGCAACGGCCGCTTCTACACCCTCGACCCGGCGCAGCCCTGGGCCGAGGCCGTGGCCATCCGCGACGGCCGCTTCCTCGCCGTCGGCCGCGCCGAGGACCTGGCGCACCTGGTCGGCCCGCAGACCCGCCAGCACGACCTCGGCGGCGCCTTCTGCATGCCCGGCCTGCACGACATGCACACCCACCCGGATCTGGCCCTGGCCCCGCGCTACGCCGACGACCTGGACGTGGGCATCGAGGACCCGAGCCCCGAGCAGCTGGCCGCGGCCATCCGCGCCTACGCCGACAGCCACCCCGGCGACGGCTGGGTCTACGGCCAGTACTGGGTGCGCTACACCTTCCGCGAGGCCGGGCTGAAACCGGGCCGCGAGTGGCTCGACAGCGTCATGCCGGACCGCCCGGTGGCGCTGCTCGACCGCATGTGGGGGACCATGATGGTCAACTCCCGCGCCCTCGAACTGGCCGGCATCGACGCCGCCACGCCCGACCCGCGCAACGGCTACCTGGAGCGCGACGAACTGACCGGCGAGCCCAACGGCCTGCTGATCGACGGCGCCTACGCGCTGATCCACGCCGCCATGCCGCCCACCCCCATCGAGGTGCTGCGCCGCGCCTACCGCGACGGCGTGCACTTCCAGAGCGCCCGCGGCGTCACCGCCAGCAAGTACGTGCACGTCTGCGAACGCCGCCTGCAGGCGCTCAAGGAACTGGACGACGCCGGCCAGCTGACCCTGCGCGTGGAAGCGGCCATCAGTTGGCAGGACGACATCTTCCCGGTGCGCCGGCGCTGGGAACTGCTCAGCGGCGAGCGCCACTACTACCGCAGCGCGCGGCTGTCGGCCAACGCCGTGAAGTTCCACTTCGACGGCACCGTGGAGCCGCGCTCGTCGTTCCTCATCAGCCCCTGGCCGGGCGAGGACAGCTGGCGCGGCAAGCTCAACCTGACCCCCGAGCACATCACCGACATGGTGGTGGACATGGACCGCCGCGGCATCCGCGTGATCGCCCACTGCACCGGCGACGGCGCCTCCGACGTGTTCCTCGACGCGGTGGCCGAGGCGCGCCGGCGCAACGGTTTCAGTGGCATCCGCCACCAGTGCGCGCATAGCACCATCCTGCACCCGGGCAACCTCAAGCGCTTCCGCGAGCTGGAAGTGATCGCCGAGTTCTCCCCGGCAGCCTGGTACCCGACGCCCTTCGCCAGCGGCGCGCGCTCCGGCTACGGCGCCGAGCGCCTGAAGCGCATCTACGACTACAAGGGCGTGCTCGCCGCCGGCGGCATCGCGGTGATGGGCACCGACTGGCCGGTGGCCTCCATCGACCCCTGGCTGGCCCTGGAAACCATGATCACCCGGCAGAACCCCTGGAACGACGACCCGGCCTGCTTCGGCGAGCCCATCGGCCTGGAGCAGGCGCTGCAGGTGGTGACGCTGAACGGCGCCCACGCCATGGGCCTGGAGCACCTGACCGGCAGCATCGAGGCCGGCAAGTCGGCGGACTTTATCGTGCTGGACCGCGACCTCTTCGCCCAGCCGCCGCGCGGCTACATCCACCGCACCCAGGTCGAGCAGACCTTCGTCGAGGGCCGCCCGGTCTACGACCGCCAGGGCGTGTTCAGCGGCCCGCTGCAGGCGGTGTGGCAGGGCGAAGTGCCGCAGATCATGAGGGACGACCGATGAGCATCCCGGTGACCGTGGTCGCCGGCTTCCTCGGCGCCGGCAAGACCACCCTGCTGCGCCGCCTGGTGCAGCAGTGCGCCGGGCAGCGCCTGGCGCTGATCGTCAACGACTTCGGCGAACTGAACGTGGACGCCGAGATGATCGCCGAGCAGAGCGACGCGGTGTACGCCCAGCAGAACGGCTGCCTGTGCTGCACCATGCAGGACGACCTGCTGGCCCAGCTCGGCCGCCTGGCCGCGATGCAGCCGCCGGTGGAGCGCATCGTCATCGAATGCAGCGGCGTGGCCGACCCGCAGCCGATCATCCAGGCCCTGGGCTACCCGCAGCTGCGCAGGCACATGCACCTGGACGCGCTCATCACCCTGGTGGACGCGGCCCGCAGCCAGCCGCTGGAAGGCGAATACGCGCAACTGGAACGCCGCCAGGCGGCCGCGGCCGACCTGCTGCTGCTGAACAAGGCCGACATAGCGACGCCGGAACAACTGCAGGCCCTGCGCCAGCGCTTCGGCGAGCCGCGGCGGATGCTGCAGACGGTGCAGGCGGAAATACCCGACGAGCTGCTCTACGGCGAACGCCCGGAGCGCGCGCAACGCCTGGCGCCGCTGGGTGTCGATCACAGCCGGCTGTTCGACAGCTGGACCTGGCGCCACGCCGGCCAGCTCGACCCCCGGCGCCTGCGCGCCTGGCTCGATCAGTTGCCGGAAGGCCTGTTCCGCCTCAAGGGCCGGGTGCAGGTCAGCGGCCGCGAGCAGCCGCTGTGGCTGCAATACGTCGGCGGCCGCAGCCAGTTCCTGGCGGCACAGGCGCAGGAGGGCGACAACTGCCTGGTCTTCATCGCCAGCGCCGCTGCCGGACTGCGCGAGCGTCTGGAGGCCAGCCTGGAACAGTGCCTGGCCGCCTGACGCGAGGCTCTTCGTAGGAGCGGGCCCTGCCCGCGATATCGCGCGCAGGGCGCGCTCCTACATGGAATGGCGTGGGTGGGGCAGCGTAGGAGCGGATCTCATCCGCGAACCGCGCCTGGACCTCCGGCCATCGCGGACAAGGTCCGCTCCTACGGGGGGAGGAATACCGTGCCTCCCGGCAACCTGTAGGAGCGGGCCCTGCCCGCGATATCGCGCGCAGGGCGCGCTCCTACATGGAATGGCGGGGGTGGGGCAGCGTAGGAGCGGATCTCATCCGCGAATCGCGCCGTTGGTTCCGGCTATCGCGGACAAGGTCCGCTCCTACGGGGGGAGGAGTACCGTGCCTCCCGGCAACCTGTAAGCGGGCTCTGTCCGCGAAATCGCGCGCAGGGCGCGCTCCTACAGGGGAATGGCGTGGGTGGGGCAGCGTAGGAGCGGATCCCATCCGCGAATCGCGCCGATATGCCCGGCCATCGCGGACAAGGTCTCCTACGGGGAGAGGAATACCGTACCTCCCGGCAACCTGTAGGAGCGGGCCCTGCCCGCGATATCGCGCGCAGGGCGCGCTCCTACATGGGAATGGCGTGGGTGGGGCAGCTAGGCGGATCTCATCCGCGAATCGCGCCGGAGGTTCCGGCTATCGCGGACAAGGTCCGCTCCTACAGGAGTCACGAAGCTCAGCGGAATTTCTCCAGCAGCTGGTAGTACCACATCCCCGCCGCCAGCATCGGGTTGCCGAACACGTCGCCCAGGGGCACCTTCACGTGCTTGCACTGGGCGAAGGTGTCGAATTGCTCCAGGTCGCCGCTCATGGCCGTGGCCATGATCTCGCCCATGATGTGGGTGGTGGCCACGCCGTGGCCGGAGTAGCCCTGGCAGTACCAGACGTTGTCCGAGAGCTTGCCCAGCTGTGGGATGCGGTTCATCACGATGCCCATGGCGCAGCTCCACTGGAATTCGATCTCCACGCCCTTGAGCGCCGGGAAGGTGCGTTCGATGCACGGGCGCAGTTCGCCGGCGATGTCCCGCGAGTCGCGCCCGGAGTAGTTGGCGCCGCCGCCGAACAGCAGGCGGCCATCGGCGGTCAGGCGGTAGTAGTCGAGCACGAAGCGGCAGTCGTAGACGGCCAGGTCCTGCGGGTTGATGCGCCTGGCCAGCTCGCCCAGCGGCTTGGTGGTGACGATGCCGCCCATGGCCGGGAAGATCATGCCCTTGAGCTGCTTGCGCTCCAGCTTGTGGTAGACGTCGCCGGCCAGCAGCACCTGGGCGGCGTTGATCCGCCCGCCGGTGGTGACCACGGCCGGGCGCGGGCCGTGGACGATGTCCAGCACCTCGGAGTGCTCGAAGATCAGCCCGCCCAGGCTCTCCAGGGCCTTGGCCTCGCCGATGCACAGGTTGAGCGGGTGCAGGTGCATGTTGCGCATATTCTTGATGGCGCCGCAGTACAGGTCGCTTTCCAGGTGCTGGCGCACGCCGGTGGCGTCGAGCAGGCTGACCTCGGCGCCCATGCCGCGGCGCACGGCCTCTTCGTAGGAGGCTTCCAGCTCGGCCATGTGCGACGGCTTCATGGCCGCGTGCAGGTGGCCGAACTTGAGGTCGCAGGCGATGCCGTATTTCGCCACGCGGTTCTTGATGATCTCGTGGCCGCGCCAGCGCAGTCGCCAGATGAAGTCATCGACGTCGTTGCCCAGCCACTGCTGCATCTGCTTGCGCATGGCCGAATCGCCGGACAGGCTGCCGGTGACCTGGCCGCCATTGCGCCCGCTGGCGCCCCAGCCGACCTTGTTGGTCTCGACGATGGCCACCTTGTAGCCGCGCTCGGCCAGCTCCACGGCGGTGGTCACGCCGGTGAAGCCGCCGCCGATGATGGCGATGTCGACATTCACCTCGCCTTGCAGGGTGGGGTAGTCGGTTTCCACGGCGAGGCTGGCGGAATAATAGGAAGGGGCGCGCTCGGGGGCGGCTTTGGCGGGTTTCAGTGCGGCGTTCATTTTTTGTGTTTTTCCTGTTGTCTGGTTTCCCTCTCCCTAGCCCTCTCCCTGAAGGGAGAGGGGACTGTTCGGAGCGAGGGTTTGAATTCGTTGTCAGCCGGTGGCGTCGTTGTTCAGCGCTACGCCGGACTGCCCCCTCTCCCGCTTGCGGGAGAGGGGCTCTTAAGCCTCAAGCCTGATGCAGATACCACCGCCAATCCTGCTCCCCCACCTCGCCCATGAACTGCCGGTACTCCGCCTGCTTCACCTTCAGGTACACGCCCAGGAACTCCCGCCCCAGCGCATCCCGCGCCCAGTTCGACCGCTCCAGCGCGCGCAGCGAGGTCAGCCAGTCGGTAGGCAGCAGCTCCTTGGCCTGGGCATAGCCGTTGCCCTCGACAGGCGCGCCCGGGTCGACCTCTTCGCGGATGCCACGGTGAATGCCGGCAAGAATCGCCGCCGCCGCCAGATAGGGATTGGCATCGGCCCCACAGATGCGGTGCTCGATGTGCCGGGTGTGCGCCGGCCCGCCCGGCACGCGCAGGCTGACGGTGCGGTTGTCGCAGCCCCAGGTCGGCGCCAGCGGCGCGTAGCTGTTGGCCTGGAAGCGCCGATAGGAGTTGGCGTTGGGGCAGAACAGCAGCAGCGAGTCGAGCAGGCTGGCGAGCATGCCGCCCACCGCCTGGCGCAGCAGGGGCGTGCCGGCCGGCTCTGCGCTGGCGAACAGGTTCGCCCCGGCGGTATCGGCCAGCGACACGTGCATGTGCATGCCGGTGCCGGCCAGGTCGTCGAACGGCTTGGCCATGAAGCAGGCCTGCATCCCGTGCTTGTGCGCCACGCCCTTGACCAGGCGCTTGTAGCGCACGGCCTGGTCCATGGCGGTGAGGGCGTCGCCGTGCTCCAGGGTGATCTCCACCTGGCCCGGCGCGTATTCGGAAATGGCGGTGCGCGCCGGGATGCCCTGGGCCTTGCAGGCGGCGTAGAGGTCGGCGAGAAAGGGCTCGATCTGCTCCAGTTCGCGCAGGCCGTAGACCTGGGTGGAGCGCGGCCGGCCGCCGTCGGCGTCCAGCGCCGGTTGCGGGCGGCCGTTGGCGTCGCGCTTGGCGTCCAGCAGGTAGAACTCCAGCTCGCAGGCCATCACCGGGTGGTAGCCGGCGGCCTTGAGTTCGTCGATCACCTTGACCAGCACGTGGCGCGGGTCGGCGATGTCCGCCGGCTTGCCTTCGGCCGGGTGCATGCTGACCTGCACGGCGGCCGTGGGAATCTGCCGCCAGGGCAGGCGCACCAGGCTGCCGGCCAGCGGGTAGGCGCGGCAGTCGATGTCGCCGACCTCCCACACCAGCCCGGAATCCTCCACGTCCTCGCCATGCAGCGTCAGGCCGAGAATGGTGCTCGGCAAGGGCCGGCCGGACTCGTAGACCGCCAGCAGTTCCTCGCGGTGCAGCAGCTTGCCGCGGGGCACGCCGTTGGCGTCGAGGATGAACAGCTCGACCATCTCGATGTCGGGATTGGCGGCCAGGAAGGCCTGGGCCTCTTGCACAGGGGCGAATTTCATCGTTGTTCTCGCATAGCGCCAATGGGCGCGCTGATGGCCTGCGCGGCCGGGCTGCGGCGGGGCAGGCGATGCAATGGCTACGCCAGCTCGCGCAGCGTCGGGCGCCTGCGTTCAGCGTAGTTCCAGCAAAGGGGTGGGCGGGGCGCCCGTCAGCGTGCGGCGCTATCCGGTGGACGCGCGTGGCGGCAGTGCCAGAGCGCCCAGAAGGCCAGCTCCAGCGGCAGCGAGAGGGGTTGCAGGCGCAGCCAGCGGCAGCGTTCGCGCGGCAGGCGCAGGGGCTCTGCCTGGGAGGCGGAGGCGCTGGCGGCGGCGAAGTGCTGTTGCAGAAGATGCATGGGGGGCTGCGTGGGGGACGATGCCCGGAGACTCGCACAGGCGATGGGTGCTTTAAATGTGAATCTAGTTGAACTCAGTTGAGCGAAATCGAAACTGATTGCCGCCCGGTCGATCCGCGCCACCGGCGCCGGCCCTGCCGCCTAAACTGAGCGAAACCCGTCACGCCGCGCAGCCCATGGCCCATATCGTCTTCGCCCCGTCCATCCAGCGCCACGTCGAAGTGCCCGAGCAGGACCTGCCCGGCGCCACCCTCGGCGGCCTGCTGGAGGGCGTGTTCGCCCGGCATCCGCGCCTGCGCGGCTACCTGCTGGACGACCAGGGCGGCCTGCGCCGGCACGTCACCGTGTTCATCGACGGCCTGCGCCTGCGCGACCGCCAGGGCCTGGGCGACGTGGTGGCGGACGACAGCGAGGTATACGTGGTGCAGGCGCTGTCCGGCGGCTGAAACCCGGAGGAGGACAGATGGAAGACCGACTGCTGGTGGCCACGCGCAAGGGCCTGTTCAGCTTCCTGCAGGATCGCGGCACCTGGCACGAGGCGGGCCAGGACTTCCTCGGCGAGCCGGTGAACATGCTGCTGGCCGACCCCCGCGACGATACCCTCTACGCCGCCCTGGACCTCGGCCACTTCGGCTGCAAGCTGTGGCGCAGGCCCTGCGGCGGCGACTGGCAGGAATGCGCCGTGCCGGTCTACCCGCCGCAGCCGGACCCGCTGCCGCCGCCGGCCGAAGGCGACGCCCCGCAGGCGCCCTGGAGCCTGCAGCTGATCTGGTGCCTGGAGACCGGCGGCACCGACCAGGCCGGCACCCTCTGGGCCGGGACCATCCCCGGCGGCCTGTTCCGCAGCGACGACCATGGCGACAGCTGGACGCTCAACCGCTCGCTGTGGGACCGCCCCGAGCGCGCCCGCTGGTTCGGCGGCGGCTACGACTGGCCGGGCATCCATTCCATCAGCGTCGACCCGCGCGACAGCCGCCACCTCACCGTCGGGGTGTCCTGCGGCGGCGTCTGGCAGAGCCACGACGAAGGCGCCAGCTGGCGCAACACCACCGCCGGCATGTACGCCGACTACATGCCGCCGGACCTGCGCGAGGAGGGCGCCATCCAGGACCCGCACCGCCTGGTGCACTGCCCGGCGTGGCCGGACCGGCTGTGGGTGCAGCACCACAACGGCATCTTCGTTTCCAGCGATGGCGGCGCCAACTGGCGCGACGTGCCGGCGCAACCGTCCAGCTTCGGCTTCGCCGTGGCCGTGCACCCCACGCGGCCGGACACCGCCTGGTTCGTCCCGGCGACGAAGGACATCTGCCGCATCCCGGTGGCCGGGCGATTCTTGGTCAACCGCACGGAGGATGGCGGCCAGAGCTTCCAGGCCCTGGACCACGGCCTGCCCCCGGGCCCGTGCTACGACCTGGTGTACCGCCACGGCCTGGCCGTGGACGACGACGGCGAGCGCCTGGCCATGGGCTCGACCACCGGCGGCCTGTGGTTGTCGGAGGACGGCGGCGAGCGCTGGGAATGCCTGTCCGCGCACCTGCCGCCGATCTACTGCGTGCGCTTCGGCTAGGGCTGCCCGTCGCGCTCGTCCTGCTTCTGGTAATGCGCCAGGATCATCCGCGCCGGGATCAGCGCCGCCAGGCCCAAGGCGCCGCACAGGGTGATGATGCTGGTGCCGGTGGGGTCTTCCAGGCTGTCGCCCAGGGCCGCCAGGCCGATGGTCAGCAGGATCATCACCAGGCCGAACCATTGCGCCATCTGCGCCCAGCGCAACAGCATGGCGCGGCGCGCCTCGTGCAGGTGGAAATCCGGGTGGCTGTGGTGCCGCATGCTCGTGTCCTCCTCGTGTTCTCGCACCAGCCTACGCCGCTGGCGGCGTCGGCGGCGGCGGCCGGCCGAGCGGTAGGCCGTCACATCGCCGCGGCGATGAACTCCCGCAGCCACTGGTGCGCCGGGTCGCGGTGCCGCTTTTCGTAGGAGCGAGCTTGCTCGCGAACGGCGTGAACCGGCCACTTCTCTGCATCGGCTTGACCACGGTCCCCTCTCCCCAGCCCTCGGCTGCGCGCCCCGCCCTGAAGGGAGAGGGGGCAGTCCGTGCCGAGATAAGGAATGGTTTCAGCCGGAAACTACCGTGCTTGCCGGCTGACTTGGGAAAACCGGACCGCTCCGAACGGTCCCCTCTCCCTTCAGGGAGAGGGAACGTCGTCCAGCCAAAACACTGCAGCCACAGGTGAGCACTGTTCGCGAGCAAGCTCGCCCCTACGAAAAAACACCTCACACCTACGCAATTCACTTCAACCGAACCTTGCAGCCGTCCCACCTGTCAGAGGTCCGTATCGGAAAACATACAAAGGATCACGGACCCCATGTTGAAGCGTTGGCGCAACAGTCACTGGAAGCACTGGCTGGAAGGCTACGACATCGAATTCCGCAGCGGCGTCAGTCGCCTGGGGCGCGGCAAGCGCCTGTTGGTCGAGGCGCCGGGCAGCATCGGCGAGGCGGAGTTCAAGATCTACCGGGACGAGATGCACATCGGCGCCTTTTCCACCATCCGCGCCACCAGCTTCCACCGCATTTCGCACATCGGCCGCTTCAGCTCCACCGGTCAGCTCTGCCGCATCGGCCTGGCCGCCCGGGCGCACCCGATGGACTGGCTGAGCACCAGCTCGGTGCAGTACGAGCCGGGCGTGTTCGACCGCTACGACACGCCGCGCCAGCGCTACGAGGACACCGACGCCGACACCTGGATCGGCAACGACGCCTTCATCGGCGAGGGCGCAGTGGTGATGAGCGGGGTGAAGATCCACGACGGCGCCGTGGTGGCCGCCATGTCGGTGGTGACGCGCGACGTGCCGCCCTACGCCATAGTCGCCGGCTCGCCGGCTAAGGTGGTGCGCTACCGCTTCCCGCCGGACATCTGCGAGCGCCTGCAGGCCAGCCGCTGGTGGGACCTGGCGCCGGCGCAAATCGCCGCGTTGCCGTTGCAGCGCATCGAGGAGGCGTTGGAGCGTGTGGAGGCCTTGCGGGCCAGCGGCGAGGCGCGGCCGCCGATCTATCCGAACATCGAAATCCGCCGCCAGGGCTGCCGCCTGCTGTCCGAGGGGCCGGCCAGCCCGTGAAGCGCGGGGCGGCACTGCTGCGCCGCCCCGCACGCAAGCGCCCAGGGGCGCTCAGCTCCGGCTCTGGGCCAGTCGGTAGAGTTGCCGCGCTTACGCCGCCATCGGCAGCAAGGCCGAGACCAGGCGGGCCTGGCCTTGTACCAGCGGCATTTCGTCGGGGCAGTCCGCCAGCAGGCAGAGCAGGTCTTCCAGGGCTATCAGGCGACGCTCGGCGGCTTCGTACAGATGCTCGGCGGGGGCGCTGGCGTCGACGAACAGCACGTCGTCGTGGGGTTGGGAGAGGGTGGTGACGGGTTGCAGGTCAGTCATGGTGCGCCTCCAGGGTGTGGAGGGCGAAGTACGGATAGTGCATGTTCCATTGCTCCTGAGCGGGATCAAGAGCCGCCTCCCGGAAAAGGGAGGCGGACCGTACGGGGGTAGGATACCGCAGCAAAGGAGACGGCAGGCCCGAAGGCCTCCCCGGACGGCCCGCCATGGAACGTGAGTGCATACAACGATGGACCGACTGCTCTCACGGCTACGACGCACCACCCTTTACTGCGGGATCCTACCCCCGACCACAACAAGGTTGCGGCAGGGCGGAATCTATCCAGCGCCCTCGTAGGACCTCAAGGCGATTTCAGCGTGGGAATTTTCACGAAGGGTAGCGGCGCGGCGCCGGCCGAATCGCTATGCTCGACGCTATGAACGGCCAGCTCCCCCTCCGCCAACCCTGCCCACCGGGCGCCTGCGATTGCGGGCGCGAGGCGCTGCTGGCCGAGCCCCATGGCGACATCCGCATCCTCCTGCTCACCCGCCAGGAAGAGCTGCGTCTGGTGCAGCGCCTGGAACAGCTCAAGGACCTGGCCGACCTGCAGCACATGCAGCAGCGCATGTACGAACAGCTCGGCCTGCGCCTGAGCATTGCTCCCGGCTTCAACGAGGTGCGCAGCATGCGCGGCCTGGACATCCGCATCGCCGCGCAGCCCGGCCTGTGCCGCAAGACCCGCCAGGCCATCCCCGCGGCCATCCGCCGGGGCCTGGAGCGCACCCCGGAAATCGCCTGGCGCCTGCTCGACTCCTTCGACCTGCTGGGCGGCAGCCACTAGGAGCGTGCATTTTCCCAAGGCTTTGCTAATGTCGTTAGGCAGGAGATGGCATTCCTCCTCTAACCGCCCCCCGGCTGATGATGCCTACGCATAACCCTTCATGGGCGGCGTAGGCATTGTTCTGCTGTCCATGGTTTGCCCGTGGACAGCGAACATGCCCAACCCATCCCGTTCCGCCGCTTTTCCTCTTGCGCACCGCGCCGTCCCCCGGCTTCAGCGGAGCCGCCGCCATGACTGAGATCTGGGCCCAGGCCGCCCTGTGGCTGGGGCTGGCGCTGCTGGCGACGCTGGTGTCGATCTTCCTGCGCATCGCCACGGCATTGTCGGAAATCGTCGTGGGGACCATCGCCCAGCTGATCATCGGCGCGCTGCTGGGCATGGCGGTGCTGCAGGGCGACGCCAGCTGGATCAAGTTCCTCTCCGGCGCCGGGGCCATCCTGCTGACCTTTCTGGCCGGCGCCGAGCTGGACCCGAAGGTGTTCCGCGCGCACTGGAAGCAGGCCACGGTCATCGGCCTGGTGGGCTTCGTGGTGCCCTTCCTCGGCTGCGCGGCGCTGGCGTACTGGGGCCTGGGCTGGAACTCGCAGGCCAGTTGGCTGGCCGGCATCGCCATGTCCACCACCTCGGTGGCGGTGGTCTATGCGGTGATGCTGGAGCTGGGGCTGAACACCAGCGAGTACGGCAAGATCGTGCTGGCCGCCTGCTTCTTCAACGACCTGGCCACGGTGATCGCCCTGGGGCTGATCTTCGCCCCCTTCACCCCGAAGACCGCCGGTTTCGCCGGGGCCCTGGTCCTGGCCGCGCTGTTGCTGCCGTGGCTCACCCCGCGTTTCTTCCGCCGCTTCGGCGGCCGCCCTTCGGAACTGGAGGCCAAGTTCCTCATGCTCTGCCTGTTCGGCCTGGGCGCGGCGGCGACCTGGGCCGGCAGCGAGGCGGTGCTGCCGGCCTACCTGATCGGCATGGTGCTGGCCAGCACCGTGGGCAAGGACCATGCGCTGATCCGCCGCCTGCGCACCCTGACCTTCGGCCTGCTGACGCCGTTCTACTTCATCCGCGCCGGCTCGCTGGTGTCGCTGCCGGCCCTGGCCGCCGCGCCCGCGGCCTTCGTGCTGCTGTTGCTGGTGAAGATGCTCAGCAAGCTGGTGGGCGTGTACCCCACCTGCCTGGTCTACGGCTCGCCGCGCCGGGAGGGGGCCTACACCACGCTGCTGATGTCCACCGGGCTGACCTTCGGCACCATCTCGGCGCTGTTCGGCCTGGCCCACGGGCTGATCGACCAGGGCCAGTATTCGGCGCTGGTGGCCGCGGTGATCGGCAGCGCCGTGGTGCCGACGCTGATCGCCAACGCCTTCTTCCTGCCCCGGCACCTGCTGCCCAAGGGCGAGCCGGAGGAGGAGGGCGCCGCCCCGCCGGCGGAGCCCGCGCGCCACGACGACTTGCGCCCGCAGACGCGGCGCAGAGGAGGTGAAGCATGATCAAGCGCATCCTGGTGGCCTACGACGCCTCCACCGCGGCGGAGCTGGCCCTGAACTTCGCCAACGAGCTGGCCGAGCGCTTCGGCGCCGGCCTGCACATCCTCTCGGTGGCGCAGCCGCCGGAGTTCGGCGACGAGGTGGAGACCGAGGCGGTGATCGAGCGCTCCCGCGCGCATTTCCACCACGCCTTCAAACTGCTGGGCTACAGCCGCCTGCCGGTCGAGGAACGGCCGACCACCCACGTCTCGGTGGGCCGCCCGGCCGAGCAGATCGTGCGCTACGCCGAGGAGCACCACATCGACCACATCGTCATCGGCCACCGCGGCCACTCGGGCTTCGAGCGCTGGCTGCTGGGCTCGGTGGCGCGCCAGGTGATCGACCATGCGCCCTGCGCGGTCACGGTCATCCGCGGCTGAGCGGCCAGGGGAGGAGGCGACATGCTGCAGATCGACATTCCCGGGCTGGGGAGCTTGCAGTTGAAACACATGATCTGTGACTACAACGGCACCCTGGCGGTGGATGGCCGGCTGATCGACGGGGTGGCCGAACGCCTGGCGGCGCTGGGCCGCAAGCTGGCGCTGCACGTGGTCACCGGCGACACCTTCGGCAGCGCCGAGGCGGAACTGGCGGCGCTGGACGTCAACCTGCTGGTGCTCTCGGAGAAGGACCAGGCCATTTCCAAGGAGGACTACCTGCGCACCCTGGGCCTGCACGGCGTGGTGGCCATCGGCAACGGCAGCAACGACCGCTACATGCTGCAGCAGTCGGCCCTGGGCATCGCGGTGATCGGCCCGGAGGGCGCCTCCTCGGTGGCCATCGGCTCGGCGGACCTGGTGGCGCTGGACATCCTCTCGGCCCTGGATATGCTGAGCCACCCGCAGCGCATCATCGCCAGCCTGCGCTGCTGAACCTTCGAAGGAGCAGGACGATGACCAGAATCATTCTGACCCGCCACGGCCACGTGGACTGGATCGCCCCGGAACGCTTCCGCGGTCGCGCCGAACTGCCGCTGTCGGCCCTGGGTCGGCGCCAGGCCGAGGCGGTGGCCCGGCGCATAGCCGAAAGCTGGCAGCCGGTGGCCATCTACACCAGCCCGCTGTCGCGCTGTATCGATACCGGCGCCGCCATAGCACGCGCCACCGGCGCCCCGGCCCAGGCGCTGGAAGGCCTGGCGGACACCGACTATGGCCAGTGGCAGGGCCTGACCCACGACGAAGTCCGCGCACGCTGGCCGGAAGAACACCGCACCTGGCTGGAGGCGCCGGACCTGGCGGCTATCCCGGATGGCGAGAGCCTGGCCGACGTGCTGGCTCGGGGTACCCGTGTGCTGCGCGAGGTGTTGCGGCGTCACGGTGGGCAGACATTGGTGTTGGTGGGGCATGACAGTATCAATCGGGTTCTGCTGCTGCAGGCGTTGGGGTTGCCGTTGGCGCGGTATTGGCGGTTGAAGCAGGAGCCTTGTTGCGTCAATGAGATTGGTGTCGAGGGGGATGTGTTTACGTTGTATCGGATCAACGAGACCTATCACCTGGCTGGGGTGACGGCCGAGGGTTGAGGCCGTTTTCAACGGCGGATAATCGCGGACGGAGTCCGCTCCTACGTTTCCAGGAAACATGGCTTTTCGTAGGAGCGAGCTTGCTCGCGAACGGTGCTCGCCGGTGGCGTAGGTGCCGGGTTTAAGAGCCCCTCCCCCCAACCCTCTCCCTGAAGGGAGAGGGGGCTAGACCGTGCCGAGATAAGGAATGGTTTCAGCCGGAAACCACCTTGCTTGCCGGCTGACTCGGGAAAGCCAGACCGCACCGAACGGTCCCCTCTCCCTTCAGGGAGAGGGTTAGGGAGAGGGAAAGGCGTCCAGCCAAAACACCGTAGCCGCAGGTGAGCACCGTTCGCGAGCAAGCTCGCTCCTACGAAGAGCACCTCGGCGGCTCCAGGGAACCTCGGGCGTGGGCGGACTCCGTCCGCGATTGGATTCGCCGGCCACGCCGGACGTCCCGGTGGCACAGCCAACGGCGCAGTATCAGGATGACGCCTAAGTCTCCGCTCGCTCCGAACGGCCCCCTCTCCCTCCGGGAGAGGGCTGGGGTGAGGGGGCGGAATCAACCCAATGCGCCATCGCCAACGGTAAACACGGCTCGCGCGCAAGAACAGGGCGCCGCTTCGCGCCTACGAAAGCAGTGAGCACCTCAATGCCTGGAAGTCGGTGCCTTGCCAGTGGGCGTGCACGCCACCGATTCGTAGGTTTCCTCGCGGGTAACGACCTGGATGTCCAGTGGATCTGCGTAAGCGTCAGCTGGCAGGAGCGTCGCGGTCGGCCTTGCGCTTGCCCACGGTGCCCATTTCCACGGGGGTCTTCACGTAGAACAGGGCGAGGTCCTCGGCCTCCAGGCGTTCGAACAGGCGCTCGCACTCGTCCTCGGTGACGGCCAGGCAGATTTCCACCGGCTGGTCGGCCAGTTCGAAGAAGTGGTAGGAGTGCACCCGCCCGGCGTGGCCGAAACCTTCCGCGCCGACGACCAGGGTGGCGCCCTTGAGCTTCATGCCCCGGGCCAGGTCGACCATCCAGTCGGTGATCAGCTTGCCGCCGTGGCGGCGGCTCTGTTGGGTGAAGAATGTCACCAGGTAGCCTTTCATGATTGCGCCTCCGTCAGCGTGCGCCCAGCAATGTGTAGGTTAGAACGCCCGCGGCGGTTGCCAGCAGCGAACCTACGACGTGCACCGCGATTTCCCCCAGCGCCCAGGCCACGCGGCCGGTCTGCAGCAGCGAGAAGGTTTCCGCGGAAAAGGTCGAGAAGGTGGTCAGGCCGCCGCAGAAGCCGGTGATCAGCAGCAGGCGCCATTCCGGGCTGAGGCTCGGGTTGGCGGCGAAGAAGGCCACGGCCAGGCCGACGACGTAGCCGCCGATCATATTGGCGGCCCAGGTGCCCGGCGGAATGGTGGGGAACAGGGCGTTGAGCTGCAGGCCGAGGAACCAGCGCAGCAGGCAGCCGATGGAGCCGCCGAGGACGATCACCAGGATGGATTTCAACATGCCGGCGAGCCCCCATGGAAAGAGGGTACGGGCGATGCGGGGGAGGGGAATGGGTGGGGTGTTGCGGTCACGGTCCGGTCCTTTTGCAAAAGGACAGGACGCACACCTACGCACCCTGTCCAGGGTTCACGTAGGCATCATCAGCACGGGGGCGGTTAAAGGAGGAATGCCATCTCCTGGGTTTCAACCCTAGCAGAATCCCATTGCGTCCGCCGGCGCTTGACGACAGACTTCATCCCTGATTTATTGAAACCGGTTTCATAACCCTTCCAGCAGAAGCGCATACAAAAGGATCGAAAGGGTGAACGACATGCTGCCGCCTGCCCGCGGGCGGGTCACCATCAGCGAGGTGGCCCGTGCTGCCGGCGTTTCCAAGGCCACGGTCTCGCGCTACATCGGCGGCGACCGGCAACTGCTCGCCGACGCCACCGCCCAGCGCATCGAGGCGGTGATCGAGCAGCTCGGCTACCGCCCCAACCGCATGGCCAGCGGCCTCAAGCGCGGCCGCACGCGGCTGGTCGGTATGCTCCTGGCAGACATCCGCAACCCTTACTCCGTCGCCGTGATGCACGGCGTGGAGACCGCCTGCCGCCAGCACGGCTACAGCCTGGTGGTGTGCAACACCGACCGCGACGACGAGCAGGAGCGCCTGCACCTGGAGGCGCTGCAGTCGTACAACGTCGAAGGCCTGATCGTGAACACCCTCGGCCACCACGCCGGCGAGCTGGCCAGCCTGGCCCGCGAGCTGCCCATGGTGCTGGTGGACCGCCAGCTGGAAGAGCTGCGCTCCGACCTGGTGGGGCTGGACAACGCCGATGCCGTGGAGCAGGCCCTGGACCACCTGCAGGCCCGCGGCTACCGCGACATCCTGGCGGTCAGCGAGCCGCTGGACGGCACCAGCTCGCGGCAGGAGCGGGTGGCCGCCTTCCAGGCCTCCATAGCCCGCCGGCCCGGCCTGCGCGGCCAGGTGCTGGAAACCGGCGGCGACCTGCGCGGGCAGCTGGCCGCCTTCCTCGCCGGCGCCGGGCACGGCCCGCAGGCGCTGTTCACCTGCAACGGCGTGGCCACCCTGTGCGCCACCCGCACCCTGCACGAGATGGGCGTGCGCCTGTTCGACGAGGTCGGCCTGCTGGCCCTCGACGAACTGGACTGGTACCCCCTGGTCGGCGGCGGCATCACCGCCCTGGCCCAACCCACCGAGCGCATCGGCCAGGCGGCCTTCCAGTGCCTGCTGGAACGCCTGCAGGGGGCCACGCTGCCGGCGCGGCGCCTGGACCTGCGCGCCGAACTCATCGTCAGAGGCTCCACCCCAGCACGCGGCTGAAACCGGGGCGGCCCGGCGCCGCTGTGGTTTTTGGCCAGAAATGAAACCGGTTTCATCCGGCTGAACGAGAAGGACAAGAACAATGCACGCGAACCCCGTATCCATCAGCCTGTCCAGTTTCGGCGCCGATGCCGTGCGCCAGCGGGGCCAGGCCGCCTACCTGGCGCTGCTGGCCGAGGCCGGCGCGAGCCGCGTCGAATGGCGCGAAGAACTCTTCGACGCGCTGCCCGACGCCGCCACCCTGGCCGCGGCCAGCGCCGCCCAGGGCCTGGAAAGCCTGTACTCGGCGCCGCTGGAGCTGTGGCGCGCGGACGCCAGCCTGGAGCCGGCGGTGGCCGATCGCCTGCGCCTGGCAGGGGAGGCTGGCGCCGTGGCGCTGAAGGTTTCCCTCGGCCACTACCGCGACGAGTGCGACCTGGAGTCCCTGCGCCCCTTGCTGGCGCAGGGGCCGGCGCTGCTGGTGGAGAACGACCAGACCGCCCGGGGCGGTCGCGTCGAGCCGCTGCTGCGCTGCTTCCGCCGCGCCGCCGAGCTGGGCCTGCCGCTGGCCATGACCTTCGACATCGGCAACTGGCACTGGCAGGGCGAGTCGCCGCAGCAGGCCGCGCGCCTGCTCGGGCCCTGGGTGCGCTACGTGCATTGCAAGGCGGTGCGCCGCCGCGAGGATGGGCGCCTGGTGGCCATACCACCGCAGCCCGCCGACCTCGACGAGTGGGAGGCGCTGCTGGCGCGCTTCGCCCCCGGCGTGCCGCGCGCCATCGAATACCCGCTGGCCGGCGACGATCTGGCCAGCCTGACCCGCGAGCAGGTCGCGCAACTGGCGCAGCTGGGCCGCGCCGCGGAGGTGCGCCATGGCTGAACACGACGTGCTCTGCTTCGGCGAGACCATGGCCATGTTCGTCGCCGAGCAGTGCGGCGACCTGGCCGAGGTGGAAGGCTTCGGCAAGCGCATCGCCGGCGCCGACAGCAACGTGGCCATCGGCCTGGCGCGCCTGGGCCTGCGGGTGAACTGGCTGAGCCGGGTGGGCGACGACAGCCTGGGCCGCTTCGTGCTGGCCAGCCTGCGCCGCGAGGGCCTGGACTGTGACGGCGTGGAAGTGGACGCGCAGCACCCCACCGGCTTCCAGCTCAAGGCCCGCTGCGACGACGGCAGCGACCCGCGGGTGGAATACTTCCGCCGCAACTCGGCGGCCAGCCGCATGTCGCCGGCGCTGCTGCGCCCGGGCCTGCTGCGCGCCCGCCACCTGCACGCCACGGGCATAGTACCGGCGCTCTCGGCGAGCTGCCGCGAGCTGTCCCATCAACTGCTGGACGCCATGCGCGCCGCCGGCCGCAGCGTGTCCTTCGACCCCAACCTGCGCCCCTCGCTGTGGCCGGACCGCGCCAGCATTGTGCGCGAGATCAACGCCCTGGCGTCCAAGGCCCACTGGGTGCTGCCGGGGCTGGAGGAGGGCCGCCTGCTGACCGGCCGCCAGTCGCCCGAAGCCATCGCCGGCTTCTACCTTGAACGGGGCGTGGAGTGCGTGGCCATCAAGCTCGGCGCCGAGGGTGCCTACTTCCGCGATGCCGACGGCCGCGAAGGCGTGGTGCCGGCGCAGCCGGTGGCGCGGGTGGTGGACACCGTGGGCGCCGGCGACGCCTTCGCCGTGGGCGTGATCAGCGCCCTGCTGGAAGGCAGCGACCTGCGCCACGCGGTGGCCCGCGGCAACTGGTGCGGCAGCCGCGCGGTGCAGTCGCGCGGCGACATGGAAGGCCTGCCCCTGCGCCACGAACTCGAAGCCCACGACGCCCGCCTGCGCGCCTGACCCGGCCCCGAAAACCGCCGGCCCGGCCGGCACCTGTTGCGACAAGAACAACAAGCTCAGGAGAAATGCCATGCAGATCGACCGACTCGCCCCACGCCGCTGGCACATCATGCCCATCGTCTTCGTCACCTACAGCCTGGCCTACCTGGACCGCGCCAACTACGGCTTCGCCGCCGCCTCCGGCATGGCCGAGGACCTGAACATCACCCCGGCGCTGTCCTCGCTGCTGGGCGCACTGTTCTTCCTGGGCTACTTCTTCTTCCAGGTGCCCGGCGCCATCTACGCCGAGAAGCGCAGCGTGAAGAAGCTGATCTTCGCCAGCCTGATCCTCTGGGGCGGCCTGGCCACGCTCACCGGCATGGTCCGCGACGTCTACCTGCTGGTGGGCATCCGCTTCCTGCTGGGCGTGGTGGAGGCGGCGGTGATGCCGGCCATGCTGATCTACCTCTGCCACTGGTTCACCCGCGCCGAGCGCTCGCGGGCCAACACCTTCCTGATCCTCGGCAACCCGGTGACCATCCTCTGGATGTCGGTGCTCTCCGGCTACCTGGTGAGCCAGTTCGACTGGCGCTGGATGTTCATCATCGAGGGCCTGCCGGCGGTGCTCTGGGCTTTCATCTGGTGGCGCCTGGTGGATGACCGCCCGGCCCAGGCCAAGTGGCTGGACGAGGCCGAGAAGGCAGCGCTGCAGCGGGCCCTGGCCGCCGAGCAGCAGGGCATCAAGCCGGTGAAGAACTACCGCGAGGCGTTCCGCTCGCCCAAGGTGATCATCCTCTGCCTGCAGTACTTCTGCTGGAGCATCGGTGTGTACGGCTTCGTGCTCTGGCTGCCGTCGATCCTCAAGCAGGCCTCGGGCCTGGACATCGTCAGCGCCGGCTGGCTGTCGGCGCTGCCGTACCTGGTGGCGGTGCTGGCCATGCTCGGGGTGTCCTGGGCCTCGGACCGCCTGCAGAAGCGCAAGCGCTTCGTCTGGCCGCCGCTGCTGGTCGCCGCCCTGGCCTTCTACGGCTCCTACGCGCTGGGCAGCCAGCACTTCTGGGCTTCCTACGCGCTGCTGGTGATCGCCGGCGCCTGCATGTACGCGCCCTACGGACCGTTCTTCGCCATCGTTCCGGAAGTGCTGCCGAGCAACGTCGCCGGCGGCGCCATGGCGCTGATCAACAGCATGGGCGCGCTGGGCTCGTTCTCCGGCTCCTGGCTGGTGGGCTACCTCAACGGCGCCACCGGCGGGCCCGGCGCCTCCTACCTGTTCATGTGCGGCGCGTTGCTGGCGGCCGTCGCCCTGACCGCCATCCTCAACCCCTCGCAGAAAGCCGAGCGCCTTCGTCCGGCGCTGGGCCACTAGGAAGATTCGACCATGAAGAAACGCATCGTCCTCTACAAGCGCCTGTCCGACGTGCTGATGCAGCGCCTGCAGGCCCACGCCGAGGTGACCCTGATCGAGGACCCGGCCGCCGACGGCCTGGCCCGCCTGCGCGCGGCGCTGCACGGCGCCCAGGGCCTGCTGGGCGCCAGCCTGCGCCTGGACGCCGCGCTGCTGGACCTGGCGCCGCAGTTGGAGGTGGTCTCCAGCGTCTCGGTGGGCGTGGACAACTACGACATCGCCGAGCTGGAGCGCCGCGGCGTGCTGCTCACCAACACCCCCGACGTGCTCACCGAGACCACCGCCGACACCGGCTTCGCCCTGCTGCTGGCCAGCGCCCGGCGGGTGGCCGAGCTGGACCGCTGGATCCGCGCCGGGCACTGGCAGGCCGGCATCGGCCCGGCGCAGTTCGGCTGCGACGTGCACGGCAAGAGCCTCGGCATCGTCGGCATGGGCCGCATCGGCGAGGCCCTGGCGCGCCGCGCCCAGGCCGGCTTCGGCATGCAGGTGCTGTACAGCGCGCGGCGGCCGCGGCCAGAGGTGGAAGCCCGCTACGGCGCGCGCCACCTGCCGCTGGATGCGCTGCTGGGCGATGCCGACTTCGTCTGCCTGTGCGTGCCGCTGAGTGCCGAAACGGAAGGGCTGATCGGCGAGCGCGAACTGGCGCTGATGAAGCCTTCGGCCATCCTGGTGAACATCTCCCGCGGCCGCGTAGTGGACGAAGAGGCACTGCTGCGGGCCTTGCGCGAGCGGCGCATCCGCGGCGCCGGCCTGGACGTGTTCGTGCGCGAGCCGCTGCCGGCGGATTCGCCGCTGCTGCAGCTGGACAACCTGGTGGCGACGCCGCACATCGGCTCGGCCACCGAGGAAACCCGCGAGGCCATGGCCCGCTGCGCGGTGGACAACCTGCTGGCGGCCCTGGCCGGCGAACGCCCGGCGAACCTGGTCAACCCCGGCGCCTGGGCGCGTCGATCCGGTTGAACCGCCGCCTTTTCACCCGGTCCGACCCGTGACCGACCCTCTGCCTGCAAGGACACGCCCATCATGATCAAACCCGCCGCCCTGACCCTGCTGCTGTGCGCCGGCACCGGCCTGTTCGCCGGGCCGGCCGGCGCCGCCCAGCAATACGACCTGCTGGTCGGCACCTACACCGGCGCCGGCAGCCAGGGCATCTACCGTTACCGTTTCGACAGCGCCAGCGGCCACATCCAGGCCGAGGCGTTGCAGGTGATGCCCAGCGAAAACCCCTCCTGGCTGACGCTCAATCCCGACCAGACGCGCCTCTACGCCGTCAACGAGAACGGCCCCGGCGCGAGCGACCCGCTAGGCAAGGTCAGCGCCTTCGCCATCGACCCGGCCAGCCACCAGCTGAGCCAGCTGAACCAGGTGCAAAGCCGCGGCGACGAGCCCACCCACTCCAGTCTGGCGGCCGGGGGAGGGCACCTGTTCGTGGCCAACTACGCGGTGCACCCGGACCCGGGCGGCAACCTGGCGGTGCTCGGCATCGACGAGCAGGGCCAACTGACCGGCGTGGTGCAGCAGGAGCGCCATGGCGCCTCCCGCGTCAACCCCGAGCGCCAGGCCAGCAGCCACGTGCACTCGGTGGTTTCCGGGGTGGACGGGCGCTACGTCTACGTGCAGGACCTGGGCGCGGACAAGGTCTTCATCTACCGCTACGACGCGGCCAACCGCGAGCACCCGCTGAGCCCGGCACAGCCGGCGACGGTGGACCTGCCGCCGGGCAGCGGCCCGCGCCACCTGCTGTTCAGCCGCGACGGCCGCTATGCCTACCTGACCCTGGAGATGGCCGGGCAGATCGCCGTGTTCGAGGTACGCGACGGCCAGCTGAAGCGCACGCAATTGGTGGACATGGCCGCCGGCCAGGACGCCGCGCACAAGGCTGCCGCTGCCGTGCACCTGTCGCCGGATGGACGCTTCCTCTACGCCAGCAACCGTGGCAAGGCCAGTGAGCTGCTGGTGTATGCGCTGGATCCGGCCAGTGGCCAGTTGAAGGAGTTGCAGCGGCGCTCGGTGGAGGGCGTCGAGCCGCGCGAGTTCAGCCTGGACCCCAGCGGCCGTTTCCTGCTGGTGGCGAACCAGAAGAGCAACCAGGTCGTGGTCATGCGCCGCGATCCGGCCAGCGGCAAGCTGGGGGAGACGGTGCAGAAGTTCGCCATCGATTCGCCTTCCGATCTGAAGTTCCTGCGCTGAGGTCTCTCCAGCCCTCTCCCGCAAGCAGGAGAGTCCCATGCCTCCGGACTCCGTCCGCGATTCGGATTTCCAGCCCCGTAGGATGGGTTGAGCGAAGCGATACCCATCACCCCGACAGCATGGGTTTCGCAAGCTCAACCCATCCTACGAAAAGCGCCCGTGCTTCCCTGTAACCGGCGCGCTTTCGATAGCCACCTATGCTTACCGACACGAACAACAGCCTCACGCGCCCGGCACCACCGGCCGCAAAAGGGGCGAGAAGACCTACACGACCTGATTGACCTGTTGGAAAAAGGAGAGACCCAGCCATGTCCAACGACGACCCGTCCGCCGCGCAACCGGCGCGGCGCGACTTCCTGCGCAAGTCCCTGGCGCTGATCCCGGTGGCCACCCTGGCCGGCACCGGCGTGGGCAGCGTGGTGCTCGGCGGCCCGAGCACGCCCGCGGCCGACCCGCAGCCCGCCGCCGAGCCGCGGCAGGGCGGCGCGCGCGCCTACCAGCCGACTTTCTTCACCGCCCAGGAATGGGCCTTCGTCCAGGCCGCCGTGGCCGTGCTCATCCCCACCGACGCGCTGGGCCCGGGGGCCGCGGACGCCGGCGTGCCGGAATTCATCGACCGCCAGCTGAACACCCGCTACGGCAGCGGCGGGCTCTGGTACATGCAGGGGCCCTTCCACCCGGATGCCGCGCCGGAGCTGGGCTACCAACTGAAGCTCAGCCCGCAGGAAATCTACCGCCTGGGCATCCAGGAGACCGATGCCTGGTGCAAGGCCAAGTGGAACAAACCCTTCGCCGAACTGGACGCGGCGCAGCAACAGCAGGCGCTGGAAGCCCTGGACGGCGGCAAGGCCGAATTCCAGGCGGTGCCGGCGGCGACCTTCTTCGCCATGCTCTGGCTGAACACCCGCGAGGGCTTCTTCAGCGACCCGCTGCACGGCGGCAACCAGGGCCTGGCCGGCTGGAAGCTGATCGGCTTCCCCGGCGCCCGCGCCGACTTCATGGACTGGGTGGAGCGCGACGAGCGCTATCCCTTCCCGCCGGTTTCCATCAGTGGCGAGCGAGGTTGAGGCAATGGCCCAGGTATTGAAGAAAGTCGATGCGGTCATCGTCGGGTTCGGCTGGACCGGCGCCATCATGGCCAAGGAACTGACCGAGGCGGGGCTGCAAGTGGTGGCCCTGGAGCGCGGCCCGGCCCGCGACACCTACCCCGACGGCGTCTACCCGCAGACCATGGACGAGCTGACCTACAACTCGCGCAAGAAACTGTTCATGGACATCTCCCGCGAGACCGTGACCCTGCGCCACGGCCTGAGCGACCTGGCCGTGCCCTACCGCCAGTTCGGCGCCTTCCTGCCCGGCACCGGCACCGGCGGGGCGGGGCTGCACTGGTCGGGCGTGCATTTCCGCGTCGACCCGGTGGAACTGCGCCTGCGCAGCCACTACGAGGAACGCTACGGCAAGGCCTTCATCCCCGAGGGCATGACCATCCAGGACTTCGGCGTCAGCTACGACGAGCTGGAGCCGTACTTCGACTTCGCCGAGAAGGTCTTCGGCACCTCCGGCACGGCCTGGTCGATCAAGGGCCAGGTGGTGGGCCGCGACAAGGGCGGCAACCCCTTCGCCGCCGACCGTTCCAGCGACTTCCCGCTGCCGGCGCAGAAGAACACCGTGTCCGCGCAGTTGTTCGAGAAGGCCGCCCGCGAGGTCGGCTACCACCCCTACAACCTGCCCTCGGCCAACACCTCCGGGCCCTACACCAATCCCTACGGCGCGCAGATGGGGCCGTGCAACTTCTGCGGCTTCTGCAGCGGCTACGCCTGCTACATGTACTCCAAGGCCTCGCCCAACGTGAACATCCTGCCGGCGCTGCGCCAGGTGCCTAACTTCGAGCTGCGCAACAACGCCCACGTGCTGCGGGTGAACCTCAACGCCGAGAAGGACCTGGCCACCGGCGTCACCTACGTCGACGCCCAGGGCCGCGAAGTGGAGCAGCCGGCGGACCTGGTGATCCTCGGCGCCTTCCAGTTCAACAACGTGCGCCTGATGCTGCTCTCGGGCATCGGCAAGCCCTACGACCCGCTGAGGAACGAGGGCGTGGTGGGGCGCAACTTCGCCTTCCAGAACATCTCCACGGTGAGCGCCTTCTTCGACAAGGCCAGCCACCACACCAACCCCTTCATCGGCGCCGGCGGCAACGGCGTGGCGGTGGACGACTTCAACGCCGACAACTTCGACCACGGCCCCCACGGCTTCGTCGGCGGCTCGCCGTTCTGGGTCAACCAGGCCGGCACCAAGCCCATCGCCGGGGCCAAGGTGCCGCCGGGCACGCCCAAGTGGGGCAGCGCCTGGAAGGCCGCGCTGGCCGACAGCTACCGGCACATGCTGGCGATGGACACCCACGGCGCGCACCAGTCCTACCGCGACAACTACCTGGACCTCGACCCGGTGTACAAGGACGCCTACGGCCAGCCGCTGCTGCGCATGACCTTCGACTGGAAGGACAACGACGTGAAGATGAACCGCTTCATGGTCGCGCAGATGCGCAAGATCGCCGATGCCATGGGCGCCAAGGTGGTCACCGCGCCGATGAAGGAGTTCGGCCAGCACTTCGACGCCACCGTCTACCAGACCACCCACCTCAACGGCGGGGCGATCATGGGCACCGACCCCAAGACCAGCGCCTTGAACCGCTACCTGCAGGTGTGGGACGTGCACAACGTGTTCGTCCCCGGCGCCTCGGCCTTCCCCCAGGGCCTGGGCTACAACCCCACCGGGCTGGTGGCGGCGCTGACCTACTGGTCGGCGCGGGCCATCCGCGAGGTGTACCTGAAGCACCCGGGCCCGCTGGTGCAGGCATAGGAGGCCGGAACATGAAGACATTCCTCAGCGCCGCCCTGGCCATGGCCGCCAGCACTGCGCTATACGCCGCCGATGCGACCGACCCGGCGCAGGTGAAGCAGGGCGAATACCTGGCCCGCGCCGGCGACTGCGTGGCCTGCCACACCGCCAAGGGCGGCGAGCCCTTCGCCGGTGGCCTGCCGATGGCCACGCCCATCGGCACCATCTACTCGACCAACATCACCCCGGACAAGACCGGCATCGGCAACTACAGCTACGAGGACTTCGAGCGCGCCGTTCGCCAGGGCATCGGCAAGGGCGGCAGCACCCTGTACCCGGCCATGCCGTACCCGTCCTATGCCCGCGTCAGCGACGAGGACATGCGCGCGCTCTACGCCTACTTCATGCATGGCGTGGCGCCGGTGGTGCAGGAGAACAAGGACAGCGACATCCCCTGGCCGCTGAGCATGCGCTGGCCGCTGGCGATCTGGCGCGGGCTGTTCGCCCCGGAGGTGAAGCCCTTCGCTGCTGCCGGGCAGGACCCGACCCTGGCCCGCGGCGCCTACCTGGTGGAAGGCCTGGGGCACTGCGGCGCCTGCCATACGCCGCGGGCGCTGACCATGCAGGAGAAGGCCCTGGACGCCGCCGACGGGCCCGAGTACCTGTCCGGCAGCGCGCCGCTGGAAGGCTGGATCGCCAAGAACCTGCGCGGCGACCACAAGGACGGCCTGGGCAGCTGGAGCGAGGCGGAGATCGTCGCCTTCCTCAAGACCGGGCGCAGCGAGCGCAGCGCGGTATTCGGCGGCATGAGCGACGTGGTCGAGCACAGCATGCAGTACATGACCGACGCCGACCTGACCGCCATCGCCCGCTACCTGAAGTCCCTGCCACCGGTGAACCCCGACGACAAGCCGTTCCGGGAAGACCGCCAGGTCGCCGGGGCGCTGTGGAAGGGCGACGACGGCAAGACCGGCGCCGCGCTCTACGTCGACAACTGCGCCGCCTGCCACCGCACCGACGGCAAGGGCTACACCCGGGTGTTCCCGGCGCTGGCCGGCAACCCGGTGCTGCAGAGCGCGGACGCCACCTCGCTGATCCACATCGTGCTCGACGGCAGCACCCTGCCGGCCACGGCGACGGCGCCGTCCACCTTCAGCATGCCCGGCTTCGCCTGGCGCCTGTCGGACCAGCAGGTGGCCGAGGTGGTCAACTTCATCCGCAGCAGCTGGGGCAACCAGGCCGAGCCGGTGGATGCCGGGCAGGTGAAGGCCTTGCGCAGCCAGCCCAGGCCGGAGCTGAAGGCGGCGACGTTGATCGGTGATACCACGGGGAAGGAGGCGCCGTAGGGGGCGCCGCCGGCGGGTCCAATCGCGGACAAGGTCCGTTCCTACGACCGTGCTTCCTGGAACCGTAGGAGACCTTGTCCGCGATAGCCGAAACCACCGGCGCGATTCGCGGATGAGCTCCTACGCCTCCGGCAAACACCACACCCCGTAGGATGGGTATCGCTTCGCTCAACCCATCCTACGAAAAGCACCCCGGCACCGCCGCCAATCCAAACCTCAATACCTGGGCAACGACTGAATCCGCGGATCGATCTGTTGCCTGGGAATCTGCTGGCGGCTGTCGCGTTCCTTGCAGTCCGTCTGCTGCCCGGAGGCGCAGTCCCGGCTGCTGCAGGCGGCCGCTCCCAGCGTCAGGACGATCAGCGTGGCGAGCGAGAACAGGATCTGCCGGCACATGGCGGGCCCTCCGCGAAGGTGGTGCTTAAAGCAAACACGCGAATGCCCGCGGGCGCCCGGGCGGGCGACGAGCGGAGGCGGGTGGTGCGACGAACTACAGGCGCGCCGTCAGTCATCAGTGCGCCACCGACCACCCATCCCCCCATCACGGCGCCCGGTGAACTCATTGCGCCGTTGCGCTGTCTGTCTGCTGTCGGCCCCCCGGGCGGCGGGCCCGGGCCCGCGCCAGCCGGGTGATTGCGCCGCGCCGATAGCAAGATCGTAGCCGCCCCGGAGCATCTGCCTGGCCGGCTTTTTACCGCGCCCGCTCGCCGGGGTTCGTTTATCGCCATGTGAAGATTGCCCATGTCCCTATCCCGTCATTTCCCCGCCTCCGTATCCCTTCCCACCCGCGTCCTGGGCGCCTGCCTGTTGGGTGGCCTGCTGGCGGCCGGCGCCGCGGCGCAGGCCGAGGAGGGCGCCGGCAATGCGCGCTGGGTGAGCGACAGCCTGACGACCTACGTGCGCAGCGGCCCCACCGACGGCTACCGCATCGTCGGCACCCTGACCTCGGGGCAGAAGGTCGAGCTGCTGAACACCCAGGGCGACTACAGCCAGGTGCGCGGCGAAAGCGGCAGCAGCGTGTGGATCCCCAGCCGTGACCTGCAGGACAAGCCCGGCCAGGCCGAGCGCCTGCCGCAGCTGGAGCAGAAGGTGAGCGAGCTGAGCGCTGAACTGGCGGGCATCAACGACAGCTGGAAGACCCGCGTGCAGGGCATGCAGGAAACCCTGGACTCGCGCAAGAAACTCATCGACGAACTGCAGGCGGCCCGCGCCGGCCTCGACGACGAACTCACCAAGGCCCGCTCCGAACTGCGCGCGGCGCAGGCGCAACTGGGCGACGAGAACAAGCAGGTGCTGATGCGCTACATGGCCTACGGCGGCAGCATCGCCGGCGCCGGCCTGCTGGTCGGGCTGATCCTGCCGACCCTGCTGCGGGTACGGCGCAAGCGCAACGATCAGTGGATCTGAGGCGCTGGTTGCGGTGGGATTAGGGGGGGGGCTTGGTTCAGCGAAGGCGCTCAGTCCAGGCTCCGCACCCTCACCCCAGCCCTCTCCCGGAGGGAGAGGGGGCCGTTCGGCGTGGGCGGCAAGTTCGGAATCATCCTGAGCGCGTAGGGCGTATAACCGTTCGCGGTTATACGCCGTTGGCCGAAACGCCGAAGCGATTCTGGACCCGTAGGAGCGGACTCCGTCCGCGATTGGTTTGGCTAGACGGATGTGGGGGCAGGGCGCTTCGTGATTGCGCTTCATGCCGAACGGTTCCCTCTCCCGCTTGCGGGGGAGGGTTAGGGAGGGGGAGCGGAGTCAGGGTTGGCAGAGGTGTGTGGGGGGAGTCCGTAACCCTCTCCCCAGCCCTCGGCTGCGCGCCCCGCCCTGAAGGGAGAGGGGGCCGTTCGGGGCGGGAGAAAAATCCTGAGTCATCCTGAAACGCCTAACCATCCCCCGTCATTCCCGCGAACGCGGCAACCCAGTGACTGCGGGGTTCGCGAGCAAGCTCGCTCCTACGAAGAGCAAAAGCGGCTCTTGCTCTGGTTTTTGGTCTTCCAGAGCCAAGGGAAAGTGAAACGACCCACCGTCGTCTAGGCTATCTCCAAGCCCTGCCGGCCTCCCGCCGGCACGCGTGGCCGACCCTGCGCAGGTGTTTTCCACGGGCCGCGGCCTGCAACCCGAGGAGGTGCTTCCGTGAAAAACGCCGTCGCTTTCATCGGCAGGTGCGTGCTGGCAGGCCTGCTGGTCATCCTGCCGATCTACCTGGCCCTGCTGCTCCTGCTCAAGGGCATCGCCTCGGCCGGCCAACTGGTCCGGCCCTTCACCCAGCTGCTGCCGGAGAGCCTGCCGGCCCAGCAGATACTGTCCGCGCTGCTCGTGCTGGTGATCTGCTTCGTCATCGGCCTCGCCGTGCGCACCCGCCTGGGAAAGCTGGCCCGTGGCCGGCTGGAGCGCTCGGTGTTCGAGCGCATTCCGGGCTACGAACTGCTGCGCAGCCTGACCCTGCAGGTGGCCGGCGAGAAGAACGACGGCATCTGGAAGCCGGCCCTGGTGGAAATCGAAGAGGCCCTGGTGCCCGGCTTCATCATCGAGGCCTTCGAGGACGGCCGCTACACCGTGTTCGTGCCCTCGGTGCCGACACCCTTCGCCGGCGCCGTGTACGTACTGGAGGCGCATCGCGTGCACCCGGTCGACGTGCCCTTCACCGAGGCGGTGAAGGTCATCACCAAATGGGGCTCCGGCGCCCGCGGCCTGGTGCAGGCCATGGAGGCGGCCCGTGGCCGGGAGCCGCCGCCCGGCGGCGGTACCGCCTGACCGGCCGCCCGTCTCAGCGCCGGAAGTCGTCGGGCCCGTGGCGTTCGGGCACTTGCTCGTGGGCCTCGCCCCAGGTCCGGTTGACCTTGACCCCGCGCTGCACGGCGGGGCGCTTGCCGATTTCGTCCGTCCAGCGGCGCACGTGGGTGTAGGTCTCGACGTCGAGGAACTCGGCGGCGGCATAGACCTGGTTGTTCATCAGCGCGCCGTACCAGGGCCAGATCGCCATGTCGGCGATGCTGTATTCGCTGCCGGCGACGTAGCGGTTGCTCGCCAGTTGCCGGTCGAGCACGTCCAGCTGGCGCTTGACCTCCATGGCATAGCGGTTGATGGGGTACTCGAACTTTTCCGGCGCGTAGGCGTAGAAGTGGCCGAAGCCGCCACCGAGGAAGGGGGCGCTGCCGACCTGCCAGAACAGCCAGTTCAGGGTTTCGGTGCGCCCGGCGATGTCGCCGGGGATGAAACGCCCGAACTTCTCGGCCAGGTAGAGCAGGATCGAGCCGGACTCGAAGACGCGCAGCGCGGGCTCCAGACCGGTATCCAGCAGGGCGGGGATCTTGGAGTTCGGGTTGACCTCGACGAAGCCGCTGCCGAACTGCTCGCCCTGGCTGATGCTGATGGGCCAGGCATCGTATTGCGCGCCCTCCAGGCCCAACTCCAGCAGCTCTTCGAGCAGGATGGTCACCTTGACGCCATTGGGCGTGGCCAGCGAATACAGCTGCAGCGGATGCTTGCCGCGCGGCAGGGGCTTGTCGTGGGTGGCCCCGGCGACCGGACGGTTGATGCCGGCGAAGGCGCCGCCATTGTCCTTGTCCCAGGTCCAGACGCGCGGTGGGGTGTAGGTTTCGTTCGGCATGTCGATCCTCGCCTTGGACGGAGTTCGTCGGTCGCCACGCGCTCGGTTCTGTCGTGGCCGCTAAAGCCCTTCAGAAAACCCTGTCAGCCGCCTGATGTCCAGCCTCTCGTTGTAACGGGCGGGGCGGCCTCCGGCAACCAGGGCGGCGACCAGGGCCAGCCGCTAGCGAATGTAGCTGCCGCCGTTCAGGTCCAGCGTCGCGCCGCTCAGGGACGGCAGCGAGGGCCGCAGGGCGAAGGCCACCAGTTCGGCCACTTCGTCCGGCTCGGCCATTTCGCCGATGGGGATCTCGGCGACCGCCGCGGCCTTGCCGTGCCTGGCGATGAAGTCTTCGGCCATGTCGGTGCGCACCCAGCCGGGGGCGATGGCCACCGCCGCCACGCCGTCCTGGCCGAAGCTGCGGGCGATGGATTTGGTGAGGTTGATCAGCGCCGCCTTGGTCGCGCCGTAGGGCATGGCGTCGGCGGCATAGCCACGTTGCCCGGCGCGGCTGGCGAGGTTGACGATGCGCCCGCCGCCCAGTTGCCGGAAATGGCGCAGGGCTTCCTTGCACAGCGTGGCGGCGGAGAAGAAGTTGACCTGGAACTCCCGTTGCCAGGCCGCCGTCCAGGCCGCCTCGTCGGCATCGATGGAGATTTCCGTGCGGATGCCGGCGTTGTTGACCAGGCCATGCACCCGCCCGGCCAGGGCCTGGGCCTCGCACCACAGCTGGAAGGGCCCCTGCGCGTCCGATAGGTCGGCCTGGACCAGCCAGCCCTCGCCGCCGACAGCGGCGAGCAACGCCTCGGCGCCGGCCCGGTCGCGGCCGAAGTGGATGATCGGCCGGGCGCCTTCCTGCGCCAGGCGGCGGACGATGGCCGCGCCGATCTGGCCGGAGGCGCCGGTGACCAGAATGTTTTGCCCGCACAGCGGTTTCGCGGAAGACATCCCTTGCTCCTATTGGTGGTTGAAGTTCGGGGGTGGTTGAAGTTCAGGCCAGGTTCATTTTCGCCGTCAGGTTCTGCTGCATGTATTCCAGGAAGCGGCGCTGGAACAGCATGGTGTGCTCGTGGGCGGCCTTTTCGGCGGCTTCCGCGTCGCGGGCGGCGATGGCTTCGATGATTTCCTCGTGGTCGCGGCCCAGGCGGGCGGTGCCGGCCGAGCTGACGATGTAGTCGAAGTGCAGGTGCAGCAGGCGCTGGCCTTCGCCCAGCAGGCGTTCGTAGTAGCTGACGAAGTAGGGGTTGCGCCCGGCCTCGGCGATGGCCATGTGGAAGGCCTTGTTCAGCTCGGACATCGCCTGGAAGTCGCCGGACTCCACGGCCGCCATGTAGGCCGCGTCGGCCTTGCGGATCGCCTGCAGGTCCTCGTCGCTGCGCTGGAGCGCGGCCAGGCGGGTGACCGCCCGCTGGATGAGGTCCAGCGCGGCCACGTAGTTGGGGAACTCCTCGATCTCGAAGGGGGTGACCAGGGTGGTGCGGTTGGGCAGGATGGTCACCAGGCCTTCGCTGGTCAGCCGGGCCAGGGCATCGCGCACCGGCGAGCGCGACAGGCCGAACTGCGCCGCCAGGGAGACCTCGTCCAGCTGTACGCCGGGCTTGAGCTTGAGCGTGAGGATCTGCTTGCGCAGCTCCTCGTAGATATAGCGCCCGCCATGGCGGCGCCCGGGGCTTTCCACTTCTTCTTCTTTGGCCATCATCAGGTCTCGGTGTGCGCGGGCTGTGTCATACAGACCAGCCCGCCATCTTAGCGTGGCCGCGTTCAGCGCGGAAACGCCGGGCCCCAGGTGTCGCTGAGCATGAAGCCCGCGGCCAGCGGGTCGTCCGGGTCGACGCCGATCTGCTGGATGCCGTACAGCCAGGCGCGGCCTTCCACCCGCGGCAGCACCGCCGGTTTGCCGGCCACTTCCGTGGCGCCGAGTAGCTCCACCTGGAACTCGCCGCCGATGGTGGAGCGCGACACCAGGCGCTCGCCGGGCCGCACCAGGCCGCGCGCGCTCAGCGTGGCGAGGTTGGCCGAGCTGCCGGTGCCGCAGGGCGAGCGGTCGACGCGCCCCGGCGGCAGGGTGGTGCAGGTCTGGTAGGTGCGCGCGTCCAGGCGGTTGCGGAACATCACGTAGGCCACTTCGTCGATCTGCGGGTACAGCGGGTGCCGCACGCGCACCTGCTGGTTGATCAGGCCGCGCAGCTTCACGCCGGCATCGGCCAGCTCGCGGGCGTTCTCCGGGGCGATGGCGAGGCCGACCTGCTCGACGTCGATCAGCGCGTAGTACACGCCGCCGAAGGCGATGTCGGCGTTCAGCGGGCCGAACTCGCCGCCGTCGATCGGCACGTCCAGTTGCTCGACGAAGGCCGGCACCATGTCCAGCGACACCCCCAGGCAGCGCCCGTCGGCGCAGCGCGCGCGGGCGGTGACCAGCCCGGCGGGGGTGTCCAGCACCACGGTCGTCTCCGGCTCCTGCATCGGCAACATGCCCAGCTCCAGCAGCGCGGTGACCACGCAGATGCAGTTGCTGCCGGACATCGGGTGGGCCTTGTCCGCCTGCAGCACGATGAAGCCGGCGTCGGCCGCAGGGTTGGTCGGCGGCAGCAGCAGGTTCACCGACATCTGCAGGCAGCCGCGCGGTTCCATGACCACCAGGCGGCGCAGGCTGTCGTCTACCTCGTTGATGTAGTTCATCTTGTCCAGCATGGTTTCGCCGGGGATGCCCAGCACCCCGCCGGTGATGACCTTGCCGATCTCGCCTTCGCAATGCACGTCGGCCAGTTGCAGCGTCTTCTTCCAGCGCATCAGTCGCACCTCACTTGATGTACCAGCCCCAGGGCTGCTCGCTGTCGTAGCGGGTGATCTGCTTGGTTTCCAGGTAGTTGTTCAGGCCCCATTCGCCCAGCTCGCGGCCGATGCCGCTGTGCTTGTAGCCGCCCCAGGGCGCCTCGCTGAAGGTCGGTTGCGAGCAGTTGATCCACACGATGCCGGCACGGAACCGCCGGGCGACGCGCTCGCAGCGCGGCAGGTCGCGGGACATCACCGCGGCGCCCAGGCCGAAGCGCGAGGCGTTGGCCGAGCGCACGGCTTCGTCCTCGCTGTCGAACGGGCGCACGCAGACCACCGGGCCGAAGATTTCCTCGTTCCAGATCCAGGCGTCTTCGGGCACGTCGGCGAACACCGTGGGCTGCACGTAATAACCCTTGTCCAGGCCGGCCGGGCGTTCGCCGCCGCAGACCAGCCGCGCGCCTTCTTCCTGGCCGCGGGCGATGGCCTGCAGCACCTTGTCGTACTGCGCCTTGTTGACCAGCGGGCCGAGCAGCACGCCTTCGCGCAGGCCGTTGCCGATGGTGATCTTCCGCGCCTCTTCGGCCAGGCGCGCCAGCAGCGGCTCGTACAGCGCCCGCTGCACCAGCACGCGGGAGGTGGCCGAGCAGACTTCGCCCTGGTTCCAGAAGATGCCGAAGAGGATCCACTCCACGGCGGCCTCGATGTCGCTGTCGGCGAAGATCACGAAGGGCGACTTGCCGCCCAGCTCCAGGCTGATGTTTTTGATGTCGCGGGCGGCGGCCTGCATGATCCGGCTGCCGGTGGGCACGCTGCCGGTGAAGGCCAGCTTGTCCACGCCCGGGTGCTCGGCCAGCGGCGCGCCGGCGTCGGCGCCCAGGCCGGTCACCACGTTGAGCACGCCCGCCGGCAGGCCGGCTTCATGGGCGATCTCGGCCAGGTGCAGGGCGGTCAGCGGCGTCAGTTCCGAGGGCTTGAGCACCATGGCGCAGCCGGCGGCCAGGGCCGGGGCGACCTTCCAGGCGGCCATCAGCATGGGGAAGTTCCAGGGGATGATGGCGCCGGCCACGCCCACCGGCTCCTTGCGCGCCACCGAGCTGAAGCGCTCGTCGGCCAGGGCGATTTCCTGCTCCTGGCTGGCGTCGAGCTTTTCCGCCAGCCCGGCGTAGAAGTCGAAGCAGCCGGCGGTGTCGCCGATGTCCCACAGCGCCTCGGGCAGCGGCTTGCCGTTGTCGCGCACTTCCAGTTCGGCCAGTTCCTGCTGGCGGCCGCGGATGCCTTCGGCGATGCGGCGCAGCACGGCGGCGCGCCCGGCCCCGCTCATGCGCGGCCAGGGGCCTTCGTCGAAGGCGCGGCGGGCGGCGCGCACCGCGGCGTCCACGTCCTCGGCGGTGGCGGCGGCCACCCGGGCGAGGAGGGTTTCGTCGCTGGGGTCGAAGGTGTCGAAGCTGCCGCCCTGGGCGGGGGCGAGCCATTGGCCGTCGATGTAGAGCTGCTGGTAGTTCATGCGGTTCCTCCGATGAAGGCGAAGCGGCGAGCGCTGAAGGGGCTGAGGTCCTGGGCCGGGCGGCGGCCGGCGGCGAGGTCGGCGACCAGGCGGCCGGTGGTGGCGCCCAGGGTGAGGCCGAGCTGGCCGTGGCCGAAGGCCATGAGCACGTTGCCCAGGCGCGGCGAGCGGTCGATCACCGGCTTGGTGTCGGGCAGGAAGGGGCGGTAGCCGACGCCGAACTCGACCTTGGCGGTGTCGAGTTGCGGCAGCACGCGGCGGGCCTTTTCCAGGATGATTTCGGCGCGCCGGAAGTTGGGGTCGGCGTTGGGGCCGGCGAACTCGATGGTGCCGCCGATCTGCAGGCCGCGGGTCATGGGGGCGAAGCAGAAGCCGCCGTCGGCGTAGATCACCGAATGGCGGATGTCCACGCCCGGGGTGGGCAGCACCGCCTGATAGCCGGCGATGCCGGCCAGCGGGATGCTCACTCCGAGTTGCTCGAAGAACTGCCGCGAGCCGGTGCCGGCGGCCACCACCACCAGTTGGGCGGGGTAGCGGCTGCCGTCGGCCAGGGTGACGCCGGCGGCGCGGTCGGCGCTTTCGTCGATGTGCTTCACCCGCTCGCGCACGCGGATGCCGCCCTGGGCGACGAAGCTTTCGGTCAGCGCGGCGATGAAGCCTTCGGTGTCGTTCACCGCGCGCCAGTCGGGGAACAGCAGGCCGTGCTGGAACTTGCCGGCCAGGGCCGGTTCGAGGTCGCCGATGGCGGCGCCGTCGAGTTCCTCGGACTGGAAGCCCAGCGACTTGCGCAGCTCCAGGTGCGGGCGCTCGTGGACCAGGGCGGCGGGCGAGTCGAACACCTCGATGATCGGCCGCTGGCCGAGCAGGCTCTTGTCCGCGCAGGCGTCGAGCAGCGGCGCGTAGTCCTCGTAGACGTGGTGGGTGAGGCGCGCCATGTCGCGGGCGATCTCGGCGATCTTCGAATGCCGCGCGCAGGCGACGAAGCGCAGGAACCACGGCAGGATGCCCGGCAGCGCGCTGGGGCGCAGGGCCAGCGGGCCCCGCTGGTCTAGCAGCCAGCCGGGCACCTTCATCAGGATGCCCGGCTTGGACAGCGGGATGACCTCGCTGACCGCCATCTGCCCGCAGCTCCATTTCGCCGTGCTGTCGCCCGGCGCGGCCGGGTCCACCAGGGTGACGCGGTAGCCTTCGCGCTGCAGGTACAGGGCGCAGCAGACACCGACGATGCCGCCACCGACGACGATGGCGTTTTGCGAAGCGGCTTGCGGGTCGTTCATTTCAGGGGCTCTTCCGGGCTGCGGTGGTCGGTGAAGTCTTCCAGGCTGAAACCCTGCCAGTAGGGTTGGGCCCTGTCGATGTAATGTTCGGCGCGGCCGGTGATGCAGGCCCGGCCCTCGATGCTCGGGCGCACCGCCGGCGTGCCGTCGGCCAGGGCCAGGACTTCCTCGACGCGGCCGTCGAAGCGGCTGCCGATCAGGCTTTCATGGCGGAACACGGCGTCGCGCGCCAGCAGGCCGCGGGCATGGCGCTGGGCCACCCGGGCCGAGGTGCCGGTGCCGCAGGGCGAGCGGTCGATCAGGCTGTCGCCGGCAATCACTACGCTGCGCCCATCGGCGTCGGCTGCCAAGGGGCGGCCGGCCCACATGCAGTGCTTCACGCCGCGGATGCTGGCGTCCTCGGGGTGCGCCACGGCGAACTCGCGGTTCACCAGCGCCTGCACTTCGCGCCCCCAGGCCAGCAATTGCTGCGGGGTGAAGTGCTCGCAGCCGGGGTAGTTCGGCTGCGGCTCGATGATCGGGTAGAAGTTGCCGCCGTAGGCGATGTCCAGGCGCAGCTCGCCGAGGGCCGGCAGTCGGATGCTCAGGTCGCGGTGCAGGAGGAAGCTCGGCACGTTGGTGAAGCGCACGCCGCCGACCTTGCCGTCCTGCATGCGGTATTGCGCGCTGACGCGCCCGGCGGGGACGTCGACGATCACCGTGCCCGGCGTCTTCGGCCGGACCAGGCCGGCTTCCAGGGCGAAGGTGATCGAGCCGAGGGTGGCGTGGCCGCACATGGGCAGGCAGCCGGAGGTTTCGATGAACAGCAGCGCGAGGTCGGCGTCCTCGCTCACGGGCGGGTAGAGCAGGGTGCCCGACATGTGCGCGTGGCCGCGCGGTTCGAGCATCAGCGCCCGGCGGATCCAGTCGTACTCGGCCAGAAAGTGCTGGCGCCTTTCGCTCATGCTGGCGCCGTGCAGCTCGGGGGCGCCGTCGATGACCATGCGCACGGGCATGCCTTCGGTATGGCCTTCGATGCAGGTGAAACTCTGTCGGCTCATGGGGTGCGTCCTCCAGGGGACGCCGCTGCCGGGGCGGGCAGCGGCGTCCATGCGCTCAGCGCTGGGAAGCCTCGAATACCTTGCGGAATTCGGCCTTTTCTTCGTCGGTCAGCGGCAGCAGCGGGGCGCGCGCGTTGCCGGCGCTGAAGCCGGCCAGCTCGCAGCCGTACTTCACCTTCTGCACGAACTTGCCGCTTTCCAGGCTGGCCATCACCGGGAACAGGCTGCGCATCACCTCCTGGGCGCCGGCCAGGTCGCCGGAGGCGAACTTGCGGTAGAAGTCGGTCACCTGGTCGGGGAAGCAGTTGGCCGGGCCGCAGATCCAGCTGCTGGCGCCCCAGAGGAAGAAGTCCAGGGCCTGGTCGTCGGAGCCGCAGGACAGCTGCACCTTGTCCTTGTAGTTGGTGCCGATCTCGATGGCGCGCAGCAGGTTGCCGCTGCTTTCCTTGATGGCGATGACCCGCGGGTGCTCGGCCAGCGCCTGGATCACGCCCATGCCGACCTCGACGTTGGTGCGCACCGGGTAGTTGTAGAGCACCAGGTTGATTTCCGGGAAGGTCTCCAGGATGGTCCGGTAGTGCGCCAGCAGTTCTTCCTGGGACGGCAGCGCGTAGTAGGGTGGGGCGATCAGCAGGTTGGTGTAGCCGGCCTCGACGGTTTGCTTGACCTGCTCCAGCACCTCGCGGGTGCAGGAGCCGTTGGCGCCGGCGATCAGGGTGCCGCGCTCGCCGACCACTTCCTTGACCGTGGCCAGGACCTGGCGGCGCTCCTCGTTGGTGAGCGCGTAGTACTCGCCGGTCGAGCCCAGCGGGACGAAGCCGCTGACACCGGCCTTGAGTTGGTATTCGAGGATCGAGGCCAGGGTGTCGTGGTCGACCGCGCCGGACTTGTCGAAGGGCGTGACGAGGGCGGGCAGGATGCCAGTGAGTTGCATGGTGGATCTCCGCATCGGTGGTGGGGGGTTAGTAGGCGTAGCGCCTGAGCATCCGGGCTTCGATCACGCCGACCAGGCGGGTCAGCGGGAAAGCCACGAGGAAGTAGATGACCGCGACGGCGGAGAGGAACTCGACCGGCCGCGCGGTGCTGTTGGAGATGTTCTGGCCGACGAACATCAGGTCGGCGACGCCGACGGAGGAGATCAGCGCGCTCTCCTTGAACAGGCTGACGACGTTCGACAGCAGCGGCGGCACCGCGCGCAGCAGGGCCTGCGGGAAGACCACGTAGAGCACCTTCACCCGCGGCGTCAGGCCCAGCGCGGTGCAGGCGTCGTGCTGCTCGCCGGCGATGGACTTGAGCGCGCCGCGGAAGGTCTCGCTGGTGATGGCCGCCATGTACAGCGTCAGCGAGATCACCACCGAGACGTAGGGCGGGATGTCCAGGCCGAACACCACCGGGAAGCAGAAGAACACCCAGAACAGCTGGATCAGCAGCGGCGTGCCGCGGAAGAACTCGACGAACAGCGTCACCGGCAGCTTCAGCAGGCGGCTGCGCACGTTGCGCAGCAGGGCCAGGACGAAGCCGGCCAGGCTGCCGATGAGGGCGCAGCCGAGGGTGAAGGCGAGGGTCAGGGCCAGGCCCTTGAGCAGCACCTGCCAGTAGGAGAAGACGACGGAAAAATCGAGGCTCATGGCGGTTTCCTCAGCGTTGCGTCGCCAGGTCCTGGCGCCGTTCGAGGTACTGCACCAGCTGGCCGATGGGCAGCGACAGGGCGAAGTAGACGAGGGCGATCAGGGTGTAGGTTTCCAGGGGGCGGTAGGCCTCGGTGGCCAGGCTCTTGCCGACGTACATCAGGTCGGACACCGCGACTATCGCCACCAGGGCGCTTTGCTGCAGGCTGCCGATGCCGTTGGTCATCAGCACCGGCACCGCGCTGCGCAGGGCCTGCGGCAGCACCACGTAGAGCGTGCGCTGCCAGGGCTTCAGGCCCAGGGCGACGCAGGCGTCCAGGTGCTCGCGCGGCACCGCCTGCACGCCGGCGCGGTAGGCCTCGGCGTTGAACGCGGTGAGGTTCAGACCCAGGGCCAGGAAGCCCATGGCGATGGGGTCGATGAACACGTTGAAGAGCATCGGCACGCAGTAGAAGAACCAGACGATCTGCAGCAGCGCCGGGGTGCAGCGGAAGAACTCGATGAACAGCTGCGCCGGCCAGCGGACGAAGAACCAGCGGCTGAGGGTCATCAGGCACAGGCCGAAGCCGCAGACCAGGCCGATCAGGTTCGACACCAGGGCCAGCTCCAGGGTGACCTTCAGGCCGCCGAGCAGCGCCGGCAGGCTGCCGCTCAAGAAATGGAAGTCGAATTGGTAGTTCATGGCGCCGCCCTCAATCCAGGTGCACGACCTTTTCCAGGAACTCGCGGGTGCGGGCTTCCCGGGGTTGGCTGAAGATCTGCTCGGGCGGGCCCTGCTCGACCACCCGGCCGTTGGCGCAGAACACCACGCGGGTGGCGATGTGGCGGGCGAAGTGCATGTCGTGGGTGACGATGATCATCGCCATCTTCTGCTCGGCCAGCTGCAGCATCACGTTCTGCACCTCGATGACCATCTCCGGGTCCAGCGCCGAGGTGACTTCGTCGAACAGCATCAGCTTGGGTTCGAGCATCAGCGCGCGGGCGATGGCCACGCGCTGCTTCTGGCCGCCGGAGAGCTGGCTGGGGTAGGCGTGCAGCTTGCTCTCCAGGCCCAGGCGGGCGAGGTAGGCGCGGGCCTTTTCCGTCGCCGCGGCCCGGGACAGGCCATGGACCTTGCACGGGGCGAGGATCAGGTTGCCCAGCACCGACAGGTGCGGGAACAGCGTGTAGTGCTGGAAGACCATGCCGATCTGCGTGCGCAGCGCCTCGTTCAGCGGCTTGCCGCGGCGCTGGCAGCCGCTGATGTAGGGCTGGCCCTGGAAGGCGATGCTGCCGCCCTGGATGCCCTCCAGGCCCATCAGCACCCGCAGCAGCGAGCTCTTGCCGCTGCCGGACGGGCCGATGATGACCAGGCGGTCGTCGGCGCGCATGTCCAGGTCCATGTTGTCCATCACCACCAGCTGCTCTCCGTAGGCCTTGCACACGCCTCGGAGCTGGATGAAGTCGCCGCCGGCGGTGGAATCCGGGGCGAACGGAGCCTGTGGCTGGGCAGCCACCAAACGCGGGGTATTCATGGGCGGTGTTCTCCGCGGGGGCCGCCGTTGCGCGGCCCCCGGTGTCGGCGGGAGTTACTTGGCGGCGGTCTTGGCGTTGACTTCGGCGGAGGCCTTGTCGACCAGGCGGTCGATCTCGCCGGTCTCGCGGCGCTGGGTCACGTAGATGTTCAGCACCTGCAGGTCCGCCGCGGAGATGTCGCGGCGCATGCCGAAGGCCACGCCCTGCTTGGCCAGGGCCGGCTTGGGCAGGACTTCCCTGGCCCAGTCGTTGGCCATGGCGAACAGGTGGTTGGTGTCGCTGGCGTCGACCAGCACGTCGGCGCGCCGCGACATCAGCGCCAGGCGCGTTTCGTCCATGCCCGGCAGGCGCATGACGGTGCCCTGCTTGAGCACAGAGGAAATCGCCTTGTCCTGGGCGGTGCCGGACATCACCGCGAAGGTCACGCCGGGCTTGTCGTAGTCGGCGATGGCGTTGCCGGCGCCGCTGAACTTGGGGTTCTCCTTGTTCACCACCAGCGACACCTGGTAGTCGGTGGCCGGCGCCGAGAAGGCCACCGCCAGGGCGCGCTCGGGCGTCTGGTTGAGGGCCATGGCCAGGTCCCACTTGCCGCTCTGCAGGCCGGCGACGAGGTTGTCCCAGTTGGTGTCGACGAACTCCACCTTGACCTTCAGCACCTTCTCGCCGAAGTCGCGGCACAGGTCGACGAAGTAGCCGCTGTACTGGCCGCTGCTGGCGTCACGCATCACATAGGGCGCGGCGACCGCCGCGCCGCAGCGCAATACGCCGGCCTTTTGCACGCCCTGCCACATGGACGTATCGGCGGCCTGGGACGGGGTCTGGGTGAGCAGCGCGCCGACGGCGGCCGCGCAGGCGAGGGCCTTGCGGATGGAGCGGGGGAACATACGAGCCATTTTGACCTCTCCGTAAATTTGTTTTTGTAGGCAGAAGGCAAACAACTTTCATCGCTGTGTGGTGTGTTGTGCGCTTTGATGTGTGCAGCGATGTATTCAGCGTATGGGCGATGGGCAAAACCTGTCAACAGAGGCCGCGGGCTTTTTCTTCAGCGAATGACCGACCGGTCGGCTGCGTCGGCCGGTCACAGAGCGCAATGGCCGGTCGCGTCAGGCCGCCAAGCGGCCGCCGACGCGCGCCGGAGGCGGCCTGGGGCGCTGGGGAAAGGGATTGAAGGGGGAGGGCTTGCGTGAGGTTTTTGAAACCTGAAGGTGAGAAAAAGCGTACTCAACCAATCTATCGGGGCGAGGTGAGCGGCACGGGGCGGCTGGGCCGCCGCCCCGGCTGGCCTAGAGCGCCAGCTCGGCGGAAATGGCCGCCGCGGTTTCCCGCAGCAGGCCCAGGTAGCGGTCTTCCGCGCTGGGCGTGGCCAGCACCGCCTCCGGGCCAGACAGGTTGATGGCGGCCACCACCTGGCCGCTGCGGTCGCGGATGGCGGTGGCGATGGCGGTGGAGTAGTCCGAGCGGTGCAGCACCCAGCCGCGTTCGCGGTCCTCGGCGATGGTGTGCTGCAGTTCCAACAGGGTGCGCGGCGCCGGCGGCGGGTAGTCGTCCAGGCGTACCTGCTGGTAGAGCTGGGCCAGGCCGTCCTCGTCCAGGGCGGTGAGCAGCACCCGGCCCAGGGCGGTGACGTGGCAGGGCAGGCGGGTGCCCACCGGGATGTTCACCGTCAGCCGCTGCGGGGCGAAGGCGCGGTAGATGTACAGGCTGTCGGTCTGCTCGCGGATGCTCAGGTGGCACGACAGCGAGGTGCTGTCGCGCAGGGCGTTGAGGTGCGGCAGGGCAATTTCCACGATGTCGCGGCTGCTCAGGTAGGCGAAGCCGTCGGAGATCACCCGCGCGCCCAGTTCGTACTGGTTGCGCTCCAGGCGGTTCAGGTAGCCCATGTCCTGCAGCGTCTGGACGATGCGGTAGAGCGCCGAGGGGCTCACCCCCAGGCGCTCGGCCATCTCGTTCATGCCCAGGCTGCGCTGGCGGGCGTTGAACAGCCCGAGCAGGTTCAGGCCGCGTTCCAGGGCCGGCACGCGGTAGTCGCTTTCACTCATGGGGCCTCCACGGCGGCGCCCGTCGCGGGGCGCCGCCGGCCGGTCAGTCGAGCAGGGCGTCGATGCCCACCGGGCGGCCGTCGAACTCGGCCATGGCGTCGAGCAGCGCTTCCCAGAAGTACTGCACCGAGGCGCGGTCGCAGAGGATCTGCAGGTTGGGCAGGTCGTCGTCGCTGGCGTTGATGACGATGACGTTGAGCCGCGCCGCCGAGGTCTGCGCCACCGCGCCGGGGCCGAAGGCCGTCGGGCGCAGGTCGACGCCGCAGAGCTTGGCCATCACCTGCGCGTAGTGCTCGCCGCTCAGTTGCAGCCAGGCGTGGCTGTCCTGGCGCGGCAGCAGGTAGTTGGCGCTGTCGTCCAGCTGCCAGGCGGCCTCTTCGGCGGCGACGCGCGCGCCGCCGTCGTGGAGGCTGCCCAGCAGCAGGTACTCGGTCTGCGACAGGCGCGCCACCAGGCCGCCGTCGGCCTGGCGCAGGGCGCGGTTGGGCGCCTCGGGCAGGGCGTAGCCGCGGGCTTGCAGGTAGGCGGAGGCGTCGGCCCCGCGCAAACCGGCGCGGGGCAGGTTGCTCAGGTCGATCAGCGCGCAGCTGCGCAACTGCGCGTGCTCTTCCTGCTCGCCGTAGCGCGCGACTATGGCGGCGCGGCCCAGGGCGGCCAGGCGCGCGCCGCGGTGCAGCGGGTACAGCGGGCTGCGTTCGATGAAGTCTTCGGCTTTCAGGCTGGACATGGCTCAGAGCTCCTGGCGCAGGTTCTGCGGGTCGTAGAAGGGCAGCTGGACGACGGTGGCGCGCACCACCGCGCCGCCCTCCACGCGGATCGGGATCTGCATCCCCGGGGTGGCCTGGTGGGCGCCGGCGTAGGCCAGGCCGACGATCTGGCCGAGGCTCTGCGAGTACTCGCAGGAGGTGACGTTGCCGCTGATGTCGGCGCCGTCGAGCACCAGGTGGCCCTCCAGCGGCTGGGCGCTGCCTTTGGGCAGGACGAAGCCCACCAGCTTGCGCTTGAGCGGCTGCGCCTCGAGGATTTCGATGGAGCGCTTGCCGACGAAGAACGGCTTCTTGCGGCCGATCGCCCACTGCATGTCGATCTCCGCCGGGTGGGTCATGCCGTCGGTGTCCTGGCCGATGATCACGTGGCCCTTCTCCAGGCGCAGCAGGCGCTGGGTCTCCACGCCGAAGGGGCGGATGCCGTGCTCGGCGCCGGCTTCCATCAGCGCGTCCCACAGGCGCTCGGCGAAGCGCGCTGGCACGTGGACCTCGTAGCCCAGCTCGCCGACGAAGCCCACCCGCAGGATGCGCGCCGGGATGCCGGCGACCTTGCCGCTGCGCACGCCCAGGTAGGGGAAGGCCGCGGCGGACAGGTCGACGTCGTCGCAGAGCTTGGCCAGCACCTGGCGCGACAGCGGCCCGGCCAGGTTTACCGCGGCCAGCGCGGCGGTGACGTTGGCGATGTCCACGTTGAGGCGCCACTGCGCATTCCACTTGAGCATCTGCTGGTAGATGCGGTCGACGCCGCTGGTGGTGGCGGTGACGTAGAAGTGCCGCTCGCCCAGGCGCGCGCACACGCCGTCGTCGATCACCACGCCGTGCTCGTTGGTCATCAGCGCGTAGCGGGTGCGGCCGACCGCCAGCCTGGCGAAGCCGAAGGTGTACAGGCGTTCCAGCAGCTCGGCGGCGTCGGGGCCGCGCACGTCGAGGCCGCCTAGGGTGGAGACATCGATCAGGCCGACCTGCTCGCGCACGTGGCGGGCCTCTTCCTGCATGCAGCGCTCGCGATCCTCGGCCTTGCCGTAGAACGCCGGGCGCTGCCAGATGCCGGCGGGCATCATCTTCGCCCCGGCCTCGACATGGCGGCGGTGCATGGGCGTCTGCCGGTAGGGGTCGAAGGCGCGGCCGGCGACGTGGGCGAGCTTCTCCGCCTCGAACGGCGGGCGCGCGGTGGTCACGCCGGTTTCGCCGATGCCGCGGCCGGTGGCCCGGGCCACCAGGCGCGCGGTGGGCAGCGCCGAGTGGCGGCCCTGGGACGGGCCCATGCCGACCGTGGAGAAGCGCTTGACCAGCTGCACGTCGCGGTAGCCGCTGCGGGTGGCGTTGACGATGTCGCGCACCTGCAGGTCCTCGTCGAAGTCGACGAAGTCCTTGCCCTTGGGGTGGGGGAAGATCGGCCAGGGGAAGTTCACCTGCGCCTCGCCGGCGAAGGCGGCCGGCGCCGGCGCGTCCAGGCCCAGCGCGGCGAGGGCCGCGGCGGCGCCATGGGCGCCGTCGGCGAGCACGTTGCCCAGGGCGTGGCGGCCGTTCACCGAGCCGGCGATGTCCAGCCCGGCGGGCAGGCCGCTGATGGCGAACTCGGCGCGCTCCTCCTCGTAGGCCAGCTTGCCGCCGGCCTGGCACAGCAACTGGTAGACCGGCATGTAGCCGGCGGACATGCACAGCAGGTCGCAGGCCAGCTGCGTGCCTTGCGCGGCGACCTCGCCCTGGCCGGCGATGCGGCGGATGTCGACGCCGCTGACGTGGCGCATGCCGGCCTCGTGCAGGGCTTCGTAGACGGTGCTGCCAACGTGCAGCGGGATGTGCCGGCGCTGCAGTTCGGCGGCCAGCTCGGCGTCGGCAGGGGCTGCGCGCATGTCCACCACCGCGGCCACCTCCACGCCCTGTTCCTGCAGGTCGAGGGCGGCCAGGTAGCCGTCGTCGTTGCCGGTGAGGACCACGGCGCGCTTGCCCGGCTTCACCGCGTAGAGCTTCATCAGCCGCTGCGCGGCGCTGGTCAGCAGTACGCCGGGCAGGTCGTTGTTGCGGAACACCACCGGCTGGTCGAAGGAGCCGGCGGCCACCAGGCAGCGGGTGGCGCGCACCTTGTACATGCGCTTGTGCTGGATGACCGGCAGGTAGTTGTCGGTGAACCAGGCGTTGCAGGTGGCCTGGGTCAGCACCTGGATGTTCGGGTGGCCCTCGACGGCGCCCACCAGCTCGGCGCGCAGCGCGGCGGCGCGGCGGCCGGCGATGTCGAAGCGGGCGTAGTTCAGCGAGCCGCCGAGCACCGGCTGCTGTTCCACCAGCAACACCCTGGCCCCGGCGTTGGCGGCGTCCAGCGCGGCGCGCAGGCCGGCGGGGCCGGCGCCGATCACCGCCAGGTCGACGAACAGGTAGGCCTTGTCGTAGTACTGCGGCTTGAAGCCAAGGTCGAGCACGCCGAGGCCGGCTTTCTTGCGGATCAGCGGTTCCCACACCTTCCACATGCCCTTGGGCTTGTAGAACGAGCGGTAGTAGAAGCCCACCGGCATGAAGCGCGAGAACTTGCCCAGGTAGGCGTCGCGGTCGTTGTCGAGGCTGCCGGAGAAGTTCTGGCCTTCCACCGCCAGGCCTTCGCGGGTGGGGTGCATGTCGGCCAGCACGTTGGGCTCGTCGGGCAACTGCACCAGGGCGTTGGCGTCCTGCCCGGCGAGGGTCAGCGGGCCGCGCGGGCGGTGGTACTTGAACGAGCGCGAGAGCAGCCAGCGGCCGTTGCCGAGCAGGGCGCTGGCGATGCTGTCGCCCTCGTAGCCCTGGTAGTCGCGGCCGTCGAAGGAGAAGCGCAGCGGCCGCGTGCGGTCGATCAGCAGGCCCATGGGGGCGGGCAGGCGGGTGAGGGCGCTCATTGGGCGGTCTCCTGCGGGGCGAAGTCGATGCGGCGGTCGAAGATTTCCTTCGGGTCGAAGGTGCGGATCACCTGGTCGCTGACGGTGTGGCGTTCGGCCAGGAACCAGTAGCTGGAGGCGTTGTGCAGCCACCATTCGAGCACCACGCCGGCGGCGTTGTCGCTGTTGAACACGTAGTCGGCCCACTCCGCGTCGGAGCAGCCGGCCGGGTCGGGCATGCGCTTGAATTCGCCGCCGTAGGTGAACTCGCTGATGTTGCGGGGCCCGTTGAGCGGGCAGGTCATGATCTTCATCTGCGCATCCTCAGTGGCTGGCCGCGGTGGCGCCCATTTCGTTGACCTGCTGGAAGCGGCTGAAGCGCTCCAGGGCGAAGGGCGCGATCAGCTCCGGCACCTTGCCGCCGCTGGCCACAAGCTCGGCCATGGTCTTGCCGCAGATGGGCGTGGCCTTGAAGCCCCAGGTGCCCCAGCCGGCGTCGAGGTAGTAGTTCTCGACCGGCGACAGGCCCATGATCGGGCTGTAGTCGGGGGTCATGTCGGTGATCCCGGCCCACTGGCGCATCAGCTTGGCGTTGGCCATGAACGGGAACATCTCGATGGCGTGGGCCAGCAGGCTTTCCTTCAGGTCCAGGGTCGAGCGGGTGTTGTACAGCGGGTAGGGGTCGGAGCCGCCGCCGAAGACGATCTCGCCGCGGCTGGTCTGCTGCACGTAGCAGTGCAGCGCCGAGGAGCTCACCAGCGGGTCGAGGAACGGCTTGAACGGCTGGGTGACCATGGCCTGTAGCGGGTAGGTGTGGATGGGCGCGCGGATGCCGGCCTTGGCCATCAGCAGTGAGCTGGCCCCGGCGATGGCCTGGACCACGCAGCCGCACTGCACGGTGCCGCGGTTGGTCTTCACGGCCTCGATGCGGCCGTCGCGCACCACCAGGTCCTGCACTTCGGTGAGCTGGTGGATTTCCACGCCGCGCTTGGCCGCCTGCTTGGCGTAGCCCCAGGCCACGGCGTCGTGGCGCGCGGTGGCGCCGTCGATGTGCCACAGCCCGGCGATCACCGGCAGGTGCCCGGGGTCGAGGTTGAGCGTGGGCACCAGCTCGCGGATCTGCTGGCGGTCGAGCATCTCGGTGCGCCCGCCAAAGTGCTTGTTCACCTCGGCGCGCTGGCGGAAGGCGCGCACCGTGGCGTCGGTGTGGGCCAGGGTCAGCTGGCCGCGCTCGGAGTACATGATGTTGAAGTCGAACTCGTTGGACAGGCCCTGGAACATCCGCACCGACTCGGCGTAGAACTTCACGCCCTCGCTGGTGAGGTAGTTGGAGCGGATCACCGCGGTGTTGCGCGCGGTGTTGCCGCCGCCCAGGTAGGCCTTCTCCAGCACCGCGACGTTGGTCACGCCGTGGTACTTGGCCAGGTAGTAGGCGGTAGCCAGGCCGTGGCCGCCGCCGCCGATGATCACCACGTCGTAGCGCGGCTTCAGCTCGCAGGGCGGCGGCAAGTCGACTTCCACCGGGTAGTCGGCGCTCAGGCCGTATTTCAGGAGGGCGAAAGGCATGCTGCTTACTCCGCGGTGGTGCCGGCGCGTTGCAGGCGCGCGGCGGCCAGGGTGTTCTTCATCAGGTAGGCGATGGTCATCGGCCCAACGCCGCCGGGCACCGGGGTGATGGCCGCGGCCTGGGACAGGGCGCTGGCGAAGTCGACGTCGCCGACCAGCTTGCTGCGGCCGTCCTCGTCGATGCGGTTGATGCCCACGTCTATCACCACCGCGCCGGGCTTCAGCCAGCTGGCGTCGACCAGGCGCGGCTTGCCCACGGCGGCGACCACGATGTCGGCCTGGCGGCACAGCTCGCGCAGGTTGGCGCTGCGCGAGTGCACCACGGTCACCGTGCAGTGGGCCTTGAGCAGCAGCGCGGCCATCGGTTTGCCGACGATATTGGAGCGGCCGATGACCACCGCGTGCTTGCCGGCGAGGTCGCCGCAGGTGTCCTGCAGCAGGCGCATGCAGCCGGCCGGGGTGCAGGGTGTGAGCACGTCGCGGCCCTGGCTGAGGCCGCCGACGTTCTCGCTGTGGAAGCCGTCGACGTCCTTCAGCGGGTCGATGGCCTGGAGCACGCGGTTTTCGTCTATGTGCTTGGGCAGCGGCAGTTGCACGAGGATGCCGTTCACCGCCGGGTCTTCGTTCAATTCGGCGATCAGCTGGAGCAGGGCGGCCTCGCCGGTGTCCGCCGGCAGCTTGTGCTCCAGCGAGCGGATGCCGACTTCCTCGGCGCGCAGCACCTTGTTGCGCACGTAGACCTGGCTGGCCGGGTCGCTGCCCACCAGCACCACGGCGAGGCCCGGCTGGATGCCATGCTCGCGCAGGGCCAGGACTTCCTCGCGGACCTCGGCGAGCACCCGCGCCGAGGTGGCCTTGCCGTCGATGAGCTTGACGCTGGGAATGGCATTCATTTGAAGATCACCGTGCGGTCGTGGTTGAGGAAGACGCGATGTTCCAGGTGGTACTTCACCGCGCGGGACAGCGCGATGGTCTCGGTGTCGCGGCCGATGGCCACCAGGTCGTCGGGAGCGTAGGCGTGGTCCACGCGCTGCACTTCCTGCTCGATGATCGGGCCCTCGTCGAGGTCGCTGGTGACGTAGTGCGCGGTGGCGCCGATCAGCTTCACGCCGCGCTCGTAGGCCTGGTGGTAGGGCTTGGCGCCCTTGAAGCCGGGGAGGAAGGAGTGGTGGATGTTGATGGCCTTGCCGGAGAGCTGCTTGCACAGGTCGTCGGAGAGGATCTGCATGTAGCGGGCGAGCACCACCAGCTCGGTGCCGGTCTCGGCGACTATCTTCAACAACTCGGCTTCCTGCTGGGCCTTGGTGTCCTTGGTCACCGGCAGGTAGATGAAGCGGATGCCCTCGCGCTCGGCCATGGGGCGCAGGTCGAGGTGGTTGGAGACGATGGCGGTGATCTGCATCTCCAGTTCGCCCTTGGCGTGGCGGTAGAGCAGGTCGGCCAGGCAATGGTCGAACTTGCTGACCATCAGCAGCACGCGCATCGGCTTGGCGCTGCTGTGCAGGCTCCAGTCCATGTCGAAGCGGCTGGCCACGTCGGCGAAACCGGACTCGATGTTGCCGATGTCGCCCTCCAGGCCCTCGTTGAAGCGGAACACGGCGCGCATGAAGAAGCGGCCGCTGCCTTCGTCGTCGAACTGCGCCATCTCGCTGATGTAGCAACCCTGCTCGGCCAGGTAGGTGGTCACCGCCGCGACTATCCCGGACACCGCCGGGCAACTGATGCGGATGATGAAGTGGCTAGGGGCGTGGTGCATGTCGGGTCCTCGTGATGTGTGGAGGCAGCTCGGCGCGCAAGGGCGGAAGTTTCACCGGCGTGGACGGCTTTTGCCGGTGAAGGGATTTTTACTGTTGGGAATATAAATTTCCTTTCGCGCTTTTATAGGCGAAGCGAAACCGTGGGTCCATACCCTGGGGAAAATTTTTATCCTGACAGGAAAGTTTTCGGCCGGACGGTCGGGGAGTGCAGGGGGCCGGCGGATCGTTGTAGGAGCGAGCTTGCTCGCGAACCGCATGGCACCGTATTTGTTCGCGAGCAAGCTCGCTCCTACAGGGGGACGGTGCAGGCATTGACATCGGCGGATAACCGCGAATGGTTATGCGCCCTACGCGGGAATCACGCCTCACCTCGGACTGTAGGAGCGGGCCCTGCCCGCGATTTCGCGCGCAGGGCGCGCTCCTACAGGGTGTGGTGCGGGTGGGGTGGTGTAGGAGCGGATCTCATTCGCGAATCGCGCCGGAATCTCCGGCTATCGCGGACAAGCTCGCTCCTACAGGGGAATGGCGTGCCTGGTCTCCCGGCCGCTCAATCGTTGCCGTAGTTCATGATCGACAACAGCCGGATCGGCACCTGCACCAGCTTCTCCGGGCCGTGGGGCGTTTCGCCGTCGAAGGTCAGGCTGTCGCCGGCCTGCATGGGATAGAGCTGGTTGCCGTGGCGGTACACCAACTCGCCCTCCAGCAGGTGGAGGAACTCGGTGCCGGGGTGGGAGAAGGTCGGGAACTCCTCGCTGGCGTCGTCCATGCTGACCATGTAGGCCTCGAAGTTCTTCTTCGGCCCGCGGGTGTGGTTGAGCAACTGGTAGGTGTGACCCTTCTCGGTGCCGCGGCGCACCACTTCCAGGCCGTCGCCGGCCTTCACCAGCAGGGCGTTGCCGTCGGGCTGGTCGTACTGGCTGAAGAGTTTCGACATCGGCATGCCGAGCACGTCGCACAGGCGGCTCAGGGTGTCGAGGCTGGTGGAGACCTGGGCGTTCTCGATCTTGCTCAGCATGCCCTGGCTGATCCCCGCGATGCGCGCCACGTCCGCCAGCTTGAGCTCCTGCGCCTGGCGCTGGCGCTTGATCTGCATGCCCAGGTACTGCTCCAGGCGGAGGCGCGGTTGGGTCTCGGTCGACATTCAGGGTTCCTGCACGGTTTAGGTTCAAGAATAATTATTTCGCACTGAGAAAGTGCGGAGGGGCGGCTGCGGCTTGGCAACTTTCCCACAGTGAAAGCAAGTTTCCCATATATACAGAAGAAAAGCCGCCGTGGCTGCCTCCCATCACGGCGCTCCGGACTTGGCACTGGCATTGCATTCCTAATGGGAAAGTAAGTTTCCTGAGCGGAATTCGAGGGGCGGAAGCCCCGGCGCAAACCGCCCCAGGCACCGACAACGCCTTGCCCATTCAACCGGAGAGCTCCCCCATGTTGCCAAGCGAAACCCAGCGCACCATCGACCAGCACGGCATCAAGTACGTGCTGGCCCAGTTCGTCGACATCCACGGCGCGGCGAAGACCAAGTCGGTGCCGGTGTCCGGCCTCAAGGCGGTGGCCGAGGAGGGCGCCGGGTTCGCCGGGTTCGCTATCTGCGGCATGGGCATGGAGCCCCACGGCCCGGACTTCATGGCCCGCGGCGACCTCTCCACGCTGATCCCGGTGCCCTGGCAGCCGGGCTACGGCCGCGTCGTGTGCATCGGCCACGTCGACGGCAAGCCGCACCCCTACGACAGCCGCTTCGTGCTGCAGCAGCAGGTGCAGCGCCTGGCCGACAAGGGTTGGGTGCTGAACACCGGGCTGGAGCCGGAATTCAGCCTGTTCCGCCGCGATGCCCAGGGCAAGCTGCAGCTGGTGGACGCCTCGGACAACCTCGACAAGCCCTGCTACGACTACAAGGGCCTGTCGCGCTCCCGCGAGTTCCTCGAACGCCTGACCGAGGCCCTGCAGCCAGTGGGCTTCGACATCTACCAGATCGACCACGAGGACGCCAACGGCCAGTTCGAGATCAACTACACCTACAGCGACGCCATGGAATCGGCCGACCGCTTCACCTTCTTCCGCATGGCCGCCGGCGAGATCGCCAACGACCTGGGCATGATCTGCTCGTTCATGCCCAAGCCCGATCCCAAGCGCGCCGGCAACGGCATGCACTTCCACCTGTCGATCGCCAGTGCCAGCAACAAGAACCTCTTCCACGACCCGTCCGATCCCAGCGGCGTGGGCCTGTCGAAGCTGGCCTACCACTTCGCCGCCGGCCTGCTGGCCCATGGACCTGCGCTGTGCGCCTTCGCCGCGCCCACGGTCAACTCCTACAAGCGCCTGGTGGTGGGCCGCTCGCTGTCCGGCGCCACCTGGGCCCCGGCGTTCATCGCCTACGGCGCCAACAACCGCTCGGCGATGGTGCGCATCCCCTACGGGCGCCTGGAGTTCCGCCTGCCCGACGCCGGCTGCAACCCCTACCTGGTCACCGCCGCCATCATCGCCGCCGGCCTAGACGGCATCGACCGCCAGCTGGAGCCGGGCGAGATGTGCAACGAGAACCTCTACAACCTCAGCCTGGAGGAGATCGCCGCGCGCGGCATCAAGACCCTGCCGCAGTCGCTGAAGGAAGCCACCGATGCGCTGGAGGCCGACCCGCTGTTCCGCGAGGTGCTCGGCGCCGAGATCGTCGACGAGTTCATCAAGCTCAAGCGCATGGAGTGGGTGGAATACAGCCGCCACGTCTCCGACTGGGAGATCCAGCGCTACACCGAATTCTTCTGACCGCCGCGCCCGCCGGGCGCACCCCATTTACCCCTCTGGGCGACCGTGACGACCAAGCGGCGGCCGCCTGCTGCCTCGAAGGAGACGAACCATGTGCGGAATCGTAGGCCTCTACCTGAAGAAGCCCGAACTGGAGAGCCAGCTCGGCAAGCTCTTCGAACCCATGCTGCAAGCCATGACCGACCGCGGCCCGGACAGCGCCGGCTTCGCCATCTACGGTGACGAAGTGGCCGACGGCTGGGTCAAGCTGACCCTCCAGGCCAGCGACGCCGGCTACCCCTGGGCCGAGCTGATGGGCGCTTTGGAAGCGCGCCTGGGCTGTTCGCTGGACTGGTTCCAGAACGCCAGCGCCGCGGTGCTGAAAATCCACTGCGACGAAGCCGCGGTGCGCCAGGCCCTGGCCGAGCTGGCCCCGGCGGTGCGCATCATGAGCGCCGGGCAGAGCATCGAAATCCTCAAGGGCATGGGCCTGCCGCAGGAAATCTCGCAGCGCTTCGGCCTGGCCGGCATGAAGGGCAGCCACATCATCGGCCACACCCGCATGGCCACCGAGAGCGCGGTGACCATGGAGGGCAGCCACCCGTTCTCCACAGGCGCCGACCTGTGCCTGGTGCACAACGGCTCGCTGTCCAACCACTTCCGCCTGCGCCAGGAACTCAAGCGCCAGGGCATCGCCTTCGAAACCGACAACGACAGCGAGGTGGCCGCCGGCTACCTGACCTGGCGCCTGCGCCAGGGCGACAGCCTGGCTCAGGCCCTGGACGGCGCGCTGAACGACCTGGACGGCTTCTTCACCTTCGCCATCGGCACCCGCAACGGCTTCGCCGTGATCCGCGACCCCATCGCCTGCAAGCCGGCGGTGCTGGCCGAGACCGACGACTACGTGGCCATGGCCTCGGAGTACCAGGCCCTGGCCAGCCTGCCGGGCATCGACAAGGCGCGCGTCTGGGAACCGGAGCCGGCCACCCTCTACGTCTGGGAGCGCGAAAGCGCCTGACCCGCACCGAGCAGAACATTGGAGACCCTTGCATGAAGACCATCGACCTTTCCAGCGCCTCGGTGCGCGAACTCAACCAGGCCCTGCACGGTGAGGTGCAGGACCGCGAATGGCTGGTGACCCACCCCGACGGCAAGCACAACCTGGCCGTGGGCATCGACCAGGCGGTGTCCGTGGATATCCAGGGCCACGCCGGCTACTACTGCGCGGGCATGAACCAGAAGGCCAGCGTCACCGTGCACGGCAACGTCGGCGTGGGCGTGGCGGAGAACATGATGTCCGGCAGCGTGCGGGTGAAGGGCAGCGCCTCCCAGGCCGCCGGCGCCACCGCCCACGGCGGGCTGCTGGTGATCGAGGGCGACGCCGGGGCGCGCTGCGGCATTTCCATGAAGGGCGTGGACATCGTGGTCGGCGGCAGCATCGGCCACATGAGCTGCTTCATGGGCCAGGCCGGGCGCCTGGTGGTCTGCGGCGACGCCGGCGACGCCCTGGGCGACTCGCTCTACGAGGTGCGCATCTACGTCAAGGGCGAGGTCAAGTCCCTGGGCTCGGACTGCATCGAGAAGGAAATGCGCGCCGAGCACCTGGCTGAACTCAAGGAGCTGCTCAACCGCGCCGGCTTCGACGAGGACCCGGCCGCCTTCAAGCGCTACGGCTCGGCCCGCCAGCTGTACAACTTCAAAGTCGACAACGCTTCGGCCTACTGATCGCGCCGCGAGGAGACCCCCATGAGCGAGAAACACACCCCGGTGCTGCGCGAGTCCGCCACCTTCGACCGCCTGACCATCCAGGAAATCCAGCGCGCCGCCGAGACCGGCATCTACGACATCCGCGGCGGCGGCACCAAGCGCAAGCTGCCGCACTTCGACGACCTGCTGCTGCTCGGCGCCAGCGTCTCGCGCTACCCGCTGGAAGGCTACCGCGAGAAGTGCGGCACCGACGTGGTGCTGGGCACCCGCTTCGCCAAGAAGCCGATCCACCTGAAGATTCCGGTGACCATCGCCGGTATGAGCTTCGGCGCGCTCTCGGCCAACGCCAAGGAGGCCCTGGGCCGCGGCGCCAGCATCGCCGGCACCAGCACCACCACCGGCGACGGCGGCATGACCCCGGAGGAGCGCGGCCAGTCCCGGCACCTGGTGTACCAGTACCTGCCTTCGCGCTACGGCATGAACCCCGACGACCTGCGCAAGGCCGACGCCATCGAGATCGTCCTGGGGCAGGGCGCCAAGCCCGGCGGCGGCGGCATGCTGCTGGGCATGAAGGTCACCGAGCGCGTCGCCGGCATGCGCACCCTGCCGATCGGCGTCGACCAGCGCAGCGCCTGCCGCCACCCGGACTGGACCGGCCCGGACGACCTGGCGATCAAGATCGCCGAGCTGCGCGAGATCACCGATTGGGAGAAACCCATCTACGTGAAGATCGGCGCCAGCCGCCCGTACTACGACGTCAAGCTGGCAGTGAAGGCCGGCGCCGACGTGATCGTCCTCGACGGCATGCAGGGCGGCACCGCGGCCACCCAGGAAGTGTTCATCGAGCACGTCGGCATCCCCATCCTGCCGGCCATCCCGCAGGCGGTGCAGGCGCTGCAGGAAATGGGTATGCACCGCCAGGTGCAGCTGATCGTCTCCGGCGGCATCCGCAACGGCGCCGACGTGGCCAAGGCCATGGCCCTGGGCGCCGACGCGGTGGCCATCGGCACCGCCGCGCTGGTGGCCCTGGGCGACAACCACCCGCGCCTGGACGAGGAACTGAAGAAGATCGGCTCGGCCGCCGGCTACTACGACGACTGGCAGAACGGCCGCGACCCGGCCGGCATCACCACCCAGGACCCGGAGCTGTCCAAGCGCCTGGACCCGGTGGAAGCCGGCCGCCGCCTGGCCAACTACCTGCGGGTGCTGGTGCTGGAGGCGCAGACCATGGCCCGCGCCTGCGGCAAGTCGCACCTGCACAACCTCGACCCGGAAGACCTGGTGGCCCTGACCGTGGAAGCCGCGGCCATGGCCCGCGTGCCCCTGGCTGGCACCAACTGGGTGCCGGGGCAGGTGCAGTACTGAGTCACGGCGGGTAGTCCCGAAGGCCGGCGAGCGATCGCCGGCCTTTTTGTTTTCGCCGGCAGGGCATCGCGGACGGAGTCCGCTCCTACGGTTACAGGGAAGCACGGGCGTAGGAGCAACTGTCTTGCGCCGATGTGCTCTTCGTAGGATGGGTTGAGCTTGCGATACCCATGCTGCCGTGGTGATGGGTATCGCTTCGCTCAACGCCATCCTACGAAAAGCCGTGCTTCCTGGCACCGTAGGACCTTGTCCGCGATGGCCGGAACCAACGGCGCGCATCGCGGATGAATCCGCTACGCCGCCCCACCCACACCATTCCCATGTAGGAGCGCGCCCTGCGCGCGAATCGCGGGCAGGGTCCGCTCCTACAGGTTACCGGGAGGTACGGTATTCCTCCTCCGTAGTAGCGGACTCCGTCCGCGATTGGATTTACCGGCCACGCCGGACACCCCGGCGCGGGCCTGCCATATTGCTTGGCAGGAAATTCAAATTCGCACCAAGAAAATGCGCAGCCCGCCGGCCACAACCCTGGCCCGCTCACCGCCCCTCCGGAACAAAGCCTTTCCATTCAATCACCTAGCAGAAATTACCGGCTTCCGGCGAGCCTTGGCAGGCCAATTGCTATGCCTCCAGGGAAATAAAGTTGCCCTACAGGAAGGCACTGGCTACGGCCCGGCCACCTGCCCAGGGCGCTCGAAACGCCGGCCCGTGCCCCGACCGCGGGCCGGCCCCGTCCCCGTCGGTTGGAGGCAACAGGCAATGATCCGGTTTTCACACGTGAGCCGCAGTATGTTGGGCCTTTCCCTGCTGTTCGGCAGCGTCGCCGCCCTGGCGAACGAGGCGCCGCCGGCGATCAACAGCGGCGACACCGCCTTCGTCGCGCTCTGCTCGCTGGTGGTGTTGCTGATGACCCTGCCGGGCCTGGCGCTGTTCTATGGCGGCATGGCGCGGACCAAGAACGTGCTGTCGATCCTCATGCAGGTGTTCTGCACCGCCTCGCTGATGTCGGTGCTGTTCGCCGTGTACGGCTACAGCCTGACCTTCACTGACGGCGGCGCGCTGCAGTCGGTGGTCGGCGGCCTGGACAAGCTGTTCATGGTCGGCATCACCAAGGACTCGGTGGTCGGCACCATCCCCGAGTACCTGTACTTCCTGTTCATGCTGCTGTTCGCCGCCATCACCCCGGCGATCATCGTCGGCGCCTTCGCCGAGCGCATGAAGTTCGCCGCGGTCATGGTGTTCATGGCGGTGTGGCTGACCATCAACTACATCCCCATGGCGCACATGGCCTGGGGCGGCGGCTGGGTGTTCGACCTGGGCGTGCAGGACTTCGCCGGCGGCAACGTGGTGCACCTCAACGTCGGCATCGCCGCGCTGGTGGGCGCCTGGCTGCTGGGCCGGCGCCGCGGCTTCGGCACCGCCACCCTGGCGCCGCACAACATGACCATGACCCTCACCGGCGGCTCGCTGCTGTGGGTGGGCTGGCTGGGCTTCTGCGGCGGCTGCGCGCTGGCCGCCAGCGGCTTCGCCATGCTGGTGATGGTCAACACCATGCTCGCCAGCTGCGCCGGCGCCCTGGCCTGGATGCTCGTCGAATGGCAGCACAAGGGTAGGCCGAGCTTGTTCGGCGCGGTGTCCGGCGCCATCGCCGGGCTGGTGGCGATCACCCCAGCGTGCGGCTACGTCGGCCCCATGGGCGCCATCCTGCTCGGCCTGATCGCAGGTCCGGTGTGCGTCTGGTCGGTGGACAAGCTCAAGCCGATGATCGGCCTGGACGATGCCTTCGACGTGTTCGGCGTGCACGGCGTGGCCGGCATCCTCGGCGGCCTGCTGACCCCGGTGTTCGCCCTCACCGCCATCGGCGGCCAGGGCTTCCCCGAAGGCCGCGGGCTGTTCGACCAGTTGCTGGTCAATGGCGGCGCCATTCTCTTCAGCATCTGCTTCTCCGGCGTCACCAGCCTGGTCGCCTTCAAGGTGGCCGCGGCGCTGTGCGGCGGGCTGCGCGTGGACGAGGAAGCCGAGGTGGACGGGCTGGACCTCTCCGCCCACGGCGAAGTCGGCTACAAGTACTCCAACTGAGGATGGCCGTCATGAAACTCATCACCGCGATCATCAAACCCTTCCGCCTGGACGACGTACGCCTGGCGCTGACCGAGGCCGGCGTGCACGGCGTGACCGCCACCGAGGTCAAGGGCTACGGCCGGCAGAAGGGCCATTCGGAGGTGTACCGGGGCGCCGAGTACGTCGTGGAACTGCTGCCCAAGGTGAAGCTGGAGGTGGTGGTCGGCGACGCCCTGTGCCAGGCCGCCGTCGACGCCATCCTCAAGGCGGCGCGCACCGGCAAGATCGGCGACGGCAAGGTGTTCGTCCAGGACCTGGAGAGCATCGTGCGCATCCGCACCGGCGAGCTGGGCGAAGACGCCGTCTGAGCCCCTTGCAGCACCCAGCGCCGACGCCTTTGCGTCGGCGTTGTTTTTTGGCAAAGGAGAAACGACCGATGGCCTGGTTGAACGGCTGGGGCTACCTGGTCCTGGCGGGGCTCTGCGAAGTGCTGTACGCCTCGATCATCCCCCGCACCGAGGGCTTCACCCGGCTGGGGCCGAGCCTCTACTGCGGGGTGTTCCTGGCGCTGAGCATCTACCTGCTGAGCCTGGCGGTGCGGGAGCTGCCGCTGGGGTTGGCGTATGCGGTGTGGGTGGGAATTGGCACGCTGGGTACGGTGGCCTATGGCAGCCTGTTTCTCGGGGAGCCGTTGGGGGCGTTGAAGGCGCTGTGCCTGGTGATGATCGTGGGGGGGATCGTCGGGTTGAAGCTGGTGGGGGGAGGGGAGGTGGTGTAGGGGGGATCGTGGGCGTTGTCCCGTTCGTGCCATTGCCATGTAGGAGCGCGCCCTGCGCGCGAAATCGCGGGCAGGGCGCGCTCCTACAGGGGGATAGAGGTGCTGGGGTTGAGAGCGCCCTCTCCCTAACCCTCTCCCTGAAGGGAGAGGGGACCGTTCGGAGTGCTCGGGTATTTTGGAGTCAGCCGGCTAGCACGAAGTTGCCGGCTGACGCCAAATCCATTCTCGGCACGGACTAGCCCCCTCTCCCTTCAGGGAGAGGGCTGGGGAGAGGGGACGGCGTTCATCTCAAGCACAGCTGCTACCGGCGAGTACCGTTCGCGAGCAAGCTCGCTCCTACGAAAAGCTTGCGCCTGCTGGTTCAGTGCTGCTGCAGCATCGCCTGGATCTGCTGCACCGACTCCTGGGTGCGCCGTGCCAGGTTGCGTACCTCGTCGGCGACCACGGCGAAGCCGCGGCCCTGTTCGCCGGCGCGGGCGGCTTCTATGGCGGCGTTCAGGGCCAGCAGGTTGGTCTGCTCGGCTATGCCGCGGATCACCCCGGCCACCTGGGCGATCTGCCCGTAGGTGGTCTGGATGTTCGCCTGCTCGCGTTCGTGCAGGGCGGCGGCGGCTTTTTCGTCGCTGATCTCGCGCACCGCGCCGGTCACGTACAGCAGGCGGCCGCGGTTGTCGCGCAGGCAGCGGCCGCGTTCGCGGAACCAGATTTCGCCGCGGCTCTTGTGGCGCATGCGGTATTCCACCGCGTAGGAGCCGTCGCCGTTGGTGTCGGCCATGGCGGCGTTGAAGGTCTGCATGACCGTCTTCAGGTCGTCCGGGTTGACCACGCCGAAGTAGCTGTCCCAGCCGTCGGGGAATTCCTCGCGCCGGTAGCCGATCAGCTCGCGGAACTGCTCGGACCAGCGGATCAGGTTGTGCGGGTGGTCCGGGTCGCCGTTGACCACGTTCATCGCCCAGCAGCCTTCGGTGAGGGTGCGCTGGGTCAGTTCCCAGACCTGGCGTTCCTCCTGCCATTGCCGGCGTTCGGCCTCCAGCTCGCCGAGCTGGCGCTGCTGCTGTTCCAGCTCGTCGCGCAACTGCTGGTTCTGCTGCTCGGCCTGGGCCAGGCGCCGTGTCAGGTCCTGGTATTCCTCGGCGCTGCAGGGCGCTGGCGGCTGCCGTTCGGCGTGCTGGCGGAAGCTCAGCAGCTCCTGCCAGCCACGCTGCAGGCGTTCCAGGCTGGCGCGCAGGCGCGGCTCGCAGTGCCGCGGCGGCGCCGTGTCAGGTTCGCTGGAAAGCTGGTCGAGCCACTGGCCGAGCTCCTCGGCCAGGTTGCGGGATGCCTTGCTGAACCACATCGGCCGTTCCTCCTTGGTCTGCGAGCGACGCGTTGCCTACACACTGCAAAAGCCACTCCAGAAAGCGCCTCAGGCGCGCACGCGGCTCTTCTGCGGGTCGTAGGCCACGGTGCCGGCGGCCACTTGCGCGCGGATGCGCTTCTGCTGGCCGTCGAGCTTGCCGACCTCCACCGCCGTGCCCGGCTCGCAGTAGCCCACGTCCAGCCGGCACAGGGCGATGTTCCTGCCCAGCAGCGGCGAGCGGGTGGCGCTGGTGACGACGCCGACCTGGGCGCGGCCGACGTGCACGCAGTCGCCGTGCGCGGCCGGCTCGTTGCCTTCCAGTTCCAGCCCCACCAGGCGGCGTTGCGGGTTGGCGCTGCGCTTTAGCAGGGCATCCTTGCCGATGAAGTCGGCCTGCTTGGTCTTCAGCGGCACGCAGAAGCCGATGCCGGCCTCGAAGGGGTCGGTCTGGTCGTCGAACTCGTAGCCGGCGAACACCAGCCCGGCCTCGATGCGCAGCATGTCCAGCGCGTGCAGGCCCAGGGGCACCAGGCCCAGCGGCTCGCCCAGCTGCCACAGGCGTTGCCACACGGCCATGGCGTCGCTCGGGTGGCACCACAGCTCGTAGCCCAGCTCGCCGGTGTAGCCGGTGCGCGAGACCATCAGCGGCGCGCCGTTGTAGTCGTCGAGGCGGCCGCTGAGGAAGCGGAACCAGCCCAGGTCTTCCAGCTGCGGCTGGGTGCCCGGCGTCCAGACCATGCCCTTGAGCAGTTCGCGGGCCAGCGGGCCCTGCACGGCGACGTTGTGGATCTGCTCGGAGGCGCTCTTGATCCACACCTTCATGCCCAGCTTCTGCGCCTGTTCGCGCAGCCAGTCGCCGGCGTAGTCCTCGCCGCCGATCCAGCGGAAGGCGTCCGGCCCCAGGCGCAGCAGGGTGCCGTCGTCGAGCATGCCGCCGTGTTCGTAGCACATCGCCGAGTACACCACCTGGCCGACCGCCAGCTTGCGCACGTCGCGGGTCAGGCAGTAGTCCAGCAGGGCCTCGGCGTCCGGGCCCAGCACCTCGAACTTGCGCAGGGCGGAGAGGTCCATCACCGCCACTTTCCCGCGGCAGCCGTGGTATTCCTCGATGGCGCCGTAGCCGTCGAAATGCGTCGGCGTCCAGAAGCCGCGGTAGTCGATGAACTGCCGGGTGAGGGCGGCGGTGCCGGGGTGGAAGCCGCTTTCGCGGGTCAGTTGCGGGTCGGCGTCGGGCGTCTTGCGGTTGGCCATGGCGATACTGAAACGCTCCTTTTCGCTGTACACGCGGACGTGGATGTCGGTGGGCTGCCAGCCGTTGGCCGGGTCGATGTCGTCGGGGCAGGAACTGCTGGCGCAGACCAGGTCGGTGAGGGCGCGCAGCAGCACGTAGTCGCCGGGGCGCGACCAGGGTTCGTCGAGGGTCAGCTGCTGGTGCGCGTCGACCCCGGTGTTGAAGAAGAAGTTGATCGCCGGCCAGCCGGCGCGGCCGCGCACGCCATGGCTGGCGAGGGCGCGGCTGAGGTTGTCGCTGCAGTTGGCGTGGCCGAAGTAGCCCTGGGCTTCGTAGTAGCGCGCGGTGCAGGCCAGGGCGAAGGTGTCGTGGCGGCCCACGGTGTCGCGCACCACCTCCAGCATCGGCTGCAGGTCGCGGTCGTAGAAGCGGCTGTACAGGCCCGGGCCGGGGTAGGCGTTGCCGTTGAGGGTGCGGGTGACGGTGGGGTCGAGGTCGATCTCGCGGCCGGCGTCCAGGCCGCGGCGGTCGAAGGCGACGAAGTCCGAGCACTGCCGGCCGGCGACGTCGAGCACCTGGATGTACTGCCCGGCGGCGACCGTGTAGGCGTTGGCGCTGCCGGGGCGGATGGTGAATTCGTCCAGCACCTCGCCCAGCGGCGCCGGCAGCGGCGGGGCGAGCAACTGGCGCGGGTTGGCGCGGTGCACCAGCAGGCGCAGCTCGCTGGCCCGCGCCTGGCTGTCTACCGGCGTGGGGCCGCCGGGCGCGGCGACTATCACCAGCAGCGCCGCGCCGGCGTCGAGGGTGCGGCTGAAGCCGGCCGGCGTGCCGCCTTCCCACAGCCGCGCGGTGCTCGGCAGGTGGCGGCAGTCGATGCCGCGCCGGGCCAGGCCGGCGCTGACGTGGGCGGCCTCGCGGCTGCCGTCGTGCAGCAGGTGGTGGATGAAGTCGGTGCCGGGGCTGGGCGCCAGGCCGAGGTCGGCCAGGGCCGGGCGGCCATCGGCGGCGAAGGCCAGCAGTTCGGCGCCCTGGTCGCCTTCCAGGTCGATGGCCTGCAGCCGGTCGCCGGCTTCCAGGGCCAGCACGGTCAGGCCGCCGGGGGCGACGCGGTGGCGCTCCAGCGCCGGGGCGCGGGCGAACAGGGCCGGCTCGAAGGGCCGGCTCGTCACGGGCAGGTTCATTCTCGTGCTCCACGCAAGGCGGGGCGGCGGGGCCGCCCCGGGAGAAGGCTCAGAGGGCTTTCCTGAGCTGGTCCACCGGCTGGTCGGCCAGGTAGGCCTCCAGCGAATCGTCCAGGGCCTGCAGCCAGGGCGTGTGGTGCGGCGTGGCGAGGGTGCCGGTGATCAGCGAGCGGTGGCACTTGTCGCGGTAGCCCATGATGTTTTCGTACTTGTCCTGCTTCCATTGCAGGAAGGTGTTGTTCACCTCGGCGATGTCGAAGCTGGGGTAGTCGGTGGCCTCGATCAGCTGGCGGATGTACTCGCCCTGGAACTCGAACATCTGCCGGGCGTTCTCCAGGGTTTCCTCCTCCTGGCGCCAGGCCAGGTCCTCGGCGCGCATCAGCGCCGGGCTCGGCAGGGCGATGCGCCCGAGGATCACGTCGCGGGCGTACCAGGCCTGGGCGTCGAACATGTTGAAGCTGTACCACTGGTCCTGCATGCCGAGGTAGACCAGCCGCGGGTTCTGCTCCCAGAACACGCCCTTGTAGAGGTTCAGCGGCCACAGGCGGTTGTCGGTCTTCAGCCGCAGCTCCTCCGGCAGGAAGGGGAAGTGGTGCTTGTAGCCGGTGCACAGGATGATGGCGTCGACGCGCTTGCTGCTGCCGTCGGCGAAGAAGGCGGTGCTGCCCTTGACCTGGGTGAGCAGCGGTTTCTCCTCCCAGTTCTCCGGCCACTTGTAGCCCATGGGCGCGCTGCGGTAGCAACTGGTGATGCTGCGCGCGCCGTATTTGAAGCACTGCGAGCCGATGTCCTCGGCCGAGTAGCTGCCGCCGACGATGAGCACGTCCTTGCCCTGGAATTCCAGGGCGTCGCGGAAGTCGTGGGCGTGCAGCACGCGCCCGGCGAAGCTCTCGAAGCCGTCGAAGTAGGGCACGTTGGGCGTGGAGAAGTGGCCGCTGGCGACCACCACGTAGTCGAAGGCCTCGCTGTAGGTGCGGTCGTCGTCGTAGCTGTGGGCGGTGACCTCGAAGGTGCCGCCGGCCTCGTCCCAGGTGACGTTGCGCACCGTGGTGTTGAAGCGGATGTAGGGGCGCACGCCGGCCTTGACCACGCGGCCCTTGATGTAGTCCCAGAGCACCTCGCGCGGCGGGTAGGAGCCCATGGGCCGGCCGAAGTGCTCGTCGAAGCTGTAGTCGGCGAACTCCAGGCATTCCTTCGGCCCGTTGGACCAGAGGTAGCGGTACATGCTGCCGTGCACCGGCTCGCCGTGCTCGTCCAGGCCGGTGCGCCAGGTGTAGTTCCACATGCCGCCCCAGTCGGCCTGCTTCTCGAAGCAGACCAGTTCGGGGATCTCGGCGCCCTTGTCGCGCGCCGACTGGAAGGCCCGCAGCTGGGCCAGGCCGCTGGGGCCGGCGCCGATGATGGCGACTCTTTGCTTCATGTCCGGTGCTCCACGTTCGTCGTTGTCAGGAGAAGATCACGGTCTTGTCGCGGTTGATGAACACGCGGTGCTGCAGGTGGTACTTGAGCGCCCGCGACAGGGCCACGGTTTCGGTGTCGCGGCCGATGGCCACCAGCGCCTCGGGGCTGTAGGCGTGGTCCACGCGCTGCACTTCCTGCTCGATGATCGGGCCCTCGTCGAGGTCGCTGGTGACGTAGTGCGCGGTGGCGCCGATCAGCTTCACGCCGCGCTCGTAGGCCTGGTGGTAGGGCTTGGCGCCCTTGAAGCCGGGGAGGAAGGAGTGGTGGATGTTGATGGCCTTGCCGGAGAGCTGTTTGCAGAGGTCGTCGGAGAGGATCTGCATGTAGCGGGCGAGCACCACCAGCTCGGTGCCGGTCTCGGCGACTATCTTCAACAACTCGGCTTCCTGCTGGGCTTTGGTGTCCTTGGTGACCGGCAGGTAGATGAAACGGATGCCTTCGCGCTCGGCCATGGGGCGCAGGTCGAGGTGGTTGGAGACGATGGCGGTGATCTGCATCTTCAGCTCGCCCTTGGCATGGCGATAGAGCAGGTCCGCCAGGCAATGGTCGAACTTGCTGACCATCAGCAGCACGCGCATCGGCCGCTGGCCGTCGAACAGCTGCCAGTGCATGTCGAAGGGCACGGCGACGTCCTCGAAGCCGTCGCGCAGGGCCTGGATGTCGCCCTTGGCGTCGGCGTCGAAGCGGAACACGGCGCGCATGAAGAAGCGCCCGGTGATCTCGTCGTCGAACTGCGACAGCTCGCTGATGTAGCACTGCCGCCCGGCCAGGTAGGTGCTGACGGCGGCGACTATCCCGGAGCGCGCCGGGCAGTCGATGGTGAGGATGTAGTGGGTGTCCATGTTCGGTCTCGCAGCGGGGTGGAAGGCCGCCCGGCGCACCGGGCGGGCAGGGCTCAGCCCTTGGCGGTGCGCTTCTTCTTCTCGGGGTCGTCGAAGGGCAGGGTGTGGGCGATGGCGCCGGCCTGCAGGCTGCCGCGCACCTGCAGCGGCACGCCCTGTTCGGCGCAGTCGGTGCTCAGCCGGGCGATGGCCATGGAACGGCCGGTCAGCCGCGAGTACATGGCGCAGGTGATCAGCCCCACTTCCTGCCCGGCATGCCACAGGGTGTCGCCGGCCTGGGCGGCCTGCTCGCCGTCGAGCAGCACGCCGAAGATGCGGAAGCGCTCCTGGCCCTTGAGCCGGTAGTGCTCGCCGGCGCCGCGGAAGTCCTGCTTGCCGGGCGACACGGTGAAGTCCAGGCCCAGCTCCCAGAGGCTGTCGCCGGCCTTCTCGTCGGCGAAGGGGTACATCTGCGAGTTGTCGTAGGGGTAGAACAGCAGGTAGCTCTCCACCCGCAGCCAGTCCAGGGCGGTGAAGGCGCAGGGGATGATGCCCAGGTCCTTGCCCTGTTCGAGGATGCCGTCCCAGATGGCCGGGGCGTCGGCGGCCTTGCAGAAGATCTCGTAGCCGCGCTCGCCGGTGTAGCCGGTGCGCGAGATCATCACCGGATGCCCGAACAGCTTGCCCTGCAGGTGGTGGAAGTAGGGCAGCTCGCGGATGCCCGGCACGTGCCTGGCGAGGAAGTCCACCGCCAGCGGGCCCTGCAGCGACAGGTCGTGCAGGTCGTCGTCGAACAGCACCGCCACCTGCCGGCCCTGGGCCGAGCGAATGAGCATCTCGTGGCCGACGCCGGCGCCGTGCACCACCATGAAGGCGTTGGGGCCGGTGCGGTAGACGATGCAGTCGTCGGCGAACCTGCCGTCCTCGTCGAGCATGCAGGCGTACACCGACTTGCCCGGGTAGAGCTTGGAGATGTCGCGGGTGGTGGCCCAGTCCAGCAGGCTCTCGGCGTGGGGGCCGACGTAGTGCACCTTCTTCAGCCCGGACACGTCCATCAGCCCTGCGCGGGTGCGGATCGCCTCGTGGTGGTCGGCGAGGTCGCTGGCGTAGGTCCAGGCGGTGCCCATGCCGTTCCAGTCCTCGAGTTTGGAGCCAAGCGCCAGGTGGCGTTCACGCAGGGCGCTGATGCGCCAGGAATTGGCCATGGGGTAATCCTCTTGTAGTGGGTGGCGGTTCTTCAGGCTTGCGGATCGAACGGCCGCAGCCAGTCGAGCAGGGCGCCGCGGTAGCGGCTCAGGCCCTTGTAGTCGGCGATCGGCTCGGGCAGGTCGCGCAGCACGCGGTACAGGCGCCGGGCCCAGTGCGGCTGGGTGGCCAGCTCGTTCATGCTGATCAGGTAGGTGCGGATGCTGAACATCAGCGCGTGGCTGCGCGGCAGGCGCGCCATCACCTGCAGCTCCACGCGCAGGTGCACCAGCTCGCCGGCGTTCTGCGCGGTGACGCTGCCGCGGTCGGCGCCCCACTCGTGGTAGGTCTCCGGCGAGGTGTCCAGGCGCGGGTTGATGGTCATGGTCCAGTTCAGCCGGCGCATCGGCTGGCCCACCTGCAGGTTCAGCAGGTACTTCAGGGCGCGGTCGAACACGCCCATCTGGTGCGCCATGGGCACCGGCGAGTGCCACTGCTTGAAGCTCATGCCGGCGTCGAAGGCCAGCGACCAGTCGGCCGGGCCGGTGACCATGCCGGCGTCCATGAACAGGTCGCCGTCGCGCTGGTCGAGCAGGGCGAAGTCGCCCTGTACCTGGCGGGTGATGTATTCCAGCGGCTCGCAGGGCAGGCTGCCGGCGTCGCCGTAGGTGAAGCGCTGGTGGATGCCCAGCACCAGGTTGCGCCACTCCCACTGCGCGCCCTCGCGGCGCAGCTGGAAGTACTGCGGGTAGTCGCTGGAAAGGCGCTCCATCAGCAGCGCCAGGGCGTCCCAGGCGGCCGGCTGCATGTGCGGCATCACCAGGCAGCGCGTCGGGTCGCGCTGCAGCACCAGGGCGCGCTCGGCCACCTCGGAGCGGTAGTGCTCGTCGATGTCGAACAGGTGCTCGAACACCGAGCCCGGCTCGCGCGGCACGGCCGGCTCGATGTTCACCGAGTACTGGTAGCGGTCTTCCGGGAAGGGGAACGGGAAGCGGCGGATGGCCTCCGCGCTGTTGGCGAAGCTGAAGGCCTCGCGGTAGCGCTCCACCGGCTTGAGGGTCGTGGGCATCGTGGTTCTCCTAGAGGTCGAGCAGGATCGGGCCGCAGCCGCGGGATACGCAGGGCATCAGGCTGCCGGCGCGTTCGCCGGCGTCGAGGACGTGGTCGCGGTGCTCCACCTCGCCCTTGAGGTAGCGCGTCTGGCACTGCCCGCAGACCCCGCCGCGGCACAGACTGGGCACTTCCACGCCGGCGCCTTCCAGGGCTTCGAGCAGGCTCTGCTCGGCGCCCACTTCCAGCTGGCGGCCGCTGCGCGCCAGCTCCACGCGGAACGGCTGGCCCGGCTCCGGCGCGGCGAAGGCTTCCCAGTGCACCCGCGAGTCGCTCCAGCCCAGCGCCGCGGCCTGCTCGCGCAGGGCCAGCAGCAGGCGCTGCGGGCCGCAGGCATAGACGTGGCTGCCCAGCGGGCGGTGGCGCAGCAGCTGATTGAGGTCCAGCGCGCGCTGGGCGCCGTCGTATTCGTGCAGGCGCTCGCCGAGCAGCTCGCGCAACTCGCCCAGATAGGCGTCGCTGATCCCGCTGCGGTAGGCGTAGTGCAGTTCGAAATCCGCGCCGCGGCGCAGCAGTTCGCGGCAGTGGGCGAGGAAGGGTGTGATGCCGATGCCGCCGGCCACCAGGATGTGCCGGCGCGCCTCGCCGTGCAGGGCGAACAGGTTGGCCGGGGCGCCGACGCGCAGCCGGTCGCCGACCTGCAGTTGCTCGTGCAGGTAGCGCGAGCCGCCGCGGGACTTTTCCTGGCGGCGCACGGCGATGCGGTAGTGGCTGGCGTCGGCCGGGTCGCCCAGCAGCGAGTAGGCGTTGCGCAGGCCGTTGGGCAGGCACAGCTGCACGTGGCTGCCGGCGGAGAAGCCGGGCAGCGCGCCGTCCACGGCCTCGAAGGTGAATTCGCGGATCACCGGGGTGAGGGCGCGCACGGCGCTCACCCGCACGTCGAAGAAGGCGCTCATGGGCGGGCCTCCGCATAGGGTTGGTCGGCGTCGGCGCACACGCCCAGGTAGGCGCCCAGGCGCTGGGAGAAATGCCGCCGCACTTCCAGGCGCACGCCGCATTGGCGGCAGTCGTGGTGGTCGGCGGCGCCGGCGCTCTGCAAGGTGCCGCAGTGCACGCAGTACAGCGTGCGGGCGGCCCCGCCCTGGCGCAGCAGGTGGATCTCGTCGGGGCGCAGGCCGGCCTGGCGGGCCAGGGCATGCAGCGGCCAGAGGAAGGCCTCGTCGCCCCACAGCAGCAGCTGCAGGCCGACGCTGGCGCTGGCCAGGCGCTCCCGCAGGGCGCGCTGGGCGTTCTGTGCGTCGGTAGCCAGCAGTTCCAGTTCGCCGGCGGCCAGCCCGAGGCGGGCGGCCAGGGCGCGGGCCTGGTCGGCGTCGGCCTGTTGCATCACCAGCAGCGCCTGGCCGCCGGCCAGGCGCGGCGGGGCGTCGTAGCGGGGCAGGCTGGGCAGCGGCGGGGCGCTGGCGCAGAGAGCGGTATCGGTCATGGCTTCCTCGCTGGGTGGGTCGCCGCCGTGCCCGATCCTGAGGCGCGGGGCCTTGTGTTGGTGCGCATCCGGGCGCTGGCGGCGGCGAACTTTCGTGTTTCGCGTTGGGGAAAATATTTTCCTGTTGCGAATAACCGCTCAATCCGCAGGAGGTGATATCTCCAAAGGGGTAAGGGCCGCGGGGAGGCCCCGCCGAGGGCATGAAAGTTGCTGCCGCTAGCGCAATTGCGAACGAGGGCTGGGCATGGGCGCACGGCGTGCGGGGTGGCTGGATTGCTGGCGGCAACGATGGCTCGCAGGCGCCGTCGCGTCCGCGCCACGGCGCGCCGAGGCCGAGCTGCTGCGCGGGCTGCTGGAGGAGCCGGGCAGCTGGGCGCCGCTGGCGCGCCTGCTCGCCGACCTGGCGGCGGCCCATCCCGCCGCCGCGCCCTGCCTGCTGCTGGACGAGCCCGGTCTGGCGGAGCCGCTGCGCCGCCCGGCGGCCTTCTGCGCCGAGCCCGACTGCCCATTGCGCGACCTGCCGGCCTTGCGCGCCGGCCCCTGCCGGCCCTGCCGGGCGCGTGGCGAGCCGCGCCAGCTGTGGCCGCTGGAATCGGGCGGCCATGCCGCGCTGGCGCTGCAGGACGCCACTGGCCGCCAGCACCGGGCGCTGCTGGCCTGGCTGCCGTTGCTGGCCGCCAGCGCCCACGGCATCGCCCGCCAGCGCGCGCGGCTGCGCCTGGAGCGCCACGGCCAGGACACCCTGCTGGCCCGCGAGCTGCACGACTCGGTGGCCCAGCAGCTGGGCTTCCTGGCCTTCCAGGCGAACCGCCTGCAGGGCCAGCTGCAGCGCCCGCAGCAGGCCGCGCCGTTGCTGGAGGAACTGCGCCACGGCCTGCAAGCGGTGCAGCGCCAGGTCCGCGAGCTGATCGGCAATGCCCGGCTGAGCCTGGGCGGGCGCAGCCTGCGCCAGTCGCTGCTGGATTCGGTGGAGGAGTTCGGCCGGCGCAGCACCATCGTCTTCGAACTGGACAACCGCCTGCCCGGCGGCCTGCTCGACGACGAGCAGGCCCTGCAGGTGCTGCAGATCGTCCGCGAAGCGCTGGCCAACATCGTCCGCCACTCCCACGCGCGCACCGCGCGCATCGACCTGCGCCTGGCCCGGGGCGAGCTGCGGGTGACGGTCGAGGACGACGGCGTCGGCCTGCAGGCCTGCGGCGAGACCGGCCACTTCGGCCTGTCGATCATGCGCGAGCGGGCCCTGGCCATCGGCGCCGGCCTGAGCGTGAAGACCATCCCGCCACGGGGCACGCGGGTCGCGTTGCGGCTGCCCGGCGTGGCCCTCAACCCGGAGGAGAAAGTCGATGCACAGCGCCACCTTGCTGCTGATCGATGACCACCCGCTGTTCCGCCGCGGCCTGGCCGAGCTGCTCAGCGAAAGCGGCGAGTTCACCGTGGTCGGCCAGGCCTCCAGCGGCCGCGAGGGCATCAGCCTGGCCTGCCAGCTGAGCCCGGAGCTGATCCTGCTGGACCTGCACATGCCCGGCCTGGGCGGCCTGCAGGTGCTCGACGAGCTGCGCCAGCTGGAGCTGGACAGCCAGGTGATAGTGCTCACCGCCTCGGCCGACCGCGCCGAGCTGGCCGCCGCCCTGCGCCTGGGCGCCGAGGGCTACCTGCTCAAGGACACCGAGCCGGAGGCGCTGCTGGACTACGTGCGCGGCTGCGGCCGCGGCTCGGTGCAGCTGGACGGCAGCCTGGTGGCGCTGCTCGCCGAGCCCGGTCCCGCCGCGCCGCCGGACGAACTCACCGCCCGCGAGGGCCAGACCCTGGCGCTGATCGCCCAGGGCCTGAGCAACAAGCGCATCGCCCGCGAGCTGGGCATCAGCGACGGCACCGTGAAAATCTACGTGAAGAACCTGCTGCGCAAGTTCCACCTGGGCTCGCGCCTGGAACTGGCCGCCTGGGTCCACCGCGGCGGCGGCCCGCACTGAGGAGGACGGCACATGGCAACTCCCTTCGCCGATGGCCGCGACGACGGCGACCGCTACCCGGTGGCGCTGCTGCGCCTGGACGGCCGCGGCCGCATCCGCCGGGCCAACCGCGCCTGGCGCCTGTTGATGGGCGACAGCGGCCTGGGCGAGGAACTGGCCGCCTGCCTGCACCAGGAGGACCTGCCCGGCTGGCGCGCGGTGCTGCGCCAGGCCCGCCAGGGCGACGGCGCGCGGCAGTGCCTGCGCTTCATCGATGCCCACGGGCGCCTGCGCTGGTTCGACGTGCAGCTGGACGGCGACGCCGAGACGCTCTACCTGTCGCTCAGCGACGCCACCAGCCAGCGCCGCCAGGACGCCCGTCTGGAGGCCAGCCGGCGCGGCGCCGCCAGCCTGCTCGACGGCCTGCCCGGGCTGATCTACCGCGGGCGCAACAACCGCCAGTGGACCATGGAGTTCGTCAGCGCCGGCTGCCTGCAGCTCACCGGCTACCCGGCGCAGTACCTCACCGACACTTACGAACACAGCTACAGCACGCTGATCCTCGAGGAATACGCCGAATACGTCTGGGCCGGCGTGCAGCAGGCCCTGCTGCGCCGCGAGCCCTACGAGCTGACCTACCGCATCCGCTGCGCCGACGGGCGGATCAAGAACGTCTGGGAGAAGGGAGTGGGCATCTATGCCGACACCGGCGAGGTACTCGGCATCGAGGGGGCCATCTTCGAGGTGGGAGCACCGCCGCCGACGTGACGATTTCGCCTGTCGCGGGCCCGTCCCTGGTCGATACTCAAGCGGTCATGCCGGCGGCCGCCGGCGCGCGAGAGGGAGAGTGCGATGAGCGAAGACAAGCCTGTGGCGGCGGACGACGCCGGCGCCCTGATCAGCGCGCGGATCGCCGAGCTGGGCGACTGGCGCGGCGAGGTGCTGGCGCGGGTGCGGGCGCTGGTGCGCGAGGCCGAACCGGAGGTGGTCGAGGAGTGGAAGTGGCGGGGCGTGCCGGTGTGGTCGAGGGGCGGCATTCTCTGCACCGGCGAGACCTACAAGCAGGTGGTGAAGCTGACTTTCGCCAGGGGCGCGGCGCTGGAGGACCCGGCGGGGTTGTTCAATGCCAGCCTCGAAGGTACGACCCGGCGGGCCATCGATATCCATGAGGGCGAGGTACTGGACGAGGCGGCGTTTCGCGCGCTGATCCGCGCGGCCGTGGCGGCGAACCTGGCGAAGCGCCGCGGCTAGCGGCGCGTCAGTGGGTCTTGAGGCCGGCGGCGGCCATGGCCAGGCGGATCGCCTCGGCGGCCAGCAGCACGCTGCCGACGCCGCCCAGCCAGAGGGCGAGCAGCCACAGCAGTTGCTTGCGCAGGGGCTGGCCCGGCTGCTGCGGCGCGGGGTTCGGGGTAGGGCTCATGTGGGCTCCGTGGCTGGGTTTCAGTGGCTCATTCGGCCGGGCTTTCGCCGGCGAGGATGGTGCGCGCCTCGGCGAAGCATTTCTCCGCCAGGGCCGAGCGCGGCTCGGTGCGACGCTGCAGCAGGCCGATGGGGCTGTGGATGCTGGCGCCGGCGATGGGGGGGATGCGCAGGTGCTCGCTGAGGGTTTCCAGGCCGCAGTTCAGCGGCATGATGGCGCAGCACATGCCTTCGCCGATGGCCTGGATCAGCTGGAAGGTGGAGTCGCTTTCCAGCACTGGCAGCGGGTCCAGGCCGCGGCTGCGGAAGCTCAGGTCGACGGACTGGCGGTAGTGCATGCCCTTGCTCAGCAGCCCCAGGGGCAGGTCGTTGAGCTTGTCCCACTTGAGCTCGCCGTCCTCGAACTGGAAGTGCCGCACGTCGTGCAGCAGGCCCATGGTGGTGGTGGCCAGTTCCAGCACTTCGAAGTAGGTGGTGTTGACCTGGTCGAGGTAGCAGATGCCCAGGTCCAGCTGGTTGCGGCTGAGGCCGTCGATGATCTGCTCCGAGCTCAGCGACGACAGCTGGAACTGCAGCTCCGGGTAGCGCTGGGATAGCGGCTTGAGCACCTGCATCGGGTTGAAGCTGGACAGCGGCACCAGGCCCAGGCGCAGGCTGCCCACCAGTTGCCCGCGGCAGCTGGCGGCCTCGGCCTGCAGGCCGTCGTAGGCGGCCAGCAGGGTGCGGGCCCAGGCCAGGATGCGCTCGCCGGCCTCGGTGAAGCCCTCGAAGCGCTGGCCGCGGGTCACCAGCACCAGGTCCAGCTCGTCTTCGAGATTGCGCAGGCGCATGGACAGCGTGGGCTGGGTGATGTGGCAGAGCGCGGCAGCCTGCCCGAAGTGGCGGGTCTGGTCCAGGGCGATGAGGAACTTGAGCTGCTTGATGTCCATGGGAGCTGCCTGTCGGGTAGTGGGGCCAAGGCCTGGCCGGCGTCATTTATCGGTATGTAGCCGAACGTGCGGCGCGGCGCCGTCGGTCTTGTCGTGGGAACGCGGATGAGCGGCACGTTACCGGGCGCGGCGGGCGGCGTCCAATCGTTGCTGCCGACCGCCCGATAGGCCGGCCTTATCGCGCCGCGAAAGGTCGCCGGCGCCGATAGAGGGCGTCGATCACCCGGTCTGCCATATCGATTGGACGGGGTAGGGGTTTGTCTCTAGCGTGGCTGCGAGTTCAATTTCGCGGAGACAAGGGCGTGAGCGTCAAACCCAATGCGGAATTCGTTCCGCTGAATATTGCCGTGCTGACCGTCAGCGATACCCGGACCTTCGACAACGACACGTCCGGCGAACTGCTGGCCAGCCGCAGCGTGGAGATCGGCCACCGCCTGGCGGCCCGCGTGCTGCTCAAGGACGACCTCTACAAGATCCGCGCCCAGGTCGCCGCCTGGATCGCCGACGACGACGTCCAGGTGGTGCTGGTGACCGGCGGCACCGGCTTCACCGCCCGCGACAGCACCCCCGAGGCGGTCGCCTGCCTGCTGGACAAGCAGGTCGAGGGCTTCGGCGAGCTGTTCCGCGCCCTGTCGATCCTCGACATCGGCACCTCCACCGTGCAGACCCGCGCCCTGGCCGGCCTGGCCAACGGCACCCTGGTGTGCTGCCTGCCGGGCTCCACCAATGCTTGCCGCACCGCCTGGGAAGGCATCCTCGCCGAACAGCTCGACGCCCGCCACCGCCCCTGCAACTTCGTCGCCCACCTCAAGCCCGGCCAGCGCTGCGAATCGCGGCAGTGAGCCCTCGTCGCCCGGCGCACTCTGCGCCGGGCGCCGCCGTCTTCAGCTGAGGATGCAGTCCACCGGCTCCAGCGGCCGCGGCAGCGCGCGCTCGCCGAGGGCGCCGAGGATGTCGCGCTCGATGACGCGGACCACGGCGTCCAGGGGCAGGTCGTTCTCGTCGCGGCCGAAGGGGTCTTCCAGCTCGTTGCCGATGGCGTCCAGGCCGAAGAAGGTGTAGCTGACGATGGTGGTGAACAGCGGCGCCATCCAGCCCAGCGGCTCGGCCATGGCGAAGGGCAGCAGGATGCAGAAGATGTAGATGGTGCGGTGCAGCAGCAGGGTGTAGGGGAAGGGCAGCGGCGTGCTCTTGATCCGCTCGCACACCGCCTGCGCCTCGCTGAGCCCGACCAGGCGCTGCTCCAGGGTGACGTAGCGCCACTCGCCCAGGGCGTTGCGCCGGGCCTGCGCCGAGCAGGCCGCGCCGATCTGCTGGAGGATGCCGTCGCTGACGTTGTGCAGCGCCACCGGCGCATCGGCCGCCAGCCAGGGCCGCGCCGCCTGCAGTTCGTCCTCGTTGCGCAGCCGCGCGTTGAGCGCGTGGGCATAGCCGCAGAGCGCCCGCAGCAGGCGTTCGCGCAGGGCGGCGTCGGTGATGGCGACGCTTTCGCGGATGAACGAGCGCATCTCGACGACCACCTGGCCCCAGGCCTTGCGGCCCTCCCACCAGCGATCGTAGCAGGCGTTGTTGCGGAAGCTCATGAAGATCGACAGCGACAGCCCCAGCAGGGTGAAGGGCGTGGCGCTGACCCGCGCGAAGAGTGCCGGATGGCGGCTTTCGACCAGCACGATCAGCGAGGCCAGCAGGGTGACCAGCAGGCTGCGCCAGGCGATGCGTTTGGCGATGGAGCCCTTGAGCGTGAACAGCACGCTGAACACGTTGGGCTGGGGGTGAACGATCATGGTGCTTCCGTGGACAGGGGGCGGTCGGCCGCCGGGTTCATGCAGCGTCGCCGGCCGCGCGGCGGTGGCGTTCGCCTTCGCGCCCGGGCATGGCCGGTCGAGGGCTTGCGGCGTATTCGGAGTAACTGTCTTCACAGCCTTGCGCCGAGGCTAGAGAGACGCCCCGGGAGCGTCAAATCGCTTTTGGTTACCAGCCGATAAGTGTGCTCTATCGGCCTCTTGCGACCAGGCTCCGGGCGCTTTGCCACGGGCTTTTCAGGACGATGGCCGACAGGGGGGGGCGTGGTCGGAAGTTCCGCGGATGACGGCGTTCTTTCAATTGCAGCGGGCCCTGGAAAGTTCGCCTGGAATAACGTTTAGCGAACTATCCCGGCGGGCCTTTCCCGGCCCTGGAACTGGCAGCGGCGGCTAGTCGCCGGCCAGGCACACGCGGTCGCGGCCCTGTTGCTTGGCCTGGTAGAGCAGGCGGTCGCAGCGGTCGAGCAGCTCGCCCGCTTCGGCGGCGCCGTCGGACAGCCCGCCGCCCAGGCTGATGGTCAGGTGGCAGAGGCGGTCGGGGCGCTTCAGGTGCTCGATGTCCAGTTCCGCCACGCGCTCGCGCAGGCGCTCGGCGACCTGGCGCAGCTCCAGCGGACTGGCCACCTGCAGGAGGATGACGAATTCCTCGCCGCCGTAGCGGAACACCCGGGCCTGGCCGCTGCGCAGGGTGTCGGCCATGCAGTTCGCCACCTCGCACAGGCAGCGGTCGCCGGCGGGGTGGCCGTAGTGGTCGTTGAACGGCTTGAAGTAGTCGATGTCGGCCAGCAGCAGGGCGAAGGGCCGGCCGTGGCTGCGCATCTGCCGCCAGTTCTGCTCCAGGTGCAGGTCGAAGGCGCGGCGGTTGCCCACGCCGGTCAGCGCGTCGGTGGCGGCCAGGGCCTGCAGGCGCTGGTTCAGCTCGGCCAGTTCGGCGCGCTGGCGCTGGCCCTCCAGGTCGGCGAGGAAGGCCCGGCGCACGCCGTTGATGTTGGTCCAGCTGATGAACAGGCTGAAGGCCAGCACCGGCAGGTAGACCAGGGTGAACACCAGCAGCGCCTTGGGCTCGCCGGCGTGGATCAGCGCCACGTTGCCGAGGATCACCGCCGAGATCGCCAGGGAGCAGGCCAGGATGCCGGCGAAGGAATAGCGCACGCCGAGGTTGCCCAGGACGATGAACACCACCGAGGCGTAGAGAAAGGTGGGCACCTCCGGCGAGGCGCTGCGCTTGAGCAGCTCGAACCAGGCGATGGCCGAGACGATGTCGTGCAGCGGCATCAGCAGGTCCATCAGCAGCACGCTGCGGCTGTGGCGGAACACCAGGTAGATGTTCAGCAGGCCGACCAGGCTGAGCGCACCACGCAGCAGCAGCGACTGCAGGGCCATGTCCGGGATCAGCGCGGCGTCGGCGAGGACATAGGCGTCGTAGGCCGCCATGGCAATGAAGTTGATCGCCAGCAGGAAGCCGCGGTAGTGCTGCAGCACGTAGGCGCGCAGGGCCGGCTGCAGGTGCGCGGGGATGTGCCGCTCGCTGCTGGCCAGGGGGTGCTCGGGTAAGCTCATGACGCCCGCCTCATCGGGATGCCGCGCGCAGGCCCACGCCAGGCACGCTACTGCTGGATTGTGTCGGCAGGATGTCCGCCGGCTTGAACGGACGCCGGCCATGCCCGCCGCGCGGCTCACAGCTCATCGAGCATCTCCCGGCCCAGTTGCAGCGCGCCCTTGAAGTCCAGGGCCTGGACCAGGTCGTTGAAGCGCAGGAACTGCCGCGGCCAGGCGTGCTGGTGGCGGGCCAGCGCCTCCAGGCGTTCGAGGGCGTCGAGGTTGCCCGACTCCAGCAGGCCGAGGATTTCCCCCACCCGCTCGCGCACCTGCGGGCGGCTGAGCTGCGCGGCGGTCCCCGGGGCCAGGCCGGGCGGCTCGGCGAACAGCGCCTGCAGCTCGGCCAGTGTCACCGCCAGCAATTGCCGCAGCTCGTCCACCGGCAGCGCGGCCAGGGCAGCGGCCTGCGCCTCGGCCGGGGTGCGCAGCAGGTCGCTCTCCAGGGCCGCGCAGCGCGCGGCGAGGGCGCTGGCGCCCATGGTGCCGGCGCTGCCCTTGAGGGTGTGCAGCAGGCCGGCGCTGGCGCTCACGTCGCCGCTGCCGCGCAGACTGTCGAGGCGCCCCAGCAGCTTGTCCATCTCCGGCTCGAAGCTGCGCAGCACGCGGTGGATCAGCTTCTCGTCGCCGCCGAAGCGGCCCAGCACGCTGTCGCGGCCCTCGACGATGGCGTCTTCCTCCGGCAACTGCGGCGGCGCTTCCCGCGTGCGCTGCGGCGCCTCCAGGTGGGCCAGCAGGCGGTTGACCATGTGTTCCTTGTCGATCGGCTTGGCGATGTGGTCGTTCATCCCCGCCAGCAGGCAGGCCTCGCGGTCGGCCTGGGCGGCGTTGGCGGTCATGGCGAGGATCGGCAGGGCGGCGAAGCGGCCGTCGGCGCGGATCCGCCGGGTGGCCTCCAGGCCGTCGATGTCGGGCATCTGCACGTCCATCAGCACGGCGTCCAGGGGCACGCCGCTGTGGCAGACCTGCTCGACGCCTTCCAGGCCGCCCTCGGCCAACAGCACTTCGGCGCCCTCGCTGGCCAATAGTTCGGCGGCCACCTGGCGGTTCAGCGCGTTGTCCTCCACCACCAGCAGGCGTCGCCCGGCCAGGCGCCTGCTGTCGGCGGCGGGCGCCGTGGCCGGCTCGGCGGCCTGGCCGCCCAGGGCCTGCTGCACGCTGTCGGCCAGTTGCCGCGGGGTGACCGGCTTGGTCAGGAAGTCGATGAAGGGCGGGGTGTCGCCGTCGCGCACGTCGGCCAGCACCTCGCGGCCGTAGGCGGTGATCATGATGATGGTCGGCGGCGTGTGCGCCCCGGCCTCGCGCTGGATCAGCCGCGCGGCGCGCAGGCCGTCGAGGTCGGGCATGCGCCAGTCCATCAGCACCACGTCATAGCTCAGGCCCTGACCCGTGGCCTCGCGGTAGCGCGCCACCGCCTGCATGCCGCCGCTGACCTGGTCGGCCTGCCAGCCCAGGGATTCGCAGGTGCGCAGCAGCAGTTCGGCGGCGCTGGGGTTGTCGTCCACCACCAGCAGCCGCAGCGGCCGGTCGATGACGGCGCAGCCGGCCTTGAGCGGCCGTTCGCCGACCACCGCCAGGTCCAGGTCGAACCAGAAGCGGCTGCCGAAGCCCAGCTGGCTTTCCACCTGCAGGCGGCCGCCCATCAGTTCCACCAGGCGCTTGCAGATGAACAGGCCCAGGCCGGTGCCGCCGAAGCGCCGGGTGGTGGAGGCCTCGGCCTGGGTGAAGCTGTCGAAGATGCTCTGCAACTGCGCCGGGCCGATACCGATGCCGCTGTCGCGCACGCCGATGCGCAGGCGCAGGCGGTCGCCCTCGCGGCCCAGCTGCCTGACGCTGACCACCACCTGGCCGTGGTCGGTGAACTTGATGGCGTTGCCGGCCAGGTTGATGAGGATCTGCTGCAGGCGCAGGGCATCGCCCAGCAGGCTGCCGGGCAGGTTGGGGTCGATGTCGAAGAGCATCTCGACGTCCTTGCTGCCGAGGTTGCCGGAGAGCACCACGGCGAGGTCGCGCATCAGCGTCTCCAGCTCGAAGGGGTGTTCCTCCAGCAGCAGCTTGCCGGCCTCGATCTTGGAGTAGTCGAGGATGTCGTTGAGCAGGCCGAGCAGGGCGGTGGCGGCGGAATGGGCCTTGTCGACGTAGTCGCGCTGGCGCGGGTTCAGCTCGGTCTGGCGGGCCAGGAAGAGCATGCCCAGCACGGCGTTCATCGGCGTGCGGATCTCGTGGCTCATGTTGGCCAGGAAGCTGGACTTGGCCGCGTTGGCGGCGTCGGCCTGCTCCTTGGCCTGGCGCAGCGAGGCCTGCATCTCGCGCTCGCGGGTGATGTCCAGGTTGATGCCGGTGACGCGCAGCGGCGTGCCGTCGGCGTCGCGCTCGACGCGGGCGGCGGCCTGGATGTAGCGCACCTGGCCGTCGGGGCGGACGATGCGGAAGGTCGGCTCGTAGTGGCCCTGGCCCTGCACCGCGGCGTTCAGGCTGGCGAGGGTGGCCGGGGCGTCGTCCGGGTGCAGGCGCTCGCGCCAGTGGCCGATGTTCAGGCCGTTGCCGTTGAGTTCCGGCGGCTGCTGGTAAAGCTCGAACATGCGCTCGTTCCAGTGCAGGGTGTCGTCTGCTGGGCGCCACCACCAGATGCCCAGGCCGGCTGCTTCGGCGGCCAGGGCGAGCTGGTCGTGGGCCAGGCGCAGGCGGTCCTCGGCGGCCTTGCGCTCGGTGATGTCGACGGCGATGCCGAGGTAGCCGCTGACCTGGCCGGCCTCGTCGCGCATGGCGGTGACCACCAGGCTCATCGGCACGCGGCTGCCGTCCTTGCGCAGGTAGGTCCATTCGCGGGTCTCGGCGCCTTCGTCCTCGGCCTTCTGCACCAGGGCGCGGAAGCCCGGCACCGGGCGGCCGTATTCCTCGCCCAGCTGGGCGGCGCGGCTGGCCACCTCGTCCTCCGGATGCAGGCTTTGCGGCGTGGCCTGGCCGACCAGTTCCTCGGCGCGGTAACCCAGCAGGCGCTCGGCGCCGCGGTTGAAGATGCGGATGATGCCGTTGGCGTCGGTGGCGATGATCGACACCTCCGAGGCCGAGTGCAGCACGCCGCTCAGCAGGCGGTTGGCCGCGGCGAGTTCGGCGGTGCGCTCGGCCACCTGGCGCTCCAGGCCGCTGTTTAGTTCGTGGATGCGCGCCTCGGCGGCCTTCTGCGCGGAGATGTCGCGCACCGTGGTCGAGGTGCCCACCACCTCGCCGTGGGGGCCGCGGATGGGCGAGGCGCTCAGCGACACGTCGATCAGCCGGCCGTCCTTGTGCCGGCGCTGGGTGTCGAAGGGCGGCAGGCGCTCGCCCTGGGCCACGCGGCGCAGCAGCGGTTCCTCTTCGGCCACCCGCTCGGCGGGCACCAGCAGGCCGTTGGCCTGGCGCCCGAGGACTTCCTCGGCGGTATAGCCGAGCAGCTTCTGCGCGCCGGCGTTCCAGCTGGTGATCTCGCCCTGCAGGTTCTTGCCGGCGATGGCGTCGGCGGAGGATTCGACTATCGCCGCCAGCCGCGCCTGCTGCTCCAGCACCTGGGCGCGGCGCTGGCGGCTGACCGCGGTGGCCCCGAGCAGGGCGGCCAGCAGCAGGCTGCCCAGGCAGCCGGCGCCGAACACCAGGGGCGGGGAGAGCGGGTGCAGGCGCTGGACGAACGCCGGGTGGGCGCTGAAGTCGATCTGCCAGCGGCGGCCGAACACGTCGCGCTGCAGGCTCTGCGGGTACAGCCGCGGCGCCTTGGCGTCGTCGGCGCTGCTGTAGAAGGTGTCGCCGGGCTCGCCGTCGGTCACGTCGGCGAGCTGGAAGTGCACGGCGGCGTCGTCCAGGCGCAGGTCGTCGAGCACCTCGCGCATCAGCAGCGGCGCGTAGCCCAGGCCGATGGCCTGGGCCTCGCGCTGTTCGATGCTGTCCGGGGTGACGCCGCCGCGGTAGATGGGCAGCAGCATCAGGAAGGACTGCTGGGATGCGCCGGAAGCCTGCACCAGGGTGATGGGCGCGGAGAGCCGCGGCAGCCCGGTGCGCAGCGCCGCCTGGGCGGCCTGCTGGCGGCGCGGCTCGGAGGCCACGTCCAGGCCGATGGCGGCCAGGTTGGGCTGTTCCGGTTCGATGTACTGGATGACGTAGCGCTCGCCGGGGTTGGGCTTTACCTCGTGCACGGCGAAGTCCGGCCGGCCTTCGGCGCGGGCGCTGCGCAGGAAGTCGTCGAGCGCCCTGGCCGGCACCCGGCGGACGAAGCCGAAGCCGCGGGCGCCGGGAAACTCCCGGGCGATGTCGCGGGTCTGGGCGTAGCGGTGGAAGACCTCGCGGCTGATGTGCGCCTCGCCGGCGGTCAGCACCGCGCCACGGGCGCCGCGCAGGCCGTACTGGTACAGCTCGATGCGCGCCAGCACGGTGTCGGCCAGGCGGTTGGCCTCCTGGGCCACGGCGGCGCGCGCCTGCTGCTGGTTGCCGCGCTGCACCAGGGCGGCGCCGAGGGCCGAGCAGAGCACGCCCAGGGCCAGGACGGCCCAGGACCAGCGGTTGAACCTGAGGTTGCCCGGTGTCGTCTTCACCCGATCCTTCCCGTTGCGGTCGTGCCCGTGGCACGGGTGGTCATGGCTGCAGGCCGGTGGCCAGCAGGCGGCTCATGTCGTCGCGCGGCACCGGGCGGCAGTAGAGGTAACCCTGCATCACCGGGCAGCCCAGCGCCGCCAGCGCGCGCTCCTGGTTCGGGCATTCCACCCCTTCGGCCACCAGCTCCAGGCCCAGGGCCTGGGCGAGCTTGATGATGGCCTCGATGATCGCCGCGTCGCTGCGGTCCTGGAGCATGTCGCGGACGAAGCTCTGGTCGATCTTCAACACGTCCACCGGGAAGCGCTTGAGGTAGGCCAGGCTGGAGTAGCCGGTGCCGAAGTCGTCGATGGCGATGCGCACCCCCAGCTCGCGCAGCGCCGCCAGGGTCTGGCGCGAGGCGTAGCGGTCGCTGGCCAGCACGCCCTCGGTGATCTCCAGTTCCAGGTTGCCCGGCTGCATGCCGGTCTGGGCGAGGATCTCGGCCACCTGGTCGACGAAGCTCTCGCTGCGGAACTGCACCGCCGAGATGTTCACGCTGACCGTCAGCGCGTGCCCGGCATCGTTCCAGGCGCGGGCGTCCTGGCAGGCGCGCAGGAGGATCTGCTGGCCGATGGGCACGATCAGCCCGGTTTCCTCGGCCAGCGGGATGAACTCTGCCGGCGGCACCAGGCGGCCCTCGCCGTCGCGCCAGCGGATCAGCGCCTCGACGCCGACGATGGCGCGCGTGGCGGCGTGCACCTTGGCCTGGTAGAAGACCTCGAACACGCCCAGCTCCAGGGCCAGGCGCATGTGCCGTTCGAGCAGGTGGCGCTCGCGCATGCGCGCCTCGATGTCCGCCGAGAAGAAGCTGTAGCCGTTGCGCCCGGCGGCCTTGGCCTGGTACATGGCGGCGTCGGCGTGGCGGTAGAGGTCCTCGGCGCCGTCGCTGTCGTCGGGGTAGAGGCTGATGCCGATGCTGGCGGTGAGGTGGTAGCTGGTGCCGCGGATGACGTAGGGCTCGCCCAGGGCCGCCTGCACCCGCGCGGCGAAGTCGCCGATGGCCTCCAGGCTGTGCACCTCCGGCAGCAGCACGGCGAACTCGTCGCCGCCCGGCCGGCACACGGTGTCCATCGCCCGGCACTGGCGGCTGAGGCGCAGGGCGGTCTCCTGCAGGATGGCGTCGCCCAGGGAGTGGCCCTCGGCGTCGTTGACCGCCTTGAAGTTGTCCAGGTCCAGCAGCAACAGGCCGACGCGCTGCTGGTTGCGCCGCGCGCCTTCGATGGCCTGGGCCATGCGATCGGCGAGCAGGGCGCGGTTGGGCAGGTTGGTCAGCGGGTCCTGGTTGGCGAGGATCTTCGCCATGTGCCGCAGGCGCGCGTGGGTGCGGATGCGCGCGCGAGCCACCGGCAGGTTCATCGGCTTGGTGATGAAGTCCACGCCGCCCATCTGCAGGGCGCGCAGCTCGTGGGACACCTGGTCGTAGGCGGTGACGAAGATCACCGCGGCGTCGTTGAGCTTGGCGTCGGCCATCAGCGCCTGGCACACCTCGAAGCCGTCCATGCCGGGCATCTCGATGTCCAGCAGGACCACGTCCGGGCGGATGCGCCGGGCCAGTTCGAGGGCCTGGCGGCCGTCCGAGGCGAAGTGCGTCACGCCCAGCCCCCTGGCCGCCTCGCCCAGCAGCTGTATGTCGCTGACCTGGTCGTCGACGATCAGGATGACCGAGTCGAAGTTACGCGGATCTTCCGGCATTCCATTGCTCCAGCGGAACACTTTTGTAGGAGAATTCTGGTGTAGGAAAATTCTGGCATGAGGCTAGCCTAGATTACGAAAGCCTACCTCTGCATGATGGCGAATTGGCATGTTTTCTCGGGATTGCCGTGCGGGTAGCGGCCGATGAGCTGTGCCTGTCAGCTGATGGGCTGTCATGACGCCAGAACGCCATTATGGATAGACTCGAAACGACGGCCGACTTTCCCGGCGGTTCCCTGGGTGCCTGAGCGAGCAGTGTGCAGATGCAGTCCGTGAGTACGGGATACGCGATGGAGAGTATGGGCGAGCGCCACCATGCCGGGCTGTTGCGCCTGGCGTTGGGCCACCTGGCCCTGGATGCGGCGGCGCTGATGCGCGATGACGGCGGCGCCTGGCGGCTGTGCGCCTGCCTTGGCCTGGGCGCCGAGGACAGGGCCTGGCTGGAACGCCCGGGCGGGGGCCCCGACGACGGCGCGGCGGCGCTGGCCGCGCGCTGGGCGTTTCGGCACCTGTGCCCGCTGCGCTCGGCCGACGGTCTGCCGCTGGGGCAGCTCTGGCTGCTGGGCGAGCGCCCGCGCGAGCTGGACGCTCCCCAGGCCGCGGCCCTGGCCGAATACGCCGGCCTGGCCGCCGCGCTGCTGGAACTGGAGCGCGGCGCCGAGCGCACCCGCATCACCGAGCGGCGCCTGGCGCTGGCGGTGGAGGGCAGCGGCACCGGCATCTGGGACCGCCACGTGCCCAGCGGCGTCATCCATTATTCCTCCGGCTGGAAGGCCCTGCTGGGCTACGCCGAGGACGAGATCGGCGAGCGCATCGAGGAAAGCTACGCCCGCGTGCACCCGGACGACCTGGCCTACGTCAGGGCGACCATGGAGGCGCACTTCGCCGGGCAGACCGCGGCCTACGAGGTGGAGCACCGCATCCGCCGCAAGGACGGCAGCTACATGTGGGTGTGCAGCCGCGGCAAGGTGGTCGAACGCGACGAGCAGGGACGGGCGCTGCGCATGCTCGGCACCACCACCGACATCACCGCCCAGCGCGTGCTGGCCGAGAAGCTGCGGCAGAACCTCGAACTGCTCACCGACCTGACCAACGAGATTCCCGGCATGGTCTTCCAGTACCGCCGCCTGCCCGACGGCTCGGCGCGCTTTCCCTACGTCAGCGCCGGCAGCCGGGAAATCTACGGCATGGCCCCGGAGGAACTGGCCGACGGCCCCACCGAGCGCATCCGCGCGGTCATCCACGACGAGGACATGCCGCGCTACCTGGCCGCGCTGGAGGCCTCGGCGCGGACCCTGGTGCCCTGGCAGCTGGAGTACCGCGTGCAACTGCCGGAGCAGGGCGTGCGCTGGCGCCAGGGCCATGCCCACCCGCGCCGCCAGGCCGACGGCAGCGTGCTCTGGCACGGCTTCATCACCGACATCACCGAGCGCAAGCGCATCGAGGCCGAGCTGCAGGTGCTGGCCACCACCGACTTCCTCACCCAGCTGCCCAACCGGCGCTGCTTCATGCACCAGCTGCAGGCCGAGCTGGGCCGCGTGCAGCGCGGCGGCGAGCGCAGCGCCGCGGTGCTGATGTGCGACCTGGACCACTTCAAGGCGATCAACGACCGCTGGGGCCACGCGGTGGGCGACCTGGCGCTGCGCCACTTCGCCGACGTCCTCGCCGGCCTGGTGCGGCGCAGCGACAGCGTCGGGCGCATGGGCGGCGAGGAGTTCGCCGTGCTGCTCAGCGACGCCAGCCGCGACAACGCCGTGGCCTTCGCCCGGCGCCTGCAGGAGCACCTGGCGCAGACCCCGCTGGTGCACGCCGGCGAGCGCATCCCGCTGACGCTGAGCATCGGCGTCGCCGACATGCTCGCCGGCGACGCCACGGCCGAGGCGGTGCTGTCGCGCAGCGACCTGGCGCTGTACCGAGCCAAGCAGGCCGGGCGCAACCGCATCGAGTACCTCTGAACGGGCCGGATGGCCTGCCTTGGGCTATGGTGCAGGGAGCACCGCCCAAGGGAGGCCACCGTGAACCCGCAAGTCGAAGTGCAGGTCGCCGGCCCGGACGAGGAGCCGCTGCTGGCGGCCATGCTGCCGGGCTACCTGCGCGAGCTCGGCGTCGAGTCGGACCTGTACCCGTACCTGGCGCTGTACTGGCTGGAGCCCGGGCGCCGGCCCTACCTGATCCGCGTCGACGGCCAGGTGGCCGGCTTCGCCCTGGTGCGCGCCCTGGAGCGGCCGGGGCTGCACGAGCTGGCCGAGTTCTATGTCGGCCAGGCGTTCCGCCGCCAGGGCGTGGGCCGCGCCGCAGCCTGGACGCTGTTCGAAGGGCAGCCCGGCGACTGGCAGCTCAACGTGCTGACCGGCAACCGCAACGCCCTGGCGTTCTGGCTGCGGGTGGTGCCGTGCGGCACCGTGCCGCTGCCGGTGGACGATCCCGAGGCCTGGCCGCATCTGCGCTTTCGCTTTCACGTCGGCTGACCCTTGCCAGGCGCCGCCGCGCCGGGCAGATTGGCGCCCGCATTCATTTCCCCAGCCCTGGAGCCCTTCATGCCGCACTTCACCGCCACCGTCACCGTCAGCGCCGAGCACCGGGGGCGCGAAACCGAGGCCGTGGACAACCCGGCCATTGCCGTCGAGCTGCGTACCCTGGAGCCGGGGGTGATGGAGCTGGTGTTCCAGGGGCAGCTGGATGCGCCGGAGGAGCCGACCCACGTCTGCGTGAGCCTGGATAACGGCCTCAACTACTACGGCCCGATCACCGGCGGCAGCGCCGATGAGGCCGGTGGGCGGATCAGCTTCGAATGCGACATGGTCGAGCCGGAACTGCTGGTCTGATCGCCCCGCCCCTGTAGGAGCGAGCTTGCTCGCGAACCTTTATCTGCCTACGGTTCCATGAAGTACGGTCGTAGGAGCAACTGTCTTGCGCCGATGTGCTCGTCGTAGGATGGGTTGAGCTTGCGATACCCATGCTGCCGTGGTGATGGGTATCGCTTCGCTCAACGCCATCCTACGAAAAGCCGTGCTTCCCTGGAGGTGTAGGAGCGGACTCCGTCCGCGATTGAAAACGACCATCGCACAACCTGCGGACATCCTCGGGGTGCCGGTGGGCACGATGATGAGCCGCTCGGCGGCGGCCCGCTTGAAACTGGCGGAAGCTGCGACGCCCGGCCAGGGGAGGACGGCGATGAACGAACACGGCACAGACCTGCGAAGTGGAGGCGCGGATCGCCGCCGACGCCGAGCTGGCCCCGCTGCAGCACCTGGGAGGCGGGGGTGGGGCGTGACGGCCTGGCTGGCGGGGTTGCTGCTGGCCGCCAGCGCTGCGTCGTTGCAGGCGGCGCCCGGGGAACACTGGCGCCTGGCCCGTGACGAGGACGGCATCCGCGTCTACCTGACCGCGGTGCCCGGCTCGCGCTACCAGAGCTACCGCGGCGTGGCCGACATGCGCGCCGACGTGGCCACCCTGGCCGACCTGCAGGAGAACCTGCGGGTGGCCTGCAAGTGGCTGTATGCCTGCGCCGAGCTGCGCCTGTTGAAGACCAGCGGCGACGACGTGTGGCTGTACATGAGCACCCAGCTGCCCTGGCCGGTGCAGCCGCGCGACATGGTGTTGCTGGTGACTACCCGGCGCACTGCCGATGGTGGCCTGTTGCGCGACATTCGTGCGTTGCCGGACTACCTGCCGGTGGTGCCGGGGCAGATTCGCGTGCGGGAGTTGAGCGGTATCTGGAGCCTGACGCCGTTGGGGGATGGGCGGACGCGGGTGACTTACCAGATGCGTGCGGAGCCTGGCGGGAGTGTACCGTCCTGGTTGGCGGATAGCTTTGTCGTCGATGCGCCGTTGGATACCCTGAGGACCCTGCGGGCGGTGGCGGAACGGCAGGCGCCGCGGCGGCCGTAGTTTTGGCGTTTGGCTTTTCGTAGGATGGGTTGAGCCTTGGCGAAACCCATGCTGCCGTGGTGATGGGTATCGCTCCGCTCAACGCCATCCTACGCGGCGGCGTGTTTGCCGGTGGGGTAGGAGCAATTGTCTTGCGCCGAGGTGCTTTTCGTAGGATGGGTTGAGCCTTGGCGAAACCCATGCTGCCGGGGTGATGGGTATCGCTCCGCTCAACGCCATCCTACGCGGCGTCATGTTTGCCGGTGGGGTGGGAGCAACTGTCTTGCGCCGAGGTGCTTTTCGTAGGATGGGTTGAGCTTGCGATACCCATGCTGCCGGGGTGATGGGTATCGCTTCGCTCAACGCCATCCTACGAAAAGCCGTGCTTCCTGGAACCGTAGGACTCTATCCGCCCTACGATGAAACATCCGATCGGGATGACCCCGAACTCCCCATTCACTCCGGACGGCTCCCTCTCCCTCCGGGAGAGGGTTGGGGTGAGGGGGCTCTGCACGAACGCAAAAAAAGACCGGCCCTGGGGCCGGTCGAGGGTGACACCGGAGTAGGAGAGATCAGCCGCGCTTGAGCACCAACGTCAGAATGTCGTAGCTGGCCACCAGCTCGCCGTTCTGGTTGGTGACTTCCACGTCCCAGGCGACCACGCCTTGCGGCTCGCCCTTGGGGCTCTTCTTGCCCTGGTCGATCTTGCGCTTGCAGGTCAGGCGGGCCTGGATGGTGTCGCCGATGCCCACCGGGTTGATGAAGCGCAGGGTGTCCAGGCCGTAGTTGGCCAGCACCGGGCCGACGCCGGGGGAGACGAACAGGCCGGCGGCCGCCGAGAGCACGAAGTAGCCGTGGGCGATGCGCTTGCCGAACTGCGAGTCTTTCGCCGCCAGCTCGTCGAAGTGCATGTAGAAGTGGTCGCCCGACAGGCAACCGAAGTTCACCAGGTCGGCCTCGGTGACGGTGCGCCGGTGGGTCAGCAGGGATTCGCCGATCTTCAGCTCGTCGAAGTAGCGGCGGAACGGGTGCACTTCGGTCTCGTAGACCTGGGCGCCGCGCACGTATTCGCCGGTGACCGCCATCAGCATGGTCGGCGAGCCCTGTATCGCGGTGCGCTGCAGGTAGTGCTTGACCGCGCGCACGCCGCCTAGCTCTTCGCCGCCGCCGGCGCGGCCCGGGCCGCCGTGCTTGAGCACCGGCAGCGGCGAGCCGTGGCCGGTGGATTCGGCCGCCGACTCGCGGTCGAGGATGTGCAGGCGGCCGTGCAGCGCGCCCATCACCGGGACCACCTTGGCCGCGACCTGCGGATCGCGGGTGATCAGGCTGGCCACCAGGCTGCCCTTGCCGCGCGCGGCCAGGGCGATGGCTTCGTCGAGGTCGTCGTAGGCCATCAGGGTGCTGACCGGGCCGAAGGCCTCGATGTCGTGGGCGCCACCTTCGGCGTGCGGGTCGCGGCTGCGCAGCAGGGTGGGGGCGAAGAACGCGCCTTCGCTCACGCCTTCGCCGCGTGGGGCGAAGCCGTCCTTCGCGCCGAAGATCAGCTCGCTGGATTTCAGCAGCGCTTCCACGCGCTCGGCCACGTCGGCCTGCTGGGCGTGGGAGGCGAGGGCGCCCATCTTCACGCCTTCCACCGACGGGTCGCCGACCACGACCTTGGCCAGGCGCTCGCGCAGGCGCTCGGCCACGGCGTCGACGTGTCTGGCGGGGACGATGGCGCGGCGGATGGCGGTGCATTTCTGCCCGGCCTTGGCGGTCATCTCGCGGGCCACTTCCTTGACGAAGAGGTCGAATTCCTCGTCGTCCGGGGTGACGTCCGGGGCCAGGATGGCGCAGTTCAGCGAGTCGGCCTCGGCGTTGAAGGGCACCGAGTTGCGGATCAGGTTGGGGTTCACCCGCAGCTTGGCGGCGGTGTCGGCGGAGCCGGTGAAGGTGACGATGTCCTGGCCCAGCAGGCGGTCGAGCAGGTCGCCGGTGCCGCCGATGATCAGCTGCAGGCTGCCGGCCGGCAGCAGGCCGGATTCGTGCATCAGGCGCACGGCCGCTTCGGTCACGTAGCTGGTGGCGGTGGCCGGCTTGACGATGCAGGGCATGCCGGCCAGGAAGCTGGGCGCGAACTTTTCCAGCATGCCCCAGATCGGGAAGTTGAAGGCGTTGATGTGCACGGCGATGCCGCCGCGCGGCACCAGGATGTGGCTGCCGGCGAACTTGCCGGTCTTGCCCAGGGGGATCGCCGGGCCTTCGTGGACCACGTTGCCCGAGGGCAGCTCGCGGCCGCCGACGCCGGCGTAGGCGAACAGGGTGCCGGCGCCGCCCTCGATGTCGATCCAGCTGTCGGCGCGGGTGGCGCCGGTGTGCCGGGAAATCTCGTAGAGCTGTTCCTTGCGCTCGGTCAGGTACAGGGCCAGGGCCTTCAGGCGCTGGGCGCGCTGCTGGAAGTCCATGGCCAGGAGCTCGGCCAGGCCCTGCTGGCGGGCGTGGGCCACGGCTTCGGCGAAGTCCAGGGCCTCTTCGTGGGTACGCGCCACGAGCTGGCCGTTCAGTGCGCTACGCAGCGCCTGGGCGCCATGCTGGCCGATCCAGCGGCCGCCGATGAAACTCTGCAGGGTGGGCTCTTGGGCCATCACTCTATCCTCCAAAAGGTACGCAAGGGTTCCGGCCGCGGCCGGTGACCGCCGTAGCCGGGTGGGCTGCGGCGGCGCGTTCGAACGGTGGCGGGAAAAACCGCCGGGTCAGGGACGCCAGGGGCCTTTTGGGCCCGGGGCGGTGAAACCTGACTCTTTGTAGGAGCGGGCCCTGCCCGCGATTCGCGCGCAGGGCGCGCTCCTACATGGAGACCGCGTAGGATGGGTTGAGCGAAGCGATACCCATCATCGTGGCCTACGAAGAGCAGTCAGAGCTGGTCGAAGTCGAGGACCACCTTGTCGCTCAGCGGGAAGGCCTGGCAGCTGAGCACGTAGCCGGCGGCCACTTCGTAGTCTTCCAGGGCGAAGTTGCTGTCCATTTCCACTTCGCCTTCGATCACCTTGCACTTGCAGGTCGAGCACACGCCGGCCTTGCAGGAGTAGGGCAGCTCGGCGCCCTGGGCGTTGCCGGCGTCGAGCACGCTGACGCTGTTGCGCGCCAGTTCGAAGGACAGTTCGCGGCCGTCGCTGATCACCGTGACCTGGCTCTTGCCGCTGCCGCTCGCGGCGGCGGCCTGGCGGGCTTCGCGCCTGCTCTCGCTGCCGGCGGCGGCGAACAGTTCGAAGTGGATGCGCTCGGCCGGCATGCCGTTGGCCTTGAGCTGGTCGCGCACGGTCTCGGTCATCGCCTGCGGGCCGCAGATGAACGCGGCGTCGAGGCTTTTCACGTCCAGCCAGCGGCTGAACAACTGGCCGCACTTGTCGGCGTCGATGCGGCCGTTGTACAGGTCCACGTCCTGCTGCTCGCGGCTGAACACGAAGATCAGGTTGAGGCGCTGCAGGTAGCGGTTCTTCAGGTCTTCCAGCTGCTCGCGGAACATCGCGGCGTTGCTGGAGCGGTTGCCGTAGAGCACGGTGACGCGGCTGTGCGGCTCGCTTTCCAGGGTGGTCTTGACGATCGACAGGATCGGTGTGATGCCGCTGCCGGCGGCCACCGCCAGGTAGTTGCCGTGGCGCGCGGCATCCAGTTGCACGTTGAAGTGGCCGGCAGGCGGCATCACTTCCAGGCTGGCGCCGGCCTTCAGCGCCTCGTTGGCGTAGGCCGAGAAGCGCCCGCCGGGCACGCGCTTGATCGCCACGCGCAGCTCGCCGTCGTTGACGCCGCTGCAGATGGAGTAGGAGCGGCGCACTTCCTCGCCGTCCAGCTGGGCGCGCACCACCAGGTGCTGGCCCTGCTCGAAGCGGAAGCTGTCCTGCAGGTCCTGGGGGACGTCGAAGGCGATGGACACGGCGTCGCGGGTCTCCGGGCGCACTTCGCGGATCTTCAGGCTGTGGAATTTGCTCATTGTTCTTCTCCGGCGGCTTTGCCGCATGGAGGGCGAATACAAACGTCGCGAGCGACGGTCAGGCTAGGCGGAAGCGGCTTTGGAAGCGCAGTTCACGTGTGTGAATGAGCATTCCGAAGGCGTTTCCAACGACGCATGGCCGAGCGCAGCAGTTTGTCTTCGTCCTCCCTAGATGCACTTGAAATAGTCGAACGGTTCGCGGCAATCGAGGCAGCGGTACAGCGCCTTGCAGGCCGTGGAGCCGAACTGGCTGAGCTGCTCGGTGTGCAGGCTGCCGCACTGCGGGCAGCGCACTTCCGGGGTCTCGCCGAGCAGGCTGCGCTTGCTGGTGCTGCCGGCCGGCGGGGCGATGCCGTATTCGCGCAGCGCCTGGCGCCCGGCGTCGCTGATCCAGTCGGTGGTCCAGGCCGGGTCCAGGCGCCGTTCCAGTTGCGGCGCGGCGAAGCCGGCGTGTTCCAGGGCCTGCTGGATGTCCTGCTCGATGACCTCGGTGGCCGGGCAGCCGGAGTAGGTGGGGGTGACCACCACGTGCAGGTGCCCGCCGTGCCAGTCCAGGCCGCGGACGATGCCCAGGTCGACCACGCTGACCACCGGCACCTCCGGGTCCATCACCTGGCCCAGCACGTGCCAGGCGCGGCTGAGGTCGTCGGCGGAGCCTGCGCGCGCGCCGCGGTCGCTGGCGATCAGCTCACCAGGTCGCATCGGGGTAGGCCCGCTGGAGGAACTGCATCTCGGCCAGGAGGATGCCCAGGTGTTCGGTGTGCAGGCCGCGGCGGCCGCTGAGGTAGAAGTTCACCGCGGGCTGGGGCAGCGGCAGGGTGGCGCTGGCGAAGATGTCGGCGACCTTGGCGCGCCAGGCGGCGGCCAGCTCTTCCGGGTTGGGCGCCACGCCCTCGGCGAACAGGCGCTGTTCCACCTCATCCGCGTTGGTCATCTCGACGGTGAAGCGCCACACCTGCGGAATCGCCGCGAGCATGCGCGCATGGCTTTCCTCGGTGCCGTCGCCCAGGCGCTCGACCCACTCGCCGGAGCGGCGCAGGTGGTAGGTGACTTCCTTCAGGCCCTTGGCGGCGATGGCGGCGATGCGCGCGTCGCTGGAGCCGCTGAGTTGGCGCAGCACGTGGAAGTGCCAGGCGTCGTAGAGGAACTGCTTGGTCATGGTCACGGCGAAGTCGCCGTTGGGCTGCTCGACCAGCAGCAGGTTGCGGAAGGCGCGCTCGTCGCGGCGGAAGGCCAGGTGGTCGGCGTCGCGGCCGTCGTCCAGCAGTTCAGCGGCGTACTCGTACCAGTTGCGCGCCTGGCCGACCAGGTCGAGGCCGACGTTCATCAGCGCCAGCTCTTCTTCCAGGGCCGGGGCGCGGCCGCACCATTCGCACAGGCGCTGGCCCTGGACCAGGGCGCTGTCGGCGAGGCGCAGCAGGTATTCGATCTTGTCGTTATGCGGGTTCATGCACGCGATCTCACATGTGGCCGACTTCGGGCGGCAGCTCGTAGAAGCTGGCGTGGCGGTAGACCTTGTCCTGCGCCGGGTCGAACAGCGGGTCCTTCTCGTCGGGCGAGGAGGCGGTGATCAGCGCCGAGGGCACCACCCAGAGGCTCACGCCTTCGTTGCGGCGGGTGTACAGCTCGCGGGCGTTCTCGATGGCCATCGCGGCGTCGGCGGCATGCACGCTGCCGACATGCTTGTGGTTCAGGCCGTGCTTGCTGCGCACGAAGACTTCGAAAAGGGTCCATTCGCTCATGGTGTTCTCCTCGCGGCTCAGGCGGCGTCGCGTTTGCGTTGTTGTTTTTTACGGGCATGGGCGACCGCGGCTTCGCGGACCCAGGCGCCGCTCTCGATGGCGTTGCGGCGGGTGGCGATGCGCTCGGCGTTGCACGGGCCGTTGCCCTTGAGCACTTCGTAGAACTCTTCCCACTGGATTTCGCCGAAGTCGTAGTGGCCGCGTTCCTCGTTCCACTTCAGGTGCGGGTCGGGGGCGGTGCAGCCGAGCAGTTCCAGCTGCGGCACGGTCTGGTCGACGAAGCGCTGGCGCAGTTCGTCGTTGCTCTGCCGCTTGATCTTCCAGGCCATGGACTGGGCGCTGTTGGGCGAGTGCTCGTCGCTGGGGCCGAACATCATCAGCGCCGGCCACCAGAGGCGGTTGATGGCGTCCTGGACCATGTCCTTCTGCGCCTGGGTGCCGTGGCGCATCATGGTCAGGAGGATTTCGTAGCCCTGGCGCTGGTGGAAGCTCTCTTCCTTGCAGATGCGGATCATCGCGCGGGAGTAGGGGCCGTAGGAGGTGCGCTGCAGTACCACCTGGTTGACGATGGCGGCGCCGTCCACCAGCCAGCCCACCGCGCCCATGTCGGCCCAGTTCAGCGTCGGGTAGTTGAAGATGCTGGAGTACTTGGCGCGGCCGGAGTGCAGCTTGGCGACTTCCTCGTCGCGGTCGGCGCCGAGGGTTTCCATGGCGCTGTACAGGTACAGGCCGTGGCCGGCTTCGTCCTGGATCTTCGCCATCAGCTGCAGCTTGCGCTTGAGCGTCGGCGCGCGGGTGACCCAGTTGCCCTCCGGCAGCATGCCGACGATTTCCGAGTGGGCGTGCTGGGAAATCTGCCGGATCAGGGTCTGGCGGTAGGCGTCGGGCATCCAGTTCTTCGCCTCGATCTTGATCTCGGCGTCGATCTTCTCCTGGAAGGCACGCTCCTCGGGGGACATGTCCTCGAGCGACTTGACGCGTTTGACGCCAGTCTCGACCAGTTGTGCGTACATGCTGTGTCTCCAGCCTTTGTTCTGTTGTGGGGGAGGCCTTGGCCATGGCGTTATTTTTAAATGATACAGAAAGCAATGTCTAACACTAAATAGTGTGTCGTATGTGTTTTTTGTATCGCTTTGGGGGTAGGCGCGGGTGGGGCGTTGGGCGCCAGTGGGAGGCTTGTGGTGACTGGTTGCTGGAATTTGCAGCTATCTGGCGGTGAACGTGATGATAGAGGAGGGTGCGGATCAGGCGGATGGTCGCGGCTTCGGCGCGATACCGGAGTGACGAGTGGAGGGGTTGAAGCGATACGTAAAATTCGGTTCAGGTTGGAATGTGTGTCTCCGATGGCGCCCGCCGGGGCGGGCGCCGGTATCGGTTCAGGCGTCGACGATCACCTGGAAGCCGCCGAAGATCATGCGCTGGCCGTCGAAGGGCATGGACTGGAAGTTGTCCTTCAGGCGTGGGTCCTCCATAACCTTCTTCATCCCGGCGTCGCGTACCTCGCGGGACGGCCAGGTGATCCAGGAGAACACCACGGCCTCGTCGTCCTTGCGTTTCACGGCCATGGGGAAGGAGGTCACCTTGCCTTCGGGGACGTCGTCGCCCCAGCACTCGACCACGCTGAGCGCGCCGTACTCCTTGAAGACCACCGCCGCCTTGCGGGCCAGCTCGGTGTAGGCCTCGCGGTTGGCGGTGGGGACGGGGACGATGAAGCCGTCGATGTAGTTCATGGTGGGGCTCCCTTTGCTGTTTGAGGGGGGAGGTGGGTCTCCCGTGGGGTCGATTGCTAGTCGTTCAGGGTGGGGGAGGATCGACAGGGGTGAGGCGGAAGGTGATGGGCGGTCGGGGAGTGGGCTGGATGTTTTTGGTGTTGGGGGTGAGTTGGGTTCCCTCTCCCCAGCCCTCGGCTGCGCGCCCCGCCCTGAAGGGAGAGGGGGCTTGTCCGTGCCGAGAAAGGTGATGGTTTCCGCCGGCAGCCACTGCGCTAGCCGGCTAACGCCATAACACCAAACCCTGCCCAACGGTCCCCTCTCCCTTCAGGGAGAGGGTTAGGGAGAGGGAGCGGAGGTCCGCTTGACGATGAAGCCAAGCCTTATCACTCAATAGCCAAAGGCCGCAGGAGTGCTCGGATGTTTCAGCAGGTAGAGGACGGCTCCCTCTCCCTTCAGGGAGAGGGCTGGGGAGAGGGAGCGGAGGTCCGCTTGACGATGAAGCCAAGCCTTACCTCTCAATGCCGACTGGCCACAGCCGCCCCAATCCCCGTCATCGACCGGATGAACTGCCCCAGGTACCGCCCACGCTCCGCTTCCGCCCTTGCCGAACGGTCGCTCACCGAGAACGCCCAGGCCGCCAGGAAGGCCGCGCTCATGGAGAACAGCGCCGGGTTGCTGTAGGGGAACACCGCTTCGGCGTTGCCCAGCACCGCCACCCACACCGGCGGGCCGAGCACCAGCAGGGCGATGGCGGTCAGCAGCCCGGCCAGGCTGCCGGCCACCGCGCCGCGGGTGGTCAGGCCGCGCCAGAACATCGAGAGGAACAGCACCGGGAAGTTCACCGAGGCGGCGATGGCCAGCACCAGGCCGGAGAGGAAGGCGATGTTCTGCGACTCGAAGAGCACGCCGAGGATCACCGCCAGCACGCCGATGCCCAGGGTGGCCAGGCGCGACACGCGCATTTCCTCGGCCTCGCTGGCCTGGCCCTTGCGCAGCACGCAGGCGTAGAGGTCGTGGGACACTGCCGAGGCCGCCGACAGCGCCAGGCCCGCCACCACCGCGAGGATGGTGGCGAAGGTCACCGCGCAGATGAAGCCGAGGAACAGGTTGCCGCCCACCGCCTGGGCCAGGTGTACGGCGACCATGTTGCCGCCGCCGATCAGCGCGCCCTCGGCGGTGCGGAAGGCCGGGTCGTCGCCGACCATGACGATGGCACCGAAGCCCACGGCGATCAGCAGCAGGTAGAAGTAGCCGATGAAGCCGGTGGCGTAGAACACGCTCTTGCGCGCCTCGCGGGCGTCGCTGACGGTGAAGAAGCGCATCAGGATGTGCGGCAGGCCGGCGGTGCCGAACATCATGCCCAGGGCCAGGGAGATGGCGTCCACCGGGTTCGCCAACAGGCCGCCGGGGGCCATGATCGCCACACCCTTGGCGTGCACTTCGCTGGCCGCGGCGAACATCGCCTCGCTGCTGAAGCCGAAGTGGCGCAGCACCATGAAGGCCATGAAGCTGGTGCCCGAGAGCAGCAGCACGGCCTTGATGATCTGTACCCAGGTGGTGGCCAGCATGCCGCCGAAGGTCACGTAGCAGACCATCAGCGCGCCCACCACCAGCACCGCCTGCAGGTAGCTCAGGCCGAACAGCAGTTCGATCAGCTTGCCGGCGCCGACCATCTGCGCCACCAGGTACAGCAGCGCCACGATCAGCGTGCCGAAGGCCGCGGTGATGCGGATCGGCGCCTGCTCCAGGCGGTAGGAGACCACGTCGGCGAAGGTGTACTTGCCCAGGTTGCGCAGGCGCTCGGCGATCAGGAACAGGATGATCGGCCAGCCGGCGAGCACGCCCAGGGCGTAGAGCAGGCCGTCGTAGCCGCTGGCGAACATCATCGCCGAGATGCCCAGGAAGGACGCCGCGGAGATCATGTCGCCAGCGATCGCCAGGCCGTTCTGCATGCCGGTGAGGCCGCCGCCGGCGGTGTAGAAGTCCGCCGCCGAGCGGGTGCGCAGGGCGGCCCAGCGGGTGATGGCCAGGGTGGACAGGACGAAGGCCAGGAACAGGCCGATGGCGTGCCAGTTCAGCGGGCGTTCGGCGCCGGCGGCCAGGGCCGGCTCGGACAGCGCCAGACCGGCGAGCAGGAACAGGGCCTTCATGCCTGGGCCTCCTGCTTGAGCCGGTCGTTCAGCGGGTCCAGCACCTTGTTGGTCTGGTGCACGTAGAGGCCGGTGAGCAGCACCGAGAGCAGGATCAGGCCGACGCCGGCGAGCATGCCGACGCTGGTCACCCCGCCGGCGAGCGGGCGGCCCAGCAGGCCGGGGGCGAAGGCCACCAGCAGGACGAAGCCGTAGTAGGCCAGCAGCAGGGTGGCGGTGAGGGACCAGGTGAGGCGTTGCTTGCGGCGGACGAGAAGGAGGAAGTCCGGGTGTTCCCGGAGGCGTTCCAGGGGCAGGGTCATGGCGCGCTCTCTGTTGTTGTGAGGTTGTCGAGGCGGTTTGTTCGATACGTAAGTTTATTGTTTGTTTGTAATTGCGTATCGTAATTGATTGTCGCTCAGCGAGCGTGGGGCGGGGAGGGTGGTGCGGGCGAAGTTCGTGTCGGGATGTTGCCGGGAGAGGGCTTTTCGTAGGAGCGAGGGGGACGCCTAGCCCCGTAGGATGGGTTGAGCTTGCGATACCCATCGGGCCATGGTGATGGGTATCGCTTCGCTCAACCCATCCTACGAAAAGCATCACGGCGCAATCGCCGGCAGGGGCACCGCACGCAAACGAAAAAACCCCGCCTCGGCGGGGTTTTCGTGGCGCGGGGCGATCAGCCCTGGTTGCGCTTGTCGAACACGTGGCAGGCCTTGCCTTCCGAGCGCTTGAGGCTGTGGAAGGGCTGGATCAGGATGCGCGCGCTGATGCCGATGTGCGTCTTGACCTGCTTGCTCAGCTCGTTGGCCACCTGCTTCTGCTGCTCGGCGTCCAGGTGCTGCAGTTCGTGCTTGAGCTCGACGTGCACGTCCATGCTGTCCATGTTGCCGTTGCGATACAGGTGGATTTCGTAGACTTCGGCCAGCTGTTTCACTTTCAGCACCTGCTCCTCGATCTGCGTGGGGAACACGTTCACCCCGCGGATGATCAGCATGTCGTCGCTGCGCCCGGTGATCTTGTCGATGCGCCGCATCGGCCGCGCGGTGCCCGGCAGCAGGCGGGTCAGGTCGCGGGTGCGGTAGCGGATCATCGGCAGCGCTTCCTTGGACAGCGAGGTGAACACCAGCTCGCCGTATTCGCCGTCGGGCAGCACGCGGCCGGTGGCCGGGTCGATGATCTCCGGGTAGAAGTGGTCTTCCCAGACGGTCGGGCCGTCCTTGGTCTCGGCGCATTCCATGGCCACGCCCGGGCCCATGATCTCGGACAGCCCGTAGATGTCCAGGGCGGTGATGCCCAGGCGCTCTTCCACGGCGCGGCGCAGTTCGGCGGTCCACGGCTCGGCGCCGAAGATGCCCAGGCGCAGCTTGAGGCTGTGCGGGTCGACGCCCTGGCGCTCGATCTCGTCGGCCAGGTTGAGCATGTAGGACGGGGTGACCATGATGATGTCCGGCTGGAAGTCGCGGATCAGCTGGACCTGTTTCTCGGTCTGGCCGCCGGACATCGGGATCACCGTGCAACCCAGGCGCTCGGCGCCGTAGTGGGCGCCCAGGCCGCCGGTGAACAGGCCGTAGCCGTAGGACACGTGGACCTTGTCGCCCTTGCGCCCGCCGGCGGCGCGGATCGAGCGCGCCACCACGTTGGCCCAGGTGTCGATGTCGTTCTGCGTGTAGCCGACCACGGTGGGCTTGCCGGTGGTGCCGCTGGAGGCGTGCAGGCGCACGATCTCGCGCTGCGGCACGGCGAACATGCCGTAGGGGTAGTTGTCGCGCAGGTCGTTCTTGCCGGTGAAGGGGAACTTCGCCAGGTCGTCGAGGGATTTCAGGTCGTCGGGGTGCACGCCGGCTTCGGCGAAGCGCTGGCGGTACAGCGGGACGTTGTCGTAGGCGTGCTTCAGGCTCCAGCGCAGACGGTCCAGCTGGTGCTGGCGCAGTTCGTCGACGCTGGCGGTCTCCAGCGGGTCGAGCAGGGCACGTTCGGCATCATGGTACATATTCATGGGTTCACTCGATTTGTTCTTGTACGCCAGCCCGCGTGCGGGCTGCGAGTGTCATGGGGGGAGGATACGCCCCCCGCGGAATCCGGTCTTTGCGCTTCTGGCCAGGGTCTTTGGCGTCTCTGCCAGAATTACTGCGGCAGGCGCTCGATGACCATGGCGATGCCCTGGCCGACGCCGATGCACATGGTGCACAGGGCGTAGCGGCCGCCGCGCTCTTCCAGCTCGTGCAGCGCGGTGGTGACCAGGCGCGCGCCGCTCATGCCCAGCGGGTGGCCCAGGGCGATGGCGCCGCCGTTGGGGTTGACGCGCGCGTCGTCGTCGGCCAGGCCCAGTTCGCGCAGCACGGCCAGGCCCTGGGCGGCGAAGGCTTCGTTGAGTTCGATCACGTCCATGTCGTTGAGGCTCAGGCCGGTCAGCTCCAGCACCTTGCGCGTCGCCGGCACCGGGCCGATGCCCATGATCCGCGGCTCGACGCCGGCCACCGCCATGCCGACCACCCGGCCGCGGGCCTTCAGGCCGTGGCGTTGGGCCGCTTGCGGGCTGGCCAGCAGCAGCGCGCAGGCGCCGTCGTTGACCCCCGAGGCGTTGCCGGCGGTGACGCTGCCGCCCTCGCGGAACGGCGTGCCGAGCCTGGCCAGCTGTTCCAGGGTGGTGTCGCCGCGTGGGTGCTCGTCATGCTCGACCACCTTGGCCGGGCCTTTGCGCTGGGGAATTTCCACCGGGACGATTTCCTTCGCCAGGCGGCCGCGGGCCTGGGCGGCGGCCGCCTTGTGCTGGCTGCGCAGGGCGAAGGCATCCTGGTCGGCCCGGGAGATGTCGAACTGTTCGGCGACGTTCTCCGCGGTTTCCGGCATGGAGTCGATGCCGAACTGCGCCTTCATCAGCTTGTTGACGAAGCGCCAGCCGATGGTGGTGTCGAAGATCTCCGCCGTGCGACCGAAGGCCTGCTCGGACTTGCCCATCACGAAGGGCGCGCGGGACATGGATTCGACGCCGCCGGCGAGCATCAGCCCGGCCTCGCCGCAGCGCAGGGCGCGGGCGGCGTTGCCGATGGCGTCCAGGCCCGAGCCGCACAGGCGGTTGATGGTGGTGCCCGGCACTTCCTGGGGCAGGCCGGCCAGCAGCGAGGCCATGTGCGCGACGTTGCGGTTGTCCTCGCCGGCCTGGTTGGCGCAGCCGAGGATGACGTCGTCGATGGCGCTCCAGTCCAGCTGCGGGTGGCGCTGCACCAGGGCCTTGAGCGGGATGGCGGCGAGGTCGTCGGCGCGCACGCCGCTGAGGGCGCCGGCGTAGCGGCCGATGGGCGTGCGCACGGCGTCGATGATCAGGGCGTCGCTGAGGGTGGCGTTGGTCATTCGGGGGTCTCCTGCGTCAGCACGGTGCCGCGCACTTTGTAGGATTTGCCGTGGAACAGGGCGATCAGCTGTCCGTGCTGGTTTTCGATGCGTACGTCGTAGTTGCCGGTGCGGCCGCTGCGGCTCTGCTCGCTGGCCGTGGCGGTCAGTTCGTCGCCCAGGCGCGCCGGGGCCACGTAGTCGATGCTGCAGCCGATGGCCACGGTGGCCTCGTCATAGCTGTTGCAGGCGAAGGCGAAGGCCGAGTCGGCCAGGGCGAAGAGGAAGCCGCCGTGGCAGGTGCCGTGGCCCTGGATCATGTCCTCGCGCACCGGCATGCGCAGTTGCGCGCTGCCGGGGCCGGCGTCGAGCAGGGCGATGCCCAGGCGCTGGGTGGCCAGGTCGCGGCTGAACATGGCGTCGGCGCAGGCGCGGGCCAGTTGTTCGGGGGTGCGTTCAGTCATGCAGGCGGCTTCCTTCGGCGTGTTTGCGGCGCAGCAGCAGGGACGGGCGGTAGCGTTCCTCGCCGTAGCTGCGTTGCAGGTTGTCCAGAGTGCGCAGCACGTAGCCGACGCCGATGGCTTCGGCCCAGGCCAGCGGGCCGCGCGGGTAGTTGACGCCGGCGCGCATGGCCAGGTCGATGTCGGTGGCTGAGCCCACGCCTTGCAGCACGGCGTCTGCCGCTTCGTTGGCGAGCATGGCCACGGTGCGCAGCACGGCCAGGCCGGGCAGGTCGGCCAGGGCGGTGACCTTCAGGCCGGCGCGGCGCAGCAGGGCCACGGCCTGGTCGCGGGCTTCGGCGCTGGTGTCGGCGGACCAGCCGATGGCGATGCGCGAGGCCTTGGCGTAGTCCAGCGCCAGGTCGAACAGCACCAGGTTGCGCAGGCCGTCGTCCTTGCCGCGCTGGCTGGCCAGGCGGCCGTCGGAGAGCGCCAGCACCGCGTCGCCGACGCGCAGCAGGCCGCCGCCGGCGCGCTCGATGACTTGCACGCCGGCATCCTTCAGGCGCTGCACCAGCGGCTGGGCCACGCCCAGGTCGCCTTCGACCACGCAGTTGGCCACTTCGGCGGCGCTGTCCAGTTCCGCCGCCTGCGGGCGCTCGGCGCCTTCGGCATAGTCGTAGAAGCCGTGGCCGCTCTTGCGGCCCAGGCGGCCGGCATCCACCAGCTCCTTCTGGATCAGCGAGGGCTGGAAGCGGAAGTCGCCGTAGTAGGCGGCGAACACCGAGCAGGTCACCGCGTAGTTGACGTCGTGGCCGATCAGGTCGGTCAGCTCGAAGGCGCCCATGCGGAAGCCGCCGGCATCGCGCAGCAGGGCGTCGAGGCTGGCGCAGTCGGCGGCGCCTTCCTGCAGCAGGCGCAGGCTTTCGGCGTAGAACGGGCGGGCCACGCGGTTGACGATGAAGCCGGGGGTGGAGCGGGTATGCACCGGCTGCTTGCCCCAGTGCTTCGCGGTGGCGTGCAGGGCCTTGGCCAGTTCCGGGCAGGTCGCAAGGCCCGAGACGATTTCCACCAGGGCCATCAGCGGCGCCGGGTTGAAGAAGTGCATGCCGATCACCCGCTCGGGGTGCTTGAGGCCGGCGGCGAGGCTGGTGATGGACAGCGAGGAGGTGTTGCTGGCGAGGATGCAGTCGGCGGCGCACAGCGCTTCCAGCTGGTTCAGCAGGCCGCGCTTGACCTCCAGGTTCTCGACGATGGCCTCGACTACCAGGCGCGCATCGGCCAGGGCCTCGATGGCTTCCACTGGTTGCAGGCGCGCGACTATGGCGCTGCGCTGCTCGGCGTCGAGCTTGCCTTTCTCGACCAGGCGGCCGAGCTGGCGGTCTATGCCGTCGATGGCCTGGGCGGCGGCGCCCGGACGGTTGTCGTAGAGCTTCACCGGGTGGCCGGCCTGGGCCGCCACCTGGGCGATGCCGGCGCCCATGGCGCCGGCGCCGATCACCGCGACCTGGGCATTGATATCCAGTGCTTGCATGTCAGCGGCCCTTGAAGCTGGGGGTGCGTTTTTCCATGAAGGCGCCGACGCCTTCGCGGTAGTCCTCGCTGCGCCCGGCCAGGCGCTGCAGGTCGCGCTCCAGCTCCAGCTGCTCGTCGAAGCTGTTGTTCAGGCTGGCGTTGAGGCTGCGCTTGATCAGCGCCAGGCCGTAGGTCGGCTGGGTGGCCAGGTGGCGCGCCAGCTTCAGGGCTTCCTCGCGCAGGTTGGCGTCGTCCACCACCTGGTAGATCAGGCCCCATTGCTCGGCCTGTTCGGCGGACAGGCGATTGCCCAGCAGGGCCAGGGCCTTGGCGCGGGCCAGGCCGACCAGCCGCGGCAGCGTCCAGGTGCCGCCGGAATCGGGGATCAGGCCGATCTTGCAGAAGGCCTGGATGAAGCTGGCCGAGCGCGCCGCCAGGACCAGGTCGCAGGCCAGCGGGATGTTCGCCCCGGCGCCGGCGGCCACGCCGTTGACCGCGCAGATGACCGGCAGCGGCAGGTCGCGCAGGGTGCGGATCAGCGGGTTGTAGAACTTCTCGATGGACTCGCCCAGGTCGGGCATCTCGGCGCCCGGGGCGACGTTGCGGTCGGACAGGTCCTGGCCTGCGCAGAAGCCGCGGCCTTCGCCGGTCAGCAGCAGCACGCGGGCCTCTTCGCTCTGGCGCACCTGCTTGAGCGCTTCGCGCACCTCGCCGTGCATCCTGGCGTTGAAGCTGTTCAGCTGCTCCGGGCGGTTCAGGCTGAGGAGGGCGACGCCGTCCTCGATGGAAAACAGGATGTGCTCGAAGGTCATGGGCGGGCTCGCTCCATCAATCGGTATATAGAAAGGAAGAGGCTTCAGCGGCCGAGGAAGCGCGCCGGGCGCTTTTCCTGGAAGGCGCGGATGCCTTCCTCGCGGTCGGCGGTGCCGGCCAGCAGGGTGAAGGCGTGGCGCTCGAAGCGCAGGCCGCTGGCAAGGTCCGTGTCCTGGGCCTTGAGCAGCGCTTCCTTGGCCATGCGCACGGCCAGCGGCGCCTTGCGCGCGATGACGCGGGCGACCTGCAGGGCGCGCTCGACGGTGAATTCGGGTTGGGTGACTTCGCTGACCAGGCCGGCGCGCAGGGCGTGGCGGGCGTCTATGGCTTCGCCGGTGAGGACCATCTGCATGGCCAGGGACTTGCCCACCGCGCGCAGCAGGCGCTGGGTGCCGCCGGCGCCGGGGATGATGCCGAGGTTGATTTCCGGCTGGCCGAAGCGGGCGTCCTCGCCGGCGATGAGGATGTCGGCGTGCATCGCCAGTTCGCAGCCGCCGCCCAGGGCGAAGCCGTTGACCGCGGCGATCAGCGGCTTGGCGAAGGCGGTGATGCGCTGCCAGTGGGCCACGCGCGGGTCGTTGAGGATGCCGACCAGGTCGCGCTCGGCCATCTCCTTGATGTCGGCGCCGGCGGCGAAGGCCTTGCGGCTGCCGGTGATGACCACCACGCGGGTCTCGGCGTCGCGCTCGGCGGCGTCCAGTTCCGCGGCCAGTTCGCCCAGCAGTTCGGTGTTCAGGGCGTTGAGCGCCTCGGGACGCTGCAGGGTGATCAGGCGGACGCCGTCCTCGGGCGCCTGCACGGCGAGGGTACGAGGCATGTAAAGCTCCTCAGGCTGCACGCACGGCCTGGGGCCGGCTCATTGGAATTGTTATGTGGGCCCGTCGCGCCTCTGTGGGTGCGGACGGGCCCTGGCTGGCATCCAGTATATGCCTTAAGTGATACAAAATAGCAATAACAAAATTGATTTATGTGTCTCGTATGTCGAGCGAGCTGCCAGGTTCGGGCTTCCGCAAGGGGCTGCGAAGCCCGTTGGGCAAGGGCTGAGAGCTATAGGATTTGCGGCTTGGCAGGCGCGCCGGTGGTCGCTCGGGAAAGCGATACAGCATCGGGCGCATTGACGATCAGATTTGTTGTGATACAAGATTTTCCAAACAACGAATCACGACGGGTCGCTTTCCCGTCCCGCCTTGCCGGCGCCCCTGGCGCCGCCGTGCACAAGGAGCCACCCCGATGCCGTCCGTCGCCTGCGCGCTGGAACCCTTCGCCGAAGCTGGATGCCCGTTCAGGGTGCAGCGCCACCTCGATCTGCCCGAAGAGGAGGCCTGAGATGCCCTGCTACAGCCTCGAAGGTCTGACCCCGGTGGTCGATCCGACCGCCTATGTCCACCCCACGGCGGTGCTGATCGGCGACGTCATCGTCGGCCCCGGCTGCTACGTGGGGCCGCTGGCGGCGCTGCGCGGCGACTTCGGGCGGATCATCCTGGAGGAGGGCGCCAACCTGCAGGACACCTGCGTCATGCACGGCTTCCCGGACAGCGACACGGTGGTCGAGCGCAACGGCCACATCGGCCATGGCGCGGTGCTGCACGGCTGCCGCATCGGCGCCGACGCCCTGGTGGGGATGAACGCGGTGGTGATGGACAAGGCGCACATCGGCGAGCGCTGCATCGTTGCCGCCACCGCCTTCGTCAAGGCCGGCTTCGAATGCCCGCCGCAGAGCCTGGTGATGGGCTCGCCGGCCACGGTCAAGCGCGAGCTGAGCGAGCAGGAGATCGCCTGGAAGCAGCGCGGCACCGCCGAATACCAGCAACTGAGCAAGCGCTGCCTGGCCAGCCTGGTGGAATGCCAGCCGCTGGCCGCGGCGGAGGTAGACCGCCCGCGCCTGGGCGATTCCGGGTTCCGCCCGAAGGGGCGGGGCGCATGAGCCTCATTGGGGTTCGCTCCAATGGCCAGGCGGCCCGGCGGGCAGGTATAGTCGGCGCTTTATCCGCGCCCGACCGAGCCATGAGCAGTCTCGCCCCGCTGAACCAACTGATCGCCCGCTTCCAGGAACAGACGCCGATCCGCGCCAGTTCGCTGATCATCACCCTCTATGGCGACGCCATCGAACCCCACGGCGGCACCGTCTGGCTGGGCAGCCTGATCGGCCTGCTGGAGCCCATGGGGATCAATGAGCGGCTGATCCGCACCTCGATCTTCCGCCTGACCAAGGAAGGCTGGCTGACCGCCGAGAAGGTCGGCCGGCGCAGCTACTACAGCCTCACCGGCACCGGCCGGCGGCGTTTCGAGAAGGCCTTCAAGCGCGTCTACAGCCCCGGCCTGCCGGCCTGGGACGGCGCCTGGACGCTGGTGCTGCTGTCGCAGCTGGCGGCGGACAAGCGCAAGCAGGTGCGCGAGGAGCTGGAATGGCAGGGCTTCGGCGCCATCGCCCCGAGCGTGCTGGCCTGCCCGCGCTGCGACCGCGCCGACCTCACCGCGACCCTGCTGGACCTGGACGCGCTGGACGACAGCATCGTCTTCGAGACCCACGCCCAGGAAGTGCTCGCCTCCAAGGCCATGCGCCTGCAGGTGCGCGAGAGCTGGAAGATCGACGAGCTGGGCCAGCACTACAGCGAATTCATCCGTCTATTCCGCCCGTTGTGGCAGGCGCTGCGCGAGCAGGGCGAGCCGGATGCCCAGGACTGTTTCCTGGCGCGCACCCTGCTGATCCACGAATATCGCAAATTGCTACTGCGCGACCCGCAACTGCCGGACGAACTGCTCCCCGGCGACTGGGAAGGGCGCGCGGCGCGGCAGCTGTGCCGCAACCTCTACCGCCTGGTGTACGCCAGGGCCGAGGTGTGGCTGAACAGCGCCCTGGAGACCGCCGACGGCCCCTTGCCGGATGCCGGCGAGAGCTTCTACCGGCGCTTCGGAGGGTTGAACTGAGCCAGGCTGGCTCGAAACATGCTTCACAAGCGCCGGACCGAGGCGGCGCTGCGGGACCACCGGCCGGACGGCCGGGCCATGACGGGCGCCTGCCTGAGCGTCCGCTGATAAAAACAATGCGTGCATGAGGCTTTAGGTCATGAACCCTTCATCGATTTCCAGGGATGAGGCTTTCGAAGCGTGGTTGTGCCAGGTGAACCAGGCGTGCGGGCGTTTCGACGCGCGCACCCTGGGGCCGTCCTTCCACGGGAAGCTGCGGGAGTACCAGGGCGGTGCCATCAAGCTCAGCGTGGTCGACATGTCCCAGGTGCACCTGTACCGCACCAGCAAGGAGGTGAGCGCCAGCGGCAACGGCCACTTCTACGCGGTTTTCCAGCTCGAAGGGCGCTCGCGCCTGGAGCAGGACGGCAACCGCGTGCAGCTGGCCCGCGGCGACATCACCCTGGTGGACGCCAACCGCCCCTGCGACATGACCTACGAGGAGGACTCGCGGCAGCTGTCGCTGATCCTCCCGCGCCAGGTGCTGGAGCGCGGCCTGCGTTTCTCCGGCATCGACTGTGCGCGGCGCATCCCGGCCAGCTCGCCGGTGGCGGTGCTGGCCAACACCCTGATCCTCGAAACCACCCGCCAGAACGGCCTGGGCATGCAGGAGAGCGAGGCCACCCTCGACGCCCTGGTCAGCCTGCTGCGCCCGGCGCTGGCCGGCGCGGAAGCCGAGGGCGACAGCCATGAAAGGCTGTTCCGCAAGGCGCTGGCCTTCATCGACGAGCACATCGGCGCGGAGGAACTCTGCCCGGAACTGATCGCCCGCGAAGTGGGCGTGTCGGTGCGCGGCCTGTACCGCATGTTCGCCAAGAAGGGCCTGGTGGTGGCGCAGTACATCAAGAACCGCCGCCTGGACTTCTGCGCCGAATCCCTGCGCAACGCGGCGGGCGAGCAGAAGCTGTCGGCGCTGGGGTATGCCTGGGGGGTCTCGGATTCCAGCTACTTCTCCACGGCGTTCAAGTCGCGCTTCGGGGTTTCGCCGGGGGAGTATCGGAAGCGGTATGTGCATTGATGTAAGAGCCGCTGGAGGCTGGAAGCTGGAAGCTGGAAGCAAGAGCGCCCAGAGCCCCTCTCCCCAACCCTCTCCCGCAAGCGGGAGAGGGGGCTGTCTGTGTCGAGAGGGGGCCTGGCCCCAGATGGCAATCCCTGCGCTAACCGGCTAACTCCAGAACATCCGACCCTGCCCAACGGTCCCCTCTCCCTTCAGGGAGAGGGTTAGGGAGAGGGGGCTCTTGGGCCGGGCACCATAGCTTCCCAGCTCCGTAGGATGGGTTGAGCGAAGCGATACCCATCACCCCGGCAGCATGGGTTTCGCAGGCTCAACCCATCCTACGAAAAGCCCCTCGACGCAGCCGGCGGTTGCCCCTACCGCTCTTGCTTCCAGCTTCCAGCTTCCAGCTTCCAGCCTCCAGCGGCTCTTCTGGCACCCCCACCAACACGACTGGCACACAGAAAAACACCCGCACTCGCGCCCCTGGCGACAATCGTCCTCGACCGGCACCTGCCTTGTGCCCGGCCGACAAGAATCGATCGAGAGTGCCTCTGCATGCTTTTCACCGTGAAAACCCGAATCAAGACCGGCCTCTGCGGCCTGCTGCTGGCCGTGGCCGGTGCCCAGTCCGGGCTGGCCCTGGCCGATGACCTGGCCGCCAAGGGCCAGGCCGTTTTCGAGCGCGACTGCTCCGTTTGCCATACCGCCAATGCCGGCGGTGCCAACATCATGGGGCCGAACCTGCATGGGGTGATCGGCCGCAACGCCGGCTCCCTGGCCGGTTTCAGCTATTCCCAGGCGATGAAGGACAGGGGCGCGGCCTGGAGCCGCGAGAGCCTCGAAGCCTTCGTCACCCAGCCCCAGGCCGCCGTGCCGGGCACCTACATGCCCTACCAGGGCCTGGCCGACGCCGACGAGCGCAAGGCCCTGAGCCTGTGGCTGAGCCAGCAGCACTGACCTTTCCCGGCCGCTCCCGGCGAGCGGTTCCCTGCCTGGCCCGCGGGCCGCAAGAACAGGAGTCACCATGAGCATCACCGCAACCCTGCCGCAGGTCGCCGAGTTCCTCCAGCGCCGCCACGGCTGCTTCATCGACGGCGCCTGGGTGGCCTACGACGGCCCCACCAGCGACGTGCTCAACCCGGCCAGCGGCGAAACCATCGCGCAGATCGCCGACATCGATACCGAGATGCTCGACCGCGCCGTGAAATCCGCCCACGCCGCCTTCAAGTCGCGCGTCTGGTCCGACCTGCGCCCGGCCGACCGCGAGCGCATCCTGCTGCGCTTCGCCAACCTGGTGGAGCAGCACGCCGAGGAACTGGCCCAGCTGGAAACCCTCAGCCAGGGCAAATCGATCAACCTGACGCGCATGCTCGACGTCGGCGCCACCGTCGAATTCATGCGCTACATGGCCGGCTGGGCGACCAAGATCGAGGGCCAGTCCCTGGACGTGTCCATCCCGCTGCCGCCGGGCACCAAATTCACCGCCTTCACCCGCCGCGAGCCGGTGGGCGTAGTCGCCGGCATCGTGCCCTGGAACTTCCCGCTGATGATCGCCGTGTGGAAGCTGATGCCGGCCCTGGCCACCGGCAACACCGTGGTCATCAAGCCCGCTTCGGAAACCCCGCTGACCGCCCTGCGCCTGGCCGAGCTGGCCTTCGAGGCGGGCGTGCCGGCCGGGGTGTTCAACCTGGTCACCGGCGACGGCGCGCGCATCGGCGGCGGCCTGGCTTCGCACAAGCTGATCAGCAAGGTGTCCTTCACCGGCTCCACCGCGGTGGGCCGCAGCGTCGGCATCGCCGCCATGCAGAACATGACGCGCTTCGCCCTGGAACTGGGCGGCAAGAACCCGATGATCATCCTGGCCGACGCCGACATCGACAAGGCCGTGCAGGGCGCGCTGCTGGGCGGCCTGCTCAACAGCGGCCAGGTCTGCGCCGCGGCCTCGCGCTTCTATGTGCACGAGTCGCGCTACGCCGAGTTCGTCGAGAAGCTCGGCGCGGTGGTCGCCGGCATGAGCATCGGCCAGGGCATGGACGACACTGCGCAGATCACCCCGCTGGTGTCGCGCAAGCAGCAGGTCTCGGTGCTCAAGCACATCGAGACCGCCCGCCGCGAAGGCGCCCGGGTGGTCTGCGGCGGCGAGCCGATGGACTGCGACGGCTTCTTCGTGCGCCCGACCGTGCTGGCCGACGTCACCCAGGACATGGCCGTGGCCCACAATGAAGTCTTCGGCCCGGTGCTGGCGGTGCTTTCCTTCAAGGAAGAGGACCAGGCCATCGAGATGGCCAACGACAGCGAGTACGGCCTGGGCGCCAGCCTGTGGACCAACGACCTGACCCGCGCGATGAACCTGGTGCCGCGCATCGAGTCCGGCACCGTGTGGGTCAACGCCCACGTGCTGCTGGACCCGAGCATGCCCTTCGGCGGCGTCAAGCAGTCCGGCATGGGCCGCGAGTTCGGCCGTGCGGTGGTCGAGGCCTACACCGAGATCAAGTCGGTGTGCATCGCCCACTGAGGGCGCCTTGCGTAGCGTGCCGCGCGGCGGCACGCTACGCCGCTTTTCCGGATGGCGGCAGAGGAGGCTGATCGCATGTTCGCCCTGACCCTGCGCGTGGCGCTGGCCTGCCTGCTGCCGTTCGCCGCCATCTTCCTGCTCGACGCCATGCCCGGCGTGCACCCGGCCTGGGACTTCGCCAACGTCGCCGGCTTCGTCGCCGGGGCGCTGTTCCTGCTGCTGTTCGCCTACACCGGCAAGCCCATGGCCCGGCCGCGGCACGACGGCAAGTTCTTCATGGTGCTGCACCGCGACCTGTCGTTCGTCGCCGCCGTGCTGCTGGTCGTCCACGTGGCGGTGCTGCTGGTGGACGAGCCGCTGGTGCTCGACGAACTGCTGCCCGGCGCGCCCTGGCACATGCTCGCCGCCGATGGCGCGACGCTGCTCCTGCTGCTGATCCTGCCGCTGAGCCTGACCGCCGTGCGCCGGCGCATCTGGCCCAGACATGCGGACTTTCGCCGCTGGCATTATGGGTGGAGCGCGGCCATAGTCGCGCTGGCCGGCGTGCACATGATCGGCGCCGGCTACTACAGCGGCGCCACCTGGAAGGCCGTGCTCTGGGGCGCGCTCAGCGTCGCCGCGCTGGTCTGGCCGCTGCTGCCGCGGCCCACGCCGCACTATGCCGAGGGCGGGCGCCGGCGGCACAGCGCCTACCTGGCCAGCCGCCTGAGCCTGGGCGTGCTCTGCGCCGGCCTGGCGTTGGCCGGGCTCTATGCGCTGCTCGGCAGCGTGGACCTGCCGCTGCTATGAAGCGCTGGTACCTGCTGTTGGCCATCCCGCTGCTGGCGGCCTTCGTCCTCGGCGCGCGGCACGGCCACGACCAACTGGTGCGCCAGCACCCGCTGCTGCCGATGAACTTCGACCACACCAACCACGGCAGCATCAACTGCGTCACCTGCCACCACGACTTCGTCGACCGCTCCACCTCGGCCTCGCCCAGCGGCAGCCGCACCTGCGTGCTCTGCCACAAGGAGTCGCCGCAGCTGGCCGTGACCATCGAGCACGACTTCCACCAGTTCTGCGAAAGCTGCCACCTCAAGCGCCTGCAATCCTTCCAGCAGGCCGGCCCGGTGCGTTCCTGCAAGGGCTGCCACACGCCGCCCGCGGTGGCGGGCGCGCCTTAGTTGAGGATCAGCAGGCGCGGGTATTCGCGCAGGTGCGAGGAGGTGATCTGGGCGAGGGAGCGCATGGCCCCCAGCGGGTCGTCCAGGCGGTAGTTGGCGGTGATGCTGACGTCTTCCAGGCGCTCGTCGGCGTTGACGATCCAGCCCGGGTAGTAGCGCCGCAGTTCGGCCAGCACCTGGCTCAGCGGGCAGTTCTCGAACACCAGGCGGCCCTGCACCCAGGCCAGCAGGCGCTGGCTCTCGCCGTTGTGGCGGCGCTCGCCGAAGCCGCCGGGGCCGACGCGGATGCTGTCGCCGGCGCCGAGGCTGACGCGGGTGTCGTCGCCGGCGCTGCGCAGGTCCACCTCGCCGTGCTGCACGCTGACTTCCGCCTCGTTGCCCAGGTAGCGCACGGCGAAGGCGGTGCCGCGCACACTCACCTGCACCGGGCCGGCCTCCACCTCGAAGGGGCGGCTGCGGTCGTGGGCCACGTCGAAGTAGGCTTCGCCGCGGAACAGCCGGGCGCTGCGGCGCTGCTCGTCGAGGTGGCTGGACAGGGCGGTGTCGGTGTTCAGCAGGATGCGCGAGCCGTCGGCCAGTTGCAGGCTCTGGCGCTGGCCCACGGCGGTGTAGTGGTCGGCGCGGATGTGCGTCAGCAGGTCGCCCTGCAGCGCCACGCCGAGGGCCAGCAGCAGCCCCGCGGCGGCGGCGAAGGAACGCCAGCGCCGGCGCTTGCGTTGCCGCGCCTGGTGCCGCGCCTGGGCCTCCAGGCCGGTGGCGGCCAGGCCGAGCAGTGGCGAGTCCCACAGGCTACTGGCGTGCCGGAAGGCGCGGGCGTTGGCCGGGTGCGCAGCCAGCCAGGCGTCGAAGCGCGCGCGGGTGGCGGCGTCGGCGTCTTCCAGCTGGATCAGCCAGTCCAGCGCTTGGGCCAGGTGCGGGTCCGGGGCGGTCACGCGGCGTTCCTCGAATCGGGGGCGCACATTGTGGGCCAGCCGCGGGCCGATGGGTAGCCCGTCATGCCGGCGGCTCCAGGCGCCCGAGCACGCCGATGCAGATGGCCATGATGAGCTTCAGCTCCTTCTGCACCGTGCTGGGCGACACCCCCAGTTGCTCGGCGATTTCCGCGTAGCCGCAGCCGTGCAATCGGCTGAGGATGAAGATCCGCTGCTGGCGCGGGGTGAGGCGTTCCAGGGCCGAGCCCAGGCGCTCCAGCAACTGCTCGGCGTGCAGGCCGTCCTCGGCCGAGCTCTGGCTGGAGGGCACCGCCTGGAGCACCTCCTGGGGCACGTCGTCGAGCAGGGTGCGCGATTGCATGCGCAGGTGGCGCAGGTGGTCCAGGGCAAGGTTGCGGCCGGTCTGGAAGAGGAACGGCTCCAGGTGTTCCACCGGGCGCTCGCGCAGGGTGCGGGCCACGCGCAGGTAGGTTTCCTGGACCAGTTCTTCGGCGATGCTGGGGTTCTTCACCATTCTCGCCAGGGTGCGCAGCAGCGGGGTGCGTTGGGCGAGGAACACGGTGTCGAGGTGGGAAAGGCTCACGCGACGTCCATGCAAGTCATTTTCTGATGAGAATAATTATCGTTCGGCGGGCATGCTCGGCACAAGCCGGGGCGCCGAGAAAAAAGAGCGAGGCCCGCAAGCGCGCCTCGCTCGTCCCTCAGCCGGCTTGTGAGGGAAAAGGGGGAGGGGGCTCAGGCCTTGTCGGCCTTGCCGGCGGCCGCGGCGAACTTCGCCAGGCGCACGTCCAGGCGCCGCGGACGGCGGCCGTGGTCCTCGGCCTGCTCCTTGCGGCGGATGGCGTTGCGCACCATGAGCGAGCCCAGGTAGCGCACCGGTTCCGGCGGGAAGTGGCCGAGCGGCCCCTGGGCCAGCGGCGAGCGCGTCCACTCGTTGTCCAGGCCCTGCACCAGCGAGGCGAGGAGCTGCCCGCCCATGTGGCAGGGGCCGACGCCGCTGCCGGAGTAGCCGAAGCCGTAGAAGATGTTGCCGCCGGCGCCCAGCCGGCCGAAGAACGGCAGGCCGGTCACCGAGCGGTCGGAGGGGCCGTTCCAGCTCGCGGCGATGGGCACCTCGGCGAAGGTCGGGAAGAACTCGCCGAGGCTGCGCCGCAGCAGGCCGAGGTAGGGCGAGGGCTGGTCGAACACCGGCAGCATGCGCCCGCCGTAGGCGAAGGTGTTGCCGCCCTTGCCGAGCATGAGCCGGCCGTCCGGGGTGTTGTGGTAGTAGTGCACGAAGATGCGCGAGTCGAGCACGGTCACTCCCGAGGTCAGGCCGATCTGCCGCAGCAGGTCCGGGCGCGGCTCGGTGATGATCATGTCGCTGGAGACGATGGCCACCGTGCGCTCGAACTGCGGGAAGGCCCGCGCCATCCAGGCGTTGATCGCCAGCACCACGCGGTCCGCCGCCACCTGGCCATTGGGCGTGTGCACGCGGGCCGGGTGGCCTTCCTCCAGGCCGGTCATCGGCGTGCCCTCGTACAGGCGCACGCCCAACTGCAGCGCCACCCGGCGCAGGCCGCGCACCAGCTTGCCCGGCTGCACGCTGGCGGCGGCGGGGGAGAACCAGCCTTCCAGGTGCTTGTCCGAGCCGGCCATGCGCCGCACGTCTTCCAGCGGGCGCCGGGTGAAGGAGTTGATGCCGTGCTTCTCCAGCGCGGCGATCACCCCGTCGGTGGCGCCGACCTGGGCGGCATTGGTCGCCGTGTACAGGGTGCCGTCCAGGCGGTAGTCGGCATCCACCCCGTATTTTTCGCAGAACTCGCCGATGGCCTGGATGCTGCGCTCGGAGGCCTTCACCAGGCGGATCGCCTCGGCCAGGCCGAACAGCCGCTCCAGGGTAAAGAATTTCGCCGACCAGGACAGCGCGCAGCCGCCGTTGCGCCCGCTGGCGCCGGCGCCGCAGATGTCGGCTTCGACGATCACCACGTCCAGCTCCGGGTTCTGTTCCTTGAGCTGGATGGCGGTCCACAGGCCGGTGTAGCCGCCGCCGACGATGCACACGTCGGCGCGGGTGTCCTGTTGCAGCGGGGCGGCCCTGTCGCTGTCGTGCTGCAGGGCCTGGGCGAGCCAGAAGGGGCGCATGGGGAGTCTCCGTGATCGGGGCGCAGGGTAGGGCGTTCGGTATGCGGTTTATCGGGCGGGGTGGGCACGTCCCTGTGCCCCGGGAATCAGGAGCGCGCCGGGCGCACCTTCAGGGGGCGGTTCGGCGTGGCCGGGGCGCTCTTGCGCGCGCCTTCGGGCAGGCTGTTCCAGTGCGGCACCAGGATGGCGGCGGCGATCAGCGCGGTGACGGTGAAGCCGATGAACACGCTGTAGGTGTCGAAGTAGCCGGGCAGCAGGCCGCCGAGGATGGCGCCCACCGAGCCGCAGCCGTTGACGAAGCCGGCGGCGGTGCCCGCGGCCTTGCCGGTGCCGAAGTCGATGGCGGCGGCGCCGCTGATCATCGAGTCCGGGCCGTAGAGGGTCAGGCCCATCATGAACAGCAGGGCGAACACCAGCATCGCGCTGCCGGTCTGCATGGCCGGGACGAACAGCGCCAGGCAGGCGGTCAGGCCGATCAGGCTGATGACGCAGGCGGGCATGCGCCGGGCGCCGAACAGCTTGTCCGAGGCCAGGCCGATGAGGATGGGGCCGAGCAGCCCGGCGATCTCGAAGGAGGTCGGCAGCACCGCGGCGCCCACCTTGCCCAGGGCCGGCATGCGTTCGTAGACGATCACCGGGCCCCACAGCAGGATGGCGTAGCGCGCCGGCTTGAGCAGGAAGTAGGCCAGGCCGAGGGTCATCACGGTGCGGTTGCGCAGCACGGCGCGGAGGGTTTCCCAGAAGCCGGGGTTCTTGCCCTGCTCATGGAAGCCGGCGTAGTGCACGGCCTGCGGCTCGTCCGCCTCGATCGGCGGCAGGCCGACGTCCTGCGGGCGGTTGCGCTGCAGCAGCAGGAACAGCAGGGCGACGCCGCCGACCACCGCGGCGGAGGAATAGAAGGCCGCGTGCCAGGTGCCGAACACGCTGTAGGCCCACCAGCCGGCGAAGGGCGAGGCGACCAGGCCACCGAAGGCGTAGCAGGTGCTCCACAGGCCGAGGATGCGGCCGCGCTCGTGGGCGGCGAAGAAGCTGCCCATGTTCTTGCACAGCCCGGACCAGCCGGTGGACTGCGCCAGGCCCTGGATGACCATGCAACTGGCGAAGATCGGCACGGTGGCGAAGGTGCCCATGACCAGGGCGGCGAGGGTGGAGATCGCCAGGCCGCCGAACACCACGATGCGCGGGCCGAAGCGGTCGGCGAAGACGCCCCAGGTGAACTGGCCCACGGCGTAGGCGGCCAGGTAGATGGCGTCCATGTCGGCCATCATGGCCTTGTCCAGTTCGAAGGTCGTGTCCTCGGCGATGCCGAGCTTGGCCACGGAGAAGGCCTTGCGGGTGAAGTAGAAGGCGGCGTACGCGAGCCAGGTGATCGCGAAGATCTGCACGCGCCAGCGCTGCATGGAACCTTTGCCCGCGTGGGCTGCGGTGCCGGTGGGGTTGCTCATCTGATCTGACCTCGTTGTTGTTGGAGTGCCGGCAGTCAGGGAAAAACTTGTTGTTGTTATATGAGCGGGCCGTACCTTTCCGGAGGTGACGGGTCAGGGCGGATGCGGTGAGGTTGCCGTGGGCCGGAGCCCTTGGTGAAACGCATGGAAACAAGTTCGGATAAATAAATAAAATCGATTTATCAAATTTTAAAAATAAGTCTGACTTGTAAGTCACGGCGCCGGCCGACTACAGTGGCGACCTTCCCGAACCCTACGGAGCCAGGCCCATGCAGGTTTCCCACGCGCAACTGAAGGCCTTCCACGCCGTGGCGCTGACCGGCAGCTTCACCCGCGCCGCCGAGCGCCTGTTCCTCACCCAGCCGGCGGTTTCCGACCAGGTGCGCAAGCTGGAGGAGCGCTACGGGGTGCTGCTGTTCCACCGCAACAAGCGCTCGGTGCGCCTGACCGACCTGGGCGAGCGCCTGCTGGCGGTGACCCAGCGGCTGTTCGTCATCGAGGCCGAGGCCCACGAGCTGCTGGCGGCCTCCAGCGCCCTGCAGACCGGCAACCTGACCCTGGCGGTGGACGCCGCGGTGCACCTGCTGCCGCAGGTGGCGCGCTTCTGCCAGCGCTACCCGGGCATCCACGTGCGCATCGAGAGCGGCAACACCGACGAATCGCTGCAGTCGCTGTTCAACTACCGGGCCGACCTGGCGCTGCTGGGGCGCACGGTGGAGGACGAGCGGTTGCTGTCGGTGACCCTGCGCAGCGACCCCATAGTCGCCTTCGTCGCCAGCGGCCATCCCTGGGCCGGGCGCGAGTCGATCCGCCTGGCGGACCTGGACGACGCGCCACTGGTGCTGCGCGAGCAGGGCTCGGTGACGCGCCAGACGCTGGAGGAAGAAATGCACCGCGCCGGCCTGCGCATCCGCCCGGCCATCGAGGTGGAAGGCCGCGAGGCCGCGCGCGAGGCGGTGGTGGCGGGCATCGGCCTGGGCGTGGTGTCGGCCGCCGAGTTCGGCGCCGATAGCCGGGTGCATGCTTTGCCGATAGTCGATTGTGAAAGGCGGATGAGCGAGACCCTGGTGTGCCTGCGCGAGCAGAGTTCGCGGCGGATAGTGTCGACCTTCCTCGATGTGGTGCGCGAGGATTTGTGGGAGGGGGCTGGCTAGTCCGGCGTCGCCTTGGGGGCAATCGCGGACGGTACACCTTCCGGCAACACCCCGTAGGATGGGTTGAGCGGAGCGATACCCATCACCGCAACCGCATGGGTTTCGCAAGCTCAACCCATCCTACGGTGCCGTGCCTATGCGGGGTGTGTAGGAGCGGACTCCGTCCGCGATTATCCGTCGTCAACGGCAGGTCAGGCCCCGCCATCCTCCGCCAGCTCCAGGAACGCACTCACCACCCGCAAGCCGCGGCGCCGCTCCAGGCAGCCGAGGGAATGCCGGTTCACCAGCGCCTCGCCGAGCAGCGGCACGGCGCGTACCCGCGGGTCGCGGCTGACTTCCAGCGAGGAGACGATGCCGATGCCCAGCTCCGCCGCCACCGCTTCGGTGACCGCCTCGCGGCTGCTCAGCTCCATCAGCACCCGCGGCTGTATCGGCAGGGCGCCGCAGGCGCGGTCGAAGGTGCGACGGGTGATGGAGTCCGGCTCGCGCAGCACCATGATCTGCTGGTCCAGCTCCGCCAGTGGAATGCCTTCGCTGCGCCCGCACCAGGCGTGCTCCGCCGGCAGCAGCGCGCACAGGTGAGATTCCACCAAATCGCGCAGGTACAGCCCCGGCCGCTCGTCCACCTCGGTCACCACGGCCACGTCCACGTGCTCGCTGAGCAGCGCGTTCAGCGTCTCCTGGGCGTTGCCCAGGCGCAGGTTGACGGTGATGCCGGGGTAGCGCGCGCGAAGGCGGGCGAGCAGGGGCATGACCAGGTGCGGGCCGTCGGCCGCCACCTCGATGCGCCCGCTGAGCAGCTTGCGGTTGGCGTCGAGCAGCGTCTCGGCCTCTTCCTCCAGGGCGAACAGCGTGCGGCTGATGGCCGCCAGGCGGCGGCCTTCCTCGGTCAGCTCCACGGCGCGGGCGGTGCGGCGGAACAGGTTGACCTGGTAGTGCTCTTCCAGCGCCTTGACGTGCCCGGTCACCGCCGGCTGGCTGATGAACAGGCGCTCGGCGGCGCGGGTGAAGCTGCCTTCGCGGGCTACGGCGTCGAAGGCGCGGAGCTGGAACAGGTTCATAGGGTATAGGTCCGACTTATGCCTTGGATCATGACAAACAATTTGAGCGATAACGCGTCGCTTGGCAACGTATGTCCAGGCCCGCTCGACGGGCCGCGACAAGAACCTCACCCCGCACAGGTTTTCCCCTGATAGAGGAACCGAGCATGAGCACTGCCGAGCGCGCGCCCATCCTGTTGACCCCCGGCCCCCTGACCACCTCCCCGCGGACCCGCCGCGCCATGCTGGTCGACTGGGGCTCCTGGGACAACGATTTCAACGCCCTGACCGCCGATGTCTGTTCCCGCCTGCTGGCCATCATCCATGGCGAAGGCAGCCACACCTGCGTGCCGCTGCAGGGCAGCGGCACCTTCTCCGTCGAGGCCGCGGTGGGCACCCTGGTGCCGCGCGACGGCAAGGTGCTGGTGCTGATCAACGGCGCCTACGGCAAGCGCCTGGCGAAGATCTGCCAGGTGATCGGCCGGCAGTTCAGCACCTTCGAGACCGAAGAGGACGTGCCGACCACCGCCGAGGACGTCGATCGCCTGCTCGCCGCCGACCCGGCCGTGACCCACGTGGCGCTGATCCACTGCGAGACCAGCACCGGCATCCTCAACCCGCTGGAAGCCATCTCCAAGGTCGTCGAGGCCCACGGCAAGCGCCTGATCATCGACGCCATGAGCTCCTTCGGCGCCCTCGACATCGACGCCCGCAAGGTGCCCTTCGACGCGCTGATCGCCGCTTCCGGCAAGTGCCTGGAAGGCGTGCCCGGCATGGGCTTCGTCTTCGCCCGCAACGAGTCGCTGGCGGCCAGCGCCGGCAACTGCCATTCCCTGGCCATGGACCTGCAGGACCAGCAGGCCTACATGGCCAAGACCGGCCAGTGGCGCTTCACCCCGCCCACCCACGTGGTCGCCGCGCTGCACGAGGCGCTGAGCCAGTACGAGGAGGAGGGTGGCCTGGCAGCCCGTCACAATCGTTACGCGGACAACTGCCAGACTCTGCTGGGCGAGATGGCCAAACTCGGATTCCGCAGCTTCCTCCCGGCGGCGATCCAGGCGCCGATCATCGTCACCTTCCACGCCCCGCGCGATACCCGCTACAGCTTCACCGAGTTCTACAACCGGGTGCGCGAGAAGGGCTACATCCTCTACCCGGGCAAGCTGACCCAGGTGGAAACCTTCCGCGTCGGCTGCATCGGCCAGGTCGACGCCCAGGGCATGCGCGAGGCGGTGGCGGCCATCGCCCAGACGCTGCGCGAGATGGAAGTCTTCGAGATCTGAACCCCTTTCCCGGCGCAGGCCCGGCCTGCGCCCGACAACAGGATGCAAACGATGAACTACGAACAACCCAAGCAACTGCAAGCCGTGGTACTGGACTGGGCCGGCACCGTGGTCGACTTCGGCTCCTTCGCGCCGACGCAGATCTTCGTCGAGGCCTTCGCCGAGTTCGGCGTGCAGGTCAGCCTGGAAGAAGCCCGCGGCCCCATGGGCATGGGCAAGTGGGACCACATCCGCACCCTCTGCGACATCCCGGCCATCGCCGAGCGCTACCAGGCCAAGTTCGGCCGCACGCCGACGGACGATGACGTCACCGCCATCTACGAGCGCTTCATGCCGTTGCAGATCGAGAAGATCGCCGAGCACTCCGCGCTGATCCCCGGCGCCCTCGATGCCATCGCCCAACTGCGCGAACAGGGCCTGAAGATCGGCTCCTGCTCCGGTTACCCGGCGGTGGTGATGGAAAAGGTGGTCAAGCTGGCCGCCAGCAACGGCTACGTCGCCGACCACGTGGTGGCCACCGACGAAGTGCCCAACGGCCGCCCGCACCCGGCCCAGGCCCTGGCCAACGTGATCGCCCTGGGCATCGACGACGTGGCCGCCTGCGTGAAGGTCGACGACACCTGGCCGGGCATCCTCGAAGGCCGCCGCGCCGGCATGTGGACCGTGGCGCTGACCTGCTCGGGCAACGCCCTGGGCCTGACCTACGAGCAGTACAAGGCGCTGCCGCAGGACAGGCTGGAACAGGAGCGCCGGCGTATCGGGCAGATGTTCGAGGGTTCGCGCCCGCATTACCTGATCGACACCATTGCGGAGCTGCCGGCGGTGGTGGCCGACATCAACGCCCGCCTGGCGCGGGGGGAGATGCCGCAGAGTTTCTGAGGCTTCCGGCATGAGAGAAAGGCCCGCTTCGGCGGGTCTTTTTCGTTGCTGGGTGGGGGGCTTTTCGTAGGAGCGAGGGGGACGCCTAGTCCTTGCTCGCGAACAGAGTTGGCTGGGGATTGCAGGTGCTGGGTTTGAGAGCGCCCTCTCCCTAACCCTCTCCCTGAAGGGAGAGGGGACCGTTGGGCAGAAACGTGTATTACGGAGTCAGCCGGCAGTTCCAGGGCTTCCGGCTAAAACAATTGTCGACACTGGCACGGACTAGCCCCCTCTCCCTTCAGGGAGAGGGCTGGGGAGAGGGTTGCGGAGCCAACCCAATACGCCATAACCGCCAGTGAGCGCCGTTCGCGAGCAAGCTCGCTCCTACGAAAAGCCCCCTCAATTCACCACATTGCGCACAAAACGCAGCAACCCATCCCCCAGGTTCCGATAGGAAAACCGCTGGTTGCTCTTGAACACATGGAACCCCCCGCTGGCCACCTCCCAACGCTGGTCGCCAATCTCCAGCGTCAGGTGCCCCTCGATGACGTAAACCATGTCATACCACCCCTCGGCATCGGGCTCTGCGTCATAGCTGTCGCCCGGCGCCAGGGCCCAGTGCCACAGCTCGGCCTGGCCGCGGGCCGGGGTGCTGGCCAGCAGGGTGCCGCGGCTCTCGGCCTGGCGGCCGGCCCAGGCCACCACGTCGACCCGCGAGAGGTCGCCGGTCTGCGGGGCGCGCACCAGGTCGGCGAAGGTCACCGAGAGGGCCGCGGCGATGCGGTCGAGGGTGGCCAGGCTGACGTTGGTGTCGCCGCCTTCGATGCCGACCAGCATGCGCCGGCTGACGCCGCTGGCCTTGGCCAGGGCGTCCTGGCTCAGGCCCGCGGCGCGGCGCAGGGTCTTGACGTTGTCGGCGACGTGGACGAGCACGCTGGGGCGTTCGTTGGTGTTGGGCAATATATTGCTCATTCGACCGATTTTGCGCATTATGTTGCGCATAAGCATACGCCAGGTCCCTGGCTGCATTTCAACCTTTTCGGTCTGCCTCCATGCCGCGTTCCCGTTTCGCCACGCTGTTCTTCCCGGTCGCCGTGCTGCTCGTCTCCATGGCCTCGATCCAGGGCGGGGCGGCCCTGGCCAAGAGCCTGTTCCCGGTGCTCGGCGCCCAGGGCGTGACGGCCATGCGCCTGCTGTTCGCGGCGATCATCCTGCTCGCCGTGCTGCGCCCCTGGCGCAAGCCCGTCGCGCGCAGTTCCTGGGGGCCGCTGCTGGCCTACGGCATCACCCTGGGCGGCATGAACCTGATGTTCTACATGGCCCTGCGCACGATTCCGCTGGGCGTCGGCGTGGCCCTGGAGTTCACCGGGCCGCTGGCGGTGGCGCTGTACTTCTCGCGCAAGCCCATCGACTTCCTGTGGATCGCCATCGCCGTGTGCGGCCTCTGGCTGCTGCTGCCCATCGGCGAGCTGGGCCATGGCGTCGACCCGCTGGGCGCCGCGCTAGCCCTGGGCGCGGGTGCCTGCTGGGCGATGTACATTCTGTTCGGCCAGCGCGCCGGCAACGACCACGGCACCCAGACGGCGGCCATGGGCGTGACCATCGCGGCGATATGCATCTTCCCCGTGGGCCTGGTGCATTCCGGCGCCGCGCTGTTCGACCTGCAGCTGATCCCGGCGCTGCTGGGCGTGGCGGTGCTCTCCAGCGCCTTGCCCTACACCCTCGAGATGATCGCCCTGACGCGCCTGCCGGCGCGCACCTTCGGCACCCTGATGAGCATCGAGCCGGCTTTCGCCGCGCTGTCCGGCCTGGTGTTCCTCGGTGAGCAGCTGACCGTGCTGCAGTGGCTGGCCATCGCCGCGATCATGCTCGCCTCGGTGGGCACCACCCTGACCAGCCAGCCGAAGCAGCCCGCCGCGAGCGTGGTGGCGGCGGACTGATCAGCCGCCGAGGGTGGTCGCCAGCCGTTCCTGGATGAAGTCCAGGAAGCACTGGATGCGCAGGGCCAGCTGCGAGTTGCGGTAGTACACCGCGTTGATCGGCTGGCGCTGCTCGCGCACCAGTTCCGGCAGCACCTTGACCAGGCGCCCGGCGGCGATGTCGTGGCAGGTCATGAAACCCGCCAGGCAGACGATGCCCTGGCCGGCCAGGGCCAGCTGGCGCAGCGTCTCGCCGCTGGAGGCGGAAAGGTCGGGGGTGATCGCCAGGCTTTCCCCGCCGGCATGGGGCAGTGGCCAGACGTTCAGGCTTTCCGGCTGGGTGAAGCCGAGCAGGCTGTGCCGGGCCAGGTCTTCCACGCTCTGCGGCGCGCCGTGCTTTTCCAGGTAGGCCGGGCTGGCCAGCAGGTTCAGCCGGCTGCTGCCCAGGGGCCGGGCGTGCAGCGTCGAATCGCTGAGGGTGCCGATGCGGATGGCGACGTCGGTGCTCTGTTCCAGCAGGTCGATGTTCAGGTCGTTGGTGTTCAGCTGCAGCTCGATGTCCGGGTACTGCGCGCGGAAGGCGTCGATGTGCGGCACCACGGCGTGCAGCATGAAGGGCGAGGCGGCGTTGATCCGCAGGCGCCCGGCCGGCCGTTGTTGGCGCAGCGCCAGGCGTTCTTCCAGCTCGTCCATCCGCGCCAGGATGTGCCGCGCGCTGTCTAGGAAGAAGCGGCCCTCCTCGGTGAGCTTCATGCGTCGCGTGGTGCGGTTGAGCAGGGTGGTGCCGAGCTTGTCCTCCAGGCGCGCCAGGGTGCGGCTGACGGCCGAGGCGGTGAGGCCCAGCTGCTCGGCGGCGGCGGTGATGGAGCCGCTGTCGATGACGGTGGTGAAGGTGCGGAGTTCGTCGGATTGGACTTTCATCGGGGCCCTGTCGGTGGCTGCTTCTAGCTCGCGAATGGTGTTTGCCGGTGGGGGTGGTGCATGGGGTTGATTCCGTTCCCTCTCCCCAGCCCTCGGCTGCGCGCCCCGCCCTGAAGGGCGAGGGGGCTTGTCCGTGCCGAGAGAAGGGATGGTTTCAGCTGGAAACCTTCGGTGTTGCCGGCTAACGCCAGAACACCCAGCTCTGCCCAACGGTCCCCTCTCCCTTCAGGGAGAGGGTTAGGGAGAGGGCGCTCCCAAATCCAGCACCTGCATTCCCGGTGAACTCTGTTCGCGAGCAAACTCGCTCCTACAAGTAAAGCCGCCCCTCAAAACGTCCCCGGATAAGCCCCGCCATCCAGCAACAGATTCTGCCCGGGCATGGGCACTGCAGACAAAGGCACGCAGCGCACCTCGATGCCCGGCGCGTGCTGGCGCAGTTCCGCGGCGGTGGCTTCCAGCGCCTCGGCGCCGCGAAAGTGGCGGCCACGACATTTACCCGCGCCGTGGCCGCAGCGCAAGCCGCCGGCTTCAGTCCCAGGCCGGGGCCAGGCTGGCCGGGCTGGTGATGCGCTCGTTGCGCTCCAGGGCGGCGATGGCGGCCATGTCCGCCTCGCTCAGGCGCAACTCGCGGGCGGCGAGGTTGCTCGCCAGGTTGGCGCGCTGGGTGGAGGAGGGGATCACCGCGTAGCCCAGCTGCATGGCCCAGGCCAGCACCACCTGCGCCGGGGTGGCGCCGTGGCGCTGGGCGATCTCGCCGATCACCGCGTCGCCCAGCACCTTGCCGTAGCCCAGCGTCATGTAGGAGGTGATGCGGATGCCGTGGCGCTCGGCGAACCCGGCGACCTTGCGGTTCTGCAGGTAGGGGTGCAGCTCCACCTGGTTGGTGGCGATCTCGCCGGCGCCGACCGCGTCGATAGCCTGCTGCATCAGCGCCAGGGTGAAGTTGGACACGCCGATCTCGCGGGCCAGGCCACGGGCCTTGGCCTCGGCCAGGGCCGCCATGTATTCGGCGACCGGCACCGCGCCGCCCGGCGAGGGCCAATGGATCAGGCAGAGGTCGACGTAGTCGGTCTTCAGCTTGTGCAGGCTTTCTTCCAGGCTGGGGATCAGCCGCTCGCGGGAGAGATTCTCGGTCCAGATCTTGGTGGTCAGGTACAGCTCGCCGCGCGGCACGCCGCTGGCCGCCACGGCCTGGCCGACCTCGGCCTCGTTGCCGTAGATCTGCGCGGTGTCGATGGCGCGGTAGCCCAGCTCCAGGGCGGTGGATACCGAGTCGATGACCACCTGGTCCTTGAGGCGGAAGGTGCCGAGGCCGAGGGCGGGAATGCTCATGGGAAGCTCCTGTGGGGGATGGGTTGCACTGGAGCTTAGTATCCGGGGATGCACTGCTGAGAAAAACGCGGGCAGCAGCAAAGGATATTTGCCGTGGAATCACGAATGCTTGGAGCGGGCAATTGCTCCACTCACATGGCGGAAGGCGCACCGTCGTAGGATGGCGTTGAGCGAAGCGATACCCATCATCGCCGCTACAGGGAAATGGTGCGGGTGGGGCGGAGCGGATCTCATCCGCGAATCGCGCCGGGACGTCCGGCTATCGCGGACAAGGTCCTACGGTTCCAGGAAGCACGGCTTTTCGTAGGATGGCGTTGAGCGAAGCGATACCCATCACCACGGCAGCATGGGTATCGCAAGCTCAACCCATCCTACGAAGAGCATCTCGGCGCAAGACAGTTGCTCCTACGAAGAGCGCGCAAAAGAAAAGCCCCGCCAAGGCGGGGCTCTTCCATGTAGCGCGAGGCTCAGTTGCCAGCGGCAGCTGCTGCGGCCTGCTCGGTCAGCGTCTCGGTGTGGTCGCCGTGGTTCTTGCTGAGCTGCGGGGCCAGGGAGCCGATGATCATGCCGAAGGCGCTACAGATCAGGCCCACCAATTGCGGCGGCCAGAAGTCGCCTTCCTGGTGGCCCATCTCCAGCGAGATCCAGCCGATCAGCCCGCAGGCGATGGCGGTCAGGGCGCCCTGGGTGGTGGCGCGCTTCCAGAACAGGCCGAAGAACAGCGGCACCACGGCGGCGACCAGGGTCACCTTGTACGCGTTGCCGACCATCTCGTAGATGCTGGCATTGGAGTAGAAGGCGAACAGGCAGGTGGCGATGGTCATGGCCAGCACGCTGGCGCGCATCAGCTTCAGCGCCTGGTGGTCGTTCAGGTGCGGCAGCATGGGCTTGAGGATGTTCTCGGTGAGGGTCACCGACGGGGCCAGCAGGGCGCCGGAGGCCGAGGACATGATCGCCGAGAGCAGGGCGCCGAAGAACATGATCTGGGCGAACATCGGGGTGCGCTCCATGATCAGGTGCGGGAGGATTTGCTGGGCGTCCTCGTTCAGCCAGTGCTTGACCATCTGCGGGTCGATCATCGACGCGGCGTAGGTCAGGAAGATCGGCAGCATGCAGAACACCAGGTAGCAGGCGGCGCCGGTCATGGTGGCGCGCGAGGCGATCTTCTCGGTCTTGGCCGACATCACCCGGGCGTACACGTCCTGCTGCGGGATGGAGCCGAACATCATGGTCACCGCCGCGCCGAGGAAGGCGACTATGTCCTTGGCCGAGGTGCCCTGCAGGAAGTGGAACTTGCCTTCGGCCGCGGCGTGGCTGATCACCACCTGCGGGCCGCCGGCCATGTCGCCGATCAGCCAGACCAGGTAGCACAGGCCGCAGACGATGATGATCATCTGCAGGAAGTCGGTCAGGGCCACCGACCACATGCCGCCGAACAGGGTGTGCAGCAGCACGATCACGGTGCCGATGAGCATGCCCTGGGTGGTGGTGATGGCGCCGTCGGAGAGCACGCTGAAGCATACGCCGAGCGCGGTCAGCTGGGCGGCTACCCAACCCATGTAGGAGATGATGATCACCAGGCTGGTGAAGATTTCCACGTGCTGGCCGAAGCGCTTGCGGAAGAAGTCACCGATGGTCATCAGGTTCAGGCGGTACAGCGGGCGGGCGAAGACCAGGCCCACCAGCATCAGGCAGCCGAAGGAACCGAAGGGGTCTTCGATGATCCCGGCGAAGCCTTCCTGGAGGAAGGTGGCGGGAATGCCCAGAACGGCCTCGGAGCCGAACCAGGTGGCGAACACCATGGTCACGACCAGGGGGAAGGACATGCTGCGGCCGGCCGCTGCGTAGTCCGAGGAGTTGTGCACGCGGGTCGCGGCGTAGAAGCCGACGATGACCGTAATCAGCAGGTAGATCCCGACAAACCAGATCAGCATTTGTTCGTTCTTTCCATTGGCTGGCCAGGTGCGCTTGGCGGGTAGGGGAGGCGCAGACTGGCGGTTTTTGTTTTTGGACTTGGCGGCCCCGGCGGGTGCCGGGCCCGGTCGGCAGGAGGGACTGCCGGCCGGAACGCAACGGGCGAGCAGTCTGCCAAAGACGTAAAATATGTCAAACAATTACAGAGCGATTGAATGAAAAAAATGACAGGCGAGCAGGCTTGATTCGTTCAACTGTTTGATTTAGTGCGGTTGAGCTGCGCCGATAGTCAGAAATATTTGACAGTAGGTGTTCGATAAGAACAACGCGGGTGCCGGCGCCGGGCTGACCTGCAAGGCGTTTCGTGACCGCTGCGTCCGGCCTGCCCGGCATGGGCAGAAGCGCCGCAGCGGGCGCCGCGCATTGACGCGGAGCCGCCGCCAGCCAGTAGAATCGCGCCTTTTCGCCCAAGGACGCCCCATGAGCCTCTACCAGCCCGGCATTCTCGCCACCCCGGTTCCCGCCCAGGCCCGCCACCTGTTCTTCGACCTGCAGGCCACGGAACACCTGCCGGCCGCCCTCGACCGCCTGCTGCAGCTGGCCGACGGCGAAAGCGCGGTGGTCGGCTTCGGCGAATCTCTGGTGCGTGTGCTGGGCCGCCAGGTCGAGGGGCTGCGCGAGTTCCCGGCGCTGTCCGGCGCCGGCGTCGACAACCCGTCCACCCAGCACGCCCTGTGGGTGTGGCTGCGCGGCGAGGACCGCGGCGACCTGCTGCTGCGCACCCATGCGCTGGCGCGCGAACTGGCGCCGGCGTTGACGCTGGTAGAGCAGGTCGAGGCCTTCCGCCACGGCGCCGGCCTGGACCTGACCGGCTACGAGGACGGCACCGAGAACCCGCAGGATGAAGACGCGGTGGATGCGGCGGTCGTCGCTGGCGCCGGCGCCGGCCTGGACGGCGGCAGCTTCGCCGCCATCCAGCAGTGGCGCCACCAGTTGCAGGCCTTCGCCGCGCTGCCCCAGGCCGAGCAGGACGACATCATCGGCCGGCGCAAGAGCGACAACGAGGAACTGGACGAGGCGCCCGAGTCCGCACACGTCAAGCGCACCGCCCAGGAGAGCTTCGAGCCCGAGGCCTTCGTGGTGCGCCGCTCGATGCCCTGGACCGCAGGCGCCGAGGCCGGGCTGATGTTCCTGGCCTTCGGCCGCAGCCTGGACGCCTTCGAGGCGCAGCTGCGGCGCATGAGCGGCCTGGAAGACGGCATCGTCGACGCCCTGTACCGCTTCAGCCGCCCGCTGACCGGTGGCTATTACTGGTGCCCGCCGCGCCGTGACGGCCTGCTCGATGTGAGCGCGCTGCTCGGCTGAGGCGGGGCGGGCGCTTTCAGCGGCTGAGGTGGATGCGCATCTGCGTATAGCCGTTGACGAAGCGCCCGGTGCTGCCGAAGGCCGCATAGCGGAAGGCCCGGTGCATGGCGGTGAGGCCGCTGCAATGCAGGTTGCGCAGCTTGCGGTAGGCGGTCTGGTAGCGGTGAAGGAAGTTCTGCACGAAGGACGTCTCCCTGTTCGCGGTTGGGCGATCCCTGCATCGAGCGGTATCGACAGTATGGCCAGGCCTGGGACTTCTGCCGGTTTGCCTGCATGGCGATGGGGCTGTTGCCGGCGATTTCCTGGCCTATCCTGGAAAGACCGTCGAAGATCGCCACTGTTCCCCGGCGAATTGAAAAATGGAGTAGGCCATGGCTGTCAGACGCCTGGTCGCCAACCTGGCCGTGGACGATCCGGCGGCGCTGGCGGCCTTCTACCGGCAGGTATTCGAACTGGACCTGCTGATGGACCACGGTTGGATTCTCACCCTGGGCAGCGAGGGCCGCGCCCGTGCGCAGTTCTCCCTGGCCAGCGAGGGCGGCGGGGGCGCCCCGGTGCCGGCGCTGTCGGTGGAGGTGGACGACCTGGAGGCCGTGTTGCAGCGGGCCCGCGAGGCCGGCGCGGCAATCCTCTTCGGGCCGCGGGACGAGCCCTGGGGCGTTCGCCGCTTCTTCCTGCGCGACCCGGCCGGGCACATCGTCAACGTCCTGGTCCACCTCGACGCCGACGCTTGACGGCCGCCCCCGGCTTCGCCTAAGTTGGCCGGCATGACCCGCACAACCCTGAACTTCGGCCGAATCATTATTACCGCCATTACGCAATTGGCGGGTTAGCCGACGTCCACCGAACCCGCCCTGGAGGCGGGTTTTTTCTGACTGTCTCCCGGGCCCCGTGAAAATGCCCAGCAGGAGACAGGCCCAATGAGCCCCCACCGCGTCACCCAGGCCATCGAACAGGCGGATCGGTTGATCAACGCCCGGCAGTTCGAGCCCCTCATGGATTCCCATACCGATGACGCCTGCGGCGCCGACCTGCTCGACAGCCTGCCGGCCGGCGGCCGAACCCGGGAGGCGCGCGCATGAGCCAGGACGCGCTGCTCAAGGAATACGTGCGCAAGATCCTCGCCGCGCCGGTCTACGACGTGGCCATCGAAACCCCGCTGCAAGCGGCCCGGCAGCTCTCCGAGCGCCTGGGCTGCCAGGTGCTGCTCAAGCGCGAGGACCTGCAGCCGGTGTTCTCCTTCAAGATCCGCGGCGCCTACAACAAGCTGGCGCAACTGAGCACCGCGGAGCGTTCGCGCGGGGTGATCGCCGCCTCCGCCGGCAACCATGCCCAGGGCCTGGCGCTGGCGGCGAAGGAACTGGGCGTGAGCGCGACCATCGTCATGCCGCGCACCACGCCGGAGCTGAAGGTGCAGGGCGTGCTCTCCCGCGGCGGCAAGGTGCTGCTGCACGGCGACGCCTTCCCCGAGGCCCTGGCCCACGCCCTGCAACTGGCCGAGGTCCACGGCTACACCTTCGTGCCGCCCTACGACGACCCGGACGTGATCGCAGGGCAAGGCACCGTGGCCATGGAAATCCTCCGCCAGCACCCCGGGCGCCTGGACGCCATCTTCGTGCCGGTGGGCGGCGGCAGCCTGGTCGCCGGCATCGCCGCCTATGTGAAATACCTGCGCCCGGAAGTGAAGGTCATTGGCGTCGAGCCGGACGATTCCAACTGCCTGCAGGCCGCGCTGGCCGCCGGCGAGCGCGTGGTGCTGCCACAGGTGGGCCTGTTCGCCGACGGCGTGGCGGTGGCGCAGATAGGCGCGCACAACTTCGAGGTGTGCCGCCATTACGTGGACGAGGTGATCACCGTCAGCAGCGACGAAATCTGCGCGGCGATCAAGGACATCTACGACGACACCCGCTCCATCACCGAGCCCGCCGGCGCCCTGGCCGTGGCCGGGATCAAGAAGTACGTCGAGCGCGACGACGCGGCGGGGCAGACCCTGGTGGCCATCGATTCGGGCGCCAACATCAACTTCGACCGCCTGCGCCACGTCGCCGAGCGCGCCGAACTGGGCGAGAAGCGCGAGGCCATCCTGGCGGTGACCATCCCCGAGCGCCCGGGCAGCTTCAAGGCCTTCTGCGAGGCGGTGGGCAAGCGCCAGATCACCGAGTTCAACTACCGCTACGACCGCAGCGAGGAAGCGCAGATCTTCGTCGGCATCCAGACCCACCCGCAGAACGACCCGCGCCCGGCGCTGGTGGAGCAACTGCGCGAGCGGGGCTTCCCGGTGCTGGACCTGACCGACAACGAGGCCGCCAAGCTGCACATCCGCCACATGGTCGGCGGCCGCGCGCCGCAGGTGGAGCAGGAGCGGCTGTTCCGCTTCGAATTCCCCGAGCGGCCGGGGGCGCTGTTCAACTTCCTCGAACGTCTCGGCGGGCGCTGGAACATCAGCCTGTTCCACTACCGCAACCACGGCGCCGCCGACGGCCGCGTGCTGGCCGGCCTGCAGGTGCCCGAGCACGAGCGCGACGAGCTGGTCGCGGTGCTCGACGCCATCGGCTACCGCTACTGGGACGAGAGCGAGAACCCGGCGTACCGGCTGTTCATCGGCTAGGGCAGGGCAGTGGACTGGCGAACTTCGCCGCGATTGGCTATTGGGCCCGCCTCGGGGCCGGCGTAGCTTGGGGGGCAACAGCCCTTCAACCCGCTGGGCCCCTGGCCCGAGGAGCCGTCCGATGTCCCTTCGCAATCTGCTGTTCGCCGGCCTGGTGCTGGCGCTGCCCGCGCTGGCCCACGGGGCCGAGCACGAGAAGATCGCCACCCTGCAGGAACACGCGCTGCCCGACGCCCCCGGCAAGAAGGGCCTGCTGATCGAGGTCAGCTACAAGCCTGGCGAGGCCTCGGCGCCCCACGTCCACGCCGGCGCGGTGTTCGCCTACGTGCTGGAAGGCGCGGTGGTGTCGCAGCTAGAGGGCCAGCCGCCGGTGACCTACAAGGCCGGCCAGTCCTGGTATGAGGCGGCCAACACGCCGCACCTGGTCTCGCGCAACGCCAGCGCGACGCAGCCGGCCAGGCTGCTGGTGTGGATGCTGCTGGACGAAAAGGCCCCGGTGCTGACGCCGCTGAAGCAGTGAGATTGCCGCCGCCGGCCATTTCTGCTGGGATGCCCCGATCGACCGACAAACGAGGGAGCCCGCAATGGCCAGCTACCAGGAACTCTTCGCCATCGGCGAAGGCTTCGACGCCTTCGTCGCCCGCGGCCTGCCGGCGGAAATCGCCGCGGTGCGCGCGGTGCAGCAAAGGCTCGAAGAGCCGGGCCTGATCAGCGCCGCCACCCGCGAACGCCTGGCCGCGGTGCAAGGCCGCTACCACCTGCTGGTGGCCGGTGAGATGTGGTGCCCGGACTGCCAGCTCAACATCACCGCCCTGGACTGGCTGTGCCGCCAGCAGCCGCGCATCGACCTGGCGGTGATCTCCAAGGGGCGCGCCGAGGATGAACTGCAGCAGCGCCTGGGGTTGGAGCGCGTGGCCATTCCGCTGGTGGTAGTGCTGGATGCCGGGTTCGAGGTGGTCGGGCGCTTCATCGAACGGCCGCAGGTGGTGGTGGCGGGGTGGGACGGGGTGAAGCCGGCGTATCGGGCGGGGGATTATCTGGAGAGTACGGTGCTCGATCTGGTGGCGGTGTTTGAGGGGGCGGAGGGGAGGGTGTTTGCTGGTGGGTGAGGTGTGTTGGGTTGACGCCGCTCCCTCTCCCCAGCCCTCTCCCTGAAGGGAGAGGGGGCCAGTCCGTGCCGAGAGAAGGTCTGGTTTCAGCCGGCAATCTCAGTGCTAGCCGGCTGACTCCAGAACACCAGCGTCTGCCCAACGGTCCCCTCTCCCTTCAGGGAGAGGGTTAGGGAGAGGGCGCTCTTCAGGCCACATACCGAACCTGGCCGGTAACTGCGGTGGTTCTGCTTGATCTGGTGGGGGCCAGTCCGTGCCGAGAGAAGGCCTGGTTTCAGCCGGAAACCTTCGGCGTTGCCGGCTAACTCCAGAACACCCAGCCCTGCCCAACGGTCCCCTCTCCCTTCAGGGCGGGGCGCGCAGCCGAGGGTTAGGGAGAGGGCGCTCTCCAGGTCACGCACCACAACCATCCGGCCCCACCAACCGCTTCTTCAGATAAAACCGCTGATGCCCCGGCGGGCAATCCTCCAGCACGCCCATCAGCTCGAACCCCTGCTTCCGATAGAACCCCGGCGCCTGGAAGCTGTAGGTATAAAGGAACACCCCCACACACCCACGACGCCGCGCTTCCTCCTCAACCAGCACCAGCAACTGCGCACCCAGCCCGGCACCGCGTTGCCGTGCGTCCAGCCACAGATAGTCCACGTACAACCACCCCATCCCCGAATGGCCGAACAACCCGCCCACCAACTGCCCCTCGGCATCACGGGCATACAGCTCGAAACCCTCATAGCCATACGCCGTGCCCATCTGCTCGACGTTATAGGCGCGCAGGCCTTCCTCCACGACGGCCCGGGCCTGGGGGTCGGCGCCGGGGGTGAACTGGTAGCGGGCTTGCGACATGGCGCCTCCTGGGCGTGGGAAAGCGCCTAGTCTAGAGGTTAAGCGGGGCCCGTGTCCGGTGCCCCGCGCTGGCACCGGTACGCGCTTTGGTGAAGAATGCGCGCCCGCGCCAGACACCGAGCACCCCATGACCGCCACCCGCGAGCACCGCCCATGAGCACCACCACCGTCGAGCTGATGCGGACCGGCCCCGAGCACAGCGAGCTGATCCGCAACCTCTACCAGTTCTATGCCTACGAGTCCTCGGACTGGGAGCAGGAAGACGTCGAGGCCGACGGCCGCTTCTACATCCACGAGGAACACCTGGCGCGCTACTGGCAGGCGCCGCAGTGGAGCGCCGAGCTGGTGCTGGTGGACGGCTTCATCGCCGGCTTCGTGCTCATCGAACGCAGCGAACTGCCGGGCATCGATGCCCTGGAGCTGGCCGACCTGTTCATCCTGAAGAAGTACCGCCGCCAGGGCATCGGCCGCGCCGTGGCGACCCAGGTGCTGACGCGCGGGGAGGGCGCCTGGCTGGTGCGCTTCTACCGCCAGGACGAGGCGGCGCGGGCCTTCTGGCAGGCGGTGCTGGAGGTGTTGCCGCGGCCGGCGCTGTCCGTCGAGCCGGGCGACGACGAGCAACTGCTGAGCTACCTGGTGACGCCGGCCATCCACTGAGCCGCTGTGCGCGCGGGTCATAGGTCTGTCATTTGCGATCATTGAGCCGCGCCGGGGCCGGTCTTATGGTTCCTCTGACCACGGCGTCCGGCGCTGCCGGATGGCCCTGCATTACAAGAACGACGAGACAGAGGAACCGATGATGAGCGAATTGCAACTGCAACCCCGGGCTGCCGCCTCCCTCCAGCACTGGCACCGCATGATCGCGCAGCGTGACTTCGGCGCGTTGCCCGAGCTGTTGGCCGAGGACGTGGTGTTCCGCTCGCCCATGGCGCACACGTCCTACCCGGGCGCGAAGGTGGCGGCGACCATCCTCAACACCGTGCTGCAGGTCTTCGCCGACTTCACCTACCACCGCGAGCTGGCCAGCGCCGACGGCCTGAGCGTGGTGCTGGAGTTCAGCGCCAAGGTCAACGGCCGCGAGCTCAAGGGCATCGACATGATCCGCTTCGACGAACAGGGCCGCATCGTCGAGTTCGAAGTCATGGTGCGCCCCATGAGCGGCCTGCAGGCCCTGGGCGAGGAAATGGGCCGGCGCGTGGGCGCCTACCTGGCGACGGCCAAGGCCTGACCGGAAACCCCATCGGCCCGGCATACGCGCCGGGCCGAACCCCGGGTGCGGCGGCGCCCTGTGCTAGGCTGAGGCGGTTGTCCCCCCAGCCGAGTGAACACGGATGCTCGCTGCACTCAAGCGTTACCCGCGGTCGGTGAACCTGCTGTTCTGCGCCACCTTCGTCCTGACCCTGGGGCGAGCCATCAGCCTGCCGTTCCTGGTCGTCTACCTGTCCTCGGCCTTCGCCCTGCCGATCGCCCGCATCGGCGCCATCGTCGGCGGCGCGCTGATCGCCGGCTCCGTGCTGAGCCTGTACGGCGGCTACCTGACCGACCGCCTGTCCAGCCGCGGACTGATCCTGGGCTACACCGCGTGCTTCATCGCCGGCTTCGTCGGCATGTGCCTCACCGCCAACCTCTGGCTGTTTTTCGGCTTCCTGGTGGCCTTCAACTTCGCCTACTCGGCGGTGGACGTGGTGGTGAAGGCGAGCTTCGGCCGCCTGCTGCCGGCGCAGGAGCAGGGCCGCGCCTTCTCCATCCGCTACACCTTCATCAACATCGGCTACGCCGTCGGCCCCTTCCTCGGCGCCGGGCTGGCGCACTGGGCGCCGAAGCTGCCGTTCGTGGTTTCCGCGCTGCTCGGCGCCGGCTTCCTGCTGCTGTACCTGGGCTACGGCGAGCGCAGCCAGCGCCCGGCGCCGGCGGTGCAGGCGCCGGTGTCCTTCCTGGCCCTGGGCCGCGTGCTGCTGGATGACCGGCGCCTGGTCTGCTTCACCTTGGGTGGGGTGCTCAGCGCGGTGGTGTTCGGCCAGTTCACCGCCTACCTCTCGCAGTACCTGGTCACCACCCGCAGCGCCGAGGTGGCCTACCAAGTCATCAGCACCGTGGTGGCGGTCAACGCCCTGGTGGTGATCGCCCTGCAGTACCCGCTGGGCCGACGCATCGACGAGAACCGCCTGGAAAACTGGCTGCTGGCCGGGCTGGCGCTGTTCCTGGCCGGGGTGATCGGCTTCGCGCTGTCCACCAGCGTGCTGCACTGGGTGCTGGCGATGACGGTGTTCACCCTGGGCGAGATCATCGTGTTCCCCGCCGAATACATGTTCATCGACCGCATCGCCCCGCCGCAGCTGCGCGGCATGTACTACGGCGCGCAGAACCTATCGAACCTCGGCGGCGCCCTGGGCCCGGTGCTCTGCGGCTGGGTACTGGCGAGCCTGCCGGCGCACTGGATGTTCGTGATGCTGGGCGCCTTCGTCGTCGCCGGCGGGGTGTTCTACCGCCTGGGCGCGGCGCTGCCGGCCGCCCGGCAGGCCTGAATGCCGGAACCGCCGCCTTCCGGGCCCGCCGGCACGGGTTGCCGCTTGCACCACCGTCGCCGCCATTGATAGCCTTCGCGGCCTAAGAAGAACACAGGCCCCGGGTATGGTGATCAGGGTTGTCGAAGCGCAGGAAGTCGATCAGCAGCGGATAGCCATTCCGGGTTGGGAGCAGCAGTACACGCAGATGTCCGCCGGGCGTTTCGCCGGGCGCATCCTGCATGCCGAGGTCGAGGGCATCGAGCTCTACGAGGAGCAGATGAACCTGCGCGTGGAGCAGGAGTTCCACGCGCCGCCCGGCGCGCTGGTGTTCAGTTTCGACATGTCGGAGAACACCCTCTACCTGCTCGATGGCGAGACGCGCAACGCCTGGGTCACGCCGGAGAACTACCGCGAGGTGGCGGTGGTGATCAAGCAGGCGGGGCAGTGGGGCCAGGCGCTGGACGACTTCGCCGACCTGGTGCTGACGCCCCTGCGCTCCGACGGTTGCCGTTCGCTGGCGGCTTCGCTGAGCAACCTGCTCGCCGGCGCAGGCGCCGGGCGTCATCCGGTGGAGGCCCCCGGCGTGGCGCAGGCCATAGTCGCCAATTGCTTCTCCCTGCTCTGCGAGGCGCCGGCCGGCGACGAGCAGCGTTCGCGCTCCATCGTCCAGGCCAAGCGCGTGGTGCAGCGGGTCAAGGACGTGGTGAACGATTGCCCCGAAGAGAACTTCGCCATGGCCGAGCTGGCCGCGAAGGCGGGTGTCTCGCCGCGCACCCTGCAGCAATCCTTCCTGCGTTACGCCGGCATGCCGCCCATCGTCTGGCTGCGCAACCGCCGCCTGAACGCCGCCCGCCGCGACCTGCTGGGCGCCGCCGAGTCGGGCATGACCGTCGCCGATGTGGCGATGAAGTGGTCGTTCTGGCACCTGGGACGCTTCTCCCAGTCCTACCACGCGCTGTTCGGCGAGTATCCCAAGGCCACTGTCAGGCAGGGGGCACGGCCTTAGTGCTGTTACCTTCGGCCAGCGGCGGATAACCGCGAACGGTTATGCGCCCTACGGTGTTCGCCGGAAATACGGGGTGCGAGGATGGCGCCGGACTACCAGCGCACTCAGGACAGCCCCCTCTCCCGCTTGCGGGAGAGGGTTGGGGAGAGGGCGCTCTTGTGCCCAGCACCTACGCCACCGGGAAACACCGTTCGCGAGCAAGCTCGCTCCTACGAAAAGCTCTTCGCGCCACGCAAAGAAATGATGGGTATCGCTTCGCTCAACCCATCCTACGGGTGTTGTGTTTGCCGAAGAGCATTTCGGCGCGGCCTCAGCCCAGCTTCTCGCGTATCCGGTACCAGGCCATGCCCAGGGCCAGCAGTGGCGAGCGCAGCAGCTTGCCGCCGGGGAAGGTCAGGTGCGGCACCGCGCTGAACAGGTCCAGGCCCTGGCTGTGGCCGCTGTGGATGGCCTCCGCCAGCAGCTTCGCCGACCAGTGCGTGACGTTCAGCCCGTGGCCGGAGTAGCCCTGGGCGAAGAACACGTTCGGGTACGCCTTGAGCCGCCCCACCTGGGGGAAGCGGTTGGCAGTGATGCCGATCATGCCGCCCCACTGGTAGTCCAGCCTTACGTCCGCCAACTGCGGGAACACCTTGAGCACCTTCGGCCGCATGTAGGCGCCGATGTCCTTCGGGTCGCGCCCGGAATAGTGGCAGGCGCCGCCGAACAGCAGGCGGCGGTCGGCCGTCAGGCGGTAGTAGTCCAGCCCCACCTTCTGGTCGCACAGCGCCATGTTCTGCGGGATCAGCTGCGCCGCCAGCGCCTCGGGCAGCGGCTCGCTGGCCACCACGTAGCTGCCGGCGGGCAGCACCTTGCCGGTCAGGCGCGGTTCCAGTTCTTCCAGGTGCGCGTTGCAGCCGAGCACCAGGTTGGCGGCCAGCACCCGGCCCCGCGCGCAGTGCACCACCACCTGGCGGCCATGCTCGATGCGCAGGGCGGGGCTGCGTTCGAACACCTTGGCGCCCAGGGCCGCCGCCGCGCGGGCCTCGGCGCGCACCAGGTCGAGCGGGTGCAGGTGCCCGGAGCCCATGTCCACCAGGCCGCCGGCGTACTGGTCGCTGGCCACCACCTCGCGGATGCGCTCCGGCGCCACCAGATGCGTCTCGTGCGGGTAGCCCTGGGCGTTCAGCTGGGCGTGCTCCTCCACCAGGCCGGCATACTGCGCCGGGGTGTTGGCCAGCTCGCAGAAGCCCCAGCGCAGGTCGCACTCGATGGCCAGGTCGCGGATGCGCTGCGCCACCAGCTCCACCGACTCGGTGCCGGCCCGCTCCAGGTAGCGCACGCCTTCCTCGCCGACGTACTTGGCGAAGCCGCTGACGTCGTGGCCGATGCCGCGGATCAACTGGCCGCCGTTGCGCCCGCTGGCGCCCCAGCCGATGCAGCGGGCCTCCAGCAGCACCACGCTAAGGCCGCGCTGGGCCAGCTCCAGCGCGGTGTTGACGCCGGTGAGCCCGCCGCCGACGACGCAGACGTCCGCGCGAACCTCGCCCTCCAGCGCGGGGTAGGGCTGTTTGTCCCGGGCGCTGGCGGCGTAGTAGGACGCGACCTGCTCGTCGGTGTGGCTCATGGCTCGCTCTCGCTTCATTGGTTGAACTTGATCTTGCTCCAGCTGCGGGTCATCAGGCGCATGATCTTGGGCGGCGGCGCCTTGGCGATGTACAGCTTGTCCAGCACCTGCTGGCTCGGGTAGACCTCGGGGTCGTTCTGCATCTGGGCGGGCAGCAGCGCCTTGGCGTCGGCGTTGGCGCTGGGGTAGCCGACGTACTCGCTGATGCCGGCGATCACCTGCGGATCGAGAATGTAGTTGATGAAGGCCAGGGCCTGCTCGGGGTGCGTCGCGTCCGAGGGAATGGCCATCAGGTCGAACCACAGGTTCGCGCCTTCCTTGGGAATGGCGTAGGCGATCTCGATGCCGTTCTTCGCCTCCCGGGCCCGCGCGGCGGCCTGGAACACGTCGCCGGAGTAGCCGAAGGCCACGCAGATGTTGCCGTTGGCCAGGTCCGAGATGTACTTCGAGGAGTGGAAGTAGGTGACGTAGGGGCGCACCGCCGCCAGCTTGGCCTCGGCCTTCGGGTAGTCCGCCGGGTTGGTGCTGTTGGGGTCCAGGCCCAGGTAGTTGAGCACCGAGGGGATCATCTCGTCGGGCGAGTCCATGAAGGCCACGCCGCAGGCGCTGAGCTTCTTGATGTTCTCCGGCTCGAACAGCACCGCCCAGGAATCGATGCGGTCGACGCCCAGCACCTGCTTGACCTTCGCCACGTTGTAGCCGATGCCGTTGGTGCCCCACAGGTAGGGCACCGAGTGCTTGTTGCCCGGGTCGTTCTGCTCCAGCAGCTTGAGCAGCCGCGGGTCCAGGTGCTTCCAGTTCGGCAGCTTGCTGCGGTCCAGCTCCAGGAACACCCCGGCCTGCACCTGGCGGGTGAGGAAGTGGTTGGAGGGCACCACCACGTCGTAGCCGGTGCGGCCGGCCAGCAGCTTGCCTTCCAGCGTCTCGTTGGAATCGAAGACGTCGTAGACCGGTTTGATGCCGGTGGCCTTCTGGAAGCCGCCGAGGGTGTCCGGGGCGATGTAGTCGGTCCAGTTGTACACGCTGACGGTCGGTTCGGCGTGGGCGCCCGCGGCCAGCGTGGCCAGGGCGAAGGGCGCAAGGTAGCGCAGCAGTCTCATGACGACTCCTGAATTGTTGTTGTGGTTGAGGCGAAAAGGGCGGATCAGACGCTCAGCAGCAGGAACTCGCGCTCCCAGGAACTGATCACCCGCTTGTAGTTCTCGTGCTCGGTGCGCTTCACCGCGACGTAGCCCTGCACGAACTTGCGGCCCAGGTATTCGCCGAGCACCTCGCAGTCTTCCATCTGCGCCAGGGCGTCCTCGATGGTGATCGGCAGGCGCAGGTTGCGGCGCTCGTAGGCGCGGCCCTGCACCGGCGCGCTGGGGTCCAGCCGCTCGACCATGCCCAGGTAGCCGCACAGCAGGCTGGCGGCCAGCGCCAGGTAGGGGTTGGCGTCGGCGCCGGGCAGGCGGTTCTCCACGCGCATGGCCGCGGGCGGGGCGGCCGGCACGCGCAGGCCCACGGTGCGGTTCTCTTCGCCCCACTCGACGTTCACCGGCGCGGAGGTGTCCGGCAGGAAGCGGCGGAAGGAGTTCACGTTCGGCGCGAACATCGGCAGCACTTTCGGGATGTACTTCTGCAGGCCGCCGATAAAGTGCAGGAACAGCTCGCTCATGGAGCCGTCCTCGTTGGCGAAGACGTTTTTGCCGGTGGCGATGTCCAGCACGCTCTGGTGGATGTGCATGGCGCTGCCCGGCTCGTCGGTGATCGGCTTGGCCATGAAGGTGGCGCTCACGTCGTGCTTGAGCGCGGCCTCGCGCATGGTGCGCTTGAACACGGTGATCTGGTCGGCCAGGTGCAGCGCGTCGCCGTGGCGGAAGTTGATCTCCATCTGCGCCGGGCCGTCCTCGTGGATCAGCGTGTCCAGGTCCAGGCCTTGCAGTTCGCACCAGTCGTAGACGTCTTCGAACAGCGGGTCGAACTCGTTGGCGGCGTCGATGGAGAAGCTCTGCCGGCCGCTCTCGGCGCGGCCCGAGCGGCCCACCGGGGCTTCCAGGGGGAAGTCCGGGTCGCTGCTGCGCTTGGTCAGGTAGAACTCCATCTCTGGCGCCACCACCGGGCTCCAGCCCTTGTCGGCGTACAGCTTCAGCACGCGCTTGAGCACGTTGCGCGGCGACAGCTCGATGGGGTTGCCGTACTTGTCGAAGGTGTCGTGGATGACCATCGCGGTCGGCTCCAGCGCCCAGGGCACCACGAAGATGGCGTCCGGGTCGGGCTTGCAGAGCATGTCGATGTCGGCCTCGTCCAGCAGGTCGTAATAGACGTCGTCGTCGACGAAATCGCCGGTGACGGTCTGCAGCAGCACACTTTCCGGGAGCCGCATGCCCCCTTCGCCGAGGAACTTGTTGGTGGGGGAAATCTTGCCGCGGGCGATGCCGGTCAGGTCGCTGACCACGCATTCGACTTCGGTGATTTTCTGTTGCTTCAGCCGTTGCTCCAGTTGCTCGGCGGGGGTGCTCATACAAGCCTCGGATGGTTCATGGGTTCTGGGTGGGGGCGCCGGCAGCGTGGCGCTGCCTGGCCGCGGGGCTAGTTTCGTCCGCCGGGCGGGGGCGTTCTATCCACTTTCCGCACGCTTGAGGCCGCGGGGGGCGCAGGGCGGGGGACTTGTGGCGATTCTTCGGGCGGAATCAGGGGAAGTTTCCGTCGCGGCAACTGCCTTGAGCCCTTACAAGGCGCATCCGTAGATTCCGTCTGCCACGGTTCGTCCGTGGTGGGGCGTAGGAACCCCTGAACGACAACAGAGCACGGCGGCGCCATAGCCGCAGGGAAAGGCAGCTTCTTGTGTCTGATTCCCTGCGTTTCCATGGCGGGCCGTGCGAGGAGGCTTCGGCCTGCCGGTTTCTCTGTTGTCCGGTATTCCTACCCTGGCACGGTCCGCCTCTCCCTTCCAGGAGGCGGCTCCCATATCCCATAGAGGAGCAAGACGGAACATGCATCGCCTTGTCGTTCAGTCCAAGCAACACCCCCGCAGCACCCGCCAGGAGGTCCGTCATGGCTGACCTCGTTCCCCTCATCCCCCTCAGCCCGGCCACCGAGCCCCACGACGACGTGCTGTACGTCAACCCCAACGCCCCCGCCGACCACCTCCACGAAGCCGCCGTCCGCCGCCTGAGCGCGCTGGAAGACCTGCTGCACATGCTGGAGGACAGCGCCGACGAAATGCCCCTGACCCACCTCCAGGCCCGCATGGCTGCCGCGCTTGCGCCGCTGGCGGCGGAAGCACGGCAGCTGTACGAGCTGGCGCAGGTCAAGCGAGGGTAATGCCCCGGCCCCGGACGCGCCGGGGCCATGACGGGGCGGCGCTGGCGGCGTACCGTTCGACCGCCGGCAGCGTCGTCCTCCCCGTGATTTGATCGTGGTCAAACTTCCGTTCGCCCCGCGGCGTACAAGTGACCCGGCGGTTCCTTCCCACGCCGGCGCCACGCCAGGAGGTTTCCATGCCCACCACCCAGCCTTCACAGCCCACCACCGAAGCCCCCGACGAGCATTGGGTCGAGGCCCTGCCCGACGGCAGCCATGTTCTGATCCGGCCGTTGCGCGCGGAAGACCGCCAGCGCGAGGCGGACTTCATCGCCCGGCTGTCGCCGGAGGCGCGGCATTTCCGCTTCCTGTGCAGCATGCGCGAGGTCAGCCCGGCGCTGCTCGACCAGTTGATGACGGTGGACTTCCACGACAGCGCCGCCTACATCGCCCTGGTGCACCAGGACGGCGAGCTGGTGGAAGTGGGCGTCAGCCGCTACGCCCGCGGCGCCGACGCCGGCCATTGCGAGTGCGCGGTGACGGTGGCCGATGACTGGCGGCACCGCGGCCTGGGGGTGGCCCTCATGCGCCACCTGATCGAAACCGCCCGGCGCAACGGCATGACGCAGATGTATTCGATCGATTCGGCGGCCAACGCGCCGATGCACGAGCTGGTGCGCTTCCTCGGCTTCAGCAGCCACCAGGACCCCGAAGACCCCACGCAGACCATCCATACCCTGCAGCTGCAACCGGCGACCTGAAGCGGGGAGGCTGCCATGCACATCCAACTGCTGTGCACCGGCGACGGGCGCTGCTACGTCCAGCTCGACCAGTTCCGCGTGCCTTTCCGCAACGCGGAGCAGGCCAGCGCCTACCTTGAGCGCCTGCAGCAGCGTATCGCCGCGCCCCACGTGCTGGCCGAGGCGCAGCGCCGCGACGCCGACAAGCGTCAGGCCCAGCGCCGCGCGGGCTGAGCCTTCCACGGGCCGCGGTCACGGCCGGCGCGCCGTGGGCCCTCCTGGCCGCCTACAAGGGGCGGCCGCTCACCGGCCGTTCAGGGGCGTATCGCCAGGATGCTGGAGTGCACCCGGTACAGCGCCTGCTCGGTGGTGCTGCCGACGATCTTCGCCAGCCCGGCGTGGTAGAGGGTGCCCATGACCACCACATCCATGCGGTAGTCGTCGACGAATTCGGCGATGACGCGGTTGGCCGCGCCCTTGATAAGGTGCAGGCACTTCTGCTCGATGCCGAAGCGTTCGCCCAGGCGCTGCATGCGCTCGGTGGCGCGGCCGCTCATCTGTTCCTGTATTTCGCTGGTCCAGGCCACCGGCCCCACGGCGTAGGCGAGGAAGCTGCTGCTCAGGTCGTAGGCCTGCAGCAGGTGCAGCTCGGCGTCGCATTGCAGCGCGAGCTGCTGGGCCGATTCGACGATGCGTTCGTTCAGTTCGTCGACGCGGGTGTCGTCCTGGGACAGGTCCAGCGCCGCCACCACCTTGCGCGGCAGGGGATGCTCTGCGTGGCTGACCAGGTGCAGCGGCACCGCGCACTGGCGCAGCAGTTGCCAGTCCAGCGGCGTCATCAGTGCCCGGCTCACGGCCGTTTCGTAGTGGACGTCCTTGATCAGCAGGTCGAAGCCGCGTTCGCGCACCCGGCGCAGGACTTCCTGCAGCGGGTCGTCGCTCCACACCGCCTCGGGGCTGGCCTCGATGCCGCGCCCGCGCAGCAGCTCCACCTGGTCGTCGAGCCAGGCCTGGTGCCGCTCCTGGATGGTGTTGCGGGCGCGTTGCTGCAGGTCGTAGTCGAGGGTGTTCAGGGCTGGCGCCAGGCTGTCGATCATCAGCATGTGCAGGCTGGCGCCGGCGGAGCCGGCCAGGGCCTGGGCGCGGGCCATGGCGGCGGAATAGTGCTGGTGGGTGTCGCAGATCAGGAGCAGGCGCGAGTAGGCGTTCATGGCGGTCTCCGCAGCGGCGCCCGCGCCACGGGCGGCGCGGGCTGGGTGGCTGTGAGCCTGGGCCGGGGCGCGTGCGGGCACTTTGATGCGCATCAAGAACGATGCATCAAGAACGATAGTGGAGAGGGGGCGGCAGGCGGTCGAAGCGGACCACCGGTCCTTCGGCCGGGGGCGGCGACTGCAGGCGCTCGTTGCGCAGCCAGATGCTCGCCGCCGGCACCCCGCTGCGCAGGCACGCCTGGGCCGCGCTGCGGCCGAGAAAATCCGGGGTGGCGCAGAACACCACGTCGGGCAGCCGCTCCAGCAGTTGCCGGTGCAGGCGTTCCAGCAGGCAGGCGCCGTGGACCCTTTCGTCGAGCAGGCCCAGCGAGTGCAGCCAGCGCCGGCATTCCTCGGGCAGGCCCGCCAGGCTGGCGGCATCGGCGATCAGGTCCAGGCGCAGCGCGGGCATCCAGCAGGCCAGTTCGTCGATCGCCGCCGCCACCGACAGCAGGCCGTTGCCGCTGGCCACCACCAGCAGCCGGCCGGCGCGCAGCGGCAGGGGCCAGCCGACGCCCAGGGGGCCGCGGTAGTCCAGCCAGCCGTCCGTGGCCGCGAACCGGCCGGGGTGGCTGGCGCTGACGATGAACGGCCCGTGGTGCTCCGGCAGGCTGATGTAGCTGCACGGCTGCAAGGCCCCGCCATGCACGCCCAGCAGGCAATACTGGCCGGGTATGACGGCGCTGCCCGCGTCGTCCTCCAGCAGCAGGCGCAGGCATTGCCCGGTGCCCGGCAGGCAAAGCACTTCCAGTAGCCGTACCCGTTCCATTGCGCGCCCCCTTGGCGAGGTCGACCAGACGCGTCGTTTCGGGTCAGGCTAGGCGCCGCGGGCCGGGCCGCCTTGACCGTCATCAAGTTCTGCGCCGCGGGGGCCGATGCCGGCGTTTTGACCGGGATCAAGGACAGCCGCCATGGCCGTCGCAGAATCGATTCGCCCCATTTCCGAGGCGGTTCATCCAGCGGAGGAATTCCCCATGTCCGACCCCGCAAAGCAAGTCCCCGTCACGCCGTCCCCCAGCCAACCGGCCAAGGCGCCAACCCCCGGCGCCAGCCCCTTCGATACGCTGCGACGGCAGATCGACAGCCTGTTCGACGACTTCGGCCGCACGCCGCTGCGCCTGCCCTTCGGCCACAGCGCCTTCGACGTGGAGCCGTTCTGGCGGCGCGAGCCGTTCAGCCGCGGCCTGCCCGCGGTGGACGTCAGCGAGCAGGCCGAGGAGTACCGCATCAGCGCCGAGCTGCCCGGCATGGATGAGAAGGACATCGAGGTGAAGCTGGCCAACGGCAACCTGGTCATCAAGGGCGAGAAGAAGGAAGAGAAGGACGAGAAGCGCAAGGAGTACCACCTGTCGGAACGCCACTACGGCAGCTTCGAGCGGGTGTTCCGGCTGCCCAAGGAAGTGGACGCGGAGAAGGTCCACGCGCAGTTCTCCAAGGGCGTGCTGCAGGTGCACTTGCCCAAGCGCGCCGAGGCGGTGCACCCGGAGAAGGTCATCCCGGTGAAGAACGGCGATTGATGCACTCGGGCGCGCCTGCTGGCGGCAGGCGCGTCCCTTCGTCGAGTGGCGTAGCGCGGCCAAGCGCAACGGCTATAGTGGGAAAATCCCCTTATTGCCGGAGGCGCCGCCATGTCCGACGCTTACCGCTCCCCGCCGCGCCCGCAGGTCAACTGCCAGGCGTGCTCGTTGAGCCGCCTGTGCCTGCCGGCGAGCCTCAGCGACGGCGAGGTCGAAGAGCTGGACCGCATCGTCCGGCGCAGCCGCCCCCTGCAGAAGGGCGAGTACCTGTTCCGCGCCGACGAGCCGATGCAGCACGTGTTCGCCGTGCGCTCCGGGGCGCTGAAGAGCTACCTGCTCGACGCCAACGGCGGCGAACAGGTGACCGGCTTCGTGCTGCCGGGCGAGATGCTGGGGCTGGACGCCATCGGCTCGCCGCGCTTCCCGGGCTATGCGGTGGCGCTGGAGGTTTCCATGGTGTGCAGCATCGGCCTGGAACAGCTGGAGGACCTGTCCGGGCGCATCCCCGGCCTGCGCCACCAACTGCTGCACATCCTCAGCCAGGGCATCCAGGGCGAGTACGCGCACATCCGTTGCAGCCGCGAGCGCGCCGAACAGCGCCTGGCCGGCTTCCTCCTCGGCCTGTCGGCCCGCTACCAGCAGCGCGGCCTGTCGCAGGACCGCTTCACCCTGCCGATGAGCCGCGGCGACATCGGCAACTACCTGGACCTCACCATGGAGACGGTCAGCCGGCTGTTCACCCGCTTCGTGCAGACCGGCCTGATCGAGTGCCACGGGCGCGAGGTGCGCCTGCTCGACCGCCAGGGCCTGTGCCGGATGAGCGGTGTGGAGGCGCAGCCGGAGCGACCGTGAGCCGCTGAGCGGGCCGTTCATCCGCTGGCCGCGGCGCGGGCGGCGGGCGCGCCGCCAATCTGATCGAGATCAAAGTCGGGCCGTGGCGTCGCGCCCATCGTGCAAGGCGAGCGAATGTCCGCTTGCCCGCACAGGAGACGAGCCATGGCCATCGGCGAATACTGCAACCGCGACGTCGTCATCGCGGCGCCTACCGTATCCATCCTGACCGCCGCCCGGTTGATGAGCGAATACCACGTCGGCGACCTGGTGCTCGCCGAGCAGGTGGAGCGCGAGCGCTACCGGCCCGTGGGCATCATCACCGACCGCGACATCGTGCTGGAGGTGGTCGCCAACAACGAGCCGGAGCCGGGCAGCATCCAGGCCGGCGACATCCAGCTGCGCAACCTGGTCACCGCGAAGGAAAGCGACGATGTGTTCGACGTCATCACCCGCATGCGCCAGGCCGGCATCCGGCGGATGCCGGTGGTCGACGAGCAGGGGCTGCTGGTGGGCATCGTCTCGGCGGACGACCTGCTCGGCGTGCTGGCCGACAACCTGCGCGACCTCTCGCGGCTGGTGGGCTTCCAGAACCTGCGCGAAGAGGGCGAGCGCGAAGAGGATTACTAGGCCCTGCCGGGCGAGGTGGCTGCCATGCATGACCTGACGCTTCCCTTCGTCGACCGCGCCGCTGCCGGCAAGGCCATAGCGCGCTTGCTGCCGGCCTACCGGGGCCGCCCCGGGGCGATCGTGCTGGCCCTGCCGCGCGGCGGCGTGCCGGTCGGCTATGAGGTGGCCAGCGAACTGGGCGTGGAGCTGGACCTGATGATCGTGCGCAAGCTCGGCGTGCCCTGGTACCCGGAGCTGGCCATGGGCGCCATCGCCAGCGGCGGCGTGCGGGTGCTGAATGACGACGTGCTGCGGATGCATGGCGTCGACGCGCACGCCCTGGAGACGGTGGAGCGCAGGGAAAGCGCCGAGCTGCACCGGCGCGAGCGCGCCTACCGTGGGCAGCGGCCCGTGCCGCAGCTGGCTGGCCGCCAGGTGCTACTGGTCGACGACGGCCTGGCCACCGGCGCCACCATGCTGGCTGCCGTGCGCGCGGTACGCCAGCAGGCCCCGGCGGCCATCGTCGTCGCCGTGCCGGTGGCGCCGGCGGAAGTGCTGGAAGAGCTGCGCCACGAGGTCGACGAGGTGGTCTGCCCGTTCACCCCGGAGCCGTTCAGCGCCATCGGCCGCTGGTACCTGGACTTCTACCAGACCTCCGACGCCGAGGTGGTGGAGCTGCTGCAGCGGGCCTGGCGGCGGGAGGCGGGCGAAGCCTAGCCTCAGGTGCAGCGCCGGCCGTGGCGCAGCACGTCGATGCGCAGCTCCGGCTCGTAGGGCGGCACGTTGCATTCGACGATGTCGTCCGGCGCCACCTGCAGGCGCAGCCCCACCACGTCGGCGTGCACCGGTTGGCGGCTCACGCAGCGGTCCACCAGCACGCCGGCCAGCACGTGCCGCGCTCCGAGCTGGGCCAGGTAGGCGCAGGCGCGCAGCAGCGAGTGGCCTTCGTAGAGCACGTCGTCCACCACCAGCAGCGTGGTGCGGCTGAGGTCCATGCCGGCCAGTTGCGGGTTCTCCGTCAGCTCCGTCTCGGGGTGCAGCAGGCTCAGGTCGTCGGCGTAGCGCTTCACCTTCAGGGCGTGGACGGGCAGGGGCGGGTGGCCGCATTGCACCAGGTGTTCCTGCAGCCGGTGCGCCAGGGGTTCGCCACGCCGGACTATGCCGACCAGCGCGCTTTCGCCCGGGGGCAGCAGCGGGGCGGCCTTTTGCGCCATGGCCTGGAGCACGGCATCCAGCTCCCGGGCGTCGTACAGGGTCAGGCGTTGCGGAGCGTTCGGGGTCGCCATGGTGGGCCTCCAGGCCGTTGCCGGGCATGGCTTTCACCATCGCGCGTCGGGCGAGGGGCGAATTTGATCCAACGCAAATCCGGCGCAGGCCAGGGGGCTGAAACTCGTTGGTAGTTCCCCCATCGAGCCCGATGCGGGCCCCTGCCTTCCGGCGCGCTGGCGGCGTGGCCGGATACCCACGAGGTGCGCTATGAGCCAGCCACGCAAGCTCCTGTTCCTGACCCACCCCGAGCAGCACGATTCCCCCGGCCTGCAGCGCGCGCTCGCCCTGGCATCGGCCTGCAATGCGGCCTTGCACGTGCTCGTCTACGTGGGGCCCTTCGCGACCTTCCTGCTGGACCGCAAGGTCATGGAGCAGGCGCGCGAAAGCCTGGTGCAGGCGCAGCGCAAGGCCTGGGAAGGCGAATGCGCGGCCCTGCGCGGGCGGGGGCTGGAGGTCACGGCCTCGGTAGTGGCGGCGGACAACCTGCGCGAGGAGATGCTCCAGGACATCCGCGAACAACAGCCGGACATGGTGATCAAGGACGTGCGGCACGAATCGGCGCTCAAGCGTTCCTTCGTCACCCCGCTGGACTGGCACCTGCTGCGGGAGTGCCCGGCGCCCCTGCTGCTGGTCAACGACATCCGCCAGCCGATGCCGCGCAAGATAGTTGCCGCGGTGGACCCGTCCGACCCGCAGACCCAGCTCAGCGACATCAACGACAGGATCATCGCGGCCGCCAACGGCCTGGCCCTGCAATGCGACGCGGAGCTGCACCTGCTGTTCGTCTACGACTGCATGCCGGCCTACATGGCCAACGGCGGCGAGGGCGGCGTGGCCTGGGTCGACCTGGTCGAGGAGATGCGCGGCGCGCTGCACAAGCCCTTCGTCGCCTTGGCGGACAAGTACGGCGTGCCCGAGGAGCGCCGCCACTTCCTGATGGGCACGGCGGTGCGCGGCATCGCCAACTTCGTCCAGCAGAACGCCATCGACGTGACCGTGATGGGCCGCATCCACCGCAGGGCCGTGGACAGGCTGATCGGCAGCACCACCGAGCACCTGATCGAGCATGTGCAGGGCAGCGTGCTGGCGCTGCAGCCGGGCGAGCAGGGCGCCTAGCGCAGCAGCTCGGCCACCCGCAGCGCCGTGGCTTTCGCCGACTGCGGGTTCTGGCCGGTCACCAGGCGGCCATCCACCACCACCTTGGGTACGAACGGCAGCAGGGCCTTTTCGTAGCGCGCGCCGCGCCGCTTCATTTGCTCTTCGGCGTTGTAGGGCATCTTCTTCGCCACGCCGGCGAGGATTTCCTCGCGCCAGGAGAAGCCGGTGAGCCTGCGCCCCGCCACCAGCAGGCTGCCGTCCGACAGCGTTGTATTCAGCAGGCCGCAGTAGCCGTGGCAGACCGACGAGACTATGCCCCCGCGTTCGTAGATGGCTCGGGTGAGGCGCTGCAGGCCGGCGTCGTCCGGGAAGTCCCACATCACCGCGTGCCCGCCGGTGAAGTAGATGGCATCGAAGTCCGCCGGGTCGATGTCCTCGGGCTTCGCGGTGTTGGCGAGCAGCGCCCGGTGGGCGTCGTCGGCCAGCCAGGCCTTGGCCGAGGCATCCCGGTTCGGCCATTTGAGCGAGCGCGGCTCTAGCGGCGTGACGCCGCCCTTGGGGCTGACGATCCGCTGCACGTAGCCCTTGGCGGCGAACAGGTCGTAGGCGTGGGTCAGCTCCGACAGCCACAGGCCGGTGGGGTCGGCCGGGTCGGCGTAGTGCGCGACGTTGCTGACGACATGGAGAATGCGCTTGCTCATTTGCCCTTCCTTCCCGGTGGTTGACCTTGCCGGCCTGTATCGGCGGCGCGGGGGAACTCTAAGCTTGAATATAACTTTAAGGTCAAGGGTTCCGGGGATGGGGAATGAAGGGGCTGATCTGGCCACCAGCGCCAGGGCAGGGTAAAAGAGCGGGTTCATTGCCGCAGGATGCCATGCCTTGAAACGCGCAAGCCCATTGCTGATCGCCACGCTCCTGGCCGCCGCCGACCAGGCGGGGGCCATGGACGGGAAAGGCAACTCGTCCGACCACTTCACCGTCGCCACCAGCCTGGGCAGCGCGGCGCTCAGCGAGTCCACCAGCCAGCCGCTGCGGACCTACCGGGCCGCCCGCGACGATGCCCTGGCGTACATCGCCTCCGACGGGCGCATCCATGGCGCGCAGCTGGAGCAGGCGCTGCGCTTCTACCGGCAGGCGCATCCGCAGTCCGACCTGAGCGACATGCAGCTGGCCCGGGCCATCGCCAGCCTGGGGTGAACCCTGCTCGCCGAGAAGTGGGGCCGGCGAGGTCCGCATTGTGGAAATGCACGGCATTGAAATAAAATGAGACGCTTTCTCATTTTCACTCTTTTGGCGTTCCCGCCAAGGATGCCCGCGCATGTTTTCCGCTTCGTCCCACGCTTCGCCGCCCGTCGCGCTGGAGCGCCTGTATGGCGACCACCACGGCTGGCTGTTCGGCTGGCTGCGCCAGCGCCTGGGCAATGCCCCGGACGCGGCGGACATCGCCCATGACACCTACCTGCGCATCCTCAGCTCCGGGCGCACGCCGCCGCTGGCGGACTCGCGGCGCTACCTGGTGCAGGTGGCCAAGGGCCTGGTCATCGACCTGTGGCGCCGCCAGGACGTGGAACGGGCCTACCGCGAGGCCATCGCGCACCTGCCCGAAGCGCAGGTGCCGGCGCCGGAAACCCACTGGCTGATCGTCGAGTCGCTGCTGCGCATCGACGCGATGCTCGACGGCCTGCCGCGCCAGACGCGCGAGGTGTTCCTGCTGGCGCAGTTCCACGAGCTCACCCTGCAGCAGATCGCCGAGCGCACCGGCATGGCGCTGATCACCGTGCGCCGGCACATCCACAAGGCGCTGGTGGCCTGCATGACGGCCTGCGAGCCATGAGCCGCGGGGAGGCCCGCGCCGCGCCGGCAGCCGGGTTGCTGGAGGAGGCCGCCGAGTGGGTCATGACGCTGCGTTTCGACGCCCCCGGCGAGGCGCAGTGGCAGGCCTTCGAGCGCTGGCGCGGGCAGAGCGACGCGCACCGCGAGGCCTGGGCGCGCGCCGAGCGGGTATTCGGCACCTTCGACGCGGTGCCCACGGAGCTGGGCCGCCAGGCGCTGCATGGCGTGGAAGGGCTCAAGGGCCTGAGCCGCCGCCGTGCGCTGCGCCTGCTGAGCGCGCTGCTGATGGCCGCGCCGGCGGGCTGGCTGGTGGCGCGCAGCGCCCCCTGGGACAGCTGGATGGCCGACGCCAGCACCGCCACCGGCGAGCGCAAGGCGCTGACGCTGGCCGATGGCAGCCGGGTGGTGCTCAACACCGTGTCGGCGCTGGATGTCCACTTCGACTCTACGGCGCGCCGCCTGCGCCTGCGCACCGGCGAGGTGCTGGTGACGACCCATGCCGACCCGCTGGCGCCGCGCCGACCGTTCCTGGTCGACGCGCAGCAGGGCGTGGTCGAGGCGCTGGGCACGCGCTTCAGCGTGCGCCAGCTGGGCGAGCAGTGCCAGGTTGCGGTGTTCGAGCACCAGGTGGAGATTCGCCCGCACGCTGGTGCGGCAATGCGCCTTTCCGCCGGCCAGCAGGCCTGGTTCGATGCCCGCGGCGTGCTGCGCAGCGCGCCGGTGGACGACAGCGCCGCGCTCTGGGAGCAGGGTATGCTGGTGGCCCGCGACCAGCCGCTGGCGGAGGTGCTGGCGGAGCTGGCGCGCTATCGCCGCGGCCTGCTGCGCTGCGACCCCGAGGTGGCCGGGCTGCGCGTTTCCGGCGCGCTGTCGGTGGCGGACACGGACCAGGCGCTGAACGCCCTGGAGCTGACGCTGCCGGTGCGGGTGTCGCGCCTGAGCCGCTACTGGGTGACGGTTTCGGCCCGCTAGCAAAAAAATTTCGCGCCCCCCTGAGCACTTTTTCCATCTCGTCCGGGATAGAGGGTGAACACGCCTCATGGGGAGGGGTGGGCAGCCCGCGCGAGGCGCGGCTTGAAGGATGGCAAAGCACATGGCTTCGAAGCACCGACGGCATTCCGGCACTCGTCGATTCACCCACCTGGCCCTGGCGGCGGCGATCCATGGCGTGGCCCTGGGCTGCGCCGGGCTGGCCCTGGCCCCATCCGTGGCCATGGCCGCCGAGGCCGCGCGCGACTATGCCATCGGCGCCGGCGCCCTGAGCGACGTGCTGGCTCGCTTCGCCGCCAGTGCCGGCGTGCAGCTGGTGTTCGACCCGGCCAGGCTCGCCGGGCGCAACAGCCCGGGCCTGAAGGGCCGCTACACGCTCGAGCAGGGCTTCCAGCAACTGCTGCGCGGCAGCGGCCTGCAACTGGTGCAGCGCGGCGCGGGCATCTACGCCCTGCAGGACGCCGGCGCCGCGCTGCAGATGCCGGCCGAAACCGTGGTCGGCAAGGGCGGCGATACCCTGGCCATGTCCGCGACCGTGATCCAGGCGAACGCCAACGGCGCCGGCACCCCCACCGGCTACCAGCAACTGAGCGACAGCAGCACCACGCGCCTGGGCCTGACGCCGCGGGAAACGCCCCAGGGCGTCACCACGCTGTCGCGCCAGCAGCTGGACGACTTCAACATGAACAGTGTGAAGGACGCGCTGCGCAGCGCGCCCTCGGTGACGGTGGAGCAGTACGAGACCGACCGCACCAACTTCACCTCGCGCGGCTTCGACATCAACAACTTCGAGTACGACGGCATCGGCTCGCCGTTCAGCGCCGGCCTGCTCAGCGGCGACCTGGACCTGGCCGAGTACGAGCAGGTGGACATCCTGCACGGCGCCAACGGCCTGATGAGCGGCACCGGCAACCCCTCGGCCACCGTCAACTTCATCCGCAAGCGCCCGACCTACACGCCGCAGGCGCAGGTGAAACTGTCGGTGGGCTCCTGGGGCACCCGCCGCATCGACCTCGACGCCTCCGGCCCGCTGACCGACTCGGGCAAGGTGCGCGGCCGCTTCATCTACGCCAACGAGACCGGCAATTCCTACCTGGACCGCTACTCCCACGAGAAGAACGTGCTCAGCGGCATGCTGGCCTTCGACCTCACCGAGGCGGACACCCTGACGGTCGGCTTCTCCGACAACAAGAGCAATTCCAACGGCAGCAGCTGGGGTGCTCTGCCGCTGACCGACCAGGCCGGCAACCTGATCCACTACAGCCGCCGCGGCGCCAACATCGGCCAGGACTGGACCTACTGGGACGTGCACACCCAGCGCGCCTTCGTCGAGCTGGCCCACGACTTCGGCGGCGGCTGGAAGGGCAAGCTCAACGTCACCGGCGTGGACCAGAGCCAGCAGGCGGACATGTACTACCTGATGGCCAACGACGCCGACACGCCCTGGCTGGCCGACCCCAGCCACAGCCACTCCGGCGAGAAGCAGCTGCTGGGCGAGGCCCAGCTGAGCGGCCCGTTCAGCCTCGGCGGGCGCCAGCACGAGCTGACCCTGGGCGTGGACTACGGCCGTTCGCGGCACAGCGACCGCGGCTACTACAACAACGAAGACGAGTTCATGGACGCCGACCTGGGCCAGACCCTGAGCGGCGCGGTGCCCAGGCCGAGCCTGACCTACACCAACGACACCATCGAAATGGCGCGCTTCACCGACCGGCAGAAGAGCGTCTACGCCGGCACGCGGCTGAACCTCACCGACCAGCTGCACTGGATCCTCGGCGCGCGCATGCTCAGCGTCGACAGCGACGGCACCGACTACGGCAGCGCCCGCGATGTGCGCATCCACGGCGAGGTGACGCCCTACACCGGCGTGGTCTACGACCTCGACGAGCAGTATTCGCTGTACGCCAGCTACACCAAGATCTTCAACCCGCAGTACGTGATGGACGCCCAGGGCAAGGTGCTCGAGCCGCTGGAGGGCAAGAGCTACGAGGCCGGCATCAAGGGCAGCCTGCTCGACGACCAGTTGAGCGTGTCGGCCGCGCTGTTCAAGACCGACCAGCGCAACGTCGCCGAAGCCACCGATCAGAGCCTGCCCGGCGGCGAGACCATCTACAACGGCGAGGACTTCAAGAGCCGCGGCGCGGAGCTGGAAGCCAGCGGCCAGCTGGCCCCCGGCCTGCAACTGCAGGGTGGCTACACCTACGTGCGCATCGAGGACCCGGACGGCCACAAGGCGCGCCAGTACGTGCCCAGCCACAGCCTGCGCAGCAGCCTGACCTACCAGTTGCCCGGCCTGCCCCAGGCCAAGGTCGGCACCCGGGTGAGCTGGCAGAGCGCGATCCAGCTCGACGACGACAGCCGTGTGCGGCAGAACGCTTATGCGCTGGTGGATTTGATGGGGAGCTATGACATCGACAAGCACTGGAGTGCGTCGTTGAACCTGAACAACCTGACCAATCGCAAGTATCTGATGAGCTTGTATAGCGGTGGGTCCGGTTTCTATGGACCGTCGCGCAATGTGACGGCTTCGGTGAGTTACAACTTCTGAGGTTGGGGTTTTGTGGGGGAGGGGGCTTGAACTGGGCCTGACGGTGGCGCGGCCTGGCCCCCGCTCCCTCCGGGAGAGGGCTGGGGTGAGGGGCCCGGCGCCGTCGTAGGATGGCGTTGAGCGAAGCGATACCCATCACCAGCACCGCATGGGTTTCGCAAGCTCAACCCATCCTACGAAAAGCACCTTGGCACGGAGTCGTAGGGCGGATAACCACGAACGGTTATGCCTGAAATAGCCATGCCATTCCCCTGTAGGAGCGCGCCCTGCGCGCGAATCGCGGGCAGGGCCCGCTACAGGTCGACGCCAAACCTCCCCACCCACGCCGAACGGCCCCCTCTCCCTCCGGGAGAGGGCTGGGGTGAGGGGCTCTTGACCCCCACATCGCCAGCCACATACCACGCTCTTCGCTGTATCCCAATGTATCCAACCCGCCCCTCCGCAAGGCACGCATACAAACCCAACCCCCCTCCGATACGCCACCGATACATGGCGCGGGCCAAATGGCCACACCCGGACGCGACACCCGGCGGGCTTCGAAAGCCAGCCCCTCGCGCATCCCGGTCCGACCAAGCCCCAGACCCGCGCCCCAAGCGCCCAGCATCGGAGAACCACCCATGTCCCGTAACCCGATCCAGACCAAGACCCGCATCGGCCTGCTCGCCATCGCCCTGGTGGGCGGCGCCAACCTGGCCACCTCGGCCTTCGCCGTCGAGGCGCTGCCCCAGGGCTACCAGCTCGCCGCCGCCGACAAGGCCGGGGAGGGCAAGTGTGGCGAAGGCAAGTGCGGCGCCAGCAAGGCCAAGGTCACCCAGGCCGAAGGCAAGTGCGGGGAGGGCAAGTGCGGCGACGCTTCCTTCACGCGCACCGACAGCGACCACGACGGCAAGGTCTCGCGCGACGAGTTCCTGGCCGTGGCCAGGGACCGCGCCGGCGACTTCGACGGGATCGACGCCGACCACGACGGCTTCATCTCCGAAGCCGAGGCCTACCAGCACCTGAAGAACGTCTTCGAATCCAACGGCAAGCCAATGCCGGCCGGGCTGTTCGCCAGGTTCCAGGGCGACCGCCACTAAGCCGGACGCGCCACCCAGCCCTCCCTGCCGGGAGGGCACTCCTCCTCCGCGGAGCCTTGCCATGAATGCCCATTCCCTACCGCGCGGTGCCGGCCTCGGCCTGCGTCGCGCGCTGCTGCCCGAGCTGCTGGCGATGCCTACCGCAGCCGTGGACTTCCTCGAATGCGCGCCGGACAACTGGATCGGCGTCGGCGGTGCCTACGGCGACGGCCTGGCGCAGCTGGCCGAACGCTTCCCGCTGGCCTGCCACGGCCTGTCGCTGTCCCTCGGCGGCCCCGGGCCGCTGGACCTGGAGCTGCTGCGGCGCACCCGGCAATTCCTCGACCGCCACCGCGTCGGCCTGTTCAGCGAACACCTGAGCTATTGCTCCGACGACGGCCAGCTCTACGACCTGCTGCCGCTGCCCTTCACCGACGAGGCGGTGCATCACGTCGCCGCGCGCATCCGCCAGGCTCAGGACGTGCTGGGGCGGCGCATCGCGGTGGAGAACATTTCCTACTACGCCGCGCCCTACCAGGCGCTGAGCGAGATCGAGTTCCTGCGGGCCGTGCTGGCGGAAGCCGACTGCGACCTGCTGCTGGACGTCAACAACCTGGTGGTCAACGCCTGCAACCACGGCTACGACGCCGCCGCCTTCCTTGCCCAGGTGCCCGCCGAGCGGGTGGCCTGCATTCACGTGGCGGGGCACTACGACGAGGCGCCGGACCTGAAGATCGACACCCACGGCGCCAGCGTGCAACAGCCGGTGTGGAGCCTGCTGGCGCAGGCCTATGCCCACTGCGGCCTGGTGCCGACGCTGCTGGAGCGCGACTTCAACCTCCCGCCGCTGGCCGAGCTGCTGACGGAAGTGGAGCACATCCGCACCCTGCAAGGCGCCGCCGCACCGCGGGAGGTGCGCCATGGCTGACACCCTGCGCGAGCAGCAGCTGCAACTGGCCCGGCACATCCGCGACCCGCAGCGCAACGCGCCGCCGCCGGGCATCGAAGCACGGCGCCTGGCCGTGTACCGCCAGCTGTTCCTGGGCAACGTGCAGTCGCTGCTGGCCGGCAGCTTCCCGGTGCTGCGCGCCAGCCTGGCCGAGGCCCAGTGGCAGGCGCTGACGGAGGCCTTCTATGCCGACTACCGCTGCCAGACGCCGCTGTTCGTCGAGTTGGCCGGCGAGTTTGTCGCCTTCCTCGAACAGGGCGGGGCGGACGCGCCCGCCTGGGCCGCCGAGCTGGCGCACTACGAATGGGTGGAGACGGCCCTGTTGCTCAGCGACAGCCAGGAGCCGGCCCACGATCCGCAGGGCGACCTGCTGCACGGCGTGCCGCTGCTGTCGTCCCTGGCCTGGCCGCTGGCCTACGCCTGGCCGGTGAGCGAACTGGGCCCCGGCCACCTGCCCGAGCAGCCGCCGGAGCAGCCGACCCTGCTGCTGGCCCGCCGCGGCGACGACCGGCAGGTGCATTTCGCCCGCCTGGCGCCGCTGGCCCATGCGCTGCTGGAGTCCGTGCGCGACCGCCAACTGAGCGGCCGCGAGCACCTGCTGGCGCTGGCCGAGGCCATCGGCGCCGACCCCGAACCCATCCTGCAGCAGGGCCTGGCCCTGCTGCGCAACCTTCACGCACAAGGCGTGGTGCTCGGCACGCGCAACCTGTGCGCCACCCACCGCCGACAGCCTTCCCCAGCCCCCAAGGAGACACCGCGATGACCGACATCCTGGACAGCATCCTCTACACCGCCCACACCCGCACCACCGGAGGCCGAGACGGCCGCGGCAGCTCCAGCGACGGCGAGCTGGACGTGCGCCTGAGCCCACCCGGCTCTGGCCGCCCCGGCAGCAACCCCGAGCAACTGTTCGGCGTGGGCTGGTCCGCCTGCTTCATAGGCGCCCTGCGCCGCGCCGGGCAGAAACTGGAGATTCGCCTGCCGGCCGACGTGGCGGTGGCCGCCGACGTGACCCTGGGCACCACCGACAACGGCAGCGGCTTCGCCCTGGCGGCCAGGCTGACGGTGGAACTGCCGGGGCTGGCCGCCGGGGACAAGGCGAAGCTGGTGGAGACGGCACACCGGATCTGCCCGTATTCCCGGGCTACCCGGGGGAATATCGAGGTGACTTTCGAGGTTCCGTGATACTGAGGAGCAACTGTAAAAGCCCGCGTACCTGAACGGTCTGCGGGCTTTTTGTTGGCCTCGATCTTCGATTGAACATTACTTGTCCTTGTCTTTTTTCTGACAGATTAATATTTCAGGGTAGGTTTTTTCTTGTTTGAATTTGGCGAAATTCCTGGCCTTTCCTGGCGTAAAGAATTCCAGTTTGCGGACGCTATATTTTCCAGATCTTGAAGGAGAGAAATTCTTCAGGGTTTAGGACTCGGCACTCCAATGTCGGGTCAAGAAATTCTGGAAATAAGGATTTTCTGTTTATGGAAATGAAAGCGATATATAAGGGGCTCCTTTGTGGGCTGGTTTTGGCTAGTTTTTCTTTGAGCTCGATGTCTGCTTCTGCAGAAGTCATCGTCACCCTTCATAACAACACTCCCAAGGAAATACGCAAGGTATCTGGCTCCTATGAGCTTCCCAGTACTCTGGGGCCGGGAAAGCGAGTAGTGGTCAAGGTGCCGGCATCATTCACCAGTAGTGATGTGCAGGCGACCTATGCGAGTGGACAGTCGAATGGTGGCTGCAAGTTCAGGGCTGGGCACAAAGAAAATTCAACTGGCCCGGTCTACTCGAGTAGCAGTTCAGGTTATGGTCAGGTCTCTAATGGTGCATGTTTTATTTATGTAACCAAGAAGTGGACCAAGCCATACAATTATGAAGTTCTCTTCATGATGTCGCAGTAATGGTCACGCATGGAGTCTTCATGAGGGAGGCTCCATGCGCAGGGAGGATGTATGTTCGATATTACTCGGGCGGAATATATCTTGGGAGCAAGAGAGATTCAGCCTGGAAATCTGAGAAAAATCATCAATGGTCCGATTTACGACAATTTGACCAATGCTCAAGAGCGTGTCCGAAAAAATGATAGTGGAGTCTCTGTAACCTTATCGGACAGGGGCCGGCTTATTGCCTCGGCGCTACAGCTTCAGAACCGAGGTGGTACAACAGCGGCTGCGGGGTTCGATGATTTTCTGGAGAGCATGCATCGGGAAATCCTCGCGGACGGCGAGCAGGCCGCCGTGCTGTCGGAGTTGCCAGAAAGTGGCGATACGCTTCGCACCAGCGTGGCCAAACAGGCAGCTAATTATATTTTGACCTCTCTGTACGGAAAGAAAAGCGTATACGAAGATGTTTCATCGGAGAGCCCCTTTGTCGGATTGGACAGAAAATCTTTGTCGAAAATAGCATTCGATGATTCTGGTTCATTCACTTCGATCGAGCGGTTCGTGGCATTCCTGGATATGACGAGTCGTGATGTTGAATTTCAGAACAGAGCTTTCGATTTGCAATCATCCATGCAGAGCAAGAAGCCTGGGGGGCCATGGCATCAGGTGTTGAGCATGAAGGCACATGCGGAAATGGCATCGCAAATGAGTGAGGCGGAAAAAGCCTGGCGTAACTGGGGGAGTCCGGAAGATATGCGCGTTCTGGCGGAGCAATTGGCGAGTCAGAGCAAGATTGAGGTCCCTGATCTACCGAGTTACTCGGATGTGGGTGGAGATGATGAGTTACTTTTTATCGCCGCAGTGAAGGATCGTGATGTTTTGGGTTGGCTGGGTTTACAGCCCGACAGGTCGAATTCGGACAGCGTCCAGGAGTCACTCGTCTACTTTATTCCACGCAAAGGGCTGTCGCGAGAATAAGTGTTTTGCATTGGTGGCGATGTGCCGTCCTCCGGTAAGTTGTATAGATGCTGGGCAGTGCATGGCTTTGGAGTGCTTTTATTCTTGCGTGATTGATTATTGTTGTAGACCTTTCAGTAGAGGGCCTGCGCATATCGCCATGAGTCTTCGGTGGCCGGAATTTCTGAAGGATTGATTTTTGATAGAGCTCGATAGAGTGTGCCAGAGCTATTATCGGAACGGTATACAGCAGCAGATATTGCAGGAGGTCTCTTTATCCGTCGCTCGAGGGGAAAGCTGTGCCATCGTTGGTTCCTCGGGGTCGGGCAAGAGCACGTTGCTCAATATTCTCGGTCTGCTGGATCGGCCCCTATCCGGGCGCTTTCTGCTTGACGGTGTCGATATCTCCCATTCCACCGCCGATGCGTGCGCTGATCTTCGCAATCGGCTAATCGGGTTTGTTTTCCAGGGATTCAATCTGCTGCCTCGTCTTAGCGTATTGGACAATGTTGCACTACCGCTGTTGTATCGCGGCTGTCCCCGTGTCGAAGCCCGGCAGCGTGCCATTTGCCAACTCGAGCGGATTGGGTTGGCCGAGCGTTTCGCGTACCGGCCCACGGAGCTTTCCGGTGGCCAGTGCCAGCGCGTCGCCATTGCTCGCGCGTTGGTGGGCGAACCTGCGCTGATCCTCGCTGATGAACCAACTGGCAACCTCGATAATACAACCGCTCAGGACATCATGGACTTGCTGCTGCAACTCAACGAATGCGATGGCGTTACCTTGGTCATGGTGACCCATGACAAGGGGCTAGCAAGCCAACTCGGTCGCCAATTGCTGGTGCGAGATGGCCGCGTCGTGGAGCTGGAGCTCTGCAGACAAGGGGCTACTTCCAATGCCTGACGGAAAGGGTACGTGTCGACCAGGCCTTTCTTTCCGTGGCGTGGTGTTCGAGTCGCTCGATAGCCTGCGCCAATCAGGGCTTCGTTCGTTGTTTGCGCTGCTGGGCATCGCAGTCGGTTGTGCGGCAGTCACCGCCCTGCTCAACATCGGTCATAGCGCAGCTAACGAGGCTACCGACACATTCAAGAGATTGGGCACGAACACTCTGGTGGTCAGCTTTTCACCACTGTCGGGCTCTGTAGGCCCCAGTGCCGTCGCACCGGACTGGAAAGCACTTACCGTGGAACTAACCGAGATCGAGTACGTTGCACCTGTTGTCATGCATTCTGCACGCATTCGCCATGCCGGACGGGACACTGATGTCAGTATTGTCGGTACCACGCAGGACCTCGCTCCGGTTATGGGTTTGCGGGCGGATAGGGGGCGCTTGCTCTCCGACTTCGATCGTTGCAGCACTTATGTCGTCGTTGGCGCTGGAGTCGCGCGTGGCTTGGCCCTGGAGCTTGGCAGTCGATTACAGGTCGCAGGCTACCTGTTGGAGGTTATCGGCATTCTTGCGAACCAACCGTTCAACCCATTGCTGCCCGTTGACGTGGACGAATCGGTTTTCTTGCCGATTGAAGGCATTCGCCGGATGCGTCCGGCTCCCGGAATTGGCAATGTCATTGTTCAGGCGCACGACACTGCTGATCTTGCCCAGACCGCCAGCACTTTGAAGCGCTATCTGGATCACGCTTCCCGAGGGTATCAGGTCGACGTGCAGGTTCCACGACAGCTGCTCGAGGCCCTTAGCCGCCAGGCCAATACGTTCGCTTATCTGCTGGCGGGAGTGGGAGGCATTGCGCTGCTCGTAGGCGGCGTAGGCGTAATGAATGTCATGCTGATGGGCGTGCGTGAGCGACGTCGGGAGATTGGCGTACGCATGGCGCTTGGGGCCCGTGCCAGTGACATTCGCAACTTGTTTCTCGCCGAGGCGGCTGGCCTTTGTCTCTCTGGATCTACCCTGGGTGCCATCGGTGGATTGCTCTTCGCCTACGCTTTCGTCTGTTTCTCTGGCTGGACCTTCAGATTGTCCCCCGTGTCCCTTCCTCTGGGTATATCCAGTTCTCTGGCGATAGGCTTGTTCTTCGGCTGGTACCCTGCCTTGCTTGCCGCCCGTCTGCGCCCCGTACAGGCTCTACGCGATGACTGACACTCGTCGCACCTGCGCTCCAGCGCTGGCGCTTTGCGTTGCCTTGTCGTTATCGACATCGATTCAGGCCACCACGCTCCTCAACCCTTCCCGAGCCAGCATGTCTCTGCGCAGCGAGACGGTATCTCTGTTGGAACAGCGTGTCGAGTTGACCCTGAGCGATGTTGTCTATCTCGGCTTGCGCAACAATCGTTCGATCCGCAGCGCCTATCTCGAGCGTATCGCGCAGAGGTTCGAACTGCGAGTGGAGGCGGACCGCTTCAACCCAAGGCTGGTACTCACCAGCCGTCACTTGGCCAACCGTAACCATGCGGATCGCTACCGTCAGACCGAGATCTTCCCGCAAACCAGTGTGCTGACCGAGTACGGCACCCGCTTCAGCCTCGCCTGGCGCAACCAACTGACCCTGGCTGACCAAGCTGGACGTACTGCAAACGACGGCGCCGACTTCAGTTTCATTCAGCCTCTGTTGCGCGGGGCTGGCCGCGACATAGTCGGTGCACCGCTACGTATGGCCAGACTTGGTGAACAACTCAACAAGCTGAACTTGAAAGCCACGGTTTCGGACACCGTTACCCAGATGATCATGGCCTATCGGGAGATTCTCCGGGCTCAGGAGCAATTGGAGATTGCCAAGGATGCGCTGGAACGTTCACGCCAATTGATGGACTCCAACAGAGCGTTGATTGCAGCAGGTCGTATGGCAGAGTTCGAGATCGTGCAGGCTGAAGCGGATGCGGCTACCCAGGAGTTGGCAGTAGAAGACGTGGCCAACCAACTGGAGACTAACCGGCTGGAACTGCTGCGTTTGCTTGCCCTGGATCTGAACCTGCAGATCCGAGCCGTCGATACGCTCGATGCGCAACCTGTCACCATCGGCCTGGCTGAGGCTCTTGTCATCGCCCAGCGACAACAGCCTGCCTACCTTTCCCAATTGATTGCCAGTGAGCAGGCAGCTATTCAATTGAACGTCTCTCGCAACCAGCGTTTGTGGGATCTCTCGCTGGTTGGTGGCGCGACGCAGGTTCGCGATCACTATCCGACACCCCATGGCCGTGCTATCGACCGGACTTGGGAAGGCTATGCAGGCATCCAGATCGAGATTCCTATCGGCGATCTGTCGCGACGCCAAGCGGAAGTACGCGCGCAAGTGGCCGTCGAGAACCAGGCTATCCGTTTGACCGAGGCTCGTCAGATGCTCGAGCGTGATGTCGGGGATGCCGTGCGCAACCTTGGTACACGTTGGCGCCAGTACGAGATTGCGCAGCGGGCTCGCGATCTTTCGCGGCGCAAGCTGGATATCGAACGCGAAAAGTTCCAGGCCGGGCGTTCCAGCAATTTCCAGGTACTGAGCTTCGAGGCCGACTTGCGTAGCGCCGAGAGTGCCAGCCTGAATGCACTGATCGCGTACCTCAACACTCAGACCACCCTGGATCAGATGCTGGGCACTACATTGGAGAGCTGGGACATTGCCCTCAACGATTGAGCATTTCGCGACATCCCCGGCAACGCGTTGGTCATGGGTTGCCGCCAGCCTGTGTGTGCTGATCCTTGTTGGCTGCCTGACCTTCATATTCGCTCGTCCAGGAGCGTATTCGACCAACTCGGATAGCTTACGCTGGGTCCAGGTACAACCCCGGCTCCTGGAAAACCGTCTGGGTTTGATCGGGCGCATTGAGGCGTCAACTCGACAGACCATGGTCGCCCCGTTCGACGGTATTGTTCAGCATCTGGCTGTCAGGGAGGGGCAGAGTGTAGAGCGGGGTCAACTGCTGCTGCGTCTGGACACCGTACAACTGGACATCCAGTTGCGCCGAGCCTTGGCCGAACTGCTCAAAGCCAAGCGTGACGCACAGGACCTGCAGGGCTGGGAAAGCAGCGATGAGGTTGCACGTGCGCGTCGGGCGGTTACCAACGCAGAGTTGAGCCTCAACGATACGGTTTCCAGATTGTCCGATACCCGACGATTGTTCGAGCGGGGCATTGTCCCACGCATGGAAGTCGACGCATTGGAGCAGCAGCTGCGACTTCAACAAGTCGATTTGGCTGCCTCGCAGTCGGAGCTGCGCACTGTCAGGAGCAAAGGCCGAGGGGAGTCACTTCAAATGGTGGAAATGGAGCTGGTCAATGCCCAGGCTCACTATGACGGACTCTTGGCCCTGCGGGCTCAAGGCAATTTGCACGCGCCTTTTGCTGGCATCGCCATGTTGCCACAACGCGCTGACGAGACCGGTAGAGTGCCATCCCTCCAGGTGGGGCAGCGCGTCACCCAGGGCATGCCGTTACTTGAGCTTGTCACACTCGAAAACCTCAATGCCGTCGGGCGCATAGATGAGTCGGACCTGCATCTTCTGCAGGAAGAGATGCCTGTAGAGGTTACCGGAGACGGGTTCAGTGGGCTCATGCTACAGGGGCGTGTTCTGGCTATCGGTGCTCAGGCCCTTGTGTCGGAGGTTTACGGTGGCGGAAGCAGTTATGAGGTCGTGGTCGGTATTGACCCGCTTTCTCCCGACTTGCAGCAACGTATGCGCCTGGGAATGAGCACCAGGCTTACCGTCGTGACTTATCGTGCAGAGAATGGTCTGGCTGTTCCGGTTGATGCGGTGCGTTATGGCGAGGATGGCGATTGCTTCGTCATCTACCGTCGCGAACTGGACGAGCCTTCCCAGAGAGTCGCGGTTGTTGCCGGTCGTGCCGTTCCGCATGGTGTGGAAGTATTTGGGCTGATGTCAGGGTATGTTGAACTTCCTCCACCTTGAGGGTGCATCTTTCTTCTTTCGGAGCACTCACAACAATCGCAAGAAAACAGTGGAGCCAAGCAAGTCGTCGGTGCTCGCCTGGGCAGATCGATGTGAAATGGCAGCCTCTGGTCACTCCCTCATTCCAACCCATTGCGGCCAGGCTTCCCAAGCCTGACCGTTGAATGGTCAGGCTCTTGAAACCCTGGCTGGATACGGCGTAGGGGCTGAGGCAGTAAGGCGGATGTAGGATCAGCCACGCCGCCCCAACCACGCATCCAGGCTCAACCGCCCGGCCCCCTTGAGCAGCAACGGCACCAGCGCCACCAGGTAGATCAACGGCAGCTTGTAGTTGCCATAGCCGTTATCGCTGATCGAATACCCCATGGCCAGTTCGCCCAGGCTGGACCAGTGCGCCGGCCAGTGCACGGCGGCGATGGCTACCAGCGTCAGCACCATCAGCACCGCCGAGGCGAAGCGGGTGCCCAGGCCCAGCAGCAGGAGCGCCGGGGCTATCAGTTCGGCCCACAGGGAGATTTGCCAGTCCAGGCTCGCCGGCAGGCGGTCGAAGGGAAAGGGGAAGGCGTCGTGGATCTGCGCGAACCAGTTTTCGCCGTTCCACTTCTCCAGGCCGGATTCGAGGAATTCCCAGGCCAGGAACAGCCGCAGGGGGATGTCGGCGCCCCAGGCGCCGAGGCGGTCGAGGGGGCGCAGGGTGGTGGCGAGGGTGCTTTGCATGGCGGTGTCTCCTTGGACCGGGGAGTCGGCGGGTGGAGCCATGCTGGCAAGGCGGCTTGTCCCGGATGTGTCCCGCCGGGGGCCGCCTTGTATCGGCTTGTACGCTCGCTCAGGCCGGGAGCGGCAGTTCCAGTTGCGCGCACAGGCCGCCGCCGTCGCGGTTGGCCAGGGTCAGGCGGCCGCCCAGGGCCTGGCTCAGCTGGTGGGCGATGGCCAGGCCCAGGCCGGTGCCGCCGGTGCTGCGGTTGCGCGAGCTTTCCACGCGGTAGAAGGGCTTGAGGACTTCTTCCAGTTCTTCCTCGGCGATGCCCGGGCCGCGGTCGAGTACGCGGATACACAGCTTGCCGTCCTCGCGGCCCACCTCCAGTTGCGCGGCGCCGGAGAATTTCACGGCGTTGTCCAGCAGGTTGCCCAGCACCCGGCGCAGGGCATGGGGGCGGGTTTCCAGGGGCACGCCGGCGCGGCCTTGCAGGCTGACCTGCTGGCCGGCGTCCTGGTAGTCGAGCACCAGGCTGTCGAGGAAGGCGTCGAGGTCGACGCGGCGTTGCGCCTCGCTGGCGCCGTCCATGCTGCGGGCGTAGGCCACGCCTTCGCGGACCAGGTGCTGCATTTCTTCCAGGTCGCTCCACAGGCGTTCGCTTTCCGGCGATGGGTCCATCTGTTCGACGCGCAGTTTCATGCGCGTGATGGGAGTTTGCAGGTCGTGGGAGATGGCCGCCAGCAACTGCATGCGCTCCTTCAGGTAGTCGCCGATGCGGCCTTGCAGGGCGTTGAAGGCGCGGGCGGCGTAGGCCACTTCGTTGGGGCCGTTCTCGTCCAGCGGCGCGGCCGGGGTGTCCGGGTCAAGGTGGTCGACGGCCTGGGCCAGGCGCGTCAGCGGGCGGATCGCGGTGCGCACCGCCAGCCAGGTGCAGATCAGCAGCACGGCCAGCTGCAGCATCAGCACCACCGGCAGCCAGCGCGCCACCGCCGCCACCCCGCGCGGGGTGACGTCTATGGTCAGCGGGCTGCCGTCGGCCAGGCGCAGGTGCGCCTGGAAGTGCGCGGCCGGGCCTGGGATGCTCTCGAAGCGCAGGGCGTAGCGCGAGCCGATGGCGCTCTCGATGCTGGTCGCGGCCATGGGCGCCCGGGCCATGTCCATGGCCTGGCCCGGTTCGCCTTCGTCCAGGCGGTAGCGGTAGTTGGGGCGGTCGACCATGGGCAGCCACTGCTCGCGCTCGTTCGCCGGCAGGCGGTCGAGCAGGGCCACGGCGGTGCTCACGTCGCTTTCCAGGTTGCCGAGCATCATGCTCCGCGCGCTGACGTAGCGTTCGTAGAACTGCGAGCTGAAGGACAGGCCGTAGGCCAGCACCAGTCCGGTGAGGAAGATCAGCGCCAGGCGCGCTGCCAGGGTGCGGGGCATGGCGGTCACTCGGCGGGTTCGATGAGCTGCACCGGCAGCGAGAAGACGTAGCCTTCGTTGCGCACCGTCTTGATGCAGTCCGGCTCGCGGGCGTCGTCGCGCAGGCGCTGGCGCAGGCGGCTGACCAGCAGGTCGATGGAGCGGTCGAAGACGTCCGCCTCGCGGCCCTGGGTCAGGTTCAGCAGTTGCTCGCGGCTGAGCACCCGCTGCGGGTGGTCGAGGAACACCCGCAGCAGGCGGTACTCGGCGCCGCTCAGGGCGACCAGGGTGCCTTCGGCATCCAGCAGGTGGCGCGCGCTGGTGTCCAGGCGCCAGGGGCCGAAGCCGATCAGCCGGCTGCTCTCGGTGATCGACAGGTTCGGCGGCAGCATGCGCGTGCGCCGCAGCACGGCGTTGATCCGCGCCAGCAGCTCGCGGGCGGAGAAGGGCTTGGTCAGGTAGTCGTCGGCGCCCATTTCCAGGCCGATGATGCGGTCGGTTTCGTCGTTGCGCGCGGTGAGCATCAGCACCGGGGTGGCCTTGTGCTTGCCCACGCGCAGCTCGCGGCACAGCTTCAGGCCGTCGTCGCCGGGCATCATGATGTCCAGCACTATCAGGTCCACCGCGTTGGCTTCGAGGAAGGCGCGCATCTGCCGGCCGTCCGCGGCCAGGCTGACGCGCAGGCCGCTCTTCTTCAGGTAGTTGCCGACCAGCTCGCGGATCTCGCGGTCGTCGTCGACGATCAGGACGTGATCGACATGTTCCATGGTGGTTCCCCAATCGGTGCGTTCGTTGGGGCAAGTGTATAGAGCAAGGCGGTGCATTCCCGCCAGGGTTTGTATACCAGTGTATCTATTCGCCGCGCCGATACCTGGGGCGGCATTCGCGGGCGGCGGCGGACACAGGCGGGATACCCGCGGCGGGTGAAATGGGCACCAAGCGGAAGGCACAAGGCCTCCGCGCCACGAACCCACACTGAGGACACCGCCATGAAAACCCTGACTCTTGCCGCCGCCCTGTTCGCCTTCGCCGCGCCCCTGGCCAGCTTCGCCGCCAGCGCCCCCGCGCCGGTGGAGCAATACCACTACGGCCAGCAGCTGGACGTGAAGAAGGTCCTGGCCCTGCACGAAGACCCCGGCAGCTGCCAGGTGGTGCAGGCGCGCATGGACTACCTGGACTCCAACGGCCAGCCCCACAGCCTGGCCTACCAGAAGTTCTCCAGCGACTGCAACGAAGGCGGTTGATGCACGCCGCCCCGGCCAGGGATGGCCCTGCCGCTCCAGCCCCCTTCAAAAGGAGATTCCCATGCTGATCATCGCCTTTCTCGGCGGGGTGCTGACCCTGCTCAGCCCCTGCATCCTTCCCGTATTGCCGTTGTTGCTGCAGCGCGCCGGCGGGCCGGCCTGGTCGCCGCTGCTGACCCTGGCGGGCCTGGCCAGCGGTTTCGCCGTGCTGGCCAGCCTGGCGGCGGTTTCCAGCGCCTGGGTGGTGGAGGCCAGCGAGGTCGGCCGCTACCTGGCCCTGGGGCTGCTCGGGCTGTCCGCCCTGGCGCTGCTGTCGCCACGCTTCGGCACCTGGATTTCGCGGCCCTGGGCCTGGCTCGGCGACCGCCTGCACGGCCAGGCCCGTGGCCTGCCGCCGGCGCTGTCCGCCTGGCTGCTGGGCTTCGCCGCCGGCCTGCTGTGGGCGCCCTGCGCCGGGCCCATTCTCGGGCTGATCCTCTCCGGGGCCATGCTCCAGGGGCCCAATGCGTCCACCAGCCTGCTGCTGTTCGCCTACGGGCTGGGCAGCGCCGTCGCCCTGGGCGCCGCGCTGTTCCTCGGTCGCGGCCTGTACCAGCGCCTGCGCCCGTCGCTGGGTGCGCTGGAGTGGCTGCGTCGCGGGGCAGGGGCCCTGGCCCTGCTGGCGGTGGTGGTCATCGGCAGCGGCGCCAGCGCGCAGCTGGTGGGTTCCGGCGCCTCGCGCACCCTGGCCGTGCTGGAGCACAAAGTTCTGGATGGTGTGCCCAAGCTGCTCGACAAACTGATGCCCAGTGCCAGCGCCGCCGACCTGGCCGACCTGGGCGCCATGCCCAGCCTGGACGGCGCCGTGCAGTGGCTCAACAGCGCGCCGCTGACCAGCGAAGCGTTGCGCGGCAAGGTGGTGCTGGTGGACTTCTGGACCTACGACTGCATCAACTGCCAGCACACCCTGCCGTATGTCAACCAGTGGGCGAAGCGGTATGCCGACCAGGGCCTGGTGGTGATCGGCGTGCACACCCCGGAGTATCCCTACGAACGCATCCCAGCGAACGTGGCGAAGGCCGTGGCGCGCAACGACATCCACTACCCGGTGGCGCTGGACAACCAGTACCGCATCTGGAACGCCTTCGCCAACCAGTACTGGCCGGCGCACTACTTCATCGATGCCAAGGGCCACGTGCGCTACCAGCACGTGGGCGAAGGCGATTACCAGGGGCAGGAGGCGATCATCCGCCAACTCCTCAAGGAGCGCGGGCAGCCGGCGGGCTGAACAGCGGCGGGGCGGTCATGGGGCCGCCCCGCGCTGTCGTGTTGGGGCCTCAGTGCGGCGCGCGGCGGATGGTCTTGAGCAGGTCTTCCGGGCTGATCTGGCCGACCACCTGGCTGACCGCGCTGCCCGGCTGCGGCAGGTCGAGGATGTGGCCCTTCATCTTGCCGATCACGTGCATCTCGCAGGGTTTGCAGTCGAACTTCAGCGTCAGCACCTCGTCGCCGTGCACCAGCTGCATGGGCGCGACCTTGGTGCGCACGCCGGTGACGCCCTTGGCCTGCTTCGGGCACAGGTTGAAGGAGAAGCGCAGGCAGTGCTTGGTGATCATCACCGGCACCTCGCCGGCTTCCTCGTGGGCCTCGTAGGCCGCGTCGATCAGCTGTACGCCGTGGCGGTGGTAGAACTCGCGGGCCTTGTGGTTGTACACGTTGGCCAGGAACGACAGGTGCGCCTCGGGGTACACCGGCGGCGGGTTCGTCTCGGCCTTGCGGCTGCCGCGCGGGTGGGCGGCGACGCGGGCGGCGGTGAGCGCCTCGATGGCCTCGCGGCGCAGGGCCTTGAGCTGCGAGTTGGGGATGAAGAATGCCTGCGGCGCATCCAGCTCGATGCGCTCGGCGTGGTACTGGGTAGTGCCCAGCTGGCCGAGCAGGTCGTGCAGTTGCTCCAGGGCCTGTTCCGGCTTGTTGGCCACGCCGAAGGGGCCGTCCAGGGCGACGCTGACGCTCACGCCTTCCTCGCTGGTGGCGGTCAGCTCCAGGCGTTCCTCGCGCAGGCGGGCCTGCCAGTCCAGGCCCACGCGGCGCTCGGCGGAGGTCTTGAGCAGGGCCTGCTGCCAGTTGTGGTCGAGGTTGCGCGACAGCGGGTGGTTGGGGCGCAGACGGTACAGGCCCTCGGGCATTTCGTTGGGCTCGACGCGGTAGCGGTAGCGCTTCTCGCCGTCTTCCTCGAATTCGCCTTTCGGCTCGGCGATGTTGGCGCGGAAGCCCACCACCTCGCGCTTGACCAGCACGTTGAGGCCGTCGCCGTTGGACAGCGGCTGCTCGGTGGCGACGATCAGGTCGCGCTTGCCGACCTTTTCCACCACGCCCACCGGCAGGCCGGTGAAGGTCGGCGAGTCGAAGGCGCCGATGTCCACCTTGCGCTCGTTGACGAAGTAGTCGGTGCTGCCGCGGTGGAAGGTCTTGTCCGGGTCGGGCAGGAAGAAGTGCTCGGTGCGGCCGCTGGAGGCGCGGGCCAGGTCCGGGCGCTCGGCGAGGATGCCGTCCAGGCGCTGGCGGTAGTAGGCGGTGATGTTCTTCACATAGCCCATGTCCTTGTAGCGCCCTTCGATCTTGAAGGAGCGCACGCCGGCGTCGACCAGGGCGCTGAGGTTGGCGCTCTGGTTGTTGTCCTTCATCGACAGCAGGTGTTTCTCGAAGGCCACCACGCGGCCCTGGTCGTCCTTCAGTGTGTAGGGCAGGCGGCAGGCCTGGGAGCAGTCGCCGCGGTTGGCGCTGCGCCCGGTCTGCGCGTGGGAGATGTTGCACTGGCCGGAGAAGGCCACGCAGAGCGCGCCGTGGATGAAGAACTCGATGGCCGCGTCGGTTTCGTCGGCGATGGCGCGGATTTCCTTCAGGTTCAGCTCGCGGGCCAGCACCAGCTGGGAGAAGCCGGCCTGGTCGAGGAACTTGGCCCGGCCCAGGGTGCGGATGTCGGTCTGGGTACTGGCGTGCAGTTCGATTGGCGGGATGTCCAGGTCGAGCACGCCCAGGTCCTGCACGATCAGCGCGTCGACGCCGGCGTCGTAGAGCTGGTGGATCAGCGCGCGGGCCGGCTCCAGCTCGTCGTCGTGGAGGATGGTGTTGAGGGTGACGAAGATGCGCGCGTGGTAGCGGTGGGCGAATTCCACCAGCCGGGCGATGTCGCTCACCTCGTTGCAGGCGTTGTGCCGGGCGCCGAAGCTCGGGCCGCCGATGTACACGGCATCGGCTCCATGCAGGATGGCCTCGCGGGCGATGCTCGCATCGCGGGCAGGGCTGAGCAGTTCCAGATGGTTCTTGGGCAGGGACATGGTTTCTTCTTCATCAGGCGTGACACGGCAAGGCGCGCATTGTAGCGGCGAAACGCCGGCGCGGCACCCGTGCGCTGCCCGATGGCGGCGCCGTCCGGCGGGGTGCCGGGCGGCGCCGCGGCGGCATCAGGCCTTGGCGGCCAGCGCGGTGACTTCCACGCGCATGCCTTCCACCGCCAGGGCGGCCACGCCGACGGCGGCGCGCACCGGCCAGGGCTTGGCGAAGAAGCGCTGGTAGACCTCGTTGAAGGCGGCGCGGTCGGCCATGTCGGTGAGGTAGATGGTCAGGTGCAGCACGCGCTCCATGGAGCTGCCGGCGCGTTCCAGGGCGCTTTTCAGCGCGCGCAGGGTGCACTCGCTCTGCTCGACGATGCCGCCCAGCTCCAGGCTGCCGTCCTCGCGGGTGGGGATCTGGGTAGAGACCAGCAGGCCGCCGAAGCCGGCGACGTCGGAAGAGATCGACTGCGGGTCGGCGTCGGGGAGGAAGCTGAGGTCGTTGTTCGCCATGGGGGCCTCTTTCTGCGGGTGGGACGAGGGGCGGCAGCTTACCCGCCGGGGCCGGTGGCGTCATCCGCGCGGAACCGCACATCGGGCAACGCCGGGGCCGGGACGTAGGGCGCATAACGCCTACGGCGTTATCCGCCGTTTGGCCTTGATTCCCGGCGGCGCCGGGGCCGGCCTTGGCGTCGATCGTGGCCTCGGTGTAGCGGCGGATAACCGCGAACGGTTATTCGCCCTACGTCCAGGTCAGCGGTAGAAGGCCGAGGGCGCCACGCCGAACTGTCGGCGGAAGGCAGCGGCGAAGGCGCTCTGGCTGTCGTAGCCGTGCTGCAGCGCCACTTCCAGCACCGGCAGGCCCTGGGCCAGGGCTTCCAGGGAGAGCAGCAGGCGCGCCTGCTGGCGCCAGCGGCCGAAGGTGATGCCGGTGCTGCGCTGGAAGCGGCGGTGGAAGGTCTTCGGGCTCATCGCCAGTTGCTCGGCCCAGTGCTCGGCGCTGCTGCCCTGCGCCGGGTTTTCCGCCAGGGCGCGGCAGACCCGGGCGATGCGCTCGTCGTCCGGCCAGGGCAGGTGGAAGGGCAGCACCGGCAGGCTGCGCAGTTCGTCGAGCAGGAAGCGCATCAGGCGGCCGTCGCGGCTGTCGCTTGCGTAGCGCCCGGGCACCTGGGTGGCGGCCTGGATGAGTTCGCGCAGCAGCGGCGACACGTCGATCACGCAGTCGCCGACCGGCAGGCCGTCGATGGCGTCGGGGTTGACGAACAGGCTGCGCACCCGCGTCACGCCGCGCATGCGTAGCGAGTGTTCGACGCCCGCCTGCAGCCAGACGCCGCGGGTCGGCGGCGTCACCCAGCGCCCCGCCGGGGTCTCCACCACCAGCACGCCCTCGATGGCGTAGATCAGCTGCGCCCGCGGGTGGCTGTGGGGCGGCACCACGTGGCCGCTTGGGTAGTCGATGGCGACGCCGGTGACCGGCATCTCCAGGGATTCGTAGGGCAGGCTGGCGTGGTCGACCATGGGGCGCGTCCGTTGCGGGGGAAGGGCGAGCTTAGCGCAGGATGACCCTTTCGCGACAACGATGGACCCTTTGGCGCGAGTTGGACGGCTGCGCCCCGCCTATGCTGGGCCCGAACACCCGTTCGAGGCCAGACCATGCAAGCGAACCCACAAACCAAGTACCGCCCGTTCCCCGCCATCGACCTGCCCAACCGCCGCTGGCCGTCGCAGACCATCGTCCAGGCTCCGGTGTGGCTGTCCACCGACCTGCGCGACGGCAACCAGGCGCTGTTCGAACCCATGAACCGCGAGCGCAAGCTGCGCCTGTTCGCCGAACTGGTGCGGCTGGGCTTCAAGGAGATCGAGGTGGGCTTCCCGGCCGCCTCGCGCACCGACTTCGCGATCATCCGCCAACTGATCGACGAGGGCGGCATCCCCGACGACGTCACGCCCATGGTGATGACCCAGCTGCGCGAGGACCTGATCGACGAGACCGTGCGCGCCGTGGCCGGCGCGCGGCGGGTGATCGTGCACCTGTACAACGCCATCGCCCCGGTGTGGCGGCGCGTGGTGTTCGGCCTTTCGGTGGACGAGGTGGAGCAACTGGTGGTGCGCCACGTGCAACTGCTGAAGGAGAAGGTGGCGGCGCACCCGCAGACCGAATGGGTGCTGCAGTACTCGCCGGAGACCTTCTGCATGGCCGAGCTGGAGGTGTCGCTGCGCATGTGCAATGCCGCCATCCGCACCTGGGACGCCGGTCCCGGAAGGCCGATCATCGTCAACCTGCCGACCACCGTGGAAGTGGCCACGCCCAACGTCTTCGCCGACCAGATCGAGTGGATGCACCAGCGCCTGGAACACCGCGAGCACGTGGTGCTGTCGGTGCACCCGCACAACGACCGCGGCACCGGCGTGGCCTGCGCCGAGCAGGCGCTGCTGGCCGGCGCGCAGCGGGTGGAGGGCTGCCTGTTCGGCAACGGCGAGCGCAGCGGCAACCTCGACCTGGTGACCCTGGCGCTGAACCTCTACACCCAGGGCATCCACCCGGGCCTGGACTTCAGTGACATCGCCGGCGTGGCGCGGGTGGCCGAGGCCTGCACGGGGCTGCCGATCCACCCACGGCATCCCTATGTCGGCGACCTGGTGTTCACCGCCTTCTCCGGCTCGCACCAGGACGCCATCGCCAAGGGCTTCGCCGCCCAGGCCGCGGACGGCTTCTGGGAAGTGCCCTACCTGCCGATCGACCCCCGGGACCTGGGGCGCACCTACGACAGCATCGTGCGGGTCAACAGCCAGTCGGGCAAGGGCGGCATCGCCTACCTGCTGCAGCGCGACCATGGCGTGGTGATGCCGAGGCGGATGCAGGTGGAGTTCAGCGCCATCGTGCAGCGCCAGGCTGACAGCAGCGAGACCGAGCTGAGCAGCGAGGCGCTGTGGCAACTGTTCGCCCAGACCTACCTGGCCCCGGCGCGGCCCGGCGGCGCCCTGGCCTACGTCGGCCACCGGCTGTTCGAGACCGAGGGCGGGCAGGGCATAGTGCTGCAGGTGGAACTGGCCGACGGCCGCCGCCGGCAGTTGCAGGGCGTGGGCAACGGCCCGATCGACGCCGCCGTGGCGGCTCTGGGCCTGCCGATCCGCATCGACGGCTACGAGGAACGCAGCCTCGGCGGCGGCGCCGACGCCCAGGCCCTGGCGCTGGTGGAAGTGGCCTGGCCGGGGGAGGCGGGCACGCGCTTCGGCGCTGGTTGCCATGCCAACATCGTCAGTGCGTCGATTCAGGCTGTGCTTTGTGCGGTGTCGCGCTTTGCTGGGGGACGTGTAGTGCCTGGTGGCTTTTTGTAGGGGCGAGGGGGACGCCTAGTTCTTGCTCGCGAACGGGGTGGCTGTGGTGTTGGGTTCAGGAGCACCCTCTCCCCGGCCCTCTCCCTGAAGGGAGAGGGGGCTTGTCCGTGCCGAGAGAGGTGATGGTTCAGCCGGAAACTTTCGGTGCTGCCGGCTAACTCCAGAACACCCAAGCGCTCCGAACGGTCCCCTCTCCCTTCAGGGAGAGGGTTAGGGAGAGGGAGCAGAGTTAACCGAGTGCACTGAAATCACCAGTGAAGCCGGTTCACTAGCAAGCTCGCTCCTACGAAAGCCCGCTGCCCACTAAAGCGGAAAAGGCCGCAACCGCCCCCGCCCGCCCTCCACGGCAAGGGCACCCAGCACCAGCCGGCTCACGCTTTCGGCCACTGCCCGGTAGTCCGCCTCCGCCGGCCGGGCCTTGCCGGTGATCAGCGAGGCCTGCCAGCCGAAGTGGGTGTGGGCCTGGGTGGCCGACCAAAGGAACAGCAGCAGGTGCTGCGGGTCGGCCGTGGCGATCAGGCCGCGCCCATCCAGTTGCGCAGGCAGGCGAGGCCTTGTCCCCTGGACCTTGCGCCGCCTCAGGGCAGGGTGTACAGGCGCAGCAGCATGCGTTGCTGTTCCGAGGGCCGGCCGAAGTAGCGGCTGTACAGCGCCTCGCCGCCGGGGCCGCGCAGGGTTTCGCTGATGGCGCGGTCCACCAGCAGGCGGAAGGCGTCGTCGTCGCGGGGCAGGGCCAGTGCGACGCGGGCCACTTCGAACAGGTGCTCGGAGACCTGCAGGCGGTCGCCTTCGGCCGAACGGGCCTGGTAGTTGAGCAGCGACAGGCGCTCGCCGAAGAAGGCGTCCACCTGGCGGCGCAGCACGCGCTCGACGCCTTCCTGGTAGCTGCCGACCTCCTCCAGACGCGATTGCAGGCCCAGGGTGCGGACCTGCTGCTGCGCCCATTGCAGGTTGGTGCTGCCGCGCAGCACGGCGAAGCTGCGCCGGTTCAGCCCCTGGTTGATGGTCGCCCGCCAGGTCGGGGTGCGTTCGCGCGGGGCGCCGCTGAGCGCGGCCAGCAGGGTGGGGTCGGCGTCGCGGCGCAGGATCACCCCGAGGCCGGCGGTGAACACCGGCAGCGAGAAGCTGACCAGCTCGCGGCGCTGCAGGGTTTCCACCAGCGGGCTGCAGAACAGGTCGACCTGGCCGCCGTGCACGGCTTCCAGGGCCTGTTCCAGGGGCAGCGGACGGTAGCGCACCTGCAACTCGCCCAGGCCCGGCTCGCTGCGCAGGCGGGCGACCAGCGCCTGGCAGAGGTCGATGGCGTAGCCGCTGGCCGTGCGCTCGTCGCCCTCGGAGAAGGGCGCGTTGTCGGCCAGAAAGCCCAGCGTCAGGGTATGGCTGGCCTGGATGCGCGCCAGGGTGCCGGCCTGGGCGGCGGGCACTAGCAACAGCAGCGCGAGCAGGGGAACGAGCAGGCGGTTCATGGCGACTCCGGCGGCGCGGCGAGGCGCTCGTAGGCCTTGACGAAGCGCTTGGCGATGAAGCCGAACAGCAGGTAGCCGACCACCATCACCAGGGCCGCGCCGAACACCGCTTCCAGCCCCGAGGCATAGAGCGCGTAGAAGCAGTAGCAGGCGGCGACCAGCATCACGGCGGTGTTGCGGCGCACCAGCTCCAGGCCGACGCCGGCCTTGTAGAGGATCACCACCAGCCCGGTCAGCGAGGTGATGTAGGGGATGATGTTGGTGACCGCTGCCAGGTTCACCAGCTTGTTGAACTGCGCGGTGGCGTTGGGCGAGATGGTCGAGAGGGCGATCAGGCTCTGCAGCACCGCGCAGGTGACCAGCCCGGCCAGGGGCGCGCCGGCGTTGGTGACGCGGGTGAACAGCTGCGGGAACAGGCCCTGGGCGGCGGTGACCTTGGCCGTCTCGGCCAGGGTGAACTGCCAGCCCAGCAGCGAACCGACGCAGGCCATCACCGCCAGGGCCATGACCAGGTTGCCCACGCCGTCGTTGAACAGCCGCGCATAGGCCAGGGCGAAGGGCGCGCTGGAGTTGGCCAGCTCGGGGTTGGGCACCAGGCCCTGGATCACGGTGGTGGACAGCACGTACACCACCGCCGCGCCCAGGGTGCCCAGCAGGCAGGCCAGCGGCACGTTGCGCTTGGGGTTGTCCACCGCGTCGGAGTTCTGCGCCGCCGATTCCATGCCGAGGAAGGCCCAGAGCGTGAGCGGGATGCTGTCGGTGATCGCCTGGCCGACCGGCAGGTCGTTGGGGTTCCAGGCGGCGGCGAAGACCTCGGGGCGGAACCAGAACCAGCCGAAGAAGCCCAGCCCGGCCACCGGGATGATCACCCCCCAGACGGTGACCGAGCCCAGCCGCCCGGTGATCCGCGGGCCGCCGAAGTTGGCCAGGGTGGTCAGCCAGATCAGCCCCAGGGTCCCGAGGAGCAGGGGCACCGAGCCGCTGCCCAGCCAGGGGAAGAAGGGCGTCAGGTAGCCCACCGCGGAAAGGCTGATGGCGACGTTGCTGATCACCAGGGACAGGAAATACAGGTACGAGCAGAGGAAGAACGCCGACTTGCCATGGGCCTCCTCGCTGTAGGCGGACATGCCGCCGGAGCGCGGGCAGTAGATGCCGCACTGGGCGAAGCAGTAGGCGATGGCCATGGAGCCCACGGCGGTGAACACCCACGACAGCAGCGAGACCGCGCCCAGCTGGGCCATGCTGGAGGGCAGCATGATGATCCCCGAGCCCATCATGTTGACCATCACCAGGGTGGTCAGCCCGGTGAGGCCCATCTTCCTGGTCGTGGCCATGCAGGCCTCCTGGGGCGGTAAGCGAAGCGGCGGAATGCTCAAAGAATAGGCACGGCCTGGCGGGGCGGCCATCGAGTGGCGGGGTGTTTTTCAGGAATGGGATTGGGGTGGCATTTGCGGGGAAGCGGAGTACGGGTTGGCAGCGGAGTGGCGGTGCAGTCCGTTGCCCTCACCCCAGCCCTCTCCCGGAGGGAGAGGGGGCCGTTCGTGCCGCCGGGGCGTCCGGCGTGGCCGGTGAATCCAATCGCGGACAAGGTCCGCTCCTACGCCCGTGCTTCCTGGAACCGTAGGAGCAACTGTCTTTTGCCGAGGTGCTCATGCGGTCACGGCGATGGGTATCGCTTCGCTCAACGCCATCCTACGAAAAGCTGTGCTTCCTGTAACCGTAGGAGCGGACCTTGTCCGCGATTTGGATTTCCAGAGAAATAGCCGAGCGCACCGGAGCGCCCCTTCAGCAGGCCGAGCGAAACCGGCGCTCAGGAGGTCATGCGACATGGATGTCGCGAGAGCCCCGATGGGCTACAGGGACGTACCCTCGGGGCGGGCCTCCGTGGCGGGGGAGTTCGTGAGGGTAGCCCGGCTCCATCGGGCCCGTATGCCGGGGCAAGCCTTTTTGGTTACTTTTGTGGCGACTGACAAAAGTGACTCGCCCGAGGGGGCGAAACAAGACGGTCGGGCAGACTCGGAGCGGCGCGCTACACCAAGCCCCCAAGCCACTGGCTTCCGCGTTCGCGGGAATGACGAGGGAAGGTCAGGAACGCGGGGCCAAGGTTCAGGATGCAAACAAAACATGCCCCAGAAAAAACGCCGTTCCCTTCAACAGGAAACGGCGCTCTTCCAGACCTAGGCACGATTACCAATGCCGATACCCACGATAGTAACCATGGGGCGGCCCGTAATAACGCGGCCCATAGTATGCCGGCCCGTAGTACACCGGCCGGTAATAGCGCACCGGCAGCGCCACCACCACGGCCACCGGAGGCGGCGGCGGAGCGTAGTACACCGGGGCCGGCGGATAGTAGGCCGCCGGCGGCGGGGCAGGTTGCACGTAGACCGGGGCAGGCGGCGCGGAGGCGCCGGCGACGACAGCGCCACCCACGACGGCGCCGACCACCGCGCCGATGGCCGCCGCATCGGTATTGCTGTTGGCCGATGCCTGCCCGGCCAGGGCGAAGGACGCGCACACCACCAGGGCGAGTTGCGGGATCCGGCGAATCATCTGTCTTACCTCCTGAAATTCCCGGCCTGGGGGCCGGATACTTCTAAGACATTCTGTTCCCGCAAAGTGTAACCGGCGCTGTGTAAATCCTGTGTAAAGGGCGCCGTACGGTCGTTCCGGGGCTGATTCGATGCAGCCGGCAACACAAAAACCGGGCCGGCTGCGGCGCGGCTTGTTATGGTTGCGGTTTTCCCTCAAGCCAAGGAGGCTTTATGCCCTTGAATCGAGCCCTGCCGGCCATGCTGTTCGGCGCCATCCTGCTGGCCGGTTGCAGCAGCGCCGACAAGCCCGCCGAATCCCCGGCCGCCGCCGCGCCCGAAACCGGCCGCTGCAATGCCGGGGCGGTGCAGTCGCTGGTCGGCAAGCCGCTGTCCCAGGCGCTGGTGGAGCAGGCCCGGCGCGACTCCGGCGCGCAGAGCGCACGCGCGCTGCACCCCCATGACGCGGTGACCCTGGAATACAACTCGCAGCGCCTGAACATCAATGTCGACGACAGCGAAATAGTGCGCGGGCTCAACTGCGGTTGAGGCGAAAAACGGCGCCCGGCGTGCAATGCCCGGGCGCGGGGTGACGGGAGCCCGGCGAGGGCTCCCGTCACCCTGGGTACCCGGTCAGCGGTTGGCCGGTTTGCGGATGATGCGCAGCGCCTGGGTGGTGTGGTTCACGCAGGACTCGTAGTCGCCGGCGGCGCGGGCCTTCTCGGCCTGGTCGATATGCTCCTGGACCACGTTGACCTTCACGCCCGTGGCGTTCTTGCTGGCCGTGGCGATGAAGTCCTTCAACTGCGTCAGGTTGGCGTCGCAGAGCTTGCTGTCGGCCATGGCTGCCAGCGGCAGGGCAAGGGTGGCGGCGAGGACGAGGGCGATCTTCTTCATGGGGCTGTCTCCTGGATGGGTTCACCATGAACCTGAGGGCGCAGGGCCTTGGCAGGGCGAGCCTGCGGGTCCGTGGATGGCGCTTCACCCGATGCCGATCGGGGCGGTCAGGAATACCTGACGCCTGTTTCGACCTTGCCTTTTGCCGGACGTGTCATTTTTTTCGCGCTACTGCGCATCGCCAGTGCACTCGGCATAGCGCCGGTGCAATTGGAGCTGTAGTTTCCCGACACCGCAGTGGGCGCCCGAAGACTCACCGCGCCGGCACCCGGTCGCGGCTCTGGATGTTCCAGTGCGCGGCGCTGCCGGCCAGTTGTGCGGAGAGCTGTTCCACCTGCTCGTACAGGCGCAGGGTCAGCCAGTAGAAGCCCTGTACCTCGAAGGAGCCGGCCAGGCTCTGCGGGCGCGGCGGCAGGTGGCCGCTGCCCTGGCACTCCTGGACCAGGCGCGAGGTGCGGCTGAACTTCAGGGCGTGGGCCGATTGCAGCAGGAGACGGCCGATGGCCTGGCGCATGGGCTCCAGGTCGGCGGGCGGCGGGGCGATGTCGCCGGCCTGGGCGGCGAACTGGCGCGAGGCGAGCAGCGATTCCAGGGTGCCCATGATGGCCCGGTGGGCGCGCTGGATCAGTTCCAGCTCGCGCAGCGGCATGCCGGTTTCCCGCGCCACCGGCGCCAGGTGCGCGCGGGAGGCCACCAGGCGCTGGTCCAGCTCCTCCAGCTGGCTGGCGAAGTGCTCGGCGCGCAGGTCGGCGCTGCTGCTCAGTTGGCCGAACAGGCGGGCGCAGGCGCGCAGGTTGTCCGACAGCAGGTAGCGCCACACGTAGACCGCGCGCAGCGGGTAGATCTGCGCAAAGACCAGCGCCAGGGCCACGCCGATCAGCACGTTGAGCATGCGCCAGAGGCCCTCGGTCATGCTGTTGTCGCCATGCCCGGCCACGGTGCACATGGTGATGCCCGCCAGCAGCGCCACGTAGCCGGGGCGGCGGATGGCGTAGAAGGCGGCCACGGCGCCGGCCAGCGACATCAGCAGGTAGACCAGCACGCTAGAGCCGCTGAGGTTGTGTACCAGGATGATCGCCAGGCCCACGGCGGCGCCCAGCAGGGTGCCCAGGATGCGGTCGCGGGACTTGCCGCGGATGGTGCCCTGGTGCACCAGCCCGCCCATCACCACCAGCACTGTGACCGAGGCCCAGAGGCCGTGGGGGATGTCGATGCCGGTGGTCAGCAGGATGGAGGCCAGCAGCGCCAGGCCGACGCGCACGCAGTGGATCCAGGCGGCGTAGCGGTAGCGCGTGTAGGGGTTGGCCAGGCGGCGCCAGGGCAGGGCCAGGGATTGCAGGATGTTCGCCAAGGGGGTTCCTCGCGGAGTGGACCTGCTCAGCTTAGGTGTTGTGGCCGACGAGCGGCAAACCCGGCGGCGCCCCGGCAGGGAAATGCATCTGGTTGAAGGCACCGGCGCTTGGGGCTGCGGCATCGCCGGCATGCGCTACCTGGGTATGTACGTCATGCTCATGCAGCCGGGCATCGACTACGGCCCGCTGTTGTTCGGCCTGCCCCTGGTGGTCGCCGGCCGGGCTGGACAACGGCTGGCTGGCGCTGCTGGTGATCCCCGTGCCCCTGGCCATCCTCGCCATCGCGCTGCTCGCCTCCGTGCCCGACGCCCGCCTGGAGGCGCGTACCGCGCAGCTCACCGGCTCCCTGGCGCAGGCCAACCCGGAACTGACGCAACTGGCCCTGCATGACAACCTGACGCGCCTGCCCAACCGCCTGCTGCTGGAGGACCGCATCGGCCAGCCGTGACCGGCCGAGCAGTTCCTGGGCCGGCTCACCCAGCCGGTGTGAGGCTGAGCTGTGCGCACAGCTCGCGCAGTTGCTCGCACAGGCTGCGGCCGGCGCTGGGCAGGTCGGCGCGGGCGTAGAGCGCCAGTTCCAGGCCGGTGATTTCCGCGAAGCCCTCGGCGGCGCCGAGCACCCGGTGCGCCGGCAGCCGGCAGCGCTGTGGCAGCAGGCTGACACCCAGGCCCGCGGCCACCGCCGCCGACAGGCTGGCCAGGGCGGCGCTGCCGTAGGCGATGCGCCAGCGCCGGCCCTGGGCCTCCAGGGCGTGGATCATCTCCTGGCGGTACAGCGCGCCGAGCGGGAAGGCCACCAGCGGCAGCGGCTCGCGGGCGGCCGCCGGGTTGGCGGCGCTGTCCAGCCAGCACAGCGGCTCGGGCCAGCGCGCCAGGCAGTCGCTGTCGGCGCCCCATTGCTTGACCAGGGCCAGGTCCAGTTCGCCGTTGCGGTACTGGCGCAGCAGCTCGTGGCTAAGGCCGCTGGATACCTCCAGGCGCAGGCGCGGGCGCTGCGTGGCGAAGGCCGCCAGCAGCGGCATCATGCGCTCGCCGGCGAAGTCCTCGGGCATACCCAGGCGCAGCACGCCCTCGCTGTGTTCCTCGCCGAGGGCGGCGCGGGCCTCCTCGCCGAGCTGGAGGATGCGCCGGGCGTAGCCCAGCAGGCGCTCGCCGGCCTCGGTGGGCAGCACCTGGCGGCGGCCGCGCTCCAGCAGGCGGCAGCCGAGCTGTTCCTCCAGGCGCAGGATCTGCTGGCTGACGGTGGACTGGGTGAGGTGCAGCCACTCGCCGGCGCGGGTGAAGTTGCCGGCGTCCACCACCATGACGAAGCTGCGCAGCAGGGTCGGGTCTAGCATTTGGAAATCCACTGGAAGTCATTTTTCCATTTAATTTCACCATGCAAAGCCAGGCCGGGATAATCCTTTCGACGAAGGGGCGCCGCACGGGCCCCGCTGAGGAGGATTCCCCATGCAACACCTGGCATTCATGCGCGAAGCCCTGGCCCTGGCGCGGGCCAACGTCGAGGCCGGCGGCCGCCCGTTCGGCGCCGTGCTGGTGCGCGACGGCGAGGTGCTCGCCCGCGCCGCCAACGGCATCCACCTGGACCACGACCCCACCGCCCACGCCGAACTGCTGGCCATGCGCGAGGCCGGCCGCGCTCTGGGCAGCCCGCGCCTGGACGGCTGCGTGATCTACGCCAGCGGCCACCCGTGCCCGATGTGCCTGGCGGCCATGCACCTGAGCGGCGTCAGCGCCGCCTACTATGCCTATTCCAATGCCGACGGCGAGCCCTACGGGCTGTCCACCGCGGCGGTGTACGCGCAGATGGCGCAGCCGGTGGAGTGGCAGGCGCTGCCGCTGCAGGCGCTGCGCCCGGAAGACGAGGAGGGGCTGTACGGCTTCTGGCGGGAGAACCAGGCGTGAGCGGCGACAAGGCGCGGGTCGGCTGGATCGGCCTGCTGGTCATAGTCGCGCTGGGCATCAACCTGCGGCCGATCCTCACTTCCATCGGCCCCTTGCTCGCGGAAATCCGTCAGGCCACCGGGCTGGGCTTCCAGGGCGCGTCGCTGCTGACGGTGCTGCCGGTGCTGTGCATGGGCCTGTTCGCCCTGGCGCTGCCCTGGGTGGGCCCGCGCCTGGGCGAGAGCCGCGGCATGCTCGCCGGGCTGCTGGCCATCGCCGTGGCCTGCGCCTGGCGCCTGCTGCTGGACAGCGGCCTGGCGCTGATCGCCAGCGCGGTGCTGGCCGGCACCGGCGTGGCGATCATCCAGGCCCTGGTGCCGGGGGTGGTCAAGCGCTGGTTCCCGCAGCGGGTGCCGGCGGCCATGGGCCTGTACTCGGCCTCGCTGATGGCCGGCGGCGGCACCGCCGCGGTACTGGCGCCGGTGCTGGCCGGTGGCTCCGGGCACTGGCAGCTGGGCCTGGGCGCCTGGGTGGCGCTGGCCGTGCTGGGCTTGGCGCTGTGGGCCCTGGTGCGCCCGCGCGAGGCGGCGGCGCCCAGCGTGGCGCGGCGCGGCGAACACTTCTTCGGCAGCCGCCGGGCCTGGCTGCTGGCGCTGTATTTCGGGCTGATCAACGGCGGCTACACCAGCATGGTGGCCTGGCTGCCGATGTTCTACCGGCAGTTGGGCTGGAGCGCCCAGGGCAGCGGCCAACTGATCGGCCTGATGACCATTTTCCAGGTGCTCGGCGCGCTGAGCATGCCGGCCCTGAGCCGCGGCTCGGCGGACCGCCGGCCATGGCTGTGCCTGTGCCTGCTGATCCAGCTCGGCGGCTTTGCCGGCCTATTGCTGTCGCCCCTGGGGCTGCCGGCGGCCTGGGTGGCGCTGATCGGCTATGGCCTGGGCGCCTGCTTCGCACTGAGCCTGACGCTGACCCTCGACCACCTGGCCGAACCCGGCCCGGCGGGCAGCCTGGCGGCCTTCGTGCAGGGCATAGGCTTCATCATCACCGGCATCATTCCCTACGTCACCGGCTGGCTGCGCGACGCCACCGGCAGCTTCCAGGCTTCCTGGACGCTGCTGGCATTGTCGGTGCTGCTGATGCTGGGGGTGACCCTGCGCTTCGCCCCGGCCGGCTATGCCCGGGCGATGCACGGCTGGCGCGGCGCTCAGACCGCCGAGGTGGCGAGGTAGATGCGGTAGGTGATGATCGACAGCATGCTCAGCACGCCGACCCACATCAGCAGCACGCCCGCGCCCCGCTCGCGGATGGTGAAGCCGATGCCGAGCATGAACATGCCGAAGATGATGACTGCGAGGGTGACGCCGAAGGAATCCATGGGTGGGCCTTATCCATTGTGTCGTTGGAACAAGTCTAGGCCAGCTGCGGCTCGAAAGGGGTTGATCCGGGGCAAATCCGGCGTCATGGCACCTGGTCTTCTCGTGTAGCCGCGGGCCCTGCCCGCGATTCGCGCGCAGGGCGCGCTCCTACAGATGGGCATACCCCAGGCGCAAGAGTCTTGCCGACCGCGCCGATGCGCTTTTCGTAGGAGCGAGCTTGCTCGCGAATGGAGTTTACCGGTGGCTACGGTGTTGGGTGCAAGAGCGCCCTCTCCCCAGCCCTCTCCCTGAAGGGAGAGGGGGCTTATTCGTGCCGAGAGAAGGAATGGTTTCAGCCGGTAATCACTGTGCTAGCCGGCTAACGCCGCACTATCAGCATCTGCCCAACGGTCCCCTCTCCCTTCAGGGAGAGGGTTAGGGAGAGGGAGCGGAGTCAGCCGAACACGCCGAAGTCACCGGTACCTTCCGTTCGCGAGCAAGCTCGCTCCTACGAAGAGCAGGTCGGCGCACGGTCGTTTCTACAGGCGGAAGCGCTGCACCAGGCCGCTGAGGTCCACGGCCAGGCGCGACAGTTCGTGGCTGGCGCTGCTGGTCTGCTGCGAGCCGGCGGCGCTCTGGTTGGACAGGTCGCGGATGTTGCCCAGGTTGGTCTCGATGTCGCGGGCCATGGCGGCCTGGTGTTCCACCGATTCGGCGATGCGCCGGTTGCGCTCGTCGATGCTGCGCGCGGCCTCGATGATCTGCGCCAGGGCGCGGTCGGCGGCGCTGGCCTGGCCCTGGGTGTGCTCGGCCTGCTCGGCGCTTTGCTGCAAGGCCTCGACCGTGCGCCCGGTGCCTTGCTGGATAGCGCCGATCAGCTGTTCGATCTCGCGGGTGGAGTCGCCGGTGCGCTTGGCCAGCGCGCGCACCTCGTCGGCCACCACCGAGAAGCCGCGCCCGGCCTCGCCGGCGCGGGCTGCCTCGATAGCGGCGTTGAGTGCCAGCAGGTTGGTCTGCTCGGCGACGCTGCGGATCACGTCCAGCACCTTGCTGATGTTCAGCGTCTGCTCGGCCAGGCCCTGGGCCTGCTGCGCCGCGTGGCGCACGCCTGCGCCCAGCTCGCGCAGCGAACCCAGGGTAGTGGCCAGCTGCTGCTGGCCGTCCAGGGCCTCGTCATTGGAGCGCCGGGCCACCGCGGCGGTGCTCTGCGCGTGCTCGGCGACGTCGCCCACCGCCGCGCTCATCTGGCTCATGGCGCGGCTGACGTTGTCGATCTCGCCGTGCTGCTGGTGCAGGCCGCGGCTGCCTTCGTCCATCACCATGCTCATCTGCTCGCTGGAGGTGGCCAGCTGTTCGGCGGCCTCGCCGATCTGGCGGATGGTGCCCTGCAGATTGTCGCGCATGCGCCCCAGGCGCTCCAGCAGCTGTGCCGCCTCGTCGCGGCCGTGGCTGCGCACGCCCTGGCTGAGGTCGCCGCCGGCGATGCGCTCGGCCACCTGCAGCGCCTCGGCCAGCGGCCGCACCAGGCTGCGTGTCAGGCGCCAGGCCAGCAGCAGGGTGACCAGCAGGGCGCCGCCCAGGGCCGCCCAGACGATGCGCAGGGCCTGGGCATAGGCGCTGGCGGCCGCGCTGGTGGCGCTGTCCGCGGCCTGGCGGTTGAGCTCGCGCAGCAGCTGCACCTGGGTGTCGATGGCTTCGCCCTGCTGGTCGATGTTGGCGATGAGCAGGGTGCGCGCCTCGTCCAGCTTCTGCTGCTCCAGCAGTTGCTGTTCCTCGCGGATGGTCTGGATGAACTGGCCGAAGGCCTGGTGCAGCGCCTCGATGGCGCCGCGCTCGGTGTCGTCGCTGATCAGCGCCTGGTAGGCGCGGAATTCCTGTTCGATGTCCAGGGCCAGCTGCTCGATGATCACCTTGTTGCCGCTGCGCACCATGGGCTCGGGGTTGGCCACCTGCTGCATGGAGCGCACGCGCAGTTGGGCGAGGTTGAGGGCGATGCTGTCGGCCAGGGCGATGCTCGGCAGCTGGTCGCTGTCGATGGCCTCGCCCTGGGCGCGGATGGCCGCCATCTGGTACAGGCAATAGGCGCCGACGCCTCCCAGCAGCGCCGCGCTGAAGAGGAAGCAGAGCAGGGTGCGCTGGCCGATGCGCAGGCGCCGCAGGGGCTCCCAGCGGGCAAATCGGCCGAGGAGGGCTTGGAGTGTCTTCATCACGGGCTACCACGGACTGCTGTGATGCTCTGGCGAGCGGGTTTCGGACGCGCAGAGCATATGAAAGCCATGTGACAGTCTTGTGTAATGGCCAGGGGATATCACTGCTTTCGGTCGGGCAGTGCCTTGATTTGCCTGGGGAATTTCGCTGTCAGGCGGGCGTCGGATGGCGCCGGGCCGGCTGCACCAGGTAGGCGGCGAGGCTATCGTCCAGCTCGCCGTCGCGCAGCCAGCGCAGGGCGATGGGCCAGAGGCTGTCCTGGAAGCGGCTGTGGAAGAAGGCGAAGTGGCCGATGCTGGCGAAGCCCATGGCCCGGGGCGGCAGGCGCAGGTGCAGGCAGCGGCTGTTGCGGTAGTAGTCGAGCAGGCGCTGGATGGCCGGGCCGGTGCCGAATTCGTCGTCGGTCACGCTCAGGGCCAGGGTGTCGCCGCGCAGCCCGGCGAAGCCTTCGGCCAGGCGCCTGCGTTCTTCCGCGGACATGGCCCGCGGGCCGCGCCGGTAGGCGTCCTCGAAGCGTGGGGAGCGGTGCGTCCAGTCGCGCACCACGCCGTGGGGCGTGTCTTCCATCCAGCCCAGGCGCTTGGCCGGGAAGTAGCCGAACAGGCCGCTGAGAACCGGCATCGCCAGGTGCCACTTGAGCAGCATGCGCAGGCGCCGCTGCGGGTGGTAGTCGCGCCAGTGGGCGAACTGCGCGCCCATGCTGAACACGCGCTGGATGAGGTGGTTGGAAGGGGCAAGGCCGACGAGGAAGCCGCCGACGCTGTGCGCCACCACCTGGATGGGTTGCTGCGGGGCGTTGGCGACGGCCCATTGCAGGGCGCCTTCGAAGTCCAGGCGGCCCCAGTCCAGCCAGCTTGCGGAGAAGCCGCGCAGCGAGGCCGGGCGCGAGCCGCCGATGCCGCGGTAGTCGTAGCAGAGTACGTCGAAGCCCTGGCCGTGCAGGTAGTCGGCGAAGCGTGCGTAGTAGTCGCTGCGCACCGAGGTGGCCGGGTTGACGATCACCAGCGGGCGCGGCTGCGCCGCCGCTTCGGCATGGCGCCAGAGGCGGCCCCGGAGCGGGTAGCCGTCGGTGGCGTCGAAGGTCAGTGGCTGGCCCATGGCGTTCTCTTTTCCCGTTGCGCAACAGGCACTCTAGCGCCGGGCGATGGGGCGCCACCAGTACAGTTGCGGGAAAAAAAGCCGCCGCACCCATCCCGGGTGCGACCGGGGTTGGGGCGGCGGAGGCTGCAGATCGGCAGCGGGGCGATTGGCCTCGCTGATCCGGTTGATAGTGTGTGCCGGGGCGGGGTTGGGGGGTAGGTTCAGGTGGGGTGGGAAAAAGCGGTGCAGAGGGTGGCTCGCTCCTACGAGAGGCCGTGCCTGGCTGTGCCGTAGGGGTAACTGTTTATTGGGTTCCCGCGAATGCGGGAACCCAGAAACTGCGGACTTTGTCCGCGATGGAGTTTGTCGGTGGCTGCGGTGTTGGGTTTAAGAGCGCCCTCTCCCTAACCCTCTCCCTGAAGGGAGAGGGGACCGTTCGGTGTGCGTTGGTGTTTCGGCGTTAGCCGGCTGGCACAGAGATTACTGGCTGAAACCATTCCTTCTCTCGGCACGGTCTAGATCCCTCTCCCTTCAGGGAGAGGGTTGGGGAGAGGGAGCGGACTAACCCCAGTGCGCCGATCCCCCAGGAAAAAACACCCACCAAGACCCCCATCAAGCCAACAACCCGCTCGCCTTGGCCCGCGCCACCGCCTGGGTGCGTCTTTCCACTTCCAGCTTGATGTTGATGCGCCGGGCGTGGGTTTTCACCGTGTGCAGCGAGATTTCCAGCTGCTCGGCGATCTCCTGGTTGGAGCAGCCCTGGGCGATCAGTTCCAGCACTTCCAGTTCGCGCTGGCTGAGCATTTCCGTCGGCGCCGGGGCGGTGGCCGTGGTGGGCTGGGCCTGGGGGGGCGTGGGCAGTTGCGCCAGCAGTTGCCGCGACCAACTGGCGTCCTTGCGCTGCAGCCTTGCCAGGGGGCGCAGCAGGGACAGCCGGCGGCAGTCCTGCAGGGCTTCGCGCAGGTGTTCCTCGGCGGCGGCCGGGTCCAGGCCGTGCAGGGCCTCGGCCAGGCGCAGCTGGCTTTCGCAGGCCAGGCTGCGCAGGCCCAGGCGCTGGCAGTCGCGCTGCAGGGCCAGCAGCTCCTGGCTGGCACGGGTGGTTTCGCCCAGCTCGCCATGGGCCTGGGCCAGCAGCAGGCGCACGCGGTACTGCAGGTCGTAGAAGCCGGTGGGCGCCAGCAGCGGGTTGAGGCGCAGCTCGGCGAGCACGCCGAACAGCTCGTCGCGGGCCTTGGCCGGTTCGCCGCTGGCCAGCCACAGCCGGGCGCGGGCCAGGCGCAGCACTTCGCGGTAGCGGATCTCGGGGATGCACAGGCGCTGCATGCGCCGCTCGGCGGCCAGCAGCAGCTGGTGGGCGCGCTCCACCTCGCCGCGCTCGCAGGTCAGGCTGATCAGCGCGTGGTAGGCGTAGAGCAGGTAGGCGTCCTGGCATTCCTCGGCCTCGCGCAGGCCCTGCTGGAGAGCGGCTTCGGCGGCGACGTCCTCGCCGCGCAGGGTCAGCAGTTCGCCGCGCAGCACGTGCAGGCGGGCGCTCATGGGGCCGCCGTGGGTGCCCTTGCGCAGTTCGGCGAGCATCTGCTCGGCGTAGTCCAGGGCGTGGTGGTGCTCGCCGGAAAGGGCCAGCAGGTGGATGTGCTCAACGCTCAGCAGGGCCTCGAAGCACAGGCTGGCGTGCCGCCGCGACAGGCGCAGGCCGGCCTGGCAGTGCTGCCGCGCGACGATCAGGTCGCCCTCGACCATGGCCTGCTGGGCCAGGGCCTGGTGGCAGAGGATGTGCTGGCCCCAGTAGTGCTCCTCCAGGTGTTCCAGGGCGTCGCTGCAGTTGCGCCGCGCATCGGGCAGGGCGAACTGGCGTTGCAGCACGCCGAGGATGGACTGGTAGTGCGCCAGGCTGAGCCGCTGGCGGTGGGCGTCCGGCCGCGGCAGGAAGCGCGCCAGCGCCTGCAGGCAGTCCATGGCCTCGTCCAGGCGGGCGCAGATGATCAGCGCCCAGGTTTCCAGGAGGATCAGCTTGGGGCTGGACTGCAGCAGGCCGGCGGGCAGTTCGTCGCGCCAGCGCAGCAGTTGCACGGCGCTGTGCTCGACCATCATCTGGTCGCTGTTGGCGTCCTGCAGCAAGGCCACGGCGCGTTCGATGGAGCCGGCGGCCAGGGCCAGCTGGGTGGCCTGGCGCAGGTCGCCGTGCTCGGCGAACCACTGGCTGGCTTCCAGCAGGGCGACGGTGGGCGGCGCGTCGTCCTGTTCCTGGCGCAGCAGCTCGGCGAGCGGCGGCCAGACGGCGAACCAGCCCGAGTTCTCGTCCAGGCGCCGGAGCAGCTGCAACTGGCCCAGTTGGGCGAAGGCCGCCTCGCCGACCGAGCCCAGGTGCCGGCACAGGCCGGCCTTGAAGCGGGGCAGGTGGCTGAGCACGCGCAAGGCGCCGCGCAGCTGCGCCGGCAGCGGGGCGAGCACCTCGCGGCGCAGGTAGTCGTGCAGCAGGCCGCCGCCGGCCTCGGGCCAGCGCATGCGGCCCTGCAGGGCGAGCAGGCCGAGCAGCGCCGGCCAGCCGGCGCTGTGGCTCAGCAGGTCGACGCTGTCGCCGTCGCTCGCCTCGGCCTGCTGCTTGCGCAGCAGGTGCTCCAGTTCGTCGTGGTCCAGGGCCAGGTCGCTGGCATCGAGTTCCAGCAGTTCGCCCTGCAGCAGCAGGCGCGGCAGGTTCCAGTCCGGGCGGCGGCGCGAGCCGATCCACCAGCGGATGTCGCTGGCGCTGGTCTCCAGCAGGCGGGCCACGCAGGCGTCCAGCTGCGCATCGCCCTGCCGCGGGTAGTCGTCGAGCACGATCCACAGCGGCTGCGCGCTGCCCTCCAGCAGGCGCTGCAGGTCTTCCTGCCAGTTCCGCGCGCTGGGGTCCAGGTCCAGCACTATGGCCAGGCGGCTGAGGAAGTCGCCCTCCTGCAGCGGCCGGCCGCGCAGGTCCAGCCAGGCGACGCGGCCGCGGGGGCCGGCCTGGCGCGCGCATTCGTTGAGCAGCACGCTCTTGCCGAAGCCGGCGGGGGCGTGCAGCAGGCTCACCCGCTGGCGTCCGCCGAGCAGGCGTTGCAGCAGGCGCGGCCGCGCCACGTGGCGGGCCGGCAGCAGCGGCAGCGCGCCACTGAGGGGGCGTGGGGCGGGACGGCTGGCGATGGCGTGGAGGTTGGGGTGCGAATTCATCTGCGGAACTCCTGGCCCCGGGCTGCCGGGGCGCTGATGCGGATGTGCTGCCGGCTCAGCCGCGCAGCGGCGGCAGGCGCGAGGCCCAGGGACGGGCGCGTTCGAGCTCGGCGGCGAGACGGAACAGGGTGCCCTCGTCGCCCAGGCGCGCGGCGAACTGCACGCCGATGGGCGTGCCGCCGGCGGTCCAGTGCAGCGGCACGCTCATGGCCGGCTGGCCGGTGGCGTTGTACACGGAGGTGAAGGCGGCGAAGGGGCCCGAGCGGGCGAAGAAGGCTTCCAGGGTTTCGCCCTCGCGGAAGGCCAGTTCGCCGATGGCGCTCGGCGGGCAGGCCATGGTCGGGCTGAGGATCAGGTCGTAGTGCTCGTGGAAGGTGGCGATCTCCCGCGCCATGCGTTGCAGGGTGCGCTGGGCCAGCACGTAGTCGGTGGCGCTGACCTGGCCGGCCAGGCCGACCACCGCGCGGGTCAGCGGCTCGATGTCGTGCTCGCCGGCCTGGCGGCCCACCTGTTGCTCCAGGCTGCGCAGGTGCAGCGCCGCGGACACCACGAAGAGCCGGGCGAAGGCCTGGCCGACGGCGGGCATGTCGCTCACCGTCGGCGCCTCGTCGGTGACCTCGTGACCCAGGCCGCGGCAGAGCAGGGCGGCCGATTCCAGCGCGGCGAGGCAGTCGGGGTGCACGTCGATGCCGGTGAGCGGGGTGCGCAGCAGGCCGATGCGCAGGCGGCGGTGCGGTGCGTCGACTTCCTGCAGGTAGGGGCGGGCCTTGAACGGGGCCACGTAGGGCGCGCCGTAGTCCGGCGCCGAGGTGGCGTCGAGCAGGGCGGCGCTGTCGCGCACCGAGATCGAGCAGCAGTGCTCGGCGGGCAGGCCGCCGGTGCCTTCGCCGACCTTGGGGCCGGCCGGGTTGCGCCCGCGGCTGGGCTTGAGGCCGAACACCCCGCAGGCCGAGGCGGGAATGCGGATGGAGCCGCCGATGTCGCTGGCGTGGGCCATGGGCACCAGGCGCGCGGCCACCGCGGCGGCGGCCCCGCCGCTGGAGCCGCCGGCGGAGAGGCCGAGGTTCCAGGGGTTGAGGCAGGGGCCGAAGGCCGCCGGCTCGGTGGTGGGGGTGATGCCGAATTCCGGGGTGTTGCTGCGCCCGACGGTGATCAGCCCGGCGCTGCGGTAGCGGCGCACCAGCTCGGTGTCGTGGTCGGCGCGGTTGCCCAGGCCCAGGCGGCTGCCGTAGGACAGCGGCTGGCCGCTCTCGGCGCCGCCGGCCAGGTCCTTGAGCAGGAAGGGCACGCCGCGGAAGGGGCCGCCGGGCAGCGGGCCGCGGGCGCGCTCGCGGGCCAGTTCGAACTGGCGCCAGATCACCGAGTTGAGCGCCGGGTCGTGCGCTTCGATGCGGGCGATGGCGGCGTCCACCAGTTCCAGCGGGGTGACTTCGCCGCGGTAGACCAGTTGGGCCTGGGCGGTGGCGTCGAGCAGGTGCAGCGAATCGTTCATGCGGGGGCTCCTGTGCGGGCGGCGGCGAGGAATGGGTCACGGGCATGCCTGTAGCGTAGGGCGAAGCAGGCGGGTGCGTGTACGGACGGTGGCATGTCTTTTCCTCGGGGCCGGTTCAGGCCGGCTGCTGCGGCGTCGCCAGGGCCTTGCGCATGCCCAGGGCCATGGCCAGGGCGGCGATCACGAACAGCGCGCAGAGCAGGTAGATGGCATCGTCCAGGCTGCCGGTGCGGGTCTTGATGGCGCCGACCACGGCCGGGCTGATGCCGGCGACGCTGGCCAGGGTGTTGACCAGGGCGATGCCGACGGCGGCGCGTTCGCGCGCCAGGTAGCGGGTGACCATGGCCCAGAACACCGGGGTGGCCGCCACCAGGGCCGAGCCGCCGGTGCTGATGGCGACCAGCGTCCAGGCCAGGCTGCCGTTGCCGATGGCCCAGGCCAGCAGGAGGAAGCCGGCGGCGGCGACGACGAAGGCCCAGGCCCAGTGCAGGCGCTGTTCGTCGCGGCGGTCGGAGCGGCGGCCGTACCAGAACATGGCGAACAGGGCGAAGACGTTGGGGATGACCGCGTAGAGGCCGACCAGCTGCAGGTCGGCCACGCCCAGTTCGCGGATGATGGTCGGCGTCCAGAAGGCCAGGAAGTAGCCGGCGCAGCCGGAGACGAAGGCGCCGAAGGCCAGCAGGTAGACCCGTGGGTCGCGCAGCGCCGCGGCCAGCGCGCCCTTGCCATGGCCGCCGCCGTCGACGTCGGCGCCGGTGGTGCCCTGCACGCCCTGGCGCACCAGTTCGCGCTCGTCCGGGGTCAGCCACTTGGCGTCCTGCGGGCCATTGGGCAGCAGCCACAGCACCAGCAGGCCGAGCAGCACCGTGGGCATGCCCTCGATGAAGAACATCCACTGCCAGCCTTCCCAGCCGTGGGTGCCGTGCAGGTTCTTCAGGATCCAGCCCGACACCGGGCTGGTGATGAAGGCCGCGGCCACCTGGGCCATGCAGAAGAACGCCAGCACCCGGGCGCGGCGCTGCGGCGGGTACCAGAAGGTGAGGTAGAGGACGATGCCGGGGAAGAAGCCGGCCTCGAACACCCCGAGCAGGAAGCGCACCACGTAGAACTGGGTGGGCGTGGTGACCAGCAGGGTGGCGCTGGAGGCCAGGCCCCAGAGCAGCATGATGCGCATGATGGTCAGGCGCGCGCCGATGCGCTGCAGAAGCATGTTGCTGGGCACTTCGAAGAGCACGTAGCCGACGAAGAACATGGCCGCGCCGAGGCCGTAGACGGCGTCGCTGAAGCCCAGCGAGCTCTTCATCTGCAACTGGGCGAAGCCGATGTTGGCGCGGTCGATGAAGTTCAGCAGGTAGCAGATGAACAGGAAGGGAATGAGGCGGCGGGTGATCTTGCCGTAGACGGCTTCGGCGTCGCCCTGGGGCGCCAGGGCGGCCTGTGCCGCGGCGGGGGCGCTGATGACTGTGGACATGCGAGGCTCCGGGGTGGGGTCTACCGCGGGTTACCGGCCGCCGCCACGGGGCCCTTGTGGGGCCGCCGCACGGCGGGCCGGCGCCGGGATCACTGGACCTGTGTGGCTTCGGCCGCTGCCGGCTGCGGCGCGGGGCTGGGCTGTTGCGCCGCGGCGCCGTTCACCTTGCGTCGCGGCGGGGCCGCCGGCCTGGCCTTGGGCAGCGCCTTGGCGGGGTTCCTGGCCTTGGCTGCCGGCTTGTCCGCAGCCTCGCCCTGCTTGCTGGCGACGGCCTTGGCGGCGGCGCTGTGCTTCTGGCTGGCCGGCTTGTCGCCGCCCTTGCCCTGCGCCGCCGCGGCAACCTTGTTGCGCGCCAGTTCGAGCAGGCGGCGGTGTTCGGCCAGCAGGTGGTCGCCCAGGTCGTTGAGGTCCGGCAGGGCCCGGCGGCAGGCGATCAGGCCGTAGTCCAGGCGGTCGTGGTAGCTGGTCACGGTGACGTTCAGCGCCATGCCGTGGGAGGGGATGGACACCGGGTAGTAGCACAGCACCTTGGCCCCGGCGAAGTACAGCTGGGCGGGGATGCCGGTGACGTTGGAGATCACCAGGTTGGCCGGCGGCGGCATCCAGTTGGCCAGGCGCGAGCGGCCGTACATGGCGGCCATGCCGGAGAGCAGCCAGGGCGCGGCGAAGATCGGGAAGTCCATGGGGATGGCCGAGCGGAACTTGTTCATCGCCGCCTTGCGCTGCGTCGAGGAGGCGTTGATGCGCTGCAGGCGCTGCAGCGGGTCGGCCTCGTCGGTGGCCAGGTCGACCACCAGCATGCTCACCTGGTTGTTGGCGGTGTCGTCGCCGGGGGCGCGCAGGCTCACCGGCGCGGCGGCGGTCAGGGGTTTCTCCGGCAGCTCGCCGCTGGCCTTGAGGTAGCGGCGCAGGGCGCCGGAGACAGTGGCCATGACCACGTCGTTGAAGCTCACGTCCAACTGGCGCGCCATGTCCTTGATCTCGGCCAGAGGCACGGTGCGCCCGGCGAAGCTGCGCTGGTTGGTGATGGCCACGTTCAGCGGGGTGCGCGGGGCCAGCAGCTTGCGCGGGTCGAGGCTGCGCCAGTTGCGCAGGTTGCCGTCGCCGATCACCGGCAGCAGGCTGCGCCCGGCGCGGAGCATGTCCGGCAGCATCTTCGCCAGCTTGACGTACTGGCGCCCGGCGTTGCCGATGGCCGCCCCGGCCAGTTCGGCGACGCCGAGCTGGTACTGGTTGCGCCGCAGCTTGGGCGGCGCCGGCGGGACGACGCGGCCGCTGGGCACGTCGTCGAACAGCGCGCGGACCAGTTCGATGCCGGCCTGGCCGTCGACATTGGCGTGGTGGACCTTGGCGTACAGCGCCACTTCGCCGCTGCGCAGGCCGTCGATGATGGTGACTTCCCACAGCGGCCGGCTGCGGTCGAGCAGGCTGGCGTGGCTGCGCGCCACGGCCTGCTGCAGCTGGCGGTTGCTGCCGGGCTTGGACAGGGTGATGTGGCGGATGTGGTGTTCCAGGTCCAGCTGCTCGTCCTCCACCCACACCGGGTCGGACAGGTCGAAGGGCATGAACGCCAGCTTGCGGGTGAAGACCGTGGCCAGGTGCAGGCGCCCGGTCAGGTACTGCTTGACCTCCTCGAAGAAGTCGCCGTCATGGCCCTCGGGGAGTTGCAGCACATGCAGCGAACCGATGTGCGTAGGCATCTCGGCCGATTCCATGTGGAGGAATATGGCGTCCATCCCGCTCAAATGTTTCATCGCATCACCAACCTTCGTTCTTGTTGTTGCAGGGAAAGTACTCGCAAGGCCCATTGCCGCCGGGCCGGTGTGCCCCTCAGCGCCGGGGGGCGCGGAAGGGGTAGAGCGCGCGCTTCAGACCGCGCGGCCGGAACTTCTGCCACTGGTCCTGCGCTTGCGCCAGGCGGTCGCCGATGGCGTACCAGACCAGCGGGTGTACGCCCAGGCCGATGTGGCTGGCGCAGTTGACTTCGATGTTGTCGGTCAGGCGCCCCTGGCGCTCGACGCTGCCGCCCCAGCCGACGATGCCGTCGGCGCGGCTGTAGATGGAGGTGGTGGGCACCGGCGGCGCCTCTTCGCCACGCTCCTCGCTCTCGCGATTGAAGCTGCGCACCAGGCGGTACAGCTCCCAGGCGTTGGTGCTGGTCTGCGGCGGGCCGTACAGCGGGCTGCCGAGGGTGATCACCTGGCGCACGCTGGCGGGCATGGCGCGGGCCATCTCGCGGGCGAAGATGCCGCCCAGGCTCCAGCCGATCAGGCTGACCTTGCGCCCGGACGTCTCGTGCAGTTCCTGCAGTTGCGCCAGCAGGCGCTCCACCACGCCGCGGCTCGGGCCGCGGTTGAGGCCCTGGCCCCAGCCGTGGGTGTCGTAGCCGCGGTTGTCGAGGAAGCGCCGCAGGGGCAGGGTGGTGCAGTCGTGGGCCATCAGCCCGGGCAGTACCAGCACGCTGTGGCCGTCGCCGCGCGGCACGTTGAGCAGCAGCCAGGGCATGGCCGCCGGGATCGAGGCCCATTCCAGCAGGGCACGCGACTCCAGCGCCCAGAGCATGGGCGAGGGGCGGCGCTCCACCGGGTGCCGGCGGAAGGGGGCGGTGAGGGACTCGTAGAAAGCGGCGGGCATGATGGCGGTTTCCTTGTACGGGGGTACTACGGGTTCAGTTACCGGCGCTCGCTTGAGCGGCGGCGATTTCGTCCTTGAGCAGCTTCTTGGACAGTTTGCCCACGGCGGTCTTGGGCAGGTCGGCGCGGATTTCCAGGGCCTGCACCATCTCGTGCTTGCCCAGGCGGTCCTTGAGGAAGTCCTTGAGCGCGTCGAGGTCGAAGGCCGCATGGCCGGGGCGCAGCTTGACGTAGGCCTTGGGCGACTGGCCGCGGTAGGCGTCGGGAATGCCCAGGACCATGACTTCCTCCACCGCCGGGTGGGCGTAGATGGCTTCCTCGATCACCCGCGGGTAGACGTTGAAACCGCCGCACAGGAGCATGTCCTTGGTGCGGTCGACGATGTAGATGTAGCCGTCCGCGTCCATGTAGCCGACGTCGCCGGTGCGGAAGTAGCCGTCGTGGGTGAAGGACTCGGCGCTGGCCTGGGGGTTGTTCCAGTAGCCGCGCATGATGTTCGGCCCGCGGATGGCCAGCTCGCCGTTCTGCCCCGGCGACACCTTGCGCCCGGCGTCCTCCAGGTCGAGGAAGCAGATGTCCACGCCGATGTGCGGCACGCCGCAGGAGCCTGCCTGGGGCCGCTCGGCGGGGGTGAAGGTGCCGCCGGTGCAGGTCTCGGTCATGCCCCAGCCCTCGGTGATCTGGCAACCGGTCAGGGCCTTGAACTGCTGCATCAGCTCCACCGGCAGCGGGGCGCCGCCGGAGGCGCAGATCTTCAGGCAGCGCAGGTCGTACTCGCTGACCTGCGGGTGGCTGAGCAGGGCGGTGAACATGGTCGGCACGCCGGGGAAGCAGCTCACCCGGTTGTCGTGGATGTCGCGCAATACGGCGCCGGCGTCGAAGCGCGTGTGCAGGCGCATTTCGGCGCCCGCGGCCACCGGGAACAGCAGGCAGCCGACCATGGCGTAGACGTGGAACAGCGGCAGCACCACCAGGATGCTCTCGCGGCCTTCGTGCAGGCGCTGGTCGTTGTCGACGTTGATCATCATCACCTGGGCCGCGGCGGCGCCGAGGTTGGCGTGGGTCAGCATGGCGCCCTTGGGCAGGCCGGTGGTGCCGCCGGTGTACTGCAGCACGGCCAGGGCCTCGTCCAGCGGCGGCAGGGCGTGGGGCTGCCAGTCGCCTTCGTTGTCCAGCAACTGTTCGAAGGGCAGGCATTGCTCGCTGTAGTGCACCTGGGCGAGCTGGCCCTCCTGCTGCAGGCGGGCGCGGATCTCCCGCGGCTGCGCGCCGAACTCGCCCAGCGAGCCGACCACCAGGGTGTGCAGGCGGGTGCTGTCGAGCAGGCGGGCCATCAGCGGGTAGAGGCTGTTGAGGTCGAGGGTGACGAGGATGTCGGTGCGGCTGTCCTCGATCTTGTGCGCGAGCACCTCGCCGGCATCCAGCGGCGAGTAGTTCACCACGGTGCCGCCGGCGCGCAGGATGGCGAAGAAGGTGATGACGTATTGCGGCACGTTGGGTAGGTAGAGGCCGACGTGGACGCCGGGGCCGACGCCCAGGTCCTGCAGGCCCTTGGCGGCGCGGTCGATCAGCGAGGTGAGTTCGCGGTAGTCGATGTTGCGGCCCATGAAGTCGATGGCCGGGCGGTCGGCCCAGCGGCGCACCGAGTCATCGAGCATGTCCAGCACGCTGAGGCCGGAGAGGTCGGTGTTCCAGCGCACGCCGGCAGGGTATGAGCGAGTCCAGGGGGTTTGCACTTGCTGGTGTCTCCTTATTGTTTGCAAGCATGGTGAGGCTGCGGCGCTTGTATGAACTGTCCGGAATTTGCGGCTTGGAGAAAGTGCCGATGGTGGGGGCTGGCGTTCGTGCCAAAGGCTGACAAGCGAGGGCTGGAGAGGCTCTGGGGCGGGGGTTCTGGCGTGATCAGCGGCGTGGAGGGTGGGGGATTCATGGGGGTTATGGGGTGGTTGGCGTGGGGGGATAAGCAGTTGTGGTTTGAGGCTGTTGTGTCCGCCGTTCGCGTTGTGCTCCTGCAGGTTGGCGGGGGGGGCTGTAGGAGCGAGCTTGCTCGCGAATGGGGTTTGCCGGGGGCGTAGGCGCTGGGGTTAAGAGCGCCCTCTCCCCAACCCTCTCCCGCAAGCGGGAGAGGGGGCCGTTCGGAGTGGACGGGGAATCAAGAGTCATCCTGAAACTCCTCACGACCCCTGTCATTCCCGCGAACGCGGGACGCGGCTCCATCGCGAACAGCGCTTGCGCTGGCCCGAAGGGGAATAACCCAGTGACTGCTGGGTTCGCGAGCAAGCTCGCTCCTACGAAAAGCAAAAGCGCGTCTGCTCTTGGATTTCCAGAGAAATAGCCGAGCGCACCGAAACGCCCCTTCAGAAGGCCGAGCGAAACCGGCGCTCAGGAGGTCAGGCGACATGGATGCCGCGAGAGCCCCGATGGGCTACAGGGACGTCCCCTCGGGGCGGGCCTCCGTGGCGGGGGAATTCGCGAGGGTAGCCCGGCTCCATCGGGCCCGTATGTCGGGCAAAGCCTTTTGGTTTCTTTTTGTGGCGATTGACAAAAGGGACTCGCCCGAGGGGGCGAAACAAGACGGTTGGGCAAACTCGGTGCGGCGCAGAAACACCCAAGCCAAGGCAGCGCAAGCGCTGTTCGCGGGAATGACGAGGGTGGGAGGATTGCGCCTGGCCGACGCATCGCTCAGGACAAGCCCCCTCTCCCGCTTGCGGGAGAGGGTTGGGGAGAGGGCGCTCTTGCACCCAACATCCACGCCACCGGGAAACTGTTCGCGAGCAAGCTCGCTCCCAGGAAACACACCATGCCTCCCTGGACTGCAGGAGCGCGCCCTGCGCGCAAATCGCGGACGGAGTCCGCTCCTACGGTCGACCCCTGTGCCAGGCGCCGTAGGAACGGACTCCGTCCGCGATTAACTCAGGTCTCGAAATAGAAACTCTGGAACCGCTCCGCCAGTTGCACGGTGAGTTGCGCCGCCTGCATATGGTTGGGATGGGGCCCATAGTCCTGGGCCGCCTTGAACGACTCGAAACTGATGATCATGGCGAAGTCGAAGCTGTCGTCCGAGCCGACGCCGCCCAGGTTGGCCCGGGGGCCGAAGCGGACTTCGCTGACGCCGGGGATCTGCCGCAGGCTTTCGCAGGCGGCGGTCAGTTGGGCGATGTGTTCCAGGTTGCCCGGCTCTTTCAGCCAGGACACGACTACGCAATGCACGCTCATGGGCAGCATTCCTCTGTTGGTTGCGGGTTGATGCAGTTGCGCAGCGGCGCGCCCTGCAGGGCGTCGAGCAGGTTGTCGAAGGCCTCGAGGGTCATGCGCTTGTGCGTCTCGCGGGTGGAGGCGCCGTTGTGCGGCGACAGCACCAGGTTGGGCAGGCCGAGTAGCGCCGGGTTCACCGCCGGCTCGCCTTCGGTGACGTCCAGCCCGGCCGCCGCCAGCCGGCCTTCGCGCAGGGCCGTGGCCAGGGCGGTTTCATCCACCAGGCCGCCGCGGGCGGTGTTGATCAGGATGGCCTCGGGCTTCATCTGCGCCAGCTGCGGCGCGCCGATGATGTGGTGGGTGGCGGCGCTGTAGGGCAGCTGCAGGATGAGCGCGTCGCTCTGCTCCAGCAGGCTGTCGAAGTCCAGGTAGCGCACGCCGAGCCGGACTTCTTCCTCCACCGGCAGGCGCCGCCGGTTGCAATAGGTGACGTCCATGTCGAAGCCGCGGGCGCGCTTGGCCACTTCCATGCCGATGCTGCCCAGGCCGAGGATGCCCAACTGCTTGTGGTGCACGTCCTGGCCGAACAGCGGCGAGGAGTCGGCGCGCCAGCCGCCGCCGCGGACGAAGGCGTCGGCCTCGACGATGCGCCGGGCCGCGGCCAGCAGCAGGCCGAAGGCGAGGTCGGCGGTGGCCGCGGCGACCGCCTTGGGGGTGTTGCAGACGCGGATGCCGCGGGCCGTGCAGGCGGCCACGTCGATGTGGTCGAAGCCGGCGCTGACGGTGCTCAGCACCTTCAGGCGCGGGCAGCGCTCCAGCAGGGCGGCGTCGATGCGGTCGGCGGGCAGCACCAGGGCGTAGTCGGCCCCGCTCAGCAGCTCGCCCAGGTCATCCGGGAGGCCGCGTTCGGGCATGCGGAGCTCGGCCCGTTCGCGCAGGCTTCCCAACAGCGCATCGGGTACCTGGCGCGACAGGGCGATGCAGGGAGTGGTGTTCATCGCTGGCTCCTCAGTCGCGATAGCTGGTGTCGATGCGGTTGAGCCTGCGCAGCAGCGCCGGCCAGACGAAGTCGCCGCCCTGGCCGCCGGTCTGCTTGTCGACCACCTCGGCCACGCCGTCGATGATCTGCGGATCGACCTGCACCAGCTGGCCGCCGGCCTGGGCCGCCAGCTGGATCTGGCAGGTGGTCTCGAAGGTGTACATGTTGAGGAAGGCGTCGGCGACGCTGCGGCCGACGGTGAGCAGGCCGTGGTTGCGCAGCATGAAGAACAGCTTGTTGCCCAGGTCGGCCTGCAGGCGCGGCTTCTCGTCGTCGCGCAGGGCCACGCCCTCGTAGTCGTGGTAGGCCAGCGAGGAGAGCACGAAGGTGGACTGCTGGCTGATCGGCAGCACGCCGCATTCCTGGGCGCTGACCGCGACGCCGGCGCGGGTGTGGGTGTGCAGCACGCACTGGATGTCGTGGCGCGCGGCATGGATGGCGCTATGGATGACGAAGCCGGCGCGGTTGGCGTCGTAGGGGCTGTCGATCACCTTGTTGCCGTCCTGGTCGATCTTCACCAGGTTGGAGGCGGTGATCTCGTCGAACAGCAGGCCGTAGGGGTTGATCAGGAAGTGATGCTCGGGGCCGGGGACGCGGGCGCTGATGTGGGTGAAGACCAGGTCGGTCCAGCCGAACAGGGCGACCAGCCGGTAGCACGCGGCGAGGTTGACGCGCAGTTGCCATTCTTCGTCGCTCACCTGGTCGCGGACATGGGGGAGGGCGAGTTCGTGGGCCATGGGGCATTCCTTCTTGTAGGTGTTCTTGTAGATGTTGTGGTGGAGCGCCCGAGGCTAAGGCGTGGCGAGGTGCGGCGACTGTCCTGAATTTGACGTCCGTCCTGCTGGCGCCCGGTCCCCCCTTTGCGGCCGATTGGGGGAGGCCGTCGATGCGCCTTGTGCTGGCTCGCCCGTCGGCCGAATAATGGGAGCAACGTCCCGGATTCCATGGAGCCTTCAGGCGTGACCTTCCCCTCGATGTTGTCGGAGTCCCATCTCGCCGTGCTGCTGGCCAGCCCCTGGTTCGGCGGCCTGCCGGAACAGGTTCGCGACGACATGCTGGCCCGCGCCGGCGTGCGCGCGCTGAACACCGGCCAGCAGCTGTTCCGCTGCGGCGAGCCGCCGGATGGCCTGTACATCGTGCTGCAGGGCATCATCCGCCTGAGCAACACCACCCGCGATGGCCAGGAGGCGGTGCTGAACTTCTACGAGCCGGGCACCTGGCTGGGCGAGGTGTCGATGCTCGACCACAGCAACCGCCTGCACGACGCCCATGCCCACGTACCCTCCCAGGTGCTGCACATCAGCCCGCTGGCGCTGGGCGAGCTGTGCGATCGGCACCCGGCGCTGGTGCGCATGCTGCTGGACCTGGAGGTGTCGCGCCTGCGCGCCATGCTGGTGGCCTTCTCCGCGTTTTCCACGCAGTCGCTGGAGCAGCGCCTGGCCGGGCGCCTGCTGGGGCTGAGCGAATCCTTCGGGGCGAAGGAGGCCGAAGGGGTGAGCCTGGACCTGCGGCTGTCCCAGGAGTCCATGGCGCAGCTCATCGGCGCCACCCGCCAGCGCGTCAACCAGGTGCTCAAGCAGTGGGAGCAGCAGGGCCTGATCCGCCAGCGCTACGGCCAGCTCCTGCTGCTGCGCCCGGACGCCCTGCAGACGCTGGCCCAGGAGCGGCCGGACCGCTAGCCCAGCGAACCTAGGTGTCCGCCGGCGGCTGGCCCGCGGCCTGCAGTTCGGCGCGCCGGTCGTGGGCGCGCTCGATCAGGTAGGCGCGGATCTGCTCCACCTGCTCCGGCGCCAGCCGCCCGGCGAACGGCGGCATGCCCCGGCCGGCCCGCGCGCCGGCGACGATGCTCTGGAAGTCCTCGTGCGTCTGCGCCGTCATGTAGCGCAGGTCGGGGATCACGTTCGCGCTGAAGGCGCCCAGGCCGTGGCACACCCCGCAGTGCTGGCGGAACAGCTGGTCGCCGGCCGCCACCGTGGCCGCGTCGGCGCTCAGCGGCGGCGGCTCGGGCAGTACGATGGCGCGCCGCCGGACCGCGGGCATGGGCGCGCTGCCGCCGAGCCTGAAGGTGAACACCCGGGCGTCGGGCACGCCGCGGGTGCGCTCGGACAGGGCGCCGAAGGTGATCGGGTAGGCGCCGCCCCAGCCGCTGCTGAAGGTCACGTACTGCTCGCCGTCCACGCTGTAGGTGATGGGCGCGGCCACCACACCGCTGCTCACCTCGCGCTGCCACAGCAGCTTGCCACTGTCGGCCGCGTAGGCCAGCAGGCGGCCATCGTGGGTGCCCTGGAACACCAGGTTGCCGGCGGTGGCCAAGGTGCCGCCGTTGGCGATCTGCGCGTAGGGCACCGACCAGACCTCTTTCTGCCGCACGGGGTCCCAGGCCTGCAGCTTGCCGGTGTAGATCTGCGCGAATTCGTCGATGCTCTTGCTGTCCCGGGGCATCGGCGGGATTTCCATCCCGGTGTTCCACTGGCCCTTGGCGGGCGTATCCAGCTTCGCCTTCGGGTGGTGGATGTCGGCCGTCGATTGCGTGGGGATGTAGACCAGGCCGGTCTTCGGGCTGTAGCTCATCGGGTGCCAGTTGTGCCCGCCCTGGGAGCCGGGGAACACCAGCCTGGCCTCGCCCTTGCTCCAGTAGTCGGCCGCCTCCGGGTCGATGAGCGGCCGGCCGCTGTCCAGGTCCACGCCCTTGGCCCAGTTGACCTTGGGGGCGTACTGGGCGGCCGAGAGCAGCTTGCCCGTGGCCGCGTCCAGCACGTAGAAGAAGCCGTTCTTCGGCGCCTGCATCACCACCTTGCGCGGCTTGCCGTCGATGGCCAGGGTGGCGACGATGATGTGCTGCGTGGCGGTGTAGTCCCAGGCGTCGCCCGGCGTGGTCTGGTAGTGCCAGACGTACTGCCCGGTGTCGGGGCGGACCGCGACAATGGAGGAGAGGAACAGGTTGTCGCCCTTGCCCTGCGAGCGCTGGCCGTAGTTCCAGAAGGCGCCGTTGCCGACGCCGAGGTAGAGCAGGTCCAGTTCGGCGTCGTAGGCCATCGAGTCCCACACGGTGCCGCCGCCGCCCTGTTTCCAGTACTGGTCGCCGAACCAGGTCTTGCGGATCATGCCGATGGTGTCGCTCTCGTCGCCCTTTGCCGGGTCGCCCGGCACGGTGAAGAAGCGCCAGGCCTGCGCGCCGGTTTCGGCATCGTAGGCGGTGACGTAGCCGCGCACGCCGAACTCGCTGCCGCCGTTGCCGATCACCACCTTGCCCTTGATGATGCGCGGGGCGCCGGTGATGGTGTAGTTGCGCGCGTGGTCGAGCACGGTGTCCACCGACCACAGGCGCTGCCCGCTGCGTGCTTCCAGCGCCTCCAGCCGGCCGTCGTACACGCCCACGTAGACCTTGCCGTTCCACACCGCCACGCCGCGGTTGGCCGCGTCGCAGCAGCCCGAGCCCTGGATGCCGCGGTAGACCCCGGGGTCGTACTTCCACAGCAGTTCGCCGGTGCGCGCGTCCAGCGCGTGGACGATGCTGTAGGCGCTGGTGGTGTACATCACGCCGTCCACCACCAGGGGCGTGGCCTCGACCACGCGGTCCAGCCCGAAGCCGTAGTTCCAGGCCAGGCCGAGCTGCCCCACGTTCCCCTCGTTGACCTGCTCCAGCGGCGAATAGCGCTGTTCGCCGTAGGTGCGGCCGGTGCTCATCCAGTTGCCGGGCTCGCTGTCGGCGGCGTTCAGGCGCTGGGCGTCGACCGCCGCCGGGCCGCCGGCCCAGGCCAGCGGAGCCGCGAGCAGCAGCGCCGCCCCGGTATTCCAAGGTGCTTTCATGGTTCGTTCCCTCATGGCGCCGCCAGCGGCAGCTCGTTTCGGGCGAGGCTCGGTGTGCAGGACGGTGCCCCGGCGGCAGGCCGCCGCCGGGGCTGGCCGTCAGGCGTGACGCGCAGTGCCGGTCACGGTTCGAGTCCCAGAGCAGCCGCCACCTGCGGGTAGGCCACCGTGTCGATCAGCTGGCGCGTGGCGGCGCCGTAGGGCGGCGTGATCAGCTCGAAGCTGCCGCCGGCGCGGCGCTCGTAGAAGCCGCGCGGGTTGGAGAACTCGCGGAAGCCTTCCTCGCCGTGGTGCCGGCCCATGCCGCTGGCGCCCACCCCGCCGAAGCCCATGGCGGCCAGCGCGCCCTGCATCACGGCGATGTTGAAGCACACGCCGCCCGAGCGGGTGCGCGTGGCGATCGCCTGGCGCAGCGCCGGGTCGTCGCTGAAGAGGTAGATGCCCAGCGGCGTGTCGCCCTGGTTGATGCGCGTGACGAGGTCGTCGGTGTCCTTGTAGGTCTGGATCGGCAGGATCGGACCGAAGATTTCCTCGCGCACCACCTGGGCGTCGTCGCGCGGGTTGACCACGATGTGGAAGGGCATGTCGCGGGCGCCGGCATCCATCTCGCGGCCGATGCGGATCACCTGCTCGCTCTTGCCCTGGGCGTCCTCCAGCAGGCGTTGCAGGCGCTCGACGTGGCGCTGGTTGATGATGCCGCTGGCGCTGCTGGCGCCGTTGTCGTGGCCGAAGCTGTGCTGCATCACTTCGCTCAGGGCCTTCACGAAGTCCTGCAGGCCGTCCTCGGGCACCAGCAGGTGGTCGACGGTGATGCACAGCTGGCCGCGCTTGATGGCCTTGATGCCGGCGATGGCCGCCAGCGTCTGCGCGTCGCCGAGCTTGTCGCGGCCGACGATGGTGGGGTTGCGCCCGCCCAGTTCGAGGGTGACCGGCACCAGGTTCTCGGCGCAGCGCTTCATGATCTCGCGGCCCACCGCCGTGCCGCCGGTGAACAGCAGGTGGTCCCAGGGCAGCGTGGCGCAGTGCCGGGCCAGCTCCAGGTCGCCGTTGACCACCGCGACCTCGTCCTCGGCGAAGTAGGCCGCGAACATTTCCTGCAGCAGGGCGCCGCTGTTGGGCGTCAGGTCCGAGGGCTTGAGGATCACCCGGTTGCCGGCGCCGAGCATGTCGATGAGCGGGCCGACGCCGACGTCGAAGGGGAAGTTCCACGCCGCCATGTTGCACACCACGCCCTTGGGGCTGTACTGCACGTAGGCCCGCGACTCGCCCTGGGTGGCCGGGTCGACCGGCTTGGCGATGGGCTTCATCCACTGCTGGACGTGGGCGCAGTCGAAGCGCACGCGCTCGACCATCGGCAGGATTTCGGTGAGGTCCGCCGCCGCGCCCGAATGGCTGCCGAAGTCCGCCACCAGCGCTTCGTGGATCCTGGCGCGGTAGCTGTACATCATCGGCACGATGCGCGACATGCGCTCGATGCGCGTCTCGGCGCTGGGGAACATGTCCTGGGCGAAAGCCGCTTTCTGCAGCGCGAACAGGCGCTCCAGGCGCTGGATGGGGGGTTGCGTGGTCATGACAGGTCTCCGGTGGGTAGCCGCGCGTCCCGCCCCGGATGGAGCGGGCCGTGCGGGAGGGCGCTGGCCCCCGGCCAGGGGCACGGGGGCAGCAAGATGCTCGGGCCGACGGCCTCGATGTCGGTGTGGCCGCAGAAGGCCATGCTCAGGCTCAGTTCGTTGTGGATGATCTCCAGCGCGCGGCTCACGCCGGCCTCGCCGAGGGCCCCCAGGCCGTAGACGAAGGCGCGCCCCAGCAGGCAGCCGCGCGCGCCCAGGGCGCGGGCGCGGAGCACGTCCTGGCCGCTGCGGATGCCGCCGTCCATCCAGACTTCGGTCTGCGCGCCGACCGCCTCGACTATCGGCGGTAGCGCGCGGATGCTCGACTGGGTGCCGTCGAGCTGGCGCCCGCCGTGGTTGCTGACCACGATGGCGTCGGCGCCGCGGGCCACGGCGTTGCGCGCGTCGTCCACGTCCTGGATGCCCTTGAGCAGCAGCGGGCCGTCCCACCAGCGGCGGATTTCGGCGACGTCGGCCCAGTTCAGCGACGGGTCCAGCTCGCCGCCGCGCCAGCGCGCCATGTCGGCCATGCTGTCGATGCCGGGCGCGTGGCCGACCACGTTGCCGAACGCCCGTCGCGGCGTGCCGGCCATGCCCAGCGCCCAGCGCGGGTGCCTGGCCACGTCGAGCAACTGGCGCAGGCTCATGCGCGAGGGGTCGGTCAGGCCGTTCTTCAGGTCCTTGTGGCGCTGGCCCACCAGCGACAGGTCGAGGGTCAGCACCAGCGCCGTGCAGCCGGCCGCCCTGGCGCGCTCGACCAGGCGCCGGGCGAAGGCGCGGTCGCGCATCACGTAGAGCTGGAACCAGAAGCCGGGGCCGGCGTGCTCGGCCACGTCCTCGATGGAGCAGATGCTCATGGTGGACAGCGTGAAGGGCACGCCGAAGCTCCGCGCCGCGCGCGCCGCGAGGATTTCGCCGTCGGCATGCTGCATGCCCAGCGCGCCCACCGGGGCGAGCGCCAGCGGCATGGAGGCGCGCTGGCCGAGCAGGGTGGTGGCGGTGCTGCGCCGGTCGATGTCGATGGCCACGCGCTGGCGCAGCAGCAACTGCTGCAGGTCGGCCTGGTTGGCGCGGTAGGTGCTCTCGGTCCAGGAGCCCGAGTCGGCGTAGTCGTAGAACATCCGCGGCACGCGGCGCTGGGCCAGGGCACGCAGGTCCTCGATGCAGGTGATGCAGGTCATGGCGCGCCGCCGTCGAGCAGCTTGCCCGGGTTGAGGATGCCGGCGGGGTCCAGCGCGCGCTTGATCGCGCCCATCAGCGCGCGTTCCTGCGGGCTGCGGGTGATCGACAGCCAGGGCTTCTTCTCCAGCCCGATGCCGTGCTCGGCCGACACCGAGCCGCCGCGCGCGCGCAGTTCCGCGTAGACCAGCGCTTCGATGCGCGGCTTGAACCGTTCGAGGTCGGCGTGGGGCAGGGTGACGACCAGGTGCAGGTTGCCGTCGCCCAGGTGGCCGAACACGTAGAGCCAGTGCGCCTTGGCTTCCGCGAGCAACAGGCGCTGCACCTGGCGCACGTAGCCGTCCATCTCGGCGATCGGCAGCGAGATGTCGAAGCCCAGCGGCATGCCGTGCCGCATCACCTGTTCCACGTCGTCGCGCAGCGCCCAGAAGGCCTGCGCGTCGGCGTCGGAGCGGGCGAGCACCGCGTCGCTCAGCAGCCCTTGCTCCAGGGCCGCTTCGAGCGCGGCCTCGAAGCGCTGGCCGTCGCCTTCGCGCTGGCTGCCCTGGGCCTCGACCAGCACGTAGAAGGGGTGCTCCTGGCCCAGCGGCGGCAGGCTCTTGGCCGGCGGCGTGGTCACCAGGCGGTAGAAGGACTGCCACATCACCTCGAAGGACGACAGCGAGCCGCCCAGCGCGCGGTCCATGTGGCGCAGCAGCCCGGCCACGGCATCGAAGCCCGGCGCCGCCAACAGCGCGGTGTGGCTGGCCAGCGGCTTCTCGCGCAGGCGCAGCACCAGGCGGGTGATCACCCCCAGGGTGCCTTCGCTGCCGATGAACAGCTGCTTGAGGTCGTAGCCGGTGTTGTTCTTGATCAGTGGGCGCAGGGACGACACCACGGTGCCGTCGGCCAGCACGGCCTCAAGCCCCAGCACCATGTCGCGGGTCATGCCGTAGCGCAGCACGCGGGTGCCGCCGGCGTTGGTGGCGGCGGTGCCGCCCAGGGTGGCGCTGCCGCGCGCGCCCAGGTCCAGCGGGTAGACCAGGCCCTGGGCCTCCACGGCTTCCTGCAGGGCCTGCAGGGTGACGCCGGCCTGCACGGTGGCGGTGCGCTGTTGCGGGTCGATGGCCTCGATGGCGCGCATGCGCTCCAGCGACAGGATGATCTCGCCGGGCCCGGCATCGGCGCCGCGCACCAGGCCGGTCAGGCCGCCCTGGGGTACTACCGGCAACTGCCGTTGGTGGCACCAGCGCAGCACGGCGGCGACTTCCCCGGTGCTGGCCGGGCGCACCAGCGCCCGCGCCCGCAGATGGTCGGCGCGGAAGGCGCCGGCCGAACGGCTGGCGAGGTCGGCCGCGCAGAGCACGCCGTTATCGCCGACGATGGCGCGCAGCGCCTCGACTATGGGGTCCATATGCGATCGTCTCCTAGCGGGGAGTGGCTGGCGCGCGGGCGATGTCGTGCCGCGAGGCCTTGAGCTGCGCGCGTTCCTTTTCCACCTGCTCGATGTGGCGCTGGCGCACGTGGCCATAGCCGCGGATCTTCTCCGGCAGCGAAGCCAGGGCGACGGCGGTGTCGAGGTTGCCAGCATCGAGGCTGGCGATCAGGCCGTCGATCTCGCGCTCGTACTCGGCCAGCAGGCGCAATGCGAGCCGGCGTTCGGCGCTGTTGCGGAAGGGGTCGAGGAGGGTGCCGCGTAGGCCCTTGCAGTGCTTGAGCAGGCCGAAGGCCTTCAGCAGCCAGGGCCCGACTTCCTGCTTGTACGGCTTGCCGTGCTGGTCCAGGCCGCCGAAGGGCCAGGCGCCGACGTTGAAGTGGACCTTGTAGTCGCCCTCGAACACGGCATCGAGTTCTTGCCTGAAGGTGGCGGAAGCGTAGAGGCGGGCAACCTCGAACGCGTCCTTGATCGCCAGCAGCTTGAAGTAGTAGCGCGCCACCGCCGTGCTGAAGCGCTCGCCCAGGTTCAGCCCGCGCTCGGCCGCCATGGCGCGGTCCACCAGGGCCTTGTAGCGCCGGGCATAGGCCTTGTTCTGGTATTCGGCCAGGTAGGCCATGGAGCGCTGGACGATGGCGTCGAGGGACATGTCGATGCGTGGCGCGGGCACGACCGGCTTGCCGGCGCAGGCGGCCTGTTCCACCGCCTGCAGGTCGACCGCCGCGCGGCGGCCCCAGAGGAAGCTCGCCTTGTTGAAATCGACCTGCACGGCGTTGAGTTCCAGCGCGCGCATGATGGCCGCGTGGGACAGCGGCACGCTGCCCAGCTGCCAGGCCGCGCCGAGCATGAACATGTTGGCGGCGATGCTGTCGCCCATCAGCTGCGCGGCGATGCGCAGGCCCTCCATGGCCAGCAGCTGGCCGTTGCCGCAGCGCTGGCGGATGCGCTCGACCAGCGCGCCGGCATCCATCTTCCAGTCGGGGTTGCGCGCGAAGTCGCTGGTGGGCACCAGGTCGCTCGCCACTATCACCCGCGTGCGGCCCGGGCGCACGCGCAGCAGCGCCTCGTCGCCAGCGGTCACCACCAGATCGCAGCCCACTATGGTGTCGGCTTCGGCCGTGGCTATGCGCGTGGCATGCAGGCGCTGCGCATCGGCGGCGATGCGCACGTGGGACATCACAGCGCCGTATTTCTGCGCAAGGCCCGTGACGTCCAGCACCGAGACCGCCAGCCCCTCGATGTGCGCGGCCATGCCGAGCACCTGGCCGATGGTGACCACGCCGGTGCCGCCGACACCGGTGATCAGCAGCGAGAACTCGCCGGCGAGCGCCGGCAGCGCCGGTTCCGCGATGGCCGGAAAGTCCGCCGCGCCCACGCCCGCGGTGCGCGTCTTGCGCAGCTTGCCGCCGTGCACGGTGACGAAGCTCGGGCAGAAGCCCTCGACGCAGGAGTAGTCCTTGTTGCACGAGCTCTGGTTGATCTTGCGCTTGCGCCCGAAGGGGGTTTCCAGCGGTTCGATGGACAGGCAGTTGGAGGCCCTGGAGCAGTCGCCGCAGCCCTCGCAGACGGCCGCGTTGATGAAGCTGCGCTTGGCCGGATCGGCCCACTTGCCGCGCTTGCGCAGGCGCCGGCGCTCGGTGGCGCAGGGTTGGTCGTAGACGATCACCGACACCCCTTCGATCTCGCGGCAGCGCAGCATCAGCGCATCCAGCTCGGCGCGGTGCAGCAGCGGCACGCCGGCCGGCAGGCTGCCGGCGGGGTGCTTGGCCAGGTCGTCGGTCAGCACGAAGATGTGCCGGACGCCCTCGGCCATCAGCTCGCTGACCACCTGCGGCACCGTCAGCTCGCCGTCGATGGGCTGGCCGCCGGTCATGGAGACGAAGCCGTTGAACAGCACCTTGTAGGTCATGTTGGCCTTGGCCGCGATGGCCTGGCGGATGGCCAGGAAGCCGGAATGGAAGTAGGTGCCGTCGCCGATGTTGACGAAGACGTGCTTCTCCCCGGTGAAGCGGTGCTGGCCCAGCCAGTGCATGCCTTCGCCGCCCATCTGGGTGAACATCGGCGGCGTCTTGATCGGGTCGTGCAGCACGGCCATGGCGTGGCAGCCGATGCCGACCATGGCCCGCGAGCCGTCGGGCACCTGGGTCGAGCGGTTGTGCGGGCAGCCCGAGCAGAAGCCGGGGTTGCGATTGGGCGAGGCCGGGTCGGGCAGGCCGGGCAGCTTGTTGGTGGCTGGCGGCAGCGCCATGGCGGGCAACTCGGGGTGCAGCTTGCGTAGTTGCCCGTGGATGGCGTGCATGATCTGCGTCGGCGACAGCTCGCCCCAGCCCTGCAGCACCGCCTCGCCATGCTCGGGCGCGAAGGCCTGGGCCGCCGCGTACTTGCCGGCCACCCGCGGGTGGTTGGGCAGCGCCAGGTCGTAGAGGATGCCCTTGACCTGGTCTTCGAGGATGCCGCGCTTTTCCTCGACCACCAGGATGGCGTCCAGCCCGTCGGCGAATTCGCCGACGAACTGCGGGTCCAGCGGCCAGATTAGCCCGGCCTTGCCGATGCGCAGGCCCAGCTCGCGCTGGCGCGTCTCGTCCAGGCCCATCCCTGCCAGGGCCTGCAGCACGTCCTGGTACGACTTGCCGGCCGACAGCACGCCGAGCCGGGCGCCGGGCACTTCCTGCAGCAGATGGTTGAGCCGGTTGGCGCGGGCATAGGCCACGGCCGCCGGCAGCCGGTGGTTGACCAGGCGTTCCTCGCCCATCAGCGGGATATCGAAGGTGCGGATGTTCAGGCCCTGCGGGCCGAGGTGCGGGGCAACCTGCAATTCGGGCAGGACGATGCGCGGCGAGTCGGGGCCGACGCGCACCGAGCCGCCGCCCTCGACCACGTCGTTGTGCACCTTGAAGCCCACGGCGCAGCCGCTGAAGCGGCTCATGGCGAAGCCGTGCAGGCCCAGGTCGAGCAGTTCCTGGGTGTTCGACGGGTAGAGGATCGGCAGGCCGGCGGCGATGAAGATCGGGTCGGAGAAGTTGATGACCGAGGAGGACTTGACGCCGTGGTCGTCGCCGGCGATGGCCAGCACGCCACCGTGCCTGTGGGTGCCGGCGCTGCCCAGGTGGCGCATGGCGTCGGCGCTGCGGTCGGTGCCCGGGCCCTTGCCGTACCAGATGCCGAACACGCCGTCCACGTTGGCGCCGGGCAGCAGGCCCGCGTACTGCGAGCCCCACACCGCGGTGAGCGCCAGGTCCTCGTTGACCCCCGGCATGAAGTGGATGTTGTTGGCCTCCAGGCGCGCCTGCTGGGCCCACAGCTCCATGTCGTAGCGGCCCAGCGGCGAGCCGCGGTAGCCGGAGATGAAGCCGCCGGTGTCCAGGCCCGCGGCCTGGTCGCGCCAGCGCTGCTGCAACGGCAGGCGCGACAGGGCCTGGGTGCCGGTGAGGTAGATCCAGCCGTCGCGGATTTCGAACTTGTCGTCGAGGCTGACGCCCTGGCGAGGCAGAGGGGCATTCATCACGGTGTCTCCTGCTTATTCTTGTTCTGGCGCCTTGTGCGCGGTACAAGCGGCGGGGCGGGCAGGGCGTGCCCGCCGGGCGGCTCGTGGCGCCACGACGATCGTTGGAAAAATAGTGCAGCGCGATACCGCGGGAGACTGTTAGGTATTTGCAATGCGAGGACGCTGTAGGAGTACTCATGACTACCCCTTCCGAGGTATCGGCAAGCCACCTGCGGACGCTGCTGGGCAACCCCTCGTTCGCCCTGCTGCCGGCGGAGGTGCGCGATGATGTCCTTGCCCACGGCCGGCAACGCCGGCTGGCGGCCGGGCAGCGGTTGTTCCGCCGCGGCGACAGGGCCGATGGGCTGTACATAGTGCTGGAGGGCTCGCTGCGCCTGAGCGGCACTTCCCGGGACGGCCTGGAGGCGGTGCTGAACTTCTACGAGCCGGGCTGCTGGGTCGGCCTGGTGTCGCTGCTCGACGGCCTGCCGCGCATCCACGATGCCCAGGCGGCCATGCCGTCCCTGGTGCTGCAGCTCACCCCGGCGGACGTCGAAGGCCTGATCGGCCGCCATCCCGCCTTCTCGCGCTTCCTGCTGCACCAGCAGAGTTCGCTGCTGCGCGCGCTGCTGGTGGGGTTCGAGGCCTTTTCCACCCAGACGCTGGAGCAGCGCCTGGCCAGCCGCCTGCTGGCGCTGGCCGCGGCCTTCGGCTCGGCCAACGCCGGGGGCGGGCTGGCCATCGAGCTGCGCCTGTCCCAGGAAACCCTGGCGCTGCTATTGGGCAGCACCCGCCAGCGGGTCAGCCAGTTGCTGAAGCAGTGGGGCCAGGACGGCATGATCGCGCAGAAGTACGGCAGCGTCGTGCTGCTCGACCAGGGCCGGCTGGAGGAACTGGCCCGGGTGTGAGGCTTCAGTCTTCCTGGCATTCCTGCCAGCGCTTGCGCGCGCGCAGGTAGGCGGCGGTGTCGGCGTAGCCGAGGCGGGTGGCGATGCGTTCGCGGTCCAGGCCCTGCAGCTCCAGGTACTGCTCCAGCTCCGTGCGCACCGCGGCCAGCACCTGACGGTAGCCCAGGTCCTGCTCCAGCAGGCGCCGGCGCAGGGTGCGCGGGGTCATGTGCAGCGCCGCCGCGGCGCTCTCCAGGCTGGGCGCGGCGCCGCTTTCCAGCTCGCCGCGGATGTGCTGCGCCACCCGCGCGGCGGCCCCGCTGAACTGCTGCAGGCGCGCCAGGCGCTGTTCCAGGCCGCTGACGATCAGCTCCACCAGCACCGGGTGGTGGCCGCGCATCGGCTCTTCCAGCAGGCTCCTGTCGAAGACCAGGCGGCTGCGTTCGCAGCCGAACTGCAGGTTCGGGCCGAACAATTCCCGGTACTCGGCGTGGTAGGGCGGCCGCGAATAGGCGAACTCGGCGCGCAGCGGCAGCACTGAGTGCACGCAGCCTTCGCGCAGCTGCGTCATGGTCATCACCAGGGCATGTTCGCTGTAGTGCCGACGCAGCCGCTCCGAGGCCTCTATCTGCACCTCCAGTGCCACTTCGCCAGCGGCTTCGACGATGTGCAGGCGATCGAGGTCCGAGCCCAGGCGGGCGAAGCGCTGCCAGTGCTGCAGGGCCTCGCCGACGTTGGCGCAGCACAGGGTGAGGGGCACCAGCACGAAGCGCTCCCTGGGCAGGAAATGGCTGAACAGGTGCAGGCCGATGGCCGGGTCGATGCGCGCCGCGCGCTGCCAGAGGCGCTCCAGCTGCGCCCGGTCGAATTCCTCGGCGTCGCTGTGCTCGCCGAGGTAGCGGGCCAGCACCCGGCCCATGGCGCCGCGGTGCCGCGGCTGGACCGGCGTGGCCACTTTGGTTCGGTTTTTGTCCCTTTCTGGCATGTTCGCCAGCGTCCTCTTGCCGTTTCATGTGGCCGTTCGAGCGTGCTGTCCCGCCCTGCCGATCGGCGGCCAGCCACGTCCTGCCGTTGATGATAAACCGAGAATAAGAAACATGACCCGCAAATACCTGCCACGCCGCGCCGCGACCCTGGCCACGCGCCTGCTATTGCTCGCTCTGCCGGTACTGGGCGGCGCCGTCCAGGCGGCGGACAAGCCCAACATCGTGGTGATCTTCGGTGACGACATCGGCATGTGGAACCTCAGCGCCTACAGCCGTGGCGCCATGGGTTACCGCACGCCGAACATCGACAGCATCGCCAAGGGCGGCGCCATCTTCAGCGACCACTACGCCCAGCCCAGCTGCACCGCCGGGCGCGCCGCCTTCATCACCGGCCAGCTGCCGATCCGCTCGGGCATGACCACCGTCAGCCAGCCGGGCGGGCCGCTGGGCCTCAAGCCGCAGACCGTGACCCTGGCCGAGGTGCTCAAGACCCAGGGCTACACCAGCGGCCAGTTCGGCAAGAACCACCTGGGCGACCGCAACGAGTACCTGCCGACGGTGCACGGCTTCGACGAGTTCTTCGGCAACCTCTACCACCTCAACACCGAGGAGGAGCCGGAGGACGTCGACTACCCGGCCGACCCCGGCTTCAAGAAGCGCTATGGCCCGCGCGGCGTGTTGCACTGCTACGCCACTGACGGCGAGACGCCCGGCGACGACCCGCGCTTCGGCAAATGGGGCAAGCAGCGCTGCGAGGACACCGGCGCGCTGACGCGCAAGCGCATGGAGACCGTCGACCAGGAGCTGATCCAGGCCTCGTTCAAGTTCATGGACAAGGCCGTGGCGCAGAAGAAGCCGTTCTTCGCCTGGATCAACACCACGCGCATGCACGTCTTCACCCACACGCCGAACCAGTACCTGGAGCGCTGCAAGCAGTTCACCAGCGGCGAGGACGAACACTGCGCCGGCATGCTGCAGCATGACGAGGACGTCGGCACGGTGCTGAAGAAGCTCGACGACCTGGGCATCACCAAGGACACCATCGTCATCTACTCCACCGACAACGGCCCGGAGCACGAGACCTACCCCTTCGGCGGCACCAGCCCGTACCGCAGCACCAAGATGACCACCTGGGAAGGCGGCGTGCGCGTGCCGATGATGGTGCGCTGGCCGGGGCACATCCCGGCGGGCGAGGAGCTCAACGGCATCCAGTCCCACGAGGACCTGTTCACCACCCTGGCGGCCGCCGCCGGCATGCCCGACGTGCGCGAGCGCCTGGCCAAGGGCGACGACCTGGGCACCGGCGTGGTGAAGAAGAACTACATCGACGGCCTCGACAACCTGGCCTACTGGGAAGGCAAGACCGACCAGTCGGCGCGCCACGAGATCTTCTACTACGCCGAGAGCCGCCTGCAGGCCGTGCGCCTGGACCAGTGGAAGGCGCACTTCTATACCCGCGACGGCTACTACGGCAGCACCACCACGCTGGAGATGCCCTGGCTGTTCAACATCCGCCAGGACCCCTTCGAGAGCTACGACCAGGCGCCCGGCCCGCGCGCCAACCTGCTGCAGAAGAAGACCTACCTGTTCAACCGGATGACCGACGCCATAGTCGCGCACCTGAAGACCTTCAGGGACTTCCCGCCGGCGCAGAAGGGCGTGTCGCTGAGCTTCGACCAACTCAAGGAACAGATCACCAAACAGGCCGAAAAATGATTCCCCCGGCGGCCGCCCGACGGCCGCCAGGTTTACCCCCGCGCGCCCGTCGCGCGCAGAACAACAAGACCGGAGTTTTACCCCCGATGAGCCAGCTCAGCCCCGCCGCCATGCAAGTCTTCGCCGCCATGCAGAACGCCCCCGTGGTGTCCCGCGACCACGCCCGCGAGGCGATCCTGCTGCTGGAGGACGACCTGCCCTGGGTCGCCCTGCCCGACGGTTCCACCATCCAGCTGCTGCACGTGGACCTGAACCAGAACCTGTGGATCAACCGCACCCGCATGAAGCCGGGCTTCGGCGTCGACACCCACTACCACACCGGCCCGGTGTTCGCCGTCACCCTGCAGGGCGAGTGGTTCTACCGCGAATACCCGGACAAGGTGAACAAGGCCGGTTCCTACCTCTACGAGCCGGCGCATTCGCTGCACACCCTGTGCGTGGCCGAGGACGCCACGGAGATCGCCGACGTCTGGTTCGCCATCTTCGGCAGCAACGTCGACATCGACGAGAAGGGCGACGTCATCCGCATCCTCGACGCCAAGACCGCGCTGGCCGTCTACCGCGCGCTGTGCGCGGCCGAAGGCAAGAGCTGCGACAAGCTGATCGTGCTCGGTGAGTGAGATGAGCCGCTTGCAGAGCGCATTCGTCACCGGCGCCGGCGGCTTCATCGGCCGTCACCTGGTGCGCCAGTTGCTGGCCGAGCAGGTGGCCGTGGTCGCCCTGATGATGCCCGGCGAAGCCGTGCCGGCGGAGTGGGGCGATAACGTCCGGGTGGTGGTCGGCGACGTGCGCCGGCTGCTCGAACTGCGCGAGCGGATCGGCCCGGTGGACGCCATCTTCCACCTGGCCGCGGTGGTCAGCGACTGGGGCAGCACCCAGTCCCACGTGGAAGTGACCGTCAAGGGCACCGAGCAGGCCATCGAACTGGCCCTGGGCTGGGGCGCGCACTTCGTGGTGACCACCAGCGTCTGCGCCTTCGCCAGCGCCCTGGCCAAGGGCCGGCTGAGCGAGGACAGCCCGGTCGGCGTGCCGTCGTCGGCCTACGAGTTCTGCAAGCAGGAACAGGAGCGCGTCACCCGCGAGGGCGTGGCGCGCGGGCTCAAGGGCACCATCGTGCGGCCGGCCAACGTCTTCGGCGTGGGCAGCATGCCCTGGGTGAACTCGCTGGTGCAGGTGCTGCGCGAAGGCGCGCCCTGCCTGCTGGGTTCCGGCGACTGGGATGCCGGGCTGGTGCACGTGAACAACCTGGTGGCGCTGCTGATCGCCGCCGCGCGCTCGGCGTTCGTGCATGGCGAGGTGTTCATCGCCGCCGACGGCTTCGGCGTGACCTGGAAGACCTACCTGGAGGCCCTGGCCCAGGCCGCGCAGACGCCGCCGCCGAAAAGCCTGCCGAACTGGCTGGCGCGCTTCATGGCCAGCGCCCTGGAGTGGTGGGGGCACCTGCGCAAGCAGACGCAGCGCCCGCACCTGACGCGGCAGACCTTCCGCCTGATGGGCGGGCCCAACGAGTTCGCCATCGACAAGGCCCGGCGCCTGCTCGACTACCGGCCGCCGGTGAGCTTCGAGGCGGCCATGGCGGAGCTGGCCGAGCATTTCCGTACACAACGCCAGGCGTCGGCAGGCGCCGCAAGTGCAACAGCAGGACTGGGGAGCCAGGCATGAGTCAGTGGATCCACGGCGCGCCGCGCGTCGCCTTCATTTCCGGCGCCGGCAGCGGCATCGGCCTGCAGGTCGCCAAGGCCCTGGTGGGCGAGGGCGCCAGCGTGGCGCTGTTCGACCTGCGGGTGGAGGAGGGCGTGCTCGCCGAGCTGCGCGCCCTGTGCCGGCAGCCGCAGCAGAAAGTCGAGGCCTTCATCGTCGACATCACCCAGGCCGCCGAGGTGGACGCGGCGGTGGACGCCGCCGCCACCAGGCTGGGCGCGCCGGACTTCGCCTTCAATTCCGCCGGCATCCTGCGCACCGCGCTGTTCACCGAACTGCCGGCGGAAACCTTCGAGCTGGTGGTGCGCATCAACCTGATCGGCAGCCGCAACTTCGCCGCCGGCGCGCTGCGCTACATGCAGCGGGGCAGCCATCTGGTGCTGGTGGCCTCGCTGTCGGGAATCGTGGGCGGCTACACCCAGGCCGCCTACTGCGCCTCCAAGTTCGGCGTGGTGGGCCTGGCCGAGGTCCTGCGCCTGGAGCAGAAGCCGCGCGGCATCGACGTCTCCGTGGTGTGCCCCGGCGAGATCGCCACGCCGCTGCTGACCTACGAGCGCCAGCATGGCAGCAAGGTCACCGAGGCGCTCAACGCCACCGCCGGGGTGCTGACGGTGGAGGAAGCCGTGGCCGGCATCCTCGCCGGGCTGCGCAAGCGCGAATTCATGATCACCCCGGGCCTGCGCGCCAGGCTGTTGCGGGGCATGGCGCGCAAGACCAGCTCGCTGATGCGCTGGCTCACCGACCAGACCCTCGCCAAGGCGCTGCAGGCCGAGCGCCGCTGAGCCGCGCCGGCCGCGGCTGGGGCCGTGGCCGGCAACCCTTCCGTCATTTCCAGGGGAGCCTTTCATGTCGCGTAGAACTCTGATGATGCCGCTGTTGCTGGCCCTGGCCCTGCAGGGCCAGGCGGCCGAGTCCGTCACCATGGAACCGGTGGGCGGGCAGCCCGCCGCGGGGGAAAAGCCCTCGGTGAGCGACTTCGACTACCAGGTGAAGTACCAGCGCGCCTTCGAGGCGGTGCTCTGGTCGCTGCCCAGGGTGCAGACCCAGGGCGGGCGGGAGGCCACCCTCGGCGGGCTGGGCATCAAGGACAACGACATAGTCGCCATGTCCGGCACGGCCACGCCCAAGTTCGAGACCTGGACCGCCAACAGCTCCACGCCCTACGTCTTCGCCTATTCCGACCTCAGGCGCGAGCCGGTGGTGCTGGAGGTGCCGGCGGCCGGCCCGGACGGCAGCCTCTACGGCCAGGTGGTGGACGCCTGGCAGCGCACCATCGCCGACATCGGCCCCTCCGGAATCGACGCCGGCCGTGGCGACAAGCTGCTGCTCACCGGCCCGGACTTCAAGGGCACGGTGCCGGCCGGCTACCGCCAGGTGGTGTCGCCGACGCGGCGGATCGTCTTCGCCTTCCGCTCGGTGCGTGCGCCGGGCAAGAGCGCGGCGGACGCCTATGCCTACGCCAGGCGCCTGAAGATGTACTACCTGTCGCAGGCGGCCCGGCCGCCGCAGCAGCGTTTCGCCGACCCGCTGAACCAGCGCTATTCGTCCCTGCTACCGCAGGACGAGCGCTATTTCCAACTGCTCCACGACACCGTCACCTACGAACCGGTGCAGCCCGAGGACAAGCACATGCTCGGCCTGCTGGCCTCGCTGGGCATCGAGCAGGGCAAGCCCTACCAGCCGGACGAGAAGACCCGCCGGGCGATGCGCCAGGCCGTGGTGGACGTCTGGTTCTACCTGCAGCAGCGCTTCGACCAACTGCCCAGGGACTATTACTACTGGCCCGACCGCCAGTACGTGCCGCTGCTGCTGCCGGACGCCAACCGCGGCTTCAGCTTCGACTACCCCGGGCGCATCGACGTGGATGGCCGCGCCCTGGCGTTCTTCTGGTGCACCCTGGTGCCGCGGCAGGTGCCCGAGCGGCCGGCGGCCTACTACCTGATGGCCATGGCCGACAGCCGGGGCCGGCCGCTGGAGGCGGGCGCCAGCTACAGGCTGGTGGTGCCGGCCGACATGCCGGTGAAGCAGTTCTGGTCGCTGACCCTCTACGACCGCGCCACCATGGCCTTCATCTACACCCCGCAGAACCGCACCACGCTGGACTCCTACGGCCTGGACAAGATGAAGAAGAACGCCGACGGCAGCGTGACCCTCTACGTCGGCCCGCAGGCGCCCAAGGGCCTGGAGTCCAACTGGATTCCCACCGGCGGCAAGCGGCCGCTGCCGGCCCTGCGCTTCTACGGCGGCACCGACGCGCTGTTCGACAAGCAGTTCAAGATGCCCGACTTCGAGCGCATCGACGAGCCGGCCGCCGCAGCCGCGCCCGGCGTCATGCCCGCCGGCCTGGCGATGGGCAGCCACCTGCTGCCATGACGGATGCCTGGCATGCGCTGTAAATCCACCCTGCTGGCTGGCTGCCTGCTGTGCGGCGCCGGCCAGGGCTGGGCGGTGGAGAACGGCGCCGGCTTCTACCTGCTCGGTTCCCGCGGCCCCATGGCCGGGGTGCTGCCGCCGCCGGGGCTGTACCTGCAGAACGACCTCTACCGCTACAGCGGCAGCGCCGGGGCGAGCCGGGACTTCCCCCTGAACGGCAAGGTGGTGGCCGGCATCCAGGTCGAAACCTGGCTGGAAATGCCGACGCTGCTCTGGTCCACGCCCGCGCAACTGCTCGGCAGCAACCTGGGGTTGTCCTGGAGCCAGCCCCTGGGCGGGCCCGGCCTCGACGTCGACGCCGAGCTGACCGGGCCCCAGGGCGGGCGCTTCGCCAGCGACGTGCACGCCTCCAACTACACCTACGGCGACCCGGTGCTGGCGGCCTTCCTCGGCTGGCACCGCGGCAACTTCCACTGGCAGGGCGGGGTGGCGCTGAACGTGCCGGCCGGCGACTACGACGACCAGGCCCTGGCCAACGTCGCCTTCCACCACTGGGGCGCCGACCCCTTCGCCGCGCTGACCTGGTTCGACCCGGCCATCGGCCTGGACCTGTCCGTCGCCGCCGGCGTCACCATCAACGCCGCCAACCCCGCCACCGACTACCGCAGCGGCAACGAGGCGCACCTGGAGTGGGCCGCCGAGCAGCACTTCGGTCCGCGCTTCTCCGCCGGCCTGCTCGGCTACCACTACCGCCAACTGACCGGCGACGGCGGCCGCGGCGCCAGCCTCGGGCCCTTCCGGGGCCGCACCCGGGCCCTGGGCGCGACCCTGGCCTGGAACTTCCCCGGCGCGCGGCCCTGGTCGCTGCGCCTGAAGGCCTACAAGGAGCAGGGCGCCTACAACCGCCTGGAGGGCCACGCCGCCTACCTGACGCTTTCCGTGCCCCTGTCTTCGTTCTGACGCGCAGGCGGGGGCCGCACCAGTTCCAACCCAGAGCAAGGAGTTCATGATGAAAGCCACACGCACGATGCTGTCCGCGCTGAGCGTGGCCGTCGCCCTGGCCGCCGGCCACTGCCTGGCCACGCCGAGCTATGCCGATCCGCAGGTCAGCCTGGTGATGACGCCGCAGAAGGTCGCCCAGGCCCAGGAGATCGACGCCTACAACCTGGGGGTGATGGCCTACACCTGGGGCTACCCGCTGGTGCGCCTGGAGCGGATCCTGCGCGAGTACATCGACGTGCCGGCGAACAAGCCGCCGACCAGCTACCGCGGGCCGCTGAACCAGATCGGCTGGGCCACGGCGCTGTCCACCCCGGCGGACAAGGACATGCCCACCGCCAACAACGACACCCTGTACATGAGCGCGGTGGTCAAGCTGGACGAGCCCTACGTGCTGAGCGTGCCGGACACCGCCGACCGCTACTACGTGATCAACGTCTTCGACATGTACCACGACCTGGAGCACTACATCGGCCGTCGCGCCACCGGCACTGGTGCCGGGCGCTTCGCCCTGGTGCCGCCGGGCTGGGAGGGCCGCCTGCCGGCAGGCGTCAAGGCGCTGCCGGTGAGCACCGACAAGGTCTGGCTGTGGGGCCGCGTGCACATCCGCCAGGGCGAGGACCTGGCGCCGGTGCTGGCGCTGCAGAAGCAGTTCGACCTGCGCCCGCTGAGCCAGCTGGGCAAGGCCGGCTACGTGCCGGCGAAGCAAAGCCTGCCGGCGCTGCCGTCGATCGATGGCGACGAACTGGGCTTCTTCACCCACCTGGGCTACGCCATGCAGCACAACCGCATGAAGACCGTGGACCAGGCGCTGGTGGGGCAACTGGCGCGCATCGGCCTCACCCCCGAGCACGGCTTCGACCGCAGCAAGCTGACCGCCGAGCAACTGCGCGGGCTCAAGCGCGCCCTGGCCGACGGCCCGCTGGTGGCCGGCAAGGCCACCATGACCTCCACCGTGCTGCGCAATGGCTGGAACGTGGCCCTGGTCAAGGAGTTCGGCTACGACTACCCGGGCCGCTCGGTCATGGCCGGCGCCTACCTGGGCGGCAACCTGGCGGAGGAGGCGGTCTACCCGATCCGCTTCACCGACGAGCAGGGCAAGCCGCTCAACGGCGAGAACCCGTACCGCCTGACCTTCGCCAAGGCGCCGCCGGTGGGGGCGTTCTGGTCGCTGACGATCTACAACGCCGGCGACAAGATGCTGGTGGACAACCCCATCGGCCGCTACAAGGTCGGCTCGGACACCCCGGGCCTGCAGGTCGCGGCGGACGGCTCGATCAGCATCCCCATCCAGCACGCCCAGCCGGCCGGCGCAGGCAAGGCCAACTGGCTGCCGGCGCCCAAGGGCGACTTCTACCTGCTGCTGCGCCTGTACCAGCCGGACGCCAGCATCCTCGATGGCAGCTACGCGCTGCCGCAAGTGACCCGCGCCCGCTAGCGGCGCGGCGGATCGCGGACGGAGTCCGCTCCTACAAAGAGGAATGCCGGGCTTCACGGCGACCTGTAGAAGCGGGCCCTGCCCGCGATTCGCGCGCAGGGCGCGCTCCTACAGGGGAATGGCGTGGGTGGGGCGGCGTAGGTGCGACTGTCCTGCGCCCCGCGCCGAGATGCGGCGGATAACCGCGAACGGTTATGCGCCCTACGAACTCGCCGGTTGACGCTGAACCACCCGACCGCTCCGAACGGCCCCCTCTCCCGCTTGCGGGAGAGGGCTGGGGAGAGGGTGCTCTTCCGCGAGCCTTTTCGTAGGAGCGAGCTTACAGGGAGGAATACCGTGCTTCACGGCGACCTGTAGGAGCGGGCCCTGCCCGCGATTCGCGCGCAGGGCGCGCTCCTACATTGGAATGGCGTGGGTGGGGTTGCGTAGGAGCGGATCTCATCCGCGAACCGCGCCGGAGGTTCCGGCTAATCGCGGACAAGGTCCGCTCCTACCGCATGAGCGAGCATGGCTTTCGTAGGATGGTGTTGAGCGAAGCGATACCCATCACCGCAACCGCATGGGTTTCGCCAAGGCTCAACCCATCCTACGAAAAGCGTCTCGGCGCGGCCGACAAGACAGTTGCTCCTACGAAGAGCACTGGAGGCGCCACGGTTCGGCCCGGGCCACAAAAAAATGGCGACCCGAAGGTCGCCCAAAACCACAGGTGCTGCTGCTCAGCGAACCCCGTCGCTGCGCAGGGCAGCCGGGGTGAATTTGGCGGCGGAGGAGGGCTCGCCGAAGCGGATCCAGCTCTTCTCCTGGTTCATCATGCCGCTGACCGCGTAACGGCCGGAGATCAGGTCATACAGGGATTCCAGGGCGTACCAGGGCACCTGCTGCTTGTAGTCCTGGGTCAGCATGGCCTCGCCTACGCGCCACAGTTGGCCGCGGCCGTCGTACTGGTCGGACAGGGCGATGCTCCAGGAGTCCTCGTCGACGTAGAAGCGGCGCTTGGCGTAGATGTGCCGCTCGCCCTGCTTCAGGTTGGCTTCCACCACCCAGACGCGGTGCAGCTCGTAGCGCGCCAGGTCCTGGTTGATGTGGCCGGCCTTGAGGATCTCGTCGTACTTGTGCTTGGGCGAGGCCAGCTCGTAGTTGTTGTAGGGAATGTAGATTTCCTTCTTGCCCACCAGCTTCCAGTCGTAGCGGTTGGGCGCGCCGTTGTACATGTCCAGGCCGTCGGAGGTGCGCAGGCCGTCCACTTCGGTGGTCGGGCTGTCGTAGGCCACCTGCGGGGCGCGGCGCACGCGGCGCTGGCCGGCGTTATATTGCCAGGCCATGCGCGGTTCCTTCACCTGGTCCAGGGAGTCGTGCACCAGCAGCACGTTGCCGGCCAGGCGTGCCGGCTCGGTCACCCGCGACTTGTAGTAGTACAGGAGGTTCTCCGCGTCCTTGGCGTCCAGGTCGGCCATGCCCTTGGGCACCGCCAGGTCTTCCTCGTAGCGGATGGCGGTGAAGCTGCCGCTGGTCTGCGGCGCGGCGGTGACCGAGGCGCGCAGGATGTTCACTCCGCGGAAGCGGGTGATGTGGTTCCACACCACTTCCAGTCCGTCCTTGGGAATCGGGAAGGCCACCCAGCGGCTGTCGGCGAAGCCCTGCAGGCCGTTACCGCCCTGCACCAGGCTGGTCTTCAGCGCGCTGGTCCTGGCCGCTTGGTTGATGAAGTCGGGGACCACGGTGCTGCGGTGGGTCGGGTAGACGTTCATCTTGTAGTCGGGGTAGCGCTTGAACATCGCCAGCTGGCCTTCGGACAGCTTGGCCTTGTACTGCTCGACGTTCTGCGCAGTGATGGTGAACAGCGGCTTCTCGCTGGCGAAGGGGTTGCCGGGGAAGCCCTTGGCGTCCACCTCGGCGGCGTTCTGCGCCAGGCCGCCGGTCCAGGCCGGGATGCTGCCGTCGGCGTTGCCGGCCTTCTCCGCGCCCAGCGGGGTGAGGCTGGCGCCCAGCTTGGCGGCCTCCTCCGGGGATACCGCGGCCAGCACGCTGCCGGCCAGCAGGGACAGGGTGAATGCGCCGATCACTCGTAGTGCTTTGTTCATCGTTGAGTCCTCGCGGATCAGAAGTTCACGCCGACGCTGAACGCGAGGAAGTCGCGATCGATCAGGGTGTTGTAGTCGCCGCCGAAGAAGTTGGTGTACGACAGGCTGGCGGTGTAGGTGTTGCGGTAGTCGGCATCCAGGCCGAGGCTGATGGCCTTGGCGCCTTCGTTGAAGGTCGGGCCGTAGCCTTCCACGTCGTGGGACCAGGCGATGTTCGGCTTCAGGTTGATGCCGGCGATGGCGTTGCCGTAGTCGAGGATGCCGCGGGCGCGGTAGCCCCAGGAGGTGTTGGTGTAGAAGCCGTGGGTGTTGCCCGGCGCCCACTGGCCGTACTCGGGGGAGCGGCCGTAGCGCATGGCGCTGGTGGGTTCCAGGTCGCTCAGGTGGGTCAGGCCCAGTTCGCCCACCAGGGTCAGGCGGTCGGCGCCCATCACCTGTTCGAAGAAGTGGGTGAAGGTGGTTTGCACCTGGGTCATCGGCTTGCGTTCGTAGCCGTGGTTGTCGCCGCCGGGCACGTTGGGCATGTTCGGCGAGCTGGTCGCCGCGATCGGGTTGAGCACCGCCAGGGTGACGTCCGGCGTGCTGATCTGCAGCGGCATGTTCGGCCGGTAGCTGATCTCGCCGTTCCAGGCGGTGCCGGTGGGCAGGCTGGTGGCGAAGCTCAGGCCGTAGAGGCGGATGTCCTCGGGGTACTCGATGAAGTAGTTGCTGTTGCCCAGCACGGTGCTCAGGGCCATGCCCTGGACCAGCGAGGAACAGCCCGGGCGGCCACCGCAGGCGGCGCCGGTGGCGGCCAGGATGCGCCCCAGCGAGGCGAGGGTGGCGCCGTTGGCGGTCTGGCTGCTGTAGTAGGGGTTGCGGCTGTGGTAGTTCATGGCGTAGGCGCCGTATTCGACGTCGTCGGTCATCCAGCGCAGGGCCAAGCCCCACTGGCCGCTGTCGCCCGGCTCGCGGTCGCCGCTGCGCGGCAGGATCACCCCTTCGTCGTTGGCGATGAAGCCCTGGCCGGCGGCCGCGGCAATGGGTTCGAACTGCGCCATCAGCGCGCCGAAGCCGGGGGCTGCGTTGTTGGCGTTGTTCAGGTTGCAGCCGTGGGGGACCACGTCGGTGCCGAAGAAGGTGCCGCAGTTGTCCAGTACCGTCTTCTCCCACTTGAGCTGGTAGAAGCCCTCGACGGACAGGCTGTCGGTCACGCTCTGCGACAGGTAGAACATGTTCACCGGCAGCAGCGCTTCCTTGATCTCGGCGCCGGGGCGGCGGATGGCGGAGACGTCGATGGGGTTGATGCTGTTGATGCTGTTGGGGATGAAGGTGCTCTCGCCCCAGCTCACCACCTGCTTGCCCAGGCGCACGCTGCCCGGCAGGTTCTGGATGTCGTAGTTGTGGTAGACGAAGGCGTCGAGCAGCTGCGCGCCGGAGGAGCGGGCGCCCTTGTCGCGGCCGTCGTCGCTGATGTCCTTGAACGGCCGGCTCTCGTCCTTGAGTTCGAAGTCGTACCAGTACTTGCCGCGGACGAACAGGCCGGTGTCGCCGTACTTCAGCTCCAGGTCGTGGATGCCCTTGAACAGCTTGGAGAAGGTCTCGCCCTTCTCGAAGTTCAGGCGGCCGTCGTCGGTGGTGTGGGTGGCGGTGTTGCCGCCGTTGTTGTAGCCGATGAAGTCCTGGTGGGGGCTCTGGGTACTCCAGCTGGCGCCGATGGACAGGGAGGAATCGAACTGCCCCTCGATCTCGCCGATGTTGAAGTTGACAGCCTTGGCGGGGGCGGCCACGCCCAGGGCGACGGCCAGCGCGAGCAGCTGCGGTTGGAAGAATCCAGGTCTTGTTATTGTTCTCATGAAACGCTCCAGTGCAGGGGGTGGAAGACTGCAGGCACAAGCTATGTGGAGCGCCGGGGGCGGATAAGCGCGCGAAAGTACGAGTGGCGTGTCGGAAGAAGGTATGAGTCGTGCTGTGGCGCGGGTTTCAGCGGGGTTCAGCAATGCGATGAATGGTCCTTCATTCACTGGTTCGGTGGGGCGTGGGAATCGTCTGAAGGAATTCCCCGTGGCAACGCGCGCACCGGGCCAGGGCCCGGTGCGTTCGCAGGTCAGAAGGGCGCCCGCGGGCGCTCGGATCAGATGAGGTAGCCGCCGTCCACCGCCAGGCTGATGCCGGTGGTGTAGCTGGAGGCGTCGCTGGCCAGGTAGAGCACGGCGCCGGCCATTTCCTCGGGGTTGGCCACGCGCTTGAGCGGCACCCGCTGCAGGATGCCGTCGAGCACCGCCTGGTTCTGCACCAGGGCGGCGGCGAACTTGGTGTCGGTGGGCCCCGGCAGCAGCGCGTTGCAGCGGATGCCGAAGGGCGCGCATTCCTTGGCGAAGACCTTGGTCATGCTGATCACCGCGGCCTTGGTCACCGAGTAGATGCCCTGCAGCTCGCCGGGGCTGATGCCGTTCACCGAGGCGACGTTGATGATGCTGCCGCCGCCTTGCGCCTGCATCAGCTTGCCGGCTTCCACCGACATGTAGAAGTAGCCGCGGATGTTGACGTCCACGGTCTTCTGGAAGGCGGCGACGTCGGTGTCCAGCACGTTGCCGTACTGCGGGTTGGTGGCGGCGTTGTTGACCAGGATGTCGAGGCGCCCGAAGCGTTCGCGGATCCAGGCGAAGGTGGCCTGGATCTGCTCCGGCTCGCCGATGTGGCAGGCCACGGCGCTGGCCTTGCCGCCGGCGGCCTGGATGGCCTCGGCCACCGCCTGGCAGCCCTCCAGCCGGCGGCTGGATACGATGACCTGGGCGCCCTGGCGGGCCAGCAGGTGGGCGATGGCTTCGCCGATGCCGCGGCTGGCGCCGGAAACGAAGGCGACCTTGCCGCTGAGGTCGAAGGGGGCGGGTGTGGACATGGGCTGCTCCGGGAACGGTTGCGAAAGGGGCCGGCCACCGCCCCCGGTCGGATCAGGAGGCGCGTCTAGGGGCGGGGCCGGCCAGGCGAGGATAGGCAGCGGGGCGGAGCGGCGGTATCGCCCGGAAGTGCGATCAGGATGATGAATGGGGATGATGGGGCCGGCGCGTGGCGAGCCGGCCCCGGGTGACGCCTCAGGCCTGTTCGCGGGCCGGCAGCATGGCGCGCAGCACGCCGTCGCGGCGCACGTGGTGGTGCCAGATGGCCGCGGCGGCGTGGCCGAGGATGAGGGCGAAGAGCAGGTACTGGGCGGTGACGTGGAAGGCCTTGGCTGCCTCGCGCGCGGCATCGGACAGCGGCAGCGGCGGGATTTCCACGAGCCAGAACAGGTTCACCGGGCGCTTGCCGAACAGCAGGCCGGTGAGCGGCATGAGGATCAGCAGCGCATAGAGCAGGGCATGGCCGGCCTTGGCGGCCAGCAGCGTGAGGCGCTCGTCGGCCGGCAGCAGCTGCGGCGCGCCATGGCGGGCGCGGACCAGCAGGCGTGTGACGGTCAGGGCCAGGACGGTCAGGCCCAGGGACTTGTGCAGGGTGAACACCCCGCCGACGCCGCCGAGCAGGCCGGCGAACAGGTCCTTGCCGTAGGGCAGGGCGATGATGGCCAGCACCAGGAGGGCGCTGAGCCAGTGCAGGGTGATCTGGGCGGGGGTGTAGCGGGCTTGGGTCACGGGGGTTCCTCTTTGCGGACGCCGGCCTTGCCGAGGGGGCGTGGGGCGGGTCGTTTTTTCGTGGGAGCCGGGGAGGGTAACCGAAGGGGCTGGCTGTTATGGGGAGGAAGGCGTTGCAATTTGTTGTGGGGGGGTGAGAGCGCCCTCTCCCCAGCCCTCTCCCGCAAGCGGGAGAGGGAGCCGTTCGGAGCGGTCGGATAGTTCAGCGTCAACCGGCAAGTTCGTAGGGCGCATAACCGTTCGCGGTTATCCTCCGCATCTCGGCGCGGGGCAGGACAGTTGCGCCTACGCCGCCCAACCTACGCCATTCCCATGCAGGAACGCGCCCTGCGCGCGAAGTCGCGGGCAGGGCCCGCTTACGTTCCAGGAAGCACGGCTTTTCGTAGGATGGTGTTGAGCGAAGCGATACCCATCACCACGACCGCATGGGTTTCGCCAAGGCTCAACCCATCCTACGAAGAGCGCCTCGGCGCAGCTCCCATGCAGGAGCGCGCCCTGCGCGCGAAATCGCGGGAGCGCTAGAACCCACTCTCCCGCATGAACACCGCCGCCAGGTGCATCAACCCGTCCGCCAGCAAGCTGCGGCGCTGGCCTTCGATCTGCAGGTGGCCGCGGGTTTCGTGGAGGTTCGGCGGGGCTTCGTCCAGCTGCACCAGCACGTGGAACAGCGGGCTGCTGGGCACCAGTTGGTCGCCGTGGGGTTGCACCGCCAGGGGGCCGCCGTGGCGGGAGGCCAGGGCCGGTTGGCCCAGTTGGCCGATGCGCGTGGTGCCTATCTGCAGGACCTTGCCGGTGATGGCCCGGGGCACGCCCTCGGGGTAGAAGCGCACCGCGCTGCCTTCGCCCAGGCGCTGGATTTCGTCGGGGCCGACGTAGGCGTCCACCTGCCAGCTGCGTGGGTCGATGAGTACGCCCAGGGGTTCGCGGGTGCCTATCCATTGGCCGCTGCGCCAGTCCGGGTTCAGGTCCAGCCACTGGCCGGCGAAGGGCGCCTGCAGGTTCAGCCGGGCGATTTCCGAGCGGGCGGCGCGGGCTTCCTGGAATTGCACGCCGTAGCGCTGGCGGGTGGCGGCTTCCTCGGCCAGGCCGGCGGGGTCGGCCAGCAGGCCGGCCAGGCGGGCGCGGTAGCCTTGCATGCTGGCTTCGTTGCCGGCCAGGCGGATGGTGATGTCCGGCTGGTCGAGCACCACCAGGGTCTGCCCGGCCTGCACCGGGCCGGCCTTGCGCACTTGCTGCAGCAGCGCCGGGAAGGGCGCGTAGAGGCGCACCTGGTGCTCGGCGCGGGCCAGGCCCACGGCGTGGATCTGGCTGCGCCAGGGCACCGCGACCAGCAGCAGGGCGGCCGCCAGCAGGAGGAGGAACAGATGGCGGCGGCCGCGGCGCACTTCGCCGCGGTGCTGCCACCAGTGTTTCAGTTCGCGCCAGATCGGCTGCACGATGAACCAGGAGATTTCCACGGCGAAGAGAAAGATCCCGAGCAGTTTGAAGAAGAACAGGTAGACGGTCACCGCGATGCCCAGGAACAGCACCAGGCGGTACACCCAGGTGATCATGGCGAAGGCCACCAGCAGGCGCCGCTGGCGCGCCGGGAAGGCTTCCGGCCAGGCTTCGTCGAGCCCCAGCAGGTTGCGCCGCAGGGTGACCTTGGCCAGGGCCGTGGCGCGCTCGTGCAGGTTGGGGAAGTCGAGCAGGTCGGAGAGGATGAAGTAGCCGTCGAAGCGCATGAAGGGGCTGGCGTTCAGCGCCAGGGACAGCGCCCAGCTGGTGGTGGCGAGGTAGAGCAGGGCGTTGCGCAGCGGGCCCGGGTCGCTCAGCGCCCAGCCCAGGGTGGCCAGCCCGGCCAGGCCCAGCTCGGTGAGGATGCCGGCGCTGGCGATGGCCAGGCGTTGTTTCGAACTGCGCAGCTTCCAGCTCTCGCCGGTGTCGGTGTAGAGCATCGGCCACATCACCACGAAGGCGATGCCCATGTGCGCCACCTTCAGCCCCAGGCGCGTGGCCACCAGGGCGTGGCCCATTTCGTGGAGGGTCTTGGCCACCACCAGGGCCAGGGCGAAGCTGAGCAGGCCCTCGGTGGAGAAGGATTCCACCACGTCGTGGCGGAAGGTGTCCCACTGGTGCGCCACCAGGACGATGCCGAGCAGGCCCAGGCTCACCACCAGCACGCCCATGAAGGGGTGGAACAGCCAGCCCAGGGCGCCGGCCAGGCGCCGCAGGTGGCGTTGCGGGTGCAGCAGCGGGATGCGGAAGAACAGGTAGTGGTGCAGCCACCATTTCCAGGTCAGGAACTGCTTGCCCTCGCTGGCCTCGCGCAGGCGCTCCAGGGCCTGGGCGCCGGGGCGCACCAGCTGGTGGCGTTCGAGGAAGGCGCGAAAGCCCAGCACCTGCTCGACGTCGGGCTTGAGCGCGGTCTGCTCGGCGATGTCTTCGGCGATGCGCCGCGGCGTCTGCTCCCAGCGCAGCAGGCATTCGAACTCCAGCCAGCCGATGCGGAAGAAGCGGTTGGTGACGTTGTCGTGGATCACCCAGGCCGGCTCGCCGTCGGCATTGCTGCCGGCCTCGGCGATGTCGAGGTCGTCGCGCAGCGGCGGCGTGGGCAGGTCTTCGGCGGTGGCGTCCATCACCAACCGGTCCAGGCGCGGGCGGCGGCCAGCGGCCGGCGCAGCAGGTAGTAGCCCAGCGGCACGCGCTCGCCGTAGAGCTTGGCGGTGCCGTGCAGGCCCAGGCGGGCGTGGGCCGGGGCGCCCTCGACGCTGGCCAGCAGGCGGTAGGAGGCCACGCCGTCGTCGCCCGGGCGCGCTTCGTAGCTGGTTTCGAGGATTTCCCCGTGCAGCGGCGAGAGCGGGTAGGCGGTGAGGAACAGGGTGACCGGCGCGCCGCTGTCCAGGGCGATGGCGTCGGCCACCGGCAGCTGGATGCGCATGCCCGGCTGGCGGGGATCGGCGACCTGGAGGATGCGCTCGCCGGTGACCACCGGCTTGCCCAGCCAGTCGTTGGGGTCGCTGTACACCGCCACCCCGGCGCGCGGCGAGAGCACCGTGGTGCGCGCCAGTTGCGCCTGCACCGCGGCCAGTTCGGCGCGGCGTTGCCGCGCGGTGCCGTTGAGCACCGCCAGCTCGCCCTTGCTCTGCGGGTTGTCGAAGGCGCGCTGGCTGGCGGCCAGCAGCTCGGCGTCGGCCACCGCGACTTCCTTGGCCAGCACTTCGGCGCGGCTGCGCAGGGTGGTTTCGTCGAGGGCGAACAGCGGGGTGCCGACCTCGACGCTCTGGTTCGGCCGCACCAGCATGCGGGCGATCACCCCGTCGATCGGCGAGCTGATCACCTGGGCATTGCGCGACACCACTTCGGCCGGGGCCAGCGCGGTCTGCCGCACCGGCACCAGCAGCATCACCGCCAGCACCGCCACGCCGAGCAACAGCTGGCGCCGGCTGGGGCGCCAGAAGCGCAGCGAGCGCGGCTTGCCGAAGGCCGCCCAGCAGTGCGCCCAGGTCTGGAACACGCCCTGCAGCAGGTGCTCCACCGAGGGCGCCGGGGCTTCGTCGAGGAGGAACACCAGCAGCCCCAGGCGCTGGCCGTGGCGGTCATGCAGGGGGATGACCCAGAGCCCGCTGGGCCACCATTCGGCCCAGCCTTCGGCGATGTCCTCGGGCACTTCCAGGGTTTCGCGGGGCAGCCAGCGCGGCGCGGCGTCCGCCACCTGGCCGCTCAGCCAGCGCCCGGCGCGGCGCAGCCAGACCAGGTAGGGCGAGTCCTCGGTGGGCCGCGCAAGGCCGGAGATGCACAGCAGCTCCAGCTGCTGGCCGTGCTGGGCCAGCACCAGCGCCTGGTGGAAGCGCAGCAGCGCGTAGAGGTCGTTGGCCATGGAGAAGGCCAGGGCGTTCAGCGACTCCGCGGCCAGGGCGCGGTCGCGCAGGTTGGCCAGGCTCAGCAGCAGCTGGGGTGGCGGAAACATCTCGCTCATGGCTGCCTACTCTTGCGCGTCGGGGAAGCGCGCGGTACCGCTCATGCCCGCGATCAGTTCAGGATAGGCCGCATCCAGGCGCGCCTCCAGCTCCACGGTCTGGGCCACGGCGTCGACCCGCGCGTTGATGGCGCTGACCTTGGCCGGGTAGCGCTTGCCGGTCTCGTGGATCTCCACTTCCACCGGCATGCCGGGCTTGAGCTGCGGCAGCAGGGTGGAGGGCACGTTCAGGCGCACCTTGAGGGCGCCGTCGCTGACCAGGTCGAACAGCGGCGCGCCGGCCTGCACGGTCTGGTACGGCTTGACGTAGACCTTGGCCACGCGCCCGGCGAAGGGCGCCTGCACCTGGCAGTAGCCGGCCTGGGCGCGGGCCAGGGTGAGGGCGCCCTCGGCCTTGCTCACCTCGGTGGTGGCCATGGCCACTTCCAGCTCGCCGGCGGCGTCGAGCTTCTGCAGGTTGCGCTTGGCCGCCAGGTTCTGCCGGGCCATGCCCAGCTCGGCGGCGGCGACCTTGGCGCGGGCCTGCACCTCGACGCACTGGAGCTGGGCCAGCAGGGCGTCCTTGCCGACCTTCTGGCCGAGGCTGGCCTTGAGTTCGCCGAGGGTGCCGTTCATCTGGCTGGACAGGGTGGTCTCCAGGTCCGATACCAGCAGCACGCGGATGGCGTTGGGTTCGTCGCCGGCGGCCGGCGGCGGGAGGGCGGGGTCGCCGTCGGCGGCGAAGGCCGACGGCAGCAGGGCGAGGAACAGGAACGGCAGGCACGACAGGCAGGACTTACGGCTGTGCGGCATTGGCGCTTCCTTCGTTGCTGCTGGAGAGGTTGTTGCCGGAAAGATTGCTGCTGGGGGCGCCCGCGCTGCTGGCGGTGAGCAGGTTGCTGCCGCTCTCCTGTTCCAGGGTGCGCTGGATTTCCCGGGCCAGGGTCTTCACGTCGTGGTTTTCCACCTTGTCCGGCAGCACGGCGAAACCCACCGAGTTGTACAGCCGGCCCCAGGCGGCCTGGGCGTCGGAGTAGGCGGCCTCGCGCTGGTAGCGCGAGAGCAGGTAGCGGCCTTCGGCGCGGATCAGCTCCAGCTCGGTGCCCAGGGCGGCGCTGCGGGCCTTCTGCGCGTAGTCCAGCAGGCTCTTGTCGACGCGCAGGCTGTCGTCGGCGAACTCCACTTCCTGGCGCGCCAGCTGGTAGCGCAGCAGGCCGACGCGGACCTGGGTGAGGATGGCCATGGACAGCGCGGTGCGGCGCATGTCGTCGGTCTTGGCCTGGGTCTGCTGGGCGGTGTTCAGCGCCGGGTACTGCAGCAGGCGCAGCAGGTTGATGGAGACCTGCACGCCGGTCTCGTTCCAGTGGTTGTTGTACAGGTACTTGTTGGAGTCGTACTGGTAGCCGTAGTTGACGCTGACGTTGGGCCACAGCTGGGCCTTGGCGATCTTCAGGTCGTTCTCGTCGACGCGCTTGCGGTACCACTCCTCCATGATTTCCGGGCGGTGCTGCAGCGACAGCTGCTCCAGTCTCTCGACGTTGCTGGTGACCAGCGGCAGCGGCGGCTCGCTGGTGTCGGCCAGGAGCATCTTCGAGTTCGGCGGCAGCGACATCAGCGCGGCCAGTTCGGCGCGGGCGAACTCCAGGTCCTGGCGGCGCACGGTGAGCATGTACACCGAGTCGAGCAGGGCGCGCTGGTAGGCGAGGATGTCCTGGCGCGGCAGCAGGCCCTGGTTCTCGGCCTCGCGGGCGGCGGTGAGGGCGCGGTGGGTGCGCATCAGCAGGTTGTCCACCTCCGGCAGCAGGCGCTGGGCGCCCAGGGCCCGCCAGTAGGCGTTGCGCACGTCCTGCATGACGTTCTGCGCCACGCGCTCGCGGCGTTCCTCGGCCATGTGGATCTGGTCGGCCTTCTGCTGGGTGCGGTAGTAGGCCACGCCGAAGTCCAGCAGGCTCCAGGACAGGCCCAGGCTGTCGATGTCGCGGTAGCGCTCCTCGGAGGTGGACGGACGCAGGGACACCTGGCGGTCCTGGATGCCGATGGAGGTGCCGCCGGAGTCGTTGTTGCGCCCGGCGTAGCCGGCCGAGGCCACCAGGCGCGGCAGCATCTCGTGGGCGGTGACGTCGCGCAGGTCGGCGGCCAGGGCGCTTTCCAGCAGCTTCAGGCGGTAGTCGAGGTTGTATTTCAGGGCTCGCGCCGCGGCTTCGTAGAAGGTGATGGGCGCGTTCACCGGCTCCTGCTCGCGGTACATGCGCGCCTGGTCGTCGATGACGCGCTGGCGCATCTGCTGTTCGTCGTAGGGTTTGGACTCCATCAGCGAGGAGCAGGCGCCAAGCACGGTGCTGACGGCGATGATGGCACTCAAGGCCTTGAGGCGTTGTCCCGGCATAAGCATTCCTTGTTCAATGCGTGTTTTTTTCTGTCGATCCCGATTCAATTCGCGCTCCCCCTGCGTTGCGCGGCTTCGCGCAGCTGTTGGCGGAAGCCGCGGGCGGTCTGCGCGGGCTTCTCGGCGGCCGGCACCAGGTCGCTGGCGCGCGGCGCCCAGAGCGAGGGCTCGCTGAGCAGGCCGTCGGCGCTGAGGTTGGCGCGGCCGTGGCGGCCGTCGATCCAGGCCCTTTCCCGTTCGCTGGCTTCGCGGCTCTCGGCCACCGCCTGGGCCACGTACTGGCCGGGCACCAGGCCCAGGCCCGCGCCGATCGAGTCCGCCTCGATCTCGGGGGTGAGGAACAGGTCGGCGCGGTTGCCGTCCACGTGCCACATGGATTGCATGAGGCGCTGCTCGATGCTCTCGACTTCCGGCAGCACGAAGATCGCCGGCTCCAGGCCCAGCCCGGGGGCATTGCGCTGGCCGTCGCCGGGGCGCTGGCCGAAGTAGGGGCCGGCCGGCGGCTGGATGTAGGGCGAGGCGATCTCCAGGGTGATGGTCAGCTCGGCCTGGTCGGTGGCGCCGGCGAGGTCGGCGACGGTGTAGGTGAAGACGTCCTGCAGCACCCGGCCCAGGCCGGCGGCGGCGAGCACCTCGGGGTTGGTCTGGTCGATGCTGTAGGTGTAACTGCCATCGGCGTTGAGGGTGAGGAAGCCGTAGCGCCCGGCCAGCACCTGGCCGACGCTGCCGGCCGCGCCGCTGGCGCTTTCCGCGCCGACGCGCACGCCGACCACGCTCAGGCGGTCGCCGCCGTCCACGTCGCTGTCGTTGGGCAGCACGTTGCCGCTGGCCTGGGGCGCGACCACCTGGTCGCTGGCGGTGTTGCTGTCGTTGCGCGCCACCGGGTTGTCGTCGGCGCCCTGGATGGTCACGGTCAGGCGCGCATCGGAGGTGGCGCCGGCGGTGTCGCGCATGCGGTAGGTGAAGACTTCGCGCAGGGTCTCGCCGGCGGTGCGCAGGGCCTGCACCACCGGGTCCGCGTTGTTCACCTCGTAGCGGTAGCTGCCGTCGGCGTTGAGCAGCAGCACACCGTAGCGCCCGGCAAGGCGTTGCCCGGCCTGGGCCTGCTGGCCGTTCTCGCCGCTGAAGAAGATCACTTGCCTGGTCTCGCCGTATTGCACGCCGTCGACGTCGCTGTCGTTGTCCAGCACGTTGCCGGTGGGGTCCACCCCCGGGGTGCCGTTGTTCACTCCGCCGGCCTCCACGGCGATGGCGGCGTCGTCCTGGGCGATGGGGGTGTCGTTGCGGCCGTCGATGGTGATGGTCAGCACGCCGTTGCTGGTGGCGTCCCAGATGTCGGTGACCTGGTAGGTGAAGCGTTCCACCAGTGTCTGGCCGCTGACGCGCAGGGCCTGCACCGCCGCCAGGCTGTTGTCCAGGATGTAGCTCCAGCTGCCGTCGGCGTTGATCCGCAGGTCGCCGTACTGGCCGCGCAGGGTCTGCCCGGCCGCGGCGGCGTCGCCGGGCAGGGGGCGGTCGCCGCTCCAGAACGCGAGGATGGTCATCTGTTCCGGGAACAGGTCGATGGTGTCCGGGTCGTGGTCGTTGTCCAGCACGTTGCCGCCGGGGTCGCTGCCCGGCGTGGCGTTGTTCAGGCCGCCGGCCTCCACCGCGGTGCCCTGGTCGGGCGCGGTGATTGGCGGCTGGTCCTGGCCGCGGATGACGATGTTCAGGGTGGCGGTGTCGCTCAGCCCGCCGTCGTCGGTCACCTGGTAGGTGAACTGCTCGATGACGAAGCCCAGCGGGCCGAGGGCGATGATGACGTCGTTGCTGGAGTCGACCACGTACTGGTAGCTGCCGTCGGCGCCGATGGTCAGGGTGCCGTACTGGCCGACCAGCACCTGGCCGTTGGCCTGGGTGGTGCCGCCGGGCACGCCGGTCAGCGCCGGGTTGTCGCCTTCGGCGCCCAGGCCGATGCCCGTCAGCGTCTTGTGGTCGCCGGCGTCGACGTCGGTGTCGTTGGGCAGCACGTTGCCGATCGGATTGCTGCCGCCATTGCCGTCGTCGTCGGTGGCCACGGCGAAGTCCAGGTCGTCGTGGGCCACCGGCGCGTCCCAGGCGCCCTGGATGGTGATGCGGATCTGCGCCTGGGAGGTGGCCCCGGCGGTGTCGTGCATCTGGTAGGTGAAGACTTCGCTGAGGCTCTCGCCGGCCTTCAGTGCCTGCACCGTGGCCAGGCCGTTGTTGACCGTGTAGACGTAGTTGCCGTTGGCGTCGATGCTCAGGCTGCCGTAGCTGCCGGCCACCGAGGCGTTGCCGGCGCCGACCTGGACGAAGCTCCCGCCGGCGGAGAGGGCGCCGGTCCGCAGGCCATCGACGGTCTTGCCGTCGCCGCCATCGACGTCGGTGTCGTTGAGCAGGGCGTTGCCGCTGGGGTCGCTGCCCGGGGTGCCGTTGTCGGTGCCGCCGGCCTCGACGGCGATGGGGGCGTCTTCGCTGGCGATGGGGGTGTCGTTGCGGCCGTGGATCACCACGCTGAAGGTGGCGGTGACGGTCTTGCCGTTACCGTCGCTGACGCTGTACTGGAATACCTCGGTCAGGCGCTCGGCGTCGGTGCGCAGGGCCTGAACGGCGGCATTGTTGTTGTCGATCACGTAGCTGTAGTTGCCCTGGGCGTCGAGCACCAGGCTGCCGTAGTTGCCCGCCAGGCTCTGGCCGACGGTGCCGTTGGCGCCGGTGGGGCTGACGATGGCGGTGATGGTCAGGGTATCGCCGTCCGGGTCGCTGTAGGACGCGGCGATGTTGCCGCTGGGGTCCAGGCCCGCGGTGGCGTTGTTCAGGCCGCCGGCTTCGATGGCATCGACAGTCACCGGGTTGATCTGTGGCGGGTCGTTGACCCCGGTGACGGTGATCACCAGTTGCGCCTGGTCGGTCAGCCCGCCGCTGTCATGGATCTGGTAGGTGACGATCACCTCCAGGCTTTCGCCGGCGCCCAGGGCGCGGATGTCCGGGTTGGCGCTGTTGACGAAGAAGCTGTAGCTGCCGTCGGCGCTCAGGCTGAGCTGGCCGAAGTTGCCGTTGATCAGGCTGCCGTTGGCCAGGCGTGCCACTTCGGTGGTCAGGCTCACCGAGCCGCTGGCCGGCACCGCGGTGAAGCTGCCGCCGGCGCTTTCCAGGCCGCTGCGCACGCCGTCGACCTTGAGCACGTCGGCGTTGGGCTGGTCGAGGTTGTCGACGTCGGTATCGGTGCCGACGCCGGCAGCGCCGGTGATCACGTTGCCACTGGCGTTCACCGGCGCCGGGCTGCCGTCGCTGGCGCCGGCGCTGGCGCTGCCCTGGTCGTCGACCGCCAGCGGGGCGTCGTTGGCGCCCTGGATGGTGATGGTCAGGGTGGTGATGGTGCTCAGGCCGCCGGCGTCGGTGACCTGGTAGGTGAAGACTTCGGTGAGTGTCTGGCCGGGGGACAGCGCCTGCACCGCCGGGCTGTCGTTGTCGATCACATAGCGGTAGCTGCCGTCGGCGTTGAGCGTCAGGCTGCCGAAAGCGGTCTGTATCACCGCCGGCTGGCCGCTGGCGACCGGAATCACGCGCCCGCCACCCGGGCCGTCGTAGCGGGCCAGGCTGACCGTCTTGGTCTCGCCCAGGGCCACCGAGTCGACGTCGGTGTCGTTGCTCAGCACGTTGCCGGTGGCGTCCTGGCCGGCGGTACCGTTCTGGGTGCCGCCGGCCTCGATGGCGATACCGGTGTCGGGCGCGGCCACCGGCGTGTCGTTGGCGCCGTGGATGTTGATCTGCAGCACGGCGCTGCTGGTCAGGCCGCCGCTGTCGACCAGGTCGTAGTCGAAGAAGTCGCTGAGGCGGTCGTTGGCGGTGCGTAGCGCCTGCACCGTTGGGTTGCTGTTGTCGACGATGTACTGGTAGCCGCCGTTGGCGTTGATCAGCAGGGTGCCGTAGCGCCCCTGGATGCTGATGACGCCGCTGGACGGCAGGTCCAGCCCGGCGGGGTTGGCGTTGCTGGCGATGTGGGTGACGCTGAGGAAGTCGTTGTTGGTCTGGATGTCGACGTCGGTGTCGTTGGCCAGCACGTTGCCGGTGGGGTTGGTGCCGGGGCTGGCGTTGTTGGAGCCGCCGGCCTCCACGGCGATGGCGATGTCGTTGTTGGCTTGAGGCGCGTCGTTCACCGGGTCGATGACGATGTTCAGCGTGTCGGTGTCGCTCAGGGCATCGTCCAGGTTCTCGCCGGGGATGCCGTCGCCGTCCTTGTCGCCGAAGTTGCCCTGGTCGTTGGTGACCATGGTCAGGGTTTCGCTGTCGCGGAAGGTGTTGAAGTCCTGGTCGCCCTTGTAATAGAGCTGGCCGAGCAGGATGTTGAGCTGTTGCAGGGTGCCGCTCAGCACCAGGGTGCGCCCGGCGCCGGTGGGCGGCGTGGCATCGGCGGCGGGCGGCGTGGCCGACTGCCAGAGCACGCCGTGCTGCACGCTCAGGGTGATGGTCATGATGCCGTCGGCGTTGCCGGCGTTGACGTCCACGTCGCTGGTGACCAGGCCGACGATGTGCAGCACCGTGTCTTCCGTGCCGTGCTGGTCGGCGACGGTGTTGATCGGCGCTTCGTTGAGGTGCACGTAGCCCGAATCGGCGGTGCCGGTGGCGCCTTCGCCCAGGGCGAGGCTCACCGCGCCCAGCCCGGCGGCGCTGGTGCCGGTGTCGGTGTCGATGCGGATGTGGAAGCGGTTGTTGGCCGCCAATTGATAGTCCTGCGGCACGGCGATCAGGTAGTTGCCGGCGGGCAGGATGGCGAACTGGTAGATGCCGCCGTTGGCGGTGACGGTATTGAACACGCGGTCGTCGGCGGTGCCGAACTGGCCGTCGGCGCCGGCCCAGGTCAGCTGTACGGCCACGCCGTCCAGGCCCGGGCCGTCCGGGGTAGCGATACTGGTGGCGGACCGGCTGTCGTTCCATAGGGTGCCCTGAACCACGCCCATGCCCGCGCCCTCGCTGAGGACGTAGTTGTTCAGCCCGCTGGCGCCATCCTGGCCGTTGCGTTCGCCATCGGTGCTGCCGCCGCTGCCGGGCAGGGAGCCGCCCCAGCCGGTGTTTTCGAAGTCCGTCGGCAGGCTGGTCCAGGTGAGCACCGCGGCGCTGCTGGCGTCGTCGGCGATCACGCCGTTGGGCAGGGTGACGCTGTAGATCACCTGCACCTGGTCGTTGGGGGCGAGCTGGGCGAAGTCCACCGAAATGGCGCTGCCGTCGCTGAAGGCGACGCCTTCCGGCAGGTTGGCCAGGTTCAGCGCCACGCCGTTGAGCAGGATGCCCTGCACCTGGTAGTTGCTGCCGTTGGGGAACTGGTCCTGCAGGTGGATGTTGTAGGCCGGCACGCTGCCGTTCTGGGTGAAGCTGACCGAGACGGTGGTATCTGTGGTGTTTCCGGCGCCGGGCTGGATGTCGATGACGTGCTTGTCCAGCCCGGCCAGGCTGGGCTCCACCACGGTTTCGAAGAGGGTGTCGCTCTTGCCGCGGTCGACCCCGCCGTCCAGGCCGACGTGTTCGTGGGCGCTCACGCCGAGCTGCTTGCCGGCCTGGTTGCCGCTGACATTGGTGACGCGCACGTTGAACTCGAGGACCACCCCTTCGAGGTCGCTGTCGTTGGCCTCGGTGTTGGTCAGGTTGCCCAGGTTGAAGGTCACCGTCTGGCTGCCGTCGGCGTTGGTGACGATGTCCAGGCGGCCGCCGCTGGCGTCGAACCGGCCGACGGGCACGGTGCCGCCGAGGCTGGCGCTGATCGGCTGGGCCACGTCGCTGGCCTCGTTGCCGTTCATCCATAGCTGGCCGTTGCTGGTCAGGGTGATGTCGCTGGACAGACCGTTGAGGTTGCTCGAGACCAGGGCGATGAGGATGTTGTTGAGGTCGGCGGGGATGAACTCCAGGCCGGCGGCCAGTTCGATGCGGACCTGGTAGTTGGGGTTGTCGCCGGTGGGCACCAGTACCGCCACGCGGTAGCGGATCACTTCGCCCACCGCCACCTGTTCGTCGAGGGCCGCGGTGTTGGTGCCGCCGGCATCGCTGGGCGGCGGGGTGTCCTGCATGCCGCCGACGCGGGAGATCTGGATGCCGTTGGCCACCGGGATCAGCAGCGGCGAGATGACCCGGTAGTCGTTCAGGGTGCCGCCCCCGAGCAGGCCGTCGTCGCCGCTGCGCTCGCCGTTGGCGGTGTCGGTGGCGCTACTGCTGCCGTCGAGGCTGGTCCAGCGCACTTCGGCGTTGTTCGGAATGGCCGCCTCGCCGGCGGCGCTGGCGTTGACCACGCCGCTCAGGCTGATGACGATGCTGCCGCCGTTGGCGATGTCGATATTGGCGCCGCCGGCGCTGACCAACTGGCCGTTGAGGATGACGAAGCCGGGCCCGCCATTGTTGGTCGCGCCACCGTTGTAGGTCACGTTGGTGATGGTCAGGCCGTCGATTTCCGTCGGCAACAGGTCGAGCAGGCTGAGGTCGAAGGCATCGGTGCCGGAGTTGTTGGCGATGGTGATGTCGAAGCTGATGGTGTCGCCCTGGTCGTAGCCGCCAAGGCCGCCGCTGGAGGTGATCTGCTGGGTCACCGTGAGCGTCGGCTCGACGATGGCCACGCCGGGCTGCTGGGCGCTGGCCACGGTGCGGTCGAGGGCGGTGGCGCCGTTGGGGGCGTCGCCGTCCGGGTCGCTGTAGACCAGTTGCGCGCCGTTGTTCAGGCTGACCCCGGCCTGGTTGCCCGGCACATTGCTGGCCACCAGCACCAGGCGGATGACGAAGGCATTGTTGCCGGTGTTGTTGTCGGCCGTGGCGCCGGCAGTGCTGAACACCAGGCGCATGTCGCCGCCGTCGCTGCCGTCGGCGCTGAAGCTGGAGACGCTCAGCGTGCCGTTGAAGTCCTGGCCCAGGGCGCCGCTGCCGGCCGCGGTGGTGATGATCTGGTAGCCGAGGTTGCCGTTGAAGCGCGGGTCCAGGCGCAGGCCCGGGGGGATCAGGTCGTCGATGCGCAGGTTGGCGGTGCCGCCTTCTGGCAGGGTGACGACGATGTCGTAGGTCATGCCCTCGCCGATCACCAGGTTGCTGCCGCTGGTGTGGCCGGCGCTGGAGTCGTCGTCGCTGAGGCTGCCGTCCTTATAGTTCTTGACGAGGGTCGGCGCGGCCACCTGCTGGTTGGCGATTTCCGTCAGGTCGGTGGGGGTGAAGTCCTGGCCGCCCTCGACGCTGGCGTAGTTGGTCAGCGCGGTGCTGCTCTGCAGGGTGCGCGAGGCGAGGATGGCGTTGTCGACGGTGACGTCGTAGGTGATCACCACCAGGTTGGCGCCGGAGAGGTCGTTGGCCGTGCCGCTGCGCCCGGCCAGCAGGGTCGCCTGGCCATTGGCGTCGAGGAAGGTGATGGTGTTGCCGCTGATGCTGTAGTCGGTGCCGAGCGCCAGCAGCGTGCCGTCGCCACGGTAGACCTGCAGGTTGGCCGCGCCCAGGCTGCCGCCGACGAAGGCCAGCCCCGGCGGCAGGGTGATGCTGGTGCTGACGTCATAGGCGGCGCCGCCACCGCTGTTCTCGATGGCGGTGGCCAGGCGCAGGGTGTCGCCGCCGTCGATGCCGCTGACGTCGCCGTTGATCGCCGCAAGGTCGGTGACGTTGCCGCTGAAGGGCTTGCCGCCGGTACCCGGCGCCGTCCAGTTGCCGCTGGTACCGGTGACACTTCCGTTGCTGCTGGAGACCACGCCGTGCTTGATGTCCAGCACCGGCTCGGCGATCGAGGCGATCACCGCGACATCGGAGGAGACCAGCACGTCCTTGTCGATGGTGGTGGTCTGGCTGGATTGTGCCAGCACGTCCAGCGAGCGCTGGTCGGCGAAGGGCTGGTCGCCGACGACCATGGTGAAGTGCACCTGCACCGTGCCGCCGTCGAGGCCGCCGGAGATGAAGTCGCCGAAGTCGAAGACGATCGAGTTGCCCGGGCCGGTGGTGACGCTGTCCGGCACGTCGAGAATGGTGTTGTCCGGCCCGAAGGACCACTGGCCCACGCCGCTGCCGACGCTCCAGGCGATGCCGGTGGCGTCCAGCAGCGGCAGCGGCAGGTAGGCGACGAGCTTGAAGTTCTCGTAGTCGGCCACCAGCAGGTCGTAGCTGATGGTGAAGGTGACCACGTCGCCGGGGCGCAGCTCGCCGTCGGCCGGCGGCGCGCCGCCATTCACCGTGGTCAGTTCGATGTCGACGCTGGAACTCTGGATGGTGCTGGTGGTGCTGGAGCCATCGGTCTGTTCGCTGCCGAGGTTGACGGCGTCGCGTATCACGGTGGCGTTGACCGTGGCGCTGTTGCCGATGCTGTCGCCCTCGTTGAGCTGGTCGTGGGGCGGGTGGTCGGTGGTGTAGGTGGTGTCCACCGTGGCGTCGTAGGTGATGAAGGCGTGAACGGCGCCGTCCTGCACGTCGTCCCGGGCCAGGTCGCCGAACAGGGCGCCCAGGCCGGCGCCGCCCACCGCGTTGAGAATCGACTGGGCGATGTCGAAGACCAGGGTGGTGCTGCCGTCGGCGTTCTGCGTAGCGGTGTAGACCAGGGCGATGGTCTGGCTGTTGGCGCCCTGGCGGATGACCAGGGTCGGTGGGTTGGCCGTATCGAAGGTCTGGCCGTCGCCGAGCTGGTCGGTGATGGTGAAGCGGCCCTGCTGGAGGATGTTCTCGCCGAAGCCGAAGAAGTCGGAGATGGCGATGTCCATGGTGTAGCGCAGGGTGTCGCCGGGGGTCAGTCCGGGGGTGCCGACGTCGCTCTGCAGGTTCACCTGCTTGAGCAGGGTGATGGACTTGGCGACGAAGGTGATGCCCTGGCCATCGCCGGTGATGGTGAAGGGGTAGCCATCCGGGTCGGTGGGCCGGTCGCGCGGGTCGAGCGGGTTCCAGTTGCCGCTCGCGGTGGCGGTGCCGAAGGTGATGGTCACCGGGTTGCCGGTGCTCGGGTCGATCACCGGGGCGCCGTTGGCGTCGATTTCCGGTACGTAGAAGCTGACCTGGGTGGTGCTGGGGCCGCTCAGGGTGTCGTAGTGGATGCTGTAGCTGCTGATGAAGACGCTCGGGTTGGCCAGGGCCACGGCGATCAGCGCCGGGTTGGTCAGCACGGTGCCGTCGTGCAGGGTCACCGAGGTCAGGGTACCGCCGGCGCCGGGGGTGATGGCGCTGACGTGGACCTGGGCGGGCACCGTCTGGGTGATGGTGACGTCGGTCAGCGTCTGGCCGTCGGCCGGGGTCACGGTGACGCTCTCGGTACGGGTGTAGTTCGGGCCGGTGACGGTCTCGCCCTCGGGCATGTCCAGCGTCTGCGTCACGCTGAGCAGAGTCGGGGTAACCACGAAGGCATGCAGCGAGCCTTCCACCCGGCTGGGGTCGAGGGTGGGGTTGTTCAGCGAATCGTTGCCGTACTCGAAACCGCCGCGGGCGTTGATGGTCAGGTTGGGGGCGCCGTCGGAGAGGCTGGTGTCGGCCAGGTCGCTCAGGTGCGCGGTGACCTGCACGTCGATGCTCGGCTGGCCGTTGGTGACGCTGGCGTAGGGCAGCTGCAGTACCACCATCTGATCGCCCGGCTTCATGCCGACGCTGGCGGCGTTGATCACCAGGGCGTTGCCGTTGGCGTCCTTGGCCAGCGGGTGGGTGGCATTGCCGTTGGCGTCGAAGGTGACGACGAAGGACTTCACCGTCTGGCCCAGGTAGGTGGCGCTGACGAAGCTCAGGCCGTCGTCGCCGTCGCGCCCGGTGGCCGGCAGGAACAGGTCGATGTAGGGGGCGAAGCCGACCTGGGTCGAGGGGTTGCTGAAGCTGACGGTGAAGGTGACGTCGTCGCCCAGGCGCACCGCGGCCCCGCTGCCGATGCTGGTGGTGGGGTCGGCGTCGGCCAGCAGGCCCTGGAAATGGTCGAGGGTGCTGGCGGACAGGGCGATGCTCTTGTCCAGGTCGCCGTGGCGCACCTCCAGGTTCCAGTCGCCGCCGGCGGCGCTGGCGCCCGTGGCGTTGCTGGAGGCGCCGACGTCGGCGCCGGTCCATTGCGCCAGGCGGTCGACCAGGGCCTGGCCGGCGCTGCCGGCGCCCACGGCGCAACCGTAGAGCTGGATGTCGGCGCCGGCATCGAGTTCGCCGCGCCAGCTGTTCAGGGTGCTGCCGAACTGGTCGAGGTTGGCCGCGGTGAAGGTCTGGTTGCCCAGGGTGAACTGGCCGGAGGCGCCGTGGGAGAAGATCTGGATCGAGTCGACCTTGCCCAGCTGCGCCAGGGTGGCGCTGATGGCGGCCAGGGCATCCTGGCCGGCGTCCACCACCAGGGTGGTGACGTTGGCCGCGAGGTTGGCGGTCAGTTGCTCGCGGTTCTCCACACGGCTGTCCAGCACCACCAGGGTGCGCGGCTGGCCCGGGGCCTTGGCCGCGGCGGCGTCCGGGGTGCTGGGGGTGTGGCTGGCGTCGGTCTGGTCGGCATGGTCGCTGGCGTGGTGCTGCTGGTCGGCCGCGGAAGCGGCGGCGCCGTCGAAGAGAATCCTGGGTTCCAGGGCCAGGGCCTGGCTACGGGGCCGGAACGCAGCGATCGGACGGCTTGGTTTCGACATGTCCATACGAATTCCCACATCAGAAATCAGCGATCGAAAAACAACGCCCGGACTTCTAACGCGAGCTTTTCCCTGGCCATTAGCCTAGTCAGGAATCGTGGATTTGCTCAGTTTTGTTACATCAATTTCTTAAGGAAGATTCTGAGGTATATGCACTTGATGAATGAAGCCGCAGGTAAGTATTTCATGACCTGATGGTCATGATTCGCCAAGCGCTCTGGATCGCTTCTTCCACTGCACAACTGCGCCTCGGGAAACCGCCGTGGCCCGGATGTATTCCTTTTGTGACAAGCGGCTGCGGGCAGGCGGGGGAGCCTGCAGCACTGTTCCGATGATTCCATATTGCCATTGCCTTTTCCCGCGCCAGCCCGCACCATGCGGCGCCGGCCCCCGTGGGGCGCCGGATGGTCCGCTGGCAGGAAGTGACGATGTTGTCGAACGGGCGAATGGGGGGCCCGCGGCGGAGGTTGCCGTGGCTGGCCACCGTGGTCGTGACCGCTACCTTTGCATGGTTCCCCGGGTGGCTGGAGGCGGACTGGGATTTCACCCTGATCGCCCGCCGCGCCGAGGCGCTGTATGGCCCGCTGGGGGCAGGGCGCGCACGCATCGAGGCCTGGCAGCGGGTGCTGGCCGATGAGGCGGGCGCCGACGAGCGGGAGCAGCTGCGGGCGGTCAACGATTTCTTCAATCGCCAGCTGCGTTTCACCGACGACCTCGGCCTGTGGCACCAGGTGGACTACTGGGCCACGCCGGTGGAGGCCCTGCTCAAGGGGGCCGGCGATTGCGAGGATTTCGCCATCGCCAAGTACGTCAGCCTGCGCCACCTCGGGGTGCCGGCGCAGAAGCTGCGCATCACCTACGTCAAGGCGCTGCGCCTGAACCAGGCGCACATGGTGCTGACCTACTACCCGCGGCCCGAAGCGGTGCCGCTGGTGCTGGACAACCTGATCGGCAGCATCCTGCCGGCCTCGCAGCGCGACGACCTGCAGCCGGTGTACGCCTTCAACGGCGAGGGGCTGTGGCTGGCCGACGGCGGTGGAGGCAAGCAGGTGGGCGACAGCAAGCGGCTGTCGCGCTGGCAGGACCTGTTGCGGAAAATGGAGGCCGAGGGGTTCCCCTCGCGCGAGTAGCGGAGTCGAGATGTCCCTGTTCAAACAACTCCTGATCGCCATCTGCCTGTTCCTGGTGGTGGCCTTCGGCGGCAGCTTCATGGTTGGCCTGGAAAGCTCCCGCGAGCAGTACGTCAACCAGTTGCGCTCCCACGCCCAGGACGCCGCGACGGCGCTGGGGCTGTCGCTCACCCCGCACATCGACGACCCGGCGATGGTCGAGCTGATGGTCAGCTCGATCTTCGACAGCGGCTATTTCGAGCGCATCCGCGTGGTCGACCTGGCCACCGGCAAGGTGCTGGTGGAGCGCCAGGGCGTGCCGGACGCGGTGGCCTCGGGCGCGCCGCAGTGGTTCGTCTCGCTGATCGGCCTGCCGTCCGCCGGCGGCGACGCCGTGGTCAGCCGCGGCTGGACCCAGGCGGCGCGGGTGGAGGTGGTGAGCCACCCGATGTTCGCCATCGCCAGGCTCTGGCAGAGCGCCCTGGGCAGCCTCGGCTGGCTGCTGCTGTGCGGGGTGGTCAGCGCGCTGCTCGGCGCCTGGCTGCTGCGCCGCCAGCTGCGCCCGCTGGACTACATGGTGGCGCAATCCCACGCCATCGCCCGCCGCGAATTCCTCAGCCTGCCGGAGCTGCCGCGCACCCCGGAACTGCGCCGCGTGGTGCAGGCGATGAACCAGATGGTGGAGAAGCTCAAGGCGCTGTTCCAGGAACAGGCCGAACGCAGCGAGCGGCTGCGCGACGAGGCCTACCAGGACAGCCTGACCGGCCTGGGCAACCGGCGCTTCTTCGACCTGCAGCTGCAGGCGCGGCTGAGCGCCGAGGACCAGGTCAGCAGCGGCTACCTGCTGTTGCTGCGGGTGCTCGACCTCGCCGGCCTCAACCTGCGCCTGGGCGCCCAGCACACCGACGCCTTGCTCAAGGCGGTAGCCGAGCAACTGCAGCGCGCCAGCCAGGGCCTGGGCGCCGGGCGCACCCTGGCGCGCACCCGCGGCGGCGAGTTCGCCCTGCTGGCCCCCGGGCTGCTGGAGGAAGAAGCCGAGCAACTGGCCACGCGCCTGGAAGGCATGCTCGCCAGCCTGGCCAGCACCGGCGCCAGCGACCAGCCGCGGGTGGCGGCCTTCGGCCTGGTGCCGTTCCACCCCGGCGAGGCGCCGGCCAGCCTGATGCTGCGCGCCGACCAGGCCCTGGCCCAGGCCGAGTGCCAGCAGCACAGTGCCTGGGCACGGCTGGACAGCGAGGCGGCGCCGGTGACCGACGCGCGCCATAGCTGGCACCAACTGCTGGAGCGGGCGTTGCGCGAGAAGCGCTTCGAGCTGTACTTCCAGCCGGTGGTGGCCTGCGAGGACACCGAGCTGGTGCTGCACCACAAGGTGCTCTCGCGCCTGCCGGACGGGCGGGGCGGCAGCCTCGCGGCGGGCCGCTTCCTGCCCTGGCTGGAGCGCTTCGGCTGGTCGGCGCAGCTGGACCTGCTGATGCTCGACCTGACCCTGGCGCACCTGGCCGGCCACGACCAGGTGCTGGCGCTGAACCTCTCGGGCGCGCTGCTGCGCGACGAACGCGCCCTGGCCCGCGCCTTCGAGCGCCTGCGCCAGCACCCGCAGTACGGCGGCCGCCTGGTGCTGGAGCTGGAAGAAGACCAGTTGCCCGACCAGGCGGCGCTGGAGGCACTCACCCGCCGCCTGCGCGAGCTGGGCTACGGCCTGGCGCTGCAGCACTTCGGCGGGCGCTTCAGCATGATCGGCAACCTGGCGCGCCTGGGCCTGGCCTACCTGAAGATCGACGGCAGCCACATCCGCGCCATCGACACGGAGAACGACAAGCGCCTGTTCATCGAGGCCATGCAGCACGCGGCGCACAGCATCGACCTGCCGCTGATCGCCGAACGCGTCGAGACCGAAGCGGAATTCCGCGTGCTGCGCGGGATGGGCATCGAGGGGGCGCAGGGGCAACTGTTCGGCGCGCCGCGGCCGTGGGGGCGGGGTTAGCGACGGCTGTTCCGTCCCCCCGTAGGAGCGGACTCTGTCCGCGATTCGCGCGCAGGGCGCGCTCCTACGCCCGCGCTTCCTGGAGCCGTAGGAGCAACTGTCTTGTGCCGAGGTGCTCTTCGTAGGATGGGTTGAGCTTGCGAAACCCATGCGGTTGCGCTGATGGGTATCGCTTCGCTCAACGCCATCCTACGAAAAGCCGTGCTTCCTGGAACCTACGCAGAAATATCCGCACGCATCGGAACGTTTCTTCAAAAGACCGAGCGAAACCCGCTCAGGAGACCAGGCGACATGAAGGTCACTGGGTCATTCCCCTTCGGGCCGGCGCAAGCGCTGTTCGCGATGTCAGATCACCCCCCCATCCTCCTCCTCGTCGATCAACCGATGCAGGCCTCCCAGCGCCTCACGCGCCTGGGTACGGCTGAGCAGCTTGGAGCGCGCCGCCTCGGGCAGGTCGGTAATACGGATCACGCCCTTGGCCATCAGCACCGAGATCAGGTCCTCCAGCACCCGGATCATCTCCAGGTCGCTGCGTTGCAACTGGCGCAGGCTGTATTCGGCCTCGCGCCAGGCGTGCACTTCCTCGTCGTCGTCGGCCAGGCTGCCGCTCATGCCGGCGAAGGCGGCGCTTTCGACGCGTATCAGCCGGCCTTCGGCGTCACGCTGGATGTAAGGCATCGCCTCGTCTCCATCAGGTGTTCGGGGTACCTGGCGGCGCCCGGTGGGGCGCCGCCAGGCGGGCTCAGTGGTGCTCGGTCTTCACCAGCGGGTCGGCGCCGGCCACCAGCGACTTGACGATGTCCGCCGAGGTCGCGCCGTAGGTCTTGAGGTCGACGCCGGTGAGCTTGATGGTCACGTCGGTGGAGCTGTTCACCTGGCCGGTGGTGCTGATCTGCAGGGTCGAGGTCGTGGTGTCCACCTTCAGGTAGCTGAGGATGTCGTTGTGCGCGGCATCCGGCAGCAGGTCCACCAGGTCGATGCGATCGCCGTCGCCGGGCTTGAAGTCGGTGATGGTGTCGTTGCCGGTGTCGCCGGCGCGCCAGATGAAGGTGTCGGCGCCTGCGCCGCCGGTCAGGGTGTCGTCGCCCTTGCCGCCGACCAGCAGGTCGTTGCCTTTGCCTCCGTCGAGGGTATCGCTGCCCAGGCCGCCGTACAGGGTGTCGTTGTCGTTACCGCCATTGAGGATGCTGTTGCCCGCGCCACCGTAGAGGATGTCGTGGCCGTCGCCGCCGTTAAGGGTGTCGGTGGTGCTATTGCTGCTGTTGGTGCCGTAGCCGTGCAGCAGGTCGTTGCCGCTGCTGTTGGTCGAGGCCACCGTGATGCTCAGCGTTTGCGTAGCGCTGGCCGTGCTGCCGTCGGACTCGGTGGCGATGGCGGTGACGCCCAGGGTCAGGGTGCCGTTGTAGCCGCTGGCCGGCAGCAGTTGCAGGTCGTGCAGCTGCGCCTGGGTGAAGCTCCAGCTGCCGTCGGCGTTGTGGGTGCCGCTGGTGAAGGTGGCGTCGTTGGGCATGCCGGTGATCTTCACCGAGAGGCTTTCCGAACCGTCGGTATCGCTCAGGGCCGCGTTGATGCCGACGTCGATCGGCGCACCGTAGGTCTTGCCGCCCAGGGTGAAGGTGGGAGGATCAAGGCTCAGGCTGGAGTCCTTGTTGGTGTCGCCACCGTTGAGCACCAGCCAGTCGAAGTGGTAGTTGCCGCTGCTGCTGGCGGTGTAGCTCTGTACGCCACTGCCGTTGACGCTGGCGCCGCGCTGCTCGGAGGAGGTCACCTGGATCAGCGTGCGGGTGCCGTCGGGACCGGTGACCACCAGCGCGACTATGTCGTTGAAGCCGTTGTTGATCTCGCTGCTGGAGTTTTCGCCGTTGGTGAAGGTCCAGGCGAAGTTGACCTGGGTGCCGGCCTTGAGCGTGTAGTCCGAACTGGTCAGCGAGCCGTCGATGACGTCGACGTTGCCCTGGTCGCTGGTCGTGGTACCGGCCGGTGGATTGATGCCGTCCAGCGTCCCGGAACTCAGGCCGGTCTCGGTTTCCAGGTTGGCCTGGGTGATGGCCTGGTTGGTGGTGATGCTGGTGGCGCCGGGGTTGAGCGCGAAGATGCTGCCGCTGTTGAGCAGCGGCACGTCGGCCACCGGCGTGACGCTGAGCGCCACCGTGGAACTGGCGGTGCCGCCGTGGCCATCGCTGATGGTGTAGGTGATGCTGTCGCTGCCGCTGAAGTTGGCCTTGGGCGTGTAGGTCAGAGTGCCGTCGGCATTGACCGTCACGCTGCCGTTGCTGGCGGAGGCGCTGGTGACGCTCAGGCTGTCGCCGTCGACGTCGCTGTCGTTGGCCAACACGTTGAGGGTGACGGGCTTGTCTTCCTGGGTCGAGGCGATGTCGGGCTTGGCCACCGGCGCATCGTTCACCGCGTTGATGCCGACGGTCACGGTGGCGGTGGAGGTGCCGCCGTGGCCGTCGCTGACGGTGTAGGTGAAGCTGCCGGTGCCGTTGACGTCCTTGGCCGGGGTGAAGACGACGTTGCCGTTCTCCAGTTTCACCGTGCCGTTGACCGCGCCCTGCACGCTGAGGATGGACAGGCTGTCGCCGTCGATGTCGCTGTCGTTGCCCAGCAGGGTATTGGCGGCGATGGTCAGGGCGGTGTCTTCGTTGGTCACCAGTTCGGCCAGGGGGTGGCTGAGGCTGCTGCCGCCGAGCACGCTGTAGCTGCCGCCGGCGGGGGCCAGCTCGACCTTCAGCTGGGCGTTGCCGCCCTGGTCCCAGTAGAGGATCTCGATCTGGTGGTTGCCGCCCTGGGCGATGTTGAAGCTGTCCGAGACGCGGGCCGTCGGGCTCTGGTTGGCGTCGTACTTGAACACCTCCACGCCGTCGATGCGGATGCTGAAGCCGTCGTCCGCCGTCACCCTGAACGTGTAGTTGCCGGCGGCGAGGTTGACCAGCCCGGTGAGCTGGACGATGGCGTCGCTGGTGTTGGCCGGGTCGGTGCTGAGCGAGGCGGCGTCGCTGCCGAGGAACTTCTGCAGCTGCTTGTCGCCGCCCAGGTCGGTGCTCACGCCGTTGCCGTAGTTGAGCGCAGTGGCGGTGAAGGTGGCACCGGGCGCGGTCTTGGCGATGAACGCGCTGACCATGCTCAGGCTGGTCAGGTTGTTGCCGTCGGTACCCTCGCGGTAGCCCCAGTAGTTGCCCTGCAGGCCGCCGACCAGGTAGTGGTCGTTGACCGCCACGGGGTCGTCGTTGACCGGGGTGACGTTGACGGTGAGCTTGTTTGGCGTGCTGTCGAAGGCACCATTGCTGTCCTTCACCGAGAAGGTGAAGCTGGCGTAGTTGTTGCCATTGGCGTTGGCCGCCGGGGTGAAGGCCAGCTTGCCCAGGTCGGCCGCGGCGATCACCTGGCCCTGGGTGACGGCGACGCCGTTGAAGGTCAGGCTGCCGGCGCCCGGCAGGCTGTCGATGCGCACCGCGCCGAGGGCGTCGTTGTGGTCGACGTCGTTGAAGCCGAAGTCGAGGGCGCTGAAGCTGCGGCTGCTGTCTTCATTCAGCGTGATGGTGCCGTCGCTGCCGGTGGGCGCGTCGTTGGCGCCGGTCACGGTGATGGTCACGGTGGCCGGGGCGCTGGTGGCGCCGGCGCTGTCCTTGGCGGTGTAGGTGAAGCTGACCTGGCGGCTTTCGCCCGGGGCCAGGCTGTCGAAGTCGCTGCCTGGGTTAAATACGTAGCTGCCGTTGGCGTTGAAGGTCAGGTTACCGTTGCCGGTGCCCGGGCCGCTGACCAGGGCGTAGCCATTGGGGTTGACCGGGCTGTCGATGTCGCTGGCAGCCGGCACCTGCTCGCTGAGCACGCTGTTCTCGCCAGTGGTCTTGCTGTCGCTGGCGGCCACGGGGGCATCGTTGACCGGGGTGACGGTGACCGTCACCAGTTGCTCGGCCAGGCCACCCTGGCCGTCGCTGACTGTGACGGTGAAGCTGTCGGTGCCGTTATAGTTGGCCAGCGGGGTGTAGCTGTAGCTGCCGTCGCCGTTGACCACCACGCTGCCATGGGCCGGAGCGCTGCCGTTCTTCAGGGCGTAGGTCAGGGCGTCGCCGTCGACGTCGCTGGCCGCGAGCTGGCCGTGGAGCACGTCGTCTTCCGCGATGCTCTGGCTGGCCGGGCTGGTGAATACCGGCACGTCGTTGTCCGGGGTGACGGTGATCGACACCACTTGCTCGGCCACGCCGCCGTGGCCGTCGCTGATTGTGACGACGAAGCTGTCCGGGCCGTTGTAGTCGGCCGCCGGGGTGTAGCTATAGCTGCCGTCGCCGTTGACCACCACGCTGCCATGGGCTGGGTTGCCGCCGTTCTTCAGGGCGTAGGTCAGGTTGTCGCCGTCGATGTCGCTGGCGCCGAGCTGGCCGTGCAGCACGCTGTCTTCCAAGGTGCTCTGGCTGGCGGCGCTGGTGAATACCGGGGCGTCGTTGACCGGATGGACCTGCACCGTCAGCGTCTGGCTGCTGGTGGCCTGGTCGCCGTTGGCCGTTTCGCTGGCGGTGGCACTGACCTGCAATTGGAAGCTGCCGTTGAAGTCCTGCGGCGGGGTGATGGTGAGTTTGCCCAGGTCCCAGCCGGTGACGTCGACGCTGGTCTTGCCGGCCCCGGCGGTGAAGCTGAGGGTGCCGTCGCTGAGGACCGCGCCGAGCGGGATCGAACCGATGCTGACCTTGAGGGTTTCCGAGCCGTCGGTATCGACCAGCGCGGCGTTGACCTTCGACAGCGGAATGCTGCTGTCCTCGCGGCCTTCGTTCAGCCCGTAGACCTGGTAGTAGCCCTGGCCGTTGCTGCCGGCCAGGTCCGCCAGGCGCTCGCCGGCGGCGGTGAGTTCGCTGCCGTCGTGGTAGAGCAGGGCGCTGCCAGTGCCGAGAGTCTGCGCCGGGCTGCCGTTGTCGGAAAGCGTCAGGCTGTAGTTGCCCGGGCCGCTCTGGTTGTGCTGGTAGAGCGCCAGGGTGTAGTAGCCGCTCTCGCTGGGGGTGAAGGTGCCGCTGAACTTGCCGCTGGAGCCGCTCCAGGTGGCTTCGGCGACCTTGGTGCCGCCGACCACCAGGCGGATGCTGTCGTCGCCGACGCCGGCGAAGGTATAGGTGTGGCCGGCCTCGAGGAAGATCAGACCACTGACCTTGGTGGCGGTACCTGCACTGACGCTGCCGTTGCTCACGCTGTTGGTGGAGGACGTGCTGGCCGGCGCGCCGGCGGCGTCGATGACGCTCTGCAGGGTGTCCGGGTTGACGCCGTTGCCGTTGCTGCCCAGGGCCAGGCCGGTCCAGCTCTGCACGGTGAGGCCGGTGGCAGCCGGATGACCGCTGGAGGCGTCGAGGCTGAGCAGCGGCGCGTCGGCCACCGGGGTGATGCCGACGGTCACGCTGGCGCTGCTGGTGCCGCCATCGCCGTCGCTGATCGTATAGACGATAGTGTCGCTGCCGCCGTAGTTGGCGTCCGGGGTGTAGGTCAGGGTGCCGTCCTGGTTGATGGTCACGCTGCCATGGCTGGCACTGGCGCCGGTGACGCTCAGGCTGCTGCTGTCGATGTCGGTGTCGTTGGCCAGCACATCGATGGTGACGCTGTGGTCTTCATCGATCGTGGCGCTGTCATCGTGTGCGATGGGGGCATCGTTCACTGCCGTGACGGTGATGTTGACGACGGACTCGACGGTGCCGCCCTGGCCATCGCCGACCACCACGGTGAAGCTGTCGTTGCCGTTGTAGTCGTGGTCCGGGGTGTAGGTGTATTTGCCGTTGCTGGAGTCGAGTACCAGGGTACCGTTCACCGGTCCGCTACTCGGCTTCAGGGTGTAGGTAAGGGCATCGCCATCGACGTCGCTGGCGACGACCTGGCCGGAAACCGGCGTGTCTTCCAGGGTGGACTTGCTGGCGTTCTCGGCCACCGGCAGGTCGTTCGCCGAGTTCACGGTGATGTCCAGGGTCGAGCTGGCGCCGGTGTTGGTGGTGTAGGTGATCTGCGGCACGGCGCCGTGGTAGTTGGCGTCCGGGGTGAAGCTGTAGTGGCCGTTCGCATAGATCACTATGCTGCCGACGCCGACGATGGTGGTGCCGGTGCCGGCGGCGATGTTGCCGCTGAAGCCGGCGACGCTGTAGCTGCTTACGCTCAGCGTGTTGTCCACGTCGCTGTCGTTGTCCAGCACGTTGCCGGTCGCGCTGCCGTCGTCCTCGTCCATGCTCGCGACGTTCGGGAGCAGCACCGAGGGATCGTCCACCGGGGTGACGTCCAGGGTGAAGGTGTGCGAAGCGCTGTCGAAGGCGCCGGCGCTGTCCTGCACGCTGAAGCCGAAGCTGGCGTAGGGGGCGCCATTGTCGTTGGCGTCGGGGGTGAATGTCAGCTTGCCGAGGTCGGCGGCGGCGATCACCTGGCCTGGGACGACGGCGACGCCGTCGAAGGTCAGGCTGCCGGCGCCCGGCAGGCTGTCGATGCGCACGGCCTGCAGGTGCTGGCCGGCATCGGCGTCGTTGAAGGCGAAGTCGGCGGCGCTGAAGCTGTGGCTGCTGTCCTCGTCCAGGCTGGCGCTGCCATCGGCGCCCTGCGGCGGGGTGTTGCCGCCCACCTGCACGGTCAGGCTGCTGTTGGCGCTGGCGCCATGGCTGTCGCTGATCTCGTAGTGGATCACCACGCTGCCGCTGACGTTCTCGGCGGGCACGAAGTTCAGGGTGCCGTCGGGGTTGATGCTGACGCTGCCCTGGCTGGGGTCGGCGAGCACGGCCTTGGTGACGCTGAGCGCATCGCCGTCGACGTCGCTGTCGTTGCCGAGCACGTCGATGCTCGGCAGCGCCACGTTGATCGGCGTCAGCGCCTGGTCGGCGTTGGCCACCGGCGCATCGTTGGTGCCGGTGATGGTCAGGGTCAGGGTGCTGCTGCCGGTGGCGCCGTGTTCATCGGTCACCGTGAAGCCGATCTGCAGCACTTTCACCTGGTTCGCGGCCAGGCTGTCGTAGGCCGCGTCCTTGGCATCGAAGACCCAACTGCCGTCGCTGTGCAGGGTGAAGCCGGCCGGCGCGGCGCCGTCGACGGAGTAGCTCAGCTGGGCGCCATGGTCGACGTCGCTGGCCTGCAGCTGGCCGGTGATCTCGCTGACCGGCTTGAGCTGGTCGACCAGGGCCTGGTTGTTCGCGCCGTTGCTGGTGAGGGTCCAACCCGTGCCGTCTTGTACAGCCTGGCCGACCGAGCCGACGACGCTGGCTTGCGGCGGCAGGTTGCTCAGCACCAGGGTGGAGTCGACGGAGCTGTCGCCGCTGTCCGCCACGCCGATCACCAGGGTGTAGGTGCCCGGCTGGTCGAAGGTGTGGCTGAAGGTCTGCGGGCCCGAGGTGCCGTAGTCGCCCACCGCGGCGACGCTGCTCAGCAGGGTGACGACCTGGCCGTTGACCTGCACGAAGGCGAAGTCGTTGTAGGGCGCGTAGTCCTGGGTGGTGAAGGTCCAGTTGAAGCTGATGGCTTCGCCCGGCTGGGTGGTGGTGATGGTCAGCGTCAGCGCCGAACCATCGGTGGCGCCGGCGACGACGCCCGGCTGCAGGCTGCCGCCCTCCACGGCGCTGGCGCTGGCGGCCTGGGCCACCGGTGCATCGTTGCTGCCGACGATGTTGACGGTGACGCTGGACTGGGTGCCGTCCGCGCTCTGGACATTGAAGGTGTCGGTCAGGGTTTCGTTCAGCTTGAGCTCGTTGTAGGCCGAGTCGGCGGTGTAGCTCCAGGTGCCGTCGGCAGCCAGGCTGAAGTGGCCGTACTGGCCGGCGACGTTGGTTTGCTCGACGAAGGTGGCCGGGCTGTCGACGTCGGTGACGGTCAGTTGGCCGCCGGTGCTGATCGGGGCGTTGGTCTCGTTGATGCTCACCTGGGCGCCGGTGATGACGGCGGCGTCGTTGGTGCCGTCGATGGTCACGCTGACGCTGGAGGTGGTGCCATCGGCGCTGGTAACGGTGAAGGTGTCGGTCAGCGACTGGCCGACATTCAGCTGGTTGTAGGCCGAGTCGGCTGTGTAGCTCCAAGTGCCGTCGGCAGCCAGGCTGAAGTGGCCGTACTGGCCGGCGACGTTGGTCTGCTCGATGAAGGTGGCGGGGCTGTCGACGTCGGTGATGGTGAGTTGGCCGCCGGTGGTGATCGGGGCGTTGGTCTCGTTGATGCTGACCTGGGCGCCGGTGATGACGGCGGCGTCGTTGCTGCCGGTGACGGTAATGGTGATGGTCTGTGGGGCGCTCAGTGCGCCGCTGTCATCCTGGGCCTGGTAGGTGAAGGTGACGTCGCGGCTGACACCGGCCGGCAGGCTGTCGAAATCCTGGCCCGGATCGAAGGTGTAGCTGCCATTGGGGTTGAAGGTCAGCGTGCCGTTGCCGGTGCCGACATCGGTCGTCAGTTGGTAGCCGGCGATGGTGCCGTCTACATCGCTCGCGGCCGGGACCTGGCTGTTGAGTACGGTGTTTTCACCGGTAGTCGCGCTACCGGCCTGAGCAACCGGCGCGTCATTGGTGCCGGTGACGGTAATGGTGATGGCCTGCGGGGCGCTCAGCGCGCCGCTGTCGTCCTTGGCCTGGTAGGTGAAGGTGATGTCGCGGCTGACACCGGCCGGCAGGCTGTCGAAGTCGTGGCCCGGATCGAAGCTATAGCCGCCATTGGAGTTGAAGGTCAGCGTGCCATTGCCGGTGCCGACATCGGTAGTCAGCTGGTAGCTGGCAATGGTGCCATCGACATCGCTGGCGGCCGGAACTTGGCCATTGAGGATGGTGTTTTCTTCGGTCGTGGCGCTGCCGGCCTGGGCGACCGGAGCGTCGTTGGTGCCGGTGACGGTAATAGTCAGAGTGCTGCCACTGGTAGCGCCCTGGTCATCGGTGACGACTACCGGGATGCTGATGACCTGCGTCTGACCGGCCGCCAGGTGTTGGTAGGCGGCATTGCTGGCATCGAAGGTCCATTTTCCATCCTGGTCCAGGGTGAAGCCGGCGGGGAGAGGGCTGTCGGAGCCGAACTGCAGCTGGGCGCCCTGGTCCGCATCGCTGGCCTGCAACTGGCCATTGATCTGGCTGTCTTCGTTGACGGCGGCATTGGCGGCCTGGGCCACCGGCGCATCGTTGGTGCCGGTCACGGTAATAGTGATGGTCTGCGGATCGCTCAGTGCGCCGCTGTCATCCTTGGCCTGGTAGGTAAAGGTGACGTCACGGCTGACACCAGCCGGCAGGCTGTCGAAGTCGTGGCCCGGATCGAAGGTATAGCTGCCATTGGGGTTGAAGGTCAGTGTGCCGTTGCCGGTGCCGACACCACTGGCCAACTGGTAACCGGCAATGGTGCCGTCGACGTCGCTGGCGGCCGGGACTTGGCCATTGAGGATGGTGTTTTCTTCGGTCGTGGCGCTGCCAGCCTGGGCGACCGGTGCGTCGTTGGTGCCGGTGACCGTGATGGTGATGGTCTGCGGGGCGCTTAGCGCGCCGCT
>NZ_KL647097.1:458924-879622 GCF_000725445.1 Pseudomonas sp. AAC | reverse complement strand
TTCTAGCTTCTAGCTTCTAGCTTCTAGCTTCTAGCTTCTAGCTTCTAGCTTCTAGCTTCCAGCCGCCCTTATGCTTTTCCCCGAACCCGCGTATAATTCGCGGGTTTTATCTTTAGGTGTTCGCTCAGGTTCCCCGCGGTGCCTGTCGATACCGCCGGAGCGCTGCGTGCGTACCGGCCCCGCGCGTGCCAGCCAGAGGCTGCCGCTGTCGCGCGGCTCACCCTGAATCACAGAAGCTCCTGGGCTCGTCCCAGGGGCTTCTCGGCATTACCAACCTTGCTTTTCGGAGTTATCCCAAATGGCCCTGCAACGTACCTTCTCCATCATCAAGCCCGACGCCGTCGCCAAGAACGTCATCGGCGAAATCCTGACCCGCTTCGAGAAGGCCGGTCTGCGCGTCGTCGCTTCCAAGATGGTCCAGCTGTCCGAGCGCGAAGCCGGCGGCTTCTACGCCGAGCACAAAGAGCGCCCCTTCTTCAAGGACCTGGTCGCCTTCATGACCTCCGGCCCGGTCGTCCTGCAGGTTCTGGAAGGCGAAGACGCCATCGCCAAGAACCGTGAGCTGATGGGCGCCACCGATCCGAAGAAAGCCGACGCCGGCACCATCCGCGCCGATTTCGCCGTTTCCATCGACGAGAACGCCGTTCACGGTTCCGACTCGGAAGCTTCGGCTGCCCGCGAGATCGCCTACTTCTTCTCCAGCACCGAGGTGTGCGAGCGCATTCGCTGATCCAGGCGAATGGGCGAGGGTGAATCCATGACTGATACCGCTGCAAAGGCCAACCTGCTGGGCATGACCAAGCCCCAGCTCGAGGAATTCTTCGAGTCCATCGGTGAAAAGCGCTTCCGCGCTGGCCAGGTGATGCAATGGATTCACCACTTTGGCGCCGAGGACTTCGACGCCATGACCAACGTCGGCAAGGCCTTGCGCGAAAAGCTCAAGGCCTGTGCCGAGATCCGCGGCCCCGAAGTGGTCAGCCAGGACATCTCCAGCGACGGCACCCGCAAGTGGGTGGTGCGCGTGGCGTCCGGCAGCTGCGTCGAGACCGTGTACATCCCGCAGAACGGCCGCGGCACCCTGTGCGTGTCGTCCCAGGCCGGCTGCGCCCTGGATTGCAGCTTCTGCTCCACCGGCAAGCAGGGCTTCAACAGCGACCTGACCTCCGCCGAGATCATCGGCCAGGTGTGGCTCGCCAACAAATCCTTCGGCACCGTGCCCGGCAAGATCGACCGCGCCATCACCAACGTGGTGATGATGGGCATGGGCGAGCCGCTGCTGAACTTCGACAACGTCGTCACCGCCATGAGCATCATGATGGAGGACTTCGGCTACGGCATCTCCAAGCGCAAGGTGACGCTGTCCACCTCCGGCGTGGTGCCGATGATCGACAAGCTCGGCGAAGTCACCGACGTGTCCCTGGCGCTGTCGCTGCACGCGCCCAACGACGAGCTGCGCAACCAGCTGGTGCCGATCAACAAGAAGTATCCCCTGGCGGTGCTGCTGGACGCCTGCCAGCGCTACATCGGCCGCCTGGGCAAGGAGCGCGTGCTGACCGTCGAGTACACCCTGCTCAAGGACGTCAACGACCAGCCCGAGCACGCTGAGCAGATGATCGCATTGCTCAAGGAAATTCCTTGCAAGATCAACCTGATTCCGTTTAATCCGTTCCCCCATTCCGGTTACGAGCGGCCGAGCAACAACTCGATCCGCCGTTTCCAGGACATGCTGCACAAGGGCGGCTTCAACGTCACCGTGCGCACCACCCGCGGCGACGACATCGACGCCGCCTGCGGCCAGTTGGTCGGCCAGGTGATGGACCGTACCCGCCGCAGCGAACGCTACATCGCCGTACGCCAGCTGGCGGCCGACGCCGAGAAGGCGCCCGCCAATCGAAACTGATCTCGAGGGAGGATTCCGATGACCTTGCGCGCCGCGCTGTTCGTGTTCCTGGCCAGCCTGCTGGCGGGTTGCGTGACGTCTGGGAAGCAGGACCCCCTGAGCACCGCCAAGGGCCGTGAAGAGGCCCGCGACGCCTACATCCAGCTGGCCATCGGCTACCTGCAGAACGGCAATACCGAGCAGGCCAAGGTGCCGCTGCGCCAGGCCCTGGAGCTGGACTCCTCGAGCGCCGACGCCCACGCTGCGCTGGCCCTGGTCTACCAGCAGGAGATGGAGCCCAAGCTGTCCGAGCAGGAATACCGCAAGGCGTTGTCCTCGCGCTCGGATGCGCGCATCTGGAACAACTACGGCAGCTTCCTGTACGAACAGAAGCGCTACGACGAGGCCACCAATGCCTTCCAGAAGGCCGCCGAGGACAGCCTCTACCCGGAGCGCTCGCGGGTCTTCGAGAACCTCGGCCTGGTCAGCCTCCAGCTGAAGCAGCGCGAGCAGGCCAAGCAGTACTTCGAAAAGGCCCTGCGCCTGAACCGCCGGCAACCCAGCGCCTTGCTGGAAATGTCGCAGCTGTCCTACGACGATCGCCAGTACGTGCCGGCGCGCGACTACTACAACGAATACCTGAAGCAGGGACAGCAGAACGCCAAGAGCCTGCTGCTGGGCGTGCGGCTGGCCAGGGTCTTTGACGACAAGGACACCGCCGCCAGCTACGGCCTGCAGCTCAAGCGCCTGTATCCCGCATCCCCCGAATACCAGGCATACCAGGCAGAGAAATGATGAAGACGTCGCAGCCAGAAGTCGCCAGCACGAGCCGCGCCAATCCGGGTGAGGCCTTGCGCCAGGCGCGCGAGAGCCGGGGCTGGTCGACCTCGCAGGTGGCCGGTCAACTGAACCTCACCGAGAACTCCCTGCGCCAGCTGGAACTGGGCAATTTCGACAAGCTGCCGGGCCACACCTTCGCCCGCGGCTACGTGCGCGCCTACGCCAAGCTGCTGGGCATGGACCAGGCGCAGATGGTCAGCGCCTTCGACCAGTACACCGGCACCGACGCCACCGGCAGCAACGTGCAGAGCCTCGGCCGGGTGGCCGAGCCGATGCGCCTGTCGCGCAACCTGCTGCGCCTGTTCAGCCTGTTGCTGCTGGCCCTGCTGGTGGGCTTCGGCTACTTCTGGTGGCAGGAGCGCGCCGGGCGCAACCTCGCCGAGAACAGCGGCCTGAACCTGGAGCACGTCGAGGTCGAGAGCGCCGACGGCACCACCGAAGTGCACAGCCTCGACGAGCCCGAAGACCAGGCCGTCGCCGAGGACAAGGCCAGCGCGCCGAGCGAACCGGCTGGCGACAGCGGCGCCGCCGAGCCCGAACAGAATGCCGAGGCCCCGGCCAACCCGGCCGAGACCGCGCCCCAGGTGGCCGCCCCCGCCGCGCCGGCTGCTCCCGCCGCGCCGGCCGCCAACACCGCCGCCGTGCCTGCGACTCCGGCCGCTCCTGCCGCCCCGGCGGTTCCGGCCGCGCCCGCAGCCGAACCTGCTGCCCCGGCTGCCGCTCCGGTGGTGGCTTCGGCCGGCCAGGGCGTGGTCAAGGTGCAGTTCATCGCCGACTGCTGGACCCAGGTCACCGATGCCGACGGCAAGGTCCTGGTCAGCGCGCTCAAGCGCAAGGGCGACTCCATGGAAGTCGCCGCCAAGGTTCCCCTGGAGCTGCGCCTGGGCTTCGCCCGCGGCGCCCAGGTCAGCTACAACGGCCAGCCGGTCGACGTTTCGCCCTATTCCCGCGGCGAGACGGCACGCATGAAGTTGGGTGGTAACTAAAGATGCATTGCGCTTCTCCGATCAAACGCCGCCAGTCCCGCAAGATCTGGGTCGGCTCGGTGCCGGTGGGCGGTGACGCGCCCATCGCCGTACAGAGCATGACCAACACCGATACGCTGGACGTGGCCGCCACAGTCGCGCAGATCCGCCGCCTGGAAGACGCCGGCGCGGACATCGTGCGCGTTTCGGTGCCGGACATGGACGCGGCCGAGGCCTTCGGCAAGATCAAGCAGCAGGTCCGCGTGCCGCTGGTGGCCGACATCCACTTCGACTACAAGATCGCCCTGCGCGTGGCCGAGCTGGGCGTCGACTGCCTGCGCATCAACCCCGGCAACATCGGCCGCGAGGACCGCGTCAAGGCAGTGGTGGACGCGGCCCGCGACAAGAACATCCCGATCCGCATCGGCGTCAACGCCGGTTCGCTGGAGAAGGACCTGCAGAAGAAATACGGCGAGCCGACCCCCGAGGCCCTGCTGGAATCGGCCATGCGCCACGTCGAGCATCTCCAGCGCCTGGACTTCCAGAACTTCAAGGTCAGCGTGAAGGCCTCCGACGTGTTCATGGCCGTGGCGGCCTACCGCCTGCTGGCCAAGGAAATCGAGCAGCCGCTGCACCTGGGCATCACCGAGGCCGGGGGCCTGCGTTCGGGCACCGTGAAGTCCGCGGTGGGCCTGGGCATGCTGCTGGCCGAGGGCATCGGCGACACCATCCGCATCTCCCTGGCCGCCGACCCGGTGGAAGAGATCAAGGTCGGTTTCGACATCCTCAAGTCCCTGCACCTGCGCTCGCGCGGCATCAACTTCATCGCCTGCCCGAGCTGCTCGCGGCAGAACTTCGATGTGGTCAAGACCATGAACGAGCTCGAAGGCCGCCTCGAAGACCTGCTGGTGCCGATGGACGTGGCCGTGATCGGCTGCGTGGTCAACGGCCCGGGCGAGGCCAAGGAGGCCCACATCGGCCTCACCGGCGGCACGCCGAACAACCTCGTCTACATCGACGGCAAGCCGGCGCAGAAGCTGCAGAACGAAAACCTGGTGGATGAGCTGGAACGGCTGATCCGCGAAAAAGCGGCCGCCAAGGCCGAAGCCGACGCCGCCCTGATCGTGCGCGGCTGACCGCAACAAGGACAACATGTGAGCAAGTCCCTGCAAGCCATTCGTGGCATGAACGACATCCTGCCGGACCAGACCCCGGTATGGCGCTACCTGGAAAACACCTTCGCCGGCCTGCTGGAAGAATACGGCTACAGCGAAATCCGCCTGCCGATCATGGAGTTCACCGAACTCTTCGCCCGCGGCATCGGCGAAGGCACCGACGTGGTCGACAAGGAGATGTACACCTTCCTTGACCGCAACGAAGAGTCGCTGACGCTGCGCCCCGAAGGCACCGCGGGCACCGTGCGGGCCATGCTCGAACACGGCCTGACCGGCGGCGGCCAGGTGCAGAAACTCTGGTACACCGGGCCCATGTTCCGCTACGAGAAGCCGCAGAAGGGCCGCTACCGCCAGTTCCACCAGATCGGCGTGGAAGTCTTCAACCTGCCGGGGCCGGACATCGACGCCGAGCTGATCATCCTCACCTGGCGCCTGTGGCAGAAGCTGGGCATGGCCGACGCCGTGACTCTGCAGCTCAACACCCTGGGCTCCAGCGAGGCCCGCGCGCGCTACCGCGAAGCGCTGGTGGCCTACCTGCAGGAACGCTTCGAGCAGCTCGACGAAGACAGCCAGCGGCGCATGACCACCAACCCGCTGCGCATCCTCGACAGCAAGGTGGAAAGCACCCAGGCGCTGCTGGTCGGCGCGCCGACCCTGCACGACTACCTGGACGAAGAGTCGATCGCCCACTTCGAGGGCCTGAAGGCCCGCCTGGACGCGGTCGGCCTGCGCTACGAGATCAACCAGAAGCTGGTGCGCGGCCTGGACTACTACTGCCGCACCGCCTTCGAATGGGTCACCGACAAGCTCGGCGCCCAGGGCACCGTCTGCGGCGGGGGCCGCTACGACGGCCTGGTCGGCCAGTTCGGCGGCAAGCCGACGCCGGGCGTGGGCTTCGCCATGGGCGTGGAACGCCTGGTGCTGCTGCTGGAGACCCTGGGCGTGGTGCCCGCCGAGCTGAAGCGCCCGGCCGACGTCTACGTCTGCGCCTTCGGCGAGCCGGCCGAACTGGCCGCCCTGAGCCTGGCCGAGAAGCTGCGCGACGCCGTCCCCGGCATCCGCCTGCTGCTTAATGCCGGCGCCGGCAGCTTCAAGAGCCAGTTCAAGAAAGCCGACAAGAGCGGTGCCCAATTCGCCCTGATCCTGGGTGACGACGAACTGGCCGCGCGCGTGGTAGGTTTCAAGCCCCTGCGTGGCGAGGGTGAGCAACAGAACATAGCCTGGGAGGCTCTGCCCGAGCACCTGGCAGCCTGCATCCAGCGGGCCTGAGAATCGAGCGGATTAGGAGTATTGGGGTGACCACGCGTACCGAAGAAGAACAACTGGCGGATCTCAAGGACTGGTGGCAGCGCAACGGCATGCCCCTGCTCACCGGGGCCGCCCTGGCGCTGGTGGTGGTGTTCGGCTGGCAGGCCTGGAAGAAGTACCAGGCCAACCAGGCGCAGAACGCCTCCATCCTCTACCAGCAACTGGTCGAAGCCTCGCTGACGCCCTCCGGCCAGCCGGATACCGCGCGCGTCGCCGAGCTGGCCAACAAGCTGACCAGCGAGTACGGCGGTACCCACTACGCCCAGTACGGCCGCCTGTTCGTCGCCAAGGTGGCGGTGGACGCCGGCAAACTGGACGATGCCGCCAGCGAGCTGAAGGCCGTGGTCGACAAGCCGGTTGACGCCACGCTCGGCGAACTGGCCCGCCAGCGCCTGGCCCGTGTCCTGGCCGCCCAGGGCAAGGCCGAGGACGGCCTGAAGCTGCTCGAAGGCGACGCCGACAAGGCCTACGTCTCCAGCCGCGAAGAACTCAAGGGCGACCTGCTGGTGCAGCTCAAGCGCACCGACGACGCCCGCAGCGCCTACGAGAAGGCCAAGGCCGCCCTGCCGGAGGAAGCCGCTGCCGGCGCCCTGCAGGTGAAACTCGACGACCTCGCCAAGGGAGGTGCCTGAGATGCTGCGCTGGAAACATGCGGCGCTGCTGGCGCTGGCCCTGCTCGCGGTCGGTTGCAGCAGCAACAGCAAGAAGGAACTGCCGCCTGCGGAACTCACCGACTTCAAGGAAGAGGTGCGCCTGGACAAGCAGTGGAGCCGCTCGGTCGGTGACGGCCAGGGCGACCTCTACGAACTGCTGCAGCCGGCCGTGGACGGCTCCAGCATCTATGCCGCTTCCGCCGAAGGCCGCGTCATGGCCATGCAGCGCGAGAACGGCGACGTGCTCTGGAAACAGGACCTCGACCTGCCGATCTCCGGCGGTGTCGGCGTCGGTGGCGGCCTGGTGCTGGTCGGCACCCTGAAGGGCGACGTCATCGCCCTGAACGCCGCCAACGGCGAGCAGAAGTGGCGTACCCGCGTGCCCAGCGAAGTGCTGGCGGCGCCGGCCACCGACGGCGACGTGGTGATCGTGCAGACCCAGGACGACAAGCTGATCGCCCTCGACGCCAGTACCGGCAACCAGCGCTGGGTGTACGAGAACACCGTGCCCGTGCTGACCCTGCGCGGCACCGGCGCCCCCATCATCGCCGGGCGCATGGCCATCGCCGGCCTGGCCAGCGGCAAGGTGGTGGCGGTGGACGTGCAGCGTGGCCTGCCGATCTGGGAAACCCGCGTCGCCGTGCCCCAGGGCCGTTCCGAGCTGGACCGCGTGGTGGACATCGACGGCGGCCTGACCCTGGTCGACAACGTGATCTACGTAGCCAGCTACCAGGGCCGCGCCGCCGCCCTCGACCTGGCCAGCGGCCGGGTGATCTGGCAGCGCGAGGCCTCCAGCTACGCCGGCGTCGCCGAAGGCATCGGCAGCGTCTACGTCAGCGATGCCAGCGGCACCGTGGAGGCCCTGGACGGCCGCAGCTCGTCCTCGCTGTGGAGCAACGACGCCCTGGCGCGCCGCCAGCTGTCGGCCCCGGCGGTGTTCTCCAGCAACGTGGTGGTGGGCGACCTGGAAGGCTACGTGCACCTGCTGAGCCAGGTGGACGGCCGCTTCGTCGGCCGCGAGAAGGTCGACGGCGACGGCGTGCGCGTGCGCCCGCTGGTGGTCGACCGGTGGATGTACGTGTACGGCAACAGCGGCAAGCTGGTCGCCTTCACCATTCGCTAAGCTATGTTCTACCTGCCGGCCGCTGTTGGATGACGACAGCGGCCGGCGTGCTTTTTACGAATTCCTGAAATTTCCTGGAGAGCCGCATGGTTCCCGTAATCGCCCTGGTGGGCCGCCCCAACGTCGGCAAGTCCACCCTGTTCAACCGCCTGACCAAGACTCGCGACGCCATCGTCGCCGAGTACGCCGGCCTGACCCGCGATCGCCAGTACGGCGAGGCCAAGTGGCAGGGCAAGAAATTCATCGTCATCGATACCGGCGGCATCACCGGTGACGAGGAAGGCATCGACGCCAAGATGGCCGAGCAGTCGATGCAGGCGATCGAGGAAGCCGATGCGGTGCTGTTCATGGTCGACGCGCGCGCGGGCCTGACCGCCGCCGACGAGATGATCGCCGAGCACCTGCGCAAGCGGAACAAGCGCAGCTACCTGGTGGCCAACAAGATCGACACCGTCGATCCGGACATCGCCCGCGCCGAATTCAGCCCGCTGGGCCTGGGCGACGCCCTGACCATCGCCGCCGCCCACGGCCGCGGCATCACTCACATGCTGCAGACGGCCCTGGGCGAGATGTTCCAGCCCGAGCCCGAGGCGCCGGAAGACAACGACCTGCCGGACGAGCTGGAAGACGTCGCCGAGGGCGAGGAAGCCAAGCGCATCCCCGGCCCGAGCGAGAAGGATGGCATCAAGATCGCCATCATCGGCCGCCCCAACGTCGGCAAGTCGACCCTGGTCAACCGCATGCTCGGCGAGGAGCGGGTGATCGTCTACGACCAGGCCGGCACCACCCGCGACAGCATCTACATCCCGTTCGAGCGCAACGAAGAGAAGTACACCCTGATCGACACCGCCGGCGTGCGCCGCCGCGGCAAGATCTTCGAGGCGGTGGAGAAGTTCTCGGTGGTGAAGACACTCCAGGCCATCCAGGACGCCAACGTGGTGATCTTCGTGATGGACGCCCGCGAGGGCGTGGTCGAGCACGACCTCAACCTGCTCGGCTTCGTGCTGGAGACCGGCCGCGCGCTGGTCATCGCGCTGAACAAGTGGGACGGCATGGAGTCGGGCGAGCGTGACTACGTCAAGACCGAACTGGAGCGCCGCCTGCTGTTCGTCGACTTCGCCGACATCCACTTCATCTCGGCGCTGCACGGCACCGGCGTGGGCCACCTGTACAAGTCGGTGCAGGAGTCGTTCCGCTCCGCCGTCACCCGCTGGCCCACCAGCAAGCTGACGCAGATCCTCGAGGATGCGGTGCAGACGCACCAGCCGCCGATGGTCAACGGCCGCCGCATCAAGCTGCGCTACGCCCACCTGGGCGGTGCCAACCCGCCGCTGATCGTGGTCCACGGCAACCAGACCGAAGCGGTGCCCAAGGCCTACACCCGCTACCTGGAGAAGACCTACCGGCGCGTGCTCAAGCTGGTCGGCACGCCGATCCGCATCGAATACAAGGGCGGCGAGAACCCCTTCGAAGGCAAGAAGACCCAGCTCACCGAGCGCCAGGTCAACAAGAAGCGCCGGCTGATGTCGCACCACAAGAAGGCCGAAAAGAAAAAGAAAGACAAGAAGCGCTAGCCGCAAGCCTGAAGCTGGAAGCTGGAAGCCGGAAGTAGGGCGCTTCCAGCTTCCAGCTTCCAGCTTCCAGCTTTAAGCTAGGCAACCCCCTTCGCCTGCAGTCCTTCGCCATGCTCACCAGCAAACTGCCCAACGTCGGCACCACCATCTTCACCCGCATGTCGCAGCTCGCCGCCGAGTGTGGCGCGCTCAACCTGTCCCAGGGCTTTCCCGACTTCGACGGCCCCGCCGCCCTGCGCGAAGCCGTGGCCCGCCACGTCATGGCCGGGCACAACCAGTACTGCCCGATGACCGGCCTGCCGGCGCTGCGCGAGCAGGTGGCGGCCAAGGTCGCCGCCTTCTACGGGCGCAACGTCAGCGCCGACGCCGAAGTGACCATCACCCCTGGCGCCACCGAGGCGATCTTCTGCGCCGTGCAGGCGCTGATCCGCCCCGGCGACGAGGCCATCGTCCTCGACCCCTGCTACGACAGCTACGAACCCTCGGTGGAACTGGCCGGCGGCCGCTGCGTGCACGTGCCGCTGAACCTGCCGGACTTCCGCATCGACTGGCAGCGCCTGGCCGACGCCATCACCCCGCACACCCGCCTGATCTTCCTCAACAGCCCGCACAACCCCAGCGGCGCGCTGATCGACCGCGCCGACCTGGACCGCCTGGCGGCGCTGATCCGCGAGCGCGAGATCTACGTCATCAGCGACGAAGTCTACGAACACCTGATCTACGACGGCGTGCAGCACGCCAGCGTGCTGGCCCACGACGAGCTCTACGCCCGCGCCTTCGTGGTCAGCTCCTTCGGCAAGACCTACCACGTCACCGGCTGGAAGACCGGCTACGTGGTGGCGCCGCAGGCTTTGTCGGCGGAAATGCGCAAGATCCACCAGTACGTGAACTTCTGCGGCGTCACCCCGCTGCAGTGGGCGCTGGCCGACTTCATGGCCGCGCACCCCGAGCACCTGCGCGAGCTGCCGGGCTTCTACCAGGCCAAGCGCGACCTGTTCTGCGACCTGCTGAACGGTTCGCGCTTCAGCTTCCAGCGCGCCGCCGGCACCTACTTCCAGGTGGTCGACTACTCGGCGATCCGCCCGGACCTGGACGACGTCGCCATGGCCGAGTGGCTGACCCGCGAACACGGCGTGGCGGCCATCCCGGTCTCGGTGTTCTACCAGCAGGCCCCGGCGGACATGCGCCTGGTGCGCTTCTGCTTTGCCAAGAAAGAGGAGACGCTGCGCCAGGCGGCGGACAAGCTATGCGCGATCTGAGCCAACTGCCCGACCTGAACCTGGCCCTGGTGCAGACCACCCTGGCCTGGCACGACGCGCCGGCCAACCGCGCGCACTTCGACGCGCTGCTGGAACAGGCCCGCGGCGCCGACATCGTCATCCTCCCGGAGATGTTCACCACCGGCTTCTCCATGGACTCCGAGGCCATGGCCGAGGCGGAGGAGGGCGAGACCTACGCCTGGCTGCGCCACCAGGCCGCGCGCCTGGACGCCGTGGTGACCGGCAGCATGATCGTCCGCGCCGCCGACGGCAGCCACCGCAACCGCCTGCTCTGGGCCCGCCCGGACGGCGAGATCCTCCACTACGACAAGCGCCACCTGTTCCGCATGGCCGGCGAGCACAAGCACTACACCGCAGGCGATGCCCAGGTGCTGCTGGAGTGGAAGGGCTGGCGGGTGCGCCCGCTGGTCTGCTACGACCTGCGCTTCCCGGCCTGGAGCCGCGACGCCCAGGACACCGACCTGCTGCTCTACACCGCCAACTGGCCGGCCGCCCGCCGGTTGCACTGGAACCGCCTGCTGCCGGCGCGGGCCATCGAGAACCTGTGCTACGTGGCGGCGGTGAACCGCGTGGGCGAGGACGGCAAGGGCCACGCCTATGCCGGCGACAGCCAGGTGCTGGACTTCCAGGGCGAAGCGCTGCTGGAAGCGGCTAACGGCGACGGCGTGTTCCACGCCAGCCTCTCGGCCCAGGCGCTGGCCGCCTACCGCGAACGCTTCCCGGCCTACCTCGACGCCGACCGCTTCCTCATCGAGCCCTGAGGCTGTAGGCAAGCTTTTCGTAGGATGGTGTTGAGCGAAGCGATACCCATCGCCCCGCTCGACTGCACGCCGTCCCTGTCGACGCAATCGCGGGGCCTGCTCCATGCCTCCCTGTAGGAGCGGGCCCTGCCCGCGAATCGCGCGTAGGGCGCGCTCCTACAGGTTGATGCCGAACCTTGCAATGCCGGACAGCCCCCTCTCCCGCTTGCGGGAGAGGGTTGGGGAGAGGGTGCGGCGTAACCCACAACACGGTTGTCGCCGGTAGTCACCATTCGCGAGCAAGCTCGCTCCTACCGCATGAGCGAGCATGGCTTTTCGTAGGATGGTGTTGAACGAAGCGATACCCATCAGCGCAACCGCATGGGTTTCGCAAGCTCAACCCATCCTACGAAGAGCGCCTTGGTGCGGCCCGCAAGACAGTTGCTCCTACAGGCGGAATGCCATGCCTCGCGCCCCTCTAGGAGCGGACTCCGTCCGCGATTCGACCGTCAGGACGCCGCCAGCAACCCCTCGATACGCCGATGCAGGTTGCCCAGCGGCGTGAAGTGTGCCGGATCGATGTGGTTGGAATTCTGCTCCAGCTGCGCCAGGCGCATGCCGCCGGCGACCTGCCCACGCAGTTCCTCGTAGGCGGCGATGACCTCTTCCGCCAGGGCGCGGGCGTGCTCCGGCACCTGATCCAGGCTGTAGCGCCTGACCCGGGCGTTGTCGTAGTAGCCGGCGGCCTCGCCCAGGTCGACGCCCAGCCATGCGCCGGTGTCGCGCAGCACCGCCTCGCCGAGGTCCTCGTGGAACACCGCCCTGACCGAAGGCAGGTTGCGCAGGAAGCGGATGTACAGCGCCATCACCTGCAGGAAGCTCTTGAGCACCGTGTCGTAGCCGGCTGCCTCGTCGCCGTTCAGCTCGGCCAGGCCGCGGGTCGACATGAGCACGTCGATGGGGTTGCGGAAGGTGAAGACGTAGTGCGAACGGTAGAAATGCCGGCAATGGAATTCGAACAGTTGCTGGCAGGTGCGCGCGGCCTCGTGGGGATTGACCACGATCTTGCTGCCGACGTAGCGGTAGTGCCGGGCTAGCCGGGCCAGGTAGTGGTGCCAGGGGGCGTCTTGCTGGAACAGCGGCGGGCAGAAGCTGCTCTTGTTCTCCTGGTTGCCCCAGGACCTGTGCATGGCGTTGTAGCGCGCGGCGAAGTCCGGGGTGCCCGGGTCGTCCTGCAACGCCGGTTCGCCGAGGAGGAAGATCTCCGGCGAGCTGTTCAGGGCGTTCTGGAAGACGGTGGTGCCGCTGCGCGCCGCGCCGATGACGAACAGGCCGCGGTCGTCTGGCACCGCGATGTCGGCGGTTTCCGTCAGGAGCGATTCTTCGCGCTGCGGGTTGGACTTCAGAACCTGCCAGAGGCGTTGCGGCGTGGACAGCATTCTCTGCTCCGTTTTTCTTCTTGTCGGGGGAGACGCGCAGCAGAGAGTACGGGGCCATGGGAGGCCGCGGCAAGTCTCCGCGGCCACCCGGCGGGCGCCTCAATAGGCGCTCGCCGCATCCAGCCGGTGGATATCCTCCTGGCTCAGTTGCAGCCGCGTCGCCGCGACCAGGTCCGGCAACTGCTCGAGGTTGGAGGCGCTGGCGATGGGCGCGGTGATGCCCGGGCGGGCGATCAGCCAGGCCAGGGCCACCTGGGCCGGGGTGGCGTCGTATTCCTCGGCCACTTCGTCCAGGGCCACGAGGATGGTCACGCCGCGCTCGTTCAGGTAGCCCTTGACCTTGTCCGCCCGCGCCGGGCTCTTGTCCAGGTCGGCTTCGCTGCGGTACTTGCCGCTGAGGAAGCCGCCGGCCAGGCCGTAGTAGGGGATGACGCCGATGCCCAGTTCGCGCACCGTCGGTTCCAGGCGCGTCTCGTAGTCGGCGCGGTCGTAGAGGTTGTAGTTCGGCTGCAGGCTCTGGTAGCTGGGCAGGTGCAGGTGCTCGGCCACCTCGCGGGCCTCGCGCAGGCGCCGGCCGTCGTAGTTGGAGGCGCCGATGACGCGCACCTTGCCCTTTTTAACCAGCTCGGCGTAGGCGCCGAGGGTTTCCTCCAGGGAAGTGTGGGTGTCGTCGCAGTGGGACTGGTAGAGGTCGATGTAGTCGGTCTGCAGGCGCTGCAACGAGTGCTCCACGGCCTGTTCGATGTAGGCCGCGGAAAGGCCCTTGTGGCCGTTGCCCATGTCCATGCCGACCTTGGTGGCGATGATCACCCTGTCGCGGTTGCCGCGCTGCTTCATCCACTTGCCGATGATGGCCTCGGACTCGCCGCCCTTGTGCCCGGGCACCCAGCGCGAGTAAACGTCGGCGGTGTCGATGCAGTTCAGCCCGGCGTCCAGCAGGGCGTCGAGCAGGCGGAAGGAAGTCGCCTCGTCGGCGCTCCAGCCGAAGACGTTGCCGCCGAACACCAGCGGCGGAATGGCCAGCCCGGAGTGGCCCAGTTCGCGAGAGTTCACCTGTCACTTCTCCATACTGCGGTGTGGTTGAACCAGCATAGACCCTAGGAGAAGGTTGACAGCCAAGTCCGACGTTGAGCATATTCGGTGCCTGATTCGCGCAACGGACTTCCCATGTTCGCCAACTCCGACCACTCGCTGCCGCTCCCGGGCTCTTTCGCCCCGGCCTGCGCGTGCGTCGCCGTTGCCAAGAAATCGAAGAAACAGTCGCTCATTTGACCGGGGCGCGCTGTCCCGTCAGATGGGCTGACAGGACAACCAGGCGCCAGGTCGATCTTCCCCCGCTTGCATCCCGCACCCTCCCTGACGGCGACCAGACGGTCAGCCACAAGGAGTTTTCGCATGTCTACGTTTCGTGGGATTTGGGTGGCCCTGGCCACGCCCTTGCGTGCCGGGGAAATCGACTTCGCCGCCCTGCGCGGCCTGGTGGGCAGCTTGCTGGAGGACGGCGTCGCCGGCTTCGTGGTCTGCGGCACCACCGGCGAGGCCGCCGCGCTCAGCCATGAGGAGCAGCTGGCGGTGCTCGACGCGGTGCTGCAGTGGGTGCCGCCGCAGCAGGTGATCATGGGCCTGGCCGGCAACAACCTGCGCGAGCTGCTGGCCTTCCAGCGGGAAATCCAGCGCCGCCCCGTGGCCGGTCTGCTGGTGCCGGCGCCTTACTACATCCGCCCGTCGCAGCAGGGCCTGGAGGCGTTCTTCCAGACCGTCGCCGACGCCGCCAGCGTGCCGCTGGTGCTCTACGACATCCCCTACCGAACCGGCGTGCGCATCGAGCGCGAGACCCTGCGGCGCATAGTCCGCCACCCGCGCATCGCCGCGGTCAAGGACTGCAGTGGCGACTTCGAGACCACCCTGGCGCTGATCGCCGACGGCGACGTCGAAGTGCTGGCCGGCGAGGACCTGCAGATCTTCGCCAACCTGTGCCTGGGCGGCGCGGGGGCCATCTCCGCGTCCGCCCACGTGCGCGCCGACCTCTACGTGCGCATGCAGCGCCAGGCGGAGGCGGGCGACCTGGCCGGTGCGCGGGGCACCTTCCTGCGCCTGCTGCCGTGGATGCAGGCGGCCTTCGCCGAGCCCAACCCGGCGCCGCTGAAGGCTGCCCTGGCCTTGCAGGGGCTGATCGCCGACGAGCTGCGCGAGCCCATGCAGCCTTGCTCGGCGGGCACCGTCGAGCGTCTGCGCGGCGTGCTGGCGGCGCTGGCCGACTAGGCGGGGAGGGCCGCTGGCGGGGCTTTGCTCTATGATGGCGGCCTGTCTCACCGGGAATACGAAAAATGTCCGAAGAAACCCTCTACCTGCTGGACCAGCTCGAACTGACCGACATGCTCGAATTGGACGGCCTGCACGCCTGGGAATTCAGCCTCGACGAAGACCTGCTGGACCGCGCCGAGATCGCCGCCGAAGCCGGCCAGCCCTTCGCCAGCGAAGACGTGGTGCTGCGCGTGGAGGTGGTCGACGGCCGCGACAAGCGGCGCTGGCAGTTCACCTACAACGAGGTGATGGAAGCCCAGTACGAGGCCAGCGACGACAGCTGGACGCTGCAATCCGACGGCAGCGAGCACCGCCTGCGTTGCCTGGGCGCGGTGAGCGCCAGCGGCGACGACGAATAGCATTCCCCTGGCTGGCCGGTGGGCGCTTCCGGGCGATCGGTAGTTCGAGTGGCCTGTAGTGTGTTGTAGTATGTTGTAGCGATACATATTACAACCGAGGTGCCCCATGCCCGTGATGTCCCTGCGTCTGTCGGACGATCAGTCCGATACCCTCGCGAGGCTTGCCCAGGCGACCGGCCGCAGCAAGAACTTCCTCGCCGCCCAGGCACTGGACGAATACCTCGCCCGGGAAGCCTGGCAGATCGGCGAAATCCAGCAGGCCATCGTAGAGGCCGATGCCAGTGACTTCGCCAGCGGGGCGGAAGTCGAAGCGGTACTGCACAAGTGGACGCGCAATGCAGGTTGAGTGGCTGCGCAAAGCGCTGCAGAACCTCGACGACGAAGCCGCCTATCTCGCTCAGCACAATCCGGCCGCCGCACGCGACTTCGTCGCTGCGGTGTTCGACGACATCGCACAACTGGCCCTCCACCCCGCGATGGGGCGCGAGGGACGCGTACCCGGCACCCGCGAATGGCCCATGCCTGGCCACCCTTACCTGATCCCCTATCGCGTTCGTGACGGGAAGCTGCAGATCCTGCGCATCTTCCACACCCGGCGCCTGCCTCCCGAGCGGTGGTAGCCCGGCAAGCGTGCTGCGGAGAAAGTTACAAGCGAAAACGCTGGAGAACGCTTGAGGCAGAATGCTCTTCGTAGCCATGCCGATGGCTATCGCAAGCTCAACCCATCCTACGGGAAGCGCCATGTCTCCCGGCGGGTTGTAGCGGGCACTGCCCGCGAATCGCGCGCAGGGCGCGCTCCTACAGGGGAATGGTGCGGGGGGGGCAGCGTAGGAGCGGATCTCATCCGCGATCCGCGCCGGGACGACCGGTCATCGCGGACAAGGTCCGCTCCTACGCCTCCGGCAAACACCACACCCCGTAGGATGGGTTGAGCGAAGCGATACCCATCACCAGGGTCCGGTGGGTATCGCAAGCTCAACCCATCCTACGGAAAGCGCCATGCCTCCCGGCGGGTTGTAGCGGGCACTGCCCGCGAATCGCCCGCAGGGCGCGCTCCTACAGGGGAAAGGGGGGGGGGGGGGAGCGGAGGAGCGGGTCTCATCCGCGATCCGCGCCGGGACGTCCGGTCATCGCGGACAAGGTCCGCTCCTACGCCTCCGGCAAACACCACACCCCGTAGGATGGGTTGAGCGAAGCGATACCCATCACCAGGGTCCGGTGGCTATCGCAAGCTCAACCCATCCTACGGAAAGCGCCATGCCTCCCGGCGGGTTGTAGCGGGCCCTGCCCGCGAATCGCGCGCAGGGCGCGCTCCTACAGGGGAATGGCGCGGGTGGGGCAGCGCAGGAGCGGATCTCATCCGCGATCCGCGCCGGGACGTCCGGTCATCGCGGACAAGGTCCGCCTACGCCTCCGGCAAACACCACACCCCGTAGGATGGGTTGAGCGAAGCGATACCCATCACCAGGGTCCGGTGGCTATCGCAAGCTCAATCCATCCTACGAATCGATGCCTGACCGAGAAGATGAGAAAGGGGCCCGAAGGCCCCTTTTTCACATCACCGGCGGGTTCAGGCGGCTTTCGCCTGGCCCAGGGTCACGGCGCGGTTCAGCGCGCTGAACAGGGCGCGGAAGCTGGCGGTGGTGATGTTCTCGTCGATGCCGATGCCGTGCAGCGAGCGGCCGCCTTCGACGCGCAGCTCGATGTAGGCTGCTGCGCGGGCGTTGGTGCCGGCGCCGATGGCGTGCTCGTTGTAGTCCATGATCTCGACTTCCACCGGCAGCGCGGCGACCAGGGCTTCCAGGGTGCCCTTGCCCTTGCCGTGCCAGCGGTGCTGCTCGCCCTTGTGGGTCACGTCGATGTCGATGGCGCAGATGCCGTTCTCTTCCTGCAGGCGGTAGTTCTTCAGGCCGAACGGCGAGACGGCTTGCAGGTACTCGCTCTGCAGCAGGTTGTAGATCTGCTCGGCGGTCATTTCCAGGCCGAGACGGTCGGTCTCGTTCTGCACCACCTGGCTGAACTCGATCTGCATGCGGCGCGGCAGGCTGATGCCGTATTCCTGTTCGAGCAGGAAGGTGATGCCGCCCTTGCCCGACTGGCTGTTGACGCGGATGACCGCCTCGTAGCTGCGGCCGATGTCGGCCGGGTCGATCGGCAGGTAGGGCACTTCCCACACGGCGTCGTCCTTCTGCTGGGCGAAGCCCTTGCGGATGGCGTCCTGGTGGGAGCCGGAGAAGGCGGTGTGGACCAGGTCGCCGACGTAGGGGTGGCGCGGGTGCACCGGAATCTGGTTGCACTCTTCCACCACCTTGCGCACGGCGTCGATGTCGGAGAAGTCCAGACCCGGGTTGATGCCCTGGGTGTACATGTTCAGCGCCATGGTCACCAGGCAGAGGTTGCCGGTGCGCTCGCCGTTGCCGAACAGGCAGCCTTCCACGCGATCGGCGCCGGCCATCAGCGCCAGCTCCGAGGCGGCCACGCCGGTGCCGCGGTCGTTGTGGGTGTGCAGGCTGATGATCACGCTGTCGCGCTTGTCGATGTGGCGGCCGAACCACTCGATCTGGTCGGCGTAGTTGTTCGGCGTGGCGCACTCGACGGTGGCCGGCAGGTTGAGGATCAGGCGGTTGGCCGGGGTCGGCTGGAACACGTCGATCACCGCGTTGCACACCTCGACGGCGAAGTCGGTCTCGGTGGAGCTGAACACCTCGGGGGAGTACTCGAAGCCCCACTGGGTTTCCGGCGCGGCGGCGGCCAGGCGCTTGATGGTCTTGCCGGCGGCGATGGCGATCTGCTTGACGCCTTCCTTGTCCTGGTTGAAGACGATCTTGCGGAAGCTCGGCGCGCAGGCGTTGTAGTAGTGCACGATGGCGCGCTTGGCGCCCTTCAGCGATTCGAAGGTACGCTCGATGAGGTCGTCGCGGGCCTGGGTCAGCACCTGGATGGTGACGTCATCGGGAATGTGGCCGCCCTCGATCAGCTCGCGGACGAAGTCGAAGTCGGTCTGCGAGGCGGACGGGAAGCCCACTTCGATTTCCTTCAGGCCCACCTGCACCAGGCACTTGAAGAAGCGCATCTTCTTCTCGGCGTCCATCGGCTCGATCAGCGACTGGTTGCCGTCGCGCAGGTCGGTGCTCAGCCAGATCGGCGCCTGGTCGATGATCTTGTCCGGCCAGGTGCGGTCGGGCAGGGTGATCGGGGTGAAGGGACGGTATTTCTTCGACGGGTCTTTGAGCATGGTCATGGGCGGAATCCTTGTTCTTCCGGGCCAGCGGCGGCCCTGCGCGGTAGAAAGATGAAGAGGTGAAGCCGGGAAACGGATTCAGCCACGCAGTCGCGGGCTGACCAGGCGCAGGCAGGCGTGTTGGCGAAGCAGGATGAGGGTGTGTGCGGTTTTCATAGCGCCCACCCTAGTGCGCTTTGGGGGTGGATGGCAAGCATTGTGGAAAAATTGGTAGCTATCATCGGGTTATAAAAATAAACGAGATTTTCTGCTTCTGTATTCGCTTTATTGCGCAAGGAATTGCGAAGCGCTTTTTCTGCTTTACTCCCTGATGCGTCTCCATGCCGCACAGCATTGAGCCATCGGCGAATTGCGCCCATCGGCCCGGCAGGGTAAAACGCCGCCAATCGATTCGGGGACTTCCAGTGACAGGTCGCAGACGGCGAGGCACAGGACAAGGCACGGGCATCTGGCTGGCGCTGTTCGCCATGCTGATGATCCACCTCGGCCCGCTGCTGTCGCAGTCCATGCCCATGGATCACCCCATGCCGGCCATGGCCGGCATGGAGGGCATGGCCTGCTCCGAGCAGATGCGCGGCGGCCACCACGGGGCCGATGCCGCGCAGCAGGGCTTCTCCGCCGACCACTTCATGGAGAAGTGCGGCTACTGCGGCCTGCTGCTCCACAGTCCGGCGTTGCAAACCCCGCGCCTGGCGCTCTCCGCCGACCTGCCCGGGGCCGCCCCGGCGCCTCAGGTCGTCATCGAACAATCCATCCCGCCTTCGCCGATCTTCCCCGGCGCCCGTTCACGCGCGCCGCCGTCCATGAGCGCCTGACCTTTCTTTCGCCGTAGCCAGCGCAAGCGCCATCGCGCAGAGGAACCTTCCTCCGCGCGCGTCCGCCGTGCCTGGCCAGAAGAACATCGTCATGATCATGGAATTTCGCATGTCCAGACTCTTCCTGCGCGGGCGCGTTCGCCCGGCACGCCTACGCACCCTTTGCGCACTCACCGCCCTCGGCGGCATTGTCGGCCTGAGCCCTTCCGTTCGCGCCGACGAGGCCGACGACCCGCACGCCGGCCACCACGCCATCGAACTGCAACCCAGCGTCATCACCGCGGTGGCGCAGAGCTCGCCGCTGACCGTGGTCACCGACCCGAAGCAGGCGCGCCAGCCGATCCCGGCCAGCGACGGCGCCGACTACCTGAAGACCATCCCCGGCTTCTCCGCCATCCGCAACGGCGGCAGCAATGGCGACCCGGTGCTGCGCGGCATGTTCGGCTCGCGGCTGAACATCCTCACCAACGGCGGCGTGATGCTCGGCGCCTGCCCGGCGCGGATGGACGCGCCCACTTCCTATATATCGCCGGAGACCTACGACCGGCTCACCGTGGTCAAGGGCCCGGAAACCGTGATCTGGGGCCCTGGCGCCTCGGCCGGGACCATCCGCTTCGACCGCGATCCGGAGCGCTTCGGCGAGCTGGGCACGCGGATAAACGGCAGCCTGGTGGCCGGCTCCAACGGCCGCTTCGACCGCGTGCTGGATGCTGCCGCCGGTGGTCCCGAGGGCTACCTGCGCTTCACCGGCAACCGCTCGCAGTCCGACGACTACGAGGACGGCGGCGGCAACACCGTGCCCTCGCGCTGGAACAAGTGGAACGGCGACGTCGCCCTGGGCTGGACGCCGGACGCCGACACCCTGGTCGAACTGACCGCCGGCAAGGGCGACGGCGAGGCGCGCTACGCCGGGCGCGGCATGGATGGCTCGCAGTTCAAGCGCGAGAGCCTGGGCCTGCGCTTCGAGAAGTCCAACCTCGGCGGTGTGCTCGACAAGCTGGAGGCGCAGGTCTACTACAACTACGCCGACCACGTGATGGACAACTACAGCCTGCGCACGCCCTCGGGCACCGGCATGATGGCCGGGCCCATGGCCTCCAACGTCGACCGCCGCACCCTCGGCGGGCGCCTGGCGGCCACCTGGCGCTGGGACGACTTCAAGCTGATCTCCGGCGTCGACGCCCAGAGCAGCGAGCACCGCCAGCGCAGCGCCATGGGCATCGGCGCCTACGACGAGGTGCCGTGGAACAAGGACGCGACCTTCCACGACTACGGCGCCTTCGCCGAGCTGACCTGGTACGCCGCCGAGCGCGACCGGGTGATCGCCGGCGCACGCCTGGACCGCGCCTCGGCCAAGGACTACCGGCAGACCACCGGCTCGGGAATGATGACGCGGCCCAACCCCACGGCCGACGACACCCGCGCCGACACCCTGCCCAGCGGCTTCCTGCGCTACGAGCACGACCTGGCCGACTCGCCCACCACGCTCTACGCCGGTCTCGGCCATGTGCAGCGCTTCCCCGACTACTGGGAGCTGTTTTCCCCGAACATGGGCCCGGCCGGCTCGGCCAACGCCTTCGACGCCATCAAGCCGGAGAAGACCACCCAGCTCGACTTCGGCGCCCAGTACGAGGGCGAGAAGCTCAAGGCCTGGGCTTCGGGCTACGTCGGCGAGATCCGCGACTACATCCTGTTCACCTACACCAGCGGCGGCATGATGGGGGCAACGTCCCAGGCGACCAACGTCGACGCACGCATCATGGGCGGCGAGCTGGGCGCGGCCTACCAACTGGCGCCGAACTGGAAGACCGACGCGACCCTGGCCTACGCCTGGGGCAAGAACACCAGCGACGACCGCGCGCTGCCGCAGATGCCGCCGCTGGAAACCCGCCTGGGCCTGACCTACGAGCAGGGCGACTGGAGCGCCGGCGCCCTGTGGCGCCTGGTGGCGAAGCAGGGGCGGGTGGCCGAGGGGCAGGGCAACGTGGTCGGCAAGGACTTCGACGAGAGCGCCGGCTTCGGCGTCTTCTCGCTCAACGCCGCCTACCGCGTGAACAAGCACTTCAAGGTCAGCACCGGCGTCGACAACCTGTTCGACAAGGACTACGCCGAGCACCTCAACCTCGCCGGCAACGCCGGCTTCGGCTACCCGGCGAACGACCCCCAGGCGATCCGCGAACCGGGCCGCACGCTCTGGACCAAGGTGGACTTCAGCTTCTGAGCCCCGGCGACCGCGGTCGCCGGCTTGAGTGGGGGCGCGAAGCGGCTATGCTGGCCGTGCCCCCGGCGAAGCCGCCCGCTCGACGGGCGGCCCATGAGATCGTTAGGAGTTTCCAACATGCGCAAGACCCTCCTGGCCCTGGCGGCCATGCTGTCCTTCTCCACCCCGCTGCTGGCCCACGAATACAAGGCCGGCGACCTCGACGTCGAACACCCCTGGTCGCTGCTGCTGCCGGCCAACTCGGAGAACGGCGCGGCCTATTTCGTCGTGCACAACCACGGCAAGGCGGCCGACCGCCTGCTCGGCGCCGATACCGAGCGCGCGGCCAGCGCCGAGGTCCACGAGCACCAGATGAAGGACGGCATGATGAAGATGCAGAAGGTCGACGGCGTGGACATCCCCGCCGGCGGCACCGTCACCTTCGCCCCGGGCCACTACCACCTGATGCTGCTCGGCCTGAAGAAGCCGCTGGCCGACGGCGAGCGCTTCCCTGTGACGCTGCACTTCCAGCAGGCCGGCGACCTCAAGGTCGAGGTGCAGGTGCAGAAACAGGCGCCCGAGGCCGGTGAGCACGGCATGTCCGGCCACGATATGTCGGGTCACGACATGCCCGGGATGAAGATGAACTGACCGTCCGGCCGGCCGCGCGCCGGCCTTTCTCCAGGGTGGGAAAATGGAACCGGGCCGGTTTCGGCTCGACAGGGGCCACCCGTCGTGGCCGGGAGGTGAGCATGCGCAATGTCCGCAGCGCCGCCATGCTGGCGGCTGCCATTCTGCTGGCTGCCTGCAGCCAGTCCGGGCTGCGCAACGACCCGTTGCCCCTCGACCAGCACCTGGAACGCCTCGGCTACCGCCAGGGCGAGACGGTCAAGTCGATCCCGGTGTGGGAAACCCAGGGCTGGGAATACCTCGACAAGGGCCACATCGTCCTCGGCCACGCGCCCGGCCGGCGCTACCTGGTGGCCTTCTCCTCGCCGTGCGACAACCTGTCGTTCAGCAACCGCCTGAACATCGGCAGCACGGTAGGGGCGGTGACCAGGCTCGACCGCATCCTCTCGTATGACTCGAGCGGTATCCCCGAGCCCTGCCTGATCGGCGAGCTCTATCGCCTGGAGCGCTTGCCCAGCCGCGCGGAATGAAGCTTACGGCTTGAAGGCGCCGATGAAGATCGCCGGGTCGACGCGGGCGTCGTTGAGGCTGACGTTCCAGTGCATGTGCGGCCCGGTGGCCCGGCCGGTGGCGCCGACGCGGCCGACCACGCCGCCGCGCGGGACCTGGTCGCCGAGCTTCACGTCGATCTTCGACATATGGCAGAACATGCTGATGAAGCCCTGGCCATGGTCGACGAACACGGTGTTGCCGTTGAAGAAGTAGTTGCCGATGAGGATCACCTTGCCCGCCGCCGGGGCCTTGATCGGCGTGCCGGCGGGCACCGCGAAGTCCAGCCCGGAGTGCGGGTTGCGTTCCTCGCCATTGAAGAACCGGCGCAGGCCGAAGGGGCTGGAGAGCGGGCCGTTCACCGGCTTGTCCAGCACCAGGTTGCTCGGCGTACCGGGGCTGAAGCTGCGGTAGGCGGCGGTCTGCTCGGCCAGTTCGCGGTTGATGCGCTTGAGGTCCTCGGGCAGCGGGTTGACCTGGCGGGTGTTCTTCAGGGTGATGCGCTGCTCGCGATAGTGTTTGCTGCCGACCTGGAACGGCAGGCTGCGGCTGGCGCCGGCCTGCTTGACCTGCAGCTGCTGCTGGCCCGGCTTGACGCTGAGCGGGATGCCGACCACGGCGATCCAGTCGCGGCCTTCCTCGCGCACCACCAGCACCGGCTTGCCCTGGTAGCTGGCGCTCGGCGCCGGCCCCGCGCTGCCCAGCTGGACCACGGCGACGCCGCCGGGCACCGGCTTGTTCAGGGTACGGCTGATGAAGCCCTCGGCATGGGCGGGCAGGGCGAGAAGGGTGGCGAACAGCAGGCAGAAGACGCGGAACATGGGCTTTCCGTAAATCCGGTAAAGCCGGCAGTCTACATGGCGCGAACCCCGGCGGTGTAACCGTTGGCGGTTATTCGTCCTGTGTGTAGGCGCAACTATCTTGCCGACTGCGCCGGGGTGATGGGTATCGCTCCGCTCAACGCCATCCTACGGGGCAGTCTTACGCCGGAGGGCTCTTCGTAGGATGGGTTGAGCCTGCGAAACCCATGCGGTCGTGGTGATGGGTATCGCTCCGCTCAACGCCATCCTACGGGCAATCTTGCGCCGGAGGGCTCTTCGTAGGATGGGTTGAGCCTGCGAAACCCATGCGGTCGTGGTGATGGGTATCGCTTCGCTCAACGCCATCCTACGGGGCAATCTTGCGCCGGAGGGTTCTTCGTAGGATGGGTTGAGCCTGCGAAACCCATGCGGTCGTGGTGATGGGTATCGCTTCGCTCAACCCATCCTACGAAGAGCCGTGCTTCCGGCGCATGTCACAGCCAATGCCCAGGTCAGTCCAGCAGCGAGAGGGTGACCGGGGCCTGGTGGTTGTCTTCCACCCGCACTTCCAGTTGGCCTTCGCCCAGTTTCGCGGTCAGGCGCTGGCCGGGCTGGGCCTGGGCGGCGCGGCGGATGGCCTGGCCGCGTTCGTCGAGGAGGATGCTGTAGCCGCGCCCGAGGGTCGCCAGCGGGCTGACGATGTGCAGGCTCTGGGCCAGGCCGTCGAGGCGCTGGCGGCGCTCGCGGAGGATCGCCCGGGTGGCGTGGGGCAGGCGCGCGGCCAGGCTGTCTAGCTTCTGCCGCAGCAGCGCCAGGGCGCGGCCCGGGTGCTGTGCCTGCAGGCGCGTCTGCAGGCGGCCGATGCGTTCCTGGCGCACCTGCAGCTGGCGCTCGAAGGCGCGGCGCAGGCGCATGTCCAGGTCGTCCAGGCGCTGGGCCTGCTGGCGCAGGCGCTCGCCGGGGTGGCGCAGGCGCCGGGCGGTGCCTTCCAGGCGCAGGCGCTCGCGGGTCAGGCGGTCCTGGATGCGCAGGATCAGCCGGCGGCGCAGGCCGTCCAGGCGCTGCTGCAGGTCGCCGGCGTGCGGCGCCAGCAGCTCGGCGGCGGCCGAGGGCGTGGGCGCGCGGACGTCGGCGACGAAATCGCTGATGGACACGTCGGTCTCGTGTCCCACAGCGCTGACCACCGGGGTGGCGCAGGCGGCGATGGCGCGGGCCACGACTTCCTCGTTGAAGCACCAGAGGTCTTCCAGTGAGCCGCCGCCGCGGGCCAGGATGATGGCGTCGAAGCCGCGCGCATCGGCCAGCTTCAGGGCACGGACGATCTGCGCGGTGGCCTCGCGGCCCTGCACCGCGGTGGGCACCAGGGTCAGCTCGATCTGGGGCGCGCGGCGGCGGAACACGCTGATGATGTCGCGGATCACCGCGCCGGTGGGCGAGCTGACGATGCCGATGCGCCGCGGATGTGCCGGCAGCGGCCGCTTGCGCTCGGCGGCGAACAGGCCCTCGGCGGCGAGCTTCTGCTTCAGCGCCTCGAAGGCCAGGCGCAGGGCGCCGTCGCCGGCCGGTTCGACGGCGTCGGCGATCAGCTGGTAGTCGCCGCGGCCCTCGAACAGCGAGACCTTGCCGCGCACCTTGACCGCCAGGCCGTCGCGCAGGGCCTGGCGCACGCGCAGGGCGTGCTGGCGGAACAGCGCGCAGCGCACCTGGGCGTTGCCGTCCTTCAGAGTGAAATAGATGTGCCCGGAGGCGGGGCGGGCGAGGTTGGAGATCTCGCCTTCCACCCAAACCTGCGGGAACACGTCCTCCAGGAGCTGGCGGGCGCGCTGGTTGAGCTGGCTGACGGTCAGCACCTCGCGGTCGAGGCCCAGCCGTTGGAAAGGGTCATTGAACATGGCGCTGGATGATAAGCCCGGGGCCTTGCCGAGGGCCAGCGCGAAACCCGCGAATCCAGCGGTCGGGCGCGTTGAGCCCGAGCGTGAAGCTGGGGTATAATGCCGCGCTTCCATTTTCCCGTGTGGGAGCCCTCGCCATGCTGCGCATCAGCCAAGAAGCCCTGACGTTCGACGACGTCCTCCTCATCCCCGGTTACTCCGAGGTCCTGCCCAAGGACGTGAGTCTGAAGACTCGCCTGACCCGGGGCATCGAACTGAACATCCCGCTGGTGTCCGCCGCCATGGATACCGTGACCGAATCCCGCCTGGCCATCGCCATGGCGCAGGAAGGCGGTATCGGCATCATCCACAAGAACATGGGCATCGAGCAGCAGGCTGCCGAGGTGCGCAAGGTCAAGAAGCACGAGACCGCCATCGTTCGCGACCCGGTCACCGTGACGCCCTCCACCAAGATCATCGAGCTGCTGCAGATCGCCCGCGAATACGGCTTCTCCGGCTTCCCGGTGGTGGAAGAGGGTGAGCTGGTGGGCATCGTCACCGGCCGCGACCTGCGCGTGAAGCCGAACGTCGGCGACAGCGTGGCGGCGATCATGACGCCCAAGGACAAGCTGATCACCGCCCGCGAAGGCACCGCCCTGGAAGAGATCAAGGCCAAGCTGTACGAGAACCGCATCGAGAAGATGCTGGTGGTCGACGAACAGTTCCGCCTCACCGGCCTGGTCACCTTCCGTGACATCGAGAAGGCCAAGACCTACCCGCTGGCCTCCAAGGACGAGCAGGGCCGCCTGCGCGTCGGCGCCGCCGTCGGCACCGGCGCCGATACCGCCGAGCGCGTCGCCGCGCTGGTCGCCGCCGGCGTCGACGTGGTGGTGGTGGACACCGCCCACGGCCACTCCAAGGGCGTGATCGACCGCGTGCGCTGGGTGAAGGAAACCTTCCCGCAGGTCCAGGTGATCGGCGGCAACATCGCCACCGGCGAAGCCGCCAAGGCCCTGGCCGACGCTGGCGCCGACGCGGTCAAGGTCGGCATCGGCCCGGGCTCCATCTGCACCACCCGCATCGTCGCCGGTGTCGGCGTGCCGCAGATCTCGGCCATCGCCAACGTCGCCGCCGCCCTTGAAGGCACCGGCGTCCCGCTGATCGCCGATGGCGGCATCCGCTTCTCCGGCGACCTGGCCAAGGCCATGGTGGCTGGCGCCTACTGCGTGATGATGGGCTCCATGTTCGCCGGCACCGAAGAGGCCCCGGGCGAGATCGAGCTGTTCCAGGGCCGTTCCTACAAGTCCTACCGCGGCATGGGCTCCCTGGGTGCCATGGCCGGCGCCACCGGTTCCTCCGACCGCTACTTCCAGGACGCCTCCGCCGGCGCCGAGAAGCTGGTCCCCGAGGGCATCGAAGGCCGCGTCCCGTACAAGGGCCAACTGACCGCCATCGTCCACCAACTGATGGGTGGCCTGCGCGCCGCCATGGGCTACACCGGCAGCGCCGACATCCAGGACATGCGCACCCGGCCGCAGTTCGTGCGGATCACCGGCGCCGGCATGGCCGAATCCCACGTGCATGACGTGCAGATCACCAAAGAGGCCCCGAACTACCGTGTAGGTTGATCGGATCGCAATCGAATTGGCGCTGGAAGCTGGAAGCCAGAAGCTGGAAGTTGAATTCCGGTCTCTGCTTCCAGCTTCTGGCTTTCAGCTTCCAGCTATTCCGAAGGAAAGCCCATGTCCCAAGACATTCACGCTCACCGGATCCTGATCCTCGACTTCGGTTCCCAGTACACCCAGCTGATCGCCCGCCGCGTGCGCGAGATCGGCGTGTACTGCGAAATCCACCCGTTCGACATGAGCGACGACGACATCCGCGCCTTCGCCCCGCGCGGCATCATCCTGGCCGGCGGCCCGGAGTCGGTGCACGAGCTGGACAGCCCGCGCGCGCCCAAGGCGGTGTTCGACCTGAACGTGCCGCTGTTCGGCATCTGCTACGGTATGCAGACCATGGCCGAGCAGCTGGGCGGCAAGGTGCAGGGTTCGGACCTGCGCGAGTTCGGCTACGCCCGCGTCGACGTGGTCGGCAAGGCGCGCCTGCTGGACGGCATCGAGGACCACGTCGATGAAGACGGCGTGCTCGGCCTCGACGTGTGGATGAGCCACGGCGACAAGGTCACCGACATCCCCGAGGGCTTCCACATCCTCGCCAGCACCCCGAGCTGCCCGATCGCCGCCATGGCCGACGACGCCCGCGGCTACTACGGCGTGCAGTTCCACCCGGAAGTGACCCACACCAAGCAGGGCGGCCGCATCCTCTCGCGCTTCGTGCTGGACATCTGCGGCTGCGAAGCCCTGTGGACGCCGTCGAACATCGTCAACGACGCCATCGCCACCGTGCGCGCCCAGGTGGGCAACGCCAAGGTGCTGCTGGGCCTGTCCGGCGGCGTCGATTCCTCGGTGGTCGCGGCCCTGCTGCACAAGGCCATCGGCGACCAGCTGACCTGCGTGTTCGTCGACAACGGCCTGCTGCGCCTGCACGAGGGCGACCAGGTGATGGCCATGTTCGCCGAGAACATGGGCGTCAAGGTGATCCGCGCCAACGCCGAAGACAAGTTCCTCGGCCGCCTGGCCGGCGTCGCCGACCCGGAAGAGAAGCGCAAGATCATCGGCCGCACCTTCATCGAGGTCTTCGATGAGGAAGCCACCAAGCTGCAGGACGTGAAGTTCCTGGCCCAGGGCACCATCTACCCCGACGTGATCGAGTCGGCCGGCGCCAAGACCGGCAAGGCCCACGTGATCAAGTCGCACCACAACGTCGGCGGCCTGCCCGAAGACATGCAGTTCGAACTGGTCGAGCCGCTGCGCGAACTGTTCAAGGACGAAGTGCGCAAGATCGGCCTGGAACTGGGCCTGCCCTACGACATGGTCTACCGCCACCCGTTCCCCGGCCCGGGCCTGGGCGTGCGCATCCTAGGCGAAGTGAAGAAGGAATACGCCGACCTGCTGCGCCGCGCCGACCACATCTTCATCGAAGAGCTGCGCAACTTCGACTGGTACCACAAGACCAGCCAGGCCTTCGTGGTGTTCCAGCCGGTGAAATCCGTCGGCGTGGTCGGCGACGGCCGCCGCTACGCCTGGGTCGTGGCCCTGCGCGCGGTGGAGACCATCGACTTCATGACCGCACGCTGGGCGCACCTGCCCTACGAGCTGCTGGAGAAGGTCAGCAACCGCATCATCAACGAGATCGAAGGCATCTCCCGCGTCACCTACGACGTGTCGAGCAAGCCGCCGGCGACCATCGAGTGGGAGTGATCCCAGCGACCCGGCGCAGCTGAGCGGCGCCGGTAGCCGGAAGACGGGGCGGTCGTGGTCATCCACGCCGCCCCGTCGTCGTTTCAGCGGCCGACGAAATTCGCCTCGCGGCGTTCGAGGAAGGAGGCCACGCCTTCCTTGACGTCGTCGCTGCCCATCAGCGGTTGCAGGTCCGGCAGCAGGCGGCGGGCGGCTTCCGCCTCGCCTTCGGCCAGGGCCAGGCGGGCGCTGGCCAGGGTGGCGCGCACGCCCAGCGGGGCCTGGCGGGCGATGCGTTCGGCGATGGCCAGGGCTGCGGCGAATTCCTCGCCGGGGGCCGTCACTTCCTGCACCAGGCCCATGCGGTGGGCTTCCCGGGCGTCGAATTCGTCGCCGGTGAGCAGGTAGCGCATGGTGTTGCCCCAGCCGATGTTCTGCACGAAGCGGATGGTCGCGCCGCCCACGGCATAGATGCCGCGCTTGACCTCGATCTGGCCGAAGCGGGCGTCTTCCGCGGCGATGCGCACGTCGGCGGCCAGCATCAGTTCCAGGGCGGCGGTGAAGCAGACGCCGCGGGCGGCGACCACGATCGGCTTGGCCACCCGCCGCGCCGGGTCCAGGCCGAAGGGGTCGCAGGCGCCTGGAGGCAGTTCGGGGAAGCGGCCGCTGGCGAACTGCGGGCCCCACTTGTCCAGCTCCAGGCCGGCGCAGAAGTGCTGGCCCTCGCCGTAGAGCAGGCCGCAGCGCAGTTCGTCGTCGCCTTGCAGTTCACCGTAGGCGTCGGCCAGCGCCAGGTACAGCTCCACGTCCATGGCGTTGTACTTCTCCGGGCGGTTCAGCCCGATGCAGAGCACATGGCCCTTGCGTTCCACCTTCAGTTTCTGGCTCATGCCTCGTCTCTCTCGTCGTCAATGGCGGTGTGCCGCCGTGGAAGCGAAGTTATCCAGATAGCCTTCCGTGGCGCCGCTGTCCATGTCTGTCAGGCATTTGCTGCGGTTGCCCGGGATGCGACATCGCGCAGCGCCTTCGCGCTCGCCTTGCCACCGGGAAAATGAGAAAATCTTGCATTTGCGAGATACCCGCAGGGGTTGGGGGAGACATGAGCTTTACCCGCAGACAGGTACTGGGTGGCATCGCCGGCCTCGCCGTGGTCGGCCTCGGCGTCGGCGGCGCGCGCCTTTGGCTGGCACGCCCGCAGGTGACCGCGGAGCACGACTATGAACTGATCGCCGCGCCCATGGACCTGGAGCTGGTGCCCGGGCACAAGACCCCGGCGCTGCTCTACGGCAACCGCTTCCCCGGCTTCGAGATCCGCGCCCGCCAGGGCGACTGGCTGCGCGTGCGCTTCACCAACAAACTGGACCAGCCGACCACCATCCACTGGCACGGCATCCGCCTGCCCATCGAGATGGACGGCGTGCCCTACATCTCGCAGCCGCCGGTGCAGCCGGGGCAGAGCTTCGTCTACCTGTTCAAGACCCCCGACGCCGGCAGCTACTGGTACCACCCGCACCTGATGAGCAGCGAGCAGCTGGGCCGCGGCCTGGTCGGCCCGCTGATCATCGACGAGCGCGAGCCCAGCGGCTTCAGTCACGAGAAAATCCTCTGCCTGAAGACCTGGCACGTGGACGAGCAGGGCGCCTTCACCGCCTTCAGCGTGCCGCGCGAAGCCGCCCGCGAGGGCACCCGCGGCAGCCTGTCGACCATCAACGGCGAGCACGTGCCGGTGATCGAGCTGCCCGCCGGCCAGGTGACCCGCGTGCGCATCCTCAACATCGACAACACCGTGACCTACCGGCTCAACCTGCCGGGCAGCGAGGCGAAGATCTACGCCATCGACGGCCACCCGGTGGAGCCGCGGGACCTCGACGAGCAATACTGGATCGGCCCGGGCATGCGCCTGGAGCTGGCCATCCGCGGCCCGGCCGAGGGCCAGGAGCTGTCCCTGCGCGACGGCGTGGTGCGCCTGGGCACGGTGCGCGGCGTGGCGCCGCTGCAGGGTGGTTCCGCCGAATGGCCGCCGGCGCTGCCGCACAACCCGGTGAGCGAGCCGGACCTGGACAAGGCCGAGACCATCGACTTCAAGTTCGAGTGGGTGGGCGCCATGACCGACTACTCCAAGGGCCAGGCGACCCCGTCGCTGTGGCAGATCAACGGCGTGGCCTGGCAGGGCGGCGAGGAGCACAAGCACAACGCGCCGCCGCTGGCCAAGCTGGAGCTGGGCAAGAGCTACATCTTCACCCTGCGCAACCTGACGCAGTACCAGCACCCGATCCACCTGCACGGCATGACCTTCAAGGTGCTGGCGTCCAACCGCCGCAAGATCATCCCGTACTACAGTGATACCTACCTGCTGGGCAAGAACGAGAGCGCGAAGGTGGCGCTGGTGGCGGACAACCCCGGCCTGTGGATGTTCCACTGCCACGTCATCGATCATATGGAGACCGGCCTGATGGGCACCATCGCCGTGGGTGACGCCTGGTGCGGCTGACCAACAGCAAGGGCCACCCGACGGTGAAGGGGCTGGCCCCGGTGATCGACCGCAGCCGCGACCGCGAATTCATGCGCGAGGCCATGGCCCTGGCCGAGCAGGGCGCGGCCCTGGGCGAGGTGCCGGTGGGCGCGGTGCTGGTGCTGGAGGGCCAGGTCGTCGGCCGTGGCTTCAACCAGCCGATCACCGCCCACGACCCCAGCGCTCACGCCGAGATGGTCGCCATCCGCGAAGCCGCGGCGGCGGCCGGCAACTACCGCCTGCCCGGCAGCACCCTCTACGTCACCCTGGAGCCCTGCAGCATGTGCGCCGGCCTGCTGGTGCACGCGCGCATCCAGCGCCTGGTCTATGCCGCCACCGAGCCCAAGTCGGGGGTGGTGGTCAGTCGGGGGGTGTTCTTTGCCCAGGATTTCCTTAACCACAAGGTGCTGGTGGAGGGCGGGGTGCTGGCGGAGGAGTGCAGTGCGATGCTGTCGGCCTTTTTTAAGGCACGGCGCAAGGGATAGGGCGCGGCGTCCTACGCGAATCGCGGACGGAGTCTGCTCCTGCGATAGTGCATTCCTGAAAACTGTCTTGCCGGCGGAGCGCCGAGGCGCTTTTCGTAGGATGGGTTGAGCTTGCGATACCCATCGGATCATGGTGATGGGTATCGCTTCGCTCAACACCATCCTACGGGTGTTGTGTTTGCCGGAGGCTCCGGCGCGATTCGCGGATGAGAGCCGCTCCTACGCGCTGCCCCACTCGCGCCATTCCCATGTAGGAGCGCGCCCTGCGCGCGAAATCGCGGGCAGGGCCCGCTCCTACAGTTGTCGTGGGGCATGGAGTTTCCTCGTGGCGGACTCCGTCCGCTTCAGAGCTTCTCGTCAGGCTCTTCGCTGGGGCGGGTCTTGTTCACCCCGGGCAGGTGCAGGCCGCTTTCGGCCAACTGGCCGCCTTCGAGTTGCGGCTGGGTCACCCAGGTGAGGATGTCGTAGTAGCGCCGCACGTTCTGCACGAAATGCACGGTCTCGCCGCCGCGGGCGTAGCCGTAGCGGGTCTTGCGGAACCACTGCTTCTGCGACAGGCGCGGCAGCATCTTCTTCACGTCCAGCCACTTGTCCGGGTTCAGGCCTTCCTGCTGGGCCAGCTTGCGGGCGTCGTCGAGGTGGGCGCTGCCGATGTTGTAGGAGGCCAGGGCGAACCAGCTGCGGTCCGGCTCCTTGATGCTGTCCGGCAGCTCGTCGCGGATCTGGTCGAAGTACTTGCCGCCGCCCTGGATGCTCTGCTTGGCGTCGAGGCGGTTGGACACGCCCATGGCCTGGGCGGTGCGGTTGGTCAGCATCATCAGGCCGCGCACGCCGGTCTTGGAGGTGGCGTCGGGCTGCCACATGGATTCCTGGTAGCCGATGGCGGCGAGCAGGCGCCAGTCCATCTTCAGCGTCTGGGCGATCTGCTTGAAGTGCGTTTCGTAGCGCGGCAGGCGCTGCTGCAGGTGCTGGGCGAAGGTGTAGGCGCCGACGTAGCCGAGCACGTCGACGTGGCCGTAGTAGCGGTCCTTCAGGTGCTGCAGGGTGCCGTCCTGCTTGACCTTGTCGAGGAACTTGTTGACCTCGGCGTACAGGCTGTCGTCCGTCCCGCCGGGCAAGGCCCAGGCCAGGCCGCGGGCGTCGCCGAAGTCGAAGGCCACGCGCACGTTGGGGAAGTAGACCTGGTTCATCGCCAGCTCGTTGGAGTCGATCAGCGTCAGGTCGATGTCGCCGACGTCCACCATGCGCAGCAGGTCGACCATCTCGTCGGCGTCGGATTCCTTGTACTCCAGCTTCGGGTACTTCTTCTTCAGCTCGGCCAGCTGCATGGCGTGGCTGCTGCCCTTGAGCACCACGATGCGCTTGCCGACCAGGTCGTCAGGGCGGGTGGGGCGCGGGTCGCCATTGCGGTAGACGACCTGGGGAGTGACGTCCAGGTAGGAGTGCGAGAAGCGTACGGAGGTCTCCCGCTCGCCGCCGGGGGTGAGGCCGGCGGCGGCCAGGTCGGGGCCGCCGGATTGGCCGAGCTTGCTGTAGAGGTCGTCGAGGTTGTCGGCGGTCTCCATCTGCAGCTTCACCCCCAGGTGATCGGCGAAGCGCTTGGCCAGCTCGTATTCGAAGCCGGTCTCGCCGTTGCGATCCTGGAAGTAGGTGGCCGGGCTGTTGCGGGTTATCACCCGCAGCACTCCGTCCTTCTGTACCCGCTCCAGGGCCGTGGGGGCTTTCGCCTCGCTACAGCCGGAGAGCAGCAGAAAGATACAGGTCGCCAGGATCCATACGGCGGAGCGCACGCGGGACGGGTTCAGGGCAAACATCGGCGCAGTATACGCCAAGGTCGCGGAGCCCAATATCTGGACAGCCGGGGGCATCTCTGCTAGCGGCTTCGTTTCAGGGGCCGTGCCAGACGCCGGCCGGGGGCCCGGGGCGCGCCTGGAGCGGGCGTGCGGCGAGCCCGCTCGAAAGCGTTCGAAGATGAATGGCGGCGCTCCCCCGCCCAATGGCAGAAAGCCCTTGCCGTCGGCCGAGCTGCAGGTGCCGCCGGGGCATGCTTTACGGTAGAATGCACGGCCTCTGCGGGCCGGCCCTCCCGGCCCTGCGAATTCCCCTGTCTCCAGAGGCTGTTCCGACAATGCTGATCCTGCGCGGCGCTCCCGCCCTTTCCGCCTTCCGCCACGGCAAACTGCTCGACCTGCTGACCCGGCAGGTACCCGCTGTCACCGGGCTGTACGCCGAGTTTGCGCATTTCGCCGAGGTCAGTGGCGTGCTGACCGCCGATGAGGAACAGGTGCTCGGACGGCTGCTCAAGTACGGCCCGAGCGTGCCGGTGCAGGAGCCCAAGGGCCGGTTGTTCCTGGTGGTGCCGCGCTTCGGCACCATCTCGCCGTGGTCCAGCAAGGCCACCGACATCGCCCACAACTGCGGCCTGGCGAAGCTCGAGCGCATCGAGCGCGGCATCGCCTACTACGTCGCCGGCGAGTTGTCCGAGGCTGACGCTGCGCAAGTCGCCGCGCGCCTGCACGACCGCATGACGCAACTGGTGCTGAACCAGATGGAAGAGGCCGCCGGCCTGTTCAGCCACGCCCAGCCCAAGCCGCTGACCGTGGTCGACATCCTCGGCGGCGGCCGCGCCGCGCTGGAGAAGGCCAACCTGGAGCTGGGCCTGGCCCTGGCCGAAGACGAGATCGACTACCTGGTGAAGAGCTTCGTCGAGCTGGGCCGCAACCCGCACGACGTCGAGCTGATGATGTTCGCCCAGGCCAACTCCGAGCACTGCCGCCACAAGATCTTCAACGCCAGTTGGGACATCGACGGCCAGGCCCAGGACAAGAGCCTGTTCGGCATGATCAAGAACACCTATGAAATGCACCGCGAAGGCGTGCTGTCCGCCTACAAGGACAACGCCGCGGTGATGGTGGGCTCGGTCGCCGGGCGCTTCTACCCCAACCCCGAGACCCGCCAGTACGGCGCCAGCGAAGAGCCGGTGCACATCCTGATGAAGGTCGAGACGCACAACCACCCGACCGCCATCGCCCCGTTCCCCGGCGCCTCCACCGGCTCCGGCGGCGAAATCCGCGACGAGGGCGCCACCGGCCGCGGCGCCAAGCCCAAGGCCGGCCTGGTCGGCTTCACCGTCTCCAACCTGAACATCCCCGGTTACGAGCAGCCCTGGGAAGTGCCCTACGGCAAGCCCGAGCGCATCGTCACCGCGCTGGACATCATGATCGAAGGCCCGCTGGGCGGCGCCGCGTTCAACAACGAATTCGGCCGTCCCAACCTGACCGGCTACTTCCGTACCTTCGAGCAGGCCGTGGCGACCCCGCGCGGCGAGGAAGTGCGCGGCTACCACAAGCCGATCATGATCGCCGGCGGCCTGGGCAACATCCGCGAAGACCACGTGCAGAAGGGCGAGATCAGCGTCGGCGCCAAGCTCATCGTGCTCGGCGGCCCGGCCATGCTCATCGGCCTGGGCGGCGGCGCGGCCTCGTCCATGGCCACCGGCGCTTCCGCCGCCGACCTGGACTTCGCCTCGGTGCAGCGCGAGAACCCGGAAATGGAACGCCGCTGCCAGGAGGTCATCGACCGCTGCTGGCAGCTGGGCGCCAACAACCCGATCAAGTTCATCCACGACGTCGGCGCCGGCGGCATCTCCAACGCCCTGCCGGAACTGATCAACGACGGCGGCCGCGGTGGCCGCTTCGAACTGCGCGCGGTGCCCAACGACGAGCCGGGCATGAGCCCGCTGGAAATCTGGTGCAACGAGTCCCAGGAGCGCTACGTCCTGTCCGTCGACGCCGCCGACTTCGAGACCTTCAAGGCCATCTGCGAGCGCGAGCGCTGCCCGTTCGCCGTGGTCGGCGAGGCCACCGAGGAGAAGCACCTGACCGTCGCCGACAGCCACTTCGGCAACAAGCCGGTGGACATGCCGCTCGACGTGCTGCTCGGCAAGCCGCCGCGCATGCACCGCTCGGTCGCCCGCGAAGCCGAGATCGGCGATGACTTCAGCGCCGCCGCCCTGGACCTGGGCGAAGCCACCGAGCGCGTGCTGCGCCACCCGGCCGTGGCCAGCAAGAGCTTCCTGATCACCATCGGCGACCGCACCATCACCGGCCTGGTGGCCCGCGACCAGTTCGTCGGCCCCTGGCAGGTGCCGGTGGCCGACTGCGCCGTCACCGCCACCAGCTTCGACGTCTACACCGGCGAAGCCATGGCCATGGGCGAGCGCACCCCGCTGGCCCTGCTCGATGCTCCGGCTTCGGGCCGCATGGCCATCGGCGAGACCATCACCAACCTGGCTGCCGCCCGCATCGGCGCGATCTCCGACATCAAGCTGTCGGCCAACTGGATGGCCGCCGCCGGCCACCCGGGCGAGGACGCGCGCCTGTACGACACCGTCAAGGCGGTGGGCATGGAACTGTGCCCGGCGCTGGGCATCACCATCCCGGTGGGCAAGGACTCCATGTCCATGAAGACCCGCTGGCAGGATGCGGGCGTGGAGAAGAGCGTCACCGCTCCCATGTCGCTGATCATCTCCGGCTTCGCCCCGGTCGGCGACGTGCGCAAGACCCTCACCCCGCAACTGCGCCTGGACAAGGGCGAGACCGACCTGATCCTCATCGACCTCGGCCGCGGCAAGAACCGCCTGGGCGGCTCGATCCTGGCGCAGACCTACGGCAAGATCGGCCAGCGGGCCCCGGACGTCGACGACGCCGAAGACCTCAAGGCCTTCTTCGCGGTGATCCAGGGCCTCAACGCCGACGGTCACCTGCTGGCCTACCACGACCGTTCCGACGGCGGCCTGCTGGCCAGCGTGCTGGAAATGGCCTTCGCCGGCCACTGCGGCCTGTCCCTGCGCCTCGACGACCTGGCTTCCAGCCGCGAGGAACTCAATGCCGCGCTGTTCAGCGAGGAGCTGGGCGCGGTCATCCAGGTCCGCGAAGCGGCCACCCCGGAAGTGCTGGCGCAGTTCAGCGCCGCCGGCCTGGGCGACTGCGTGGCGGTGATCGGCCAGCCGGTCAACGGCGACGCCATCGAGCTGGGCTTCAACGGCGCGCCGGTGTACAGCGCCGAGCGCCGCCTGCTGCAGCGCATCTGGAGCGAAACCAGCTACCAGATCCAGCGCCTGCGCGACAACGCCGAGTGCGCCGACCAGGAGTTCGACGGCCTGCTGGCCGAGGACAATCCCGGCCTGTCCGCCAAGCTCAGCTTCGACGTCAACGACGACATCGCCGCGCCCTACATCAAGAAGGGCGTGCGCCCGCAGGTGGCGATCCTCCGCGAGCAGGGCGTCAACGGCCAGGTGGAAATGGCCGCGGCCTTCGACCGCGCCGGCTTCGCCGCGGTGGACGTGCACATGAGCGACATCCTCGCCGGCCGCGTCAGCCTGGAAGACTTCAAGGGCCTGGTGGCCTGCGGCGGCTTCTCCTACGGCGACGTGCTCGGCGCCGGCGAGGGCTGGGCCAAGTCGATCCTGTTCAACGCCCGCGCCCGCGACGGCTTCCAGGCCTTCTTCGAGCGCAAGGACAGCTTCGCCCTGGGCGTGTGCAACGGTTGCCAGATGATGTCCAACCTGCACGAGCTGATCCCCGGCACCGAATTCTGGCCGCACTTCGTGCGCAACCGCTCCGAGCAGTTCGAAGCGCGTGTGGCCATGGTCCAGGTGCAGGAGTCGCAGTCGATCTTCCTGCAGGGCATGGCCGGTTCGCGCCTGCCCATCGCCATCGCCCACGGCGAGGGTCATGCGGAGTTCGAAAGCGAGGAAGCCCTGCTCGAGTCGGACCTGTCCGGCTGCGTGGCGCTGCGCTTCGTCGACAACCACGGCAAGGTCACCGAGACCTACCCGGCCAACCCCAACGGCTCGCCCCGCGGGATCACCGGCCTGACCAGCCGCGACGGCCGCGTGACCATCATGATGCCGCACCCGGAGCGGGTGTTCCGCGCGGTGCAGAACTCCTGGCGCCCGGACGAGTGGCAGGAAGACGGCGGCTGGATGCGCATGTTCCGCAACGCCCGCGTCTGGGTGGGCTGAGGCCGCATCTGACGCAGCAGGAAAAGGGGAAGGCTTCGGCCTTCCCCTTTTTCGTTGCGGGCTCGCGAACCCGACCTCCTGTAGGAGCGCGCCCTGCGCGCGAATCGCAGGCAGGGCCTGCTCCTACAGGTGGCTCCGTATGAGCGAGCATGGCTTTTCGTAGGATGGTGTTGAGCGAAGCGATACCCATCAGCGCAACCGCATGGGTTTCGCAAGCTCAACCCATCCTACGAAGAGCGCCTCGGCGCTGCCGGCAAGACAGTTGCTCCTGCGAGCATTCAAATGTGGCGAATCGGGGCCCCGCCAAAGGTTGGGCTGGGCGCTGGCGGCGCTTTATCGGAAAGTGATGCCGACTGAATCTGGACTCCATCACGTTTTACGAATCTTGGGAATTTTCCCTCAGAACGTGAAGGCAATCGCGCTGTCGATATTTGCCGAGCATGACCGCTGAGTCATTGGAGGCAAAATGCCATCACCTATGGCAGCATTCGCTCCTCGACTCCCCACCCGGTCCCGTTTTCCGCCACGGAGCGTCCGATGTACAAACTCTGCTTCTATGTTCCCGAGACTCACCTGGAGACGGTGAAGAAAGCGGTGTTCGCCGCAGGTGCAGGACGCATCGGTGCCTACGACAGCTGCTGCTGGCAGGTGCTCGGCCAGGGCCAGTTCCGCCCGCTGCAGGGCAGCAACCCCTTCCTCGGCTCGGCCGGCCTCGTCGAGCAGGTGGCCGAATGGAAGGTGGAGATGGTGGTGGCCGACGAGTTGATCCACGACTCGGTCAAGGCGCTGAAGGCCGCGCACCCCTACGAGACGCCGGCCTTCGAGGTGTGGCGATTGTCGGACATGGTCTTCTAGCCACAGCAAAATGAAAAAGGCGCCCGAGGGCTAATGCCAGTCAGTTAAGCTGACTGGCATTTTCATTTTCGTGTCGAATATTTTGCTGGTCGCTGCTTCACCGTTCTCGGGAACCAGCGATCAGGTCGCCGATGAGGTAGGACATACTGCGCCGCTGAGGCCTGCAAATCTGCCAGAAATCCTGGCAAGTTACCGGGATGGTTCAGCGACGTGCCATGCAGCAAGCCCAGGATTGCCCAACTGCAGGCGGTAAAACTCATTTCGCATGGGTATACCCCCGGGCACTGCCTCGACATCTGTACCATCTGATAACGTAACAGGTTGTAGCCCAGCAGCACGCCCCACAGTTCTTGCGCAATCATCTCCGGAGTCTTGCTTCTCAGGGTGTATTCGCCGCCCAAAAGTCCTTGCTTGATCTCCCGATAGCCCAGTTCGATTTCCCAGCGCTGACTGTAAAGATCGACGATCTCATCGCCAGGGAAACGCAGCGGATCGGTCATTGAGGTCAAGACGCTCACCACCTTTCCTTTGATCGTTTTGCTCAGCAACCTCGCTCGAATTTCCAACGGCAAGTCTGGCCATTGTTTGCGAGCCTGAGGCGATGTACGCAGAACGACCTGGGCATCATTGCGCCCAAGCTTGTGCTCTACCTCATACTGAGTGCCCTTTTTCAAAGGGATCAGCCAGTGTCGATGCTCGCCGTGCGATTGCCAGTGATGCAGCAAGCCCAACGAGTAGAAACCTTTGTCGAACAGGGTCAACGAATGATTCGGCGTGGTGGCGATCAGCTGTTCTGCCAGCTTCATTTCGCTACTGTGATAGCCCTCGAAAGTGCTGCTTATCAGTAGATGGCTGGTCAGCTCCATCTGACAGACCATCCGAACTTGAGGAAAGCTGCCGTCACCATGCTGGTTGGTCGCGCTGCCGTAGCACGCACGATTTTCTGCGGTATCAGGCGTATTCCAGACAACGCCGTCCACGCCAAGCAGCGTCAATCCCAACCACTGCGGATGTTTGGTTTCTTCGTGCCATCGCTGCTGGGTCAGCGTAAAGACTTCGCGTACAGCTTCGCTACCCAGCCGCTGCCGCCCTTGCACAACAGCGCTGGGCGCCACCAGCGGCCGCTTGCCCGGTAGCATGATGTCCATGTGGTTCACGACATCCCAAGCCGACATCCGGCGGAACAACGCCATGCCGATGATGCACCACACCAGGCTTTCAAGCGGAAGACGACGCTTGCGAATGGTCGAGACACCTGCAGTCTCGAAAGCCTGTTTCACGATGTCTGGATCGAGCAAAGCTCCCAGCCCCTCCAGCGCATGAGGCCGCGATGCCATTTCGTGAGTGAGGGACAGGGCTTGTGACAGGCGCATAAAAAATCCGATGCTCGTTTCCAAGCATCGGATTTTGCGGCCTGCAGACTAAAGGTCAATGTGTCAGCCTTAACTGACTGGCATTAGCCCGAGGGCGCCTTTTTTCATTGCCGCCTCAGGGGCGGATCTCGATCAGCGTGCCGTCCTTGACCAGGCTCCAGACCTCCTGCATGTCCGGGTTGGTCATGGCGATGCAGCCGTTGGTCCAGTCCAGGGTGGAGAAGTACCACTCCGGGTACTCGTCGCTCAGCGGGGTGCCGTGGATCATGATCATGCCGCCGGGCGACAGGCCCTTCTCGCGGGCGCGCACCACGTCGCGGGCGTTGGGGTAGGAGATGTGCATGGAGAGGTTGAACTTGTCGCTGGTCTTGCGCCAGTCGATCCAGTAGAAGCCCTCCGGCGTGCGGTTGTCGCCCTCGGCCAGCTTGGTGCCGCGCGGGCTCTTGCCCAGGGAGATGCGGTAGCTCTTGAGGATCTTGCCGTTGCTCAAGAGGTGCAGCTTGTGCTCGGACTTGAGCACCAGCACCTTGTCGATGCGGCCTTCCAGGGTCGGCGTCGCATTGGCCTGCGATAGAGCGGCAAAGGTCAGGCACAGAAAGGCAAGCAGCCAGCGCATGGAAAGACTATCCCCCGGATGTTCGATAAAGCGCCGCGATGCACGGCCCTGCAAAGTGTTCAGGTCTTCTTGTAGTGGCCCGGCATGGGTGCAATGGCCTCGTTGCGCACCGGGAAGTCCTGCCTCTGCCGGTCGCTGAAGTAGCATTCTAAGGTACGGCCCACGGTGGGGAAAGCCAGCTCCGACCAGGGAATCGCCGATTCCTCGAACAGGCCCACCTCCAGGCTTTCCTCGCCGGCGGCGAAATCCAGGTCGGCCAGCTCGGCGCGGAAGAACATGTACACCTGGCTGATGTGCGGCAGGTCGAACAGGGTATAGAGCTGCAACTGGCGCACGCGGGCGCAGGCCTCCTCCAGCGTCTCGCGGGCGGCGGCCTGCTCGAGGGTCTCGCCGTTCTCCATGAAGCCCGCCGGCAGCGTCCAGAAGCCCTGGCGCGGGGCGATGGCGCGGCGGCACAGGAGGATGCTCCCCTCCCACACCGGCAGGCAGCCGGCGACGATGCGCGGGTTCTGGTAATGCACCGTATGGCACTGGTCGCAGATGTAGCGCGGCCGGTTGTCGCCGCTGGGGATGCGCAGGCTCACGCTGGCGCCGCACTGACTGCAGAATTTCATGCACTTTCCCTGGGAATCGATACAGCCATCTTGCTCGCCGGAAGGCCCGCGCAGCAAGGGGGTGGGGCTTGGGCGAGGCAGCCTTTCATGCCATGATTCCACAATTGAGAGAATGGCTTACACGCAGGATGTCCGCATGCTGGACGAGCTGCGCCGGCGCATCACGGCGCACACCCCCCAGGACCTGAACAGCGAGCAGCGCTTCCCCGAAGCGGCGGTGCTGCTGCCCATCACCCCCAGCGAGGAGCTGGTGCTGACCCTGCGCGCCACCGGGTTGTCCACCCACAGCGGCGAGGTGGCCTTCCCCGGCGGGCGCCGCGACCCCGAGGACGTCGACCTGATCCACACCGCGCTGCGCGAGGCCGAGGAGGAGATCGCCCTGCCGCCGAGCCTGGTGGAGGTGGTCGGGCCGCTGAGCACCCTGGTCTCGCGCCATGGCATCAAGGTGACGCCGTTCGTCGGTTTCGTTCCCGACTTCGTCGAGTACACCCCCAACGACGGCGAGATCGCCGCGGTGTTCAAGGTGCCGCTGGAGTTCTTCCGCGGCGACCCGCGGGAAATGACCCACCGCATCGACTACTTCGGGCGCAGCTGGTACGTGCCCAGCTACCGCTTCGGCGAATACAAGATCTGGGGCCTGTCGGCGATCATGGTCGTCGAACTGGTCAACCTGCTGTTCGATGACCGCATCGACCTGCACCAAGCGCCGTCGCAATTCATCAAGCTCAGCTGAGCGGCGCATACAACAACGAGATGCCTGAGGAGCCACCGATGAAATACCGCCTGGGCGACGCCCGAGTCGAAACCCACCCCGACAGCTGGATCGCCCCGAACGCCGCGGTGATCGGCAAGGTGCGCCTGGACGCCGGCGCCAGCGTCTGGTTCAACGCCGTGCTGCGTGGCGACAACGAGCTGATCCACATCGGCGAGAACAGCAACGTCCAGGACGGCACCGTGATGCACACCGACATGGGCTTCCCGCTGAACATCGGCAAGGGCGTGACCATCGGCCACAACGTCATGCTGCACGGCTGCACGGTGGACGACTACAGCCTGATCGGCATCAACGCCGTGGTGCTCAACGGCGCGAAGATCGGCAAGTACTGCATCATCGGCGCCAATTCGCTGATCCCCGAGGGCAAGGTGATTCCCGACGGCTCGCTGGTCATGGGCTCGCCCGGCAAGGTGGTGCGCGAGCTGAGCGAGCAGCAGAAGAAGATGCTCGAAGCCAGCGCCGCCCACTACGTACACAACGCCCAGCGCTACGCCCGCGACCTGGCCGGGCAGGAAGAATGAGCCAGGAGCGCCCGGTGGCCTCGCCCTGCGTCTACGTCTGCACCCTGGACGATCAGGACCTGTGCATAGGCTGCCAGCGCACGGCCGACGAAATCACCCGCTGGGGCCGCATGGACAACGACGAGCGCCGCGAGGTGCTGCGCCTGTGCCATGAGCGCGCCCGCGAACAGGGCGTGCTGCTCTAGCGCGCCGACAGAACATCCCCTTCCCGAGGTTGCACGCAATGCCCCGTATTGGAACCCCCCTGTCGCCCACGGCGACCCGCGTACTGCTCTGTGGCTCCGGCGAGCTGGGCAAGGAAGTGGTGATCGAACTGCAACGCCTGGGCTGCGAAGTGATCGCCTGCGACCGCTACGCTAACGCCCCGGCCATGCAGGTGGCGCACCGCAGCCACGTGCTGAGCATGCTCGATGGCGCCGCCCTGCGGGCGGTGATCGAGCAGGAGAAGCCGCACTACATAGTCCCGGAAATCGAGGCCATCGCCACCTCGACCCTGGTGGAGCTGGAGGCCGAGGGCTACACCGTGGTGCCCACCGCCCGCGCCGCGCAGCTGACCATGAACCGCGAGGGCATCCGCCGCCTGGCCGCCGAGGAGCTGGGCCTGCCCACCTCGCCGTACCACTTCGCCGACTCCTACGAGGACTACCTCGCTGGTGTCGCCTCGGTGGGCTACCCCTGCGTGGTCAAGCCGATCATGAGCTCCTCGGGCAAGGGCCAGAGCGTGCTCAAGTCCGACGCCGAGCTCAAGGCCGCCTGGGACTACGCCCAGGAAGGCGGCCGCGCCGGCAAGGGCCGGGTGATCGTCGAAGGCTTCATCGACTTCGACTACGAGATCACCCTGCTCACCGTGCGTCACGTCGGCGGCACCACCTTCTGCGCGCCCATCGGCCACCGCCAGGTCAAGGGCGACTACCACGAATCCTGGCAGCCCCAGGCCATGAGCCCGAAGGCCCTGGCCGAGTCCGAGCGCGTGGCCAAGGCGGTCACCGAGGCATTGGGCGGGCGCGGCCTGTTCGGCGTGGAGCTGTTCGTCAAGGGCGACCAGGTGTGGTTCAGCGAAGTCTCGCCGCGCCCCCATGACACCGGCCTGGTGACGTTGATCTCCCAGGACCTCTCCGAATTCGCCCTGCACGCGCGGGCCATCCTCGGCCTGCCGATCCCGGCGATCCGCCAGTTCGGGCCCTCGGCCTCTGCGGTGATCCTGGTGGACGGCGAGTCGCAGCAGGTCAGCTTCGGCAACCTGGGCGCCGCGCTGACCGAGCCGGACAGCGCCCTGCGCCTGTTCGGCAAGCCGGAAGTCTCCGGCCAGCGGCGCATGGGCGTGGCCCTGGCGCGCGCCGAATCCATCGAGGAAGCGCGGGCCAAGGCCACCCGTTCGGCCGAGGCGGTGGTCATCGAGCTGTGAACCGCCTGGCGGGGCTGGCCTGGTGGGCGGCGGCGCTGCCGTTGCTGCCGCTGGCCCTGCCGATGGCCGTGCGCACCCGGCGCACGGCGCTGCGCCTGGCCCCGGCCGCGGGGGCCTGTGAGCGTCTGGCCGGCGCGGAATTTCCCGGCGAGCCCCTGCGCCTGCTGTTGCTGGGCGAGTCGACCGTCGCCGGCGTCGGTGCCTCCTGCCTGGACTTCGCCCTGGCCGGGCGCCTGGCCACGGCCCTGGCGGCGCGCCTGCAACGGCCGGTGGCCTGGCGGGCGCTGGGGGAGAACGGCATTACCGCGTCCGAGGCCTGCGAGCGCCTGCTGCCGCTGGCCGGGGGGCGCTATGACCTGGTGACCCTGGTCTTCGGCGTCAACGACACCACCCATTTCAGTTCCGGCGAGCGCTGGCGGGCGGCCATCGCCCGGCTGATCGGGCATTTCCAGGCCGATGGCGCGCGAGTGGTGTGCACGGCGGTGCCGCCGCTGCGGCATTTCCGCGCCTTGCCCTGGCTGCTGCGGCAGTTGCTGGGCTGGCGCGCTGCGTTGCTGGATGGCCAGTTGCGGGAATTGGCTACGGCGCTAGGCGCTGGATACTGCGCGGTGGGGCTGGAGATGCAGCCGCAGTATCTCGCCATCGACGGCTATCACCCGTCGGCGCTGGGCTACCAGGTGTGGGGCGAGCATCTGGCCCAGTGGCTGGTGGCCGTGGAACGCGGCTGAGGCCGGATCGCGGACGGAGTCCGCTCCTGCGGTTCCAGGAAGCACGGCTTTTCGTAGGAGGGCGTTGAGCGAAGCGATACCCATCGCCGCAACCGCATGGGTTTCGCAAGCTCAACCCATCCTACGAAGAACACCTCGGCGCAAGACAGTTGCCCCTGCGCCCCGCCACACCATGCCCCGTAGGAGCGGGCCGTGCCCGCGATTCGCGCGCAGGGCGCGCTCCTACAGGAGATCGGCGCCGCTCAGAGCTCCCGCTCCCGCGTCTCGTGCAGGCACAGCACCGCGATCAGGCTCAGCGCCGCCGCCACCGACACGTAGCCGCCGACCCAGCTCAGGCCGCCCATGCCCACCAGCTTCTGGGCGATGTAGGGCGCCACCGAGGCGCCGAGGATGCCGCCCAGGTTGTAGGCCGCCGAGGCGCCGGTGTAGCGCACGCGGGTGGGGAAGAGTTCCGGCAGCAGGGCGCCCATGGGGGCGAAGGTCACGCCCATGAGGAACAGCTCCAGGGCCAGGAAGGCCGCCACTTCCACCGACGAGCCCTGGCTCAGCAGCGGCTGCATGGTGAAGCCGGAGAGGATGGCGGCGATGCAGCCGACGATCAGCACCGGGCGGCGCCCGTAGCGGTCGCTCAGCCAGGCGGAGATGGGCGTGGCCGCGGCCATGAACAGCACCGCGAAGCACAGCAGGCCGAGGAACTGTTCGCGGCTGTAGCCCAGGCTGGTCACCCCGTAGCTCAGCGAAAACACGGTGGAGATATAGAAGAGCGCATAGCACACCACCATGGCCAGCGCGCCCAGCAGCACCGGGCGCCAGTGCTGGGCGAACAGCTCGGCGATCGGCAGGCTGGAGCGCTCCTGGCGTTCCATGGCCTTGGCGAACACCGGGGTTTCCGACAGCTTCAGGCGCACGTAAAGGCCGACGATCACCAGCAGCGCGCTGAGGATGAAGGGAATGCGCCAGCCCCAGGCGCGGAACTGTTCCTCGCTGAGGGTCATGGCCAGGCCGAGGAACAGGCCGTTGGCGGCGAGGAAGCCGATCGACGGGCCCATCTGCGGGAACATGCCGAACCAGGCGCGGCGGTGCCTGGGGGCGTTCTCCGTGGCCAGCAGCGCGGCGCCGCCCCATTCCCCGCCCAGCCCCAGGCCCTGGCCGAAGCGCAGCAGGCAGAGCAGCGCCGGGGCCCAGGCGCCGATGCTGTCGTAGCCCGGCAGCAGGCCGATCAGGGTGGTGGACAGGCCCATCAGCAGCAGCGAGGCGACCAGCGTCGACTTGCGCCCGATGCGGTCGCCAAAGTGGCCGAACAGCGCCGAGCCCAGCGGCCGGGCGAGGAAGGCGATGCCGAAGGTGATGAAGGCGCTGAGCATCTGCGCGGTGCCCGAGGTCTGCGGGAAGAACACCGGGCCTATCACCAGGGCGGCGGCGGTGGCGTAGACGTAGAAGTCGTAGAACTCGATGGCGGTGCCGATGAAGCTGGCGACCGCGACCCGCGCGGTGGAGTTGGCGGGTTGCTGTTCGGCGGCAGCGGCAAGGCTGGCGGTGGTCATGGGATGTCCCTGTCAGTCATGGCCGGCACGGCTCTGCGGGCGTGTCCGGCGGCGATGGAGGCTACGCCCGTGCGCGAGGCGGGAAGCGCCACCCGGGTAGGGCAGGGGCGGGAACCTCGCGGCGGGTCGGGGCGAGGCCGGTTGCTTCGCCGGGCGCAGGCGCGGGGCCGGGCTCGGGCTGGCGGGCGGTCGACTGGCGCCGGGCGTTGCGCGGGTAGCGCGGGCCCTGGCGCGGGATGCTGGGTAAGCAGGGGGCGATTATAGGGCGCGGGCCGGCCGCTCAGGCAAGCCCGTCGGCGCTGCCCGGCGCTGGCGCGGCGGCGCGCCCGGTGAGCCAGACGCGCACGCTCTTCACGCGGTTCTCGCCGGACTGCAGGATTTCCAGGCGGTAGGGGCCGATGCGCAGGCACACCGGGCAGTCGGGGATCTGCTCCAGGGCCTCGGTGACCAGGCCGTTGAGGGTCTTCGGCCCCTCGCTGGGCAACTGCCAGCCCAGGGCGCGGTTGAGCTCGCGGATGTTCGCCGAGCCGTCGATCACGTAGGTGCCGTCGGCCTGGGGGTGGATGTCCGGGTTGCGCAGGGCGTCGGCGTTGCTGAATTCGCCGACGATCTCCTCGAGGATGTCTTCCAGGGTGATGATGCCGATCACCTCGCCATACTCGTCGACGACGATGCCGATGCGCCGCTTCTGCTTCTGGAAGTTGATCAGCTGGGTCGACAGCGGCGTGCTCTCGGGAATGAAGTAGGGCTCCAGGCAGGCCGCGCGCAGGCTGTCCTTGGTCAGTTGGTTGTGCGTCAGCAGGCGGGCGATCTGACGCATGTGGACGATGCCCTCGACCTGGTTGATGTCGTTGCGGAACACCGGCAGGCGCGTGTGGGTGGTGTTGCGCAGCTGGCCGATGATGCTTTCCACGTCATCGTCCAGGTCGATGCCCTGCACCTCGTTGCGCGGCACCATGAGGTCGTTCACGGTGATCTTTTCCAGGTCGAGGATGCTCAGCAGCATGTCCTGGCGGTTGGCGCTGAGCTTCTCGCTGGATTCGCTGACCACGCTGCGCAGCTCGTCGTTGTTCAGCGGCCGGCTGCGGCGCTGCGCCGGGTCCAGGCCGCACAGCCGGAGGATGCCGTTGCTCACCCCGTTCATCAGCCACAGCAGCGGGCTGAACAGGCGCTGCAGCCACAGCAGCGGCAGGCTGGCGGGGAAGGCCACGCGTTCCGGGCGCAGGGTGGCGTAGGTCTTGGGGGTGATCTCGCCGAAGATCAGCAGCACCAGGGTCAGCGCCAGGGCCGTGGGCGCCACCGCGAAGTCGCCCCACAGGCGCAGGGCCAGCAGGGTGGCCAGGGACGAGGCGATGACGTTGACCAGGTTGTTGCCGATGAGGATGGTGCCCAGCAGGCGGTCGGTGCGCAGCAGCAGCCAACTGGTGCGCCGCGCCGCGCGGTTGCCCTGCTTGGCCTGGTGGCGCAGGCGGTAGCGGTCCAGGCTGAGCACGCCGGTCTCGACGCTGGAGAAGAACGCCGAGCACAGCAGCAGGAAGACCAGCAGGCCGATCAGGTAGCCGGGATGGATGTCGCCCATGCGTCGGGTTCCCTCAGCGTTCCGTGGCGCCCAGGCGCCGCCGGGCTCAGATGTGCAGGATGAATTCCTTGACCAGCTTGCTGCCGAAGTAGGCCAGCATCAACAGGCAGAAGCCGGCCAGGGTCCAGCGGATCGCCTTGTGCCCGCGCCAGCCGAGCTGGTGGCGGCCCCACAGCAGCACGGCGAAGACCACCCAGGCGAAGCAGGAGAGGATGGTCTTGTGCGCCAGGTGCTGGGTGAACAGGTTGTCGAGGAACAGCCAGCCGGACACCAGCGACAGCGAGAGCAGCACCCAGCCGCCCCAGAGGAAGCCGAACAGCAGGCTTTCCATGGTCTGCAGCGGCGGGAAGTTGCGGATCAGCCCGGCCGGGTGCTTGTGCTTCAGGCGATGGTCCTGCACCAGCAGCAGCAGGGCCTGGAACACCGCGATGGTGAGCAGGCCGTAGGCCAGCACCGAGAGCAGGATGTGCGCGAGGATGCCCGGCTGCTCGTTGATCGGCTCCAGGGTGCCGTGGGGCACCAGCACCGACAGCGCGGCGGTCAGCATGCCCAGCGGGAAGAGGAACAGCAGCAGGTTCTCCACCGGGATGCGCAGGCAGGCCAGCAGGGTCAGGGCGATCACCGCCGCGGCGATCAGGTTGGCGGCGTTGAAGAAGTCCAGCACCAGCCCGGCGTCGGTCAGCAGTTGCGGCGTCAGGCCCAGGCACTGGGCGACCAGCGCGGCCAGGCCGAGCACCAGCAGCAGGGGTTTGTTCGGCGCGGCGCGGCGCGCCAGGCAGACACCGTGGTAGGCCGTGGCGCCCAGGTAGAGGAGGGCGGCGAGCAGGCTGGGCAGCAGAGGGTGCATAGCGTCTTGGGCGAATCCTTCGAAAGGTGCCGAGTTTGGCACAGAACGCCCATGCCTAGAAAGCAGCCGGGAACGCTTCGCTTTCTCGCTGCGGCGGGATCATCGGCGGTGTCTGTGGCCTTCGCAGTTGGTTATAATCCCGCGCTTGCTGCCACGCCCACCCCGGCCGCTCCCGGCCCGATAGGAACGCGCATGTTCGAAAACCTTACAGACCGCCTCTCGCAAACGCTGCGCCAGGTCACCGGCAAAGCCAAGCTGACCGAGGACAACATCAAGGATACGCTCCGCGAAGTGCGGATGGCCCTGCTCGAGGCCGATGTGGCCCTGCCGGTGGTCAAGGACTTCGTCAACCGCATCAAGGAGCGCGCGGTCGGCACCGAGGTGTCCAAGAGCCTGACCCCGGGCCAGGCCTTCGTGAAGATCGTGCAGGCCGAGCTGGTCGAGCTGATGGGCGCGGCCAACGAGGACCTGGCGCTCAACGCCGCGCCGCCGGCGGTCATCCTCATGGCCGGCCTGCAGGGCGCGGGCAAGACCACCACCGCCGGCAAGCTGGCGCGCTTCCTCAAGGAGCGCAAGAAGAAGTCGGTGCTGGTGGTTTCGGCGGACGTCTACCGCCCGGCGGCGATCAAGCAGCTGGAAACCCTGGCCAACGACATCGGCGTGACCTTCTTCCCCTCGGACACCAGCCAGAAGCCGGTGGCCATCGCCGAGGCGGCGATCCGCGAGGCGAAGCTGAAGTTCATCGACGTGGTGATCGTGGATACCGCCGGTCGCCTGCACGTCGACAGCCAGATGATGGACGAGATCAAGCAGGTCCACGCGGCGATCCAGCCGGTGGAAACCCTGTTCGTGGTCGACGCCATGACCGGCCAGGACGCCGCCAACACCGCCAAGGCCTTCAACGACGCCCTGCCGCTGACCGGCGTGGTGCTGACCAAGGTCGACGGCGACGCCCGCGGCGGCGCCGCGCTGTCGGTGCGCGCCATCACCGGCAAGCCGATCAAGTTCCTCGGCATGGGCGAGAAGAGCGAAGCGCTCGACCCCTTCCACCCGGACCGCGTGGCCTCGCGCATCCTCGGCATGGGCGACGTGCTCAGCCTGATCGAGCAGGCCGAGCAGAACATGGACCGCGAGAAGGCCGAGAAGCTCGCGAAGAAGATCAAGAAGGGCAAGGGCTTCGACCTCGAAGACTTCCGCGACCAACTGCAGCAGATGAAGAACATGGGCGGCCTGGGCAGCCTGATGGACAAGCTGCCGATGCTCGGCGGCGTCAACCTGGCGCAGATGGGCAACGCCCAGGGCGCGGCGGAGAAGCAGTTCAAGCAGATGGAGGCGATCATCAACTCCATGACCCCCGCCGAGCGCCGCGACCCGGAAGTGATCAGCGGCTCGCGCAAGCGCCGCATCGCCATGGGTTCGGGCACCCAGGTGCAGGACGTCGGCCGCCTCATCAAGCAGCACAAGCAGATGCAGAAGATGATGAAGAAGGTCACCGCCAAGGGCGGCATGGCCAAGATGATGCGCGGCATGGGGAGCATGTTCCCCGGCGGCATGCCGAAGATGTGACCCGCAGGCCCGCCTGGCTGGCGGGCCGACGTGCTGCGGCTTGCGGCGCGGGGCTTTAGCTCATAGAATATGCGGCCTTTCGGGCTCCTTGCCCGAGGGCTGCATTTCTTTTTTGCAAGCAAACCATAGGAACAACGTACGCATGGTAACCATTCGTCTGGCTCGTGGCGGCTCCAAGAAGCGCCCGTTCTATCACCTGACCGTGACCAACAGCCGCAACGCTCGTGACGGCCGTTTCGTCGAGCGCGTCGGCTTCTTCAACCCCGTCGCCACTGGCGCCGAAGTCAAGCTCTCGGTCAACCAGGAGCGCGTCAACTACTGGCTGAGCCAAGGCGCTCAACCGTCCGAGCGCGTCGCTCAACTGCTCAAGGACGCCGCCAAGGCTGCCTGAAGTCGATGAACACGATGCCTGCCGCCGAGGAAATGATCGTACTCGGCAAGATAGTTTCCGTGCATGGCATTCGTGGCGAGGTGAAGGTGTATTCCTTTACCGACCCGTTGGACAACCTGCTGGACTACCGGCGCTGGACGCTCAAGCGTGGCACCGAGGTTCGACAGGCTGAACTGGTCAGTGGCCGCGTGCAGGGCAATGTCCTGGTGGCGAAGCTGAAGGGACTGGACGATCGCGAAGTCGCCCGCACCTATGCGGATTTCGAGATCCTGGTACCGCGCAGCGAGCTCCCGGAGCTGGACGACGGCGAGTTCTACTGGAGCCAGTTGGAAGGTCTCAAGGTGATCGACACGAACGGGCAACTGTTCGGGATACTCGACCACATGCTGGAGACCGGCGCCAACGACGTGATGGTGGTCAAGCCCTGTGCGGGCAGCCTGGATGACCGCGAGCGCCTGTTGCCCTATACGGAGCAATGCGTGCAATCGGTGGACCTGGCGGCTGGCGAGATCAGGGTGGACTGGGACGCGGATTTCTGACCCGCAGGGTAGGAGTTTCAACCCATGTGGATCGGAGTCATCAGCATCTTTCCGGAGATGTTCCGCGCCATCAGTGACTACGGCATCACCAGCCGTGCGGTGAAACAGGAGCTGATCCGGCTCGAGTGTTTCAACCCACGCAACAACACTGATGACCGTCACCAGACGGTGGACGACCGGCCCTTCGGCGGTGGTCCGGGCATGGTGATGAAGATCAAGCCGCTGGAAGGCGCACTGGGCGATGCCCGGCAAGCCGCAGGCGGACCGGCGAAGGTGATCTACCTGTCGCCGCAGGGCCGCAAACTGACGCAGGCGGCCGTGAAGGAACTGGCGAACGAGGAGCGGTTGATCCTCATAGCCGGGCGTTACGAAGGCATCGACGAGCGCTTCATCGAAGAGCACGTGGATGAGGAATGGTCGATTGGCGATTATGTCCTGTCCGGGGGTGAGCTTCCGGCCATGGTGCTGATCGACGCGGTCACACGGTTGTTGCCCGGTGCATTGGGCCACGTGGACTCCGCCGAGGAGGACTCGTTCACCGACGGCCTGCTCGACTGTCCGCACTACACCCGACCCGAGGTGTACGCAGACAAACGTGTTCCCGAGGTGCTGCTAAGCGGCAACCACGAACACATCCGGCGCTGGCGTTTGCAGCAGTCCCTTGGAAGGACCTGGGAACGACGTGCCGATCTTCTGGATTGCCGCTCGCTTTCTGGAGAAGAGAAGAAGCTGCTGGAGGAATACATCCGCCAGCGGGACGATAGTTAACGTATCGATGGCGAGCGCCAAGCGCTTGTCTTAGGAGCACTGAGATGACCAACAAGATCATTCAGCAGATCGAAGCTGAACAGATGAACAAAGAGATTCCGGCGTTCGCCCCCGGCGACACCGTAATCGTCCAGGTGAAAGTGAAGGAAGGCGACCGTCAGCGTCTGCAGGCCTTCGAAGGCGTCGTGATCGGCAAGCGCAACCGCGGCCTGAACAGCGCGTTCACCGTTCGCAAGATCTCCAACGGCGTAGGCGTAGAGCGTACCTTCCAGACCTACAGCCCGCTGGTCGACAGCGTCAGCGTCAAGCGTCGCGGCGACGTGCGCAAGGCCAAGCTGTACTACCTCCGCGAACTGTCCGGCAAGGCAGCGCGCATCAAGGAAAAACTGGTCTGAGTCCACGACTCCCAGTCGATCCGGAAAAAAGCAGCCCTCGGGCTGCTTTTTTCATGCCTGGGATTTGCCGGGGACGCCTGTAAGCGGGCCCTGCCCGCGATTTCGCGCGCAGGGCGCGCTCCTACAACTGTGCCTCCGGAACCGTAGGGCGCATAACCGTTCGCGGTTATCCGCCGTTGGCCCGAAATGCCGCTGCCGAGAACGACGGCGTAGGTGCTCTTCGTAGGATCGAGGGGGACGCCTGGTTCTTGCTCGCGAACAAACGCGGTGCCATGCGGTTCGCGAGCAAGCTCGCTCCTACGAAAAGCCATGTTCGCCTGCAACGTAGGAGCGGACTCCGTCCGCGATCAGACCAGCAGGATGACTCCCTGCTTCCCGGCTTCCTCAGGGCCGCATGCTGACGTGCAGCGAGGCCTGGGACAGGTCGATGTCCTGCAGGCTCAGGCTGCCCATGCTCTGGCTCTGCGGGGCGCCGGCGACGCGGATGTTGTCGAAGCGCATTTCGCCGATGGAACTGGGCAGGCGCAGGCTGATCGAGCCGTCGGGGTTGAGGCTGGAGGCCATGTGCTCGGTGTCGTAGACCACGTCCTTCATCGAGGTCTCGGCCTGCAGGCTGTCCACCACCGGCAGCACCAGGCGCGCCAATTGCTTCATGGTGCCCACGCCGTCGCCGGCCTCGGCACTGACGAACAGGCTCTGCAGGGTTTCGTCGAAACCCTGGGCGTTGATGCCGCTCATCTCGCTGTCGCTCAGCGGCTTCAGCCCGCGCTGCTGGTGGCTCTGGCTGATCGCCGGGGCCTGTTGGCGCTGGATGTCCGCGCTGGCCAGCTGGAAGGGCCCGAGCAGGGCCGCCACCAGGGTGGCGGCCAGGCGCAGGTTGTTCTGCTTCTTCAGCGCCCGCTTGACCTGGCGTTCGCTGACCCAGCCCTGGGCGATCAGGGTTTCCCCCAGGCGCAGGCCGTTGCGCAATTGCAGCTGGATCGCCTGGTCCAGTTGGGCGGCGCTGATCAGGCCCTTGCTGACGAGAATCTGGCCGAGGCGGGAATTCTGGGTGTTGGGCATGGTTGTGGACCGTGGAGCTGAAAGAATGATGGCGTGGTGCAATCATTGCCTCCGGCACCCCGCCCTGTCACCCATCTTAGGATAGGCTGACGGACGATTCGCCAGCCGATCCCGGCTCATTCCGACTGCCGGTCGTCCTCCTTGCCGGCCGCGTGGGCGCCTTCCTCGATCAGCGCTATCACCAGCCAGCCTTCCGCGGGGTTCAGCGGCCGGGTGCTGCTGGCCACGTGCATCCAGCCCGACGGATCGCGGGCGAACAGCAGGGTGGCGGCGTTGCCGTACAGCGCCTGGTACTGCTCCCAGCCGAAGCTCTCGCTGAGCAGGGTGCTGCGCACCTCGGCGCCGCGGGACAGCAGGCCGGCGAACTGCGGGTAGCTCAGCTCGCGCGGGCTCAGGTTGTGCCCGCGGTGCTGGTCGCTGGCGCGGTGCTTGTCGGTGCGCCGGCTCTCCTGGCCGCTGGTCAGGCTGAAGAGGCGCGCGCCGAACTCGTGGCGGAAGCGCATGCAGGCCAGGGTGTTCAGCTCGCCGGAGGGCGACAGGGCCAGCAGGTGGCCGAGGCCGACCAGGTCCAGGTGCGCCTCGGCATGCTGCGAGGTGGGGTTGCCGAAGTAGGTGGGCAGGTTGTCCATGCGCGCGGCGCGGATGTTCTCCCAACTGGAGTCGGTGAGCAGCACGCGGCTGCCGGCGTTCTTCAGCGCCGCGCCGATGGCCCGCGCCACCGGGTTGGCGCCGACGATGAGGAAGCCGCTGGGCGCCGGCTCCGCCACTTTCAGCAGGCGCGCCAGGGGCCGCGCGGTGGCGCTTTGCAGGACCACGGTGCCGATGATCACCAGGAAGGTCAGCGGCACCAGCAACTGGGCCTGTTGGTGGCCAGCCTCCTGCAGGCGGATGGCGAAGATCGCCGAGACCGCCGCCGCGACTATCCCGCGTGGGGCGATCCAGGCCAGCAGCGCCCGCTCGCGCCAGTTCAGCGACGAGCCGGCGCTGCTCACCAGCACGTTCAGCGGGCGGGCGACGAACTGGATCAGCGCCAGCACCAGCAGCGCCGCCGGGCCCAGGCCGAGCAGGGCGGACAGGTCCAGGCGCGCGGCGAGGACGATGAACAGGCCGGAGATCAGCAGCACGCTGAGGTTCTCCTTGAAGTGCAGGATCTGCCGCACGTCCACGCCCTTCATGTTGGCCAGGCACATGCCCATCAGCGTCACCGCCAGCAGGCCGGACTCGTGCACCGTGAGGTTGGCACCGATGAAGATGCCCAGCACCGCCGACAGCGCGGCCAGGTTGTGCAGGTAGTCCGGCAGCCACTGGCGGCGCAGCACCTGGCCCAGGGCCAGGCCACCGAGGATGCCGAAGGCGCTGCCGCAGGCGATCACCCCGGCGAAGGCGCCAAGGCTGTGGCGCCAGCCGCTGCCGGTGTCGCTGGCGGCGATGAAGCTGTAGACCACCACCGCCAGCAGCGCGCCTATGGGGTCGATGACGATGCCCTCCCAGCGCAGGATGTTGGCGATGGCCGCCTTCGGCCGCACCACCCGCAGCATCGGCACTATCACCGTGGGGCCGGTGACCAGGGTGAGGGTGCCGAACAGCAGCGCCATCTCCCAGCTGAAGTCCAGCAGCCAGTGCACCGCCAGGGCGATCACGCCCCAGGTCAGCAGCGCGCCCCAGGTGACCATGCGCTGCACCACCTTGCCGATCTCGCGCCACTCGCTGAAGTGCAGGGTGAGGCTGCCTTCGAAGAGGATCAGCGCCACCGACAGCGAGACCAGGGGGAACAGCAGCGGGCCGAACAGCGCCTGCGGGTCGAGCAGGCCGAGCAGGGGCCCGGCGAGGATGCCGGACAGCAGCAGGAAGAGGATCGCCGGCAGGCGCAGGCGCCAGGCCAGCCACTGGCAGAGCAGGGCGCCGGCGCCGATGCCGCCGAGGGAAAGCAGAACTCGGGTTTCATCCATGCGGAGGATTCCTTGACGAGGGGATGGCTGGCCGCGGACGGCCTGCCTGTGGAAGACTAGCCGCGCCCCGTCCGCTTTAGAATCCGAAAACCGCCGTGAATCCCGTTGCGCACCCGCTGATCGACCGCTTCCTCGACGCCCTCTGGCTGGAAAAGGGCCTTGCCGATAACACTCGCCTGGCCTATGGCAGCGACCTGGCGCTGTTCAACGGCTGGCTGGGGGAGCAGGGCGTGAGCCTGGAGCGCGCCGGCCGCGAGGCAATCCTCGACCACCTGGCCTGGCGCCTGGCCCAGGGCTACAAGGCCCGCTCCACCGCGCGCTTCCTCTCCGGCGTGCGCGGTTTCTACCGCTACTGCCTGCGCGAGGGGCTCATCGCCGAGGACCCGACCCTGCAGGTGGAGCTGCCGCAACTGGGCAAGCCGCTGCCCAAGTCGCTGTCCGAGGCCGACGTGGAAGCGCTGCTGGCCGCGCCGGAGACCGAGGACCCGCTGGGCCTGCGCGACCGCGCCATGCTGGAGGTGCTCTACGCCTGCGGCCTGCGCGTCAGCGAGCTGGTCGGCCTGACACTGGAGCAGCTCAACCTGCGCCAGGGCGTGGTGCGGGTGTTCGGCAAGGGCAGCAAGGAGCGCCTGGTGCCGCTGGGCGAGGAGGCCATCGTCTGGCTCGAACGCTACCTGCGCAACGCCCGCGACGACCTGCTCGGCGGCCGCCCCAGCGACGTGCTCTTCCCCAGCCTGCGCGGCGAACAGATGACCCGCCAGACCTTCTGGCACCGTATCAAGCACCACGCCAAGGTCGCCGGCATCGGCAAGTCGCTGTCGCCGCACACCCTGCGCCACGCCTTCGCCACCCACCTGCTCAACCATGGCGCCGACCTGCGCGTGGTGCAGATGCTGCTGGGCCACAGCGACCTCTCGACCACGCAGATCTACACCCACATCGCCCGCGCGCGCCTGCAGGAGCTGCACGCGCAGCACCACCCGCGCGGTTGAGCGTAGGAGCGGACTCCGTCCGCGATGGGCCGGACACCCCCGTAGGATGGGTTGAGCGAAGCGATACCCATCACCACGACCGCATGGGTTTCGCCAAGGCTCAACCCATCCGTTGAGGCGCGCCTCGGCGCAGCCGCCAAGATAGGCCTGTCTGGTGTAGGGCGAACAACCGTTCGCGTTATCCGCCGCTTGACCTGATCGACCAACGGCGCGCCCTGAAGCCTCGTGCTACAAGCTCGCGGTTCGGTCCGCAGGCTCTGCTGTGGTAGGCTGCGAGGTTCATCCACAGGAGTTTTCCATGCGTCTGTCCCGTTTCCTGGCTGCCGCGGCCCTGGGCCTCGCCAGCACCCTCGTCCTGGCCGCCGAGCCCGACCAGACCATCCGCAAGACCCTGCAGTCGCTGCAGCCCGACCTGCCCATCGAAACCATCAGCGCCAGCCCCGTGCAGGGCCTGTACCAGGTCCAGCTCAAGGGCGGCCGGGTGCTCTACGCCAGCGTCGACGGCAACTTCGTGGTGCAGGGCAACATCTACCAGGTGAAGGACGGCGCGGCCACCAACATCACCGAGGTCGCCGAGGCGGCCGGCGTGGCCAAGACCATCAATGCGCTGCCGGCCAGCGACATGGTGGTGTTCCCCGCCCAGGGCAAGGCCAAGGCGCACATCACCGTGTTCACCGACACCACCTGCCCCTACTGCCAGAAGCTGCACGCCGAGGTGCCGGAGCTGAACAAGCGCGGCATCGAGGTGCGCTACCTGGCCTTCCCGCGCCAGGGGCCGAAGTCCCCGGGTGACCAGCAACTGCAGGCGGTGTGGTGCTCCAAGGACCGCGCGGCGGCCATGACCGAGATGTTCCACGGCAAGGAAATCAAGGCCGCGCAGTGCCCCAACCCGGTGGACAAGCAGTTCCAGCTGGGCCAGATGGTCGGCGTGCAGGGCACCCCGGCGATCATCCTCGAAAGCGGCCAGATGCTGCCGGGTTACCAGAGCGCCGGCGAAATCGCCAAGCTGGTGCTGGACACCAAGTGAATCGGGCCCTGCGCCTGATTTGACTAATAGGGAGCCGCTTCGTAATGTGCGGTTCCTTTAACCATGAGGCCGGGCGTTCGCCCGGCCTTCGTACGGTACGTCCCCGCCCTCGCCGCGTATGCGCCGCGGGCCGGGACGTACCCCGTTTGCCGCGATGATGGGGAGTTTCAGCGTGAAACCGGTGAAAGTGGGAATCTGTGGGTTGGGGACCGTCGGTGGCGGTACCTTCAATGTACTCAAACGCAACGCCGAGGAGATTGCCCGCCGCGCCGGGCGTGGTATCGAGGTTGCGCAGATTGCCGCCCGTCGTCCCAATCCGAAATGCGAAACCGGCAGCACCCCCATCACTGCCGACATTTTCGACGTGGCGAACAACCCGGAAATCGACGTGGTCATCGAGCTGATCGGTGGCTACACCCTGGCCCACGAGCTGGTGCTCAAGGCCATCGAGAACGGCAAGCACGTGGTCACCGCGAACAAGGCGCTGATCGCCGTGCACGGCAACGAGATCTTCGCCAAGGCCCGCGAGAAGGGCGTGATCGTCGCCTTCGAGGCCGCGGTGGCCGGCGGCATCCCGGTGATCAAGGCGATCCGCGAGGGCCTGGCGGCCAACCGCATCAACTGGCTGGCCGGCATCATCAACGGCACCGGCAACTTCATCCTCACCGAGATGCGCGAGAAAGGCCGCGCCTTCGCCGACGTGCTCAAGGAAGCCCAGGCGCTGGGCTACGCCGAAGCGGACCCGACCTTCGACGTCGAGGGCATCGACGCCGCGCACAAGCTGACCATCCTGGCGTCCATCGCCTTCGGCATCCCGCTGCAGTTCGACAAGGCCTACACCGAGGGCATCACCAAGCTGACCACCGCCGACGTGAACTACGCCGAGGCCCTGGGCTACCGCATCAAGCACCTGGGCGTGGCCCGCCGCACCGACGCCGGCATCGAGCTGCGCGTGCACCCGACGCTGATCCCGGCCGACCGCCTGATCGCCAATGTGAACGGCGTGATGAACGCCGTGATGGTCAACGGCGACGCCGCCGGTTCCACGCTGTTCTACGGCGCCGGCGCCGGCATGGAGCCCACCGCGTCCTCGGTGGTCGCCGACCTGGTCGACGTGGTCCGCGTGCTCACCACCGACCCGGAGAACCGCGTGCCGCACCTGGCCTTCCAGCCGGACGCGCTCTCCGACCACCCGATCCTGCCGATCGAAGCCTGCGAAAGCGCCTACTACCTGCGCATCCAGGCCAAGGACCACCCGGGCGTACTGGCCCAGGTGGCGACCATCCTCTCCGAGCGCGGCATCAACATCGAATCGATCATGCAGATGGAAGTCGAAGAGCATGACGGTCTGGTGCCGATGATCCTGGTTACCCACCGCGTGCTCGAGTCCCGCATCATCGAAGCCATCGCTGCGCTGGAAGCGCTGGATGACGTGGTCGGCAATGTCGTACGCATTCGCGTCGAACAGCTCAATTAACTCGGAGCTGGAAGCTGCAAGCTGAAAGCTGGAAGCCGCGTTGCTTCAAGCTTCAAGCTTCAAGCTTCAAGCTCAAACCGAAGGTTTGAAGAAATGCGCTACATCAGTACCCGCGGCCAGGCGCCCGCGCTGAACTTCGAAGACGTGCTGCTGGCCGGCCTGGCCAGCGACGGCGGCCTGTACGTGCCGGAAAACCTGCCGCGCTTCACCGTCGAGGAAATCGCCTCCTGGGCCGGCCTGCCGTACCACGAGCTGGCCTTCCGGGTGATGCGCCCGTTCGTCGCCGGCAGCATCTCGGATGCCGACTTCAAGAAGATCCTCGAGGAGACCTACGGCGTCTTCGCCCACAACGCCGTGGCGCCGCTGCGCCAGCTGAACGGCAACGAGTGGGTGCTGGAGCTGTTCCACGGCCCGACCCTGGCCTTCAAGGACTTCGCCCTGCAACTGCTCGGCCGCCTGCTCGACCACGTGCTGACCAAGCGCGGCGAGCGCGTGGTGATCATAGGCGCCACCTCCGGCGACACCGGCTCGGCGGCCATCGAAGGCTGCAAGGCCTGCGAGAACGTCGACATCTTCATCATGCACCCGCACAACCGCGTGTCCGAGGTGCAGCGCCGGCAGATGACGACCATCCTCGGCGAAAACATCCACAACATCGCCATCGAAGGCAACTTCGACGACTGCCAGGAGATGGTCAAGGCCAGCTTCGCCGACCAGGGCTTCCTGAAAGGCACCCGCCTGGTGGCGGTCAACTCGATCAACTGGGCGCGGATCATGGCCCAGATCGTCTACTACTTCCACGCCGCCATCCAGCTCGGCGCGCCGGCCCGTTCGGTGGCCTTCTCGGTGCCCACCGGCAACTTCGGCGACATCTTCGCCGGCTACCTGGCGCGCAACATGGGCCTGCCGGTCAGCCAGCTGATCGTGGCGACCAACCGCAACGACATCCTGCACCGCTTCATGTCCGGCAACCGCTACGACAAGGACACCCTGCACGCGTCGCTGTCGCCGTCCATGGACATCATGGTCTCGTCCAACTTCGAGCGCCTGCTGTTCGACCTCCACGGCCGCAACGGCAAGGCCATCGCCGAGCTGATGGACGGCTTCAAGGCCACCGGCAAGCTGTCCGTCGAGGATGACCGCTGGACCGAGGCGCGCCGCCTGTTCGACTCCCTGGCAGTGGACGACGAGCAGACCTGCCAGACCATCGCCGAGGTCTACGCCGAGTGCGGCGAACTGCTCGACCCGCACACCGCCATCGGCGTGCGCGCCGCCCGCGAATGCCGCCGCAGCCTGGCCATCCCCATGGTCACCCTGGGCACCGCGCACCCGGTGAAATTCCCGGAAGCGGTGGAGAAGGCCGGCATCGAGGCGGCCCCGGCGCTGCCGACGCACCTGGCCGACCTGTTCCAGCGCGAGGAACGCTGCACCGTGCTGCCCAACGAACTGGCCAAGGTCCAGGCCTTCGTCAGCGCCCACGGCAACCGTGGCAAGCCGCTCTAAACCGGCCGCAGGAAGAGCCCGCCAGCTTGGCGGGCTTTTTCGTTTGCGGGGCAAATATCTGAGGTTATTGAACTTTTTCCTTCAGATAGAGGTCTTTTGCTGACGTATCCGTTGTATCCCAGGAGAACCCCATGGACCGACTCGAGCCCCTGCTCGCAGCCATCTTCAGCCAGTACGCCCACGATCTCGGACCCGCGCGTCCGGACGGTGGCCGGGTGCTGAGCCTGAGCACTTCCGAAGGCGAGGTCGTCCTGCGTCGCGTCCTCAGTGGCGAACAACTGGCCGACGAACGCAACTGCCAGGAGGCGCTGGAAGCCATCAGCCGCGACCTGGCGGTCCAGGAGGGGCGGATCTGCAACGACGTCATCCTGGCACTGCGCCAGCGCGCCGCCCAGGTGCTCAGCTACGACACTTGAGCCCGCCGGTTCCATCGCGAATGCCGCCGTCCCGGCCCGGGACGGCGGCATTCGTGTTTCTACAGGCGCCCGCACTGCGCCAGGCGGGCGCGGATGGCCCCGGTGGTGCGGCCATGGGCGCGGGCGATGGCGGTAATCGGCTCGCCCTCGTCGAAGCGCTGCAGCAGGGCCTGTTCCTCTTCCTCGCTCCAGGGCTTGCCGGCCTGCTCCGGCGGCGGGCGTACCTTGCCCTGGGCTTCGAGGGCCTGGATGGCCTGGAACAGGGCGCGGATCACCTCCGGCGCCTGGCAGGCATCCTCCTCGGGAAGCGGCAGGCCGCTGCGCGGGTCGATGCCCTGGGCCAGCTTGCGCAGCGTGTCCAGGCAGTGCTGGTTCATCTCCATGGAGCCTTCTCCTCTGCGGGGCACCCGGAATGGGCGCCGAAAGGATCAGGTAGTGGATTTTCCAGTGCGGATCAGTCGGGTGGTTCCGTTCTTTTCGTAGGAGCGAGCTTGCTCGCGAATGGGGCTTCGCCGGCAATCTCGGCGCTTGACCTGAAGAGCGCCCTCTCCCCAACCCTCTCCCTGAAGGGAGAGGGGGCTTATCCGTGCCGAGATAGGTCAGGATTCCAACCTTGAACTACGTGCTTGCCGGCTAACTCCAGAACAGCCGTTTCTGCCCAACGGTCCCCTCTCCCTTCAGGGCGGGGCGCGCAGCCGAGGGTTAGGGAGAGGGGCGGAGCCAAGCCATGGCGTCGAAGTCGCAGGTGACTCCAGTTCGCGAGCAAGCTCGCTCCTACAAGAGCAGTGTGCTCACCGCTATCAGACCGCCCCATCCCGCCGTAGCGCCGCGATCTGTTCTGCGTCGTAGCCCAACTCCGCCAGGATCGCATCGTTGTGCTCGCCCAGCTTCGGGCCTATCCATTCGGCCGAGCCGGGGGTTTCCGAGAGCTTGGGCACTATGCCGGGCATCTTGAAGGGCTTGCCGTCCGGCAGCTTCGCCGAGAGGAACATCTCGCGGGCGAGGAATTGCGGATCGGCGAACATGTCCTCGGCGGAGTAGATGCGGCTGGCCGGCACCTCGGCCTCGTTCAGCACCTTCAGCACCTCTTCCAGCGGCAGCGAGCGGGCCCAGCGGTCGATCACCCCGTACAGTTCATCGCGCCGCGCATCGCGGCCGTCGTTGCCGGCCAGCTGCGGGTCGTCGGCCAGGTCCTGGCGGCCGATGGCGAGCATGAAGCGGCGGAAGATGGCGTCGCCGTTGGCGGCGATCTGCACGTGCTTGCCGTCGGCCGTGGTGTGCACCGAGGACGGGGTGATGCCGGGCATGATGTTGCCGCTGCGCTCGCGGATGAAGCCGAACACGTCGAATTCCGGGACCATGGACTCCATCATGGCGAACACCGCCTCGTACAGCGCCACGTCCACCACCTGGCCCTGGCCGCCGTTGACCTCGCGGTGGCGCAGCGCCATGAGCGCGCCTATGACGCCCCACAGGGCGGCGATGGAGTCGCCGATGGAGATGCCGGTGCGCACCGGCGGGCGGTCCTCGAAGCCGGTGATGTAGCGCAGCCCGCCCATGGATTCGCCCACCGCGCCGAAGCCTGGCTGGTCCTTGTAGGGGCCGCTCTGGCCGAAGCCGGACAGGCGCACCATCACCAGCCTGGGGTTCAGCGCGTGGAGCACGTCCCAGCCCAGGCCGAGCTTCTCCAGCACGCCGGGGCGGAAGTTCTCGATGAGGATGTCGGCCTCGGCCAGCAGCTTCTTCAGCACCTCGCGGCCGGCTTCCTGCTTGAGGTTGAGCGTCAGCGAGCGCTTGTTGCGCGCCTGCACGAACCACCACAGCGAGGTGCCCTCGTAGAGCTTGCGCCACTTGCGCAGCGGGTCGCCGCCGTCGGGCGACTCGATCTTGGTCACTTCGGCACCGAACTCCGCGCACAGGCGCGCGGCGAAGGGGCCGGCGATCAGGGTGCCGAGTTCCACGACCTTGAGGCCGGCGAGGGGTTTGGCGGTGGCGTTCATCGAAGGTTTCCGTCAGTCGGGCAGTGGGGCGACTCTAGGGCCGTCGCCGGCCCGCCGCAAGCCATGGCCGGGGCGGCGGCACGGGCAAAGCTGACCGATCGGTTGTGAAGGCGTTCCGCGATCGACGCCGGACGCGTAGAGTAGGGAGCATTCCCACACCCTTTTCAGGCCGGCCGGGTATCCGCTCATGGGCGCCGTTGATCTTTCTCCTTCCGTCGACCCTACGTCGCCTGCGCACGGGATGCCGAAGGAGGGCGCATGTCGCTGAGCCTGCCCACTCTGCTGCTGGTGGACCTGTACATCCTCGCCCTGGTCGGCGTGCTGATGTTCTTCGCCTGGTACGGCGGGCGCCGCGAGCCGACCCTCGGCTACATGGCCGCCATGCTCCTGCTCGGGGCGCTGTCCACCTTCCTCATCGCCCTGCGCAGCTTCGGCCTGGAGACGCTGGCCATCGTCGCCGGCAACATGGTGGTGGCGCTTTCCTGCGCGCTGCTGTGGACCAGCATGCGGGTGTTCGCCGGGCGTGCGCCCTACTGGCCCGGCGTGGCCGCGGGCGCCGTGCTCTGGCTGCTGCTGTGCCTGTGGCCGGTCTTCCTGCAGTCGATGGTCCTGCGCATCCAGGTCCACTCGGCGCTGACCGTGGTCTACTGCCTGCTCGCCGCCGCCGAGCTGTGGCGCAGCCGCCAGCGCCTGGAGGTGCCGCTGCGGCCGACCCTGGCCCTGTTGCTGTTCCACGCCGGCTTCTACACCCTGCGCATCTTCGTCGACCGCGGCGAGGTGCCGGTGGTGCCCGCCGGCACCTACACCACCCTGTTCACCCTGCTGGTGTTCGAGACCATGATGGTCGCCGTCGGCCTGGCCTTCACCACCCTGACCATGGTCAAGGACCGCGCCGAGCTGAAGTTCCGTTCGGCGGCCCTGAGCGACCCCCTGACCGGCATCGGCAACCGCCGCGCCTTCATGGATTCCGGCGAGCGCCTGCTGCGCCTGTGCGCCGAGCGTGGCGAGCCGGTGGCGCTGCTGGTCTGCGACCTGGACAACTTCAAGCGCCTCAACGACGCCTACGGCCACCCGGTGGGCGACCGCGCCCTGCAGGAATTCAGCCGCATCACCGCCTCGCGCATGCGCCGCCAGGACGTGTTCGGGCGCATCGGCGGCGAGGAGTTCGCCTGCCTGCTGATCGGCGCCGGCACCGAAGCCGCCTGCCAGGTGGCCGAACGCATCCGCCGGGAGTTCGCCGAGGTGCCGTTCGTCGCGGATGGCCTGCTCAGCGTCAGCATCGGCGTGGCCACCAGCGAGGAGGGCGGCTACGAGCTGGCGCGGCTGCTGTCGCTGGCCGACCAGGCGCTGTACCTGGCCAAGGCCAAGGGCCGCAACCGCATCGAGCTGTCGGCCCCCAGGCCGGGGCGCGAGGGCCGCGGCCACCGCTGAGCGCGACGGGGGCGGCAGGGCCGGCGCAATCGGGGTAGACTTGCCGCCTTCGCATCGCTGGGATAGACCATGGCCCTCTCCGCCACCCCCTACAAGGCCGACATCAGCCTCACCGACCTGGACCGCGGCGTCTACGAGACGCTGCGCTTCACCGTCGCCCGCCACCCCTCGGAAACCGAGGAGCGCCTGGCGGTCCGCCTGATCGCCTTCGTGCTCTGGTACAACGAGCAACTGGCCTTCGGCCGCGGCCTGTCGGACGTCGAGGAACCGTCGCTGTGGGAGAAGAGCCTGGACGACCGCATCCTGCACTGGATCGAGGTCGGCCAGCCGGACAGCGAGCGCCTGGTGTGGTGCTCGCGGCGCTGCGAGAAGCTCTCGTTGCTGGCCTACGGCAACCTGCGCGTATGGACCACCAAGGTCCTCGACGGCGTGCGCCACCTGAAGAACCTGAATGTCGCCGCCGTGCCCCAGGAACCGCTGGAGGAACTGGCCCGCGACCTGCCGCGCTCGATCAACTGGACCGTGATGATCAGCGAGGGGACGATCTTCGTCACCGACGAAAACGGCCAGCATGAACTGCAACTCGAATGGCTGATGGGCGAGCGTTAATTGTGCTAGCTGCGCGTCGGCCCGGCTGTGTCGAAACAGGCCCGGGCTTACTCATTTACACTCGGTAAACTCCGCGCCCGTGCCTGTTTTCGCCTAGCCGTGCTCTAGCTCGCAAGGCGCAAGGTCAGGCTGAAATGGAAGGATTGGAAAGCTCTGATGCGCATCGACCCCCGCCCGTTGCCGGAAACCCTGCCCGACCTCGGCGACCTGCCGCCACTGCTGACCCGCCTGTACGCCGCCCGTGGCGTGAAGTCCGCCGAGGAACTGGACAAGGGCCTGGCGCGGCTGATCCCGTACCGCCTGCTCAAGGGCATCGATGCCGCCGTCGAGCTGCTGGTCGACGCCCTGGAGAAGCGCCAGCGCATCCTCTACGTCGGCGACTTCGACGCCGACGGCGCCACCGCCAGCAGCGTCGGCGTGCTGGCCCTGCGCCTGCTCGGCGCGGCCTGGGTCGACTACCTGGTGCCGAACCGCTTCGAATACGGCTACGGGCTGACCCCGGAGATAGTCGCGGTCGCCCTGGAGAAACGCCCGGAGCTGCTGGTCACCGTGGACAACGGTATCTCCAGCATCGACGGCGTGGCCGCGGCCAAGGCCGCCGGGCTGCGCGTGCTGGTCACCGACCACCACCTGCCGGGCCCGGAACTGCCGGCGGCGGACGCCATCGTCAACCCCAACCAGCCGGGCTGCGAATTCCCCAGCAAGGCGATGGCCGGGGTCGGCGTGATCTTCTACGTGATGCTCGCCCTGCGCGCGCGCCTGCGCGAGCTGGACTGGTTCGCCCGCAGCGGCACGCCGGAGCCTAACCTGGCCGAGCTGCTCGACCTGGTGGCCCTGGGCAGCGTCGCCGACGTGGTGCCGCTGGACGCCAACAACCGCATCCTGGTGCACCAGGGCCTGGCGCGCATCCGCGCCGGCCGCGCCCGCCCGGGCCTGCGCGCGCTGCTGGAAGTGGCCGGGCGTGATGCCCGGCGCATCACCTCCACGGACCTTGGCTTCATCCTTGGCCCGCGGCTGAACGCCGCCGGGCGCCTGGACGACATGTCCCTGGGCATCGAATGCCTGCTCTGCGAGGACGAGGCCCTGGCCCGCGACATGGCGGTGCAGCTCGACCAGCTCAACCAGGACCGCAAGGCCATCGAGCAGGGCATGCAGCGCGAGGCCCTGGCCCAGCTCAAGGAACTGCCGGTGGAAGAAATGCCCTTCGGCCTGTGCCTGTTCGACCCGGACTGGCACCAGGGCGTGATCGGCATCCTCGCCTCGCGCCTGAAGGAGCGCTACCACCGCCCGACCATCGCCTTCGCCGACGCCGGCGACGGCAGCCTCAAGGGCTCGGCGCGCTCGGTGCCGGGCCTGCACATCCGCGATGCGCTGGACGCCGTGGCTGCGCGCCACCCGGGGCTGATCAGCAAGTTCGGCGGGCATGCCATGGCCGCCGGGCTGTCGCTGCCGCAAGGGCATTTCGGCGCCTTCGCCGCGGCCTTCGATGCCGAGGTGCGCCGCCAGCTCAGCGAGGACGACCTCACTGGGCGCATCCTCTCCGACGGCCAGCTGAGCCTGACCGAGTTCCACCTGGAACTGGCCCGCGCCCTGCGCCAGGCCGGCCCCTGGGGCCAGCACTTCCCCGAGCCGCTGTTCCACGGGGTGTTCCAGATCGTCCAGCAGCGCATCGTCGGCGAGCGCCACCTGAAGCTGGTACTCAAGACCGAATGCGGTTCGCTGCAGCTGGACGGCATCGCCTTCAATGTCGACCGCGAGGTCTGGCCGAACCCGACGGTGCGCTGGGCGGAAGTGGCCTACAAGCTGGACGTCAACGAATACCGCGGCAACGAGAGCGTGCAGCTGATGGTGGTGCACCTGGCGCCGCGCTGAGCTCGCCGGCCGATGGGTATCGCAAGCTCGAGCCATCCTGCGAAAGCGCCCTGGCGCACCTGCAGTCCCTCGTAGGATGGGTTGAGCGAAGCGATACCCATCGCAGGGTTTTACCCGCGCCCACCCCAGGCAAAAAGAGACCCGCGCAAGGCGGGTCTGAAATCGCCGCAGGAGAGAACGCGGCGAGCGTGGTTGGTCTTCCGGCTCAGGCTCCGGCCAGCGCCGCGTTGCGCCGGGCCAGGCGGCGGCGCCAGGCGCGGTACAGCGGCAGGCCGAGCATCGCCGCCACCAGGGCCCAGGTGCCGATGGCGATGGGGCTGGACCAGAGGATGCCCAGCTCGCCGTTGGAGATCGACAGCGCGCGGCGCAGGTTCTGCTCCATCAGCCCGCCGAGGATGAAGCCCAGCAGCAGCGGCGAGAGCGGGAAGTCGAGCTTGCGCAGGATGTAGCCGAGGATGCCGATGCCGACCATCAGGAACAGGTCGAAGGTGGTGGCATGCACGGCGTACACGCCGATGGCGGTGATGATCGCGATGCCCGGCACCAGCGCCCAGTTCGGCACCGAGAGGATGCGGGTGAACACCCGCACCATCGGCACGTTGAGGATGATCAGCATCAGGTTGGCGATGAACAGCGAGGCGATCAGGCCCCAGACGATGGTCGGCTGCTCCTGGAACAGCAGCGGGCCGGGGGTGATGTTGTACAGGCTGAGCGCGCCGATCATCACCGCGGTGGTGCCCGAGCCGGGCACGCCGAGGGTCAGCATGGGCACCAGGGCGCCGCAGGCGGAAGCGCCGATGGCGGTTTCCGGGGCGGCCAGGCCGCGCATGTCGCCCTGGCCGAACTTGCCGCTGGCGCCGGCATAGCGCTTCTCGGTCATGTAGGCCACGGCGCTGGCCAGGGTGGCGCCGGCGCCGGGCAGCACGCCCATGACGAAGCCGAGCAGGCCGCAGCGCAGGTTGACGACGAACACCGAGGCCGCTTCCTTGAGGTTGAACAGCATGCGCCCGCTGGCTTCCACGGCTTTGTGCCCGTGGTGGGTCTTCTCCAGCAGCAGGAGGATCTCGCTGACCGAGAACAGGCCCAGCACCAGCACCACGAACTGGATGCCGTCGGCCACGTGGATGCTCTCGAAGGTGAAGCGGTACACGCCGCTGTTGGCGTCGATGCCCACGCTGGACAGGAACAGCCCGAGCAGCGCCGCCAGCAGCGTCTTCAGCGGGCGGTCGCCGGCCAGGCCGCCGAGGGCGACTATGGCGAAGACCATCAGCACGAAGTATTCCGCCGGGCCGAAGGCGATGGCCCATTTCGCCAGCAGCGGGGCGAACAGCACCATGCCGCAGGTGGCGATGAAGGCGCCGATGAACGAGCTCCAGGCCGACAGCGACAGGGCCACGCCGGCCAGGCCGTTACGTGCCATGGGGTAGCCGTCCAGGGTGGTCATCACGGTGGAGGCCTCGCCGGGGATGTTCAGCAGGATCGAGGAGATCCGCCCGCCGTATTCGCAGCCCAGGTACACCGCGGCCAGCAGGATCAGCGCCGACTCCGGCGGCAGGCCGAGGGCGAAGGCCACCGGGATCAGCAGGGCCACGCCGTTGATCGGGCCCAGGCCCGGGAGCAGGCCGACCACGGTGCCGATCAGCGTGCCGATCAGCGCGGTGACCAGGTTGTAGGGGCTCAGGGCGACGCCGAAGCCCTGCCCGAGATAGCTCAGGGTATCCATGACGGTGTCCTCAGAAGGGCAGGAAATCGAGCACGCCCCGCGGCAGCGGGACGTCCAGGGTGCGGTCGAAGAGCAGGTACAGGCCGATGCTCAGCAGCGTGCAGGTGAGCACGCTGACGGCCGGCTTGCCGCCGTAGAGCAGGGCGATGAAGCTGCCCACCAGGGCGCTGGCGAGGATGAAGCCCAGCGGCTCGAAGAGCCCGGCGTAGACCAGCAGCAGGCCGATGCACGCCACCACCTTGCGCAGCAGCGCGCCTTCCAGCGGCTGCTCGTCGTCGTGGCGGGCCGGCGTCGGCCGCAGGATCAGCCAGGCCAGGCCGATCGCCATCAGCGCCAGGCACAGCAGCGGGTAGGCGCGCGGGCCCACCGGTTCGTAGGAGAAGGGCGCCTGGTAGTTCCAGGCCACGGCGGCCAGGCCGAGGCAGGCCAGCAGCCAGGCACCGGCGAACAGCCGCTGCGGCAGCGAATGGGGGGCGTGCATGTCGGGAACCTCGCGGCTTACTGGATCAGGCCGAAGTCATGGGCCATCTGCCGATAGCGGGCGACCTGCTGCTTGACGTAGCTGTCCAGCTCGGGCCCGGTCATGGCGAAGGGGAACAGCTCGCGCTGGTCGCGCAGCTTGGCGAAGTCCTCCGAGGCCAGCAGCTTGTCGAACGAGGCCTTCCAGAACTGGTAGTCCTCGTCGCTGACCTTGGGCCCGACGTAGAAGCCGCGCACCACCGGCCAGACGATGTCGAAGCCCTGCTCCCTGGCGGTGGGAATGTCGGCCATGCCCTCGTCCTGCAGGCGCTCCTCGGCGAACACCGCGAGCAGGCGCATCTTGCCGGCGCGGATGTGCGGCATGGAGTCGGAGATGTCGGTGCTGCCCACCTGGATGTGCCCGCCCAGCAGCGCCGTGGCGATCTCGCCGCCACCTTCCAGGGCGACGTAGCGCAGCCGCTTCGGATCGATGCCGGCGGCCTTGGCGATCAGCGCGGTCTGCATCCAGTCCTGGCTGCCGACGGTGCCGCCGGAGCCGATCACCACCTTGCTCGGGTCGGCCTTGAGCGCGGCCACCAGGTCGGCGAGGTTCTTGTAGGGCGAATCGCTGCGCACGGCGATGGCGCCGTAGCTGGTGCCGATGGCCGCCAGCCACTTCACCGCGTTCTCGTCGTAGCGGCCGAACTTGCCCTGGGCCAGGTTCAGCAGCGAACCGCTGGAGAAGGCGGTGATGCTGTTGCCGTCGGCCGGGCGCTGGGCGACCACGGCGTTGTAGGCCACCGCGCCGACGCCGCCGGGCATGTAGGTGACGCGCATCGGGCTGCTCAGCAGCTTCTCGTCCAGCAGGGCGCTCTGCGCCAGCTTGCAGGTCAGGTCGAAGCCGCCGCCGGGGGCGGCCGGGGCGATGCATTCCGGGCGCTTGGGCTCGGCGTGGGCGACGGCGGCGGTGAACAGCGCGCCGGCGGCGAGAAGCAGGGGGAGGGTGCGGAGCTTGGTCATTATCGGGGCCTCTTCTTGTTGTTGTTTACCAGATCGCCAGGGAATAGGTGAGGTAGACGCGGGTTTCGTCGGCGTTGCGGGCGAAGTTGGAACGGTAGGTGGCGTTGCGCAGGCGCACGCCGAAGTCCTTCAGCGGGCCGCTCTGCACCACGTACTTGAGGTCGGTGTCGCGTTCCCACTCGCGGCCTTCGCCTGCGCGCCCGTTGATCTCGGCGTTGTCGCCCTTGAGGTAGCGGTTCATCAGGGTCAGGCCGGGCAGGCCGAACACGGCGAAGTCGAAGTCGTGGCGCAGTTGCCAGGAGCGTTCCTTGGTCTCGGCGAAGTCGCCGACCTGGACAAAGTTCACCAGGTAGGGGTTGCTGCCGTCGATGTAGGGGAAGGCGCTGTCGCCGTCCATCTGCTGCCAGCCGATGCTGAACTTGTTGGCGCCGAGGGCGTAGCCGAGCATGGCGTTGAAGGCGCGGTTGTCGATCCTGCCGCCGCGGGCGGCGCCGTCGTCGTCGCTGATCGCCAGGCGCCAGTCGGTGGTCAGCTTGCCGTCGCCCAGCTTGTGGCTGCTGAGCAGGCCGATGAAGTGCTGGCGATATACCTCGTCCAGCTCGGCGTAGTGGTAGCGGCCGGTGAAGTGCTCGTCGAACTTGTAGTCGCCGCCGGCCAGGTCGTAGTGCTCGCCGGCGACGCTGCCGGTGAAGCGCTTGTTCTTGTTGTTCAGCGCCAGGTCCTGGGCGTCGGTGGAGTCGCGGTCGATGGCCTTTTCCAGGCGCCCGCCGGTGAAGGTCAGGCCGGGCAGGTCGCGGGACTCCAGCAGTCCGCCCTCGAATATCTGCGGGAACAGGCGGCTGTCGTTGGGCTGCAGGGTGGGCAGGTCGGGGATCAGGCTGCCGAGCTTGAGTTCGGTCTGCGAGACCTTGAACTTGGCGGTCAGCCCGAGCTTGCTGTACTCGTCCGCGGCGCGGCCGTCGTCGTGGGTGGGCAGCAGGCCGCTGCCGGTGCGGTCGGGGCTGGAGTCGAGCTTGAGGCCGAGCATGCCCAGGGCGTCGAGGCCGACGCCGACGGTGCCGTCGGTGTAGCCGGACTGGAAGTCGAGGATGAAACCTTGCGCCCACTCCTCGCGCTTGGACTGGCCGGCGCCGTCGCGGAAGTCGCGGTTGAAGTAGATGTTCTGCGTCTGCAGCTTCAGGCTGCTGTCTTCGATGAAGCCGGAAGCCTCGGCTTCCCCGGCCAGGCCGCCGAGGGCCAGGGCCGCGCCGAAACCGGCGGGGAAGACACGGAACAGGACGGGATTGGCCCCACGGGCCGGGTGCTGGACAGTCAGCATCGGTGGACTCCATTTCTTGTTCTTGTGTGGATGGCGCCACGCCGCCAGCCGATTTTGGGACGATCTGCGTCGTCTGACGGGCGATCCTAGCGCCGCTGCCTTTCACCAGGCTTTCAGCCGTTCACAGGCGCCCGTGGGCGGGTAAACTGCGTGCACCTGTCCACATCCGAGCGAGGAATACCGCCGTGCGCATCCTTCTGGTCGAAGACCATCCGCAACTGGGCGACAGCGTGCAGCAGGCGCTCAAGGGCGCGGGCTGGACGGTCGACCTGCTGCGCGACGGGGTGGCCGCCGACCTGGCCCTGGCCAGCGAGGAATACGCCCTGGCCATTCTCGACGTCGGCCTGCCGCGCCTGGACGGCTTCGAGGTGCTGGCGCGCCTGCGCGGCCGCGGCAAGACCCTGCCGGTGCTGATGCTGACCGCCCGCGGCGAGGTCAAGGACCGCGTCCATGGCCTCAACCTCGGCGCCGACGATTACCTGGCCAAGCCCTTCGAGCTGAGCGAACTGGAAGCGCGGGTGAAGGCCCTGCTGCGGCGCAGCGTGCTCGGCGGCGAACAGCAGCAGCGTTGCGGCGAGCTGGTCTACGACCTGGGCGCGCGGCGCTTCAGCCTGGCCGGCGAGGCGCTGACCCTGACCTCCCGCGAGCAGGCCGTGCTGGAAGCGCTGATCGCCCGCCCCGGGCGGGTGCTGAGCAAGGAGCAGCTGGCCGCCCAGGTGTTCGGCCTGGACCAGGACGCCAGCGCCGACGCCATCGAAATCTACGTGCACCGCCTGCGCAAGAAGCTGGAAGGCGACGCGGTGCGCATCGTCACCTTCCGCGGCCTGGGCTACCTGCTCGAGGCCGTGGATGCCTGAGGTGCTCCGGCGCCTGGCCCTGCCCGGTTCCGGCAGCCTGCGCTGGCGCCTGCTGTGGCGCCTGGGCGGGTTGCTGCTGGTGCTGCTCCTGCTGGGCAGCCTGGCCACCTACCAGCGTGCCCGCCACGCCTCGGACATCGCCTACGACCGCACCCTGCTGGCCTCGGCGCGGGACATCGCCGACGGCCTCTACGACAGCGACGGCAGCCTGCGCGCCAACGTGCCCTACGTGGCCCTGGACAGCTTCGCCTACGACAGCGCCGGGCGCATCTTCTACCAGGTGATCGACACCCGCGGGCAGTCCATCTCCGGCTACGAGAACCTGCCGGCGCCGCCGCCGGGAACTCTGCGCACCGACGACTATCCGGCGCTGGCGCGCTTCTACGACAGCGAATACCAGGGCCAGGGCGTGCGCGTGGTCAGCCTGCTGCAGCCGGTCAGCCAGCCGACGGTCAACGGCATGGCGGAAATCCGCGTGGCCGAGACCCTCGGCGCGCGCGAGCGCCTGGCCCGCGAGCTGCTCACCGACACCCTGCTCAACCTGGCGCTGTCGGCGCTGGCCGCGCTGGTCATGGTCTGGTACGCGGTGAGCGCCGGCCTGCGCCCGCTCGACCGCCTGCGCGCGGCGGTGGAGGAGCGCCAGGCGGACGACCTACGGCCCCTGCCGCCGGTGGCGGTGCAGCGCGAACTGCGCCCGCTGGTGGCGGCGCTGAACCACTTCACCGTGCGCCTGCGCAGCCTGTTCGAGCGCCAGTCGCAGTTCATCGCCGAAGCCTCCCACGAACTGCGCACGCCGCTGGCGGCGCTCAAGGCGCGGCTGGAGCTGGGCCTGCGCGAGCAGAATCCGCAACGCTGGCGCGAGACGCTGGAAGAAGCGGTGCAGTACACCGACCGCGTCACCGGGCTGGCCAACCAGTTGCTGTCCCTGGCGCGGGTGGAAAGCGGCGCCCGGGCCATCGCCGAGGGCGGCGGCGAGGCCATCGAGCTGGGCGCCCTGGCCCGCGAGCAGGGCATGGTGCTGGCGCCGCTGGCCCATGCGCGCGGCGTGGCCCTGGCCCTGGAGGCCGAGCGGCCGGTGTGGATCAAGGGCGATCCGACGCTGCTCCACGAACTGCTCGACAACCTGGTGGCCAATGCCCTGGCCCATGCCGCCGGCAACGTGGTGATCCGCGTCGAGTCGCCGGCCGTGCTGGAGATCGAGGACGACGGCCCGGGCATCCCGGCGGAGGAGCGCGACAAGGTCTTCGGCCGCTTCTACCGCAAGCGCCAGGAGGGCACCGGGCTGGGGTTGGCGATCGTCGGGGAGATCTGCGCGGCGCACCGGGCTCGTATCGAGCTGGCCCATGGGGAGCTGGGTGGGTTGCTGGTGCGGGTGAGTTTTCCGCTGGAGGACGCGAGGGGCGGCTAGGCGCTTTTCGTAGGAGCGAGGGGGACGCCTGGTTCTTGTTCGCGACGAACAGGGCTTGCCGGCGGGCTTCGGTGTTTGGATTGACTCCGCTCCCTCTCCCCAGCCCTCTCCCTGAAGGGAGAGGGGGCTTGTCCGTGCCGGCTGAGAACATGGTGTTAGCCGGAAATTTCAATGCTTACCGGCTAACACTGGAATATCCAAACGCTCCGAACAGTCCCCTCTCCCTTCAGGGAGAGGGTTAGGGAGAGGGCGCTCTTCGGAGCGACACCAAACCTTTCCGGTAGAACGCTATTCGCGAGCAAGCTCGCTCCTCCGAAGAGCCCGCGCCAATGCCGGACCGGCAGCCTATTGCAACATCCCCATCGCCGCCTCCATGGCGGCCGACAGGTCCTCGTCCTCGTTGAGGTTGGCCTGCGGGTCGATGCCCAGCTTGGCGAAGGACGGGATGTCGCTCCAGTCCATTTCGGTGAAGGGATGCTGGCTGCCCAGGTAGCTCTGCAGGGTGGCGACCTGGACGATGTCCACGTAGTCGGCCTTGGCGGAGTCGCGGGTGAAGTCCAGGTAGTGGCCGGGCACTTCGGCGATGGGCGCGGGGAATTCCCAGGCCTTGAGGATGCGGTCGCCGATGACCGGGTGGATGCGCTCGATCACGTGGTTGAGGCTGATGGAGTCGGCCAGCAGCTCGCTGTTCTCCTCGGCGTAGGTGAGGATCGGCAGCACGCCGATCTGGTGCACCAGGCCGGCGAGGGTCGCCTGGTCGGGCATCAGCCGGGTGTAGTGGCGGCACAGCGCGTGGCAGATGCCGGCGACCTCGACGCTCTTGTTCCATACCTCGCGCATCTTGCGGTCGACCACGTCGGAGGTGGCCTGGAACATCTGCTCCATGGCCAGGCCCGTGGCCAGGTTGCTGGTGTAGTTGATGCCCAGGCGGCCGATGGCCATCTGCAGGTCGGTGATTTCCTTGTTGGTGCGCAGCAGCGGACTGTTCACCACCTTGATGATGCGCGCGGTGAGCGCGGCGTCGTTGCCGATCACCCGGGCCAGGTCATGGATGCTGACGTCCGGGTCCTCCGCCGCCTCGCGGACCCGCAGCGCCACCTCGGGCAGGGTGGGCAGCACCAGTTCGTCGTTGTCGATGGCCCGCAGCAGTTCCTGTTGTACTTTTTCGGCAAGCTTGCTCATGGCAGTTCCTTGAGGGACGCCGGGCTCCCCACCCGGCAGGCGATTCGGTCAGCGCTGGATTTCGCGGTCGCTGTCGAGAACGTAGGGCAGCGTCAGCAGGCGCAGGGCCGGGCCGTCCTCGGCCTGGCCGAGGCGCACGCGGCCGTCGGCCACGGCGTCGTCCTGCAGCACCGCCAGCAGCTCGATGCCTTCGGCGGCGCGGGCGGCCAGCACCACTTCGCCGACGCTGCTGCCGTGCACCGGCGAGAACAGCGCGGCGCCCGGCTCGGGCAGCTCGGCGGCGTCCAGCGCCAGGCGATGCAGGCGGCGCTTGAGGCGGCCGAGGTACTGCATGCGCGCGACGATCTCCTGGCCGGTGTAGCAACCCTTCTTGAAGCTCACGCCGCCGACCGCCTGCAGGTTGATCATCTGCGGGATGAACAGCTCGCGGGTGGCGCCGAAGACCTGGCCGACGCCGGCGCGCACCTGGCCCAGCAGCCAGTCGTTGAGGGTGCCTTCGTCCAGCGCGGCGTCGAGCGCCTCGCGCACTTCGCTGGCGCGGGCCGCCGGCACCCAGAGTTCGGCGCGGCCATGGCCCAGGCCGATGGCCAGCAGGTCGCCGTTGCGCGCCACGCGGTCGGCCTCGGCGGGCAGTTCCAGGCCGAGGCCGGCGAGCACGGCCTCGCCGCCGCTCAGGCCGAAGCGGGCCCAGGCGGCGCTGTCGTCGCTCAGGCTGGCCTTGGAGAACACGGCGTACTTCTTCAGGTCGGCCAGTTGCCCTTCCAGCAGCTCGGCGGCCAGCGCCAGCAGGTAGCCGTCGCCCTCGGCGACGATGCGGAAGCTGGAGGTCATGCGCCCCTTGGGCGTGCAGCGGCCGCCCAGGCTGGAAGTCGTGGCGTCGAGGTAGTTGAGGTTGCAGGTCAACTGCCCCTGCAGGAACTTGGCGGCGTCCGCGCCACGGACGGCGAGGACTCCTTCGTGGGTCAGGGCGGTGTAGAACGCGGAATCGGCCATTGCGGGTCGCTGGAAGAAAGTTAGGCTTCTCATCATAGAGCCGGGACCTGCGCTTGTCAGCGGGTGCCGCCAGGCGAGGGCATGCGTATAATGCCGCTCGCTTCACGGAATCCGGCAGGCGCCGCACCGTGGGGTTTCCGATGTAGCGCCGAGGACCCGCAGATGACCGACGAAACCGAACTGAAACGACTCTTCTGGCACAGCCGCCGCGGCATGCTGGAGCTGGACGTGCTGCTGGTGCCCTTCGTGCAGGAGGTCTACCCGGGCCTGGACGCCGAGAACCAGGCGCGCTTCCGTATGCTGCTGGAATGCGAGGACCAGGACATGTTCGGCTGGTTCATGCAGCGCGGCGAGCCGGAAGACGCCGACCTGCGCCACATCGTGCGCATGATCCTGGACCGTGTCCAACCGAAGTGAGCCCTTCGAGTGCCACTGGCGGCCGTCCGAGCGGCTGCTGGCGGCCTACCTGGCGAGCCTGGCGCTCGCCGTGGCGGCGCTGTATCTGGCCGCCATTCCCGCCTTCTGGCAGGTCGCCGGCCTGCTGCTCTGCCTGATCCATGCCCTGTGGGTGCTGCCGCGCCAGGTTTTGCTGCGCAGCCGCCACGCCTACCGCGCTCTGCGCCACGACGCCGACGGCTGGCAGCTATGGAGCCCGGCCGACGGCTGGCAGGCGGTGCAACTGCGCGCCGACAGCCTCGCGCTGCCGGCGCTGATCGTGCTGCGCTTCCGCTTGCCGGGCCAGCGCCTGAGCCGCGGCCTGTGCCTGCCGGCCGACAGCCTGGCGGCGCAGGCCCATCGCCGTTTGCGCGTGCGGCTGCGCTTCAGTCGGGGAAGATGGGCGGCGCCGCAGTAGGTTCAGCGCGGCCTGTTCGCCAGCTCCGCGCCCTGGCGTAGCGCCTCCAGCAGGCTGCGTTCGTCGGCGATGCCCTTGCCGGCGATGTCGAAGGCGGTCCCGTGGTCCACCGAGGTGCGCACCACATCCAGGCCGACCGTAACGTTCACCCCGGCTTCCAGCCCGAGGACCTTCACCGGGCCGTGGCCCTGGTCGTGGTACATGGCCACCACCAGATCGAAGTCGCCGCGGCCGGCGCGGTAGAACAGCGTGTCGGCCGGCAGCGGGCCGGTGACGTCCAGGCCACGCGCCTGCAGCAGGCTGACGGCGGGGATGATCTTTTCTTCCTCTTCGCCGTAGCCGAACAGACCGTTTTCCCCGGCGTGCGGGTTGATGCCGCAGACGCCGATGCGCGGCTGCGGGATGCCGGAGCGCACCAGGGTCTCGTGGCCGCGTTCGATGGTGCGCTGCACCAGGCCGGGCTCGATGCGGCGTATGGCGTCGATGATGCCGATGTGGGTGGTGACGTGGATGACGCGCAGCTTGGGGGCCACCAGCATCATGGACACTTCGTCGACATTGGTCAGGTGGGCGAGCAGCTCGGTATGGCCGGGAAACTTGTGGCCGCCGGCGTGCAGGGCTTCCTTGTTCAGCGGGGCGGTGCAGATGGCGTCGATCTTCCCGGCCTTGGCCAGGTCCACCGCGCGGGCGATGAACCGGTAGGCCGCATCACCCGCCACGGGGGAGAGCACGCCGAAGGGCAGGTCGTCGGGGATGAGCCCGAGGTCGATGCAGTCGATCACGCCCGGCTCGAAGCGGGCGTCGTCGGCATCCTCGATGCGCCGTACCCGGGCCAGCCCGCCGAGCAGCCGGTCGGCCTTCTCCAGGCGCTGCGCATCGCCGATCACCAGGGGGCGGCAGAATCGGTGGAGCCCGGCGCTGGCCAGGCTCTTGACGATGATCTCCGGTCCGACGCCGGCGGCGTCGCCCATGGTGATGCCGATTACGGGAAGATAGTCGTTCATGGGTGGGGCACTCTGAATTCAGGAGGGGGACTGTTGCGCGTCGCGCAGGTGGCGCCACGCGCGATAGAGGGCTTCGGGGCTGCCGAAGGCGCCGGCCTTGGTGACGATGCCGGGTCGGTGGCCGCCCGCCGGGGCCAGGGGATGGCTGAGGACGCTGCCGGCCTCGATCTCGCCGACCAGTTGCAGGCCGTCGATGCCGACCGCGCCGAGCATCGCCCGCGCGGTTTCGCCGCCGGTGGCGACCAGGCCGCCGACCCGATGGAAATGCGGCTTGAGCAGGGCTGCGAGGTTGGCCGAAAGCAGGGCGCCTTCGGCGGGATCGGGGCGTTCGTCGCGGCCGATGCGCAGCAGCAGGTCGCGGCCTTGTTCGAGCAGCGCGCCCACCTGCGCCTGCCAGTCCGGCCAGTCGGCATGCTCGCTGCCCTGGCGCAGCACGGCCGGCGGCAGGCTGAGCTGGAGGATGTCGCTGCGCCGCTGGAGTTCCTCGCATTGCCGGTCGGCGACGGCGGAAAGGCTGCCGGCCAGCACCACGGTCGCCAGTTGCGATGGGAGATGGCCGGTCTCGACGGCTGCTGTTTGCGAAGAGGAGGGCGAAGGCGCTTCGGTTATCTGCCTTGCCAGGCCCCCGGAGCCGACCCAGAACGCCCGGAGTTCCGCCCGCGCCGTTTCCCGTGCCAGCAGGCGCAGGTCCTCGGCCGTCTCGGCGTCGAAGATCAGGGCCTGGACGCCGCGCTCCATGGCCGACTGGATGATCCGGGCCACTTGTCCCGCCGACTGGCGCAGTTGTTCCAGAGCGCAGTGTTCGACGCGCAGCCCGGCGGCGCCGAGCATCCTGGCCATGTCGGCCGGCGCATCGGCATGTTCCAGGCGCCAGGTGTCGGTGCTTTCCAGCGGCGCGCCGTGCACCAGCACCTGGCCGGCGCGCACCGTGCGGCCCATTTCCGGAAAGGCCGGGGCGACCAGCGCCAGGCCTGCCAGGGGATGCAGCGCGGCGACTTCCGCGGCCCAGTTGCCGCGCAGGGTCGAGTCGATCTTCTTGTACAGCCGCTGGCCCGGCCTGGCCAGGGCATGGAAGGCCGCGACGCTGCGCTGCGCGGCCTGTGCCGCATCAAGGCGGCGGCTGTCGGTGTCCACGGCGATGACCTCGACCTGCGCCTGCGTCGGCCGGGCGTCGAGCATCACCAGGCTTCGCCAGCCGCGGCTGGCGAAGCCCACGGCACAGTCCGCCGCGCCGGACAGGTCGTCGGCGATGATCAGCATGTTCATCGGGGCGACTCCGGCGCCATCGAGTCGCGCTGCCCGGCGCTTTCGGCCCGCTGCCGGACGCGCTTGGCCAGGGTGGAGACCAGCACGGGCGTGAGGATGGCGGTGACCACCACGCAGGAGGCGACCAGCATGGTGGCGCTGGCTGCGGCCGGGGCGTAGACCGGGTTGGCGGCGGCGACCAGGGCCGGCACGGCCGCGGCATTGCCCGCCGTGGTGGCCGCCGCGGCACCGGCGACGCCAGTGCCACCGGTCAGGCGGTCGGCGAAGTACAGCGGGATGCCGGTCAGCACCACCACCGCCACACCCATCAGAAGGCCGAGCACGCCGGCCTGCCAGACCTTGTGCAGGTCCAGGCTGGCGCCCAGGGCGAGGGCGAAGAAGGGGATCAGCACCGGCACCGCCTTGCCGAGGAATTCGCGCATTTCACGGTCCAGGTTGCCGATGAGGATGCCCAGCAGCAGCGGCAGTATCGCCCCCAGCAAGGTCGGCCAGGGGAACGCCGAGAGCCCGGCGACGCCCAGGGTGAGCATGGTCAGGAAGGGGCCGGACTCCAGGGACATCACCGAATAGGCGCCGACGTCCTCGGGGCGGCCGTATTGGCCCATCAGCGCCATGTACAGGCCGCCATTGGTGTCGTTCATCGCCGCTACCATGGCCAATGTGGACAGGCCGGCGAAGAAGCCGGCCGAGATGGGTTGTTCCCCCAGGAACTGGCCGAGCAGGATGCCGAGGAGCATCGCCGTGCCGACCTTGGTCGCGAACAGCGCGCCGCCTTTCTTCAGCAGGTAGGGCGTGGTGCGGACATTGATGCTCGCGCCCATGCAGACGTAGAACACCGCGAGTATGGGCAGCGCGCCGGTGAACAGGGCATTGGTGAAGGAACCGAAGAATTTCGGCGTGTCCGGCGCGAAGGTGGCCACCAGCGAACCGAGCAGCAGCGGGACGATCATCATGCCGCCGGGAATACGCTCGATCGTGCGCTTGATCGGGATCTGGATCATGGGCAGGTACCTGTTCGTTCTTGTTCGACTTGTTGTAGGGGGATTTGATCGAATCGCTCATATATTTGATTGAACCGATCATAAGGATGCGATTTAAAGGACAAGTCCTGCGCAAGTCAATCATGATCTTGCGCATTTCGATCAGTAGAGGATGGCTGGCAGGTCGCGGAGGGCAGCGGCTGGAGGCTGGGCGGGCGAGGGAAGGGGCCCGCTTCAGCGGGCGGACGAGCTGGCCGGCGCCAGTTCTACGGTGGCCATGGGCAACTGGCGGAAGGGTTCGAGCGTTCTTTCGTCCGGCGTCGAGGTGATCAGGCGCCATTCCCGCTCCAGCGGCGTCCAGTGCTGCTGGCGCGCGCGGCCCAGCTTCTCGGCGTCGGCCAGTATGTACACCTCGGCCGCCCGCCTGATCACGCATTCCTTGAGGTAGGCCTGCTGGGCGCTGGCTTCGCAGAGGCCGAACCCGGCGACGACGCCGTCGGCGCCGAGGAAGGCGCGGTCGAAGCTCAGCCGGCTCAGCGACAGTTCCGCCAGCGGGCCGAAGGTGCTCATGCCGGTGCTGCGCAAATCGCCGCCGATCAGGGTGATCCGCACGCCCGGGGCATTGGCCAGCGCGGTGAGCGCCAGCAGGTTGTTGGTGATGACGTGCAGGTTCTGCAACGTGCGCAGATGCGCCGCCAGCGCCGCGCAGGTGGTGCCGCTGTCGAGGAAGATGCTGTCGCCCTCGCGGATGTGCGCGGCCGCGGCCCGGGCGATGGCCATCTTTTCCTCGCGGTGGCTGGCGTTGCGCTCCTCCAGGCTCGCTTCCTGCTCGTGGGTGCCGATCAGCGCGGTGGCGCCGCCGTGGGTCCGCACCAGCCGCCGCTGTTGGGCCAGCAGGCTGAGGTCGCGGCGCACGGTGGCCTCCGAAACGCCCAGGGCGGCGCCCAGTTCTTCCACGCTGGTGTCGCGGTGGCGAACGAGGTCGAGGATGGCGCGCTGGCGGTCGGTCGGTTTCATGGCGGTCTCGCTTTGCTGTCGGGGCTGCCGGTTGGCCGTTGCGCAGGCCGCCCGCGGTGGCGGGCTAGCGGGGGCTGAGGATGGTGTCGCGCGCCTCGGGCAGCAGCCCCGGGTAGTCCAGGGTGTAGTGCAGACCGCGGCTTTCGTGGCGCTGCATGGCCGAGCGGATGATCAGGTCGGCGACCACGGCGAGGTTGCGCAATTCGATCAGGTCGCGGCTGACCTTGTAGTTGCTGTAGAACTCGTCGATCTCGCTGAGCAGCATCTGCACGCGGTGCTGGGCGCGCTGCAGGCGCTTGGTGGTGCGCACGATGCCGACGTAGTCCCACATGAAGCGCCGCAGTTCGTCCCAGTTGTGCGCGATGATCACGTCCTCGTCCGAGTCGGTGACCTGGCTGGCGTCCCAGCTCGGCAGGGCCGGGGTGGCCGGGGTGCTTTCCAGGCGCGCCTGGATGTCGGCGGCGGCGGAGCGGGCGTAGACGAAGCACTCCAGCAGCGAGTTGCTGGCCATGCGGTTGGCCCCGTGCAGGCCGGTGAAGCTGGTCTCGCCGATGGCGTAGAGGTGCGGCACGTCGGTGTGGCCGTGCTCGTCCACCAGCACGCCGCCGCAGGTGTAGTGGGCGGCCGGCACCACCGGGATGGGCTCGCGGGTGATGTCGATGCCGAAGGTCAGGCAGCGCTCGTACACCGTGGGGAAGTGTTCCTTGATGAACTCGGCCGGCTTGTGGCTGATGTCCAGGTACACGCAGTCCACGCCCAGGCGCTTCATCTCGTGGTCGATGGCGCGCGCGACTATGTCCCGCGGGGCCAGTTCGGCGCGCGGGTCGAAGCGCTTCATGAAGCGCTCGCCGTTGGGCAGGCGCAGGTAGGCGCCTTCGCCGCGCAGCGCCTCGGTGATGAGGAAGCTCTTGGCCTGCGGGTGGTACAGGCAGGTGGGGTGGAACTGGTTGAATTCCAGGTTGCCGACGCGGCAGCCGGCGCGCCAGGCCATGGCGATGCCGTCGCCGGAGTTGCCGTCCGGGTTGCTGGTATAGAGGTAGACCTTGCTGGCGCCGCCGCAGGCGAGCACGGTGAAGCGCGCCGAGAAGGTGTCCACCTCGCCGCTGTCGCGGTTCAGCACGTAGGCGCCGAGGCAGCGCTGGCCGGGCAGGCCGAGCTTGCGTTCGGTGATCAGGTCGACCGCCACGCGCTGCGCCAGCAGCTCGATGTTCGGGCGCTGCCGGGCCTGTTCCAGCAGGGTGTTGAAGATGGCCGCGCCGGTGGCGTCGGCGGCATGGATGATGCGCCGGTGGCTGTGGCCGCCCTCGCGGGTGAGGTGGAATTCGAAGCCGTTGTCCTCGCGGCCCGCCTCGCTGTCGCGGGTGAAGGGCACGCCCTGGTCGATCAGCCACTGGATGGCCTCGCGGCTGTGCTCGACGGTGAAGCGCACGGCGTCTTCCCGGCACAGGCCGGCGCCGGCGTCCAGGGTGTCCTGCACGTGGGACTCGACGGTGTCGGTGTCGTCCAGCACCGCGGCGACCCCGCCCTGGGCCCAGAAGGTCGAGCCCTGGGACAGTTCCCCCTTGCTCAGCACGGCGATGCGCAGGTGCTGCGGCAATGTCAGGGCCAGGCTGAGGCCCGCGGCCCCGCTGCCGATCACAAGGACGTCGTGATGAAAGTGCTCGCTCATGCCCGGATTCCGATTGGTGGCGGCCTAGTATATAGAAGGGGGGATCGGCACAATAGCGGCCTTGTGCCTGCCGCCGTATTTCTGGCGCAAGCCCCGGCATTCATGCGCCAGGGGCGGCAGGTGGAACTATTTCAGTCTTTCTGGTTCTAACGGTGAATGTCCGAAACCTTCTTGCAACGGGGTTCCCGACGCGCGAGAAGGCTGTGGTTGTTCGCCGATTGCAGTGGATTTTCAAGGGCTTGGACAATGGGTCCGGCCGGGTCGCGGTGAAGCGACAAAAAAACTGTGCGGCGTACGCTTGGAGGGGAGAACTTTTGCAAGACATCCGAGTCTATCTTGGCAGAGCGATTCTGCAGGGTGCTCGCAGCTCCTCCGGGCTTGTTGAGGAGCATGCATGCTAACCCAGGAACAGGATCAGCAACTGGTTGAACGGGTACAGCGCGGAGACAAACGGGCTTTCGATCTGCTGGTGCTGAAGTACCAGCACAAGATCCTCGGGTTGATCGTGCGGTTCGTGCACGACGCCCAGGAAGCCCAGGACGTTGCGCAGGAGGCTTTCATCAAGGCGTATCGCGCCTTGGGCAACTTCCGCGGTGACAGTGCCTTTTATACCTGGTTGTACCGGATCGCCATCAATACCGCGAAGAACCACCTGGTGGCGCGCGGTCGGCGACCACCGGACAGCGATGTGACAGCCGAGGATGCGGAGTTCTTCGATGGCGACCACGCCCTGAAGGACATCGAATCGCCGGAACGGGCAATGTTGCGGGACGAGATCGAGGAAACGGTCCATCGCACCATCCAGCAACTGCCAGAGGACCTGCGCACGGCATTGACCCTGCGCGAATTCGAGGGATTGAGCTACGAGGATATCGCCACCGTGATGCAATGCCCGGTGGGTACGGTCCGCTCACGGATCTTCCGTGCGCGGGAAGCGATAGACAAAGCCTTGCAGCCGTTGCTGCATGATGAACAGCCCTGAATACGGCGGAACAGCCAAGAGAGGTACGCCATGAGTCGTGAAGCCCTGCAGGAGTCGCTGTCCGCACTGATGGATAACGAAGCGGACGAACTCGAACTGCGCCGGGTACTCGCAGCCTGCGGTGAAGACGCGGAAATGCGTGCCGCCTGGTCGCGCTATCAACTGGCCCGGTCGGTGATGCACCGCGAGCCGGTGCTGCCCAAGCTGGACATCGCCGCCGCGGTGTCGGCTGCGCTGGCCGAGGAGGCCGCCCCGGCACAGCCGCGGCGCAATCCGTGGCGCAACGTCGGACGCGTGGCGGTCGCCGCATCGGTGACACTGGCCGTGCTGGCGGGTGTTCGTCTATACCATCAGAATGATAGCGTTGCTCCGAGCCTGGCCCAGCAAGGCGCCACGCCGCAGATCACCCTGCCGCAGGTGCAGGGGCCGGCGGTACTGGCCGGCTACAGCCAGGACGAGGACGCACCGCAGGTCATCACTGGTGGCGCGGGCAGCCCCACCACCTGGCATGAACAGCGTCTTCCGGGATATCTCCGCCAGCATGCCCAGCAGTCGGCGGTGAACGGTGCCGACAGCGCCCTGCCTTACGCGCGAGCCGCCAGCCTGGAAAGTCGCTGAAACCCCTTTAAGGAGCGTCATGCGCGCCACCTTCCTGTTGTTCTTCCTGGGCGGTCTGCTGGCAATGCCGGTACAGGCCGCCGACGTTCAGGCGTGGGTCAAGCGGCTGACCGAGGGCCAGCAGCGACAAAGCTTCCAGGGCACCTTCGTCTACGAGCGCAACGGCATCTTCTCCACCCATGAGGTCTGGCGTTTGGTCGAGCCCGACGGCTCGGTGCGCGAGCACTGGCTGCAGCTGGACGGCCCGCGCCAGGAAGTGGTCAAGCGCGATGGCGTGACCCAGTGCATCGCCGGCGGCATGGCCGGGCAGCTGGGCGCCGGGCAGCTATGGCCGGTGCGCAAGCTGGTCTCGGACGACCTGGCTTCCTGGTACGACATCCGCATGGTCGGCCAGTCCCGCATCGCCGGGCGCGCGGCCACGGTGATCGGGCTGATCCCCCGCGACCAGTACCGCTACGGCTTCGAGCTGCACCTGGACCAGGAAACCGGCTTGCCGCTGAAGTCGCTGCTGCTCAACGACAAGGGCCAGCCGCTGGAACGCCTGCAGTTCACCCAGTTCAGCACCGCGGCGCCGGACGACAGCGGCCTGCAGCCCTCCGAGGCCTGCCAGGCGGTCCCCGCGGGCAAGCCGGACGCCCCGGTCGCCAGCAGCTGGCGCTCGGAATGGGTGCCGCCGGGTTTCACCCTGAACAACACCTATGAGCGCCGCAGCCCGGTATCGGACGATCGCGTCGTCAGCATGGACTATGGCGATGGCCTGGCGCGTTTCTCGATCTTCATCGAGCCGCTGCACGGCGCCAGGATCGACGACGCGCGCACCCAGCTGGGCCCGACCTCGGTGGTGTCCAAACGCCTCAATACCGAAGATGGCGGCATGATGGTCACCGTTGTCGGTGAGATTCCCACCGGGACCGCCGAACGCATCGCCATGTCGGTGCGTCCGCAGGCGCCCGCCCAGGGAGCCGCCGCGCAGTGATCGAAGAGCGGGGGCGGGTGATCGGCGTCGAAACCGCAGCAGTGCGGGTCCAGACGCTGCGCCAGGGCACCTGCTCAGCCTGCAGCGCCAAAGCCGGATGCGGCCAGGGATTGTTGCAGCAATTGGGCTCCTCTGCGGGGCGCGGCGAAGTCCGCGCCCTTTCTGCTTTCCCGCTCGGGGTGGGTGACGAGGTGGTGCTCGGCATACGCGAGGACCTCTTGTTGAAATGCGCCCTGATGTTCTATCTATTCCCCCTGCTCGGCCTGTTCGCCGCTACGCTGCTCGCGTGGTGCGCCGGCCTCGCCGAGCCCTGGTTGATCCTGGCCGGCCTCGCGGGTTTCTTCGTGACCTGGCTGTGGGTACGGCGCCATGCCTGGCGCCATTCGGATGACCCGGCGTTGCAGCCGGTTGTGCTGCGCACGCTGGTCACAGGGGCCGAGGGCCCCGCCTAAGTCCACTTCCCTTTGAATACGGGAGCAGTAGTCCATGCAAACCCTGAAACGCAGTATGGCCGCGATGGTCGCCCTGCTGGCCTTGAGCCTGTCGGTGGTCGCCCGCGCCGAATTGCCGGATTTCACCCCGCTGGTGGAGAAGGCTTCGCCGGCCGTAGTGAACATCAGTACCACCCAGAAGGTGCCGGACCAGGTCGCCAGCGCTCAGATGCCCGACCTGGAAGGCCTGCCGCCGATGTTCCGCGACTTCATCGAGCGCAGCATGCCGCGTGGCCAACGCCCGCCGCGTGGGGCGCAGCGCGAGGCGCAATCCCTGGGTTCGGGGTTCATCATTTCCGATGATGGCTACGTCCTGACCAACAACCACGTGGTCGCCGACGCCGACGAGATCGTCGTGCGCCTGTCCGACCGCAGCGAGCACAAGGCCAAGCTGATCGGCGCCGATCCGCGCAGCGACGTGGCCCTGCTGAAGATCGAGGCCAAGGGCCTGCCGACCCTCAAGCTGGGCGATTCCGACAAGCTCAAGGTCGGTGAGTGGGTGCTGGCCATCGGCTCGCCGTTCGGCTTCGACCACTCGGTGACCGCCGGCATCGTCAGCGCCAAGGGCCGCAGCCTGCCGAACGAGAACTACGTGCCCTTCATCCAGACCGACGTGGCCATCAACCCGGGCAACTCCGGCGGCCCGCTGCTGAACCTGCAGGGCGAGGTGGTCGGCATCAACTCGCAGATCTTCACCCGTTCCGGCGGCTTCATGGGCCTGTCCTTCGCCATCCCGATCGATGTCGCCATGAACGTGGCCGACCAGCTGAAGAAAGGCGGCAAGGTCAGCCGCGGCTGGCTGGGCGTGGTGATCCAGGAGGTCAGCAAGGACCTCGCCGAATCCCTCGGCCTGGACAAGCCGGCCGGCGCCCTGGTGGCCCAACTGGTGCAGGACGGCCCGGCGGCCAAGGGCGGCCTGCAGGTCGGCGACGTGATCCTCAGCCTGAACGGCCAGACCATCAACGAGTCGGCCGACCTGCCGCACCTGGTCGGCGGCATGAAGCCGGGCGACAAGGCGGCCCTGGACGTGTTCCGCGATGGCTCGCGCAAGACCCTGAACATGACCATCGGCAACCTGCCGGACGAGGACGACGAAGTCGCCGCCGTCGAAGGGCAGGGCGCCGAGCGCAGCAGCAACCGCATGGGCGTGACCGTCGCCGACCTCACCGCCGAACAGCGCAAGTCGCTGGACATCAAGGGCGGCGTGGTGATCAAGGACGTCCAGGACGGTCCGGCGGCGATGATCGGCCTGCGTCCGGGCGACGTCATCACCCACCTGAACAACCGCACGGTGGATTCCGCCAAGGCCTTCTCCGACATCGCCAAGGCGCTGCCGAAGGGCAAGTCGGTGTCCATGCGCGTTCTGCGCCAGGGGCGTGCCAGCTTCATCACCTTCAAGCTGGGGGAGTGACTGGCGGGCAGGTAGGCCGGAAAAGGGTCGTGCCGCCGGGGCATCCGGTGTGGCCGATGAATCCAACCGCGGACGGAGTCCGCTCCTACGGCGTGCTTCCCTGAACCGTAGGAGCAACTGTCTGCGTCGAGGTGCTTTTCGTAGGATGGGTTGAGCTTGCGAAACCCATGCGGTTGCGCTGATGGGTATCGCTTCGCTCAACGCCATCCTACGAAAAGCCGTGCTTCCCGGAAGCGTAGGAGCGGGCTCTGTCCGCGATTCGGCGGATAACGCCGCACGCAGAAACCTCCGGGCGCACCGGAATACCTCTGAAGGCCAAATGAAAAACGCCGTTTCCCCCTCAGGAAACGGCGTTTTTTCTTAAGCGCTTCAGCGCGGCTCAGCGGAACGCCCAGCGCACCCCCAACCAGGCGGTACGCGGCGCCCCCGGAGCAACGAATGTCTCCCCCACGGAATTGCTCCGCCTGCCATTGACCGCGCCATTGCCAGCCGCGCCATCGGTACGCATCACGCCATTGTCGTCGAACGGATTGGCGCCAAGCATGCCGGCCGTGGCGTACTCACGGTCGAACAGGTTGTTGACCTGGGCGAAGACGCGCCAGGCCGGGGTGAGCTGGTAGGCGCCGTTGAGGTTGAACACGGTGTAGCCGCCGATCTCGCCGCCGCCCTGGTACAGGCCGCCGCTCTGGTGGTCGTTGTTCTCATTGCCGCGCACGTAGGAGCTGGAGACGCTGATGGCATCGGCGCCGAGGCTCAGGCGCTCGGTCACCGCGTAGTCGGCCGACAGCTTGAGGATGTTGCGCGAGACCAGCGGAATGCGGTCGCCGGACTTCACGCTGATGTTGCCGTCCTCCGCGCTGCTGTTGGCCTCGCCCAGGAAGGTCTCGCCCGAGCGGTAGGTGGCGTCGATGAAGGTGTAGTTGGCGGCCAGCGCCCAGTCGCCCCAATTCCCGGAGATGCCGGTTTCGATGCCGCGCCGGCGGGTTTCGCCGAAGTTCGCGAAGTAGCCGCTGCCGCTGGTGCTGGACGACACGAACATGATGTCGTTGCTGTTGCGCGCGCTGAACAGCCCGGCGTTCCACTGCACGTTGTTTCCGATCAGGCCGCGCAGGCCGGCTTCCCAGGTGCGCGTCACCACCTGTTCCAGCGGCGGATCGCCGGCCATGGAGTTGGGCAGGCGGCAGGGCGACTCGGGGTTGGCGCAGCCCAGCTCGATGGTGGTCGGGGCCCGGCTGCCTTCGCTGTAGCCGACGTAGGTGGTCAGGCTGGGAGTCGGGCGGAAGGTCAGGCCGATGGCCGGGTTGAAGCGGTTGAAGCTGTGCTTGCCGCTGAGCGAGGCGTTCTCGTCGACGGTGTCGCCCAGGGCGTCGCCGTCGAGTTCGTAGTGGGACAGTTGGTCGTGGTTGCGCACCGAGATGTCGTTGTAGCGCCCGGACAGCGTGAGGTCGAGCGTCGGGGCCAGGCTCAGGGTGTCGCTGCCGTAGAGGCTCCAGGTGCGGGTGTTGCCTTTCAGGCGCGCGGCGCGGTCGTCCAGCTCGCCGTCCAGGTTGAAGGCGTTGCCGGCTTCGGCGTACACGCCGGTACCGACGATGCCGCGGTCGGCGGTGAGCGCGCCGTATTCGGCCGACTGGCGGAAGCGTACCTGGCTGTAGTCGAAGCCGCCGCCCAGGGACAGCAGGTTTTCCTTGCCGAACAGCCGGTTGCGCAGCGAGAGCTGCTCGAACAGGCCGATGTTGCTCTGCGTGGTGCGGGTGCGGTTGATCATCCCGGTGCATTTCTCGCCGGGTTCGCCGCCCGGCTCGAACTGCGCGACGCAGGCCGCCAGGTTCGCCGCGGTGGTGTAGCTGCCGGCCGTCGGCAGGATGTTCTGCCCGGCTTCGCCGATGCCCTCGGGCAGGGACTCGTCGTTGATGTCGCCGTTGAAGGTGTCGGTCTTGATGTGGCGGTAGTAGAGGTTGCCGGAAGCGCTCAGGTCGTCGCTGTAGTCGTGGTTCCACTGCAGGTTGAGGAAGTTGGCGGTGTTCTGCGTGTTGTCCGGGTAGGTGTACACGCTGTCGCGGTCGCGGCGCAGGAAGCTCTCGGGGACCATGCCGTTACCGTTGAGGTCGCTGTCGGCGAAGCTGTAGGTCAGCTTCAGGTCGGTGGCCTCGCCCTGCCAGCCGAGCTTGCCGAACAACTGCTGCGCGTCGGAGTCGGAGTGGTCGCGCCAGCCGTCTTCCTCGAAATGGGTGCCGGCGAAGAACCAGTCCCATTGCCCCTCGCTGCCGCCGTATTCGGCCTCGCCGATCCTGCGCCCGTAGGAGCCCAGGGTGGCCTGGACGGTGCCGCCGGGGTTGTCGCGGCCGTTCCTGGTCTGCACCGAAAGTGCGCCGCCCAGGGTGTTGAGGCCGAACAGCGGGTTGCTGCCGGGCATCAGTTGCGCGCCGGCGATGGCGTTGTCGGGGATCAGGTCCCAGCTGACGACGTCGCCGAACGGCTGGTTCATGCGCACGCCGTCGAGGTACAGCGACAGCCCCTGGGGCGTGCCGAGCAGCGGCGAGGCGGTGAAGCCGCGGTAGTTGATGTCCGGTTGCAGCGGGTTGTTCTGGATCTCGTTGACGTAGACCCCGGCGCTGCGCCGCTTGAGGTAGTCGGCCAGGTCGAGCGCCTGGCTCTTCTGCATGTCCTCGCCGCTGAAGGTCTGTACCGGCGCGGCGATCCGGTCGCGGGAAACGCCCAGCGAGGGCAGCGGCAGGCTGCTGATCACCTTGCTCTGCCCGAGCGACAGGGGCTGCTCGCCGTCCGCGGCGCGGGCGGGCAGGGCGAGGCCGGCGGCGTGGGCCACGAGCAGGGCGAGGGCGCTCGGGCCGAAGGGGTGGCGTCTGGGCATGGCAGTGTTTCCTGGTTCTTGTTGGCGTTGTGGAGCGGCGCGGCCGAATCGCTCCGCCGCGCCAGGGCCAGGCGCGCAGGTGCTCGGTGGGGAGGGGTGGCCTTGGCCGGCGTGCGGCTGCACGGAGGACACTAGGGCCCTGGGTGGGGTGGGAAAATCCTACGTTGGATGCGGGCGCATCGTACGAACGTACTGGATGGCGGCCGCTGGGCGTCGGCAGCGCTGCGGCGCAGGGTGACGCCTGGCTGCGGATTCAGGTAAACTCCCCGGCTATTTTTCGGCGGATCGCCGCCTTCAGCCTTCCGAGTGTGTCAAGCCGTGAGTGACCTGAGTCATATCCGCAACTTCTCCATCATCGCCCACATCGACCATGGCAAGTCGACCCTGGCCGACCGCTTCATCCAGATGTGCGGTGGTCTGTCCGACCGCGAGATGGAAGCGCAGGTCCTCGACTCCATGGACCTGGAGCGCGAGCGGGGCATCACCATCAAGGCCCACAGCGTCACCCTGTACTACAAGGCCAAGGACGGTAAGACCTACCAGCTGAACTTCATCGACACCCCCGGCCACGTCGACTTCACCTACGAAGTCAGCCGCTCCCTGGCTGCCTGCGAGGGCGCGCTGCTGGTGGTGGACGCCGGCCAGGGCGTCGAGGCGCAGTCGGTGGCCAACTGCTACACCGCCATCGAGCAGGGCCTGGAAGTCATGCCCGTGCTGAACAAGATGGACCTGCCGCAGGCCGACCCGGACCGGGTGAAGGACGAGATCGAGAGCATCATCGGCATCGACGCCACCGACGCCGTGGCCTGCTCGGCGAAGAGCGGCATGGGCGTGGACGAGGTGCTCGAACGCCTGGTGCAGACCATCCCGGCGCCCGAGGGCGAGATCGAGGCGCCGCTGCAGGCGCTGATCATCGACTCCTGGTTCGACAACTACCTGGGCGTGGTCTCGCTGGTGCGCGTCAAGCACGGCCGCGTCAAGAAGGGCGACAAGATCCTGGTGAAGTCCACCGGTAAGCTGCACCAGGTGGACAGCGTCGGCGTGTTCTCGCCCAAGCACACCGAGACGCCGGACCTCAAGGCCGGCGAAGTGGGCTTCATCATCGCCGGCATCAAGGACATCCACGGCGCGCCCGTGGGTGACACCCTGACCCTCAGCACTACCCCCGACGTGGCCGTGCTGCCCGGCTTCAAGCGCATCAAGCCGCAGGTCTACGCCGGCCTGTTCCCGGTCAGCTCCGACGACTTCGAGGACTTCCGCGAAGCCCTGCAGAAGCTGACGCTGAACGACGCCGCCCTGCAGTACGAGCCGGAAAGCTCCGAGGCCCTGGGCTTCGGCTTCCGCATCGGCTTCCTCGGCATGCTGCACATGGAGATCATCCAGGAGCGCCTGGAGCGCGAATACGACCTGGACCTGATCACCACGGCGCCCACCGTGATCTTCGAGATCGTGCAGAAGAACGGCGACATTCTCTATGTCGACAACCCGTCCAAGCTGCCCGACCTTTCGTCCATCGACGAGATGCGCGAGCCCATCTGCCGGGCCACCATCCTTGTGCCTCAGGAGCACCTGGGCAACGTCATCACCCTGTGCATCGAGAAACGCGGTGTGCAGCGTGACATGCACTTCCTCAGCGGCCAGGTCCAGGTGATCTACGACCTGCCGATGAACGAAGTGGTGCTGGACTTCTTCGACCGTCTGAAGTCGACCAGCCGCGGCTACGCCTCGCTGGACTACAGCTTCGACCGCTTCGAGCCGGCCAACCTGGTCCGTCTCGACGTGCTGATCAACGGCGAGAAGGTGGACGCCCTCGCCCTGATCGTCCACCGCGACAACGCTCCTTACAAGGGGCGCCAGCTGGTGGAGAAGATGAAGGAACTGATCCCGCGTCAGATGTTCGACGTCGCGATTCAGGCGGCCATCGGCGGGCAGATCATCGCCCGCTCGACGGTCAAGGCGCTCAGGAAGAACGTGCTGGCCAAGTGCTATGGTGGTGACGTGAGCCGTAAGCGCAAGCTGCTGGAGAAGCAGAAGGCCGGTAAGAAAAGGATGAAGCAGGTCGGTAGCGTGGAGATTCCCCAGGAAGCCTTCCTCGCCGTGCTCAAAGTGGACAGTTAGATTCTATGACGCTGAATTTCCCGCTGTTGCTGGTGATCGCCGTCGCCCTGTGCGGCGCCCTGGCCCTGGTCGACCTGGTGCTCTTCGCACCGCGCCGCCGGGCCGCCATTTCCGCCTACCAGGGCTCGGTCACCGAGCCCGATCCGGAAGTGCTGGACAAGCTGAACAAGGAGCCCGTGCTGATCGAGTACGGCAAGTCCTTCTTCCCGGTGCTGTTCATCGTGCTGGTGCTGCGGTCCTTCCTGGTCGAGCCGTTCCAGATCCCCTCCGGCTCGATGAAGCCCACCCTCGAGGTCGGCGACTTCATCCTGGTCAACAAGTTCGCCTACGGCATCCGCCTGCCGGTGCTGGACGCCAAGGTGATCCCGGTCGGCGACCCGCAGCGCGGCGACGTCATGGTGTTCCGCTACCCCAGCGACCCGAACATCAACTACATCAAGCGCGTGGTTGGCGTGCCGGGCGACCGCATCCGCTACACCAGCGACAAGCGCCTGTACGTCAACGACCAACTGGTGGCCGAGCAACTGATCGGCGAGGAGCCAGGCAGCCTGGGTAGCGTGACCCTCTACCAGGAGAAGCTGGGCGAGGCCGAGCACCTGATCCGCAAGGAGATGACGCGCTACCGCGTGGAGCCCGGCAAGGAGTGGACGGTACCCGCCGGGCACTACTTCATGATGGGCGACAACCGCGACAACTCCAACGACAGCCGCTACTGGAACGATCCGAAGATCCCCAAGGAGCTGCTGGGCATGGTTCCGGACCGCAACATCGTCGGCAAGGCCTTCGCCGTGTGGATGAGCTGGCCGGACCCGAAACTGCGCAACCTGCCGAACTTCTCGCGGGTCGGCGTGATTCACTGAATGTGAGATGCGTCGAGCGCCGGCCGCCGGTCGGTGCTAGAACGAAGGGCGGGGCGGCACGCGGGGAGCGGGTCTGCCCCGCTTGCACTTGGAACCGCCGGTGGCGGGGGATGAGAACCATACCGACATGAGGTCAGCATGAAGTACGCAGGTTCGCAGAAGGGGATGTCGTTGCTGGGTTGGCTGGTGGTGCTGGCCATTGTGGCCTTCCTGGCCAGTACCGCATTCAAGATCATTCCGCATTACCTCGACTACTACGCCATCGAGAAGGCCATCAAATCGGTGGAAACCGACAAGGCGGCGGATGTGCGTAGCGTCCCGGAGTTCTACTCTTACGTGGACAAGGCGCTGACCATCAACAACATCCGCGACCTGAAGCTCGAGGACGCGCTGACCGTGGAACAGGACAACAACGAGTTCCGCGCGCACCTGAAGTATGAAAAACGCGAGCCGCTGATCGAGAACCTCGACCTGGTGGTCCACTTCGACAAAGAATTCCGTGTAAGAACGCCGTGAGCAATACCCTGGATCGACTCGAGCGCAAGCTCGGCTACACCTTCAAGGACCAGGACCTGATGGTCCTGGCCCTGACCCATCGCAGCTTCGCCGGGCGCAACAACGAGCGCCTGGAGTTCCTCGGTGACGCCATCCTCAACTTCGTCATCGGCGAAGCCCTGTTCAGCCACTTCCCGCAGGCCCGCGAGGGCCAGCTGTCGCGCCTGCGCGCACGGCTGGTCAAGGGCGAGACCCTGGCCCTGCTGGCCCGTGGCTTCGAACTGGGCGACTACCTGCGCCTGGGCTCGGGCGAGCTCAAGAGCGGCGGTTTCCGCCGCGAGTCGATCCTCGCCGACGCCATGGAAGCGCTGATCGGCGCCATCTACCTGGACACCGGCATGGACTCCGCGCGCGAGCGCATCCTCGCCTGGCTCGGCCCGCAACTGCGCGAGCTGACCCCGGTGGACACCAACAAGGACCCCAAGACGCGCCTGCAGGAGTTCCTGCAGTCGCGCGCCTGCGAGCTGCCGCGCTACGACGTGGTGGACATCCAGGGCGAACCGCATTGCCGGACCTTCTTCGTCGAGTGCGAAGTGGCCCTGCTGAACGACAAGACCCACGGGCACGGCGGCAGCCGCCGCATCGCCGAGCAGGTGGCCGCCGCCGCCGCGCTGGTGGCCCTGGGCGTGGAGAATGGCCATGACTGAACAACACGACGACATCAGCCGCTGCGGCTACGTCGCCATCGTCGGCCGCCCCAACGTGGGCAAGTCGACGCTGCTCAACCACATCCTCGGGCAGAAGCTGGCCATCACCTCGCGCAAGCCGCAGACCACCCGCCACACCCTGCTCGGCATCAAGACCGAAGGCGCGGTGCAGGCGGTGTACGTCGACACCCCCGGCCTGCACAAGGACAACGACAAGGCGCTGAACCGCTACATGAACCGCTCCGCCAGCGCCGCGCTGAAGGACGTCGACGTGGTGATCTTCGTCGTCGACCGCCTGCGCTGGACCGACGAGGACCAGATGGTCCTGGACCGCGTGCAGCACGTCAGCTGCCCGGTGCTGATCGCGGTGAACAAGGTCGACCGCCTGGAAGACAAGGCCGAGCTGCTGCCGCACCTGCAATGGCTCACCGAGCAACTGCCCAAGGCCGAAGTGGTGCCGATCTCCGCCCAGCACGGGCAGAACCTCGAGCTGCTGGAAAAACTGGTGGCCGAGCGCCTGCCGGAAAGCGAGCACTTCTTCCCCGAAGACCAGATCACCGACCGCAGCAGCCGCTTCCTCGCCGCCGAGCTGGTGCGCGAGAAGATCATGCGCCAGCTCGGCGCCGAGCTGCCCTACCAGATCACCGTGGAGATCGAGGAGTTCAAGCAGGAAGGCCGCGTGCTGCACATCCACGCGCTGATCCTGGTGGAGCGCGAAGGGCAGAAGAAGATCATCATCGGCGACAAGGGCGAGCGCATCAAAAGCATCGGCCAGAGCGCGCGCAAGGACATGGAAGTGCTGTTCGACTCCAAGGTCATGCTCAACCTCTGGGTCAAGGTGAAGGGCGGCTGGTCCGACGACGAACGCGCCCTGCGCTCGCTCGGCTACGGCGACCTCTGACACCCACCCGCGCGGCCCGCTCCAACGGGCCGCCTGAAGGCCGCACCCGCGCATGAGCCTCGTCAGCGTTCCCCTGCCGACCTTCATCCTGCACAGCCGCCCGTACAAGGAAACCAGCGCGCTGGTGGACTTCTTCACCCCCGAAGGCCGCCTGCGCGCCGTGCTGCGCGGCGCGCGCGGCAAGTCCGGGGCGCTGGCGCGGCCGTTCGTGCCGCTGGAGGCGGAATTCCGCGGCCGCGGCGAGCTGAAGAACGTCAGCCGCCTGGAAGCTGCCGGCATCCCCAACCTGCTGGCGGGCGAGGCGCTGTTCAGCGGCTTGTATCTGAACGAACTGCTGATTCGTGTGCTGCCGGCCGAGGTCGCCCATCCCGGGTTGTTCGAGCACTACCGCGCGACCCTGCCGGCGTTGGCCGCCGGACGCCCGCTGGAGCCCTTGCTGCGTGCCTTCGAATGGCGGCTGCTGGACGAGCTGGGCTATGGTTTCGCCCTCGATCGCGATATTGTCGGACAAGATATCGTCCCCGGCGGCCTCTACCGCCTGCTGCCCGACGCCGGCCTGGAGCCGGTGGGCGGCTTCCAGCCGGGCCTGTTCCACGGCGCCGACCTACTGGCCATGGCCGAGGCCGACTGGAGCGCCCCCGGCGCCCTGGCCGCGGCCAAGCGCCTGATGCGCCAGGCCCTGGCGCCGCACCTCGGCGGCCGACCGCTGGTCAGCCGCGAACTCTTCATGAATCGCAAGGAACCTCCCCGTGACTGAAGCCAACCGCATCCTCCTCGGCGTCAACATCGACCACGTCGCGACCCTGCGCCAGGCCCGTGGCACCCGCTACCCGGACCCGGTGAAAGCGGCGCTGGACGCCGAGGAAGCCGGCGCCGACGGCATCACCGTGCACCTGCGCGAGGACCGCCGGCACATCCAGGACCGCGACGTGCGCGTGCTCGCCGAGGTGCTGCAGACGCGCATGAACTTCGAGATGGGCGTGACCGAGGAGATGCTGGCCTTCGCCGAGGCGATCCGCCCGGCCCACGTCTGCCTGGTCCCGGAAACCCGCCAGGAACTGACCACCGAAGGCGGCCTGGACGTGGCCGGCCAGGAGGCGCGCATCCACGCCGCGGTGCAGCGCCTGGCCGCCGCCGGCTGCGAGGTGTCGCTGTTCATCGACGCCGACCCGCGGCAGATCGAGGCTTCCGCCCGCGTCGGCGCGCCGGCCATCGAACTGCACACCGGGCGCTACGCCGACGCCCACGGCGTGGCGGAAACCGCGCTGGAACTGGCGCGCATCCGCGATGGCGTGGAGGCCGGCCTGTCCCACGGGCTGATCGTCAACGCCGGCCACGGCCTGCACTACCACAACGTAGAGGCTGTGGCGGCGATCGCCGGGATCAACGAACTGAACATCGGCCACGCCCTGGTGGCCCACGCGCTGTTCGTCGGCTTCAAGCAGGCGGTGGCGGAGATGAAGGCGCTGATCGTGGCGGCGGCCAAGCGCTGAGCCCTAGGGGGGCCGGGCGCGGCCTCGGCGTTGGTGGAGGCGGCGGTGTATCGGCGTATAACCGCGAACGGTTATACGCCCTACGCCGAGACTGCTTTTCGTAGGATGGCGTTGAGCGAAGCGATACCCATCAGCGCAACCGCATGGGTATCGCAAGCTCAACCCATCCTACGAAAAGCCGTTCCGCCGGTATGGTAGGAGCGGACCTTGTCCGCGATAGCCGGAGGTTCCGGCGCGGTTCGCGGATGAGATCCGCTCCTACGCAACCCCACCCACGGCATTCCCCCTGCCCGCGATTCGCTAGGGCTTACGCGCCACCAGGGTGGCGCGCAGCGGCGCCGGCAGGCCTTCGATGGTGCGGCTGGGGTCGTGCGGGTCGAGGAATTCCGGCAGCGACTGGTAGCGCATCCATTGGGTGGAACGCTGTTCCTCCACCGTGGTGCGGCTCTGGTCGACGCAGCGCACATCCGTGAAGCCGGCGCGGCGCAGCCACAGTTCCAGGGCCGCCACCGAGGGCAGGAACCAGACGTTGCGCATCTGCGCGTAGCGGTCCTCCGGCACCAGCACGGTGGTGACGTCGCCTTCCACCACCAGGGTTTCCAGCACCAGTTCGCCGCCGCGGCGCAGGCAGTCCTTGAGCGCATAGAGGTGGTCGATGGGCGAGCGGCGGTGGTAGAGCACGCCCATGGAGAACGCGGTGTCGAAGCCTTCCAGGCTCGAAGGCAGCTCCTCCAGGGTGAGCGGCAGGTACCAGGCGGGCAGCTCCGGTAGGTAGCGCTTCATGGCCAGGAACTGGCAGAAGAACAGCCAGTTCGGGTCCACCCCCACCACGCTGCGGGCACCGGCGCCGAGCATGCGCCACTGGTAGTAGCCGTTGCCGCAGCCGACGTCGAGGATGCGCTTGCCGGCCAGGTCCAGGTGCGGCGAGACGCGCTCCCATTTCCAGTCCGAACGCCACTCGGTATCGATGTGCACGCCGAACACGTCGAAGGGCCCCTTGCGCCAGGGGATCAGCCCTTGCAGGGCAGTCTTCAGTTCGGTGCGGGTGGCTTCGTCGCAGGGGCCTTCCAGGGCGAAGCAGCGGGCCAACTCGATGTTTTCGGCGCGCAGTCCGGGCAACTGGTCGACGGCGGCCAGCCAGCGTTCCAGGTCGCCGTGGCCGTCCGCCACCTTGGCCGCGAGCTGCGCGGCGAGGGATTCGCTCCAGGCTTGCAGGGGCGTGCCGGCCAGTTCCCGGCGCAGGCCGTCGAGGGCGAAGCGTTCGATCATGGCAGGGCGACCAGCGAGGCGAAGTTCAGGCACTGGAACCACGGCACCACCTTGGAGAAGCCGGCCCGGGCCAGGCGCTCGCGGTGCTCGTCCAGGGTGTCCGGGCGCATCACGTTCTCGATGGCGGTGCGCTTCTGGGCGATTTCCAGCTCGCTGTAGCCGTTGGCGCGCTTGAAGTCCAGGTGCAGCTCGTTCAGCAGCTCCTGCTCGGCGTTGTCGCTGAAGCGCAGCTTCTCCGAGAGGATGAGCGCGCCGCCGGGCAGCAGGGCCTGGCGGATGCGCTGCAGCAACTCCAGGCGCTTGCCCGGCTCGATGAACTGCAGGGTGAAGTTCATGGCCACCAGCGAGCAGCTCTGGAAGTCCATGGCCAGGATGTCCGCCTCCAGCAGGTCCGCCGGCAGCAGTTCCTGGTACATGGCGTCCTGGGCGCTGAGGTACTCGCGGCAGCGCGCCAGCATGGCGGCGGAGTTGTCCACGCCCAGCACCCGGCAGCCGTCGGCCCTGACGTGGCGGCGCAGCGCCTGGGTCACCGCGCCCAGCGAGCAGCCCAGGTCGTAGATCAGGCTGTGCGGCTGGGCGAAGCGCGCGCCGAGCACGCCGATGTTCTCGACGATGGTCGGGTAGCCCGGCACCGAGCGCTTGATCATGTCCGGGAAGACGCGCGCCACGTCCTCGTTGAAGGTGAAGTCGGCGACGTGTTCCAGGGGTTGGGCGAAGATGCGGTCAGACTCGCTCACGCGGTGGGGCCTCGGTACGGTGGTGCGGACGGCCGGCGCCAGTCTCGGGCGCCGGGGTGCGCATTGTAGCCGAGCGGGGCGCGGCGCCCCAACCTCCGGGCGACGAGCCCGGCGCCTCACTTGAGCTTGTCGGAGAAGTACTCGCCGGCGCCCTGCAGCGGGCCCAGGGGGTTCTTCTTGTCTTCCACGCGGCGAATGTTCGGCTCGCCGTTGCTGACCTTGTGCACCACCACGTCGTCGATCAGCACGAACACCGGGCGGAACGACCAGCCCTGGACCTGGCGGCGCTTGCGGAAGTTGAACATGTCGGCCCAGAAGCTGCCGATGCGCTGGCTGTCGGTCTTGTTGAAGTCGAAGGAATAGCCGATGCAGCGGTCCTTGGCCTGCAGGCAGGTCACCAGGCCGTCGGGCAGGTAGTCGATGGGGATGTTCGGCTGCACGAAGAGCAGGCGCACGTCGATGAACGAGAGCATCTTGGCGTTGCCCTGGGTCAGCGGGTCGAAGCCCAGGCTGAGCAGTTGCGAGCGCGTGGTCCGGCCCGGCACCACCTGTTCGTAGCGGTGCTCGGCGTCCTGGTAGTCGATGAAGGGAGACTGCACCTCGGCGCGTTCGCTGGGCAGCAGGCTGCCGCACGCGCCAAGCATCAGACAGGTTCCAAGCATCCCCAGCAAACGGACTTCAGCACGCATGAAACCTCTCCATTCGATACTCCCTGGTATTTGATCTATAGACGATGACGGCAGCGCCTGCCGGACTTTTCTACAGGGCGAATGTGTCAGTCGACAGAGACCAGGTACTCGCGCATCAGCGGTGCCCAGGCGTCGCCTTCGCGCAGCCTGCGCAGGCCCTCGTCGAGCTGCGCCAGGCGTGCGTCGGCGTTCTTCAGGTGTGGGCTCAGGGCCACGTACATCGGCCGCGGGCTGGGCAGCTCGCCGGCGCTGCGGACCTGCCCGGCGAGGCCCTGGCGCTGGAGGTAGCGGTCGACGATGCGGCGGTCCTCGACCACCACGTCGACGCGGCCGAGCAGCAGCTTCTGCAGGTTGCGTTCGAGCACGCGCTCGCCGCTGAGGACCTGCACCCGCTCGTGGTCGTCCAGGTTGCGGTCGCGCCAGGCGTCCAGTTGCTCGCCGTAGGAATAGCCCTGCGCCAGGCCGACGGCGAGCCCGTCGAGGGAGGCCGGGTCGCGGTAGCGCCAGTCGCTGTCGGCGCGGGTGTAGAAATGCATGTCGGCCCAGGCGATGGGTTCGCGGCCGATCAGCAGCCCCTGGCTTTCCTCCGCGTAGGCGCCGATCACCCCGTCGATCAGGCCTTCGCGGGCCATCTGCAGGGCCCGCGACCAGGGCAGGTTCTCGAACTGCGGCGGCTCGGGCAGGGCCTGGCCCAGGCCTTCGAGCAGGTAGCCGGGTTTCTCCGGCGTCTGCGGGCACAGGTAGGGGCACCAGTCGTCGCCGCCCAGGCGCAGCGGCTCGGCGGTGGCGCCCAGGGCTGCCGCGCAGCACAGAGCGGTGAGGGTGGCGCGCAGCATGGCGTCCTCAGGCGAGGGGGTTCGCCTGCGAGTATGGCAGAGGCGTATGGCGCGCACTAACCGAGGCGGCGATGCCCAGCTGGCCGAGCCAGTAGCTGAGCATGATGGCGTAGCCGGAACCGGCGAAGGGCGAGACGAAGCGGTTGATGCCGATCATGCCGTCGGAGATCACGAACAGCAGGGCGCCGGCGGCGGCCAGGCGGGCGCTGGGCGAGGCCTGCGGCAGCCGGGCCAGGGCGCGCCAGAGCATGCTGGCGATCACCAGGCTGTACGCCGCGATGGGCAGGCGCAGCGGGCCCAGGCCCTGGCGGTCGAGCAGCAGGAACAGGCCGCCGCCCAGCGCTGCGGCACAGGCCAGGGCCAGCGGGGCGGGGCGTCGCGTCTCGCCCAGGTAGGCGGCGAGGTAGGCCAGGTGAGCGAGGAGGAAGGCGCACAGGCCGGGCACGAAGGCGTTGAGCGGCCATTCCAGCAGCACGTCGCCGAGCAGCGATAGCGCCAGGCCCAGGGTGATCCAGCGGCGGTAGGCTGTGGCGGGTTCGCGGCTCACCCAGCCGAGCAGGGCGATGATCGGCAGCGGCTTGCAGAGCATGCGCAGCCAGGGCAGGTCGAGGGCGATGCCGAGCAGGTAGGCGAGGCCGGCGAGGACGGCCAGGGGGAGCAGCCAGCGCATCTGTCGATTCTCCGCAGCAGGGTGCGTCGACTGTGCCGCAGCCGTCGCCGCCGCCCCAGGCCGCGGGCGTCAGATCGGGTGGTATTTGGCGCCGCGTTCAGTACGCCTTGAGCGCGCAGTCGAAGGTGCGCTCGGGGGCGACGTCGGCCTCCCAGGGGCGGCGGTAGGCCAGTTGCAGGTGGTCCTCGCCGCTGGCGGTGACGCGGAAGCGCCAGGTGGACTCGCCGGCGCTGCCGACCAGGCCGCTGTCCTCGGGATTGTTGTAGACCTCCGGGCCCAGGCTGGCCAGCACGTGGCTGGCAGGGTTGCGCACTTCCCAGCGGAAACCGGTGGTGGGGTTGCTCGGCAGCATTAGCACCAGTTCCTGGCCCTGGTGCAGTTCCAGGGGCTTGCAGGGCTTGTCGTCTTCCAGGCTGACCACGGGCTTGGGTTGGCTGGCGCAGGCGGCGAGCAACAGCAGGGGCAGGGCGAGCAGGGGGCGGGGCGACGGCATGACGACTCCTCGGGCTGGGTCCGGACAGGCGGGAGGATATCGCAAAGGTCCGACGCGGTGGGGCCATACGTCCCCAGGGAACGGCATGGGTGAGAGGCTCTTCGTAGGCGCGAGCCGTGTCAGCCTGCAGCTCGCGCCGGGATGGCCGGCGATCGCGGACAAGGTCCGCTCCTACGGGGGAATGCCGTGCCTCGGGGCAACCTGCGGGCCCTGCCCGCGATTTCGCGCGCAGGGCGCGCTCCTACATGGGAATGGTGTAGGTGGGGCGGCGTAGGAGCGGATCTCATCCGCGAATTGCGCCGGGATGGCCGGCCATCGCGGACAAGGTCCGCTCCGGGGGAATGCCGTGCCTCGGGGCAACCTGTAGCGGGCCCTGCCCGCGATTTCGCGCGCAGGGCGCGCTCCTACATGGGAATGGTGTAGGTGGGGCGGCGTAGGAGCGGATCTCATCCGCGAATCGCGCCGATAGTTCCGGCTATCGCGGACAAGGTCCTACACCCTCCGGCAAACACAACACCCCGTAGGATGGTGTTGAGCGAAGCGATACCCATCACCAGTGTCCGATGGATATCGCAAGCTCAACCCATCCTACGAAGAGCGTTCCGGCGCAGCGCTGGCCCTCAGGCCGGGAACAGCACCTTGGCCACGTCGCCGTAGCGCTTGGCGAAGTGCACCGTCAGGCCTTCCTTGAGGTAGTCCGGCAGTTCCTCGAAGTCGCCGCGGTTGGCTTCCGGCAGGATCAGCTCGTGGATCTTCTGCCGGCGCGCCGCGATCACCTTCTCGCGCACCCCGCCGATGGGCAGTACCTGGCCGGTGAGGGTCAGCTCGCCGGTCATGGCCACGCCCTTCTTCGGCGCCTGGTTGCGCGCCAGGGACAGCAGGGCACTGGCCATGGTGACGCCGGCGCTGGGGCCGTCCTTGGGCGTGGCGCCCTCGGGCACGTGCAGGTGGACGAAGGCCTGGTCGAAGAAGTTGGCGTCGCCGCCGTACTTCTTCAGGTTGGCGGTGATGTAGCTGTAGGCGATTTCCGCCGACTCCTTCATCACGTCACCCAGTTGCCCGGTCAGCTTGAAGCCGCGGTTCAGCGTGTGGATGCGCGTCGCCTCGATGGGCAGGGTGGCGCCGCCCATGCTGGTCCAGGCCAGGCCGGTGATGACGCCGATGCCGGAGAGCAGTTGCTCGGTGCGGAACACCGGCATGCCGAGGTAGCTCTCCAGGTCCTTGGCGCCGATCTTCAGCTTGGCCTCGGGGTCTTCCAGCAGCTTGACCACGGCCTTGCGCACCAGCTTGCCGAGCTGTTTCTCCAACTGCCGCACCCCGGCCTCGCGGGCGTAGCCCTCGATCACCGCGCGCAGGGCGGCGTCGTTGATCGACAGCCGCTCCTTCGGCACCCCGGCCTTCTCCAGCTGCTTGGGCCACAGGTGGCGCTTGGCGATGGCCAGCTTCTCCTCGGCGATGTAGCCGGACAGGCGGATGACCTCCATGCGGTCGAGCAGCGGCCCGGGGATGGAGTCCAGGGTGTTGGCCGTGCAGACGAACAGCACCTTGGACAGGTCCAGGCGCAGGTCCAGGTAGTGGTCGAGGAATTCCACGTTCTGTTCCGGGTCCAGCGTCTCCAGCAGCGCCGAGGCCGGGTCGCCCTGGTAGCTGGCGCCGAGCTTGTCGATCTCGTCGAGCATGATCACCGGGTTCATCACCTCGACGTCCTTCAGCGCCTGCACCAGCTTGCCCGGCAGGGCGCCGATGTAGGTGCGGCGGTGGCCCTTGATCTCCGCCTCGTCGCGCATGCCGCCGACGCTGAAGCGGTAGAACGGCCGGCCGAGGCTCTCGGCGATGGACTTGCCGATGCTGGTCTTGCCCACCCCGGGCGGGCCCACCAGCAGCACGATGGAGCCGGCGATCTCGCCCTTGAAGGCGCCCACGGCGAGGAATTCGAGGATGCGGTCCTTGACGTCTTCGAGGCCGGCGTGGTGCTTGTCCAGCACCTTGCGCGCGTGGGGCAGGCTGAGCTTGTCCTTGCCCAGCACGCCCCAGGGCACCGCGGTGGCCCAGTCCAGGTAGTTGCGGGTGACCGCGTATTCCGGCGAGCCGGTCTCCAGGATCGACAGCTTGTTCAGCTCCTCGTCGATGCGCTTCTTCGCCTGCTCGGGGAGGATCTTGCCTTCCAGGCGGGCGCGGAACTCGTCGGCGTCGGCGCTCTTGTCGTCCTTGGTGATGCCCAGCTCCTGCTGGAGGGTCTTGAGCTGCTCCTTGAGGAAGAACTCGCGCTGGCGCTCGCCGATCTTGCGGTTGACCTCGGCCGACAGTTCCTTCTGCAGGCGCGCGACTTCCACCTCCTTGCGCAGCAGCGGCAGGACCTTCTCCATGCGCTTGAGCATCGGCACCGTGTCCAGCACCTCCTGCAGCTCGTTGCCGGGCGCGGTGGTCAGGGCCGCGGCGAAATCGGTCAGCGGCGAGGGGTCGTTGGGGTTGAAGCGGTTCAGGTAGTTCTTCAGCTCCTCGCTGTACAGCGGGTTGAGCGGCAGCAGCTCCTTGATCGCGTTGATCAGCGCCATGCCGTAGGCCTTGACCTCGTCGCTGGAGTCGCTGGGCGTGTGCGGGTAGTCCACCTCGACCAGGAACGGCGGGCGGTGGCGCTTGATCCAGCCGCGGATGCGCACCCGCGCCAGGCCCTGGGCGACGAACTGCAGCTTGCCGCCTTCGCGGCTGGCGTGGTGCACGCGCACCAGGGTGCCGTGCTCGGGCAGGCTGTCGGGGTCGAAGTGGCGCGGGTCGTCCGGCGGGTTGTCCATGAAGAACAGCGCCAGGCTGTGGTGGTCGGTCTTGGCCACCAGCTCCAGGGTTTCCGCCCAGGGCTCCTCGTTGACGATCACCGGCAGCACCTGCGCGGGGAAGAACGGGCGGTTGTGGATCGGGATGACGTAGACGGTGGTCGGCAGCTTCTGGCCGGGCAGCACCAGGCCGGTCCCGGTGACCTCCTCGGCGCTGTGGATATCGTGAATCTCGTCTTGGTCGCTCATGAGGCACCTGACTGATTGAACATGACAGTCTAGATGGGGAATCGGCCCGCGACTTTCAATTCCCCGACGAGCGCGGCCTGTTGCCGGAGGTTTCCCGCGGCGGGCGCAGGAAGTCGCTGGGCGGGCGGCCGAACTGGCGGCTGAACATGGCGCTGAAGGCGCTGGGCGTGGAGTAGCCGACCTCCAGCGCCGCCTCCAGCACGCTGGCGCCGCTGCCCAGCAGCTCCAGGGCGCGCAGCAGGCGGGCCTGCTGGCGCCACTGGCCGAAGGTCAGCCCGGTGTCGCGCAGGAACCAGCGGCGCACCGTCTTGGCGTCGACCTTGGCCCGCGCGGCCCAGTCCTGGAGCCCGGCGTCCAGGCCCATGTCCCGGCACAGCCGGCGCAGGCGCGGCTCGTTGGGCAGCGGCAGGTGCAGGGGCAGCGCCGGCTCGCTGGTCAGCTCGTCGAGCAGCAGGCGCAGCACGCGGCCGTCGCGGCTGTCCGCCGGGACCTCGCCGGCGATGCCGACGGCGGCCAGGATCAGCTCGCGCAGCAGCGGCGAAATGGCCAGCACCGTGCACGCGGTGGGCAGGTGCGGCGCGCTGTCCGGCTCGATGTAGAGGGTGCGCACGCGCACCTCGCCGACCATCCGCGTCCAGTGCTCGACGCCGGCGGGAATCCACAGGCCACGGTTGTCCGGCACCACCCAGAGGCCGCCGGCAGTGCCCACCACCAGCACCCCGCGCACCGCATAGAGCAGCTGCGCGCGCTGGTGGCTGTGGCTGGGCACCTGGTGGCCGTCGGCGTAGTCCAGGGCGACGGCGGTCACCGGGCCGGTGGCGTGCTGGTCGCCGTGGATGGAAGGAATGTCCGCTTCTCGCATTTCATCGCCCGTTTTGCGTTAGACGGCCAGTCTCGCCCGTTACTAGCATGCTCGCCAATCCCCTCGCGCCCGGTTTTTCCCATGTCCGATTTCGCCAGTGCCCTGCAACCGCTCACCGAACAGCTCACCCGCATCGCCGACCTGCTGCAGCGCAACCTGCCGCCGCAGCCGGCCCAGGCGCTGCAGCCGGAGGTGATCGCCTACCTCTGGGAATACCGCCCCCACGCCGGGGTGGCCCAGGCGCAACTGACGCCGGTGCGCGAGCCGGCGCTGATCGCCTTCGACGACCTGCGCAACGTCGAGCGGCAGAAGACGCTGATCGAGCGCAACACCCGCCAGTTCGTCCAGGGCCGCCCGGCCAACAACGTGCTGCTCACCGGCGCCCGCGGCACCGGCAAGAGCTCGCTGGTGAAGGCCTGCCTGTACGCCTTCCACGCCGAGGGCCTGCGCCTGATCGAGGTGGACAAGGAACACCTGGGCGACCTGCCGCAGATCATCGAGCTGGTGCGCCAGCGCCCGGAACGCTTCATCCTGTTCTGCGACGACCTCTCCTTCGAGGACGGCGAGACCGGCTACAAGGGCCTGAAGACGGTGCTCGACGGCTCGGTGGCGGGGCAGGCCGGCAACGTGCTGATCTACGCCACCTCCAACCGCCGCCACCTGCTGGCCGAGCGCGCCGCCGACAACCTGGCCTTCTCCCGCGGCGAGAACGGCGAGCTGCACCCGGGCGAGGCGGTGGAAGAGAAGGTCTCGCTGTCCGAACGTTTCGGCCTGTGGATTTCCTTCTATGCCTTCAGCCAGGACGAATACCTGGAGGCGGTGGCGCGCTGGCTGCAATCCCACGGCCTGGGCGAGGAGGCCATCGAGGCCAGCCGCGCCGAGGCGATCCGCTGGGCGACCCACCGCGGCTCGCGCTCCGGGCGCATCGCCGCGCAGTTCGCCCGCGACTACGCCGGGCGCCACGCCGGCTGACCGGCGCGGCTGGGCAGGGCCGCGCAACTTCGCTAGAGTGCGGGAAAGCCACGCACGCCTCCTGCCGATGTTGCACGCACGCCTCGCTCGCCTGCCCGAGCAGTCCCACGCCCACGACCACGAACATCACCAACTGGTGATGGCCCTGGCCGGCCGCGCCGAGTTCGAGGTCGACGGGCGCGGCGGCGAGGTCTGCCGCATGCGCGCCTGCCTGGTGCCGGGGGATGCCCGGCACGCCTTCGCCGGTACGGGCGACAACCGCATGCTGATCCTCGACCTGCAGGCGCCAGGCGTGGCGGACGAGGACCGCGAGCTGCTGGCGCGGCTGTTCGAGGCGCCGCGCTACCCGACGTTGGATGCCGACTTCCAGAACCTGCTCAGCTACGCCGGCGCGGAACTGGCGCGCTACGGCAGCGACCCGCTGCTGGCCAGGGCGCTGGGCGGCGTGCTGCTGCGCGCCCTGCACCTGCGCCTGTTCGGCGAGACGCCCCGGCCGGCCACCGGCCCGCTGGACATGCAGCGCCTGGACGGGCACATCCGCAGCCACCTGGCGCGGCGCATCACGGTGGCCGAACTGGCCCAGGTGGCCTGCCTGAGCCCCAGTCATTTCCACGCCCAGTTCAAGGACAGCGTCGGCCTGACGCCGCACCAGTACCTGCTCAAGCAGCGCCTGGACGCCGCCGCGCGCCTGCTGCGCGAGACCGACCTGGCGCTGGTGCGGGTGGCGGAGGAGTGCGGCTTCTCCAGCCAGAGCGCCCTGACCACGGCGATGCGCCGCTACCTGGGGCTCACGCCCGGGGCCCTGCGCCGAGGTTGAGCCGGCCGCCTCAGGGGCCGGCGATGTCGCGGGAATCGACCTCGGCGCGGTAGCCGGGGCCGACGTCGAAGAGCACGAAGTAGGGCACCGCCGGGCGCTGGAAGGTCAGGCTGGAGTCGGCGCCCAGGCGTTCTTCCAGCAGCGTCTGGCCGTCATGGCCGAGGACCCGCAGCTTCACGCCCTGCGCCTGGCTGCCGTCGCTGAAGCCGCCCAGGCAGCGGATGCGTTCGGCGTCCAGGGCCTTGCATTCGAGGAAGGGCGCGTGGGCCATTGCCTGCGGGGCGAGGCCCAGCAGGAGGAGGGGAAGCAGGGCTTTCATCGGGACGCTCCTTGGCGGTCGAGCCAGGCCACCAGCGACGGGGAGGCCTCGGCGAGGGGCAGGCTGGCCTGGTGCACGCTGCCGTCCCAGGCTTCGACGGTCAGCCACAGCTGGTCGTCGGCGCGGGCGCGTGGCGGCACCGCCACCTCGGTGAACTGCTGGTACGGGCTGCCGCTGAGCAGCGCGCCGGGGGCGCTCAGGCTGTAGGGCCGGCCGATGCGCAGGTAGGCCGCGCGGATTCGCTGCTCGCAGCCCTGGCACCAGGCCAGGGTGAAGGCCTTGAGGTGGCCGGCGCGGCCTTCGTCCTCGGGGTCGCCGACTTCCCATTCGGCCAGGCGCGCGTGCCAGGGGCCGACCTGCAGTTCGCCGACCTCGCGTTCGCCCAGGCCGGTGAGGCCGCGGTCGACGCGGGCGTCGTGGAGGAACGCCGGCAGGTAGCCGAGGGGGATCAGCACCAGCAGGGCGCTGAGGTGGAAGCGCCAGCGCAGCCACTGGCGGCGCAGGCGCGAAGATTGACGGGCGGGCATGGCGTTCACTCCGTGAGGGCCGCGGTGCGCTGCGGGGCGCGTTGTTTCTTCTTCAACTGCTTGGCGGTGGCCAGCAGGGTGCGCTTGCTCCAGATCTGCAGGCCGCTGAGCACCATCAGGCTGAGCAGCAGGCCGAAGGCGAACCAGATCAGTTTCACCCAGAGCCCGCCGAAGTCGCCCACGTGCAGCGGGCGCATGGATTCGCTGAAGAACTCCAGGCCGCTGCGGTCGCCCAGGCGCCGGGTGGCGGCCAGGCTGCCGTCGTAGGGGTTGACCTTGGCGCGCTCGAACAGCAGCGGGAACCAGCCGTGGCCGAGCAGGCCGATGGGCGCGAAGGCGTCGCCCGGCAGCGTCAGGTAGCGCGGCTCGAAGCCGGGAATCTCGCGCTGCGCGACGGCCAGCGCCTGGTCCAGGCCGATGCGCGGCGGCGGCCCGCCGTCGACGCCCGGCGGCACCTGCTCGGGCTGGATGATGGCCGGCACGCCCTCGCTGGAGATGGAAATGGCGTTGTCGTAGAGCACCGCCTGGACCAGGAACCAGGTGCCGCTGACGGCGATCACCGCGATGAACCAGATCGACCAGATCCCGGTCAGGCGGTGGAAGTCGCCCCAGAAGATGCGCGCGCCCTGGTTCAGGCGCAGGCGCGGGGCGAGGAAGCCGCGCCAGAAGCGCTTGTAGACCACCAGCCCGGTGACCAGCGAGGCCAGCATCGGCAGGCCCAGCAGCGTCACCAGGTACCAGCCCCAGCTGTAGCCGTGGCTGAAGGGCACCAGCCACCAGCCGTGCAGGGCGCGGGTGAAGTTGCGGAAGTCGAACAGCGGCGCCTCGCCCTGGATGGCGCCGCTGTACGGGTTGACGTAGAGGGTGGCGTTGCGCGCGTCCGGGTAGCTGACCTGGGCTTCTATGGCGAAGTGCTCTTCGCTCGGCACGTGCAGGCCCTGCACATGGGCCTGCGGCTGCTGGCGCCGGACCGCGGCCAGCAGGGCGTCGTAGCCCAGGCGCTGGGCGTCGCCGGGCGGCGCGTTGGCGCGGATGGCCGGGTTGGCCAGCCAGACGATCTCCTGGCTGACGGTGGCCAGGGTGCCGGTGATGCACACCAGGAAGACGAAGAACCAGATGGGCAAGGCCAGCCAGCTGTGGATCAGGAACCAGTTCCTGGCACGGGATTTCTTGGACATGGGGGCTTCAGGCTTCACGCAGTGGAGGAGGCGGCGATGCCGCCGGGGCCCCGCCATTGGCCGGGGATTCTATGGATAAGGACGGATGAGACGGAGAAATCGGCCAGTGGGTTTGCAATAAATTATTTCATCGCTCCGGTTGCCGGTTTTGCCCCGCTCGTTCGTCTTCATTAGAGAAAGCCGCAATGGCGGCCCGGAAAAGGACTCTTTCGTGACCCTCCACCCTCGCTTCCCCGACGCGGCCGCCGACGGCCGGCCCGAGGTCCTGCCGCTGGCGCTGCGCCGCGAACTGCGCCCGGCGCGCAAGTTGCTCGAACGCGCCGGCCTGCGTTGCAGCCTGCCGCGCCTGAAGGTACTGGACGTGCTCTGCTCCGGCGGCTTCTACAGCGTTTCGGCGCTGCACCAGCGCCTGCTGGACGAAGCCGCGCCCATCTCGCCCAACTGCGTGCGCCAGACCTTGCGGCGCCTGCATGCCAGCGGCGTGCTGCGCCGCGATGCGCAGCGCCGCTACGGCCTGGAGACAGAGCTGTTGGCTTAGGGCCGAGGGGTTCGTGGACGAACGATTGACGTGTCGGCCGGCCAACCCGGTCTACAGTTGAAGTGTCGATCATTCGTTGAAAGAACCTGAGGGAGTGTAGCCATGAGCCAGCTGTTCGAGCCCCTGACCCTGCGCCAACTGACCTTGCCCAACCGCATCGGCGTTTCCCCCATGTGCCAGTACTCGGCCGAGGACGGCCTGGCCAACGATTGGCACCTGGTGCACCTGGGCAGCCGCGCCGTGGGTGGCGCCGGCCTGGTCCTGGTGGAAGCCACCGCGGTGGTTCCGGAAGGGCGCATCACCGACCGCGACCTGGGCCTGTGGAAGGACGAGCAGGTCGAGCCCCTGCGGCGCATCACCCGTTTCATCGAATCCCAGGGCGCTGTGGCCGGCATCCAGCTGGCCCACGCCGGGCGCAAGGCCAGCACCTATGCGCCCTGGCTGGGCAAGCCGGGCAGCATGCCGGTGGCCGAGGGCGGCTGGGTGCCGCTGGCGCCGTCGGCCATTCCCTTCGACCCCAAGCACACCACGCCCACGGCGCTGACCGAGGCGCAGATGGCCGAGGTCACCCAGGCCTTCGTCCGTTCCGCCGAGCGCGCCCTGGCGGCGGGCTTCAAGGTGGTGGAGGTGCACGCGGCCCACGGCTACCTGCTGCACCAGTTCCTCTCGCCGCTGTCCAACCAGCGCCGCGACCAGTACGGCGGCTGTTTCGAGAACCGCATCCGCTACCTGCTGGAAGTGACCCAGGCGGTGCGCGAGGTCTGGCCTGAGGAACTGCCGCTGCTGGTGCGCCTGTCGGCCACCGACTGGGTGGAGGACGGCTGGAACCCCGACGAGACGGTGGCGCTGGCCCGGCGCCTGAAGGACCTGGGCGTCGACCTGATCGACGTGTCCTCCGGCGGCACCGCGGTGAACGCCGAGATTCCGGTGGGCCCGGGCTACCAGACGCAGTTCGCCGAGCGCGTGCGCAAGGAGGCCGAGATCGCCAGCAGCACCGTCGGCATGATCACCGAGCCGGTGCAGGCCGAGCACATCCTGCGCACCGGCCAGGCCGACCTGATCCTGCTGGCCCGCGAACTGCTGCGCGAGCCCTACTGGCCGCTCAACGCCGCCGACGAACTGGGCGGCCAGCAGGTGCCCTGGCCGGCGCAATACCTGCGCGCGGCCCAGCGCGGCACGCCGATGCGCAAACCCCTGGGCGAAGCCTGAGGCCATGGCGCGCCGTCCGTCGGGCGGCGTGCCAGCACTTTCGTACAACAAAATATGAAATGGATCGTATGCAGGCATTTTGCTGCTATGCTCCGCCGCAACGCGTCAGGACGACGCACTTCCCACTGGTACACGCATGGACGCACGCACCCCACCCTCCGCCGTGCCGGAGTCGGAAATCGCCCTGCTGGCGAACATCCTGGCCCTGGCGACGCGCAACATGTCCGCCCTCAGCACCCTGATCGGCCAGCTTTCCCTGGAGTTGGGCCGCAGCGCCGACCCGCGCCTGCAGCAGGCCGGCCAGCGCGCCCTGAACGACATCGCCCAGTTGGCCGGCGACCTGGAAATCCAGTGGGAGCTGATCGGCAGCCTGGCGCGCTTCTGCCCGCTGCTCAAGCGCAGCCAGCTCAAGCCCGAGCCGCTGCTGACGGAAATCCACATCACCGAGCTGCCCAGCGCCGAGTGAGCCTTTGATCGGGATCAGCTGCCTGTCGCCGGGGCGGGGCTAGCCTGTCCTGACCATTCCCCGAAAGGAGCCCGGCCATGAAAGCCCTGGTCTACCGCGGTGTCGGCGACATCGCCCTGGAAGAGCGCCCCGACCCCGAACTGCAGGCCCCCGGCGACGCCGTGGTGCGCCTGGTCCGCACTACGCTCTGCGGCACCGACCTGCACATCATCAAGGGCGACGTGCCGGCCTGCAAACCCGGACGCATCCTCGGCCACGAGGGCGTCGGGGTGGTCGAGCAGGTCGGCGCGGCGGTCAGCCAGTTCAAGCCCGGCGACCGCGTGCTCATCTCCTGCATCAGCGCCTGCGGCAAGTGCGACTTCTGCCGCAAGGGCATGACCTCGCACTGCCGCACCGGCGGCTGGATCCTCGGCCACCTGATCGATGGCACCCAGGCCGAGAAGGTGCGCATCCCCCATGCCGACACCAGCCTCTACCACCTGCCCACCGAAGTGGACGAGGAGGCCATGGTGATGCTCAGCGACATCCTCCCCACGGGCTTCGAATGCGGCGTGCTCAACGGCCGCGTGCAGCCCGGCGGCAACCTCGCCATCGTCGGCGCCGGCCCGGTGGGCCTGGCCGCGCTGCTCACCGCGCAGTTCTACTCGCCGGCGCGGATCATCATGATCGACCTGGACGACAACCGCCTGGAAGTGGCGAAGGGCTTCGGCGCCACCGACTGCTTCAATGCCGGCGACCCGCAACTGCTGGAGAAGGTGAAAGCGCTGACCGACGGCCTGGGCGTGGACAGCGCGGTGGAAGCGGTGGGCGTGCCGAGCACCTTCAGCCTGTGCGAGGAACTGATCGCACCCGGCGGCGACATCGCCGTGCTCGGTGTGCACGGGGTGCCGGTGGAGTTGCACCTGGAGCGCCTGTGGTCGCACAACATCACCCTGCGCACCCGCCTGGTGGACGCGGTGACCACGCCGATGCTGCTCAAGAGCGTGCAGGCCGGCAAGCTGCAGCCCGAACAGCTGATCACCCACCGCTTCGCCCTGGGCGACATCCTCCAGGCCTACGAGACCTTCGGCAAGGCGGCGCAGAACAAGGCGTTGAAGGTGATTATCGAGGTTTGATAGCGGGGTGCTTTTCGTATTTTCGTAGGAGCGAGCTTGCTCGCGAACCGTGTATTCCTGCGATGTTGGCGTGATGGATTGACTCCGCTCCCTCTCCCCAACCCTCTCCCTGAAGGGAGAGGGGGCCTTATGGTTTGAAGCGCAACATTGATGCTCGCCGGCGACATCGATGCTGCCGGTGAGCACCATTCCTTTCCGCAGGCACGGATAGCTCCCTCTCCCTTCGGAGCGGGGCGCGCAGCCAGGGCGGGGGAGAGGGCTGGTGGGCATAGCACCAACAGCCCCACGTTAACCTCACCACCCCAACTGCTTATGCAACCCAAGGGCGTCGTAGTAATCCCCCTGGTAAACGATCTTTCCGTCCTTGACCTTCACGTAGCTCACACCGTCGAACGACAGCGGCTTGTTGGTCGCCGGCGTCTGCGCGTCCCAGGCGCCGGTGTTGGTGCCGCTGAAGGTCCACTGGAAGGCGATGCCGTCCTTGTCGACGATGGGCTTGCCGTTCATCTTCCACTTCAGGTCCGGCACGGCGCCGACGAAGACCTTGATCACGTTGTCCCGCGTGGCCTCGCGGCCCTTCTGCGGGGTGCCGACGGTGACGTCGAAGTACTCCGCGTCCTTGGCCAGGTAGCCGGCGGCCTTCTCGGCGTCGTGGGCGTTCCACGCGGCCATGTAGGCGTCGACTATCTGTTTCGGTGTTTCCTGGGATGAAGAGCTGGCGGCCTGGGCCAGGCCGGCGAGGGTGAACAGCGACAGCAGGTAGAACGCTCTGACGAGGTGACGCATGCTTGCCTCCGTTGCGGGCGCGCCCGCGGGTTGTGGGCCGGGTGGCCCTGGGTGCGGGGAAGGCGCTGGGCCCCCGCGAAGGCGGGAGCCCGGCGACTTGCCTCAGTGCTTGAACATCACATGACGAACGGCGGTGTAGTCCTCCAGCCCGTACATGGACATGTCCTTGCCGTAGCCGGAAAGCTTCATGCCTCCATGGGGCATCTCGGTGGTCAGCATGAAGTGAGTGTTGACCCAGGTGCAGCCGTACTGCAGGCGGGCCGCCAGGCGGTGGGCGCGGCCGATGTCGCTGGTCCACACCGAGCTGGCCAGGCCGTAGTCGGAGTCGTTGGCCCAGGCCAGCGCCTGCGCCTCGTCGTCGAACTCGGTGACCGAGACCACGGGGCCGAAGATCTCGCGGCGCACCACTTCGTCGTCCTGGCGGGCGCCGGCCAGCACGGTCGGTTCGAAGAAGAAGCCGGGGCGGTCGGCGCGCTTGCCGCCGGTGACCACCTCGATGTGCGGCTGCTGGCGGGCACGTTCGACGAAGCCGATGACGCGCTCCAGGTGCTGCTCGGTGATGACCGGGCCGAGTTCGGTGTCCGGGTCGTCCTGCTCGCCGTAGCGGATGCTGGCGACGGCTTCGCCCAGTTTCTCCACGAATTTGGCGTAGATACCCTTCTGCGCGTAGATGCGGCAGGCGGCGGTGCAGTCCTGCCCGGCGTTGTAGAAGCCGAAGGTGCGGATGCCTTCCACGGCGGCGTCGATGTCGGCGTCGTCGAAGATGATCACCGGGGCCTTGCCGCCCAGCTCCATGTGCATGCGCTTCACGGTGTCGGCGGTGCCGGCGATGATGCGGCTGCCGGTGGCGACCGAGCCGGTCAGCGAGACCATGCGCACTTTCGGGTGGGTGGTCAGCGGCTCGCCGACGCTGGGGCCGCGGCCGAAGACCAGGTTGACCACGCCGGCGGGGAAGATGTCGGCCATCAGCTCGGCCAGGCGCAGGGCGGTCAGCGGCGTCTGCTCGGAGGGCTTGAGCACCACGGTGTTGCCGGCGGCCAGGGCCGGGCCGAGTTTCCACGCGACCATCATCAGCGGGTAGTTCCAGGGCGCGATGGAGGCCACCACGCCGATCGGGTCGCGGCGGATCATCGAGGTGTGGCCGGGCAGGTATTCGCCGGCGGCGGAACCCTGCAGGCAGCGGCTGGCGCCGGCGAAGAAGCGGAACACGTCGGCGATGGCCGGCAGTTCGTCGTTCAGCGCGGCGCTGTAGGGCTTGCCGCAGTTGTTGGATTCCAGGCGGGCCAGTTCCTCGGCGTGGGCGTCGATGGCGTCGGCCAGTTTCAGCAGCAGCAGCGAGCGGTCCTTCGGCGCGGTCTGCGACCAGGCGTCGAAGGCGGCGTCGGCGGCCTGCACGGCGGCGTCGACCTGGGCCGGGGTGGCCTCGGCGATCTCCACCAGGGTGGTGCCCTGGGAGGGGTTGAGCACGGCGAGCTTCTCGCCTTCGCCAGCGACCAGTTGGCCGTTGATCAGCAGTTTGGTTTGCATTCTTTAAGTCCTCTTGGTCAGGGCTTGCAGGTATTCGTTGGGGTTTCTTTTATGGGGCCGCCGGTTTCGGCAGTCCTGAGGGGGTCTGTTATGTCGGAGCGGGGCTTTTCCCTCTCCCCCCGCCCTCTCCCTGAAGGGAGAGGGAGCCGTACGTGCCGGCTGAGGCCTTGGTTTCCTCCTGCTCCGATCAAGTCCCCTCTCCCTTCAGGGAGAGGGTTAGGGAGAGGGCCGCACGGCACCGTAGTCACTTGCCACTCCCCGCCACGCCCTCGCCACCCTTGGTCAGGTAGTAGGCGCCGAGGATCGGCAGCATGGTCACCAGCATCACCAGCATGGCCACCACGTTGGTCACCGGCACGTCGCGCGGGCGCGTCAGTTGGTTGAGCAGCCAGATCGGCAGGGTGCGTTCGTGGCCGGCGGTGAAGGTGGTCACGATGATCTCGTCGAAGGACAGGGCGAAGGCCAGCATGCCGCCGGCCAGCAGGGCCGAGCCGAGGTTCGGCAGGATCACGTAGCGGAAGGTCTGCCAGCCGTCGGCGCCCAGGTCCATCGAGGCCTCGATCAGGCTGTGGGAGGTGCGGCGGAAACGGGCGATCACGTTGTTGTAGACGATCACCACGCAGAAGGTCGCGTGGCCGATGACGATGGTCAGGAAGCCTGGTTCTATCCCCAGCGTCTTGAATGCCGAGAGCAGCGCGATGCCGGTGATGATGCCGGGCAGGGCGATGGGCAGGATCAGCATCAGCGAGATGCCCTCCTTGCCGAAGAAGTCGCGGCGGTACAGCGCGGCCGCGGCCAGGGTGCCCAGGAGCATGGCGATCAGGGTGGCGATGCAGGCGATCTTCAGCGACAGGCTGATCGACTCCAGCACGTCCTGGCGGCCGAAGGCGACGCTGAACCAGTGCAGGGTGAAGCCCTGTGGCGGGAAGCTGAACGCGGCGTCTTCGGTGTTGAAGGCGTACATGAAGATGATCAGGATCGGGAAGTGCAGGAACACCAGCCCGCCCCAGGCGGCGGCTTTCAGGCCGAAGGAGGCCTTCTCTTGAGATGAGGAGTCAGAGTGCATCGAAGGCCCCCAGGCGTTTGACGATGGACAGGTACACGGCGATCAGCACGATCGGCACCAGGGTGAAGGCGGCAGCCATCGGCATGTTGCCGATCGCGCCCTGCTGGGCGTAGACCATGCTGCCGATGAAGTAGCCCGGCGGGCCCACCAGCTGCGGCACGATGAAGTCGCCGAGAGTCAGGCTGAAGGTGAAGATCGAGCCGGCGGCGATGCCCGGGATCGACAGCGGCAGGATCACTTGCAGGAAGGTCTGCCGCGGGTGCGCGCCGAGATCCGCGCTGGCTTGCAGCAGCGACGGCGGCAGGCGCTCCAGGGAGGCCTGGATCGGCAGGATCATGAACGGCAGCCAGATGTACACGAACACCAGGAAGCGCCCCAGGTGCGAGGTGGACAGGGTGTTGCCGCCCACGCCGGGCACGTCCATCAGCAGGTCCAGCAGCCATTGCAGGCCGAGGTGGTGCACGAACCACATGGCCACGCCGCCCTTGGCCAGCAGCAGGGTCCAGGCGTAGGCCTTGACGATGTAGCTGGCCCACATCGGCATCATCACCGCGATGTAGAAGAAGGCCTTGGTCTTGCCGCTGGTGTAGCGCGCCATGTAGTAGGCGATGGGGAAGGCCACCACGCCGCTGGCGATGGACACCGCGACCGCCATCGCCAGGGTGCGCTGGATGATGTCGAAGTTGGCCGGGGTGAACAGGGCGGCGAAGTTGGCCCAGGTCAGGTCCGGCGTCACCGTCATGGTGAAGTCGTCGAAGGTGTAGAAGCCCTGCCACATCAGGGTCAGCAGCGAGCCCAGGTAGATGGCGCCGAACCACAGCAGCGGCGGCACCAGCAGCAGCGAGAGGTACAGCGTCGGCTTGCGGTACAGCAGGTTGGACAGGCGGCGCAGCGGGCCGTTGCCGGCCGTGGGCGCCTGCGCGTTCATCGTCAGTTCCATCTCAGGCGCCCTCGTTCAGCGCCACCATGGCCTCGCGCGCCCAGCGCGCGGTCACGCGCTGCCCCGGCTGGTGGGCCACGGCGGCGGCGTCCCACTGGCTGTTGGCCTGGCTCAGGCAGAGGTTCTGGCCGTTGTCCAGGCGGATTTCGTAGCGGGTGGCGGCGCCCTGGTACTGGATGTCGTGCAGCAGGCCGCTGATCTCCAGGTCGCCGGCGCCACGCTCGCCAGTGGCGAAGCGGATGTGCTCGGGGCGGATGGAGAACGGTCGGGCGTTGCCGGTGAGTTGTTGGGCCAGGTCGCCGCGCAGCACGTTGGAGGTGCCGACGAACTCGGCGACGAAGGGCGTGGCCGGTTGCATGTACAGGTTGCGCGGGGTATCGACCTGCTCGATGCGGCCCTTGTTGAACACCGCCACGCGGTCGGACATCGACAGCGCTTCGCTCTGGTCGTGGGTGACGAAGATGAAGGTGATGCCCAGCTGGCGCTGCAGCTTCTTCAGCTCGCTCTGCATTTGCTCGCGCAGCTTCAGGTCCAGCGCGCCCAGGGGTTCGTCCAGCAGCAGCACCCGCGGGTGGTTGACCAGGGCGCGGGCGAGCGCTACGCGCTGGCGCTGGCCGCCGGAGAGCTGCACCGGCTTGCGGCTGCCGTAGCCGCCGAGGGCGACCATGCCCAGGGCCTCTTCGGCGCGCTTGAGGCGCTCGGCCTTGGCCACGCCTTTCACCTTCAGACCGTAGGCGACGTTCTCCAGCACGTTCATGTGCGGGAACAGCGCGTAGTCCTGGAACACCGTGTTGACGTCGCGTTGGTACGGCGGCAGGCCGGCGGCTTCCTCGCCATGGATGCGGATGGAGCCGGAGGAGGGCTGTTCGAAGCCGGCGATCAGGCGCAGGCAGGTGGTCTTGCCCGAGCCCGAGGGGCCGAGCATGGAGAAGAACTCGCCGTCCTTGATGTCGATGGACACCCGGTCGACGGCTTTCACCTCGCCGAACTGGCGGGAGACCTGGGTGAATTGAACAGCGGGGGTGGTCATGGGGCACGCTCCAGGGGCAGGAATTCGGCGTGCGAAGGCCCTGCCCGGAAAAATCGGGTGAATCAGAAACGGATGGTGGGCTGGGCGCCCCCTCTCCCTTCAGGGAGAGGGACGGGGAGAGGGGAGCCTTGGCATCGGCATGGGGCATTCCCCTCCCCCCCAGCCCCTCTCCCTGAAGGGAGAGGGGAGCCAGTCAGGCGCGAAGCGAAGCCTCGTGCTTAACGGCCACCCATGATCGCGATGTAGTCCTGGGTCCAGCGGCTGTACGGGACGAACTTGCCGCCCTCGGCCTGCGGGGTCTTCCAGAAGGCGATCCTGGCGAACTGGTCGAAGCCGTTGGTGGCGCAGCCTTCGGCGCCCAGCAGCTCGCTGGCCTTGCAGCCTTCCGGCGCGGCCGGCACCGAACCGAACCAGGCGGCGACGTCGCCCTGCACCTTGGGCTCCAGCGACCAGTTCATCCACTTGTAGGCGCAGTTCGGGTGCGCGGCCTCGGCGTGCAGCATGGTGGTGTCGGCCCAGCCGGTGACACCTTCCTTCGGGAACACGGTGGCGATCGGCTGCTTCTCGGCCTTCAGCGCGTTGGCCTGGTACGGCCAGGAGCTGGAGGCGGCCACGCCCTCGTTCTTGAAGTCGCTCATCTGCACGGTCGCGTCGTGCCAGTAGCGGTGGATCAGCGAATGCTGCTTGCGCAGCAGGTCGAGCACGGCGCCGTACTGCGCCTCGGTCAGCTGGTACGGGTCCTGGATGCCCAGTTCCGGCTGGGTGCTCTTCAGATACAGCGCGGCGTCGGCGATGTAGATCGGGCCGTCGTAGGCCTGCACGCGGCCCTTGTTCGGCTTGCCGTCGGGCAGGTCCTGCGCCTGGAATACCACGCTCCAGCTGTCCGGCGCCTTGGGGAAGACCTTGGTGTTGTACATGAGCACGTTCGGGCCCCACTGGTACGGGGTGCCGTAGGTCTTGCCGCTGACGGTGTACCAGGGCGCGTCCTTCAGGCGTGCATCGACGTTCTTCCAGTTGGGGATCAGCTCGGGGTCGATCGGCTGCACGCGTTTGCCGTAGATCAGCCGCAGCGAGGCGTCGCCGGAGGCGGTGACCAGGTCGTAGCCGCCCTTGGCCATCAGGCTGACCATCTCGTCGGAGGTGGCGGCGGTCTTCACGTTGACCTGGCAGCCGGTGTCCTTCTCGAACTGGGTGACCCAGTCGTAGGCCTTGTCGGATTGGCCGCGTTCGATGTAGCCCGGCCAGGCGATGATGTCCAGGCGGCCTTCACCGGCGCCGACCGCCTTGATGGCGTCGGCGGCCTGTACGCCGGCGCTGGCCAGCAGGGCGGTGGTGATGGCGCTGAACAGTGCTGTCTTGCGCATGCGATGTCTCCCTCGTTTGTTGTCTCTATTGGTGGGGCAGTGTCAATCGAGCAACGGCCCTCGCGCGGCGTACCGCCGGGGCATTTCTTATGTACCGGCGGGCGGGCCCGCCGGGGCGTTCAATCCAGGCGGTCGCCGTGGCGGGCCATGATGTGGCGCACCACGCTGTAGTCCTGCAGCGAGTCGCTGGACAGGTCCTTGCCGTAGCCCGAGCGCTTGAGGCCGCCGTGGGGCATCTCGCTGGCGAGCATGAAATGGGTGTTGATCCAGGTGCAGCCGTACTGCAGGCGGTTGGCGATCTGGAAGGCCTTGTCCAGGTTCTGCGTCCACACCGAGGAGGCCAGGCCGTACTCGGAGTCGTTGGCCCAGTCCACCGCCTGCTCCAACTGGTCGAAGCGGGTGACCGTGACCACCGGGCCGAACACCTCGCGCTGGACGATCTCGTCCTGCTGCTTGCAGCCGGCCAGCAGCGTGGGCTGGTAGTAGAAGCCGGGGCCGGAGTGCACGGCGGCGCCGGTCACGCGTTCGATATGCGGCTGGCCCAGGGCGCGTTCGACGAAGCTGGCCACGCGGTCGCGCTGGCGGGCGCTGATCAGCGGGCCGATCTCGTTGTCCTGATCGCGCTTGCGGGCGAAGCGGATGCTCGCCACCGCCTCGCCCAGCTCGGCCACCAGGCGGTCGTGGATGCCGGCCTGGGCGTAGATGCGGCAGGCGGCTGTGCAATCCTGCCCGGCGTTGTAGTAGCCGTGGGTGCGCACGCCCTGGACGACCGCCTCGATATCGGCGTCGTTGCAGACGATGACCGGCGCCTTGCCGCCCAACTCCAGGTGGGTGCGCTTCAGGGTGCGCGCGGCGGCCTGGAGAATCTTCTGCCCGGTGACGATATCGCCGGTCAGCGAGACCATGCGCACCCGCGGGTGGCCGACCAGGTGGCTGCCGACGTTCTCGCCGCCGCCGCAGACGATGTTGAGCACGCCCGGCGGGAGGATGTCCGCCAGCGCCGGGGCCAGCGCCAGGATCGACAGCGGGGTGTGCTCGGAAGGCTTGAACACCAGGGTGTTGCCGGCGGCCAGGGCCGGGGCGATCTTCCACGCCGCCATCATCAGCGGGTAGTTCCAGGGCGCGATGGAGGCCACCACGCCCACCGGGTCGCGGCGCACCATGCTGGTGTGCCCGGGCACGTACTCGCCGGCCAGCTGGCCCTGCTGGCAGCGCACGGCGCCGGCGAAGAAGCGGAACACGTCGGCGGTGGCGGGGATGTCGTCCTGCCGCGCCAGGTGCAGCGGCTTGCCGCAGTTCAGGGCTTCCAGGCGGGCGAGGGCGTCGGCGCGCTTGTCGATGGCGTCGGCGATGGCCAGCAGCGCGGCGGAGCGTTGCGCCGGGGTGGTCCGCGACCAGGCCGGGAAGGCGCGCTGGGCGGCGTCGATGGCCTGTTCGATCTGCTCGGGGGAAGCATCGGCGACCGAGACCAGGGTTTCGCCGCTGGCGGGGTTGAGGATCGCCTCGGCAAGGCCCTGGCCGGGCGTCAGCTGACCGTCGATCAGCAGCTCGGTGTACAGGGTCGGGGTGCTCGCCAGGGCGTTCATCTTCGCGGCTCTTTTCTTCTCGGTCTTGTTTTCGGGGGCCATGGGCTGCTCCGGTGGGTTGCCCGGCCCTTCTGTATGAAGCCAGAGACTAGATTCCGGGCCTGAGGTCGACAAATTCTAAATACTGAAAGTGGTATTCGATTAAATCGAATGCTGCTAGATGGAAAGCCGCTTGGCGTTGGGTTGTTCACGGGCCACGGTGAGGAACGGGTCCACCAGCGCCGGCCGCGCCGTGCCGCGGCGCCAGGCCAGGCCGACGTCCAGCGGCTCGCCCAGGTCCACCAGCGGGCGCGCCTCGATGATGTCGCCCTCCAGCGACCAGGGGCGGTAGGTCATGTCCGGCTGGATCGACAGGCCGAGGCCGGCGGCCACCAGGCTGCGCACGGCCTCCACCGAGGCGGTGCGCAGCGTCACCTGCGGCACCAGCCCGGCGCGCGACCAGATGCGCTGGGTGTGCAGGCCCATCTCGTCGGCGTTGAGCTGGATCAGCGGCTCCCCGGCGACGTCCGCCAGGCCGATGCTGTCGCGCTCCAGCAGCGGGTGCTGGGCTGGCAGCCAGAGGCGGTGCGGCGAGTGGGTGAGCACCTCGGTCTGCAGGGCGTGGCGGTCCTCCAGGTTGGAGAGGATCAGCACGCCGACGTCGATCTCGCCGCTCACCAGCAGGTGCTCTATATAAGGTCGCTCGTCCTCCACCACGCGCGTCTGCACGTTGGGGTAGGCACGCTGGAAGCGGGTGATGAGGTCGGCCAGGTAGTAGCCGGCGACCAGGCTGGTCACGCCGATGGTCAGGCTGCCGGCGACCTTGTCGGTGCTCTGCTGCAGGCTGCGCTTGGCGTTCTCCACCGTGGCCAGGATCAGGTGCGCCTGGCGCAGGAACTGGTGGCCCTGGTGGGTGAGCGTCATGCCCTTGGCGTGGCGCTCGAACAGGCGCACGCCGATTTCCTCCTCCAACTGCTGGATGGCCAGGGTCAGGGTGGACTGGGAAATGAACACCGCCTGGGCTGCGGCGGAGATCGAACCGGTCTCGGCAACGGCGATGAAATGGCGGATCTGGCGCAGGGTCATCATGGGTGGCGGGCCATGGCTTTGTGCTTTATCGAAAATCTATAGGAGCATTCTTTTAAATCGAATGAAAGCGTCCACCCAGCCCGCCTGCTCTTCGTAGGATGGGTTGAGCCTGCGAAACCCATCGGGCAGCGGTGATGGGTATCGCTTCGCTCAACACCATCCTACGGAGTGGTTTGCCGGCGGGGGTAGGATCGGGCCCTGCCCGCGATTCGTACTCCCCAGCAATATCCCGAAGCACTCTGCGCCTGCGCACATACGGGAGCGGGCGCTAGAGTCGAGGTTTCCCTCAACCGACCCAGGAGACCGCCATGAACACCCGTGGCCTGCTCGACCAACTGCTCAAATCCGGCCAGGACCTCCTGCAGAACAAGGGCCTCGCCCAGGGCGGCGGCCAGCCCGGCCAGGCCCAGGGCAAGGGCGGCCTGGACCTCGGCAGCCTACTCTCCGGCGCCGGTGGCGGCGCCCTGGCCGCCGGCGCGCTGGGCCTGCTGCTGGGCAGCAAGAAGGCGCGGAAGATGGGCGGCAAGGTCGTCACCTACGGCGGCCTGGCCGCCCTCGGGGTGATCGCCTACAAGGCCTACGGCAACTGGCAGAGTAAGCAGGCCAGCGCACCGCGCGGCGAACCGCAGACCGTCGACCGCCTGCCGCCGGTGGAGGCCGAGGCCCACAGCCACGCCATCCTCCGCGCCCTGGTGGCGGCGGCCAAGGCCGACGGCCACATCGACGCCCGCGAGCGCCAGCTGATCGACGGTGAGATCGCCAAGCTCACCGGCGACCTGGAGCTGCAGGGCTGGCTCGACCGCGAACTGGCCAAGCCGCTGGACCCGCGGGAAGTGGCGGGGGCCGCGCAGAGCGAGGAAATGGCCGCCGAGATGTACCTGGCCAGCCTGCTGATGGTCGACGAGGAAAACTACATGGAGCGCGCCTACCTCGACGAACTGGCCCGCCAGCTGAGCCTCGACCCGGGCCTCAAGGCCGAGCTGGAAGCCCAGGCGCAGAAGGCCCTGCAGGCACTGCCGGCCTGATTCTCAGCGCGCCCCTGAATAGTCCCGGACGGCATTGGCGGAATCCGCCACCGGGACTATCGTTGCCTGACTGCAACCACGCCGAGGGCGCTGCCATGAACACCACGGATCTGCTGGAACAACTGCTGCGGGCCGGCCAGGGCGCGCAGGCGCAACAGGGCGGCGCAGGCGGCGCAGGCGGCCTGGGTGGCCTTGGCGGGTTGCTCGGCGGCCTGCTTGGCGGAGCCACCGGCGGTGGCGCAGCGGCCGGAGGCCTGGGCGGCCTCGGCGGCGTGCTGGGCAGCATGCTCGGCGGCGGCGCCCCGGCCAGCCAGGGCCGCTCCAGCGGCGGCGGGGTCAACTACGCCATGCTCGCCTCCCTGGGCATGATGGCCTTCCAGGCCTACCAGAACTGGCAGCAGCAACAGGCGACCGCCGCGCAGCAACAGCCGCCGACCACCGTCGACCAGCTCTCCGGCGACGAAGCCGAGGCCCACAGCCACGCCATCCTCATCGCCCTGATCGCCGCGGCCAAGGCCGACGGCCGCATCGACGACAAGGAAAAGCAGGCGATCTACGCGGAAATCTCCCGCCACGCCGGCGAGCCGGAGCTGCAGGCCTGGCTCGACAACGAAGTGCAGAAACCCCTCGAAGCCGCCGACGTGGCCCAGGCCGCGCAAGGCGACCCGGGCAAGGCCGCGGAAATGTACCTGGCCAGCGTGATGCTGGTGGACGACCAGCAGGAAAGCGAGCGCAACTACCTGGACGAGCTGGCCTACCAGCTGCAGCTCGACCCGGAACTGCAGGCGCACCTGGAACAGCAGGCCAAGACCGGCGGTGAAGTAGCCTGAAACAACTTCGCGCGGCCCCGGGCCGCGCATTCGCACAGGCGCATGGTCGAAGGGACGCAATCAACCCGGACGAGCGCATCCAGCGCGATGCGTTCGCCCTTCAACCGGCAAGGAGGCGTCATGCCCTTCACCCGTTTCACCCTCTCCACCGCGCTGCTGCTCAGCGCCACCGCCAGCCTGGCCAACGCCGCCAAACTCGAAGACGTGGCGCCCTATCCCAAGGCCGAAGACGGCTTCGTGCGTCAGGTCATCCACCTGCCGCAGCAAGCCCATGAAGAGAACTTCAAGGTCGAAGTCCTGGCCGGCAAGACCCTGACCGTCGACTGCAACCGCCAACGCCTGGGCGGCAGCCTGGAAGAAAAGACCCTGGAAGGCTGGGGCTACCCCTACTACCGCCTGGACAAGGTCGGCGGCCCGGCCAGCACCCTGATGGCCTGCCCGCAAGGCACCAGCAGGAAGGACTTCGTACCGGTGGTCGGAGACGGCTTCCTGCTGCGTTACAACAGCAAGCTGCCGATCGTGATCTACGCCCCCAAGGACATCGAAGTCCGCTACCGCATCTGGTCCGCCTCGGACAAGGTCGAACACGCCCGCGCCGAATAAACCCCCCGACCAAACCCATGCATCCTGTAGGAGCGGGCCCTGCCCGCGATTCGCGCGCAGGGCGCGCTCCTACATGGGAATGGCGCAGGTGGGGTAGCGTAGGGGCGGATCTTATCCGCGATTCGCGCCGAAACCTCCGGCAATCGCGGACAAGGTCCACTCCTACGGGGAGAGGAATGCCGTGTTTCCCGGCGACCTGTAGGAGCGGACTCCGTCCGCGATCCCGCCAGCACTGCTGGCGCCCGGCCAAGCACGGCGATGGGTATCGCTTCGCTCCACCCATCCTACGAAGAGCGCCGTGGTTCGGCCTGCGATGCAGTTCGCCTGGACTCACTTAACGTCAACGGCAGGGTTGCCGCACAATACGCGGCCTGCTGCAGCCGCAGCAGGCCGACAGGGAGCGTTTTGTGAAAAGAATCCTGATCATCGGCTCCGGTGGTAGCGGCAAGAGCACCTTGTCCGCCACCCTCGGCCAACGCCTGGCGCTGCCGGTCATCCACATGGACGCACTGTACTGGCAGCCCGGCTGGCAAGAGCCGGAAAAACCGGACTGGCAGGCCCGCGTACAGGCGCTCTGCCTGGGCGAGCGCTGGGTGATGGACGGCAACTACTCCGGCACCCTGGCGCAGCGCCTTGCCGCCTGCGACACCGTGATCCTCCTCGACCTGCCACCCTTGCTCTGCCTGTGGCGCGCCCTCTGGCGCGGCTTCCGCTACCGCGGCCGAGTCCGCCCGGACATGGCCGAAGGCTGCCCCGAGCAACTGCCCGACCCGGCGTTCCTGAGTTGGATCTGGAACTATCCCAAGGGCAGCCGCCCCAAGGTGATGGAATTGCTGGATGCGCACCGGCAGGGGCGGCGCATCATCCGCCTGCGCTCGCGGCGTGAGGTCAGGCAGTTTCTCCGGGAGTTGGACTGGAATCCGTCTGCGACAGCGGAACACAACCTCTGAGTGCAGAAACCTGAGTCGTCAATACCGCGCTGGTAGGAGCGAGCTTGCTCGCGAAGGAGGCTCGCCGGCGATTCTGGTGTTTTCGGTTGAACCCGTCCCCTCTCCCCAGCCCTCGGCTACGCGCCCCGCCCTGAAGGGAGAGGGGGCTTGTCCGTGCCAGTGGGGAAGGATGGTTTCAGCCGGAAACCACCATCGTGGCCGGCTAACACCATGACATCCAACTCTGCCCAACGGTCCCCTCTCCCTTCAGGGAGAGGGTTAGGGAGAGGGCGCTCTCATGCCTGGCACCGGCATGACCGGGAAACTCCCTTCGCGAGCAAGCTCGCTCCTACAAAAGCACCCCGCAGCCCAAGCCACGGGGCGCCGACCTCAACCCAAGCGCATCGTCTGCGCCAACTCCGGCAGCGGCACCCAAACCTGCCCCTGCCAATCCAGCACGCTCAACTGCTGTTGCTCCCAACGCAGCAACCGCCGCTGCGGCACCTCACCCAGCGCCGGCGCAGCCGCATCCCGCAGGCTCGGCACCACCGAATTGCTGATCCACTGGCGAATGCCACGGTTCTCCGGATGGTGGAAAAGAATCAGCACGGCATACACCGCGGACTCGCTCAGCAGCTCCACCTCTTCGGCCAAGCCGTTGTCATTGCGCAGCATGGCGCGACGCAACTGATCCGGATCGAGATTGCGCGCCAGGCGATCCTGCAGAAAGGCGTTCATCAGCTTGCTCAGGTCGCGCACGACGAACCAGGGTTGGCCTTCGATCAGCAGGGCGCGGAGGCGGCGTTTGTGGCGGTAGAAGTGGGTGGGAATGAGCTGGGGCTGGACAGACGTCGTGGAAATGGAAATAGACATGGATGTTGCGTCCTTTCAGATACGCTCCATGCTGACGGGCATGTATTCCGCCGTGAGGGTGTGTTCAGCACCGAGATTTTAAAATAGTGAATAGGGACTGGTTGGTCAACCGAATAGCAAGTGATTCTACGGATTGAAATTATCTTGTCTTTACTAGGTTGTTAGGTATGAGAGAGCAAATAAAAAAATCTATTTCTTCAAAGTGGCTGAGTCTTGATGCTTGGTCGGAGACTTATGTAGGGGCTAGGTGGTTGCTAGTTAATGAGTTGCCGGATTTTCAATATAAGGCTGAGGTTCATCATGGGGCTCTTGCTCAAATGGTTTTGTTAGCTGCGCATAGTTTGGTTGAAATAATGTTTTTCAGCTGTGTGGACGAGGTCTTGAGTAAGGCTCAAGAGAAGAAATCGATGTTAGACCCAAAATACAGGGGCGCAAGTTTCACGGCGGCGTTTAAGAGCTGGCCCATAGTATTGGTAGGTTCGCCTTTCGATCTAACGGTAGAACCATACAAGTCAGCGTTGTTGTTAGCGCGAAGACGTAATGCAACGGTGCATAAAGAGTCGGCGCTTGCAACCGTCGAGATGGCGAGGTCGGCAGTGTATTCGGCGGTTGAGGCGTCGAAGATGGTTGAAGGGCATCTTCTTGGCAGAAGTGAATTTAAATACTGTAAAGTTATTTCAAAATACCCTTTGAAAACCGAGCGATGGTTTAGTGACGTGAGCTTATTGAGCGAAGAGAAAGAGTGAATTGAAAAATCCTAGTCGTTTCTCTATTGTTCATTGCTACTTAAATCTTTATAGATTCCAGTTTCCCTTCCATTAGAATCCCCTGCTCCCGCTCACACAACCCCACCAGAAAATCCCAAACCAACCTCAGCCGCACCGACCGGTGCAACTCCCGTCGCGTACACATCCAGTACTCCCGCTCGATGAATTCCTCCGGCAGCACCGGCACCAGCAGCGGATCGTGCAGGCCCATGAACTGCGGGAGGATGGCCAGGCCGACGCCGGCCTGGGCGGCTTGTTGCTGGGCCACCACGCTGGTGCTGCGGAACACCACCTGGGGGTGGCGGCAGAAGCTGTGGTGGAACATCAGTTCCTGGCTGAACAGCAGGTCGTCCACGTAGCCGATCCACTGGTGCTTGCACAGGTCGTCGCGGTCGCGCAGGGGCGGGGCCTTTTCCAGGTAGGCGGGGCTGGCGAACAGGCTCAGGCGGTAGCGCGTCAGGCGACGGCTGATCACCAGGTCGGCGTTGGGCCTTTCCAGGGTGATGGCGATGTCCGCCTCGCGGTTGGTGATGCTGACGAAGCGCGGCACCGACACCAGTTCCAGCTCAAGGCCCGGGTACTGGCGCATCAGCTCGCCCAGGCGCGGGGCGAGGAACATGGTGCCCAGGCCCTCGGTCACGCCCAGGCGCACCTGGCCCAGGGGGCTGATGCTCTGGCTCATTTCCTCCTGGGCGAGCAGGGCGGTGTTCTCCATGGCCTCGGCGTGCTTGAGCAGCGCCAGGCCCGCCGGGGTCAGCTGGTAGCCGCCGGTGTGCTGGGCGAACAGCTGGGTGCCCAGGTCGCGCTCGATGTTCTCGATGTGCCGGGCCACGGTGGCGTGGGTGGTGTTCAGCTTACGCGCGGTAGCCAGCAGGCGGCCGCTGCGGTGCAGTTCGAGGAAGTAGCGCAGGTCGTTCCAGTCGAACATGGCGGGCTCCGTTGTTAGAAAACGATCAGCAGCTGACTCGAAATGTTCGTTTTTTTATCGCGAATGAGCGGCTAGCCTCAAGCGACGCATCGATAAGAACGACTAACTATAAGAACAACTGGAGGTCAGCCCATGCCCCAGGCACTGGACGCTTTCGACTACCTGATCGTGGGTGCCGGCCCCGCCGGGTGCCTGCTGGCCAACCGCCTGTCCGCCGACCCGGCCAACCGCGTGCTGCTGATCGAAGCCGGCGGCCCGGACAACTACCCCTGGATCCACATCCCCGTCGGCTACCTCTACTGCATCGGCAACCCGCGCACCGACTGGTGCTTCGACACCGAAGCGGTGCCCGGCCTCAACGGCCGCGCCATCAAGTACCCCCGCGGCCGCGTGCTCGGCGGCTGCTCGTCGATCAACGGCATGATCTACATGCGCGGCCAGGCCCGCGACTACGACGGCTGGGCCGCCGAGGGCAATCCCGGCTGGGGCTGGAACGACCTGCTGCCGCTGTTCCTCGGCATGGAGGACCACTTCGCCGGCGACAGCGCCATCCACCACGGCGGCGGCGAATGGCGGGTGGAGCAGCAGCGGCTGTCCTGGGAAATCCTCGATGCCTTCCGCGAGGCGGCGGCGCAGACCGGCATCGCTTCGGTGGACGACTTCAACGGCGGCGACAACGAAGGCTGCGGCTACTTCCAGGTGAACCAGCGCGGCGGTGTTCGCTGGAACGCTTCCAAGGCCTTCCTGCGCCCGGTCGAGCAGCGCCCGAACCTGCTGGTGCTGACGAATGTCGAGGCGCAGCAGTTGATCCTCGAAGACGGCCGCGCCAAAGGCCTGGTGGTGGACTGGCAGGGCGCCCGCCGCGAACTGCGGGCGCGCCGCGAGGTGATCCTGTGCGCCGGCGCCATCGGCTCGCCAACCCTGCTGCAGCGCTCGGGCATCGGCCCGCGGCCCTTGCTGGAACAACTGGGCATCGGCGTGCGCCACGCGCTGCCCGGCGTCGGCGAGAACCTGCAGGACCACCTGCAGCTGCGGCTGATCTACCGCATCCAGGGCACCCGCACCTTGAACCGCATCGCCGCCACGCCCTGGGGCAAGGTCGGCATGGGCCTGGAGTACCTGTTCAAGCGCAGCGGCCCGCTGTCCATGGCGCCGAGCCAACTGGGCGCCTTCGCCAAGTCCGACCCCGGCCAGGCCTCGGCCAACCTCGAATACCACGTGCAGCCGCTGTCGCTGGAGCGCTTCGGCGAGCCGCTGCACGCCTTCCCGGCCTTCACCGCCTCGGTGTGCGACCTGCGCCCGCAAAGCCGCGGCAGCGTGCGCATCCGCAGTACCGACCCGCGCGCCAAGCCGCTGATCCAGCCCAACTACCTGAGCCACCCGGAAGACCTCAAGGTGGCCGCCGACGCCATCCGCCTGACCCGCCGCATCGCCGCCGCGCCGGCCCTGGCGCGCTTTCGCCCGGAGGAATACAAGCCCGGCCCGGACTTCCGCAGCGAGGAAGACTTGCACCGCGCAGCGGCGGACATCGGCACCACCATCTTCCACCCCGCCGGCACCTGCCGCATGGGCAGCGGGCCGAATGCCGTGGTCGATAGCCAGCTGCGCGTGCACGGCATCCCCGGCCTGCGCATCGCCGACGCCTCGATCATGCCCACGCTCATCTCCGGCAACAGCTGCTCGCCGGTGCTGGTGATCGCCGAGAAGGCGGCGCGGATGATCCTGGCCGAACCCTCGCGGCAGGCGGAGGTCATCCCTATCAGCGGCCGGGAGGAGAAGGCCCTGTCCTGACGGCCACCCCGGCGGGACGAACACGAGGTTCGACACCAGACAGCGTCGCGCGGCCCCGGGCCGTGGCGGTCGAGGCTGAAACAACAATAAGAGCCCCCACGAGGGGCAGGAGAGCCGTAATGACCGATCTAGCACAGCCCCAGTCGTTCGAACGGGGGCGCTCCAGCAGCCGCGAAGAGCGCAAGGTGATCTTCGCTTCCTCGCTCGGCACCGTGTTCGAGTGGTACGACTTCTTCCTCTACGGATCGCTGGCAGCGGTCATCAGCAAGCAGTTCTTCGCCGGCGTCAACGACACCACCGCCTTCATCTTCGCTCTGCTGGCCTTCGCCGCCGGCTTCCTGGTGCGGCCCTTCGGCGCCCTGGTGTTCGGCCGCCTGGGCGACATGATCGGGCGCAAGTACACCTTCCTCGCCACCATCCTGCTGATGGGCCTGTCGACCTTCTGCGTCGGCCTGCTGCCGTCCTACGCCAGCATCGGCGTGGCCGCGCCGATCATCCTCATCGCCCTGCGCCTGCTGCAGGGCCTGGCCCTGGGCGGCGAATACGGCGGCGCGGCCATCTACGTCGCCGAGCACGCCCCGGCCAACAAGCGCGGCGCCTACACCAGCTGGATCCAGTGCACCGCCACCGCCGGCCTGCTGCTGTCGCTGCTGGTGATCTGGGGCTGCCGCCAGGCCACAGGCGAAGCCTTCGAGGCCTGGGGCTGGCGCCTGCCGTTCCTGATTTCCATCGTGCTGCTGGGCATTTCCACCTGGATCCGCCTGTCCATGCAGGAGTCGCCAGCGTTCCTGAAAATGAAGGCCGAGGGCAAGATCAGCAAGTCGCCGCTCAAGGAGTCCTTTACCCGCTGGAGCAACCTGAAGATCGTGCTGATCGCCCTGTTCAGCATCAACGCCGGCCAGGCGGTGACCTTCTACGCCGCGCAGTTCTACGTGATGTTCTTCCTCACCCAGGTGCTCAAGGTCGACCCGGGGCTGTCCAACGTGCTGCTGATCATCTCCCTGGTGATAGGCGCGCCGCTGTTCGTGCTGGCCGGCTGGGTGTCCGACAAGGTCGGGCGCAAGCCGGTGCTGGTGGTCGGCCTGCTGCTGGCGACGGTGTTCTACTTCCCGCTGTTCAAGGCCCTGACCCACTACGCCAACCCGCAGATCGACCAGGCCTCGCGCCAGGCACCGGTGGTGGTGATGGCCGACCCGGCCACCTGCACCTTCCAGTTCGACCCGGTGGGCAAGGCCAAATTCGACAGCCCCTGCGACAAGGCCAAGACCCTGCTGGTGAAAGGCGGCGTGCCCTACAGCACCCAGGCCGCGCCGGCCGGCAGCGAGCTGGTGGTGAGCGTGGGCGAGAAGCGCATCGAAGGCTTCGACGCCGCCGCCCTGGGCGCCGCGGTGAAGGAAGCCGGCTACCCGACCCAGGCCGACGCCTCGCTGGTGAACCGGCCGATGGTGATCGCCATCATCGTGGCGCTGATCTTCATCGCCACCTGCTGCTACGGCCCGCTGGCGGCGCTGATGGTCGAACTGTTCCCGACGCGCATCCGCTACACCTCGCTGTCGCTGCCGTACCACATCGGCAACGGCTGGTTCGGCGGCCTGCTGCCGACCATCTCCTTCGCCCTGGTGGTGTACACCGGCAACATCTTCTACGGCCTCTGGTATCCGGTGCTGATCACCGGCGTGAGCCTGGTGTGCTCGCTGCTGTTCCTGCGCGAGACGCGGCACAACGACATCCATGCCGATTGAGCATGGCGCCGCCGGGGGCTCTTCGTAGGAGCGAGCTTGCTCGCGAATGGTATTTACCGGCGGCAGCCGTGTGCCAGGTTGACTCCGCCCCTCTCCCAGAAGGGAGAGTGGGCTGTCCGGTGCGCTCGGGAAGTTCGGCGTCAACCTGTAGGAGCGGACTCCTTCCGCGAATCGCGCGCAGGGCGCGCTCACCCGTCCGTGCCACCGGGGCGTCCGGCGTGGTCGGCGAATCCAATCGCGGACGGAGTCCGCTCCTACGCCCGTGCTTTTCTGAACCGTAGGCGTAACTGTCTTGCAGGCCGCGCCGGGGTGCTCTTCGTAGGATGGGTTGAGCTTGCGAAACCCATGCGGTGGCGGTGATGGGTATCGCTTCGCTCAACACCATCCTACGACGGAACTCCTCCCGTGGGTGGGCGTGTTCAGAACAACGCCATCTGCCGATCGACCAGCCGTGCGAAGTCGTCGCCGACGAAGGGCAGGATGGCGTCGGCCACCGGTTGCAGCTGGCGTGTCAGGTAGTGCTCGTAGTCGATGGCCGCGCGGCGGTTCTCCAGGGGCTCGGGGCCGGCGGTGGTGATCAGGTAGCTGATCCAGCCGCCGTGCTGGTATTGCCGTGGGCGGCCCTGGCTCTGGTTGTAGTCGTCGGCGGCGCGGGCCGCGCGCACGTGGGGCGGGACGTTGCGTTCGTAGTCGTCCAGGCGCCGGCGCAGGCGCTTGCGGTAGACCAGCAGGTCGTCCAGCTCGCCGGCCAGGGTGCGGCGCACGTAGTCGCGCACGTAGTCCTGGTAGGGCAGGCGGCGGAAGATGCGTTCGTACAGCTCCTGCTGGAAGCGCTGGGCCAGCGGCGACCAGTCGGTGCGCACCGTTTCCAGGCCCTTGAAGACCATTTCCTCGCTGCCGTCGGCGCGCCGCACCAGGCCGGCGTAGCGTTTCTTGCTGCCTTCCTCGGCGCCGCGCACCGTGGGCATCAGGAAGCGCTGGTAGTGGGTTTCGTACTGCAGCTCCAGGGCGCTTTCCAGGCCGTAGGTTTCGCGCAGGTGCTCCTTCCACCATTGGTTGATGCGTTGCACCAGGGCGCGGCCGATGCGCTCGGCGTCCGCCTCGGCGTGGGCGCCGCCGAGCCAGACGAAGGTGGAGTCGGTGTCGCCGTAGATCACCTGGTGGCCCTGCGCTTCGATCAGCTCGCGGGTGCGGCGCATGATCTGGTGCCCGCGCATGGTGATGGACGACGCCAGGCGCGGGTCGAAGAAGCGGCAGCCGCTGGAGCCGAGCACGCCGTAGAAGGCGTTCATGATGATCTTCAGCGCCTGGGACAGCGGCTTGTTGCCCTCGCGCTTGGCCGCCTCGCGGCCCTGCCACACGCGCTCGACGATGGCCGGCAGGCAGTGCCGGCTGCGCGAGAAGCGGGCGCCGCGGAAGCCTTCCACCGAGTGTTCGTCATCCGGCTGGCGCAGGCCTTCCACCAGGCCCACCGGGTCGATCAGGAAGCTGCGGATGATCGACGGGTACAGGCTCTTGTAGTCCAGCACCAGCACCGATTCATACAGCCCCGGGCGCGAGTCCATGACGAAGCCGCCGGGGCTGGCCTCCGGCGGCTTGCCGCCGAGGTTGGGGGCGACGAAGCCGAGTCGGTGCATGGCCGGCAGGTACAGGTGGGTGAAGGCCGCCACCGAGCCGCCGCTGCGGTCGGCGGGCAGGCCGGTGACGCTGGCGCGTTCGAGCAGGAAGTGCAGCAGCTCGGTCTTGGCGAAGATGCGCGTGACCAGCTCGCAGTCCTTGAGGTTGTAGTGGGCCAGGGCCGGCTTGTCCTCGGCGAACTTGCGGTCGATCTCGGCCATGCGGTCGTAGGGGTTGTCGATCGCCTTGCCTTCGCCCAGCAGCGTCTGCGCCACGCTTTCCAGGCTGAAGGAGGGGAAGCTCCAGGTCGCCGAACGCAGCGCCTCGATGCCGTCGATGATCAGCCGCCCGGCGGCCGCGGCGAAGTAGTGGTTGCTGCCGCTGCCGTGCTGGCGCCAGCCCATTTCGTCACCGTCGCGGCCCAGGCGCAGGGGGATCTTCAGGCGCTGGGCGTGTTCGCGCAGCACGCGCAGGTCGAACTGCACCAGGTTCCAGCCGATGATGGCGTCGGGGTCGTGCTCGGCCAGCCACTGGTTGAGGCTTTCCAGCAGTTCGCCGTGGCTGTCGCGGTAGGCCAGGTCGAAGTCCAGCCAGCTGGCATCGCCGTTGGCTGGGCCGAGCATGTACACCTGGCGCTGGCCGCAGCCTTCCAGGGCGATGGAATAGAGGTTGCCGTGGATGTCGGTCTCGATGTCCAGGGACACCAGCTTCAGCCGTGGCCGATAGTCCGGCGCCGGCTTCAGCACGGCTTCGCACAGCACGCCCTCGGCATCGGCCTCGCCATCGAAGCTCACCGGGGCGGTGATGAAGCGCTCCATCAGGTAGCGCTCCGGCGGGCGGATGTCGGCTTCCAGCACTTCGACGCCGGCCGCGCGCAGGCGCTTGTCCAGGTCCATCAGTTGGCGGTGCTGGCGGCAGTACAGGCCCAGCACCGGGCGTTGCTCGAAGTCGCGCAGCTGCAGCGGGCGCAGCTCCACGCCGGTTTCGCCCTGCAGCAGGCGCTGCGCCGCCTCGCGCTGGGCGGCGGGGAGGAAGGCCACCGAGGTCTGCGGCGGCAGGCGCACCCGGCGCGGGCCGGCGTCGGTGGCCAGCCAGAACTCCACCTCGGTGCCGGCGGGCGTGTCGCGCCAGTGCCGGGTGAGGACGAAGCCGTGTTGTGCTGCCACCGGTAACCCCTGGGAAGAATCTTTCAGACGCTCATTCTACCCGGGGCGCCGGACGCGCGCCCGGCCGCCTCTGGACGAAAGGCCTAAGGTTGGCGGCGGTAGCGGCCGATAAGTGGGGGTCATTCCACCCGCCGGTACCCTATTCGTCATGCCTCACTCTTCCTTCTCCCTGGAAAACCACTACCGCAAGGCCGACCGCATCATGTTCGGCGTGCTCTGGCTGATGTTCGCCTACTCGCTCGCCCTGGCCGCCTGGCACGATACCTGGGGGCAGGCCCTGCTGATCGGCGGCGGCACGCTGGCGGCCATGCACGGCCTGTACCCGCTGATCGGCGGCCGGCGCCTGATGCGCTGCTGCATGGGCATCGCCTTCATGGCCTTCGCCGCCCTGCAGATCAACCAGAGCGGCGGGATCATCGAGATGCACTTCGGCATCTTCGTGCTGCTGGCGATCCTGGTGTTCTACCGTGACTGGCTGCCCATCGTGGTCGCCGCCAGCTTCATCGCCGTCCACCACCTGGCCTTCTTCGCCCTGCAGCAGGGCGGCAGCGGGCTGTGGGTGGCGCCCCAGGGCACCTGGCCGATCATCTTCCTGCACGCTTTCTACGTGGTGCTGGAAAGCTCGATCCTGGTCTACCTGGCCATCCAGTCCCACGCCGAGGCCCGCGGCGCCATGGGCCTGCTGGCCTCGGTGAGCCGCCTGACCGAAAGCGACGTGGTCGACCTCAGCTACCGCAGCCCGGTGTCCGGCGCCATGAACTCGCGCCTCAACCGCTTCCTCGCTCGGCTGGACGAACTGGTCGCCGTGGTCCTGCGCGATGCCCTGGGGCTGAACGAACTGGCCCAGCAGCTGGCCAGCACCACCCAGACGCTGCGCGACGGCGCCCGGCGCCAACTGGGCGAGACCGCGCACATGTCCGGCGCCATGCGCCAGATGGGCAGCACCATCGAGGGCGTGGCGGCCAATGCCGGCGAGGCCGCGCAGACCGCCCTGCGCATCAACCAGGAGGCGCGCGACGGCAGCGAGCTGATGCGCGAGAGCCTGGAGGAGATCGGCCGCCTCGCCAGCCAGATCGACGACAGCGACCGCCAGGTCCAGGACCTGGACGCCCAGGCCCAGCAGATCGGCCGGGTGGTGGAAGTCATCCGCGGCATCGCCGAACAGACCAACCTGCTGGCGCTCAACGCCGCCATCGAGGCCGCGCGGGCCGGCGAGCAGGGCCGCGGCTTCGCCGTGGTGGCCGACGAGGTGCGCAACCTGGCGCAGAAGACCGCGCTGTCCACCCGCGAGATCCAGGAAGTGATCGGCCGCCTGCAAAGTGGCAGCCGCGCCGCGGCCCAGGCCATGTCGAGCAGCCGGGAGAACGTCGAGCAATGCGTGTCGCGCAGCCGGCGCACCAGCGAACTGCTCCTGCGCATGACCGAGGGCATCGCCAGCATCAGCCAGATGAACCAGCTCATCGCTACGGCCACCCAGGAGCAGAGTTCCGTCAGCGAGGAGGTCATCCTCCACCTACAGGACGTGCAGGGCGTGGCCGAGCACAACGACAGCGATGCCCAGGCCCTGGAGCGCGAGGGCTCGCGCCTGCAGGAACTGAGCGGGCGCCTGCAGCGCCTGACCGAGCGCTTCCAGGTCACCCGCTGAGGTGCTACGGGCGGTTCTCTTTTGCGCCGATCCTGTCCAGAATGGCCGCCCCTTTTCCCAGCCCCGACGCCATGAACGCACAAGCCCTCGACGTACTCCTGCAACAGCTGCTGGCCGCCCTGGAGGCGCCGCCCGCCGAGGTTCGCCGCCTGTTCCACGGCCGCGGCCGGCGCTGGCCGGGGCTGGAGCACGTGACCGCGGACTGGCTGCAGGGCGTGCTGCTGGTGTCGCTGTTCCGCGAGCCGGGCGAAGATGAACTGGCGGCGCTGGAGCGCCTGCTGCTGGGCCTTTGCGAGTCGCCGCAATGGCGCGCCAGCGGCGCCGAGGCCTTGCTGCTGCAGCACCGCTACCGCCCGGACAGCGCCATGCAGGCCCTGTTCGGCGAGGTGCCGGAGGAGCGCGTGGTCGGCGAGAATGGCCTGCGCTACCTGTTGGACCTGGGGCGCAAGCAGAACAACGGGCTGTTCCTCGACATGCGCCTGGGCCGCCAGTGGGTGCAGGCCCGGGCCGCCGGGCAGCGGGTGCTCAACCTGTTCGCCTACACCTGCGGCTTCTCGGTGGCGGCCATCGCCGGCGGCGCCGAGCACGTGGTCAATCTGGACATGGCGCGCGCCGCGCTCAGCCGCGGGCGCGACAACCACCGGCTGAATGGCCACGACCTGTCGCGGGTGGAGTTTCTCGGCCACGAGCTGTTCAAGTCCTGGGGCAAGGTGAAGAAGTCCGGGCCCTACGACCTGGTGATCATCGACCCGCCGTCGTTCCAGAAGGGCAGCTTCGCCCTCGGCAAGGACTACCCGCGCATCCTGCGCCGCCTGCCCGAGCTGCTGGCGCCCGGCGGCCGGGTGCTGGCCTGCGTCAACGATCCGTCCGTGAGCCCGGCCTTCCTTATCCAGGGCATGGCGGCCGAGGCGCCGGAGCTGGCCTTCGTCGAGCGCCTGGACAACCCGCCGGAGTTCGCCGACGTCGATGAGGATGCGGCGCTCAAGGCGCTGGTGTTCGCCTACCCGGGCTAAGCCCGCACCTGGATGTAACACCTGGCACACAATCTGCTCCGCATCGGCCATGGCACGGAAAACGCCGGTTTTCCGTCATCCCCTGGCCACGGAGCGAATCCCATGCGCTTTTCCTGCAACGGTTGCGGCAAGTGCTGCCATGACCACCACGTACCCCTGACCCTCGACGAATCCCGCGACTGGGTGGCCGACGGCGGCAGCCTGATCGTCCTGCTGGAAGCGGTGCTGGACGATGGCGCCGGGCTGCCGGAGGGGCAGCGCGAGCACGTGCTGCGCCGTTCGCTGCCGGTCCGCTGCGGCAGCACCCAGGCGCACCTGGCGATCACCTTCGCTGCCTTCAACCAGGGCGCCTGCCTCCACCTGGGCAGCGACATGCGCTGCGGCATCTACGAGCGGCGGCCGCTGGTGTGCCGCATCTATCCCATGGAGATCAACCCGCACATCCCGCTGCGCGCGGAGGCCAAGGACTGCCCGCCGCAGGTCTGGGACGAGGGCCCGGAGCTGATCGTCGGCGGACGCCTGGTGGACACCGAACTGGCGGCGCTGGTCGAGCGCTCGCGCCAGGCCGACCGCGAGGAGATCGCCGCCAAGGCGGCCATCTGCGAGCGCCTGGGCATCAGCGTCTCGGCGCTCAAGGGCGACGGCTTCACCGCCTACCTGCCGCAGCGCAAGGCCTTCCTGGCGGCCCTGGACGCGGTGCGCGCGCAGACGCCGGCCAGTTCCGCGGCGGACTGGCAGTTGCATGTCTCCAGCGACGACCTGGCCCGCCAACTGGAGGAAACCGGGGCGATGATCGCCGCCCTGCTGAGCGACGACTGCGCCTTCATTCCCCTGCGCGCGGCCTGATGGGGGAGGGGATGGTCGGGTAGTAGTCCTTCGGAATAATGACGCCGAAAATTCGCCGGTGCGGATAATATATGCGGCATTTTCCGCTAGAACTGAAAAGAAGGCTGACGCCAATCTGCCTTCGTCTGCAGGTTTTATCTGTCAGACAGCCGATCATCACCAGGGGAATACTGTGAAGAATTGGACGCTCCGCCGACGTATCCTGGCCAGCTTCGCGGTCGTGATCGCGATCATGTCGCTGATGGTGGTGGTTTCCTACATCGCCCTGCTCGCCGTCGAGCGCGACTCGCGCAGCGTCAGTACCGACGCCATGCCGGGCACCTATGCGCTGACCACGGTGCGTACCACCTGGACCGACACCATGCTGCGCACCCAGGCCCTGGTCGGCCTGGGCGACGGCAAGCCGCTGGACGCCGCCGGCCGCCAGGGCTTCCGCGAACTGCACGAGACCCTGCTGCAGCGCATCGCCACCTACGAGGCCACCGTGCACGCGTCGGCCGACCGCGAGCTGCTGGCCCGCTACAAGCAGCAGGCGCTGGACTTCCAGGCGCAACTGGAGCAACTGCTCGACCTCTACGACAAGGACCACCAGGCCGCCCGCCAGTCGCTGCTGCACGACCTGCTGCCGGCCTGGGAGAAGGGCCGGCAGACGCTCAACGAGCTGATCGCGCTGAACCGGCAGATCGCCGATGCGGCGGTCATCGCCATCGTCCACCAGGTGGAGCTGGCCGAGGCCGCCATGCTGGTCTCGCTGCTGCTGGCCATCGTCGCCGCCGGCGTCCTCGGCCTGCTGCTGATGCGCGCCATCACCGGCCCGGTGGAGAAGGTGGTGAAGACCCTCGAGACCGTGAGCGGCGGCGACCTCACCGCGCGGCTGGCGCTGGAGCGCAACGACGAGTTCGGGGTGATCGAGAGCGGCTTCAACGGCATGGCCGAGGAGCTCAAGGCCCTGGTGGCGCAGGCGCAGCGCTCGGCCATCCAGGTCACCACCTCGGTCACCGAGATCGCCGCCACTTCCAAGCAGCAGCAGGCCACCGCCACCGAGACCGCCGCCACCACCACCGAGATCGGCGCCACCTCGCGGGAGATCGCCGCCACCTCGCGCGACCTGGTGCGCACCATGACCGAGGTGTCCAGCGCCGCCGAGCAGACTTCCACCCTGGCCGGCTCCGGCCAGCTGGGCCTGGCCCGCATGGAAGAGACCATGCACCAGGTGATGGGCGCCGCCGAGCTGGTCAACGCCAAGCTGGCGATCCTCAACGAGCGCGCCGGCAACATCAACCAGGTGGTCACCACCATCGTCAAGGTCGCCGACCAGACCAACCTGCTCTCGCTCAACGCCGCCATCGAGGCGGAGAAGGCCGGCGAGTACGGCCGCGGCTTCGCCGTGGTGGCCACCGAGGTGCGTCGCCTGGCCGACCAGACCGCGGTGGCCACCTACGACATCGAGCAGATGGTCCGCGAGATCCAGTCGGCGGTGTCCGCCGGGGTGATGGGCATGGACAAGTTCTCCGAGGAAGTGCGCCGCGGCATCGCCGAGGTCGGCCAGGTCGGCGAGCAGCTGTCGCAGATCATCCACCAGGTGCAGGCCCTGGCGCCGCGGGTGCAGATGGTCAACGAAGGCATGCAGGCGCAGGCCACTGGCGCCGAGCAGATCAACCAGGCCCTGGTGCAGCTGGGCGAGGCCACCGGGCAGACCGTTGAGTCGCTGCGCCAGGCCGGTTTCGCCATCGACGAGCTGAACCTTGTGGCCAATGGACTGCGCAATGGCGTCTCGCGCTTCAAGGTCTGAGGCCGGCGGGCGGCTGTACCTGCAGTTCCGCCTGGGCGCCGACCGCTACGCGCTGGACGTGTACGAGATCGTCGAGGTCCTGCCGCTGCGGCGCTTCAAGCAGGTGCCCGAGGCGCCGGCCTGGGTGGCCGGGCTGTTCGTCCACCGCGGCGAACTGCTGCCGGTGCTCGACCTCAGCCAGATCGCCTGCGGCCGCCCGGCGCCGCGGCACACCAGCACGCGCCTGGTGCTGGTGGACTACCGCTTCGCCGGCAGCGGCCCGCAGCGGCGCCTGGGGCTGATCCTGGAACAGGCCAGCCAGACCCTGCGCCGCGACCCGGCGGCCTTCCGCGACTACGGCCTGGAGCCGGGCGAGGCGCGCTACCTGGGGCCGGTGCTGGAAGACGCCGAGGGCCTGCTGCAGCGCGTGCAGGTGGACGAACTGCTGCCCGAACACGTGCGCGAACTGCTCCTGGCCCAGGGTGAGCGGCCATGAGCGACGAGCGTTTCAGCCAATTGCTCAAGGCGCGCATCGGCCTGGACGCGGAGTCGGTGGGCGAGGCGGTCATCGCCCGCGCCGTGCGCCAGTGCGCCAACCGCAGCAGCGGCGGCGACCTGGAGGCCTACTGGCAGCGCCTGCAGGGCTCCGCCGAGGAACAGCAGGCGCTGATCGAGGCGGTGATAGTCCCGGAGACCTGGTTCTTCCGCTACCCCGAATCCTTCGCCGCCCTCGGCCGCCTGGCCCTGCGCCGGCAACTGGAACTGGCCGGCGCGCGGCCCCTGCGCCTGCTCAGCCTGCCCTGTTCCACCGGCGAGGAGCCGTACTCCATCGCCATGGCCCTGCTCGATGCGGGGCTGCCGGAGGCGGCCTTCCAGATCGACGCCCTGGACGTCAGCCCGGCCTCGCTGGAGCGCGCGGCTCACGGCGTGTACGGGCGCAACTCGTTCCGCGGCAGCGAACTGGGTTTCCGCGACCGCTACTTCCACGCCGAGGGCCCCGACTACCGCCTCGACGAGCGGGTGCGCCGCCGCGTGCGCCTGCGCCGCGGCAACCTGCTGGCGCCCGGCCTGCTGGCCGAGGAGGCGCCCTACGACTTCCTGTTCTGCCGCAACCTGCTGATCTATTTCGACCGCGACACCCAGGAACGCGCCGTGCAGGTGCTGCTGCGCCTGGTGCGTGAGGACGGCGCGCTGTTCATCGGCCCGGCCGAGGCCAGCCTGACGTCGCGCCCGGGGCTGCGCGCGCTGGGCGTGCCGCAGTCCTTCGCCTTCCTGCGCGTGGCGGCGCAGCCCGAGGTACCGGCGACCAGGCCGCGCTCCACCATGCAAACCACGCCGCCGCTCTCCGTGGCGCCGCGCCCGGCACCGCGCCGCGCGCCTCCGCCGCCACCCGCCAGGCCGGCGGTAGCGCCGCCGAGCGGTGCCGAACAGGGCCTGGCGGAAATCGCCCGGCTGGCCAACCTGGGCCAGACGGCCCAGGCCCGCGCCGCCTGCGAGGCCTACCTGGCCCAGCACGGCCCGGCGGCCCAGGCCTATTACTGGCTCGGCCTGCTGGCCGATGCCGAGGGCCGCAACGAACAGGCCCAGGGCTACTACCGCAAGGCGCTGTACCTGCAGCCCGACCACCAGGAAAGCCTGCTGCACCTGGCCGCCCTGCTGGCCGCCCGCGGCGACCGGGAAGGCGCGCGACGCCTGCAGGAGCGCGCCGCGCGAGGAGTGAAGCGCGATGCCTGAGCAGCGCTACCACCTGCACCCGGAGGCCGCCGAACAGGCGGTGGACGACTGCTGGAACCGCATCGGCATCCGCGGCGACAAGTCCTGCCCGCGGCTGGCCGAACACATCCACTGCCGCAACTGCCCGGTCCACGCCGCCGCCGCCGTGCGCCTGCTGGACCGCTACGCCCTGGGCGCCGAAGGCGAGCAGGCCGCCAGCGTCGAGGACGAGGCGCCGCCGGGCGACGCCTACCTGCTGTTCCGCCTCGGCGAGGAATGGCTGGCCCTGCGCACCCTGGCGCTGGCGGAGGTGGCGCCGAACTGCCCGGTGCATTCGCTGCCGCACCAGCGCTCGCCGGTCGTGCTGGGCGTGGCTAACGTGCACGGCGCGCTGGTCGCCTGCCTGTCGCTGGCCGAACTGCTCGGCCTGCCGCCTTCCGCCCCGCGCGAGGACGAGGGCCGCCGCCTGCCGCGCATGCTGGTGCTGGCCACCGACAGCGGGCCGGTCCTGGCGCCGGTGGACGAGGTGGATGGCATCCACCCGCTGGCGCCGGGCCAGGCGCGCGTCGCCGCGGCGGCCGGCAGCCGTTTCACCCACGACGTGCTGAAGTGGCGCGAGCGCAGCGTGCGCCTGCTCGACCACCAGGCCCTGCTTGCCGCCGCCGCCCGGAGCCTGGCATGACCCCCGAGCAGATGAAGGACGCCTCGCTGCTGGAACTCTTCCGCCTGGAGGCCGAGGCCCAGGCGCAGGCGCTCGGCCAGGGCCTGCTGGCGCTGGAGCGCGAACCGCGCCAGGCCGCGCAGCTGGAGGCCTGCATGCGCGCCGCGCATTCGCTCAAGGGCGCCGCGCGCATCGTCGGCCTGGACGAGGGCGTGCAGGTCGCCCACGTCATGGAGGAATGCCTGGTGGCCGCCCAGGATGGCCGCCTGCTGCTGGGCGCGGAGCACATAGACGCGCTGCTGGCCGGCACCGATATCCTGCTGCATATCGCCGACGTCCAGGCCGAGCGTGCTGCCCAGGCGCGCGCGGCGGTGCCCGGCCTGGTGCAGCGCCTGGAGACACTGCTGGGCGCGGAGCCTGCGCAGCCCGCCGCACCTGTCGCCGCCGAAGCGCCGCCGGCTGCGCCGCCAGAGCCACCGGCCGAAACCGCCGAGCCGGCGCCCGCCGCAGTCGAGAAAAAGGGCGAGGAGGGCACCGGCCGGGTGCTGCGCGTCACCGCCGAGCGCCTGAACCAGTTGCTCGACCTTTCCAGCAAGGCCCTGGTCGACTCCCAGCGCCTGCAACCGCAACTGGCCTCCATGCAGCGCCTCAAGCGCCTGCAGGCCACCGCCAGCCGCCTGCTCGACGGTGCCCGCGACGCCGCCGGCGCCTCCCTCGACCCGCAGGCCCAGGCCTTCCTCGCCGATGCCCGGCGTCTGGTCGGCGAGTGCCAGCAACTGCTGGGCGAGCAGATGGCCGAGCTGGACGAATTCGCCTGGACCACCTCGCAGCGCGCCCAGACCCTCTACGACAGCGCCCTGGCCTGCCGCATGCGGCCCTTCGCCGACGTGCTCGGCGGCCAGGCGCGCATGGTCCGCGACCTCGGCCGCGAGCTGGGCAAGTCGGTGCGCCTGGAGGTGGACGGGGTGTCCACCCAGGTCGACCGCGAGGTCCTGGAAAAACTCGAAGCGCCGCTGACGCACCTGCTGCGCAACGCCGTCGATCACGGCATCGAGGCGCCGGAGGTGCGGCGCCGGGCCGGCAAGCCGGAGCAGGGGCTGATCCGCCTGCTGGCGCGGCACCACGCCGGCATGCTGGTGCTCGACCTGCGCGACGACGGCGCCGGCGTCGACCTGCAGCGCCTGCGCAAAGGCATAGTGCGCCGTGGCCTGTCCACCGGGGAGACGGTCGCGCGGCTGTCCGAGGAGGAACTGCTGGCCTTCCTCTTCCTGCCCGGCTTCAGCCTGCGCGAGCAGGTCACCGAGGTCTCCGGCCGCGGCGTTGGCCTGGACGCCGTGCAGCACATGGTGCGCCAGCTGCGCGGCGGCATCCGCATGGAGCAGGTGCGCGGGCAGGGCAGCCACTTCCACATCGAGGTGCCGTTGACCCTCTCGGTGGTGCGCAGCCTGGTGGTGGCGATCGGCGGCGAGGCCTATGCCTTCCCCCTGGCGCACATCGAGCGCATGCGCAGCCTGGCGCCGCAAGACATCGTGCAGATCGAGGGCCGCCAGCAGTTCTGGCACGAGGGCCGGCACGTCGGCCTGGTGGCCGCGCACCAGTTGCTGCAGCGCCCGGAAGGCCGCGCGCCGGAGGGCGACATCCCGCTGGTGCTGATCCGCGAGCGCGACACCCTGTACGGCGTGGCGGTGGAGCGCTTCATCGGCGAACGCACCCTGGTGGTGATGCCGCTGGACGCGCGCCTGGGCAAGGTCCAGGACGTTTCCGCCGGCGCCGTGCTGGACGACGGCACGCCGGTGCTGATCCTCGACGTCGAGGACATGCTGCGTTCGGTGGACAAGCTGCTGGCCAGCGGCCGCCTGGAACGCATCGACGCCGGCAACCGCCAGGGCGCGGCGCTGCGCAAGCGCGTGCTGGTGGTGGACGACTCGCTCACCGTGCGCGAGCTGGAGCGCAAGCTGCTGGCCGGCCGCGGCTACGACGTGGCGGTGGCGGTGGACGGCATGGACGGCTGGAACGCCCTGCGTTCGGAGCGCTTCGACCTGGTCATCACGGATATCGACATGCCGCGCATGGACGGTATAGAACTGGTCGGGCTGATCCGCCGCGACGCCCGCCTGCAAGCCCTGCCGGTCATGGTCGTGTCCTACAAGGACCGCGAGGAGGACCGCCGCCGCGGGCTCGATGCCGGCGCCGACTACTACCTGGCCAAAGCCAGTTTCCACGACGAGGCCCTGCTGGACGCGGTGGTCGATCTGATCGGAGGTGCGTAGGGTCGGCTCCCGTTTCGGCGCGGCCGCGACGGAGCCGCATTTTGCGCAGAGCAAGGCGCGAGGAGAGAGGTTTGGTTATTCCAAATGAACGACGAGTAACGCGGCGCTGCGCAAAATGCGGCCCGTCCCTTCGGGTTGCGTGGCAAATCACGCCATGCGTCGTTGCGGGACTTGCCAAGGGAGCGACCATTGCCTGCGTCCCGCGCCTAGCCTGGCGTGATTTGTCGCGGCAACGCGGCTCGCGCCGAAACGGGAGCCGACCCTAAGATGAGAATTGGCATCGTCAACGATATACCTCTGGCGGTGGAAGCGTTGCGCCGGGCCTTGGCCTTCGAACCTACGCACCGCGTGCTGTGGGTCGCCAGCAACGGCGCCGAGGCGGTGGAAATGTGCGCCGCGCAGACCCCCGACGTGGTGCTGATGGACCTGCTGATGCCGGTGATGGACGGCGTGGAGGCCACGCGGCGGATCATGGCCGCCTCGCCCTGCGCCATCATCGTGGTCACCGTGGACCTGGAGCAGAACCTCTCGCGGGTGTTCGAGGCCATGGGCTGCGGCGCGGTGGACGCGGTGAACACCCCGGCGCTGGGCGTCGGCGACTCCCTGGAGGCGGCCCGCCCGCTGCTGCGCAAGCTACAGAACCTGGCCTGGCTGTCGGCCCCGGGCAACAGCCGGCCGCGCAGCGAGGTCGCCGTGCGCGAAAACCCGGCCAAGGCCCGCCGCCTGGTGGCCGTGGGCGCCTCGGCCGGTGGCCCGGCGGCCCTGGCCGAGTTGCTGGGCCTGCTGCCGGCGAGCTTTTCCGCGGCCATGGTGGTGGTGCAGCACGTGGACGAAGTGTTCGCCGCCGGCATGGCCGAATGGCTGGCCAGCCAGGCGCGCATCCCGGTGCGCCTGGCGCGCAACGGCGAGGTGCCGCAGCCCGGCTGCGTGCTGCTGGCTGGCACCAACGACCACATCCGCCTGCAACGCAACGGCGAGCTGGCCTACACCGCCGAGCCCTGCGGGCACATCTACCGGCCCTCGATCGACGTGTTCTTCGACAGCGTGGCCGACAACTGGGTGGGCCAGGCCACCGGCGTGCTGCTCACCGGCATGGGCCGCGACGGCGCCCAGGGCCTGAAGCACATGCGCGAGCGCGGCTTCCTGACCCTGGCCCAGGACCAGGCCAGCAGCGCCGTGTACGGCATGCCCAAGGCCGCCGCGGCGATCGGCGCCGCCACCGAGATCCGAGCCCTGGGCGACATCGCCCGGCGCCTGGGCGAACTGTACGGCTGACATTCCGGAGGCAGCGCCAGCGGCGCCACGACGACGATGAACCCCAAGCATAGCGAGAACCCCTTGATCACTCCGGACGACACCGCGGTCATGGTCCTGCTGGTCGACGACCAGGCCATGATCGGCGAGGCCGTGCGCCGCGCCCTGGCCGAGGACGGCGGCATCGACTTCCACTTCTGCTCCGACGCCACCCAGGCCATCGAGCAGGCCCTGCAGATCCGCCCGACGGTGATCCTGCAGGACCTGGTGATGCCCGACACCGACGGCCTGGAGCTGGTGCGCCAGTACCGCCGCCACCCGCAGACGCGCGACATCCCGATCATCGTCCTGTCGACCAAGGAGGAGCCGCAGGTCAAGAGCGCCGCCTTCGCCGCCGGGGCCAACGACTACCTGGTCAAGCTGCCCGACGCCATCGAGCTGGTGGCGCGGGTGCGCTACCACTCGCGCTCCTACCTCGCCCTGCAGCAGCGCGACGAGGCCTACCGCGCCCTGCGCGAGAGCCAGCAGAAGCTGCTGGAGACCAACCTGGTGCTGCAGCGGCTGATGAACTCCGACGGCCTCACCGGGCTGTCCAACCGCCGCCACTTCGACGAGTACCTGGAAATGGAATGGCGCCGCGCCCTGCGCGAGCAGAGCCAGCTGTCGCTGCTGCTGATCGACGTCGACCACTTCAAGGCCTACAACGACACCTTCGGCCACGTCGCCGGCGACGAGGCGCTGCGCCGCGTCGCCGGGACCATCCGCGAAAGCTGCGCGCGCTCCTCCGACCTGCCGGCGCGCTACGGCGGCGAGGAGTTCGCCATTATCCTCCCGGGCACCTCGCCGGGCGGCGCGCGGCTGCTGGCGGAAAAGCTGCGGCTGACCGTGCAGGCCCTGGGTATCGCCCACGAGCAGCCGGATTCCGGCGCGGTGCTGACGGTCAGCGTCGGTGTGGCGACGCTCACCCCGGGGCAGGGCGAAAGCTGCCTGCGGCTGATCGAACACGCCGACCGCGCGCTCTACAACGCCAAGCACGGCGGGCGCAACCAGGTGGGGGTGGACGGCGGCGCAACCGGCTGACGCACAGCCGCCCACGGGCGGCTTTCTCGGGTATACTTCCGGGTTTTTCCACGCCATTACCCGTGAGTGCTGACCGCCATGGAAATCCAACCGATCCTCAACAGCATCAAGGACCTCTCCGACCGTACCCAGTCCATTCGGGGGTATCTTTGACTACGATCTGAAACATGATCGTCTGATCGAAGTAAACCGCGAGCTGGAAGACCCGGCGGTCTGGAACAAGCCCGAATACGCCCAGAACCTGGGCCGCGAGCGCGCCATGCTGGCGCAGATCGTCGAGACCCTCGACGAACTGACCGGCGGCCTGGCCGACTCCCGCGACCTGCTCGACATGGCGGTCGAGGAGAACGACGAAGGCGCCGTCGGCGACGTCGAAGCGGAAGTCCAGCGCCTGCGCGAAATCCTCGAGAAGCTGGAATTCCGCCGCATGTTCAGCGGCGAGATGGACCCGAACAACGCCTACCTGGACATCCAGGCCGGCTCCGGCGGCACCGAGGCCCAGGACTGGGCCAACATGCTGCTGCGCATGTACCTGCGCTGGGCCGACAAGAACGGCTTCGACGCCGAGATCGTCGAACTGTCCGAGGGCGAGGTCGCCGGCATCAAGGGCGCCACCGTGCACATCAAGGGCGAGTACGCCTTCGGCTGGCTGCGCACCGAGATCGGCGTGCACCGCCTGGTGCGCAAGAGCCCGTTCGACTCCGGCAACCGTCGCCACACCTCGTTCACCGCGGTGTTCGTTTCGCCCGAGATCGACGACAACATCGAGATCGAGATCAACCCGGCGGACCTGCGCATCGACACCTACCGCTCCTCCGGCGCGGGCGGCCAGCACGTGAACACCACCGACTCCGCGGTGCGTATCACCCACGTGCCGACCAACACCGTGGTGGCGTGCCAGAACGAACGCTCCCAGCACGCCAACAAGGACACCGCCATGAAAATGCTGCGGGCCAAGTTGTACGAGCAGGAGATGCAGAAGCGCACCGCCGCCTCGCAGGCGCTGGAAGACACCAAGTCCGATATCGGCTGGGGCCACCAGATCCGTTCCTACGTGCTCGACCAGTCGCGCATCAAGGACCTGCGTACCGGCGTGGAACGCAGCGATTGCGACAAGGTGCTCGACGGCGACCTCAACGAATACCTGGAAGCCAGCCTTAAACAGGGCCTGTAGACCGCACCCCGTAGGAGCGAGCTTGCTCGCGAACCCGCTGAAGAGCTTCGCGAGCAAGCTCGCTCCTACAGTTGTTATCCCTAATTGAATGAATCGACGCCAGGCAGATAGAACGACCATGAGCGACCAACAACTCGACCAGCACGAGCTGCAACAGGAAGAAAACAAGCTGATCGCCCAGCGCAAGGAAAAGCTTGCCGCCGTGCGCGAGGCCAGGGCCATCGCCTTCCCCAACGACTTCCGCCGCGACGCCTATTTCGCGGACCTGCAGAAGCAGTACGCCGACAAGACCAAGGAAGAGCTGGAAGCCGCAGCCATCCCGGTCAAGGTCGCCGGTCGCATCATGCTCAACCGTGGCGCCTTCATCGTCCTGCAGGACAGCAGCGACCGCCTGCAGGTCTACGTCAACCGCAAGACCCTGCCCGAAGAGACCCTGGCCGAGATCAAGACCTGGGACCTGGGCGACATCATCGGCGCCGAAGGCACCCTGGCCCGCTCCGGCAAGGGCGACCTGTACGTCGACATGAGCAGCGTGCGCCTGCTGACCAAGTCGCTGCGCCCGCTGCCGGACAAGCACCACGGCCTGACCGACACCGAGCAGCGCTACCGCCAGCGCTACGTCGACCTGATCGTCAACGAGGAAACCCGCCACACCTTCCGCGTGCGTTCCCAAGTGATCGCCCACATCCGCCGCTTCCTGTCCGAGCGCGGTTTCCTCGAAGTGGAAACCCCGATGCTGCAGACCATCCCCGGTGGCGCCGCGGCCAAGCCCTTCGCCACCCACCACAATGCGCTGGACATGGCCATGTTCCTGCGCATCGCTCCGGAGCTGTACCTCAAGCGCCTGGTGGTCGGCGGTTTCGAGAAGGTCTTCGAGATCAACCGCAACTTCCGCAACGAAGGCGTCTCGACCCGGCACAACCCCGAGTTCACCATGCTCGAGTTCTACCAGGCCTACGCCGACTACGAAGACAACATGGACCTGACCGAGGAACTGTTCCGCGAGCTGGCCCAGGCGGTGCTCGGCACCACCGACGTGCCCTACGGCGACAAGGTCTTCCACTTCGGCGAGCCGTTCGCCCGCCTGTCGGTGTTCGACGCCATCCTCAAGTACAACCCGGACATCACCGCGGCCGACCTGCAGGATGTCGACAAGGCCCGCGAGATCGCCAAGAAGGCCGGCGCCAAGGTCCTCGGCCACGAAGGCCTGGGCAAGCTGCAAGTGATGATTTTCGAGGAGCTGGTGGAGCACAAGCTGGAACAGCCGCACTTCATCACCCAGTACCCCTTCGAAGTCTCCCCGCTGGCCCGCCGCAACGACCGGGACCCGAGCGTCACCGACCGCTTCGAGCTGTTCATCGGCGGCCGCGAGATCGCCAACGCCTACTCCGAGCTGAACGACGCCGAAGACCAGGCCGAGCGCTTCATGCTGCAGGTCAAGGAGAAGGACGCCGGCGACGACGAGGCGATGCACTACGACGCCGACTTCATCAACGCCCTGGAATACGGCATGCCGCCCACCGCCGGCGAAGGCATCGGCATTGACCGCCTGGTGATGCTGCTGACCAACTCGCCGTCGATCCGCGACGTGATCCTGTTCCCGCACATGCGCCCGCAGGCGTAAGCGCTGGAGCTGTGGAAAAGCCGCCTTCGGGCGGCTTTTTCGTGTCTGAGGGCAAGGCTCTTCGTAGGAGCGAGCTTGCTCGCGAACGGTGCTTGCCGGGGATTTGGGCGCTGGGTTTGGGAGCGCCCTCTCCCTAACCCTCGGCTGCGCGCCCCGCCCTGAAGGGAGAGGGGACCGTTCGGCGTGTTCGGGGGTTTCGGCGTTAGCCGGCTAGCACAGAGATTACCGACTGAAACCACTCCTCCTCTCGGCACGGACAAGCCCCCTCTCCCTTCAGGGAGAGGGCTGGGGAGAGGGTGCGGAGGCCACCTCATGCACCCACATACCCGGGAGGCACCCCGCCCCAATTGATTCCCCAAGCAAAAGCCCGAACAATGCGCCATCGCCCGCGAGCGGAGGAAAGATCGTGCCCCGAGCAGTTTCCAGAGACAGCGCCGCCCAGGCCGCCAGTGCGGTGGCCGAGAGTGTCCAGTACCAGGGCCGCAAGGCCGCCCGCCAGGGCAGCGAGCAGCGCCGCCAGGCGATCCTCGACGCGGCCATGCGCATCATCGTCCGCGAGGGCGTGCGGGCCGTGCGCCATCGGGCGGTGGCGGCCGAGGCGGACGTGCCCTTGTCGGCCACCACCTACTACTTCAAGGACATCGACGACCTCATCACCGACACCTTCGCGCTCTTCGTCGAACGCAGCGCCGAAGCCCTGTCGGCCTTCTGGGCCAGCGTCGAGGGCGACCTGCAGGCCCTGGCCGCCGGCCTCACCGGCAGCCCCGAGGCGCGCCGCGAGCTGGCCGACCGCATCACCGAGCTGGCCATCCAGTACGTGCGCGTGCAGCTCACCGAGCGCCGCGAGCACCTGCTGGCCGAGCAGGCCTTCCGCCAGGAGGCGCTGCTCAACCCGCGCCTGGAACAGCTGGCGCAGAGCCACAGGCGCATCCTCTCCCTGGGCGTGGTGCACTTCTTCGAGGTGCTCGGCTCGCAGCAGCCGGAACAGGACGCCAAGGTGTTGACGGCCATCATCCTGCAGATGGAGTATCAGGGCCTGCTGGATGGCGTGGAGCACCTGGACACCGTGGAAATGCGCGCCATCCTGACCCGCTACCTGTACCTGGTGCTGGGCCTCTGAAGCCCGCCGACGACCCCATATGGCGTGCCGCCCGCGGCCCCTGAGGAGACTTCGATGAAAGCCTGGCGCGCCTTGCTGCTGTTGAGCATCTTCCTGCTCGGCGGCTGCCTGGTGACCTTCAAGGAGCCGATCCCGGCGAAGGAGGCCGCGCCCAAGCAGTTGCTCGGCCAGTGGTCGCGGATCGACGAATACGGCGAGGAACAGTTCCTCGAGATCAGCCGCACCGGCGAGGGCCTGTACCGCGCCTTCAGCTACTACGACGACAGCGGCAACACCGACAGCGCCGAGGACCTGCCCTTCACCGTGGTCCACCACGGCCAGCGCTGGTACCTGTCCGCCGAACTGCCCAAGAGCCAGGGCGGCAACTACGTGCTGGCCGGCTTCGAGATCACCGACAAGGACGAACTGGTGGTCTACTCGCTGGACGTCGAGCAGATCCTCCAGGCCATGGCCAAGGGCACCCTGCAGGGCCAGAAGGTGGACAGCGAGCAGGGCGCCGGCGCCCTGGTGGCCAGCCCCCTGGGCGACGTCCTGGCCTACCTGGACGAGCCCGCCAACGCCGAAGTCTTCAACGAAGCGCTACGCTTCCAGCGAGTGACTCCGGGAGAACGCCCATGAACCCGCGGCGCAAGAAAAGCACGCCCAGCGAGTACCAGCAGATCATCCGCGGCCTGTCCGACCGCCTGGTGGAGGCGCAGACGCCGATCCGCGTGCTCGATGCCATCAAGTGGGACGACAGCGTGCGCGCGGACTTCCTCAAGGGCCGCGGCAAGCACGCGCCCAAGGTCGACCGTGGCTACTACGACGGCCGCCCGCTGGCCTTCGACGGCAACGCCAAGAAGCAGGAATTCCAGAACCTGGAGCGCGACATCACCCGCCAGCTCGGCCAGTTCAACCCGGTGGGGCAGATCATGCGGCGCATGTGCCGCGAGTACCGCATGGTCATCCGCATGCTGGAGGCGCGCGGCACCCAGGACTTCGGGCTGATCTCCCAGGAACTCTACGGCTCGGCCTCCGACGCCTTCCACGCCGGTGACCCGACCCTGGCCGACCTCGGCCTGATGCTCTCGGACTACCTGAACAACATCGCCGACCGCGGCGACCTCAAGGACGAACCCAAGACGCTCACCGCCAAGGAAGCGGTGGCCATGCTGCAGGAGCGCCTGAACAAGACCTTCGGCGAGGCCGAGGACACCATCCGCGTGTTCGAGTCCGACGGCATAGTCGCCGACGCCGCGGCCGGCGCCGACTACATCAAGGTGCGCGCCGACGCCATGTTCAACGAGCGCGACGTGCGCGCCCTGGAGGTCCACGAGGGCCTGGTGCACGTGGGCACCACCCTGAACGGGCAGAACCAGCCGATCTGCACCTTCCTGGCCAAGGGCCCGCCGTCCTCCACCGTGACCCAGGAGGGCCTGGCCATCCTCATGGAAGTGATCGCCTTCGCCTCCTACCCCACGCGCCTGCGCAAGCTGACCAACCGCACCCGCGCCATCCACATGGCGGAGGAGGGCGCGGACTTCCTCGAGGTGTTCCACTTCTACCGCGAGCAGGGCTACAGCCAGGAAAGCAGCTACCAGAACGCCAGCCGGGTGTTCCGCGGCTCCACGCCCGGCGGGCTGCCGTTCACCAAGGACCTGTCGTACCTCAAGGGCTTCATCCTCATCTACAACTACATCCAGCTCGCCGTGCGCAAGGGCAAGCTGGAGCAGATTCCGCTGCTGTTCTGCGGCAAGGCCACCCTGGAAGACATGCGCACCCTCCGCCAACTGGTGGACGAGGGCCTGGTGGTGCCGCCGAAGTACCTGCCTCCGCAGTTCCGCGACCTCAACGCGTTGTCGGCCTGGATGTGCTTCTCCAACTTCCTCAACCACCTGAGCCTGGACCGCATCGAGGCGGACTACGCGAATATCCTCTGACGCCATGCCGACCCGTTCAGGCCCCGTAGGATGGCGTTGAGCGAAGCGATACCCATCGATGGGAATCGCTCCGCTCGTCCCATCCTACGAAAGCGCTTCCGTGCCGCCAGTGTGGGAGCGATCCCCGGCCCCAAGGATGACCCGACCATGACCCACCGCTTCAAGGCCGCCGCGCTGTCCCTGCTGCTTCTGCTCGGCGGCTGCAGCTCGCTGCTGTTCTACCCCAGCCCCGACGTGGCCATCACCCCGGCGCGGGCCAAGCTGGACTACCGCGACGTCACCCTCACCACCGCCGACGGCGTCAAGCTCGCCGGCTGGTGGCTGCCGGCCAAGCCCGGCGTGCCGGTCAAGGGCACGGTGCTGCACCTGCACGGCAACGGCGGCAACATGGCCTGGCACCTGGGGGCCACCTTCTGGCTGCCGGAACAGGGCTACCAGGTGCTGATGCTCGACTACCGCGGCTACGGCCATTCCCAGGGCGAGCCCAGCCTGCCGGCGGTGTACCAGGACATGGACGCCGCCTTCGCCTGGCTGGACAAGGCCCCGGAAGCCCGGGGCAAGCCGCTGATCCTGCTCGGCCAGAGCCTGGGCGGCGCCATGGGCGTGCACTACCTGGCGCAGCATCCCGAGCGAGTGAAGCAGCTCAAGGCCGTGGTGCTCGACGGCGTGCCCGCCAGCTACCGCGAAGTGGCCCGCTACACCCTGGGCACTGCCTGGCTGACCTGGCCGCTGCAGACTCCGCTGTCCTGGTTCGTGCCCGATGGCGACAGCGCGATACGCGCCATGCCGCGACTTTCTGGCGCACCCGTGCTGTTCTTTCACAGCATCGACGATACCATCGTGCCTCTGGACAACGGCCTGAGCCTGTACAAGGCGGCGCGGCCGCCGAAAGTCTTCCAGCTGACCCGCGGCGGGCACGTGGAAACCTTCGGCGAACCGACCTGGCGCGAAGTGATGCTGCGCTTCCTCGACGACCCGCAGCGCTTCAGCGGCCTGCGCCGCCTGGCCGAAGTCCCCAACACCGATCCGCCGGCCGAGCCGGCCAGCCAGTCCCAGGGCAAGCCATGACCACCAGCACCGACCGCAACATGATCCCGTACATCCTCACCGCCATCGGCAGCATCATCGTCAGCGTGGGCACGCTCTGGTACTACGGCTACCTGCACTTCGCCAAGGAGCAGGACGCCCTGCTGCTGGCCGAGTTCACCATGCTCAAGAGCATTCCCGGGCAGGACGTGAAACTCTCGCTGGAACCGGCCAACCAGATCGCGCAATGCATCGACGGCGTGCTGGTGCTGTTCGACACCACCCAGAAGGGCCTCTCCGGCGTGCTGGTGGACAACAGGAAGCACGCCGTGCGCTGCGCCGGCGAGGAAACCCCGCAGGAAGTCCGCTGACGGCATGCTTCGGGGGCCAGTCTGGGAGCAACCTGGAGGGCGCGACCATGAGCAACCCCGAAATCCACGTCTGGCAGGGCGACATCACCACCCTGCGCATCGACGCCATCGTCAACGCCGCCAACAGCTCGCTGCTCGGCGGCGGGGGCGTGGACGGCGCCATCCACCGCGCCGCCGGCCCGGAACTGGCGAACCACTGCCGCAACCTGGGCGGCTGCAGGACCGGCGAGGCCAGGATCACCCCCGGCTTCCGCCTGCCCGCCGCCCACGTCATCCACACGGTAGGCCCGGTCTGGCGCGGCGGCGGCCACGGCGAGCCGGACCTGCTCGCCGCCTGCTACCGCAACAGCCTGGCGCTGGCCGAACAGCATGAGCTGGAGGGCATCGCCTTCCCGGCGATCAGCTGCGGCATCTACGGCTATCCCCTGGAAGCGGCGGCCAGCATCGCCATCACCGAACTGCGCCGCCAGCGCCCCGCCGGCAGCAGTCTGCAACGCCTGTTGCTGGTGCCTTTCGCCGAAGACATGGCCGAACTCTACCGGCGCCTGTTGCGGGGTGGCGCGTAGGCGCCGACTGCGCCGAGGTGCTCTTCGTAGCGGGCCCTGCCCGCGAAATCGCGCGCAGGGCGCGCTCCTACATGGGAAAGGTGCGGGTGGGGCGGCGTAGGAGCAACTGTCTTGCGCCGAGGAGCTCTTCGTAGGATGGGTTGAGCTTGCGATACCCATGCTGCCGTGGTGATGGGTATCGCTTCGCTCAACGCCATCCTACGAAAAGCCGTGCTTCCTGGAACCGTAGGATCTCATCCGCGAAGCGGGCCGGTGGTTCCGGCTATCGCGGACAAGGTCTGCTCCTACATGGATAGCCGCGTCAGTAATCGCTATTCACCGACGACCGCGGCACCACCGGCTTGGCGTCGTTGGAGATGGTCACTTCCACCCGGCGGTTCTGCGCGCGGCCGGAGGATGTGGCGTTGCTCGCCACCGGGTAGTCCTTGCCGTAGCCGCGGGTGGTCACCCGCGCCGGGTCCACGCCCTGGGCCAGCAGGGCCATGCGCACCGAGTCGGCGCGGCGTTCGGACAGGCCCTGGTTGTAGCCGGCCGAGCCGCTGCTGTCGGTGTAGCCCTCGACCAGCACCTTGCGCTCGGGGTTCTGCTGCAGGTAGCTGGCCAGTTGCTGGATGTTGTGGCTGGCCTCGGGCTTGAGGTCGGCGCGGTCGAGGTCGAAGAGCACGTCGCCGAAGGTCACCAGGGTGCCGCGCTGGGTCTGCTTCGCCTGCAGCTCCTTGAGCTGCTGGGTGCGCACGTCCAGGCGGGCCTGGGTGCGCTGCGCCGAGGCGTTCTGCAGCTGCCCTTCGGCGCTCTTCAGGGCGATGGTCTGGTTGGCCAGGTTGATGCGCTGCTGCGTCAGGTAGGCCAACTGGTCCACGTCCTGCTGCTTCTCGCCGTCGCGGTAGGCCTTGTCGGCCTTGGCCAGCCAGTCGCCGGCGTCCTTGGTTTCCAGGGCCGCGAGCTGGGTGGCCTGGGGTTGCGCCTGCAGGGCGGAGTAGTCGCTGCGGGCCTTCTCCAGGTTGGCGTTGGGCTCGTGGGCGCAGGCGGCCAGCAGCAGCGCCAGGCTGGAGAGGGCGGGGAGGGCGATGAGTTTACGCATGGCTGTCGTCCTTAATGATCCGGAGGGGGGAATGGGGAAGGGCGCCTACTGCTGTGGCTGCTGGAGCTTCTGTAGCCCTTCCTCGCGGATTTCCATCACGCCCTGCTGGGCGTCCTTGACGGCGTTCTGCGCCTTGACCGCCTGCGACTTGCGCTCGGCCACGCGGGCGTCCCATTCGGCCTGCTGGGCCAGGCGCCTGGCCTGCTCGTATTCCTTGTCGTTGAGGGCGATGCGCGCCTGGGCGAGCTTGTCCTGGGCGGTCTTCATCTCCAGCGGCGCGTATTGCGGGCCGCCGGCGCTGACCGCGGCGTTCACCGCCGATTCGGTGACTGCCATCTGTTCGCTCGGCGGGTTGCCGGCGCAGCCGGCCAGGGCCAGGGCGCCGAGGCCGGCCAGCAGGCCCGTGCGCAGGAAGGCGAGGCGGGGTTGGGGTGTTTTCAGTTCCATTGTTCGAGTCCTCTCGTCTGGGGAACGCGGATTCTCAGCGGGCGGTGCCCGGCCCGGCCGTTCGCAGCCCTGCGCTGCGGCGTTGTCCCGTGATGGCCAGGTACTACTGGGGACTTGAGGACTTGTCCGAGGGTTCAAAAAAAATGGCCGCCCGGCGGGGCGGCCATGTCTGCGGCGCGGCTTTCAGAAGCGCAGGCGGAGCAGGCGCAGGCCGTTGAACACCACCAGCAGGCTGGCGCCCATGTCGGCGAACACCGCCATCCACAGGGTGCCCAGGCCGGCCAGGGTGAGGGCCAGGAATACAGCCTTGATGCCCAGCGCCAGGCTGATGTTCTGCACCAGCACGGCGTGGGTGCGGCGCGACAGGCGGATGAATTGCGGCAGCTTGCGCAGGTCGTCGTCCATCAGCGCCACGCCGGCGGTCTCGATGGCCGTGTCGGTGCCCGCCGCGCCCATGGCGAAGCCGATGTCGGCGCGGGCCAGGGCCGGGGCGTCGTTGATGCCGTCGCCGACCATGCCCACCCGCGCGCCGCCGGCCTGGTGCTGCTCGACCTCGCGCAGCTTGTCCTCGGGCAGCAGGTTGCCGCGGGCCTGGTCGATGCCCACCTGGGCGGCGATGGCGGCCGCGGTGTGCGGGTTGTCGCCAGTCAGCATCAGTGTCTTCACGCCCAGGCCGTGCAGCTCGACGAGGGCCTCGCGGCTGGTCTGCTTGACCGCGTCGGCCACGGCGAACAGGGCCAGCGGGCCTTCGTCGTCGAGCAGCACGATGACGGTCTTGCCCTGTTGCTCCAGGGCATCTAGGCGTGCTTCCAGCGCCGCCGAGCACAACCCCAGTTCCTCCACCAGGCGATGGTTGCCCAGGTGGTGCAGGCGGCCGTCGACCACGCCCTTCACGCCCCGGCCGGGGATAGCCTCCAGCGCGTCGACGCCGTACAGCGCCAGGCCATCGGCCTCGGCGGCGCGGGCCACGGCCTGGGACACCGGGTGATCGGAGCGTGCCGCCAGGCTCGCGGCCAGCAGCCGGGCGCGCGCCTCGTCGCCGCGCAGGCCGTGGAAGTCGGTTTGCGTCGGGCGGCCTTCGGTGAGGGTGCCGGTCTTGTCCAGGGCCAGCCATTGCAGCTGGCGGCCCAGTTCGAGGAACACCCCGCCCTTGATCAGGATGCCGACGCGCGCCGCCGCCGACAGGCCGCTGACGATGGTCACCGGGGTGGAGATCACCAGCGCGCAGGGACAGGCGATCACCAGCAGCACCAGGGCGCGGTACACCCAGTCGAGCCAGGCGCCGCCGAAGGCCAGCGGCGGGATGAGCGCGGTGGCGATGGCGATGAGGATCACCACCGGCGTGTAGATACGTGCGAACTGATCGACGAAGCGCTGCGTCGGCGCCCGCGAGCCCTGGGCTTCCTCTACGGCGTGGATGATCCGCGCCAGGGTGCTGTCGTCGGCGCCGCGGCTCACCGCATACTCCAGCGCGCCCTCGCCGTTGATGCTGCCGGCGAACAGGGGTTCACCGGCCTGCTTTTCCACCGGCAGGCTCTCGCCGGTGATGGGCGCCTGGTTGACGCTGGAGCGGCCCTCGACCACCTCGCCGTCGAGGGCGATGCGTTCTCCGGGGCGCACGCGCACGCGCTCGCCCACGGCCACCGACTTGGCCGGCACGTCCTGCCATTGCCCGTCGCGCAGCACCGTGGCCTGTTCCGGGGCCAACTGCAGCAGGCCGCGGATAGCGCTGCGCGCACGTTCCAGGGAGCGCGCCTCGATCAGCTCGGCGATGGCGAACAGCACCGCGACCATGGCCGCTTCCGGCCACTGGCCGATGAGCATGGCGCCGGTCACGGCGATGCTCATCAGCGCGTTGATGTTCAGGTCGCGGTTCTTCAGGGCGATCCAGCCCTTGCGGTAGGTCGGCAAGCCGGCGCCGAGGATGGCCGCCAGCGCCAGGCCGGCCACCAGCCACTGCGGGCCGAGGGCGAACCATTCGCAGACTTCCGCGGCCAGCGCCAGCACCCCGGCCAGGGCCAGCGGCCACCAGGGCTTGTGCCTGGCCGGGGCGCTGGCGAGCGGCTGGCCGTCTTCCACGGCCTCGGCCTGCATGCCCAGGGAGGCGACCAGCTTCTGCAGCGGCTCCAGGCTGTCGAAGCGGTGCTGTACCTTGAGCAGGCGCTGCATCAGGTTGAATTCCAGCTGCTCCACCGCCGGCAGCTTGCCCAGGGCGTCGCGCAGCAAGCGCTCCTCGGTGGGGCAGTCCATGGCCTCGATGCGCAGGCTGCTCCAGCGCAGCTCACCAGTGGCGGCGGCTGCGGCGGCGAGCTGCGCCGGTTCGGCGTGGCGCGGGCGCTCGTGGTGGTGGTCATGCCCATGCTCGTGTTCATGGCGATGCACGGCGGCGGGGGCGTGGTCGTGGCAGCAGGGCCCGCATCCAGGCTGGCGGCTGTTGGCGTCGGTCATCAGGTCGTTTCCCATTTGACGGTATGCTTGCGATTGCACACCCTGTAGCAACTACAGAGTCAAGCGGTTCCGGGAGGAAAGGGCGATGAAGATCGGTGAACTGGCGAAACTGACCGGCTGCCCGGTGGAGACCATCCGCTACTACGAGCGCGAGGGCCTGCTGCCGGAGCCGGCGCGCACCGGCGGCAACTACCGGCAATACGACAGCGCCCACGTCGAGCGGCTGTCGTTCATCCGCCACTGCCGCTCGCTGGATATGACCCAGGAGGAAATCCGCATCCTCCTCGGCCTGCGCGACCGCCCCGAGTCCGACTGCGGCACCGCCAACCGGCTGATCGACGAGCACCTGCACCACGTGGAAGTGCGCATCGCCGAACTGCAGTCGCTGCGCCAGCAACTGCAGGACCTGCGCGCCCGCTGCAGCGGCAGCGGCAACAGCGAGGACTGCGGCATCCTCCGCGAACTGCAGCTGCCCGCCGAGCCCTCTGCGGTGCCGGAAGCCTGCGCCGAGGCCGGGCACCTGCACGTGCCCGGGGTGCATGGCCGGCATTGAGAAAAAACAGCGTAGGCATTCCCCTCGTAGCGGATTCATCCGCGATTGCGCCGGCAAGGGCGCTCTCAGGCCTGGCGACAGAGTCCCCGGACGCCTCGTTCGCGAGCAAGAACTAGGCGTCCCTCTCGATCCTACGAAGAGCCGCTGGGCGCCTCAATCTTCCGGCCACATCCGCAGCACGCGGCTGTCGGCCGAGAGCAGGCGCAGTTCGCCCTTGTCGGTGATTTCCCAGCGCTGCACTTCGCCCAGCGCCTGGAAGAACCGCTGCTCCTGCTCCATCAGCGCCGGCGCGCACATCCGCCGGGTGCTGCCGGGCTGGCCGAAGCTCAGGGTTTCGCCGTCCAGCTGGTAGCTGGCGAACCAGTGGTTGCAGCCGGCGTTGCCGAAGGCGCGGCCCTGGCCGTCGAAGGTCAGGCTGACGTGGCTGCGGCCCACCAGCGGGCGCTTGCCGATCCATTCCACGCGGTAGGCCTGGTCGCTTTCCGGTTCCGTCGGGTGCTGGGCGCAGCCGGCTAGCAGCAGGGCGCCGAGCAGGGTCGTCAGTGTCTTGTTCATGGGTTCCCCCGGGCCTGGCAGGCGGGGCAGAGGTGGCGGTCGCCGTCCACCGTCCAGCCCAGTTCGGTGATCCGAGCGGCGGCGGCGGGGGCGTGGGCGGGCTTGCCGAGGCTGGCGTCGACGGCGAACTCGAAGTCCAGCATGGTCCCGCAACCGTCGCACTTGACCTGCCAGTTGAGGATCGACAATTCCTTGAACACCGGGCCCTTGGCCACCGCGGTCCATTGCCCCGGCGGGTTGATCAGGTGGCGCACCTTGTCCACCGTCAGCGTCATGCTCAGGTCGCGGCTGCCCTTGAGGCTGACCAGCAGGGTGTCGCCGTTCTGGATCGAGCCACCGTTGCCGGTGACCTGGTAGAGGCCCGGCCCGAGCGCGCGGCATTCGTTCAGCGTGTGTTGCGGGTTGAGCAGGTTGTAGCGAAAATCGTGTTGAGCCATGGGTCCTCCGAAAGTCCGCCCATAGTAGGGGAAGTGGCCCGGACTCGCGACCGTGGCGGCGTGGCCACGGCCCCGGGGCTCAGGGTTCGACGAGGTTGACAGGGGCACCTTGGCGCCAGGCGCCGATGTTGTCCAGCGTGGTCCCGGCGATGGCCGCCAGCGCCTCGCGGGTGAGGAAGGCCTGGTGCGCGGTGATGATCACGTTGGGGAAGGTCAGCAGGCGCGCCAGCACGTCGTCCTGCAGCGGCAGGTCGGAACGGTCGGCGAAGAAGATTTCCGCTTCCTCCTCGTAGACGTCCAGCCCCAGGTAGCCGAGCTGGCCGCTCTTGAGCGCCTCGATCAGCGCCGGGGTGTCCACCAGGGCGCCGCGGCCGGTGTTGATCAGCATGGCGCCGCGCTTCATGCGTTGCAGGCTGTCGGCGTTGACCAGGTGGCGGGTGGCGTCGTTGAGCGGGCAGTGCAGGCTGATGATGTCGGACTTGGCCAGCAACTGGTCGAGGCCGACGAAACGCCCGCCGAGGGCATCGATGGCCGGGTTGGGGTAGGGATCATAGGCCAGCACTTGGCAGCCGAAGCCGCGCATGATCTGCGCGAACACCTGGCCGATCTGGCCGCTGCCGACCACGCCGACGGTCTTGCCGTGCAGGTCGAAGCCGGTCAGGCCGTGCAGCGAGAAGTCGCCTTCGCGGGTGCGGTTGTAGGCGCGGTGCAGGTGCCGGCACAGGGCCAGGACCAGCCCCACGGCGTGCTCGGCCACCGCGTGCGGCGAGTAGGCCGGCACCCGCGCCACGGTCAGGCCCAGGGCGTGGGCGGCGGCCAGGTCGACGTGGTTGTAGCCGGCCGAGCGCAGGGCGATCAGCCGCGTGCCGCCGGCCGCCAGTTGCTCCAGCACCGGCCGCGAGAGGTCGTCGTTGACGAACGGGCAGACCACCTCGAAGCCCATGGCCAGGGCGGCGGTGTCCGGGCGCAGCGGGCTCTGCTGGAAGTGCAGTTCGAAGCCGTGGCCGGGGTTGGCGGCGAGGAAGCTCTCGCGGTCGTAGTTCTGGCTGCTGAACAGGATGATGCGCATGGCCGGCCTCAATGGGTGTCGTGGGGCGTGCGCTGCCCGGTATGGCTTTCGGTGGCGCGGGTCAGTTCGCCGATGGCGTGGTCCAGGTCCTCCAGCGCGGCGCCGGACTGCGGGTCGTTCTGCTTGAGCAGGGTTTCCGCGCGCTGGCAGGCGCCGCGCAGTTGCGGCACGCCGCAGTAGCGGGTGGCGCCGTGCAGGCGGTGCACGCGCTCGATCAGGGTGGCGCGGTCGTTGCGCTCGCGGGCCAGGCGGATGGCCTGGCGATCGGCGGCCAGGGAGGCGAGCAGCATGGCCAGCATGTCGGCGGCCAGGTCGGCCTTGCCGGCGGCCAGGCGCAGGCCTTCCTCGGGGTCGAGCACGGCCAGGCCGTCGGCGGCGAAGCGCGCGCCCTGGGCCGCCACGCCGCGGCCGGCCAGGGCCAGGCCGGTCCACTTGAGCACCACCTGGGCCAGTTGGCGCTCGTCGATGGGCTTGGTCAGGTAGTCGTCCATGCCGCCCTGCAGCAGGGCGCGCTTCTCGTTGGCCAGGGCGTGGGCGGTGAGAGCGACTATGGGCACCGGGCTGACCTCGCGCTGGGCTTCCCAGTGGCGGATCGCCTCGGTGGCCTGGCGGCCGTCCATGCCGGGCATCTGCACGTCCATGAAGACCAGGTCGAAACGCTCGCGCTGCACCGCTTCCACCGCGGCCAGGCCGTTGTCCACCGCGGTGACTTCCGCGCCTAGGTCGCAAAGCAGCGTCTGCACCAGCAGCAGGTTGGCCGGGTTGTCGTCGACGCACAGCAGGTGCGGCACCTGGCGCTCGGCCCGCGGCGAGGGCTTGTCCTGGCGCGCCGGGCGCAGGTGCAGGAGCTGGTCGAGGGCGTGCTGCAGCTTGCGCGTGCAGGCCGGCTTGCTCTGCACCTGGCCCTCGGGCAGCACGGCGTTGTACTGCGACTGGTCGACGGTGGGGCAGAGCACCAGGGTCTTGCAGCCCTTGAACTCGAAGTCGCGGATGGTCTGGCGCAGCACGTCCGGTTGGCTGTCGGCGAGGTTGACGCCGAGCACCGCCAGCCCGATCGGCGCGCTGCCGGCGTCGGCGGGCTTGTCCAGGGCCGCGCGCAGGGCGTCGAGGTCCTCGAACTCGTGCACTTCCAGGCCGCAGTCCTCCAGCTGGTGGTGCAGCGCGGCGCGGGTCAGCTCATGGGGTTCGCAGAGCGCCACGTGGTGGCCGCTGGGCGGCGCCGGCAGGTTGTCGTCGCTGTCCTCGCGGGCCTTGGGCAGGCTCAGGCTGATCCAGAATTCCGAGCCCTCGCCGGAGCTGCTGTCCACGCCTATCTCGCCGCCCATCTGCTCGATCAGGCGCTTGGAGATCACCAGCCCCAGGCCGGTGCCGCCGGCCTGCCGCGACAGCGAGTTGTCGGCCTGGCTGAAGGCCTGGAACAGCGCGCGCAGGTCGGCGTTGGTCAGGCCGATGCCGGTGTCGCGCACGCTGATGCGCAGCTGCGCGCGCTCGTCGTTCTCGTCCTCGAGCATGGCGCGCACGGCGATGGTGCCTTCGTGGGTGAACTTGATGGCGTTGCTCACCAGGTTGGTCAGCACCTGCTTCAGGCGCAGCGGGTCGCCCACCAGGTTCAACGGGGTGTCGCGGTAGATCAGGCTGACCAGCTCCAGGCGCTTCTCGTGGGCGGCCGGGGCGAGGATGGTGAGGGTGTCCTGGACCAGCTCGCGGAGGTTGAACGGGATGTTCTCGAGGATCAGCTTGCCGGCCTCGATCTTGGAGAAGTCGAGAATCTCGCTGATGATCCCCAGCAGGCTCTCGGCGGACTTCTGGATGGTGCCCAGGTAGTCCTGCTGGCGCACGGTCAGGTCGCTTTTCTGCAGCAGGTTGGTGAAGCCGATGATGCCGTTGAGCGGGGTGCGGATCTCGTGGCTCATGTTGGCCAGGAACTCGGACTTGATGCGGCTGGCCTCCAGGGCCTCCTTGCGCGCCAGGTCCAGCTCGATGTTCTGGATCTCGATGGTCTCCAGGTTCTGCCGCACGTCCTCGGTGGCCTGGTCGATGTTGTGCTGCATCTCTTCCTGGGCGCTCTGCAGGGCCTCGGCCATTCGGTTGATGCCGCCCGCCAGTTCGTCCAGCTCGTGGCTGCCGAGGGCCGGCAGACGGGTTTCCAGGCGGCCCTCCTTGAGCTGCGCGACGCCCTGGGCGATCTGCCCCAGGGGCGCGCTGATGGCGCGGCTCATGCGCAGGGAGAGCAGGGCGGTGACCACCAGCCCGGTGACGATCAGCAGCAGGCTGGTGAACAGGCTGCGGTAGCCGCGCAGCAGGGTGCCGTGGTGCGAGAGTTCCAGCTCGACCCAGCCGAGCAGGCGGTTGGCGTCTTCTTCCGGGGTGCTGGACAGGCTGCGGTGGCGGCCCAGCACCGGCAGCAGGAAGTGCGTGGTGTCCAGGCTGCTGACCAGGCTCAGGTGGCTGCCGTCGCCGCTGGGCATGGGGGTGAGGATGCTCGGCCCGGCATGCACCAGGCGCACGCGCTCGGGATTGAGGAAGGTCACCGCGCGCACGTCGGGCTGGTCCAGGGCCTCGTTGGCGATCCGCTCCAGCAGCGGCAGGTCGCCATGGTCCAGCGCGGAGGCCGACAGCGGAGCGAGCTGTTCGGCGATCAGTTGGCCGCGCTCGATCAGTTGCACGCGCATGTCCGACAGCTGCACCCAGGTGAAGTAGCCGCCCAGCACCAGCGTCAGCAGGCTGGTGGGCAGCAGGGTGAGCAGCAGCACCCGCCCCTTGATGCCGAGATCCTTGAACACGCGCGTCCTCCCAAACGGTTTCGGGGCAGTTTAGCGGGTCGCCGGGCGGGAATCCCGAACATTGACCGCCGGACGGCTGCGCTTGCCCTGGGCAGGCGCTGTCATGAATACTTGTCGTTCGCGAATAAGTCTTGTTTGTCATGACGCCGACCGCCACCAGCCAACCCCGCCTGCTGACCATCGAGGACGACCCTACCCTGGGCGCCCACCTGCACAGCCACCTGAGCCAGCGCGGCTTCGCCGTGACCTGGTGCCGCGACGGCCGCGAGGGGCTCGACCAGGCGCTGAGCGAGGCCTTCGACCTGGTCCTGCTGGACGTCATGCTGCCCGGCTGCAGCGGCCTGGAGGCCCTGCGCCAGCTGCGCCGCGAGCAGCGCGTGCCGGTGATCCTGATGTCCGCCCTGGGCGCCGAGCAGGACCGCATCGCCGGTTTCTCCCAGGGCGCCGACGACTACCTGCCCAAGCCCTTCAGCCTGGCGGAGCTGAACGTGCGCATCGACGCCATCCTCCGCCGCGTCGCCCTGGAGCGCGGCAGCCTGCTGCCGGCCGGCCCCGCGGACGCCGGGCTGCGGCTGAGCGAGGAACCCTGCGAGGTGGCCTGGGAAGGTCAGTCCGCGGCGCTCACCGCCACCGAGCAGCGCCTGCTGGAAACCTTCCTCGGCAATGTCGACGAAACCCTGAGCAAGCCGTTCCTCTACCAGCACGTGCTGAACCGTGGCTACACCGCCCACGACCGCGGCCTGGACATGCACGTCAGCCACCTGCGCCGCAAGCTGCAGTCCATCGGTTATGCGCGCCATCAACTGCGCGCGGTCTGGGGCAAGGGCTATGTTTTCGCTAGTGCCGAGTGAGCGGCGCGCGCGCCAGGTACTGCCCAGCCGCCATTCGCTGTTCTGGCGCCTGGCGGTGCCGGTGGTGCTGCTCTGCCTGGTGCTGATCTGGCTGTCCTGGACCTGGGGCCGCCAGGTCGAGCGCCGCGGCTATTTCCTCGATACCCAGGCCCAGTCCGTGCTCCGTGGTTACGCGGCCGACCTGGAACGGGCCTGGAACGCCGGCGGCGAGGCCGCGGTGGACGACTGGCTGGCACGCATGCGGGCCAGCGAGCAGACCTGGATGGTGGCGCTGGACGGCCGCCTGCAGCCCCTGGGCAGCCAGCCGCTGAGCATCGAGGAGGCCACGCGCCTGACCTTCCAGCGCGGCCTGGACTGGCCGGTTAGCAACCGCAGCCGGAGCCTGCCCTACATCGGCATTCCCTTCCCCGAGCACCCCGCCGACGGCCGCCTGGTGCTGCAACTGCCGCAACGCTTCAAGCCCGCCGGCTACTCCACGCTGGCGCGCATCTTCACCCATGGGGTGGTGCCCGCCGCGCTGGCGCTGCTGCTGTGCGGGCTGCTCTATCGCCAGTTGATCCACCCGCTGGCGCGCCTGCGCGAGCACGCCAACGCGCTGCGCGCCGACGACCTGGGCTCGGGCGCCGCCCGCGAGGTCAGCGTCCGCCGCGACGAGCTGGGCGAGCTGGGCCGCGCCTTCGACCACATGGCCCAGCGCCTGAGCGGCCACGTGGAGTTCCAGCGCCAGTTGCTGCGCGACCTGTCCCACGAGCTGCGCACGCCGCTCAGCCGCCTGCGCGTCGCCGCCGAGAGCGCGCCGGCCGAGGACCCGCTGCGCCTGCGCCTGGAGCGCGAGGTGGAAGTCATGCAGCGGCTGGTGGCCAACACCCTGGAGCTGGCCTGGATGGACACCGAGCGGCCGCGCCTGCCGCTGGAGGACGTCGCCATCCTGCCGTTGTGGGAACTGCTGGTGGAGGACGCCGGCTTCGAGTCCGGCTGGGCGCCTTCGCGCTTCCACTGCGAGGTGCCGGCGGACTGCGTCGTCCGCGGCCACCTCAATGGCCTGGCGCAGGCTTTGGAGAACCTGCTGCGCAATGCCATCCGGCATTCCCCGGAGGGCGGTTGCGTCCGCCTGCTCGGCCAGCGCGAAGGCGACTACTGGCACCTGTGCCTGGCCGACCGGGGGCCGGGGGTGGAGGCCGCCGACCTGGAACGCATCTTCCTGCCCTTCACCCGCCTTTCCGCGGCGCGTTCCGGCGAGGGCTTCGGCCTGGGCCTGAGCATCGCCCGCAGCGCCATCCGCCTGCAGGGCGGCGAACTCTGGGCCGAGCGCGGCAACCCCGGCCTGCGCATGCACCTGCGCCTGCCGGCCGCCTGACGCCGTGCGGCGCCAGGCGACCGGCGGCCGTCAGAACTCCATCACCGCCGACAGCCACAGCCGGCGCCCTTCCTCCAGGGTACCGCTGGTCCCCGCGCTGCCCTGGATGTAGTGCGAGGCCCAGCCCGTGGTGCCGTTGGCGGCGGTGTAGGAGTCGCCGCCGAGGAAGTCCTTGTCGAACAGGTTGTACAGGGTGGCGTTCAGCGTCAGGTTGCGCGTGGCCTTGAACGAGCCGCCGAGGTGGAACACCTGGTAGGCGTCGAGGTCGCCCAACTGGTCGGCGATGGCCTGGTTGGTCGCGTTGAGGTTGGCGTAGCGCGCGGTGAAGCGCGCCCGCTCGCCGTGGTATTCGCCCTTCAGCCAGAGCTTCAGGCGCTCGCTGGCCTGCCAGTCCAGGCGCAGGTTGGCCATGTGTCGCGGGGTGTTGGTCAGCGGGGCGCCCTTGTCGTCGCCGCTGAGCTGCTCGCTGTCGGTGTAGGTGTAGTTCAGCGAGGCGCTCAGGGCCGGGGCGAAGGCCCAGCGTCCGGCCAGTTCCACGCCCTGGGTGCGGGCCTTGCCGATGTTCACCTGCTGGGCGAAGTTCTCCTGCAGGAAGCTGCTGCCCATGTCGATGCAGCCGGCCTGGTTCGGCGCGTCCGGCCAGTTGCAGTTGGGGATCGGGGTGCCGCTGTCGATCTTGTCCTTGAAGCGGGTATGGAACAGCGTGAGGTTGGCGTTGAAGTCGGCGAGGTTGTCGTAGTAGACGCCGAATTCGGTGTTGGTGCTGGTTTCCGGGTCCAGGTCGGGGCTGCCGATGGTGAGGATCTGGCCCTGGCCGCTGACACCGTTGATGCCGTCGTGCAGCTGGTTCAGCGTGGGCGTCTTGTAGCCCTGGCTGACGCCGCCCTTGAGCGTCCAGCTGTCGGTGGTGTTCCACACCAGGTAGGCGCGCGGGCTGAAGTGCCCGCCGAAGGCCTCGTGGTCCTCGTAGCGGCCGCCGAGGGTCAGCGCCAGGTCCTGGCGCAGGCGCCACTCGTCCTCGGCGAACAGCGCCCAGGAACTCTGCTGGAATTCCTCGGTGGCGATGCCGTCCTCGACCTTCGCGTCCCAGTACTGGCCGCCGAGGGTGAACATGTGCGCCTCGCCCAGGGGCATCACCAGCTTGCTGTCCAGCACCAGGTCGGTGGACTTGAGGGTGCGGTCGTCGCCGCCGACGATCGACGGGTAGCCGCTGTAGGGCCGCCCGACGGTGCCGGGGATGGTGCGCCCGATGGTCTCGGTGGTGCTGTGCGTCAGGCTGCTGTCTAGGGTGCCGAAGCCCAGGCGGCCGGTGTGGGAGAGGGCGAACTGGTCGCGCTCGAAGCGCAGTTCGTCCTTGTAGCCGTTGGCGCGTGTCGGTGCGTCGCGGTTGCAACCGTCGGTGGCGCTGCCGCCGGCCTTGCCGTCGAGGGTGCCCAGCTGGCAGTCGTCGTTGTTGTACGCCTGGCGACCACGCTCGAAGTCCAGGGAGATGTCGTGCTCGGCGTTGGGGGTGAAGGTCAGGCGGCTGCCGATGTTGTAGTTCTGGCCTTCCACCGGGGAGGCGCCGCGGCGGCTGACGGTGGCGCCGTCGTCGAAGCTCAGGTCCGAGGCGCTGCGGTCGAAGAAGCTGCCGCGCAGGTTCAGGCCGAGCCGGTCGGCCACCAGCGGGCCGCTGGCGTAGAGGCTGGTGCCGCTGCTGTCGCCGTAGTCGCGGTGTTCCTGGACGGTGTGGTCGAGGCTGAGGCTGGCGCCCCATTCGCGGGCCACCTTGCGGGTGATGATGTTGACCACCCCGCCCATGGCGTCGGAGCCGTAGAGGGTGGACATGGGGCCGCGGATCACCTCGATGCGCTCGATGGCCGAGAGCGGCGGCATGAAGCTGGTGGAGGTCTCGCCGAAGCCGTTGGGGGTGATGTTGCCGGCGCTGTTCTGCCGGCGGCCGTCGATCAGCACCAGGGTGTAGTCGCTGGGCAGGCCGCGGATGCTGATGTTCAGGCCGCCGGTCTTGCCGGTGCTCTGGCCGATGTCGACGCCTTCGACGTCTTCCAGGGCCTCGGCCAGGTTGCTGTAGCGCTTCTCTTGCAGTTCCTCGCGGGTCAGCACGCTGATGCTGGCCGGCGCTTCTGTGACCTTCTGTTCGTAGCCGGCGGCGGTGACCACGGTGTCGCCCAGGCTCAGGGTGTCGTTGCCCTGGGCCTGGCCGGCCATGGCCAGGGCGATGGCGCCGGCCAGGGAAGTGCGGGAAAGAGGAATGGACATCGGTAGGCTCCTGACTGCTCGTGATGGCGGCGGAGCCTGTCGGTAACGTAAATCATTTTCATCTTCATGAAAGTTACTGCATATGTCCGCAGAGGCCTGAAATCGCACTGCAGCGCCCGGCTCATGGGGGCTGGAACGCATTGTGGCAGCATGTTAATTGCGGAGATTTCCTACGCGGATGTTCCGGTCTCCGAGCAAGGAATCCGGGACGGCGAGGCAGATGCGGATGCCGCCGCCGATGCCACTCGCTGCGCTTGCCGATATGGCCGGCGGCGGTTTACCGGTATCATAGGCCGCTATCCAGATTGGCCTTGCTGACGACGAGCGACTCCATGACCGTGCAGTACCCCACCATCGCCGAGTGCATCGGCAATACTCCGCTGGTGCGCCTGCAGCGCCTGCCCGGGGAAACCTCCAACACCCTGCTGGTGAAACTCGAAGGCAACAACCCGGCCGGCTCCGTGAAGGACCGCCCGGCGCTGTCGATGATCACCCGCGCGGAGCTGCGTGGCGACATCCGCCCCGGCGACACCCTGATCGAGGCCACCTCCGGCAACACCGGCATCGCCCTGGCGATGGCCGCGGCGATCAAGGGCTACCGCATGATCCTGATCATGCCGGACAACTCCACCGCCGAACGCAAGGCGGCCATGACCGCCTACGGCGCCGAGCTGATCCTGGTGAGCAAGGAGCAGGGCATGGAAGGCGCCCGCGACCTGGCCGACCAGATGCAGCGCGAAGGCAAGGGCAAGGTGCTGGACCAGTTCGCCAACGGCGACAACCCGGTGGCCCACTACCAGGGCACCGGCCCGGAGATCTGGCGCCAGACCAACGGCGAGATCACCCACTTCGTCAGCTCCATGGGCACCACCGGCACCATCATGGGCGTGTCGCGCTACCTCAAGGAGCAGAACCCGGCGGTGCAGATCGTCGGCCTGCAGCCGATGGAAGGCTCGTCCATCCCCGGCATCCGCCGCTGGCCGCAGGAATACCTGCCGAAGATCTTCGACGCTAGCCGCGTCGACCGCGTGGTGGACATGCACCAGAGCGAGGCCGAGGACGTGATGCGCCGGCTGGCCCGCGAGGAAGGCATCTTCTGCGGCGTGTCCTCCGGCGGTGCGGTGGCGGCCATGCTGCGCCTGTCCCGCGAACTGGAGAACGCGGTGCTGGTGGCGATCATCTGCGACCGCGGCGACCGCTACCTGTCCTCCGGAATCTACGACCCCAGCTGACATGGCCAAGCACAGAAGCGGCCTGCGCTTCCAGCCCAGCGGCGGCGCCCGCAACGCCGGCGTGCCGGTGGGCAAGAAGCAGCGCCTGCGCATCGAGCGCCTGGCCCATGACGGCCGCGGCATCGCGCACCTGGAAGGGCGCACCTGGTTCGTCGCCGGCGCGCTGCCCGGGGAAGAGGTCGAGGCCCGCGTGCTGGCCGCGCGCAGCCAGGTGGTGGACGCCCGCGGTGAACGCATCCTGGCCGCCGCGCCGGAGCGCCGCGCCGAGCCCTGCACGGTGGCCGGCAAGTGCGGCGGCTGCACCCTGCAGCACCTGCCCCACGCCGGACAATTGGCGCTCAAGCAGCGCACCCTGGCCGAGCAGCTGCAGCGCTTCGGCGACATCGTCCCGGAAGAGTGGGCAGCGCCCCTGGCCGGCCCCGAATTCGGCTACCGCCGCCGGGCCCGCATCGCCGTGCGCTGGGATGCCAAGGCCCAGCGCCTGGAGGTGGGGTTCCGCGCCGCCGCCAGCCAGGCCATCGTTGCCTTCGACGACTGCCTGGTGCTGGTGCCCGAGCTGCAGACTCTTGCCCGCGCGTTGCCGGCGCTGCTGCAGGGGTTCCAGCGGCCGCGGGCCATCGGCCACGTCGAGCTGTTCCACGGCACCGCCTGCGCCTTGCTGCTGCGCCACACCGAACCTCTGCCCGCCGCCGACCTCGAACGCCTCCGGGCCTTCTGTTCGGCACGGGATGTGCAGCTGTGGCTGCAGGGCGACGGCGAACCGACGCCGGCCGACGGCGAAGGGCGCCTGGGCTACCGCCTGGACGCCTGGGACCTGACCCTGGCCTACCGGCCGGGGGACTTCGTCCAGGTCAACGAGCCGGTCAACGCGGCCATGGTCGCGCAGGCGCTGGACTGGTTGGCCCCCGCACCGGCGGAACGGGTGCTAGACCTGTTCTGTGGCCTGGGCAATTTCGCCCTGCCGCTGGCCCGAAGCGCCGCCTGCGTGGTGGGCGTGGAAGGCGTGCAAAGCATGGTCGCGCGCGCCGCGGCCAACGCCCGGGCCAATGGCCTGGACAACGCCGTGTTCCACCAGGCCGACCTGGCGCAGCCGCTGTCCGCGGCGCGCTGGTTCGCCGGGGACGCGGCCAAGGGATTTTCCGCCGTGCTGCTCGACCCGCCGCGTGACGGCGCGCTCGAGATGGCACGGGGCATGCGTGAACTGGGCGCCGAGCGGGTACTCTATGTGTCCTGCAACCCGGCGACCCTGGCGCGCGACGCCGGCGAACTGGCCCGTCAGGGCTATCGCCTGAAGCGTGCCGGAATCCTCGACATGTTCCCGCAGACGGCGCATGTGGAGGCGATGGCTCTGTTCGAGGTAGGTTAGGACGACCTGCGCAATCCGACCGGCCCACGCCAGAAAGGCCGGCGCAGTCGAGCGGTGTGCCACGGCACACCGTGGGGAAGGGTAGACAAGATGGTACAGGTGAGAGCGCACCAGCCGGTCAACACCGACGGCAGCATCAACCTCGAGGCCTGGCTGGACCACGTCCAGACCCTGGTCCCGGTGCTGGATCGCAAGGTCCTGCTGGAGGCCTGCGAGTTCGCCCGCGAGGCCGAGAACAAGGCGGTCAGCCAGGTGGAAGCCGCCTGGGCCGATGGCACTTCGAGCTTCCAGACCGGCCTTGAGATCGCCGAGATCCTCGCCGACCTCAAGCTGGACCAGGAGTCGCTGGTGGCCGCGGTGATCTACCGTGGCGTCCGCGAGGGCAAGGTCAAGCTGGAGGAAGTGCAGCAGCGCTTCGGCCCGGTGGTGGCCAAGCTGATCGAGGGCGTGCTGCGCATGGCGGCGATCAGCGCCAGCCTCAACCCGCGGCAATCCATGGTGCTGGGCACCCAGGCGCAGATCGAGAACCTGCGCAAGATGCTGGTGGCCATGGTCGACGACGTGCGCGTCGCGCTGATCAAGCTGGCCGAGCGCACCTGCGCCATCCGCGCGGTGAAGAACGCCGACGAGGAGAAGCGCATGCGCGTCGCCCGCGAGGTGTTCGACATCTATGCGCCGCTGGCGCACCGCCTGGGCATCGGCCACATCAAGTGGGAGCTGGAGGACCTGTCCTTCCGCTACCTGGAGCCCGACCAGTACAAGCAGATCGCCAAGCTGCTGCACGAGCGCCGCCTGGACCGCGAGCAGTACATCGCCACCGTGATGCAGCAGCTCAAGGACGCCCTGGCCGCCACCGGCATCAAGGCCGACCTGTCCGGCCGCGCCAAGCACATCTACTCGATCTGGCGGAAGATGCAGCGCAAGGGCCTGGACTTCAGCCAGATCTACGACGTGCGCGCGGTGCGCGTGCTGGTCCCGGAGATGCGCGACTGCTACACCGCGCTGGGCATCGTGCACACCCTGTGGCGGCACATCCCCAAGGAATTCGACGACTACATCGCCAACCCCAAGGAAAACGGCTACCGCTCGCTGCACACCGCGGTGATCGGCCCCGAGGGCAAGGTGCTGGAAGTGCAGATCCGCACCCACGCTATGCACGAGGAAGCCGAGTTGGGCGTGTGCGCGCACTGGCGCTACAAGGGCACCGACGTCAAGTCCGGCTCCAACCACTACGAGGAGAAGATCTCCTGGCTGCGCCAGGTCCTGGAGTGGCACGAGGAGCTGGGCGACATCGGCGGCCTGGCCGAGCAGCTGCGCGTGGACATCGAGCCGGACCGGGTGTACGTGTTCACCCCCGACGGCCACGCCATCGACCTGCCCAAGGGTTCCACGCCGCTGGACTTCGCCTACCGCGTGCACACCGAGGTGGGCCACAACTGCCGCGGCGCCAAGATCAACGGGCGCATCGTGCCGCTGAACTACAGCCTGCAGACCGGCGAGCAGGTGGAAATCATCACCGGCAAGCACAGCGGCCCGAGCCGCGACTGGCTGAACCAGAACCTCGGCTACGTCACCACCTCGCGGGCGCGGGCGAAGATCGTCCACTGGTTCAAGCTGCAGGCCCGCGACCAGAACGTCGCCGCCGGCAAGGCCATGCTCGAACGCGAACTGGGGCGCCTGGCGCTGCCGCCGGTGGACTTCGAGAAGCTGGCCGAGAAGGCCAACTACAAGACCGGCGAGGACCTGTTTGCGGCCCTAGGCGCCGGCGACCTGCGCCTGGCCCACGTGGTCAACTACGCCCAGGCGCTGGTGGAGCCGGAGCGCGGCAACGAGCAGCTCGAACTCATCCCGCGCAAGCCCAGCCGCCTCGGCCACGGCAAGCGCGGCGACATCCAGATCCAGGGCGTGGGCAACCTGCTGACGCAGATGGCCGGCTGCTGCCAGCCACTGCCGGGCGACCCGATCGTCGGCTACATCACCCTCGGCCGCGGCGTCACCATCCACCGCCAGGATTGCGCCACCGTGCTGCAACTGGCCGGCCGCGAGCCGGAGCGGATGATCCAGGTGAGCTGGGGCCCGGTGCCGGTGCAGACCTACCCGGTGGACATCGTCATCCGCGCCTACGACCGTTCCGGCCTGCTGCGCGATGTGTCCCAGGTACTGCTCAACGAACGCATCAACGTGCTGGCGGTGAACACCCGCTCGGACAAGGACGACAACACCGCGACCATGCGCCTGACCATCGAGATCCCCGGCCTGGATTCCCTGGGCCGCCTGCTGGCGCGCATCTCGCAGTTGCCCAACATCATCGAGGCGCGGCGCGACCGCGCGGGTGGCAAGGATGTATAAGCTCGACGACCTGCTGTACCTCATGGCGCGCCTGCGCGACCCGCAGCACGGCTGCCCCTGGGACCTCAAGCAGGACTACGCGAGCATCGCCCCCTACACCATCGAGGAGGCCTACGAGGTCGCCGACGCCATCGAGCGCGGCGACTTCGACCACCTGCGCGAGGAGGCCGGCGACCTGTTGTTCCAGGTGGTCTACTACGCCCAGCTGGCCCGCGAGGAGCAGCGCTTCGACTTCGACGCGGTGGTCCACGGCATCACCGCCAAGCTGGTCCGCCGCCATCCCCATGTGTTCCCCGACGGCGACCTGTACGGCGAACCCGACGCGGCGAAGCTGGCGGAAGCGGCGGTGAAGCAGCGCTGGGAAGAACTCAAGGCCGAGGAGCGCGCGGCCAAGGCCGCCGAGCCGGTGCAACTGTCGCTGCTGGACGACGTGCCGGTGGCGCTGCCGGCCCTCAGCCGCGCGGCCAAGCTGCAGAAGCGCGCCGCCCAGGTCGGCTTCGACTGGCCGGAAGCCCTGCCGGTGGTGGACAAGCTGCGCGAAGAGCTGGACGAAGTGCTGGAAGCCATGGCCGACGGCGACGCCGAAGCCCAGGCAGAGGAGATCGGCGACCTGCTGTTCGTGGTGGTCAACCTGGCCCGGCACCTGAAAGTCGACCCGGAAACCGCCCTGCGCGCGGCGAATGGCAAGTTCGAAAGGCGCTTCCGCTACATCGAGACCACCCTGCGCGACCAGGGCCGCAAGGCCGAGGAGTGCAGCCTGGAAGAGCTGGATGCGCTGTGGGGCGAGGCCAAGCGGGAGGAGACGAATCCGCTGGGGTGTGGTTAGTTCGCCGGCGTTACGAAAAAAGCCCCGGTTCGCCGGGGCTTCTTGTAGGAGCAACTGTCTTGCTCCGAGGCGCTCTTCGTAGGATGGGTTGAGCTTGCGATACCCATGCTGCCGTGGTGATGGGTATCGCTTCGCTCAACGCCATCCTACGAAAGGCCGTGCTTCCCTGGAATCGTAGAGTCTCATCCGCGAATCGCGCCGGCACCTCCTACGTGAACATCCAGCGAATCAGCAATACCAGCAACAGCACCGCCAGAATCGGCCGACCGATGCGGTAGGCCTTGGGATAGCGCCGCTTGAACTTCTTCACCTGAGCACCCACGCCGTTGCCGATACGAATCAGCACCGAGTAGGCCTGGTTGATCCCGCCGACGCGCTCGCCCTCGACGTTCTGCGGCGCCGTGGCGCGGCCGAGAAAGGCGCTGACGCGGCGGTTGATGCGCGTCAGCAGCGGCGACTTGAGCGGACGCTCGACGTCGCAGAAGAGGATCAGGCGCGATTCGTCCGTCTCGTTCTTCACCCAGTGCACGAAGGTCTCGTCGAACATCACGTCCTCGCCGTCGCGCCAGGCGTAGGGTTGGCCGTCGACGAAGATGCGGCAGGCGTCCGAGTTCGGCGTGGCCAGGCCCAGGTGGTAGCGCAGGGAGCCGGCGTAGGGGTCGCGGTGCTTGTTCAGGTGGCTGTTCGGCGGCAGGCGGGTGAACATCGCGCCCTTGACGTTGGGGATGCTGCTGACCAGCTCCACGGTCTTCGGGCACAGGCGCTGCGCGGAGGGCAGGGGGCCGTCGTACCAGGTCAGGTAGAAGCGCGTCCAGCCCTTCTTGAAGAAGGAGCCGAAGCCCGCCTCGTTGTTGTTCAGGGCGTCGCGGATGTAGCCCTCGTCGAACAGCTGCTCGGCTTCCTCGCGGATCATCTGCCAGTTGTCGCGCAGCTTGTCGAGTTCCGGGAAGCGCTCACGGTCCAGGTAGGGCTTGGAGGGTACGCTGGAGTTCAGGTACATCAGCGAGTTGTACGGGGCGAACCAGGCCGAGTGGTTGACCACCTGGCGCAGGAACGGCAGGCGTACCTTGCCGCGCAGGTGCACGTAGAGAATGGCGATGAGGAAGATGGCGAGGATCGCGAGGACGAGGAGCTTGATCATGGGATGGCGAGTCCGCCCTGTTTGGCTGAAAAACGGCCGGCCACTTGCGCAACGCCGACACAGGCCCGAGGATTATACCCTCAGCGCGCGTCGCCGCTGAATTTTCCGCCACGTCAGAATTGTCCTGCGTCATATTCGCAGGCTGTCGGAGAGTCGTTAGCCAATGAGCATGTCATTGCGTGACCAGTTGCTGAAAGCCGGGCTGGTCAACGAAAAGCAGGCCAAGCAGGCCAGCAAGCAGAAGCAGAAACAGCAGCGCCTGGAGCACAAGGGCCAGGCCGAGAAGGACGACAGCCAGCGCCAGGCCGCGTTGCAGGCCCAGGCCGAAAAGCTGGCCCGCGACCAGGAGCTGAACCGCCAGCAGCAGGAGAAAGCCGAGAAGAAGGCTCGCGCCGCGCAGGTCAAGCAACTGATCGAAGGCACCCGCCTGCCCAGGATGGAGGGCGACGACTACTACAACTTCGTCGACGCCAAGAAGGTCAAGCGCATCGCGGTGAACGCCCTGATCCGCGACAAGCTCAGCCGCGGCAGCCTGGCCATCGTCAGTTACGACGGGCGCTACGAGATAGTCCCGCGCGATGCCGCGCTGCGCATCCAGGAGCGCGACGAGCGCCGCGTGGTGCTGCTCAACGAGCCCAGCGGCGAGCCGGACGAGGACGATCCGTACAAGGACTACGTGGTGCCCGACGACCTCATGTGGTGACAGCTGCGGAAACGAAAAAGCCGGGCGGATGCCCTAATGCCAGTCAGTTAAGCTGACTGGCATTTTCATTTTCGTGTCGAATATTTTGCTGGTCGCTGCTTCACCGTTCTCGGGAACCAGCGATCAGGTCGCCGATGAGGTAGGACATACTGCGCCGCTGAGGCCTGCAAATCTGCCAGAAATCCTGGCAAGTTACCGGGATGGTTCAGCGACGTGCCATGCAGCAAGCCCAGGATTGCCCAACTGCAGGCGGTAAAACTCATTTCGCATGGGTATACCCCCGGGCACTGCCTCGACATCTGTACCATCTGATAACGTAACAGGTTGTAGCCCAGCAGCACGCCCCACAGTTCTTGCGCAATCATCTCCGGAGTCTTGCTTCTCAGGGTGTATTCGCCGCCCAAAAGTCCTTGCTTGATCTCCCGATAGCCCAGTTCGATTTCCCAGCGCTGACTGTAAAGATCGACGATCTCATCGCCAGGGAAACGCAGCGGATCGGTCATTGAGGTCAAGACGCTCACCACCTTTCCTTTGATCGTTTTGCTCAGCAACCTCGCTCGAATTTCCAACGGCAAGTCTGGCCATTGTTTGCGAGCCTGAGGCGATGTACGCAGAACGACCTGGGCATCATTGCGCCCAAGCTTGTGCTCTACCTCATACTGAGTGCCCTTTTTCAAAGGGATCAGCCAGTGTCGATGCTCGCCGTGCGATTGCCAGTGATGCAGCAAGCCCAACGAGTAGAAACCTTTGTCGAACAGGGTCAACGAATGATTCGGCGTGGTGGCGATCAGCTGTTCTGCCAGCTTCATTTCGCTACTGTGATAGCCCTCGAAAGTGCTGCTTATCAGTAGATGGCTGGTCAGCTCCATCTGACAGACCATCCGAACTTGAGGAAAGCTGCCGTCACCATGCTGGTTGGTCGCGCTGCCGTAGCACGCACGATTTTCTGCGGTATCAGGCGTATTCCAGACAACGCCGTCCACGCCAAGCAGCGTCAATCCCAACCACTGCGGATGTTTGGTTTCTTCGTGCCATCGCTGCTGGGTCAGCGTAAAGACTTCGCGTACAGCTTCGCTACCCAGCCGCTGCCGCCCTTGCACAACAGCGCTGGGCGCCACCAGCGGCCGCTTGCCCGGTAGCATGATGTCCATGTGGTTCACGACATCCCAAGCCGACATCCGGCGGAACAACGCCATGCCGATGATGCACCACACCAGGCTTTCAAGCGGAAGACGACGCTTGCGAATGGTCGAGACACCTGCAGTCTCGAAAGCCTGTTTCACGATGTCTGGATCGAGCAAAGCTCCCAGCCCCTCCAGCGCATGAGGCCGCGATGCCATTTCGTGAGTGAGGGACAGGGCTTGTGACAGGCGCATAAAAAATCCGATGCTCGTTTCCAAGCATCGGATTTTGCGGCCTGCAGACTAAAGGTCAATGTGTCAGCCTTAACTGACTGGCATTAGGCGGATGCCCGGCTTTTTTCATGCTGCCCGAGGTTACGAGCCCTTGACCTGCCTGCCGTCGACGGTGCCGTCCTTGAGCATGATCTGGTACTCCTTGCCGTCGGTCTCCTGCTGGTACAGGCGCACCAGCAGGTAGTCCCAGTCCTTGGCGAACCAGAGGACGGTCTTGCGGTTGCTCTTGGTCGGGTCGCGCACGCGCTCGACCTTGATGGCGTCGATCTGGCCGGCCTGGGTGGCGACCTTCTCCTCGCCGAGCACGCGGAAGTCGTAGGTATCGGTGTCGGTACCCTCGATCACCTGATAGCTCATGCTCTTCTTGCCGACGGCGACGTCGTGCTGCAGCACCAACTGGTAGGTGGACTTGTCGAGCTGGCCGCGGTTCAGCGGCAGGCGCACGGCGTCGCCTCGGTCGCTGCCGGTGACCTGTTTCTGCGCCCAGTCGAACTGCAGGTCGGTGGACTTGTTCTTGCCCAGGCCCTCGCGGGCCCAGTGGTAGGTCTGCGGCAGATAGGTGTCGCCTTCGACCTTGAAGGAACTGCTCTCCTTCAGGCTGGCGAGCAGCATGGAGGCCTGGAAGTCGAGTTCCCAGTTGCCGCCGTCGCCTTGCTTGAGGCTGCGGGAAGCGGTCCCGCTCAGCGGCATCTGCTTCCAGTCCGCGGTGTAGCTGGCCTCGAACGGCTTGATCTGGAACGAGGCGGCATACGCCGGCAACGTCAGCAGGGCCATCAGGAACAGCAGGACTCTACGCATCGCGAATCTCCTAGGTTCGGAACGGGTAGCCGGTGGCCGGCAACGCCTGGCCATCCAGCATGGCGCCTCGCTCGCCCAGGCGCAAACGGCCTTCGGCGAACCAGCGCATGGCCAGCGGGTAGATCAGGTGCTCCTGCACGTGCACCCGCGCGGCGAGCGTCTCCGGCGTGTCTTGCGACTCTACCGGGATTGCCGCCTGTACGACCAGAGGGCCGCCGTCGAGTTCCTCGGTGACGAAATGCACCGAGCAGCCATGCTCGGCGTCACCGGCCTCCAGCGCCCGCTGGTGGGTGTGCAGGCCCTTGTACTTGGGCAGCAGCGAGGGGTGGATGTTCAGCAGGCGGCCGTGGTAGTGGCGCACGAAGGCCGAGCTGAGGATGCGCATGAAGCCGGCCAGGACCACCAGGTCCGGGGCGTGGGCGTCGATGCGGCGGATCAGCTCGGCGTCGAAGGCTTCGCGGTCGGCGAAGCCCTTGTGGTCCAGGACCTCGGTGGCGATGCCGGCAGCGGCGGCGCGCTGCAGGCCGTAGGCGTCCGCGCGGTTGGAAATCACCGCGCGGATGGTTGCCGGCGTGGCGCCGTCGGCCAGGCTGTCGATCAGTGCTTGCAGGTTGCTGCCGGAGCCGGAAATCAGCACCACGACATTGCAAGGACGGGACATCAGTGGCCTTTCAGGTTGTTCAGCACCACGCGTTCGGCGTCCGCTGCGCAGGCGTCGATGCGGCCGATGACCCAGGGCTGCTCGCCGGAAGCGCGCAGGGAGGCGAGGGTGGCCTCGACCTGGTCCTGGGCGACGCAGATGACCATGCCCACGCCGCAGTTCAGCACGCGGTGCATCTCGTGCTCGTCGACATTGCCCTTCTCCTGCAGCCAGTCGAACACCGCCGGGCGCTGCCAGCTGGCCACGTCGATCACGGCCTGGGCGTTGTCCGGCAGTACGCGCGGGATGTTGTCCAGCAGGCCGCCGCCGGTGATGTGAGCCATGGCCTTGACCGCGCCGGTCTGCTCGATCAGCTGCAGCAGCGGCTTGACGTAGATGCGCGTCGGCGCCATCAGCAGGTCGGCCAGGGGCTTGCCGTCGAGTTGGGTGGCCTCGATGTCGGCGCCGGAGACTTCGATGATCTTGCGGATCAGCGAGTAGCCGTTGGAGTGCGGGCCGGAGGAGGGCAGGGCGACCAGGGCGTCGCCGGCGACCACCTTCGAGCCGTCGATGATCTCGGCCTTCTCCACCACGCCGACGCAGAAGCCGGCCAGGTCGTAGTCCTCGCCCTCGTACATGCCGGGCATCTCGGCGGTTTCACCGCCGACCAGCGAGCAGCCGGCCAGCTCGCAGCCGGCGCCGATGCCGGTCACCACGGTGGCGGCGACGTCGACGTTGAGCTTGCCGGTGGCGTAGTAGTCGAGGAAGAACAGCGGCTCGGCGCCGCAGACCACCAGGTCGTTGACGCACATGGCGACCAGGTCCTGGCCGATGCTGTCGTGCTTGTTCAGGTTCAACGCCAGGCGCAGCTTGGTGCCGACGCCGTCGGTGCCGGAAACCAGCACCGGCTGCTTGTAGCCGGCCGGGATCTCGCAGAGCGCGCCGAAGCCGCCCAGGCCGCCCATGACTTCAGGACGCGCGGTGCGCTTGGCGACGCCTTTGATGCGTTCGACGAGGGCTTCGCCGGCGTCGATGTCCACACCGGCGTCCTTGTAGCTCAACGAGGGTTGCTTGCTGCTCATGTATCCAGGCCTGTAGAAAGGAGTGATTCGTCTGCCGGCCGCGGCGCGAAGGATTCGCGGCGACCTCGCGGGAGGCGCGGGATTTTATCAGGCTTGCCCGGCAGCGGCCATCTCGCGCTGTTGCCGCTGACCGGAGGGCTGTTTAAGGTATAGGCCTTCCGGAGGGGCTTGCCAGGTGCCGTTCCCTTCCTTACTCCGTTCGTCGAGAGCCTGTCATGCGATTTACCGCCCGCCTGTTGATCCTCTGCCTGTCGTTGCTCAGCCTGCCGTCCTTCGCCGCCGCGCTGGGCAACCTCTACCAGGTGCACGAGCCGGTGGCCTCGCAGCAGCCGGACGAGCGCAGCGCCGGCCTGTCCCGCGCGCTGCAGACCCTGGTGCTGCGCCTGACCGGCGATGCCCGCGCCGCCCAGAGCGGCGCGCTGGCCGGCTACTTCAAGGACCCGCAGCAACTGATCAGCCAGTACGGCTACGAGAACGGTCCGCCGCTGGCCCTGGTGGTGGACTTCGACCCCGCCTCGGTGAACAACGCCCTGCGCCAGGCCGGCCTGCCGGTCTGGGGCGCCAACCGTCCGAGCCTGCTGACCTGGTGGCTGAACGAAAGCGCCGCCGGCAGCAGCCTGGTGGGCGACAGCCAGGAAGGCGCCGCGCCGCTCAACCGCGCCGCCCAGCGCCGCGGCCTGCCGCTGCTGCTGCCGATGGCCGACCTCTCCGAGCAGGGCGTGGGCACCGCGCAGAACATCACCGCCGCCCAGCCCGACGCGCTGCGCGCCGCCTCCGAGCGCTATTCCGCCGACGGCCTGCTGGCGGTCGACGCCAAGGAAGACGGCGGCAAGTGGCAGGCGCAATGGCGCCTGTGGCTGGGCGACTCGCGCGAACAGGGCCAGGTTCAGGGCGACAGCCCGGACGCCTTGGCCGACGCCGTGATGCTGGCGGTCAGCCAGCGCCTGGCGCCGCGCTTCGTCGGCGCGCCGGGCGCGGCCAGCGCCCTGACCCTGCAGGTGCAGGGCGCCAACCTCGAACGCTATGCCCAGTTGCAGAAACTGCTCGACCCGATGGGCGCGAAGCTGGTCCTGGCCCAGGGCGACAACCTGCAATACCGCCTCAACGCCAGCCCCGACCAGCTGCGCGCCCAACTGGGTCTGGCGCACCTGCAGGAGGCTCCGGCCGAGCCGGCCGAGCCGGCGCTGGACGCCAACGGCCAGCCGCTGCCGGCGCAGCCCGCGGCGCCGAGCAACGTCATGCGCTTCCGCTGGTAATGACGCCGTGGGTGGGCCTGGCGCCGGATTCGCAGTATGCTGCGCCTCCGGCGCCTTTTCGGATGCGCCAAAATGATGATTTGGTTACACTTTTGATCCGTACGGCTTCACTGTAAGCGTTTTCGAAGAAAAGCCCCGCCCGGCATGAAACAACCTATGCAGCTCCCCCTGGGCATCCGTCTGCGCGACGATGCCACCTTCGCCAACTTCTACCCCGGCACCAACGCCGCGGCGCTGGGGTATGTCGAGCGGCTGTGCGACTGCGACGCCGGCTGGGCGGAAAGCCTCATCTACCTGTGGGGCGTCGAGGGCGTGGGGCGCAGCCACCTGCTGCAGGCGGCCTGCCTGCGCTTCGAGCAGTACGGCGAGACCTCGGTGTACCTGCCGATGGCCGAGCTGGTGCAATACGGTCCGGCGATCTTCGACGATCTGGAACAACTGGAACTGGTCTGCCTCGACGACATCGAGGCCCTGGCCGGCCTGCCGGAGTGGGAAGAGGCGCTGTTCCACCTGTTCAACCGCCTGCGCGACGCCGGCCGCCGCCTGCTGCTGGCGGCCTCGATGCCGCCGCGCGAATTGCCGGTCAAGCTGCCCGATCTGAAGTCGCGGCTGACCCTCTCGCTGATCTTCCAGCTGCACCCGCTGACCGACGAGGAAAAACTCCGCGCCCTGCAACTGCGCGCCTCGCGCCGCGGCCTGCACCTCACCGACGAAGTCGGGCGCTTCATCCTCACCCGCGGCGCGCGCAGCATGGAGTTCCTCTTCGACCTGCTGGACGAACTGGACAAGGCCTCGCTGCAGGCCCAGCGCAAGCTGACCATCCCCTTCCTCAAGGAAACCCTGGGCTGGTAGGCCCCTTCGGGGGAGCTGCAAGCCATAAGCTGCAAGTTATCCGGAGCCGTACGCTCTTTGCCCTACGACGTTGCGCCGGGGCTTTTCGTAGGATGGGTCGAGCTTGCGAAACCCATGCGGTCATGGCGATGGGTATCGCTTCGCTCAACGCCATCCTACGGGTCTTGTGTTTGCCGGAGGGCGTAGGCGGATGAGATCCGCTCCTACGCTGTGCCAACCACACCGTTCCCCTGTAGTTTCGTAGGATGGGTTGAGCTTGCGAAACCCATGCGGTGGTGGTGATGGGTATCGCTTCGCTCAACCCATCCTACGGGGCTCGGAGTGCCCGGAAACAGGCGCTCCGTGACCGAACCCGAAGCGCGCCGGGGACCAAGGCCAAACGGCGGATAACGCCATAGGCGTTATGCGCCCTACGCTCAGCTGTGGCTCGGCTCTTCCTTGTGCCCCGTCAGCTCATGCAGGTACTTGCGCGACAGCTGCAGGAAGCGCGGGGTAGGGCCGACGTCCTCGTAGAGCGGGTCGCCCTGTTCGTCCAGCGCCACCACCTTCTGCCCCTTCACGTAGGGGAAGCTCGCCTCCAGCTCTTCCAGGGCCGAGCCGACCAGTTCGCCGAGCAGTTCCTCGACGCTGCGCTTGGGGTACATGTCGTGCAGCGCGGCCAGGCGCGCGGCGGTTTCCACGTCCAGCGGGATGCTGTAGCTGTGGCTGGTCATGCGCCCCCTGGCGTTCTGTTCCCAATGGCGTACCAGATCGCGGATCTTCATGTTCACCTCATGGGCCGGCTCGTGGCCGGCGGGGAAGACGGCCCTTTTGGGGCCGCCGGGAAGAATTTCCCGAATCCTTCGGGATCACATCTAGCCTAGACGCTGTCGGAGCAGGATCGCGGGCGTTCGTCGCACGCTTGTCAGTGAGTGTCGCCAGGCGGCACTGTAAGAGAATCCAGACACGGAGAACCCCCATGGCGGATATCGACGCGCGCCTGCGCGAGGACGTGCACCTGCTGGGCGAACTGCTCGGACAGACCATCCGCAACCAGTACGGCCAGGCCTTCCTCGACAAGGTCGAGCTGATCCGCCAGGGCGCCAAGGCGGCGCGGCGTGGTTCTGCCGAAGGCGCGCGGCAGCTGGCGGCGGCCCTCGACGGCCTGGGCGAGGACGAGCTGCTGCCGGTGGCGCGCGCCTTCAACCAGTTCCTCAACCTGGCCAACATCGCCGAGCAGTACCACCGCATCCGTCGCCGCGGGCCGAAGGAGCCGCAGCCCTTCGAGCAGCGCGTGCTCGGCGAGTTGCTGGGGCGCCTGCGCAAGGCCGGCGTGGAGCCGGCGGAACTGGCGCGCCAGGTGGCGCAGCTGGACATCGAACTGGTGCTCACCGCGCACCCCACCGAAGTGGCGCGGCGCACCCTGATCCAGAAATACGACGCCATGGCCGCGCAACTGGCGGCCAAGGACCACACCGACCTGCTCCCCGAAGAGCGCGAGCAGGTGGACACGCGCCTGCGCCGGCTGGTGGCCGAGGCCTGGCACACCGACGAGATCCGCCGCACCCGGCCAACGCCGGTGGACGAGGCCAAGTGGGGCTTCGCGGTGATCGAGCATTCCCTCTGGCACGCCGTGCCCGACTTCCTCCGCCACGTCGACGAGACCCTGCAAAGCTGCACCGGCCAGCGCCTGCCGCTGCAGGCCGCGCCCATCCGCTTCGCCTCCTGGATGGGCGGCGACCGCGACGGCAACCCCAACGTCACCGCCACCGTCACCCGCGAGGTGTTGCTGCTGGCGCGCTGGATGGCCGCCGATCTCTACCTGCGCGACGTCGACAGCCTGGCTGCCGACCTGTCCATGCAGCAGGCCAGCGAGGAGCTGCTGGCGGAAACCGGCGAGGTGGCCGAACCCTACCGCGCCCTGCTCAAGCAACTGCGCGAACGCCTGCGCGCCACGCGGGCCTGGGCCCAGCGCGCGCTGAGCGAAGACGAGGTTGCACCCGAGGCGGTGCTGCAGGACAACCGCGAGCTGCTGGCGCCGCTGGAGCTGTGCCACCGCTCGCTGCACGCCTGCGGCATGGGCGTGATCGCAGACGGCGCGCTGCTCGATAGCCTGCGCCGCGCCGCCACCTTCGGCCTGTTCCTGACGCGCCTGGACATCCGCCAGGACTCCGGCCGCCACGCCGCCGCCCTGAGCGAGATCACCGAGTACCTGGGCCTGGGCCGCTACCAGGAGTGGGACGAGGCGGTGCGCCAGGAATTCCTCCTGGAGGAACTGGGCAACCATCGCCCGCTGCTGCCGGCGGACTACCAGGCCAGCGCCGACACCGCCGAAGTCCTGGCCACCTGCCGCGTGGCGGCTGCCGCGCCGGCGGCCTCGCTGGGCTCCTACGTCATCTCCATGGCCGGCCAGCCGTCCGACGTGCTGGCGGTGCAACTGCTGCTCAAGGAGTGCGGGTTGCGCCGGCCGCTGCGCGTGGTGCCACTCTTCGAGACCCTCGACGACCTGGACAACGCCGGCCCCTGCATCGACCGCCTGCTCGGCCTGGACGCCTACCGCGAAGCTCTGGCCGGGCCGCAGGAAGTGATGATCGGCTACTCCGATTCGGCCAAGGACGCCGGCACCCTGGCCGCCGCCTGGGCGCAATACCGCGCCCAGGAAGCGCTGGTGGACATCTGCCGCGCCCATGGCGTCGAACTGCTGCTGTTCCATGGCCGCGGCGGCACCGTCGGGCGCGGCGGCGGCCCGGCCCATGCGGCCATCCTCTCGCAGCCGCCGAGCTCGGTGGCCGGGCGCTTCCGCACCACCGAACAGGGCGAGATGATCCGCTTCAAGTTCGGCCTGCCCGGCATCGCCCGGCAGAACCTCGACCTCTACCTGGCCGCGGTGCTGGAGGCCACGCTGCTGCCGCCGCCGGCGCCGGAGCCGGCCTGGCGCGAGGAAATGCAGCGCCTGGCCGCCGATTCCCTGGCCGCCTACCGCCAGGTGGTGCGCGAGACGCCGCAGTTCGTCGACTACTTCCGCGAGGCCACGCCGGAACAGGAACTCGGCCGCCTGCCCCTGGGCAGCCGCCCGGCCAAGCGCCGCCAGGGCGGCATCGAGAGCCTGCGGGCCATCCCGTGGATCTTCGCCTGGACGCAGACGCGGCTGATGCTGCCGGCCTGGCTGGGCTGGGAGACCGCGCTGTTCAACGCCATCGACCGCGGCGAGGGCAGCCTGCTGCAGCGCATGCGCGAGCAGTGGCCGTTCTTCCGCGCGCGCATCGACATGCTGGAGATGGTCCTGGCCAAGGCCGACGGCGAAATCGCCCAACTCTACGACGAACGTCTGGTGCAATCGGAACTGCGACCATTAGGTGCGCATTTACGCGACCTATTGTCGCAGGCGCTGCGCGTGGTGCTCGGCCTGACCGGTCAGCAGCGCCTGCTGGCGCAGGCCACAGAGACGCGCGAATCCATCGCCGTGCGCAACATCTACCTGGACCCGCTGCACCTGCTCCAGGCGGAGCTGCTGGCCCGTTCCAGACGCTGCGAAGGCGACGCCTGCGGCGGTCTGGAACAGGCCCTGCTGGTGACGGTGGCGGGCATCGCCGCGGGGCTGCGCAACACCGGTTGAGCGGCCCCGGCCACGACTTTCCGGTGGCTTGTGCGCTCAGGGTGCGCTGTGTATCTTGATCAGCCTTTCGGCGTATTCCTGCGCCATTTCAAGCATGTTCAGATAGGCCCCATAAGGCAGATCCGGGATTTCGCTTTCAACAAGACTAAGGAGCATATCGATGCGTGTGATTCTGCTCGGGGCGCCCGGTGCCGGCAAAGGTACTCAGGCCCGCTTCATCACCGAGAAGTTCAGCATTCCGCAGATCTCCACCGGGGACATGCTGCGCGCAGCGGTCAAGGCCGGCACCGAGCTGGGCCTGCAGGCCAAGAGCGTGATGGATGCCGGCGGCCTGGTTTCGGATGACCTGATCATCAACCTGGTCAAGGAGCGCATCGCCCAGCCCGATTGCGCCAACGGCTTCCTGTTCGACGGTTTCCCGCGCACCATTCCCCAGGCCGAGGCCATGAAGGAAGCCGGCGTGAGCATCGACCACGTGGTCGAGATCGCCGTCGACGACGAAGAGATCGTCAGCCGCATGGCCGGCCGCCGCGTGCACCCGGCCTCCGGCCGCGTGTACCACGTCGAGCACAACCCGCCGAAGGTCGCCGGCAAGGACGACGTCACCGGCGAAGACCTGATCCAGCGCGACGACGACCGCGAAGAGACCGTGCGCCACCGCCTGTCGGTCTACCACACCCAGACCAAGCCGCTGGTCGACTTCTACCAGAAGCTGGCCGCCGTCGAAGGCACCCCGAAGTACAGCCGCGTCGAAGGCGTCGGCTCGGTGGACCAGATTACCGCCAAGGTCCTGGCCGCGCTCAGCTGAGTCGCCGCCCGACCTGCACCAGAGGCCCGCTTGCGGGCCTTTGGCGTTTATAATGCCCGCCCTTTTTCAGCTTGCCGGAAGACCCCGATGCCCACCCTGCTGGCCCTGGACACCTCCACCGAAGCCTGCTCCGTCGCCCTGCTGCACGACGGCCGGCGTTTCAGCCGCCACGAGGTGATCCCGCGGCTGCACGCCAAGCGCCTGCTGCCCATGGTGCAGGAACTGCTCGACGAGGCCGGCATCGCCTTGGGCGCGGTGGACGCCATCGCCTTCGGCCGCGGCCCCGGCGCCTTCACCGGCGTGCGCATCGCCATCGGCGTGGTGCAGGGCCTGGCCTTCGCCCTGGACAAGCCGGTGTTGCCGATCTCCGACCTCGCCGTGCTGGCCCAGCGCGCCCACCGCGAGCACGGCGCCAGCCAGGTGGCGGCCGCCATCGACGCGCGCATGGACGAGGTCTACTGGGGTTGCTACCGCCTGGAGCGGGGCGAGATGCGCCTGGCCGGTGCCGAGGCGGTACTGCCGCCGGAAAAGGTGGCGCTGCCGCGCGACGCCGAGGGCGACTGGTTCGGCGCCGGCACCGGCTGGGGCTACCGCGAGCGCCTGGCGGTTAAGGTGCAGGCCGAGGACGCCAGCCTGCTGCCCAACGCCGGAGACCTGCTGGACCTGGCGTTGTTCGCCTGGGAACGCGGCGACGCCGTGCCGGCGGACCAGGCGCAGCCGGTCTACCTGCGCGACAACGTGGCCACGCCCAAGGCCGGCTGACCGGCGATTGCCAAGCCCCTGGACGCTCGCTAGAGTGAAATCCTTACCCGCTGAGCCCTGAACATGCGCATCGACGGCCTGTCCAGCTACTCCATCACGCCCGACTCCGGCAGCCGCCCCGGCACTGCGGTCACGCCCTATCGCGAGGTCATGCGCGAGGCCGAGGCGCGTCGCGAGCAGCCGGCCTCGGTGGCCGCCAGCCAGGGCCTGGAGCAGCAGGCGCAGACGCGCTACGTGGAGCCGGGCAACGCCGGCACCGGCAGCCTGCCCATCGTCCTCAGCGACGTCCTGGCCTACCAGCGCCCGGTCAGCAACCGCGCCGCCCAGGCCCTGGCCAGCTACAGCAGCACCGCCAACCTGCCGCTGGGCGGCTACGACGCCCCGGAAGTGCTGGGCATCGACCTCTACGCCTGATGGGCCTGCCGTACTACCTGGGCTGCCCGTCGTGGAACGAGCCCGCCTGGCGCGGCAGCTTCTACCCCGCCGACCTGCGCCCGGCCGACACCCTGGGCTTCTACAGCCAGGTGTTCAACGCGGTGGAGGGCAACACCACCTTCTATGCCCGCCCCAGCGCCGACACGCTGCAGCGCTGGGCGCAGACCATGCCGGCGGACTTCCACTTCTGCGCCAAGCTGCCCCGCGACATCAGCCACGAGGGCGATTTGCGCGAGCAGTTCGGCGCCACACGCGACTTCCTCGACCTGCTGGCGCCGCTGGGCAGCCGGGTGAGCCCGCTGTGGCTGCAGCTTTCCGCCGGCTTCGGCCCGCAGCGCCTGGGCGAGCTGGCCGCCTGGCTGGACGAGTTCGGCGCCCGGCGCATCGCCGTGGAAGTGCGCCACCCGGCGTTCTTCGAGAAAGGCGAGGAGGAGCGGCTGCTCAACCGCCTGCTCCATGAACGCGGCGTGGAACGCATCTGCCTGGATTCGCGGGCGCTGTTCGCCTGCCAGTCCGATGACCCGGCGGTGCGCCATGCGCAGTCGAAGAAACCGAGGATTCCGGTGCGCCCGGCGGCCTTCAGCGACAGCCCGCAGGTGCGCTTCATCGGCGGGCCGGACCTGGACGCCAACCAGGCCTACCTGACGCCCTGGGTGGACAAGGTGGCCGGCTGGATCGAAGACGGCCTGACGCCTCACGTGTTCCTCCACACCCCGGACAACCACCGCGCCGCCGAGCAGGCACAGCGCTTCCACGCCCTGCTGGCCGAGCGTCTGCCGGGCCTGCCGGCGCTGCAACTGCCGCAACCGGAAGTGGAGCAACTGGGCCTGCTCTGAGGCCGCGGTTGCGCTAACCTGCAAGCTCCCATTCGCACGGAGAGCGCCCCCATGACCACCCAACACGAACGCGGCCTGGCCTTCCAGGCCCTGCACCGCCGCGACGGCCTGTTCGTCCTGCCCAACCCCTGGGACGCCGGCTCGGCGAAGATGCTCGCCGGCCTGGGCTTCGAGGCCCTGGCCACCACCAGCGCCGGCCTGGCCTTCGCTCTCGGCCGCTGCGACGCCGAAGGCGAGGTGAGCCGCGAGGAAGCCCTGGCCAACGCCCGCGCCATCGTCGAGGCGACGTCGCTGCCGGTGGCCGCCGACCTGGAGAACGGCTACGGCGACGCGCCCGAGGATTGCGTGGCGACCATCCGCCTGGCCGCCAGCATCGGCCTGGTCGGCGGCTCCATCGAGGACGCCACTGGCCGCCCGGACGATCCCATCTATCCCTTCGAACTGGCGGTAGAGCGTGTACGCGCGGCAGTGCAGGCCGCGCATTCCCTGGAGTTCCCCTTCACCCTGGCGGCCCGCGCGGAGAACCTGCTGCACGGCCGCGACGACCTGGACGACACCATCCGCCGCCTGGTGGCCTTCGCCGAGGCCGGCGCCGACGTGCTCTACGCGCCGGGCCTGACCACCCGCGAGCAGATCGACGCAGTGGTGCGCGCGGTGGCGCCGCGGCCGGTGAACGTGCTGGTCGGCTCGCCGGCCCTGCAACTGTCGCTGAGCGACCTGGCCGAGCTGGGCGTGAAGCGCGTCAGCCTGGGTTCGTCGCTGGCGCGAGTGGCCTACGGCGCCTTCTTCCACGCCGCCAGCGAACTGGCCGGCGGGCGCCTGGAGGCGACCCAGGAAGGCATGTCCTTCGCCCGCCTCAACGCGCTGTTCCGGCGCTGAGCCGGGGGCTGCGGTAGAATCGGCGCTTTTGCACCGGATCGACCCGCATGAGCGCCAGCGCAGACACTCCCCGCATCATCGTCCAGGCCCTGGAGCCCCACTACCGCGAAGCCGCCGGCCAGTGGGCTCGGCGCCTGGGCCTGGAACTGGCGGAGGAGGGCGCGGTGGACTTCGCCCTGCAACTGGGCGAGCAGGGCCTGCAACTGCTGCAACTGGGCCCGGACTCGCCGGGCCCGGTGCGCGTGGACTTCCTCGAAGGCGCCGCCGCCCACCGCCGCCAGTTCGGCGGCGGCAGCGGGCAGATGATCGCCAAGGCGGTGGGCGTGCAGCCGGGTGTGCGGCCACATGTGCTCGATGCTACCGCCGGCCTGGGCCGCGACGCCTTCGTCCTCGCCACCCTGGGCTGCGAGATGCAACTGATCGAGCGCCAACCGCTGGTCGCCGCCCTGCTGGAAGACGGCCTGGCCCGCGCGGCGCGCGACCTGGAAGTGGCGCCGATAGTGGCGCGCATGCAACTGCACCAGGGCAACGCCATCGACCTGATGGGCGCCTGGCAGGGCGAGGCGCCCCAGGTGATCTACCTCGACCCCATGTTCCCGCACCGCGACAAGAGCGCCCTGGTGAAAAAGGAAATGCGCCTGTTCCGTCCCCTGGTGGGCGACGACATGGACGCCCCGGCGCTGCTCCAGGCGGCCCTGGCCCTGGCCAGCCACCGCGTGGTGGTCAAGCGCCCGCGCAAGGCGCCGATCATCGAGGGCGCCAAGCCAAGCTACAGCCTGGAAGGGAAGTCGAGCCGGTATGACATCTATCCGTTGAAGTCCCTCAAGCCCTGAGCGGGGGGCTTTTCGTAGGAGCGAGGGGGGGCGCCTAGCTCTTGCTCGCGAACAATGGTGTCAGGCCTTGCTCCAGAGCGAGGTCGAAGTCCGTCCCCTTTCCCCAGCCCTCGGCTGCGCGCCCCGCCCTGAAGGGAGAGGGGGCTTGTCCGTGCCGAGAAAGGATTTGGTGTCAGCCGGCCACTCACTGCAAGCCGGCTAACGCGGAAACATCAGCGCATGCCGAACGGTCCCCTCTCCCTTCAGGGAGAGGGTTAGGGAGAGGGGCGGAGCCGAGCCAAGACACCGTAGCCACCGGGGAACCCCCTTCGCGAGCAAGCTAGCTCCTACAGGAGAAGCGCCTACGGCATACGCCTCAAGGCCGATAAGCCCGCAAAAACAACTCCACCACCTCCTGCACATGCCTTTCGCTCTCCTCCACCGGCGGCCGCTCGACGCAGCCGATCAGCAGGCGGAAGTGCAGGCAGCCCTGCACCAGCATCAGGAAGTGCTCGGCGGCGTTGCGTGCGTCGCCCTCGCGCAGTTCGCCCTTGCGCTGGGCCTGGGCGATCAGCCGTTGCATCTGGTCCAGCACGCGTTGCGGGCCGGCGTCGAAGAACATCTGCGACAGCGCCGGGTTCTGCCCGCCCTGGGCGATCATCAGGCGGCTCAGGGCGATGGCCTCGGGGCTGTTGATCAGGCGGTTGAAGCCGCGCGCGATGTTCAGCAGCAGCTCCTGCGTGGGCGCGTCGGCCGGCGGTTCGTGGAACAGCTCCGGCACCTGCTCGGCGCACTTGGCCTGCACCGCCTCGCAGAACAGCGTCTCCTTGTCGGTGAAATGGCTGTACACGGTGAGCTTGGAAACCCCGGCCTCGGCGGCGATGGCTTCCATGCTGCTGCCGTCGTAGCCGTTGCGCACGAACAGCTCCTTGGCGGCTTCGAGGATCGCCTGGCGCTTGGCCGGGTCCTTGGGGCGGCCGGGGCCGTTGGGGATGGGAGGCTGGGACATTTTATTTTCGCTTCAAATACTGGACTGGTCGGTTTTGTATTCTTACTATACCGCCGAGTATAAGAATTCAACTGCGTTTCGCGAAAGGTCATACATCATGTTCCGCCATGCCTTGTCCGTCGCTGTCCCTCTCGCCTTCTCCCTGACCCTAGCCGCCTGCGGCAACGGCGAACCGGCCAAGCCGGCGCTGCGCCCGGCCATGGTCGTGCAGCCGCAGCTGGCGCGTTCGGTCACCGAGGCCTACCCGGGCGAGGTGCGCGCCCGCCACGAGCCGGAGCTGGCGTTCCGTATCGGCGGCAAGGTGGCCAAGCGCCTGGTGGAGACCGGCGAGCGCGTGCGCCGCGACCAGCCGCTGGCCGAACTCGACCCCGAGGACGTGCGCCTGCAGCTGGAGGCCAACCGCGCCCAGGTCGCCGCCGCCGAGGCCAACCTGCAGACCGTGCGTTCGGAATACCAGCGCTACAAGGTGCTGCTGGAGCGCAAGCTGGTCAGCCAGTCGCAGTTCGACAACATCGAGAACACCTACCGCGCCGGCGAGGCGCGCATGAAGCAGGTGCGCGCCGAGTACGACGTGGCGCGCAACCAGGCCGACTACGCCGTGCTGCGTGCGCCGCAGGACGGGGTGATCTCGGCGCGGCGCGTCGAAGTGGGGCAGGTGGTGGCCGCCGGGCAGACGGTCTTCACCCTGGCTGCCGATGGTGACCGCGAAGTGCTGATCAGCTTCCCCGAACACGCCATCGAGCGCTTCCGCATCGGCGAGGGCGTCAGCGTCGAGCTGTGGTCGCAGCCGGACAAGCGCTTCAGCGGCCACATCCGCGAACTGTCGCCGGCCGCCGACCCACAGTCGCGCACCTTCGCCGCGCGGGTGGCCTTCGACGATGCCAAGGTGCCGGCCGAACTGGGCCAGAGCGCCCGGGTGTACATCCACAGTGAGGGCGCCGTGCCCCTGGCCGTGCCGCTGGCGGCGGTGAGCGCCGAGGGCGGCCAGCCGTTCGTCTGGGTGGTCGACCCGAAGGATGCCAGCCTGCACCGCCGGCCGGTGCGCATCGGGCCCTACGCCGAGGACCGGGTGCCGGTGCTCGAAGGGCTGCAGCCCGACGACTGGGTGGTCGCCGCGGGCGTCCAGGTATTGCGCGAAGGCCAGCAGGTACGCCCGGTCGACCGCGAGAACCGTTCGGTCAAGCTGCTGGCGAAGGAGTGACGCAGGATGCGCTTCAACCTTTCCGCCTGGGCGTTGCAGAACCGGCCGATCGTGCTGTTCCTGATGCTGCTGCTGGGCATCGCCGGGGCGCTGTCCTACACCAAGCTCGGCCAGAGCGAGGACCCGCCCTTCACCTTCAAGGCCATGGTGGTCAAGACCAACTGGCCCGGCGCCACCGCCGAGGAAGTCTCGCGCCAGGTCACCGAGCGCATCGAGAAGAAGCTGATGGAGACCGGCGACTACGACCGCATAGTCTCCTTCTCGCGCCCGGGCGAGTCGCAGGTGACCTTCGTCGCCCGCGAGGACTTCAAGTCCAGGGACATCCCCGAGCTGTGGTACCAGATCCGCAAGAAGGTCAGCGATATCCGCTACACCCTGCCGCAGGGCATCCAGGGGCCGTTCTTCAACGATGAGTTCGGCACCACCTTCGGCAACATCTACGCGCTGTCCGGCAAGGGCTTCGACTACGCGGTGCTGAAGGACTACGCCGACCGCATCCAGCTGCAGCTGCAGCGCATCAAGGACGTCGGCAAGGTCGAGCTGGTCGGCCTGCAGGACGAGAAGATCTGGATCGACCTGTCGAACACCAAACTGGCCACCCTCGGCCTGCCCCTGGCGGCGGTGCAGAAGGCCCTGGAGGAGCAGAACGCGGTGAGCGCCACCGGTTTCTTCGAGACCGCCAGCGACCGCGTGCAACTGCGGGTTTCCGGGCGCTTCGATTCGGTGGAGGACATCCGCCAGTTCCCCATCCGCGTGGGCGACCGCACCTTCCGCATCGGCGACGTGGCCGAGGTGCACCGCGGCTTCAACGACCCGCCGGCGCCGCGCATGCGCTTCATGGGCGAGGACGCCATCGGCATCGCCGTGGCGATGAAGGACGGCGGCGACATCCTGGTGCTGGGCAAGGCGCTGGAAAACGAGTTCCACCGCCTGCAGCAGAACCTGCCGGCGGGCATGGAGCTGCGCAAGGTGTCCGACCAGCCGGCCGCCGTGCGTGAAGGCGTGGGCGAGTTCGTCCGGGTGCTGGCCGAGGCGCTGGTCATCGTGCTGCTGGTGAGCTTCTTCTCCCTGGGCCTGCGCACCGGCCTGGTGGTGGCGCTGTCGATCCCGCTGGTGCTGGCGATGACCTTCGTCTGCATGCGCTACTTCGACATCGGCCTGCACAAGATTTCCCTCGGCGCGCTGGTGCTGGCGCTGGGCTTGCTGGTGGACGACGCGATCATCGCCGTGGAGATGATGGCGGTGAAGATGGAGCAGGGCTACGACCGCCTCAAGGCGGCCAGCTTCGCCTGGACCAGCACCGCCTTCCCGATGCTCACCGGCACCCTGGTGACCGCCGCCGGCTTCCTGCCGATCGCCACCGCGCAGTCGGGCACCGGCGAATACACCCGCTCGCTGTTCCAGGTGGTGACCATCGCGCTGCTGGTGTCCTGGGTGGCCGCGGTGATGTTCGTGCCCTACCTGGGCGCCAAGCTGCTGCCGGACCTGGCCAAGCGCCACGCGGAGAAGCACGGCGGCAGCGACAAGGGCCACGACCCTTACTCGACGGGCTTCTACCAGCACTTCCGGCGCCTGGTGGAGTGGTGCGTGCGCCACAACAAGACGGTGATCGTCCTGACCCTGCTGGCCTTCGTCGGCTCCATCGCCGCCTTCCGCCTGATACCGCAGCAGTTCTTCCCGCCGTCGGTGCGTCTGGAGCTGCTGGTGGACCTGAAGCTGGCCGAGGGCGACTCGCTGGCCGCCACCGCCGAGCAGGTCAAGCGCCTGGAGAAGCTGCTCGCCGAGCATCCGGGCATCGAGAACTACGTGGCCTACGTCGGCACCGGCTCGCCGCGCTTCTACCTGCCGCTGGACCAGCAGCTGCCGGCGGCGAGCTTCGCCCAGTTCGTGGTGCTGGCCAAGGACCTGAAGGGCCGCGAGGAGGTGCGCCAGTGGCTGATCCAGCGCATGGCCGAGGACTTCCCCACGCTGCGCAGCCGCATCAGCCGCCTGGAGAACGGCCCGCCGGTTGGCTACCCGGTGCAGTTCCGGGTGTCCGGCGAGCACATCCAGCAAGTGCGTGAGCTGGCGCGCAAGGTCGCGGCGAAGATGCGCGAGAACCCCCATGTGGTGAACGTGCACCTGGACTGGGAGGAGCCGAGCAAGGTCATCCGCCTCAACCTCGACCAGGACCGCGCCCGCGCCCTGGGCGTGAGCACCCAGGACGTCTCGCAGTTCCTGCAGAGTTCGCTGACCGGCTCCACCGTCAGCTACTATCGCGAGGACAACGAGCTGATCGAGATCCTCCTGCGCGGCGACGCCCGCGAGCGCCAGGACCTGTCGCAGCTGCCGAGCCTGGCCATCCCCACCAACAACGGCCGCAGCGTGGCGCTGTCGCAGGTGGCGACCCTGGAGTACGGCTTCGAGGAAGGTATCATCTGGCGGCGCAACCGCCTGCCGACGGTGACTGTGCGCGCGGACATCTACGACGACTCGCTGCCGGCCACCCTGGTCAAGCAGATTTCCCCGACCCTCGATCCGATCCGCGCCGAGCTGCCGGACGGCTACCTGCTGGACGTGGGCGGCACGGTGGAGGATTCGGCCAAGGGGCAGAACTCGGTGAACGCCGGCATCCCGCTGTTCCTGGTGGTGGTGATGACCCTGCTGATGATCCAGCTGCGCAGCTTCTCGCGCATGGCCATGGTGTTCCTCACCGCGCCCCTGGGGCTGATCGGCGTGACCCTGTTCCTGCTGGTGTTCCACAAGCCCTTCGGCTTCGTCGCCATGCTCGGCACCATCGCCCTGGCCGGGATGATCATGCGCAACTCGGTGATCCTGGTGGACCAGATCGAGCAGGACATCGCTCACGGCCTGGACCGCTGGCACGCCATCATCGAGGCCACGGTGCGGCGCTTCCGCCCCATAGTGCTGACCGCGCTGGCGGCGGTGCTGGCGATGATCCCGCTGTCGCGCAGCGCGTTCTTCGGGCCCATGGCGGTGGCCATCATGGGCGGCCTGATCGTCGCCACGGCGTTGACCCTGCTGTTCCTGCCGGCGCTGTATGCGGCCTGGTTCAGGGTGAAGAAGGAACCTGCGTAGGGCGTATGACCGTTCGCGGTCATACGCCCTAGGGTCCGGGACAACCCTGTAGGAGCGAGCTTGCTCGCGAACGGTACTTGCAGCCACAAACGACACCGCAGGATGGCGCCTACCTTCCAGGCTACTCAGGACAGCTCCCTCTCCCTTCAGGGAGAGGGTTGGGGAGAGGGAGCGGAGTCACCTGATACGACGATGTAACCGGAAAAACACCCTTCGCGAGCAAGCTCGCTCCTACGAGCTCCGCGGGCCTCAGAGCGCCCCAAAAACCTTCTTGGCCAAACTGGTAGCCGCCCCCGCCGGATTCTCCCGAATCCCCTTCTCCTGCTGGGCGATCACCTTGAACAGCCCATCCAGCGCCTGCTCGGTGACATAGCCCTCGACATTCGCATCCTTGGCATCGACCACGCCAAAGGCCGCGGCCTGGCTGGCGAAGGCGTTGTACTGCTTGGCCAGGCCGACCTTGTCGGTGGCCTGCTTGACGATCGGCAGGAAGCGCTGGCGCAGCTGATCGCGGCTGCTGCGTTCCAGGTACTGGGTGGCGGAATCGTCGCCGCCGGCGAGGATGCCCTTGGCGTCCTGCACGGTCATCTTCTTCACCGCATCCACCAGCAGCGCCTGGGCCTGCGGCACGGCGGTCTCGGCAGCCTGGTTCATACTGGCTTCCAGCTGGTCGACCTGGGCGCCCATGCCGAACTGCTTCATCACCTTGGCGGCCTTGCCCAGCTTGCCCGGCAGCTCGATGCGTACGGCCGGATCGTTAGTGAAGCCGCCGGGCTTGCCCAACTGCTTGACCGCGATCTGCGCTCCCTGGCTGAGGGCATCCTTGAGGCCGCCGCTGGCGTCGGTCTGGCTGAGATTGGCGAGGGACAGGGCGAAGGCATTGGCAGACAACAGAGCGCCGGCCAGCAGGGCGGTGAAACGCAGCATCGGGATTCCTTGTGGGGCAGGGCGGAACCTTCGCCGAGCGTCTCGGCGAAGGAAGAAGGGGCAAGCTTAGCGAGGCCGGGCCGGCAACGGAACCCGGCCAGAAGAGGAGGGAAGTATCAGCGCACCGCGTCGACGCGGATGCGCAGCGGCTGAGGATCGCTGCCGTCGAGCTTGACGCTGTGGCGTTCGGTGCTGATGAACAGCAGCTTCCCGGCATTCTCGATACGCGCGCTGACCGCATAGCTGTGGCCGGGCTGGACCCGCTGCGGGTCGTAATCGAGCTTGAAGGCCACCGGCACCTGCTGCCCGCCGGGCAGCGTCTGCGAAGCCAGCTCCACGGCCGGCGCATCGGCCAGGGAAATATCCTGCAGGCTCACCGAAACCTGCGCTCCCGGCGGCAACGCAATGCGCTGCAGGTAGAACACCTCGCCACTGAGCGAAGCGCTCTGCGAAGGCGAATTCGAAGCGCAGGCGGCAAGCACGCCGGTCATGAACAGGAGGGGGAGGGCGGTGAGCTTCATCGACGGATTCCTTCCGGATAGAACGGGCGTCATCCGACACAGCTTAGGCGCAAAGGTTGCGAGAGGGGTTGTAAGCGGAGGTTTCGCTGATCTGCAGCAAGCAGCCCCGCCGTTGCGGCGGGGCTGGGGGCTTACTCGGTGATCTTGCTGAAGCTGCCGTCGAACATATCGACGTTGCGCCCGTCGGTGAGGGTATACAGCGAGTAGCTGCGGCCCAGGCGGGCGCCACCGTCACGGGTCAGCGGGGCCCAGGCCAGGTTGGCACGGCGCATGGTCGAGCTGCTCATGATCTCGTCGAAGGGGATGGACACGTAGATGCCCTTGTCGAAGCTACCTTCGCCGTACTCTTCCTTGGAGGCGGTGGTGAGCGTCACCCAGCCACCGAAGCGCACGCCGTTGCTGAACTCGCGCGACAGGTCGATGGTGGTGCCCCAGTCGCGGGCCAGGTAGCGGCCCACGCTGACTGCGGCCAGCACGTCCTGGAAGTCGGTTTTCAGGTAACCGGTGACATGGCCGGTGAGCACCTTGTAGTCGCGCAGGCCGAAGTCCTGCTCGAAATCGCGCTGGCGCACGTAGTTGAGGTCGCCACCGATGGCCCAGCGTTCGCCCAGCGGGCGATACAGCAACTCGCCGCCGACGCCGGCGAACATCGACTCCAGGTAGCCGCCGTAGACCATGCCGTACATGTCCTCGTCCAGACGCTTGACCTTGTTCAACTGGAAGGTCGGCATGGTTACGTCGGAGGTGGTCCAGTACTCGCGCAGGTAGGTGCGCACGCGTGGCAGGTTGGACGGCGCGTCGTACTTGAACTTGTCGAAGTTGTTCAGCAGGTTGGCGCTGAGCGAACCGCTCCACCAGGTGTCCGGGGTGAAGCGGTACTCGCCGTTCAGGTCCGCGGTGAACTGGTAGAGCAGGAAGCCGTCGGGTCCGCCGACGTTCTGCTTGTAGCCCAGGCCGAGGCCGTAGCTGAACGGATCCGGCTTCTGTGTGTAAAGCACCTTCTCCTGGTGCGGCAGCGGCCAGTTGCTTTCGGTGCCACGGCGCAGGTCGTCCAGCGGGCGGTCGTTGTTCACCACCTCGCGGAAGGTCTCACGCGGCACGCTGGTCTCGGTGACCGGCATGTCGTAGCGCTTGTCCACCACGGTGAAGTACTTGATGTCGTCATCCACGCTGTTGTCGAGGATGCGCGCCGCGCGCCCTACCGCCTTGGGCGGGTAGAGGTAGCGGGTCTGCTCGCCGTAGACGACGATTTCCTTGTCGCGCTGGGTGATGCGCTCGACCTTGTAGCCGGCGTTGTTCTGCAGGCGCCTGGATACGTTCGCCCAGTCCACCTGATCCGGATGCAGGTCCGGCGCCTTGGCCGGCAGCGGCTCGGCCGGCGGGTCGAAAGTCTTGGCCGGTGCCGAGCGGGAAGCGAAGTTGGTATGCAGGGTGATGCCGAACATGGCGGTGTTGCCACGTTCCCAGCCGGCGGTCAGGTCTACGGAGTCGCTGGCTTTGAAGACGAAGCCGAGGTTGATCGGGGAGCTTTGGTCCTGGTTGTTGTCCTTGGGTTCTTTCTTGTAGTCGTTGCCGTCGTATTCCAGTTTCACCGACAGACGATCCCAGGGCGTTTGCCAGAGCACGCCGCCGAACAGCGACGGAGAACCGCGGAAATAGGAGCTGGTACTGAAGTCACCGGTGCCGGTGGCTTCCGGGCGGGTGTCGTACTTGTCGTCGATCCAGCCCAGCGGGTTGTCGAAGTCGCCCCGGTTGCCCAGGTAGCCCCAGGCTACGCCCAGGCTGAGATCGAAGTTGCCGAAGCGTTTGTTGCCAACGAAGTATTCGCTGGAGAACAGGCCGGTACCACCGATGTCCTGCGCACCCAGGGCCACTTCCGGCAACCAGCGGCTTTCCTGGAGCAGGCGGAGCTTGGCGTCGACCGCCTTGTCCTTGTAGCTCTGGTCGCCGCTGAGGCTTTCCGGGCCATAGTTGCGGTTGCTGATGGAGGTATAGCGGAACGAGGTTTCCAGCCAGTCGAAGGGCTGCAGCGAGAAGCTGTAGCGCGAATAGGGATCGACGCGGTTGGCCGTGATGGCGACCTCACCAGCTTTGGCCATGCGTGCGGTCGGTGTTTGCAACAAGCCCATCACGCCGAAGTCGTTGCGGCTGTAGTAAGGCTCCGCGTGGGCCATGGTCCATGGCAGCAGCAGGCAAAGGGAATAGCGGAGCTTCATTGCGCCACCTCGGACAACGGTTGGGTGGCGATGAACCTGGCCATTTCTTCATTCAACTGCGGGACGGGGCTATCCGGCCCGGCCGCCTTGATCGGTACCAGGATGGTCGCACCCGGCGCAGCGGGCTGGCCTTCCTGGAGGTTCCACAGGGCGATGCCGAGGCGAGTGACCTGGCCGTCCGGCTGGATCAGATAGACATAGTCGGGATCGGCTTCCGGCAGCGACGGGCACGCAGCGGAATAGTCGCGTGCCTGCTGCATCGGCACGTGGGTGAAGTAGCAGTCGGCCGCCACGGCACCCAGCACACGTACTGCACTCGGCCGGGCCGGGAAAATGAAAATGTCGCCAGGAAACACCAGGCTGTTCTGCGCCGGGGTGACTTCAACCTCGACAGGGTCCAGCAGGTGCAGGCGTCGACCGCTGACCGGCAGGCTGGCCACCTGGTCATAGAGGCGCTTGGCAAGGGTGGAAAGCGCGGGCTGATCGTCCAGCAGGGCTTTCTGTTGCAGCATGGACAGATCGAACAGAATGCCGGCCTTCAGGCGTTTCTGCTCCGGCACAAGCTTCGATTGCAGCCACGCGGCGCCCAGCCAATAACCTTCGGCATCGACCTGGGCGGCACGGAAGACGTCGCCAAGGCGAGTAGTCGCGGTAATGGCCACGGGACCGGACCTGGCAGCGTCGCCGCGAACTTCGACGGAATCGCCGGCCATGGCCGGGCCGGCCAGCAGCAGTGCGGCCAGGGCGAGAAGGCGAATGCTCATTTGCCTGCCCCCCGGTACGGACGCAACTGGGTGATCGCAACCTGCAGGTCGGGCGTGACCTGTTGCAGGCTCTGCATCACGAAGCCGTCCTTGGGGTCGACCCAGTATTTGTTCGTGGCGCTGAAGCCCAGCAGGGGAGCGCGGATGTCTTCATCGACGCGCAACAGGTCGTAGTCGCGCTCGAGGATGCTCACGCGCTCCAGGCCGACCTTGTGGAAACTGCTCTGCACCGGAATCCCCAGGCGATAGCCGCTCGCCAGATCGATCCAGCGCTCGCTGCGCTGCCCATCCGCCAACTTGTGCAGGCCGGTGTGGAAGGGCGAGTTGGTCCCAAGGCGCGTGCCGGCGAGGTTGTCACCGAAGCCGGTGGTGCGCACCACCAGGCCATCCCGCATCATCAGTACCTGATGGGTAGAGGCGAGCCAGAACTGCAGGTCGCCCTGCCGGCGTACCAGCGCCATCACGGCTTCGCCGCCCTGGGTCTGCAGCTTGATCTGGTAATAGGGCACCGCATCCACCTGGGCCTGGGTCAGCTCAAGCGGCTTCGGGCCCTGGGTGGCGGCGCGCAAGGTGTCCCACGACGCCTGCATCAGCGGGTTGCAGGCGGATAGCGACAAGGCCGCCCCGGCCAGGGCGGCGAATTGGAGGAGTTTCACGTCGGTTGACCTGAGCTCGGTGGGTTATTCGTCGTTCAGGTCGTTCTTGATGTTGGCACCCGTACCAAGGATGGTGGTGGACGGTACCAACTGGCTGATGAAGCGGTTCCAGCGGGTGACGCCAGCAGGACCGACATAGACCACGTCCTGCGGCTCCAGGTTGAAGCGCTGGGCGAGGATGAAGGCGGTGGGCGATTGGGCGTCCAGTTGGAAGACTTTGGCAGGTTCGCGCTCCAGGTCTTCAACGCCGCGAATCACGTAGACGGCCTTGCCGTTGGAACTGGCCTGGTTCAGGCCACCGACGCTGCCCAGGGCATCGGCCAGGTTCAGGTACTTGGTCTTGTAGGTGATGGCGCGTGGGCTGTTCACTTCACCCATCAGGTAGACCTTCTTGCGGTCGTTGTAGGGCAGGTAGATCTGGTCGCCATCCTTCAGGTAGACGCTGTAGAGCTGGCTCTGCTGCTGGTCGTTGAGTGCGTCCAGGTTGAGCTTGTACTCGCGGCCATCGCGCTTGAGGACCATGTTGGAGAGGTCGGCGGAGCCGGTGTTCACACCTGCGGTGCTGACCGCCTCCATCAGGCTGAGCGGGGTAGCGGTAATGGCCTGCGGGCCGGCTTTTCCGAAGGCGCCGCTGAGGATCACCTTCTGGCTGGAGAAACGCATGATCGCCAGGTCGACTTGTGGGCTTTCCACATACTGGGACAGGCGGCTGGATATCTCCGAGCGCACCTCCTCGATGGTCCGACCTGCGACCTTGACGGTGCCGATGTAGGGATAGAACAGGGTGCCGTCAGGACGAACCAGACGACCGTTGGCATCGATTTGCTGCTGCTGGCCGGAAGGCGCAGTCAGTTCCGGATGATCCCAGACGGTTATGTAGAGGACATCGGTCGGCCCGATGCGGTAGTCCTGTGGATGGTAGGCCAGCAATTCGGCCGGCACTTGGCTCCCAGTCTCCGTCGCGGCATTCACCGCCAGCAGCTTGGGGGTGATCTGCACCAGCTCGACGCGGCTGCTCTCGGCGGAGTCATCGCGAACGATGCGGCTGGTGTCCATATTCTGGCCAGGGGCGAACATGCAGCCCTGGAGCGAAAGAGCGGCGACAACGGCAACGGATAAAGAGCGAATCATGGGAAGGAACTACGCAGCAAGCCGAGACGGCAGCGCCCGGTGAGTCGGGAGCCGTGACGGAGTTGATAGGAAACGGAATGAGGTGAGCCCTGCCGCCACAATGGAGTAGCGACAGGGCTCAGCGGCTACAGACTGTTATCAGTTAGTGCCGGTGGTACCGGTGGTGCCGGTGGTACCAGTGGTGCCCGGGGTGCCGTCATGGCCACCGCCGCCGCCGCTATTGGAAGCGGCAACGCCAGCTGCCACTACGGCAGCACCGATACCAATGGCGCCACCTACGGTGACACCGCCGGCAACCGGGGTGGACAGGGTCAGCGGCTCGGAAGAAGCCGGCGCGTCGGCCGGTGCTTCTGCCGCCAACAGCGACGTGCTCAAGGTCGCCAGGGCGGCGAACGTCAGCAGTTTTTTCACGTTAAGACTCCTTGTGGGGTCGTTCCTTCAGAAAGAAGGAAGGTTAAGGCTGGCACGAGGCCAGTGCAAGCAGAAAAGCCCCCGGCTCCAATAGGTATTCCTGTATCCCTCGGCCGGTACCCAGTCCATCCCTTCCACTGGAGATGGAAAGGGATACGACTGATTACTTGAATACCTATGACGGAACTCCGGCACTTTTCAGCTTTTAGTGTTCTCAATAGGCGTTCTTGTGGACGAACCCTTTAAACACCGTGAGAAAGACGATCTTCAGGTCCAACCAGAGGGACCAGTTGTGGATGTAGGCGAGGTCGTGTTCTACCCGTTTTTGCATCTTGTCCAGAGTGTCGGTTTCGCCGCGCCAACCATTGATTTGGGCCCAGCCGGTAATACCAGGCTTTACTTTGTGGCGAAGCATGTAGCTATTAATTTGACCGCGATAATGCTCATTATGAGCAACTGCATGCGGCCGAGGGCCGACTATAGACATATCTCCCAAGAGCACGTTGATGAACTGAGGGAGTTCATCGAGTGACGTTTTTCGCAGGAACGCACCTACTGGCGTTATGCGGGCGTCACCGCGCGTAGCCTGCACAACATCGGCGCCATTCTCCATCACATGCATGCTTCGGAACTTCCATACTTCAATTGATCTGCCGTCAATACCGTAGCGTTTCTGGCGAAAGAATACGGGGCCGGGTGAGGTGAGTTTGATCATGGCAGATATGAGTAGCATGGGAAGGGCTATCAATCCTAAGATAAGCAGAGATAGTGTGATATCTTCGAGGCGTTTGACCATGATGTTTGCTCCTGTCATTGGGCTGTCGAAGATACTGATGGTTGGTACGCCGTTAATATTCTGGCTACGCGCATGTAGTAGTTCGAAGACGAATACATCAGGAACGATATAGACAGAGGTTGTAGTATCACTGAGTTGATTCACAAGCCACTTGATGCGTGCTTCACTACGCATGGGTAGTGTAATATATATGCGATCGATCTGGCCTGCCTTAGCTTGTTCCACAAGTGTATCAAGCGAACCAGAAACAGGCAGCCTGACTTTGCTATTAGCTAGCCGTATAGGGTCTTTCCGTTTGTCATCAAAAAAACCTAGTAGATCGAGCCCCATCCAAGGTGCGCTCGCTAGATTTCTTGCAAGTCTCTGTCCCAGTGGACCCGCGCCGGCGATAGCGACTGAGCGAGTATTAAAGCCTTTTCGACGAAGAGCGTTTAGGGAAATTCTTAAAAGAACACGGTATCCGCAGAGAAATAATAATGCCAAAGTAAACCATTCAAGCATGGCAGTGTCTTCAAGAGCTGGCAGGCTTATAAAAAAATATTCACATAGGAAGACACAAACGAAGCTGACGGCCCAGATTCCACTGATCTTACGAAGCTCTTCTCGAATTCGCTCTCCTCTCCAAGAACCATAGACTTGACCTAGGTCACTCAGGACATAAAAAACCACTAAAGCAAGAAGAGCTGCAATTAGGTGTTCCTCGAAGAGTGTGCTGTTTCTCCATGCAAAGACACATGCCATGCCTGCAAATATTACTAGTAGGTCGAGAAGTCTCTGCAGAACGGATATGCTGGCTTGGTGAGAACGGAGAATTCCGCGATCCATGCTGTTCATGCTTTCTCCTAGTGTAATATTTAGTTTGAGATGACTGAGCTGATGAGTTTGTTTAGCTTTTGTGTGAAGGTTTGCGGGGTATAGTTTCTAATATATGTGTCGAGTGCGCATTGACGAAGGCGTAAGAGTTCGAGGTTGGCGGCTTGAGTAATGGCACACTTCAGATTCTCTGCGGAAAGATCAAAGATAATTCCGTTAATGTTGTGTTGAACAATGTTTGGAAGGGCCCCACGATTACTTGCAATTACAGGGGTTGCGTTTCGAAATGCTTCAATGACGCAGATTCCAAATCCCTCATTCCTTGAAGGGACAACAAGGAAGTCGGCTTTAGCGTAAAACTCGTCTATATGGTCATTCCTGACCCACCCGTGAAAATTTATCTTGGGCTGTAAATCAATGGGGATAGGAGTTACAAGATCGTTTAATACAGCCTCCCCAATGACATCAATCACGAAATCCACCTCCCTCTCAGTGTTGAGAAGGCTAAGGGCTTTTATTAGTATGTCGAAACCTTTTGCCTTGTCGAAACGTCCTACATAGAGTAAGTGAAGTTTCTGTGGGGTTTGGCTCTTTCTGCGCCAAATAGCGTCAAGATTGAGTTTGGATTCTTCGGCGCAGTTTTCGATAAGATACATTTTCTGGCCAAATTTCATCTGGCGAGACTTGATATCTTCGTTCTTGGAAATATTGATGATGGCATCCGTTCGCTTAGAAAAGAGCCTCTCAATTGGTGTAATTATTCTCTTTTTCCAAGCTGCTTGGTCTCTCAAACTCGCCCAACCGTGGGAGCAATACATGAAAACGGGCTTGTGTCGCGTAATTTTCAACGCAATGGCAGTTGCGAGTCCTGCAAAAGTACTATGGGCAAAAATCAAGGGTGGATTGTATGTGTTGATGTGTTGCCTAATTGCTAGGACTAATTTGACGAAGCCCAATGGCTTGCGGCTTCCCTCATGAGTAAATATTTTTGTATTAGAGTTGGAGCGCAGTTCGCTCCGCTGGTGTTGAGGGATTAGATAAGTATTTTGAAACTCTAGGTTCTGGCTGTAGGATTCAAAAACATTTAAGTAGGTGGCTATTCCTCCCTTTATAGTTTCTGCAATATGGGTGACGCTAATGGCTGCTCTATTTTTTGTGATGGGTTCTTTTGTCATGGTAATTAAGTAAGAAAAGCAGAATTGGAAGTGTTGGTGTTAAATGTTTAACGTAGGAGCCGTAATCTGGTTCGAATATAGCTTGTACTGCCACTATTGCTAGTGCCAGAGAATAGCTGGATTGTAATTTTAATGAGCGACTAAATGAGTCGCTTTTTATTTGTTTTCTCAAGTTTTTTATTGTGATTATTGAAATGCTTGAAATAGCTGCGAAGGAGAGGAAGTGCAGTACTTTTCCGGTAATTGCTAATGGGGTAGGGAATAGGAATGTTATTAGCTGGATGAAAGTATTGATAGTGTCCAGCACCGGCCCGTCACCGGGGATTAGAGGAGTAATCAGTGTCTCCGCATCCATTGAGCCTATGCGATCTTCGTTGGCGGAAAGTCGATGTTGTCCAATTTCCTGGCCGTAAACTATTGGAAAAAGAATGGCTAGAATTATGTAAAGAATAAAGATTGCTGAGATTGCCAAAGAGAATCTTCTGGTTTTGCTAAGTATGATCAGGTTAGATATGAATAGGCAAATAGTGATAATCCAGTAAAGACGAAAATAGATGGCATACCCAATGGCGAGTAATAGCCAAAGAATGATGCCTTTTTTGGATCCGTTTAAAAGTAAAAAGCTGAGGGAAAGGAGTAGGACTATTGACTCTTTGCTGTATTGGGATAGATAGACGGCTGCACTTATGGATGAGTAGGCTGCGATTAATAAAATCCCTGTTGCATTTCCTGTTTTTAGTTTTCTTAAGATCAGAGCTATGGCTATTATATATATGGCTGGGAATAGGGTTTTATTGGTTGTCGATTTTTCGCTCAAGCCAAGTGACTTGTAAAAGAAGGCGGTGTTGTTGTAAGAGTCACCGATCTTCAGGCTGCTAGAACTATTCTTTGCACTGTCAATTGTTGTGCTGTCGTAAAAATATTTTTCGGGAAAGATATCTCGGGATAGGAGCGCCGTACTTAATGCTATTGCCAATACGGCTATTATTCCAAGAAATACTAACGTAGTCTTTATATTCAAGGAATTGTTCATGTCTCTGTCAGCCGCAGGCATATTTCATAGGTACGGCGCGAGGCTTGTCCGTCGTTGAATACGTGATATCTTCGGAAAAGTTCTGATGAACTCTGAAGGCCTTTTGGAGAAGAATATTTCTCAGTAACTAGAGTATCTATCAAAGACCGCCAGTCCGACGACCAGTTAGCACAGGTAAATGTGTCGTAACTTTCATACAGCCCCTGTTTTTGTACGTAGTCATCGGTATCCTGTGCTAAGAAGTAAATCGGGCGTTTGGTTATGCTGAAGTCAATGGCAATCGAGGAGTAATCAGTAATTAAAGAGCCAAATAGATAAAGATAGTTGTAAATATCTTGGTAATCTTTTTGTAAGAATTTTATGATACGCTCATGTTTAACTTTAAGAAGATGGTTATTTTCATCTCTAGGGTGTGGGCGTAAAATTAAATATTTATCATGGCACTCTAGAAAGTCAATTAAATGCAAAATTTCTTGTTGATTGGTTGTAGGAGGGTGCCCAGGGCGCCAAGTGGGCGCGTAAAGTATTAGCTTTTCTGGTCCCAGACTCTTTAATAACGATAGTGGTAAAGAGTTGTCGGAAGACGACTCTGTGATGCTGCTAAATATCTTATCAGTTCGAGGTTCACCTGTTATTTGGGCAACTCCAGTTCTAAGCCTAAAAGCTTTCTCTATGCGTTTTTTTGAAAGCTCTGATGAAACAGGAAAAAGCTGTATACGCTTGGTGAACAGGTGTTTGGCAATATTTTTTAGCTGGTTAAGACCCACCTTGCTACCCAGTTGAGGTGAGTCGAAGTATATAGTTTTAAGTGGTGTTCCATGCCAAACATTAATTATTTTTGAACGAAAAATTGCAGTTCCGTTTAGGTCATTAAATCCATAGGCGATGAACGCGAGGTTTGCCCGAAGGCAGTACCAGTAGCCTTTGATAGACTTCAGTTTGTAGTGTTCGTGACCGTAGGCTTCAAGAAGCGTCTTCTCACTTTTGGAACGATAGAGCCAAATATTCCGGGTTTTTTTCTCTCTATCAGCTATCTTGATTATGGCTGCGCACCCCTCTGCATAACCCCTGACACAACCAAATACCCATAGGTTTTTATCTTTAGGTATAAAGTGACAAAGTGATAGGAGGGCAGCTTGTTCAAACGCAACTTTTAGCTTGTTGAGCACTAGAATATAACTCACGGTCTTTCTCAAGAATTGATCTTCTGGTGTGCTGCTGATTTCAGGAAATATATTCGTAGCGTCAGGACCGTAGCCTCTGTTACCAAGATGGCAGCGGCAGTGCTAAGGGCGTTCAAGTTGTTGGTTGTATAGAGCCCCAGCAGAATCATAATGTTTAGGCCGGAAGCTATGATGACACTTGAGTTGGCCTTGTTTAGCGCACCAACCGCTGATAATGCAGGATAACCAAATGCAACAGCGAGGTAACTAAGTACTGTGGCCGCGAGAAAAACAATGAAGGTCATGCTCGCGCTGGTGAATTCGACACCAAAGATTGTTGTCAGTATCTCTGTGGAGTAAATGGATGCGACTAATGCAGATAGAGCTATTATCGAACCTGAAATTCCAGTGATCTTATAGAAAACCTTCCAGTTCCTGTTCTTGGCCATATATGGGTAAAGAACTTGATTTACTGGTAGAGCAGCACCTATTTTATATATTTGTTGGCATGCGTAGAATTGAGCTGCTTGTTGCTGGCCGGAGATGCCGACTAGTACTGCTGCCGCTGATGTATAGGTTGCGACTGCTATTCTTGATGCAAAAAAGGGAATAGCTTCGCGAAATTCGTTATAAACAGCATGCAGCCTTGGCCTTGAAAATTTGAATCCTCGTTTAAGGGCAGCCTTGATCGATAGAACAGCGGCCAGAGTTTGGGCCAGTCCCCACATCAGTATTACGATATAGGCATCTTCTTTGGAACGTACCAGCAGAATCACGGAGAGCAGGTAAGCGACCTTTGTGATGAGCATGTAAGATGTAATGGTCTTCATCTCCTCTAGGCCAAGAAATAACCAAGAGGTCTGATAGCTCTGTCCGATGATGGCTATTGCGGCGAGAGTGAAAAGCTCCCAGTGCTGCCTGTAGTCTGTTACAAGCAAAGGAAAGGCTGCGGTTATTCCAACGGCTAGTAAGGTAATGGGGATTTTTCCAATTACTACGCTACCTATTATTTTGTTTAAGGTGCAGGTGTCTTGCTTGTTTTGCGCAATTTTGTGAGTGGTGGAGAGTGTGTAGCCGAAGTCCGTAATGACCAGTGATAATTGAATGAGTGATAAGGCTACGGCAGTGGCTCCAAATGTTTCTATACCAAGTTTGGTGTTAAGGAAAGGAACGAGAAGTAAAGGGATGAAGTTTGATAGCTGCGTAACACCTGCCGCAAGCGTATTCAAGAATAGTCTGTGTCGAACGGTTCGAAGAATGATTTGATGCATTGGCGTCTCGAATCAGCCAAGGCTTTCGATGATTGAAGAGATTGTATCTAAAGAGTTTTTAATTTCTGATATGTGATTCTTGTTTAGTGCGGATAATGCATTCTTAATTTCAGTGCTGGAAACACCTTCTGTACGCGGTAGATATATAACTTCACATTTCGTCTTGAGGTGATCAAATTTTCCCTGCCAATCATGTCCCATGCCAAAAATTGTAGCCTTGTATCTTTCTATGTCGCTTTCCTTCTGCTCCCAACTTTTTTCGGCAAAAGCGAAGTCGACATGCTTTATAGAGCTGACAATCTCAAATCTGTCTTGAAATGGAATGATGGTTCGCTTTCCCTTAGCTTTGTTGAACTCGTCGGTAGAGACACCTACGACCAGACTGTCTCCCAGTTCTCTAAGTCTTTTTAGGAGTTTAAGGTGCCCGTTATGGAAGAGGTCAAAGGTTCCATAAGTAATTACTACACGTCGCATTAGGGCTTCCTTATTCAACAGATCTGCCTAGCAGCGTTTTGGCACGCTACCGCCCCAGGATTTTTGGTCGGATTTCCTGAGGACACAAAATGGCGGCGGGAAAGAGCATGCTCTGCTTTGCCTTTAACTGCAGAGATGCATAACAAAGGGATGTTTGCAGGGATTGCAGACCATCCGTGATTTCTAGTTTGACCTCTTTCTAGTATTTGTCCTCTTTGCTAGCTATCTACGGCATGAGTGTCAGCTAACTAAAAGTGCTTCCAAGATTATTAATTATTCGACAGTCTCGGGGGTCAGTATTTTTTGATAATTCTTTAGTTGATGGTCGCGGATCAGGCTTCTTTTTTTCTAAGTCGCTCAATAGGAAGGTTGATGGTGAGTTCTCTCTGCAAGATTTTGAGCAAAAGCAATACTCGATTATCGCCATCCTTACTCAGGAGTATAGCTTCCAGCTGTTGCAGGTTCGGATCATCTATCAGAACTTGGTCGCCCGGTGAAAGTGCAGGTAGCACTGATGCTTTTCTATTGACCAATTCGCTGATGACAATATCAGGTACCGGCGTAGGGTTTCCGCCGAAACTGACAATCTGATTCACTCCGCGGGTAGAGCGAATGGGCAACCAACTGTCTTCCACTTTATCCAGATGGATAAAGAGATAGCCCGGAAAAAGAGGTTCGCTAAGCTGCTGCAGCAGTCCTTTGTGCAGACGCTCGATCTGATGCATTGGGAGTAGGCACTCGTATCCCTGGCGTTCCAGATGCTCCAATGCTCTTGGGGCCTGGCGTGGCTTGCACTGCACCAGATACCAGCGTTTTCCGGTTGCGTCCGGCATGATTCCCTCGTTGCAGGACTGACTGCTCCTGCGGCATTCCAAAGTCCGTTATGCGGACGGATATATGGATAAGGCCTTCCCTGGCCTCTCCTCGATCAGGCTTTGTCCGACTTGTACTCGTAGTGGTAGTAGCCGTAGCCGCCATAGCCGTAATAGGCCGAGGCGCGCTTCTCCACACCATTGAAGATGGCGCCTTTGAGTTCAATACCGTTCTGCGCGAAGCGGCGGATGGTCAATTCGATCTCCCGCGCCGGGTTCAGGCCGAAGCGGGTGACGATCAGGCTGGTGCCGGACTGGCGGCCAACGATGGCAGCGTCGGTCACTGCAAGCAGCGGCGGGGTATCCAGGATCACCAGGTCGAACTGCCGGCTGGCTTCTTCGAGGAAGGCCGTGAAGTTGGGGTGCATCAGCAGTTCGGATGGGTTCGGCGGAATCTGGCCGCGCGGGATGAAGTGGAAGCCCTCGATTTCGGTGGTGCGTACGGCAGCGCTGAAGTCGCAACGCTTGACCAGGATGTCGGAGAGACCATTCTCTTCGCCGCTGTTGAGCACCTTGTGCAGGTAGCCCTTGCGCATATCCACGTCCACCAGCAGTACGCGCTGGCCGGTCTGGGCAATGACGGCTGCAAGGTTGGAGGAAACGAAGGTCTTGCCCACCGCCGGGCTGGGGCCGGAAATCATCAGGCGGTTGTTGCCGGCTTCCAGCATGGCGAAATGCAGGCTGGTGCGCAGGCTACGCAGGGATTCGATGGCGAGGTCGGTAGGGTGGCTCATGGCGAGCAGTGGAGCCGCTTTGGCGGCACGTCCACGGCCTTTATCCCGCTTGTCTTCCTCTGCCTTCTGCAGAACGCTGTAAGGAATCGAGGCATAGACCGGCAAACCAAGCTGCTCGATGGCATCCGGTGTTTCGATACCGCGATTCAGTGCCTTGCGTAGCAGGACCAGGCCGACGGCAAAGAACAGGCCCAGCAGCGTGGCTACCAGGACAATCATGGCTTTCTTGGGCTTGACCGGCTTGGTGATATCCACATCCGCAGTATCGATGATGCGCACGTTACCTACGGCGCCGGCACGCATCACGTCCAGTTCCTGTGCCTTGTTCAGCAGTTGCGTGTAGATGGCGGTACTGACTTGTACGTCGCGAGTCAGACGCAGCAGTTCCTGCTGGGTTTCCGGCAGGCCTTCTACCCTGTGCGACAGGCCATTCTGCTTGGAGGTAAGTTCACCGATCTGTTTCTGCAGGGCCTGGTAGGCCGGATGCTGGCGGGTGAACTTGCGGTCCATTTCTGCTTGCTGCAGCTTGAGCTCGGAAATGCTGGTATCCAGGGCGACTATCTGGTCGAGCAGAGCCTTGGTTTCCAGGCTTATGTCAGCCGACTTGGCGCGAGTCTGATAAGCGCTCAGGGCATCTTCGGCCCTTTCCAACTCGCGGCGCACATCGGGCAGTTGGCCGCGCAGGAATTCCAGGCTGGAGGCTGCTTCGGCAGAGGCGCGCTCAACGTTCTGCCGTACATAGAGCTTGCTGATCTCATCCAGAACCTGGAGGGCGCGCGCCGGCTCGTCGTTTTCCAGCGACAGGCTGATGATGCCGGACTCCTTGCCAGTCTCGGCGACGTTCAGGTTGTCCTGGTAGCGCAGGATGGTGGTCAGACGGCGCTCACGCACTACGTCGAAATGGGTGCCCGGATTGGCGTGCAGGGATTCGACCTGGATTTTCACGCCGTGCTGGTCATAGGCTTCACCCACCTTGCCTTCGACCAGAACATTGTCATCATCGTCCAGCAGGGTGTAGGAACCATTCTCGCCTGCGATCAGCGTGAGGTCCTTTTCCAGCAAAGCAGTCGGCACATCGAGCTGGAAGACCTTCAGTTCCTCACCACCCCAGCCGAAACGGCTCAGGCCGAACATCGGCGCCGCGACTTCATCCGGGGTTTCCGGACTGAAGTGTCGAGCCAGGAAGCCACCAATCAGCGGGAAGCGCGACGGCTCCACCACGATATTCAGCTTGAGGTTATCCACCGCCTTGCCGATGACCGCACGCGAAGTCAGCAGTTGAATCTCGGTAATAGCCTCCGACTGTGCCCCCAGCAAATCCCCCATATCCGACAACCCCGGAATGGTCGGCTTCTTCGGCTCCACCTGCACGATCGCATCCGATCGGTAGATCGGCGTCGCCAGCAGCGCATAAGCAACGCCCACGGCCATGAAGCCCGCGGTGATGCCGGCGATCAGCCATTTGTGGTCGATCAGGGTGCCGAGCAGACCTAGCAGGTCGATCTCGTCATCGTCTTTGTCGTGAATGGCTACCGCGGGTTGCTGTTGCATGGGGGCTTCTTTTACTTCTTTGTCAGTGAGGCTTAGCGGGTCGGGCGAATGCGTTTGGCCCAGGCGTCGACGCCTTGTTCGATCAGCGCGTAGGCGTGTTCGAACACGGCTGTGCTCTGGCGGTAGGGGTCGGGGATTTCGCGATCGTCCTGCCACTTGCCAAGCAGGAAGGTCTTGCCGCGGGCTTCCGGGGCGATCTGGCTGACGCCTTGCAGGTGGCGCTTTTCCATGACCAGGACGAGGTCGGATTCGCGCAGCAGGCTGGAGGTCAGTTGGCGGGCACGGTGTTCGTGCGGCTGCTCGCCGTGTTGCTGGAGGATGGCGAGAGCGTGGCTTTCGATGGGCTTGTCGACCAGGGCGCCGAGGCCGGCGGAGCTCACCTGGATATCGCTGCCGGCCAGGCGCTGGCGCAGCAGATGTTCTGCGGTAGGACTACGGCAAATGTTACCGACGCAGACGACCAATATCCTTTTGAACACGGGGAACTTTCCTTGATCCTACAGATGCGCATGTATGAAAGCGGGGAAATGTAAGAGTCGCGGCACCTTGAGTCAAGGCTCACAACCCTTCTGTGACGGGCTTCAGACTTTTGAAAATGGCGAATTGCCATGGGTACGCGGGTTTGGCGGGGGCCGACCGCTTGTCGTCTGGCGGCCCCGGGGATTGGAAGATCAGGGGGCGGGGGCTGGGGTTTCTTCCTGGGACGGGCGTTCGAGCGCGACCTGCCGAATCGACAACCGGATCTCCGCCGGCAGCACACGCTTGGCCGCGCCTTCGACCACTTCGCCCAGTTTCTCGTGGTAGCTCAGCTTGCCTTCTTCATCCTTGCGCAGCACACGCTGGTCGAGCAGGGCCTGGATGAAGTTGCGGAACAGTGTCTTGTCGAAGAACTCCGGGGCGTTCAGGCCGTGGAGGATGGACAGGCGCTGGGCCATGACGGTGCACAGGTTCTCCAGTTCCTCGGCGCTGAGCTGGCGTTGCCCGGCGTTGAGCAGCAGGGCGATGGCCATGTAGAAGCGCTGCAGGGTCTGGGTGATGGCGCGGGCGAGCAGGGTCAGCAGCACGTATTCGCGCGAGCTGGGCGCCGGGCGCACGTAGGCGTCGCCGTCCTGTTTCAGCAGGTTTTGTTCCACCAGCGCGGCCAGCCATTGGTCGACCACGGCGTCAAGCTGGTCCAGGTCCCAGCGGATGAACAGTTCCTGTTGCAGGAAGGGGTAGAGCGCGCGGGTGTAGGTGAGCAGTTGTTCGCGGCTGATCCGCGCGTTGCTCTGGAAGAAGCTGGCGATCAGCGCCGGCAGGGCGAATACATGCAGGACGTTGTTGCGGTAGTAGGTCATGAGGACGGCGTTCTGCTCGTCCAGGTAGAGGATGCGGCCCAGGGCGTCCTTCTGTTCGGCGAGCAGGTTCATGCTCTTCACGTATTCGATCAGCGCCTTGCCGTCGCCGTCGGGCAGGGTGGCGCTGGGCGAGTAGGGCACCTTGCGCAGCAGCGCCAGGTACAGGTCCAGCACGCGTTCCAGGGCGCGTTCGTCCAGGGCCAGGCGGCTGGTGGAGAGCAGCGCCAGGGCCACCAGGTTGACCGGGTTGATCGCCGCAGCGTCGTTGAGGTGACGGGCCACTTCGCGGGCCAGTTGGTTGGTGGCGTCCGGTAGCCAGGCCGGGCGGTATTCCGGGCCGAGTTCCTGCTTGCGCCAGCCGGGCTCGTGCTGTTCGAGGAAGCTGTCCAGGTGGATCGGCTCGCCGAAGTTCACCCACACCTGGCCGAAGCGCTGGCGCAGCGCGCCCACCACCTTGAACAGGTCGAAGATGGATTCCTTCTTCTTCGCCGCGCCGCGCAGCTCGCCCAGGTAGGTGCGGCCTTCCAGAACGCGTTCGTAGCCGATGTACACCGGCACGAAGACGATCGGCCGGCGCGAGTCGCGCAGGAAGCTGCGCAGGGTGATGGCGAGCATGCCGGTGCGCGGGTGCAGCATGCGCCCGGTGCGCGAGCGGCCGCCCTCGACGAAGTATTCGGTGGAGAAGCCGCGGCTGAACAGGGTGTGCAGGTATTCGTTGAACACCGCGGTGTACAGCTGGTTGCCCTTGAAGCTGCGGCGCATGAAGAAGGCCCCGCCGCGGCGCAGGATGGAGCCGACCACCGGCATGTTGAGGTTGATGCCGGCGGCGATGTGCGGCGGCGTCAGGCCGTTGCGGAACAGCAGGTAGGACAGCAGCAGGTAGTCTATGTGGCTGCGGTGGCAGGGCACGTAGACGATCTCGTGGCCCTGGGCGACGTCCTGCACGCGCTCGATGTGGTTGACCCGCACGCCTTCGTAGAGCTTGTTCCAGAACCAGGTGAGGGTGACTTCGAGGAAGCGGATCACCGGGTAGGACACGTCCGCGGCGATCTCGTTGGCGTAGCGCAGGGCCAGGGCCTCGGCCTTTTCCGTGGAGATGTGCTGTGTCTCGACCTCTTCCTGGATGGCCTGGCGCACCAGGGGCGCGCGCAGCAGGCCCTTGACCAGGGTGCGGCGGTGCGAGAGGTCCGGGCCGATGACCGCGGTCTTCTGGTTGCGGAAGTGCACCCGCAGGATGCGCTGGACCATGCGCTGGGTGCGCTCCTGGCCCTTGCCCTGGTCGACCAGCTCGCGCAGGTGGATGGGCGCGGAGAACTGCACGCGCGTCTTGCGCCCGAGGATGAGGATGCGCGCCAGCTTGCGCAGGCGCCCGGTCACCGCCCAGTTGTCGGCGAACAGCAGCTTCCAGGCGCTTTTCTCGCTGTCCGGCGACTGCCCCCAGAACACGCTGACCGGGACGATCTGCGCGTCGTCCACGCCGTTCTGGCCGATGGCCGCGAGCATGCGCATCAGCGCCGGCGGCGCGCCGCGCTTGTCCTGGCGGCCGAGCCAGTCGGGCTCCGGCGTCAGGTAGAAGAAGGCCGCCGGCTCGATGCTGCTGCCCACCGCCACCGGCATCACCGGGCGCGGCAGGCCGGCCTTGCGGCACTCCGTGTCGACTACCGCCAGGTCGCTCACCGAAGGCTGCTGCAGCACGTAGAGCACCGGCTTGCTGCGGTCGATCTTCAGGCTCAGGGACGACTGGTTGATGGTTTCCGAGCGCACCCAGAGGTAGAGCAGGCGGCGCAGGACGCCAAAGCCGAAGCGGCGGAACGGGTAACGGGGCATACGGGCTCGCAGGCAGTTGAACGGGGCTCGGCGGCGACCAAGCGGACGCTAGTGTGCCGCAACGCTACGGCAGGCAAAAGGGTGGGACGGCAGCCTGGAAGCATGCTATGACCTCCGCTCGGCTGCTTTCGATGTAGGAATAGGACCGCATTCCTAAATAAATTTTCATGCACGGCAGTGTACTTTTTCGTCACAGTCTCCACCTTGCACTGCCGTCCGTCGGTTCATATATTCCCGGCGGCATTTTGTGGGAGCTCGTCTGCCCCGTGTGTTCCGAGTTCGCGGCGGGCTCTTGGCGCAACGGTGAGAGAAATGATCGAAATAAGCAGACTCACGAAGCGATTCGCGCAGCACACCGCGGTGGACGACCTGTCGTTCAGTGTGCAACCGGGGGAAGTCCTGGGCTTTCTCGGCCCCAACGGCGCCGGCAAGTCCACCACCATGAAGATGCTCACCGGGTTCCTCGCGCCCACCTCGGGCACCGCGAGCATCCACGGTTTCGACATCCAGACGCAGACCCTCCAGGCCCAGCGCCTGATCGGCTACCTGCCCGAGGGCGCGCCCTGCTACGGCGACATGCGCGTGCGCGGCTTCCTCGAATTCATCGCCGAGGTGCGCGGCTACCGCGGCGCGCAGAAGCGCGAGCGGGTAGCGCGGGTGGTCGAGCAGCTGGAGCTGGAGAGTGTCCGCGAGCAGTCCATCGAGACCCTCTCCAAGGGCTTCAAGCGCCGCGTCGGCGTGGCCCAGGCGATCCTCCACGACCCGCGGGTGCTGATCCTCGACGAGCCCACCGACGGCCTGGACCCGAACCAGAAGCATCAGGTCCGCGAGCTGATCCGCGGCCTGGCCCGCGAGCGCATCGTCATCATCTCCACCCACATCCTCGAAGAGGTCACCGCGGTCTGCACCCGCGCGGTAGTGATCGCCAACGGCCGTCTGCTGGCCGACGGCACGCCCTTCGAGCTGGAAAGCCGCTCGCGCTACCACCAGGCGGTGACCCTGGTCGCCGACGGTGAGCTGGACCGCGCGGCCCTGGCCGCATTGCCGGGCGTGGCGGCGCTGGAAGAGAACCCGCTGGAGCACAGCCTGACGCTGCTGGCCAAGCCCGGCGAGGTGATCTTCCCGCAGGTGAATGCGCTGATCGCCGAGCGTGGCTGGCGCATCCGCGAACTGGATGTGGAGCGCGGCCGCCTCGACGAGGTGTTCCGCAGCTTGACCAGGGGGGAAGCGGCATGAAGCAGTTGCCGGTGGTCTTCAGGCGCGAGCTGGCGAGCTACTTCGCCACCCCGCTGGCCTACGTGTTCATCGTCATCTTCCTGGTGCTGTCCGGGGTTTTCACTTTCTACCTGGGCAATTTCTACGAGCGTAACCAGGCGGATCTGACGGCCTTCTTCAACTTCCATCCCTGGCTCTACCTGTTCCTCATCCCGGCGCTGGCCATGCGCCTGTGGGCCGAGGAGCGCAAGTCCGGCTCCATCGAGCTGCTGATGACCCTGCCGATCACCCGCTTCGAGGCGGTCACCGGCAAGTTCCTCGCCGCCTGGGTGTTCGCCGGCATCGCCCTGCTGCTGACCTTCCCCATGGTGCTCACGGTCAACTACCTGGGCGAGCCGGACAACGGCGCCATCCTCGCCGGCTACCTCGGCAGCTGGCTGCTGGCCGGCGGCTACCTGGCCATCGGCTCGTGCATGTCGGCGCTGGCGAAGAACCAGGTGATCGCCTTCATCCTCGCCGTGGTGATGTGCTTCGTGTTCATCGTCAGCGGCTTCCCCCTGGTGCTCGACGCCTTCAATGCCTGGGCGCCGCAGTGGCTGCTGGACGCGGTGGCCTCGATGAGCTTCCTGACGCGTTTCGATGCGATCAGCAAGGGCGTCATCGACCTGCGCGACCTGCTGTTCTTCGCCAGCCTGATCGTCGCCTGGCTCGCCGCCACGGCGGTGGTGGTCGACCTGAAGAAAGCCGATTGAGGAAGCCCGCATGAAGAAACTGATGTATTCCGCCGCCGGGCTGCTGGTCATCGCCTTGCTGTTCCTGGCTTTCAACCTGGTGTCCGGGCTGGCCTTCACCGGCGCGCGCCTGGACCTGACGCAGCAGAAGCTCTACACCATCTCCGATGGCACCAGGAAGGTGCTGGGCTCCATTGGCGAGCCGATCAACCTGTACTTCTTCTTCTCCGACAAGGGCAGCAAGGACCTGGTCCCGCTGCGCAACTACGCCAAGCGCGTGGAGGAACTGCTCAAGGCCTACGAGCGCGAGGCCGACGGCAAGATCCGCCTGCACGTCATCGACCCGCAGCCGTTCTCCGAGGAGGAGGACAAGGCCGCCGAGTTCGGCCTGCAGGCGGTGCCGCTGAACCAGGGCGGCGACACCCTGTACTTCGGCCTGGCCGGCACCGACGCGCTGGACAACATCCAGGTGATCCCGTTCTTCCAGCCGGACCACGAGGCGTTCCTGGAGTACGACCTCAGCCGCCTGGTCAACGCCCTGGCGCATCCCAAGCGGCCGGTGGTGGGCGTGCTCAGCACCCTGCAGATGACCGGCGGCTTCGACATGCAGACGCAGCAGCCCAGCTCGCCCTGGATGCTGCTCGACGAGGTGCGCCAGCAGTTCGACCTGAAGAGCCTCAAGCCCGACGTCGACGCCATTCCGGACGACGTCAGCGTGCTGCTGCTGGTGCACCCCAAGCACCTGCCGCAGCAGACGCTCTACGCCATCGACCAGTTCGTGCTGCGCGGCGGCAAGCTGCTGGCCTTCGTCGATCCCTTCAGCGAGGCCGACAAGTCCTCGCCCATGGCCGCGCTGGATGGCCCCGGCGACCAGGCCTCCGACCTCGAACCGCTGTTCAAGGCCTGGGGCGTGCAACTGCTGCCGGGCAAGGTGCTCGGCGACGCCAGCTACGCCATGTCGGTGAGCATGGGCCAGGGCCAGCGCGCGGCGCACCACCCGGCCTGGCTGAACCTCGACGCCAAGGCGCTGGACGCCAACGACGTGGCCACCGCCGGGCTGGAGAACCTGACCCTGGCCACCGCCGGCATCCTCGAACCGCTCAAGGACGCGAAGACGCACTTCACGCCGCTGATCCAGAGTTCGGCGCAGGCGATGCCCTTCGACGCCCAGCGCTTCGCCACCCTGCGCGACCCCGGCGAGCTGATGGCCCAGCTCAAGCCCACCGGCCAGCGTTACGTCATGGCCGCGCGCATCCAGGGCCCGGCGCAGAGCGCCTTTCCCAATGGCATCGAGGGCCGCAAGGACGGCCTGAAGAGCGCCAACAGCATCAACGTCATCGCCGTGGCCGACACCGACCTGCTCACCGACCGCATGTGGGTGCAGGTGCAGGACTTCTTCGGCCAGCGCGTGCCGCAGCCCTGGGCCGACAACGCCAGCTTCGTGATCAACGCGCTGGACAACCTGGCCGGCTCCGACGCGCTGATCAGCGTGCGCTCGCGCGGCCGCTTCAGCCGCCCGTTCACCGTGGTGGACGAACTGCAGCGCCAGGCCGAGACGCGCTTCCGCGAGAAGGCCGACGCGCTCAAGCAGCGCCTGGCCGACACCGAGCAGAAGCTCGCCGCGCTGCAGAATCCCGACCCGGGCAAGGCCCTGGAGCTGACGCCGGAGCAGCAGAGCGCGATGCAGCAGTTCATCCAGGAGCGCGTGCGCATCCGCAAGGAGCTGCGCGACGTGCAGTTCCAGCTCAACGCGGATATCGAGTCCCTCGGCCGCACCCTGAAGATCGTCAACATCGCCGCCGTGCCGCTGCTGCTGACCCTGGGCGTGCTCGCCCTGTGGTGGTGGCGCCGCCGGCGCCAGGCCTGAGGAGGCGGCCATGCAACGCAAGAGTCTGATCCTGCTGGTGGTCCTGGTGGTGGCGCTCGGCGGCCTCTTTGCCTGGCTGCAGCGCGAGCCAGCCCGCCTGGCGCCGCCGGCGGAGGTGCGCTATTTCCCGGGCCTGGATGTGCAGCAGGTGAGCGCGGTGACGGTACGCCGCCCCGGCCAGCCGGACATCCGCGTGGCGCGCCAGGACGGTCGCTGGGTGATGCCGGCCAAGGCCGGCTACCCGGCGGCCGGGCGCCTGGTCGGCGACCTGCTGCACGACCTGGCGCAGGCGCGCAAGGTCGAGGCCAAGACCCGCGAACCGGGCAACTTCGCCCAGCTTGGCGTCGCCGACCAGGGCGAGGGCGCCGGCGTGCGCCTGAGCCTGGAGCGCAGCGGCGGAGCGCCGCTGGAGCTGCTGGTGGGCAAGGCCGCGCAGCAGGGCGGGCGCCTGGTGCGCCAGCCCGGCGACGAGCAGGTCTGGCTGATCGACAAGGACCTGCGTCTGCCGCCCGACGAGTTGGACTGGCTGGACCGGCGTATCACCAGCATCCCCTTCGAGAAGGTCGCCGAGGTGTCGGTGAGCTACCCCGGCGGGGAAACCCTGACGGTGTTCCGCGACAAGGCCGGCGAGCCCAACCTGCGGGTACGCCAGCTGCCCAGGGACGCCAAGCTGGCCTACGAGTCCATCGCCAACGGCATGGCCACGCCCTTCGGCGCCCTGACCTTCAGCGAAACGGCGCCGCTGGACCAGGTGCAGTTCAAGGGGCCGGCGCGCCTGAGCCTGACGCTCAAGACCCTCGATGGCGCCAGCCTGAGCGGGCGCGTGCTGGAGCAGGGCGGGCAGAACTGGCTGCTGCTGGACCGCATCGAGGGCTTCGCCGACGGCCAGATCCAGGCGCGCAAGGGCTGGGCCTACCGCATCGAAGCCAACCAGTACGAGGCGCTTGCCCGGCACCTGGCGGATTTCACCGCGAAGAAACCTTGAGGTATTTCAAAGGCCGGCCGGGCGAAGTTCCGGTCGGCAACTTTCACCATGGGCGTGCGGAAATGTGCGCTACAGCACGCCGACAATGACAAAACTTACAACTCCGTTACATCGTCCAAGTGCACCAGAATGGCCTTGGAAGCCCCGTAAAATGGCACTTTGGCCGCATCGGTCACGGTGCTGGCACTGAGGCGAAAAAGTGCTTTCCAGCTGTAACTTTTGATTTATATACTCGGGAGCGCGGTCGTCATTGGGGCGTTATTCGAATTGCCCATCCAGCGGCTAAGGCCCTGGACGGTCAACGCGGACAACCCTCCGCCTGTCGAGCCGTTGCAGTCCTCATTCCCGGGGGCCACCCAAAAATAATAGCGAGTTGGAGAGTGTGGTAATGGCTGATCGTGAGGTCGGAACCGTCAAGTGGTTCAATGACGCCAAGGGTTATGGATTCATTCAACGCGACAGCGGTCCGGACGTTTTCGTCCACTACCGCGCCATTCGTGGCGAAGGTCACCGCTCCCTGGTCGAAGGCCAGAAAGTGGAGTTCTCGGTGATCCAGGGTCAGAAAGGCCTGCAGGCGGAAGACGTCTCCAAGGTCTGAGAACCCGTTTACGATCTGCTGCGCGTCGGCATAACTGCGTTGAAAACAGGCGAGTAATGCTCATTTAGCTAGCTAAACTGCGCTTCCTCGCCTGTTTGACTCGCTGCGCTCGCCCTTCGGGCCAGCCTTCGGCTGTTACTCCCGTTGGTCGTTGCGCCTTGTTCTGCTCTAGCTCGCGAGATCGTAAACAGGCTCTGAGCCCCCGAAGACAAAGGCCCGTCGCGAGACGGGCCTTCGTTTTCCAGCCGGCGCCTGGCGCCCGGCTCTTCAGCAACGACGCCGTGCATCGCGCCAGCGTCGTTTTCGTGCTTCAGGCGGTTCGCCAGGTGATCTCGGCGACGCCCTCGGCGGTCACCTTCAGCCAGCGGTCGGCGTCTTCCTCGCCCTGTTCTTCGCTCCAGCCACCCGGTGCGCAGCGCACCTCCACGCCCAGCGCGGCGTTGGCCGCCCTGGCGCAGGCCAGGTCGTCGTCCCAAGGCGTGGCGTCGCTGTCGATGAACAGGCTGTGCCACTTGCCCACCGCCTGCGGCAGCCAGGTCAGCGGGATCATCCCGTTCGGGCTGTCGGCCAGGCACTTGAAGGTCTCGCCCTGGCGCCGCCATTCGCTGCAGGGGCCCAGCGCCTCGGCCAGCCAGGCGCCGACGGCGGCCTGGTCGGCGTCCTTCAGGTAGATCTCGATATCCGGTTGGCGCATGGGCGTCCTCGTCAGGGTTTTTGGCGTTCCAGCCAATCGTAGCGCACCGCCACAGTGACCTCGAAGGGCTCGGCGAGGATGCGCTCGCGGCGCTGCGGGTTGACCCGCCAGCCGTGGGGCGTCATCGCCAGCAGGGTTTCGCGGGCTTCGCGGCTGTCCAGGGCCAGGCGGAAATTCAGGCTTTCCGTATGGGCCAGGGCCAGGCTTGGCGGCAGGTCGGCCAGGTGCTTGTCGTCGACGTACTCGCGCACCTCGTCGTACAGGCGCTGGCGCAGTTCCAGCAGGTGGTCGCGGCCCGGGCCCAGGCGCAGCACGCCGCCGCCGGGGGCCAGCAGGCGCGCGGCCTCGTTCCAGTCGATGGGGCTGAATACGCTGGCCAGCAACTGGCAACTGGCGTCTGCCAGCGGCACCCGGGCCATGCTGGCGACCATCCAGGTCAGCTGCGGGGCGCGGCGGCAGGCGGCTTTCACCGCCTCGCGGGAGATGTCCAGGGCGTAGCCGTCGCTGGCGGGCAGGGCCTCGGCGAGCTGGGCGGTGTAGTAGCCCTCGCCGCAGCCGATGTCGAGCCAGCGCGCCGGCGCGCGTTCGGCGGCCAGCTCGGCCAGGCGCCGGGCCAGCGGGGCGTAGTGGCCGGCGCCGAGGAACTGGCGGCGGGCCTCGACCATGGCGGCGTTGTCGCCCGGGTCGCGGCTTTTCTTGTGCTGCACGGGCAGCAGGTTCAGGTAGCCCTGGCGCGCGCGGTCGAAGCTGTGCCCGGCGGGGCACTTCACGCCGTTGTCGTGGCGCTCCAGGCTCGCCTGGCAGATCGGGCAGGTGAGCATCAGTCCTTGCGCTCCGTGCGCAGCGGGCTCAGCACGGTGAGCAGCGGCAGGCTGCGCTGGCGCAGGTTGAGCTGGTAGCTGCGCAGGGCGTAGCGCCGCTCGGCGGCCGGGGCCGGCGGTGGGATGTCGGGTTGGGTGGCGGCCAGGCAGAAGCCTTTCTTCACGTCTTTCATGCCAGCAGCCGCACCAGAGTCTGGTAGTAGATTTCGCTCAGCAGGTCGAGGTCGCTGGCCAGCACCCGCTCGTTGACCTGGTGGATGGTGGCGTTGACCGGGCCCAGCTCGACCACCTGGGTGCCCAGGGTGGCGATGAAGCGCCCGTCCGAGGTGCCGCCGGAGGTCGAGGGAGTGGTCTGCCGGCCGGTCACCGCCTGGATGCTGGCGGCCACGGCGTCGAGCAGCTCGCCCGGCTCGGTGAGGAACGGCAGGCCGGACAGCGCCCAGTCGATGTGCCAGTCCAGGCCGTGCTTGTCGAGGATGGCGGCGACGCGCTGCTGCAGCCCCTCCGGGGTGGACTCGGTGGAGAAGCGGAAGTTGAACACCACCACCAGCTCGCCGGGGATGACGTTGGTGGCGCCGGTGCCGCCGTTGATGTTGGAGATCTGGAAGCTGGTCGGCGGGAAGAAGGCGTTGCCGTCGTCCCAGTGCTCGGCGGCCAGCTCGGCCAGGGCCGGGGCGGCCAGGTGGATGGGGTTCTTCGCCAGGTGCGGGTAGGCCACGTGGCCCTGCACGCCGCGCACCTTGAGGGTGGCGCCGAGGGAGCCGCGGCGGCCGTTCTTGACCACGTCGCCGACCAGGGCGGTGCTCGACGGCTCGCCGACGATGCACCAGTCCAGGCGTTCGTTGCGCGCGCGCAGGCGCTCGACCACGGCCTTGGTGCCGTGCTGCGCCGGGCCTTCCTCGTCGCTGGTGATCAGGTAGGCGATGCTGCCGCGGTGGTCCGGGTGCTCGGCGACGAAGCGCTCGGTGGCGATGATCATGGCCGCCAGGCTGCCCTTCATGTCCGCCGCACCGCGCCCGCAGAGCATGCCGTCGACGTCGATCAGGGCGTCGAACGGCAGGTGCTGCCAGGCCTGCGCGGGGCCGGTGGGGACCACGTCGGTGTGCCCGGCGAAGCACAGCACCGGGCCTTCGCCGCCATCGCGGCCGGCGCGGCGGGCCCAGAAGTTGTCCACTTCTTCGATGCGCATCGGCTCCAGGTCGAAGCCGCAGGCGGCCAGGCGCTGCATCATCAACTGCTGGCAGTCGGCATCGACGGGGGTGACGGAGGGCCGGCGGATCAGCTCGCAGGCGAGGGCCAGGGTCGGCGACAGGGACATGGGCAAGGCATCCAGGGTGAAACGGAAAAGGCGCACATCTTAAAGCAAAAGCGCGGGGACAGCGCGTCGTCTGGTCGCAGCGGGGCGCGACTGTCTTGCCGACTGCGCCGGGGTGCTTTCGTAGGATGGGTTGAGCCTGCGAAACCCATGCTGCCGCGGTGATGGGTATCGCTTCGCTCAACCCATCCTACGTCAGGAGACTCCCGCGTGTCGGAAGCCACCTGTGTAGGATCTCATCCGCGAACTGCGCCGGGGTGTCCGGCTATCGCGGACAAGGTCCGCTCCTACCGTATGAGCGAGCATGGCTTTTCGTAGGATGGTGTTGAGCGAAGCGATACCCATCGCCATGACCGCATGGGTATCGCCAAGGCTCAACCCATCCTACGAAAAGCGCCTGGCCGTTCAGCCCACCTGCTCGGACCCGCTCAGCGCCTCTTCCTCGCGCGGGCGCGGCAGCGAAGAGAGCAGGGCCATTCCGAGCTCAACTGTAGGAGCGGGCCCTGCCCGCGATTTCGCGCGCAGGGCGCGCTCCTACAAGGAGCACGGTGCGTGGGATGGCGTAGGAGCGAGCATGGCTTTTCGTAGGATGGCGTTGAGCGAAGCGATACCCATCGCCATGACCGCATGGGTATCGCCAAGGCTCAACCCATCCTACGAAAGCCTGGCCGTTCAGCCCACCTGCTCGGAGCCGCTCAGCGCCTCTTCCTCGCGCGGGCGCGGCAGCGAGGAGAGCAGGGCCATGATCAGCGCCGCCAGGTACGGCAGTGACTGCACCAGCAGCATCACCACCCAGAACATCAGGTCCGGGCTGGGCACGCCCTGCACCAGCACGATGCCCAGGGCGGCGCCCCACAGCAGGAGCATGATGAAGACTTCCTCGCGGGCCTCCGCCAGGGCCACCAGCAGGCCGTGGCTGGAGCGCATTTTCGGCGTGCGGAAGAACGGGATGGAGCGGGTGACGAAGCCGTACAGCACCGCCTTGGCGATGGTGTGCGACAGCGACAGCCCGGCCAGCGCAGCGAACAGCGCGTCGCGCAGGTTCACGCCCACGGTGCGGCGGTAGAGGAAGAGGATCTTGCCGACCTTGAAGGCGAACAGCGTCAGCGGCAGGATCGCGAAGATCAGCAGCGGCGGGTCGACGCGCTTGGGCACGATGATCATCGCCGCCGACCAGAGCAGCGCGCCGAGGGTGAAGAAGATGTTCATGCCGTCGGCGATCCACGGCAGCCAGCCGGCGACGAAGTGGTAGCGCTGGCCGCCGGTCAGCTTGCTGCCGTCCGGGCCGCGGCCGCGCAGCAGGGCGTCGGTGTGGCGCTTCATGATCTGGATGGCGCCGTAGGCCCAGCGGAAGCGCTGCTTCTTGAAGTCGATGAAGGTGTCGGGCATCAGGCCCTTGCCGTAGCTGCGCTCGAAGTAGGCCGCCGAGAGGCCGCGCTCGAACACCCGCAGGCCCAGCTCGGCGTCCTCGGTGATGCACCATTCGGCCCACTTCAGCTCGTCCAGCACCTGGCGCCGGACCATGGTCATGGTGCCGTGCTCGATGATCGCGTCGCGGTCGTTGCGGGTGACCATGCCGATGTGGAAGAAGCCCTTGTACTCGGCGTAGCACAGGCGCTTGAAGGCGCTCTCGTGCTGGTCGCGGTAGTCCTGCGGCGACTGCACCACGGCGATCTGCGCGTCGGCGAAGTGCGGCACCATGTGCTTGAGCCAGTCCGGCTCGACGCAGTAGTCGGAGTCGATCACCGCGATGACTTCGGCGTCGGGCGCGACGAACTGCAGCGCGTAGTTCAGCGCGCCGCCCTTGAAGCCGGCCAGGGGCGCCACGTGGAAGAAGCGGAAGCGCGGGCCGAGCAGTTCGCAATGGGCTTGCACCGGCTCCCACACGGCCGGGTCCTTGGTGTTGTTGTCGATCACCAGGACTTCGAAGTCCGGGTAGTCGAGCCTGGCCAGGGCGTTCAGCGTCTCCTTGAGCATCTCCGGCGGCTCGTTGTAGCAGGGCACGTGGATGGAGACCTTGGGCCGGTAGGCGTCGGCCGCGGTGACCGGCAGGAACAGGCGGCGGCGCTTGCGCGTCCACACGGCCTCGGCCAGCTCGTGGGCCTCGGTGAACAGCACTATCACCACGCCTAGCGCGCCTATGCCCAGCAATACGCCGACGGTGATGCTGAACCAGGTGCTGTACTGCTGGCTGTAGTCGTAGCCGATCCACACCAGGATGGACGCGCAGACGAACGAGACCACGGCGAGGAAGGTCCGTCCGCGCTGGCGCAGGGCGCTGCTGTCGATCAGCAGCAGGGTGAAGGTGAGCAGCGCGAGCACCACCGAGGCGATGGCCAGCACGCGCCACTTGGGAATGGCCACCACCGGGCCCTGGAAGTTGAACTTGGGCTGGCGCGCGGCGTTGAACACGCCCCAGTAGGCGCCCACCGAGCCTTCGTCGGTGTACTTCCACGGCTGGTCGAAGGCCTCGACCACGAAGTAGTTGTAGCCCTTCTTGTTCAGCGCGTTGGTCAGTTCGCGCAGGTAGATGGCCTGGTCGGCCTGGGTGGCTGTGGCGCCGCCGCGCATGCGGCCATTGCTGGGCCAGCCGACCTCAGCCAGCAACAGCGGCTTTTTCGGAAACTTCAGGCGCAGGTCGCGGGCGCGCTCGAGGACGAACTGCACCGAGTCCTGCATGGGCACGAACTCCCAGTAGGGCAGCACGTGGGCGGCGATCAGGTCGACGTGCTGGGCCAGTTCCGGGTACTTCTCATAGATGTGCCACTGCTCGGCGGTGGTCACCGGCACCTTCACCGCGGCGCGGACGCGGTCGATGTAACCGATCAACTGGTCCTTGGTGACCTCGCGGCGGAACAGCGCCTCGTTGCCGACTATCACCCGCACCACGCTGCGCGAGCGGTTGGCGATCTCGATGCCGCGGGCGATCTCCGCCTCGTTCTCGGCCTCGTCGGCGCTGATCCAGATGCCCAGGCTGACGCGCATCCCGTACTCCTCGGCGAGGAAGGGGATGTCGGAAAGGCTGCCCTTGGTCGAGTAGGTGCGGATGTTCTCGGTCATCCGCGAGACCAGTTCCAGGTCCGAGCGGATCTGCTCGTCGCTGGGGAAGCGGCCGCTCTGCGGGCTCTGGTCCAGGCGGAAGGGCGAGAAGGAGAAGCCGGAGATGCTTTCCGGCCAGTCCGGCGCGCTCACCGGGCGGTTGTACAGGGCCCAGACGCCGGTGAGCAGGGCGGCCAGGGCGACCAGCACGACCAGGTTGAGGCCGAATTTGCGTGATGGCATGGAGCGATCGGGTTCCTGTCGGTGTTTCGGGGCCGGGAACGGGTCGGCGCGCATCCTACCCCGCACCCCCCTGGGTGTATAGCTCCCGTCCGACGCCGCGGGGGCGGCATAGAATGTCCCTGGTGGCCGGTTATGGCCTTGCCGGGCGTCAATTCGGCCGGCCCTGGCGCCCGCCTTCCTATAGAATACCGGGCGTTTTTTGCGGAGACACTGTGATGGTAGTGGACGATCAGCGTTTCGGTGGCATCGCCCGCCTGTACGGCACCCAGGGCCTGGAGCGCCTGGCCGCGGCCCACGTGGCGGTGGTCGGCATCGGCGGCGTCGGCTCCTGGGTGGCCGAGGCCCTGGCGCGCAGCGGCGTCGGCGAGATTTCCCTGTTCGACCTGGACGACGTCTGCGTGACCAACACCAACCGCCAGGTCCACGCCCTGGAAGGCGCCGTGGGCAAGCCCAAGGTAGAGGTGATGGCAGAGCGCATCCGCGCCATCAACCCGGCGTGCAAGGTCCACGCGGTGGCGGACTTCGTCACCCGCGAGAGCATGGCCGACTGCATCACCACCGACATGGACTTCGTCATCGACTGCATCGACAGCGTGCCGGCCAAGGCGGCGCTGATCGCCTGGTGCAAGCGGCGCAAGATCCAGATCGTCACCACCGGCGGCGCCGGTGGCCAGGTCGACCCGACGCAGGTGCAGGTGGCCGACCTGAACAAGACCTTCAACGACCCGCTGGCGGCCAAGGTGCGCTCGCTGCTGCGCCGCGACTACAACTTCTCGCGCACGCCGGGGCGGCATTACAGCGTGCCCTGCGTGTTCTCCACCGAGCAACTGCGTTACCCAAAGCCGGACGGCAGCGTGTGCCAGGCCAAGGGCTTCGTCGGCGAAGGGGTGAAGCTGGACTGCGCGGGTGGTTTCGGGGCGGTGATGATGGTTACGGCCACCTTTGGCATGGCTGCGGCGGCCAGGGCTGTGGATAAGTTGGTGGCGGGGGCGCGGCGGCCTTCGGAGCGTAGCGCGGCTGGGAATCCCTCTTAACGCGAACGGCGCTCACCTGTTATCGAGGTGTTTGCTGTTACTCCGCTCCCTCTCCCTAACCCTCTCCCTGAAGGGAGAGGGGACCGTTGGGCAGCGCTGGGTGTTCTGGAGTTAGCCGGCAACATCGAAGGTTTCCAGCTGAAACCATTCTTTCTCTCGGCACGGACTAGCCCCCTCTCCCTTCAGGGAGAGGGCTGGGGAGAGGGGGCGGACTTCGATATCGCTCCGGAGTTGAGCTTGACTCCGTTGTTCGCGAGCAAGCTCGCTCCTACGAAACGAGTTCGCGCATGCGTTGCAGCACCGCATTCAGACCATTGCTGCGCGAGGGCGACAACTGTCGGCCCAGGCCCAGGTCGTTGAACCACTGCCCCAGGTCCAGTTGCGCCAGTTCATCCCCCGGCAGCCCCTGCACCCGCACCAGCAGCAGCGCGATCAATCCGCGCAGCAGGCGTGCGTCGCTGGTGGCGCGGAAGTGCCAGGCGCCGTCGCGCTGTTCGGCCACCAGCCAGACCAGGCTTTCGCAGCCATGGATGCGGTTGGCCTCGCTGCGTTCCGACTCGTCCAGCGGCTCCAGCCTGTCGCCCCATTGCATCAGCAGGCGCGCGCGCTGTTCCCAGGAGGCTTGCCCGGCGAAGGCTTCCAGCGCCTGGCGGGCGGCTTCGGGCAGGCTCATCGCAGCAGTTCCAGGGCGCCGTCGAGGGCGCGGAAGAAGCGCTCCAGGTCGGCGCCGTCGTTGTACAGGGCCAGGGACACGCGGATGGCGCCGGGCAGGCCCAGGCGCTTGAGCAGCGGCATGGCGCAGTGGTGCCCGGCGCGCACCGCCACGCCCTGTTCGGTGAGCAGGTGGGCGAGGTCGGCGCTGTGCACGTCCCGCACCACGAAGCTGGCCAGCGCCGCCTGGGGTTCGCCCAGCAGGCGCACGCCGTCGCGGGCGCGCAGCCCGGCCAGCAGCTGTGCGTGCAGCAGGGCCTCGTGGGCGGCCATTTCCGCAGCGTCCTGGCGGGTCAGCCAGTCGAGGCTGGCGCCCAGGCCGATCACCGCGCCTATGGCCGGAGTGCCGGCTTCGAAGCCCAGCGGCGCCGGGCGGAAGTGGGCGCTCTGGTAATCGGCGTTCTGCACCATCTCGCCGCCGAACTGCCAGTGGCGCAGGCGCGTCAGCGCTTCCGCGCGGCCCCAGAGCAGGCCCAGGCCCTCGGGGCCGTAGAGCTTGTGGCTGGAGAACACGTAGAAATCGCAGCCCAGGGCGGACAGGCTGTGCCGGCCATGGACCACGCCCTGGGCGCCGTCCACCACGCTCAGCGCGCCTTGCGCGCGGGCCAGGGCCAGCAGCTCCGGCAGTGGCTGCCAGGTGCCGAGCACGTTGGACAACTGGCTCACGGCGAGCAGGCGGGTGCGCGGGCCGATCAGTTGCGTGGCGGCCTCCAGGCCGATGACCCCGCGGTCGTCCAGCGGCAGCACCACCAGCTTCGCTCCGCGGCGCAGCGCCAGTTGCTGCCAGGGCAATAGGTTGGCGTGGTGCTCCAGGGCGCTGATGGCGATCTCGTCGCCTTCGCCGAACAGCGGCTCCAGGCCGTAGGCCAGCAGGTTCAGGGCCTCGGTGGCGCCGTGGGTGAACACGAGCTGTTCCGGGCTGCCGGCGTCCAGCCATTGTGCCAGGCGTGTGCGTGTCGCCTCGAAGGCGCGGGTGGCGCGCTCGCCGGGCAGGTGCTGGGCACGATGGACGTTGGCCGCGCCGCTGGCGTAGTAGCCGGCCAGGGCGTCGAGCATGGCCTGGGGCTTCTGCGCGGTGGCGGCGCTGTCGAGGTAGGTCTGCTCCTCGGCTGCCAGCGCGGCGAGGGCAGGGAACGCGGAGCGCCAGGGGGAAAGAAGCATGGCTGTAAGCCTGAAGCTGGAAGCTGGAAGCTGGAAGTGCCTTGTGCAGCCCGCTTCCGGCTTTTGGCTTCCAGCTTCCAGCTCTGACTTAGTTATGCGCGTGCAGCGCTTCGTTCAGCTCGATGGCGGTCTTGTTGGTCTTGCATTCCACCGCACCGGTCTGCGAGTTGCGGCGGAACAGCAGGTCCGGCTGGCCGGCCAGGTCGCGGCCCTTGACCACCTTGACCAGGTTGTTCTGGTCGTCCAGCAGCGCCACCTTGGTGCCGGCGGTGACGTACAGGCCGGCTTCGACGATGTTGCGGTCGCCCAGCGGGATGCCGATGCCGGCGTTGGCGCCGATCAGGCAGCCTTCGCCGACGCTGATGACGATGTTGCCGCCGCCGGACAGGGTGCCCATGGTCGAGCAGCCGCCGCCCAGGTCCGAGCCCTTGCCGACGAACACGCCGGCGGAGACGCGGCCTTCGATCATGCCCGGGCCGGCGGTGCCGGCGTTGAAGTTGACGAAGCCTTCGTGCATCACGGTGGTGCCTTCGCCGATGTAGGCGCCCAGGCGCACGCGGGCGGTGTCGGCGATGCGCACGCCGGCCGGGACCACGTAGTCGGTCATTTTCGGGAACTTGTCCACCGAGAAGACTTCCAGCAGCTTGCCCTTCAGGCGCGCTTCGAGTTGCAGCTCGGCCAGCTCGGCCAGGTCGACGGCGCCGATGTTGGTCCAGGCCACGTTCGGCAGCAGCGGGAAGATGCCCGACAGGTTGACGCCATGGGGCTTGACCAGACGGTGCGAGAGCAGGTGCAGCTTCAGGTAGGCCTCGGGGGTGGAGGCGGGGGCGGCGTCTTCGGCCAGCAGGGTGGCGACCAGCGGCTTCTGGCTTTCGGCCAGGCGGTTGAGCAGGGCGGCCTGGGCCGGGGCGATGGTCTTCAGCGCGTCGGCCAGCTGGTAGGCCTGCTGGTTGCTGAAGGCGATGGCCTGGTTGCCGTTCTCGTAGCCGAGGATCGGCGCGACGGCGGCGACCAGCTCGGCGGCCGGGTTCAGCAGCGGTTGCGCGTAGAAGACTTCCAGCCAGGCGTCCTGGCGGTTCTGGGTGCCGACGCCGAAGGCCAGGCTGAACAGGGATTGGGACATGTGCGGTTCCTCGAAAAAACGGTGAAAAAGTGTCAGGCCAGCGCGGCGGCGTAGGCGTCGGGCTTGAAGCCGACCAGGGTGCGGTCGCCAAGGTCCAGCACCGGACGCTTGATCATCGACGGCTGGGCGAGCATCAGCTCGATCGCGCGGGACTCGTCGAGGTCGGCTTTCTGCGCCTCGTCGAGCTTGCGGAAGGTGGTGCCGGCGCGGTTCAGGACCGTCTGCCAGCCGTGCTCGGCACACCATTGCTCAAGGTGCGCGCGGTCTATTCCGCTAGTCTTGTAGTCGTGGAAGGCATAGTCGACGCCGTGTTCCTCAAGCCAGGTGCGGGCTTTCTTCATGGTGTCGCAGGCCTTGATTCCGTAGATGGTCCGCTGGGTCATGGGCGGCGCTCCTCGTCGTTCCTTTGGCAAGCGCGGGATTATGCCATTTTCCCGCGAACTTGCGGGGGCGGGGAGGGCGGGACGATTCTTTTGCGATTGCAATAGTCTATTGCTCGCCCGAGGGCTGATGGAGAGCGTCTCTGGATGTTCCAATGGGGCGCCGCGAACTGGCGACTGGGAGATCGTCGATGCAAACCGTGTATACCGTGCTCATCCTGCTGCTGGTGGTCGGGGGCACGCGCCTGCTGGCGCAATTGCTGCCCTTGCCGCTGCCGCTGATCCAGATCGCCTCGGGGGCGGTCCTGGCCTGGCCCAGCCTGGGGTTGCACGTGGCGCTGGACCCGGAGCTGTTCATGTTCCTGTTCATTCCGCCGCTGTTGTTCGCCGATGGCTGGCGCATGCCCAAGGGCGAGTTCTGGCAGATGCGCTGGCCGATCCTGACCATGGCCTTCGCCCTGGTGCTGTTCACCGTGGCTGGCGGTGGCGCCTTCATCCACCTGCTGATTCCCGAGATTCCCTGGGCCGCCGCCTTCGCCCTGGCCGCGGTGCTGTCGCCCACCGACGCCCTGGCGGTGTCGGCGATCGCCCAGAACCGCCTGCCGCGGCGGCTGATGCACGTGCTGCAGGGCGAGGCGCTGATGAACGACGCCTCGGGCCTGGTGGCCTTCAAGTTCGCCGTGGCCGCGGCCATGACCGGCGCCTTCTCGCTGCTCGACGCCAGCCTGAGCTTCCTCCTGGTGGCGATTGGCGGCCTGGCCTGCGGCGTGGTGCTGAGCTGGCTGCTGGGGCGCATCCGCGGCTGGATGATCCGCCGCGGCTGGGACGACCCGGCCACCCACGTGGTGCTCATGCTGCTGCTGCCCTTCGCCGTCTACATGGTCGCCGAGGAACTGGGCGTCTCCGGCATCCTCGCGGCGGTGGCGGCGGGCATGATGCAGAGCTGGACCGACCTGCTGCCGCGGCAGACCCACACCCGCGTGCTCAACCGCAGCGTCTGGTCGATGCTGGAGTTCGCCTTCAACGGCGTGGTGTTCCTGCTGCTGGGCCTGCAACTGCCGGACATCCTCAAGTCGGTGACGCACCATGCCGGCGACAGCCTGTGGCGGTCCTCGCTGCTGCTGTTCTACGTGCTGGCGGTGTACGCCGTGCTGATCCTGCTGCGCTTCGCCTGGGTCTGGTGCTACTGGAAGCTGTCGCTGCGCTTCGAGCGCTGGTGGGGCATCGAGCTGGGCGGCAAGCCCGGCGAGCCGGTGCTGCGGCTGTCGGCGATCTCGGCGCTGGGCGGGGTGCGCGGGGCGGTGACCCTGGCCGGCGTGCTGTCGGTGCCGCTGCTGCTGGGCAGCGGCAAGGCCTTCCCGCAGCGCGACCTGATCATCTTCATCGCCGCCGGGGTGATCCTGGTGTCGCTGCTGGCGGCCACCCTGGGCCTGCCGGCCTTGCTCAAGGGGCTGCCGGTGGCCAGCAACGACCAGTCCGAACTGGAGTACCGCTCGGTATGGCGGCGCACCGCGGTGGCGGCCATCCGCATGCTGGAGAAGGAGGAAATGCCGGCCGGCGAGAAGGTGGATGCCGAGGAGGCCGCGCGGCTGGCGGAGGTGAAGGCGCGGCTGATGGCCGAGTACCGCCAGCAGCTCGACCCGGCGCCGGACAGCGCCGAGGCGCGGGAGCGGGCGCGCAGCCTGGAACTGGCCGACCAGGCCCTGCGCATCAAGGCGCTGCGCACCCAGCGCCTGGAGCTGTACCAACTGCGCCGGGAGAACCTGGTGGACGACGAGACCATGCGCAAGGTGCTCGGCGACCTGGACTCCCAGGAGGCCTGGCTGACCAGCAAGGCGGGGCGGTGGGTGTAGAGCGGCTACAGGCGGCTCCGAGGTTGACCTCGGCGCGGGCTGAGGCCCAGGTGAAACGGCGGATAACCGCGAACGGTTATTCGCCCTACGTTGCTGGCGGGCTTGGTGTAGGGCGCATAACGCCTACGGCGTTATCCGCCGTTTGGTCTTGGCTGCAGGCGGCTCCGAGATTGATCTGGGCGTGGCTTTGGCCTGGGTGAAACGGCGGATAACCGCGAACGGTTATTCGCCCTACGTTGCCGGTGGGCTTGGCGTAGGGCGCATAACGCCTACGGCGTTATCCGCCGTTTGGCCTTGGCTGCAGGCGGCTCCGAGGTTGATCTGGGCGCGGGCTTTGGTCTGGGTGAAGCGGCGGATAACCGCGAACGGTTATTCGCCCTACGTCGCGGGTGGGCTTGGTGTAGGGCGCATAACGCCTACGGCGTTATCCGCCGTTTGGCCTTGGCTGCAGGCGGCTCCGAGGTTGATCTGGGCGCGGGCTTTGGCCTGGGTGAAGCGGCGGATAACCGCGAACGGTTATTCGCCCTACGTTGCCGGTGGGTTTGGTGTAGGGCGCATAACGCCTACGGCGTTATCCGCCGTTTGGCCTTGGCTACGGGCGGCTCCGGGTTTGATCTGGGCTGGCCTGGACGAAGCGCTTGATGCGTTCGGCCGCTTCCACGCATTCCGCCAGCGGCGCGACCAGGGCCATGCGCACGCGGTTGGCGCCGGGGTTCTCGCCGTTCACTTCGCGGGACAGGTAGGAGCCCGGCACCACGGTGACGTGCTGCTGGTCGAACAGGCTGCGGCAGAACTCGGTGTCGGCGATGGGCGTCTTCGCCCACAGGTAGAAGCTGCCGTCCGGGCGCTGCACGTCGAGCACGCCGGCGAGGATGTCCAGCACCGCGGCGAACTTCTCGCGGTACAGGTCGCGGTTGGCGCGCACATGGTCTTCATCCTGCCAGGCGGCGATGCTGGCCAGTTGGGTCTGCACCGGCATGGCGCAGCCGTGGTAGGTGCGGTACAGCAGGAATTTCTTCAGCACCTCGGCGTCGCCGGCGACGAAGCCCGAGCGCAGGCCCGGCAGGTTGGAGCGCTTGGACAGGCTGTGGAACACCACGCAACGCCTGAAGTCCGAGCGGCCCAGTTCGGCACAGGCGCTGAGCAGGCCGGGCGGCGGGTTCTGCTCGTCGAAGTACAGCTCGCTGTAGCACTCGTCGGCGGCGATCAGGAAGTCGTGCTTGTCGGCCAGGGCGATCAGCTTCTTCAATTCGGCGAGGGGGACAAGCGCGCCGGTGGGGTTGCCCGGGGAGCAGAGGAAAAGAATCTGGCAGCGCTGCCAGACGTCCGCCGGCACCGCGTCGAAGTCCGGATTGAAGCCGTTCCCGGCGCGGCAGGCCAGGTAGTGCGGCTGCGCGCCGGCCAGCAGGGCCGCGCCTTCGTAGATCTGGTAGAAGGGGTTGGGGCTGATCACCAGGCCGTTCTTGCTGCGGTCGACCACCGCCTGGGTGAAGGCGAACAGCGCCTCGCGGGTGCCGTTCACCGGCAGCACGTGGCGGGCGGCGTCCAGCCAGCCTGCGGGGACGCCGAAGCGGCGCTCGCACCAGGCGGCGATGGTTTCGCGCAGCGCCGGCAGGCCCAGGGTAGTCGGGTACACCGCCAGTTGGTCGAGGCTGTCGGCCAGGGCCTTGGCGACGAATTCCGGCGAGCGGTGCTTGGGCTCGCCGATGGACAGCGCGATGTGCGCAAGCCCGGCCGGCGGCTGGGCGCCGGCGAGCAGGGCGCGGAGCTTCTCGAAGGGGTAGGGCTGGAGCAGGTCGAGGTCTGGGTTCATGTGAATCGCTCGTCAGATGCTGATGCGGACCGGAACGGTTTCCTGGCCGTTGGCCTGTGAAAGCTGCTCGACCAGGGCCGCCTGCAGTCGCTTGCACAGGTCCGGGTCGGAGAGTGGCTGGTTGTGCGCGTCGGTGACGTAGAACACGTCTTCCACGCGCTCGCCGAGGGTGGCGATCTTGGCGTTGCGCACCGACAGGTCGAAGTCCAGGAACAGCCCGCCGATGCGCGCCAGCAGGCCCGGGCGGTCGGGGGCGATGACCTCGAGCACGCTGACCTGGCGCGAGGCGTCGGTGGAAATGGTCACCAGCGGCGCGAAGGCGAAGTGCTTGAGCTGCCGGGGCACGCGGCGCTGGATGATGTTCGGGTAGTCGTCGGGGTTCTTCAGCGCGTCCACCAGGCCCTGGCGGATTTCGGCGATGCGCTGGGGATTGTCGCCGATCGAGCCGCCATCGGCGTCGAGCACTATGTAGGTGTCGAGGGTGAACAGGCTGGTGGAGGTGATGATCCGCGCGTCCTGGATGTTCAGGTTGAGCTGGTCCATCGCCGCCACGGTCACGGCGAAGAAGTCGTGCTGGTCGGCGGCGTAGATGAAGATCTGCGTGCCGCCCTCGAACTCGCGCTGGGTGGTTTCCTTGATCAGCACCAGCGGCGTGCCGTCGTCCGGGTGCTGGAGGATGGCCTCGGTGTGCCAGGCCACGTCGGCGGCGCTGTGGCGCAGGAAGTAGTCGTCGCCCAGCTGGCTCCAGAGCTGCTCGGCGTCGTCCTGGTCGATGCCGTCGCGCACCAGGATGTCGATGGCCGCGCTCTGCGTCTGGCGGATCTGCTCCTCGCGGTCCAGCGGGTTCTCCAGGCCGCGGCGCAGGGCGCGCTTGGTCTCGGTGTAGAGCTGGCGCAGCAGGCTGGCGCGCCAGGAGTTCCACAGGCTCGGGTTGGTGGCGTTGATGTCGGCCACGGTGAGCACGTAGAGGTAGTCCAGGCGCGTCTGGTCGCCGACCAGTTGGGCGAAGTCGAAGATCACCTGCGGGTCGGAGAGGTCCTTGCGCTGCGCGGTGGTGGACATCACCAGGTGGTTCTGCACCAGCCAGCTGACCAGTTGGGTGTCCCACTGCGGCAACTGGTGGCGCTGGCAGAACAGCTCGGCGTCCACCGCGCCCAGCTCGGAATGGTCGCCGCCACGGCCCTTGGCGATGTCGTGGTAGAGCCCGGCGAGGTAGATCAGCTCCGGCTTGGGCAGGCGCTCCATGATCTTGCTGGCCAGCGGGTACTTCTCGGCCATGTCCGGGCGCTGCAGCTTGCGCAGGTGCTTGATCAGGTTGAGGGTGTGGGCGTCCACCGTATAGATGTGGAACAGGTCGTGCTGCATCTGCCCGATGATCAGGCCGAACTCCGGCAGGTAGCGGCCGAGGATGCCGTAGCGGTTCATCCGCCGCAGGTTGCGATGGATGCCTTCGCGGCACTTGAACAGCTCGATGAACAGGCTGGTGTTGCGGATGTCGTGGCGGAAGTCGTCGTCGATCAGGTGCCGGCTGTCGCGCAGCAGGCGGATGGTGTCGGCGCGCACGCCCTTGATCGCCGGGTGCTGGGCCATCAGCACGAAGATTTCCAGGAGGGCGAAGGGGGTACGCCTGAAGACGTTGGCGTTGGTCACTTCCAGGTAGCCGTCGCGGACCTGGAAGCGGCTGTTCAGCGGCGTCACCTGGCCGCCTTCGCCGGCGCGCAGGATGACTTCCTCGAAGTGCTGCATGATCAGGTCGTTCAGCTCGGAGACCGCCATCACCACCCGGTAGTACTTCTGCATGAAGCGCTCGACGGCCAGCTTGGCGTCGTTGTCCTGGTAGCCGAGCATCCCGGCGATGCGCCGCTGGTGGTCGAACAGCAGGCGGTCCTCGGCGCGCCCGGCGAGCATGTGCAGGGCGTAGCGGACCTTCCAGAGGAATTCCTGGCAGGAGGCCAGCACGCTGGACTCGCTTTCCACCAGGAAGCCTTCCTTGACCAGCGCGTGCAGGTTGAGGCTGCCGAAGTGGCGGCGGGCGACCCAGAGGATGGTCTGGATGTCGCGCAGCCCGCCTGGCGAGCCCTTCACGTTGGGCTCCAGGTTGTATTCGGTGTCGTTGTATTTGGTGTGGCGGTGGATCTGTTCCTTGCGCTTGGCCAGGAAGAACTGGCCGCTGGGCCACATCTGGCTGCTGGCCGTGGCTTCGAGCATGCGCTGGCGCAGGTGGTCGGGGCCGGAGATGGTCCGGCACTCCATCAGGTTGGTCACCACTGTCAGGTCGGCGCGCGCTTCCTCGGCGCACTCGGCCACCGAGCGCACGCTCTGGCCGACTTCCAGGCCGATGTCCCAGAGCAGGGTGAGGAAGCCCTCGATGGGCTCGCGGAAGACCTCCTGGTCCTCGCTGTCGAGCAGCACCAGGATGTCGATGTCCGAGTGCGGGTGCAGCTCGCCGCGGCCGTAGCCGCCCACCGCCACCAGGGCGATGTCGGCGTCCTCGCACCAGGCGAAGCGCTGCCAGGCCTGCTGCAGGATCTGGTCGACGAACCAGGCGCGGTCCTCGATCAGCCGGCGGATGTCACGGCCGCCGTTGAAGCGCGCGTCCAGCACCTCGTTGGCCTGGCGGATGGCCTTCTTGAAGGCGGGGATGGGGCTGGATTTGAGGGCCAGTTCCGCCTGGAACTGCCCAGGGTCGAACAACTCGGGATCCACCTGCGGCATGGCGGCCTTCCTGATTCTGGGATGGGGGAGGGCAGGGGCAAGTCATCGTCCGGGCCTGGGGCGCGTGGCGCCAGGCCCGGCGAGGGTGCCGGGCCGGGATTTCTATGTTCTACCCAGCCGTCGGCGAGATTGCAACGCCGCTCACGCGCCGGTGCGCGGGAAGCTCTCGTCGTTGCGCAGGGTGAGGATCTCGTAGCCGTCGGCGGTCACCAGCACGGTGTGCTCCCACTGGGCGGAGAGCTTGCGGTCCTTGGTGATGGCGGTCCAGCCGTCGCCCAGCAGGCGGGTTTCCGGGCGGCCCTGGTTGATCATCGGCTCGATGGTGAAGATCATCCCTTCCTTGAGTTCCAGGCCGGTGCCGGCGCGGCCGTAGTGCAGCACCTGGGGCTCCTCGTGGAACACCTTGCCGATGCCGTGGCCGCAGTACTCGCGGACCACCGAGAAGCCGTTCTTCTCGGCGTACTTCTGGATCACCTCGCCGATGTCGCCCAGGCGCGCGCCGGGCTTGACCACGGAAATGCCCTTGTACATGCATTCCTGGGTGATCTGGCACAGACGGTCGGCCCACTCCGGGGTCTTGCCCACCAGGAACATCTTGCTGGTGTCACCGTGGTAGCCGTCCTTGATGACGGTGATGTCGATGTTGACGATGTCGCCTTCCTTGAGCGGCTTCTCGTTGGGGATGCCGTGGCAGACGACGTGGTTGATCGAGGTGCAGATGGACTTGGGAAAACCCTTGTAGTTCAGGGGCGCGGGGATGGCCTGCTGGACGTTGACTATATAGTCGTGGCAGATGCGGTCCAGTTCGTCGGTGGTGACCCCGGGCTTGACGTGGTCGCCGATCATTTCCAGCACCTCGGCGGCCAGGCGGCCGGCGATGCGCATTTTCTCGATGTCTTCGGGCGTCTTGATGGTGACGGTCATAGAATTCTCGGACGCGGGCGGAAAAAGGCAATGGTAACAGTTTCGCAGGCGGCAGGCTGCCATGGAAGCTGGAAGCTGGAAGCTGGAAGCTGGAAGCTGGAAGCTGGAAGCTGGAGCGAAGAGCGGCGGTGCGTCGATCGCCTCTCGTCCGGCTTCCAGCTTCTAGCCTCCAGCGGCTTTGTGTGATATAAAGCGCCCCGCTTTTGCAGGCTATGGCCTGTTCAAGCCTAACCCACACATGCATCGACACGATGACCTGGGTGCCCTGCGACGCGTTCGGGGGTTGGTCATTGGGATGCATGGAGGCCCAACCCGACTTATCGAGGAACTATCATGTCCCAAGTCAACATGCGCGATATGCTGAAGGCCGGTGTGCACTTCGGCCACCAGACCCGTTACTGGAACCCGAAAATGGGCAAGTTCATTTTCGGCGCGCGCAACAAGATCCACATCATCAACCTGGAAAAGACCCTGCCGCTGTTCAACGAGGCCCTGACCTTCGTTGAGCGCCTGGCCCAGGGCAAGAACAAGATTCTGTTCGTCGGCACCAAGCGTTCCGCCGGCAAGATCGTTCGCGAAGAAGCCGCCCGTTGCGGCATGCCTTACGTCGACCACCGTTGGCTGGGCGGCATGCTCACCAACTACAAGACCATCCGCCAGTCGATCAAGCGCCTGCGCGAGCTGGAAACCCAGCAGCAGGACGGCACCTTCGACAAGCTGACCAAGAAAGAAGCCCTGATGCGCACCCGTGATCTGGAAAAACTGGATCGCAGCCTGGGCGGCATCAAGGACATGGGCGGCCTGCCGGACGCGCTGTTCGTGATCGACGTCGACCACGAGCGCATCGCCATCACCGAAGCCAACAAGCTGGGCATCCCGGTCATCGGCATCGTCGATACCAACAGCAGCCCGGACGGCGTCGACTACGTCATCCCCGGTAACGACGACGCCATCCGCGCCGTTCAGCTGTACCTGGGTTCGATGGCCGAAGCCGTACTGCGCGGCCGTCAGAACGCCCAGGGCGGTGCTGACGAGTTCGTCGAAGAAGCGCCGGCCGAATCCGCCGAAGGCTGATTCCGGGACGTCCAGACGTCCAGCGGTGCGCAAAAAGGGGGCCTGGCCCCCTTTTTGCCACTCCCGAATTCCGCCCGGCCCGCCGGGCGATCTGGTTTTGAGAACCAACTCAAGAGGATTTGCAAATGGCAGAGATCACTGCAGCACTGGTTAAAGAACTGCGCGAGCGTACCGGCCAGGGCATGATGGAGTGCAAGAAGGCCCTGGTTGCCGCCGAAGGCGACATCGAGAAGGCCATCGACGACATGCGCGCTTCGGGCGCCATCAAGGCTGCCAAGAAGGCCGGCAACATCGCCGCCGAAGGTTCCATCGCGGTGAAAGTGGCCGACGACGCCAAGGCCGCCACCATCATCGAAGTCAACTCGCAGACCGACTTCCTGGCCCTGCAGGACGACTTCAAGAACTTCGTCGCTGCCAGCCTGGACAAGGCTTTCGCCCAGAAGCTGAGCGACGCCGCTCCGCTGATCGCCGAGCAGGAGTCCGCCCGTGAGGCCCTGGTCGCCAAGTGCGGCGAGAACGTCAACATCCGTCGTCTGGCCCGCGCCGAAGGCGACGTGGTCGGCGCCTACCTGCACGGTCACCGCATCGGCGTACTGGTCACCCTGAAAGGCGGCAACGCCGAACTGGCCCGTGACATCGCCATGCACGTCGCCGCCAGCAACCCGCAGTTCCTGGATCCGTCGCAGGTTTCCGAAGAAGCCGTGGCCAAGGAAAAGGAAATCTTCCTGGCGCTGAACGCCGACAAGATCGCCGGCAAGCCGGAAAACATCGTCGAGAACATGGTCAAGGGCCGCATCAACAAGTTCCTCGCCGAAGCCAGCCTGGTCGAGCAGCCGTTCGTCAAGGATCCGGAAGTCAAGGTCGGTGAACTGGCCAAGAAAGCCGGCGCCGAGATCGTCTCCTTCGTTCGCTTCGAAGTGGGCGAGGGCATCGAGAAGGCCGAGGCCGACTTCGCTGCCGAGGTTGCTGCTCAAGTAGCTGCATCCAAGCAATAAGACGGTTTCCACCGTCGCCCCGGAAGAGGCTGCCCGCTCGCGCGTGCGGCCTCTTCGTCAAAGTGGGGAGACCATTCGGGGCGGTCTCCGCGGCTTCGCACCGTTCGTCGGTTCGCGGCGCTGCTAGCCTGGTAGGGCCAGGCTTCCCCGACAGGCGCCCGGTCAGGCGCCACGCATTCCACATCGCCGCAGGAGAAAAAGGTCATGGCTCAGCAGCTGAGCGCACGTCAACCTCGCTATAAACGCATTCTTCTAAAACTGAGCGGCGAAGCCCTGATGGGCAGCGAAGAGTTCGGTATCGACCCCAAGGTCCTGGACCGCATGGCCCTGGAGATCGGCCAACTGGTCGGCATCGGCGTGCAGGTCGGCCTGGTCATCGGCGGCGGCAACCTGTTCCGTGGCGCGGCCCTGTCGGCGGCCGGCATGGACCGCGTCACCGGCGACCACATGGGCATGCTGGCCACCGTGATGAACGGCCTGGCCATGCGCGACGCCCTGGAGCGCTCGAACATCACCGCCATCGTCATGTCGGCCATCAGCATGGTCGGCGTCACCGACCACTACGACCGCCGCAAGGCCATGCGCCACCTCGCCAGCGGCGAAGTGGTGATCTTCTCCGCCGGTACCGGCAACCCCTTCTTCACCACCGACTCGGCCGCCTGCCTGCGCGCCATCGAAATCGATGCCGACGTGGTGCTGAAGGCGACCAAGGTCGATGGTGTGTACACTGCCGATCCGTTCAAGGACCCGAACGCCGAGAAGTTCGAGCGCCTGACCTACGATGAAGTGCTCGACCGCAAGCTGGGCGTGATGGACCTGACTGCCATCTGCCTGTGCCGCGACCAGAAAATGCCGCTGCGGGTGTTCAACATGAACAAGCCGGGCGCGCTGCTGAATATTGTTGTTGGTGGTGCCGAGGGCACCCTGATCGAGGAGGATTGACATGATCAACGAGATCAAGAAAGAAGCGCAGGAGCGCATGGGCAAGACCCTGGAGGCCCTGGGCCATGCCTTCGCCAAGATCCGCACCGGCCGTGCGCACCCGAGCATCCTGGACAGCGTCATGGTGTCCTACTACGGCTCCGACACCCCGCTGCGCCAGGTCGCCAACGTCACCGTCGAGGATTCCCGCACCCTGGCCCTGAACGTGTTCGACAAGAGCATGATCCAGGCGGTCGAGAAGGCCATCATGACCTCCGACCTGGGCCTGAACCCGGCCACCGCCGGCACCACCATCCGCGTCCCCATGCCGGCCCTGACCGAGGAAACCCGCAAGGGCTTCACCAAGCAGGCCCGCGCCGAGGCCGAGCAGGCCCGCGTCTCCGTGCGCAACATCCGCCGCGACGCCCTGGCCCAGCTCAAGGACCTGCAGAAGGAAAAGGAAATCAGCGAGGACGAAGAGCGTCGCGCCGGGGACGAGGTGCAGAAGCTTACCGACAGGTTCGTCGCTGAGATCGACAAGGCCCTCGAGGCCAAGGAAGCGGATCTGATGGCCGTCTGACGGCCAGGTTGCAGTCATGGACAAGACCAAGCAGGTGGCCGCGGTGCCACGTCACGTGGCCATCATCATGGACGGCAACAACCGCTGGGCGAAGAAGCGCCTGCTGCCCGGCGTTGCCGGGCACAAGGCCGGCGTCAGCGCGGTGCGTGCGGTGGTCAAGACCTGCGCCGAGGCCGGTGTCGAGGTCCTGACGCTGTTCGCCTTCTCCAGCGAGAACTGGCAGCGCCCGGTCGACGAGGTCGGTGCGCTCATGGAGCTGTTCCTCATGGCCCTGCGCCGCGAGGTGCGCAAGCTCGACGAGAACGGCATCCGCCTGCGCATCATCGGTGATCGCAGCCGCTTCCAGGCGGAGCTGCAGGCCGCCATGCGCGAAGCGGAGAACCTCACCGCCGGCAACAAGGGGCTGCTGCTGCAGGTGGCGGCCAACTACGGCGGCCAGTGGGACATCACCCAGGCCGCCCAGCGCCTGGCCCGCGAAGTGCAGGCCGGGCACCTGGCGCCGGACGACATCACCCCCGAGCTGATCCAGGGTTGCCTGACCACCGGCGACCAGCCGTTGCCGGACCTGTGCATCCGCACCGGCGGCGAGCACCGCATCAGCAACTTCCTGTTGTGGCAGCTGGCCTACGCCGAGCTGTACTTCTCCGATCTCTACTGGCCGGACTTCAAGAGCGCGGCGATGCGCGAAGCGCTGGCCGACTATGCCACCCGCCAGCGTCGCTTCGGCAAGACCAGCGAGCAGGTGCAGGCCGAGGCCCCCCCGTCATGCTGAAACAACGGATCATCACGGCGCTGGTGCTGCTGCCCATAGCGCTGGGTGGTTTCTTCCTCCTCGATGGCCTCGCCTTCGCGCTGTTCATCGGCCTGGTGGTGACCCTCGGCGCCTGGGAATGGGCGCGCCTGGCCGGCTACAACGAGCAGCCGGCCCGCGTCGGCTATGCCGGTGTGGTCGCGCTGCTGATGCTGCTGCTGTACTGGCTGCCGCAGCTGGCCGGGGCCGTGCTGTTGCTGGCGGTGCTCTGGTGGCTGCTGGCGACCGTGATGGTGCTCACCTACCCGGACAGCGCCTCCAGCTGGGGCGGCCGCTGGCGCCGCTTGCTGATCGGCCTGCTGATCCTGCTGCCGGCCTGGCAGGGGTTGGTGGTGCTCAAGCAGTGGCCGCTGGCCAACTGGCTGATAGTCGCGGTCATGGTGCTGGTCTGGGCCGCCGACATCGGCGCCTATTTCTCCGGCAAGGCCTTCGGCAAGCGCAAGCTGGCGCCGCGGGTCAGCCCCGGCAAGAGCTGGGAAGGCTTCTACGGCGGCCTGGCGCTGAGCCTGGCGATCACCTTCGCGGTGGCCATCTACCGTGACTGGTCGGTGCGCGAACTGCTGCTGGCGCTGCCCTGCGCAGCCGTGGTGGTGGCGCTGTCGGTGGTCGGCGACCTGACCGAGAGCATGTTCAAGCGCGAGTCGGGCCTGAAGGACAGCAGCAACCTGCTGCCGGGCCATGGCGGCGTCCTCGACCGCATCGACAGCCTGACCGCGGCCATCCCGGTCTTCACCGTGCTGCTCTGGGCCACCGGCTGGGGCACGCCATGAGCGCGCCGCAGCAGGTCTGCGTGCTGGGGGCCACCGGCTCCATCGGCCTGAGCACCCTGGACGTCCTCGCGCGGCATCCGCAGCGCTACAGCGTCTTCGCCATCACCGGGCATTCCCGTCTCGCCGAGCTGGAGGCCCTGTGCCTGGTTCATCGGCCGCGTTTCGCGGTGGTCGCCAGCGACGAGCAGGCCCGCCATCTGCGGGGCGCCCTGCAGGCCGAAGGCCTGGCCACTCGCGTACTGGTGGGCGAGCCGGGGTTGTGCGAGGTCGCCGGCCATCCCGAAGTGGACGTGGTCATGGCCGCCATCGTCGGTGCCGCCGGCCTCAAGCCGACCCTGGCGGCGGTGCAGGCCGGCAAGCGCGTGCTGCTGGCCAACAAGGAGGCGCTGGTGATGTCCGGCGCCCTGTTCATGCACGAAGTGCAGGCCCATGGCGCGGTGCTGCTGCCGATCGACAGCGAGCACAATGCCATCTTCCAGTGCATGCCTGGCGACTACGCCCGGGGCCTGGGCCAGGTCGGCGTGCGACGCATCCTGCTGACCGCCTCCGGCGGCCCGTTCCGCGAGACGCCGCTGGATCAACTGTCGGAAGTTTCCCCGGAGCAGGCCTGTGCCCACCCCAACTGGTCCATGGGACGGAAGATTTCCGTCGACTCGGCCAGCATGATGAACAAGGGCCTGGAGCTGATCGAGGCCTGCTGGCTGTTCGATGCCCCGCCGTCGAAGGTGGAGGTGGTGATCCACCCGCAGAGCGTGATCCATTCCCTGGTCGACTACGTGGATGGCTCGGTGCTCGCCCAGCTGGGCAACCCCGACATGCGCACACCCATCGCCCACGCCCTGGCCTGGCCCGAGCGCATCGACTCCGGGGTATCGCCGCTGGACCTGTTCGGCATCGCCCGCCTGGACTTCCAGGCCCCCGACGAGCAGCGCTTCCCCTGCCTGCGCCTGGCGCGCCAGGCGGCCGAGGCGGGCGGCAGCGCGCCGGCGATGCTCAATGCCGCCAACGAGGTGGCGGTGGCCGCATTCCTCGAACGGCGCATCCGTTTCACCGAGATCGCGGTTATCATCGACGAGGTGCTGAACCGCGAGGCCGCCACGCCGGTCGAAAGCCTCGACGTGGTGCTGGAGGCCGACCGCCGTGCGCGCGAGGCCGCGCAGGCCTGGTTGCATGGGCGTGGTCGCTAGGCCCTGAGCCCTGGAGGTAGAGATGAGCGCACTTTACATGGTCGTCGGGCTGATCATCGCCCTTGGCGTCCTGGTGACATTCCACGAGTTCGGTCACTTCTGGGTGGCGCGCCGCTGTGGGGTCAGGGTGCTGCGCTTCTCGGTGGGCTTCGGCACGCCCCTGGTGCGCTGGCACGACCGCCACGGCACCGAATTCGTGGTGGCCGCCATTCCCCTGGGCGGCTACGTGAAGATGCTCGACGAGCGCGAGGGCGAGGTGCCCCTCGACCAGCTCGACCAGGCCTTCAACCGCAAGACGGTATTCCAGCGCATCGCCATAGTCGCGGCGGGCCCTGTGGCCAACTTCCTGCTGGCCATCCTGTTCTTCTGGATCCTCGCCATGCTGGGCACCCAGCAGGTGCGCCCGGTCATCGGCTCCATCGTGCCCGACAGCCCGGCGGCGCTGGGCGGCCTGGCCGCCGGCCAGGAAGTGCTGGCGGTGGATGGCGAGCCGGTGGACGGCTGGGCGGCGGTCAACCTGCGCCTGGTGCGGCGCCTGGGCGAGACCGGCGAGCTGAGCGTCAGCGTGCGCGAGCCGGGCTCCTCGGCGCAGAGCCTGCACCAGTTGCCGATCAAGGCCTGGCTGAAGAGCGCGGACAACCCCGATCCCATCGGCGGCCTGGGCATCCAGCCGTGGCGCCCGGCCATGCCGCCGGTTATCGCCGAGCTGGACCCGCAGGGCCCCGGCAAGGCCGCGGGCCTGGCCATCGGCGACCGGCTGCTGCGGGTGGACGGCCAGGCGGTGGACGACTGGCAGCAGGTGGTCGACAAGGTACGCGCCCGTCCGGAGCAGTCGGTGAGCATCGCCCTGCTGCGCGACGGCCAGGAGCGCGAGCTGACCCTGAAACTGGCGGCGAAAGGCGAGGGCAAGGCCCGTGCCGGTTACCTGGGGGCCGGTGTGGCCGGTGGCCAGTGGCCGGCGGAAATGCTCCGCGAAGTCAGCTTCGGTCCGGTCGCCGCGGTGGGCGAAGCGCTCTCCCGAACCTGGTCGATGAGTCTGCTAACCCTGGATTCTCTAAAGAAAATGGTGCTGGGCCAGCTCTCGGTAAAAAACTTGAGCGGGCCGATAACCATTGCTAAAGTGGCGGGCGCTTCGGCCCAGTCCGGCGTAGGGGATTTTCTGCATTTCCTCGCCTATCTGAGCATAAGTTTGGGGGTTCTCAACCTGTTGCCGATACCCGTCCTCGATGGCGGGCATCTGTTGTTCTACCTGGTCGAGTGGGTGCGTGGCCGCCCATTGTCAGAGCGGGTCCAGGCTTGGGGGATGCAGATCGGCATCAGCCTGGTCGTTGGGGTCATGTTGCTGGCCCTGGTCAACGATCTGAGTCGACTGTAGCTGCCATTGGGTTTCGGATCTGCCGCCTCACGCGGCAGATTCTTTATTTGTCAGTTGGAAAAAAAAGGACTCCATGAAACGCTTTCTGTTACCCGCGGCTCTTTCCGCGTTGATGATCGCCCAGGTTCACGCAGAGTCCTTCACAGTTTCCGACATCCGCGTCAACGGCCTGCAGCGCGTATCCGCGGGTAGCGTGTTCGCCGCCCTGCCGCTGAACGTCGGCGACCAGATCGATGACCGCCGTCTGGTCGAGGCGACCCGCTCGCTGTTCAAGACCGGCTTCTTCCAGGATATCCACCTCGGCCGCGATGGCAACGTACTGGTCATCGACGTGGTCGAGCGCCCGTCCATCTCCAGCATCGAGATCGAAGGCAACAAGGCCATCAGCACCGAAGACCTGATGAAGGGCCTCAAGCAGTCCGGCCTGGCCGAAGGCGAAATCTTCCAGCGCGCCACCCTCGAAGGCGTGCGCAACGAGCTGCAGCGCCAGTACGTGGCCCAGGGCCGCTACTCGGCCAACATCGAGACCCAGGTCACTCCGCAGCCGCGCAACCGCGTGGCGCTGAAGATCACCGTCAACGAAGGCACGGTCGCAGCTATCGCCCACGTCAACGTGGTCGGCAACACCGTGTTCTCCGACGAGGACCTGACCGGCCTGTTCGAGCTGAAGGAAACCAACTGGCTGTCCTTCTTCAAGAACGACGACAAGTATTCCCGCGAGAAGCTCTCCGGCGACCTGGAACGTCTGCGCTCCTACTACCTGGACCGCGGCTACATCCACATGGACATCGCTTCCACCCAGGTTTCCATCACGCCGGACAAGAAGCACGTCTACATCACCGTCAACATCAACGAGGGCGAGAAGTACAAGGTCCGCGACGTGAAGCTGACCGGCGACCTCAAGGTGCCGGAAGAGGAAATCAAGAAGCTGATGCTGGTCGAGCCGGGCCAGGTGTTCTCGCGCAAGGTGATGACCTCCACCTCCGACCTGATCACCCGCCGCCTGGGCAACGAGGGCTACACCTTCGCCAACGTCAACGGCGTGCCGGAAGCCCATGACGACGACAAGACCGTGTCCATCACCTACGTGGTCGACCCGGGCAAGCGCGCCTACGTCAACCGCATCAACTTCCGCGGCAACACCAAGACCGAAGACCAGGTGCTGCGCCGCGAGATGCGCCAGATGGAAGGCGGCTGGGCTTCCACCTACCTGATCGACCAGTCCAAGCAGCGCCTGGAGCGCCTGGGCTACTTCAAGACGGTCAACGTCGAGACCCCGGCCGTTCCGGGCACCGACGACCAGGTGGACGTCAACTACAGCGTGGAAGAGCAGCCCTCCGGCTCCATCACCGCCAGCATCGGCTTCGCCCAGGATGCCGGCCTGATCCTCGGCGGCTCGATCAGCCAGAACAACTTCCTGGGTACCGGCAACAAGGTCAGCATCGGCCTGACCAAGTCCGACTACCAGACCCGCTACAACTTCGGCTTCGTCGACCCCTACTGGACCGTCGACGGCGTGAGCCTGGGCTACAACGCCTTCTACCGCAAGACCGACTACGACAAGCTCGACGTCGACGTCTCCGACTACTCGGTGAACAGCCTCGGCGCCGGCGTCAGCATCGGCTACCCGATCAGCGAGACCTCGCGCCTGACCTACGGCCTGACCGTGCAGCGCGACACCATCGACACCGGCGCCTACACCGTCGACGAGATCTTCGACTTCCTCGAGAAGGAAGGCGACAACTTCACCAACTTCAAGGCCTCCATCGGCTGGTCCGAGTCCACCCTGAACAAGGGCGTGCTGGCCACCCGCGGCCACTCGCAAAGCCTGGTGCTGGAATCGACCATCCCCGGCAGCGACCTGTCGTTCTACAAGCTGGACTATCGCGGCCAGATCTTCGCGCCGCTGTCCGACACCTACACCATGCGCTTCCACACCGAGCTGGGCTACGGCGACGGCTACGGCTCCACCGAGCGCCTGCCGTTCTACGAGAACTACTACGCCGGCGGCTTCAACTCGGTGCGCGGCTTCAAGGACAGCTCCCTCGGCCCGCGCAGTACGCCGAGCCGTGTCGTTGACCCGGCCACTGGCGCCGTGGTATCCGGGCCCGACGGCAAGGGCCGCTACACCGACCCGGACCAGGACCCGCAGGCCTTCGGTGGTAACGTGATGATCACCGGCGGCGCCGAACTGCTGTTCCCGCTGCCCTTCGTCAAGGACCAGAGCCAGCTGCGTACCGTACTGTTCTGGGACGTGGGCAACGTGTTCGATTCCGACTGCCCGCTGTCCACCACCCAGGGTTGCGACGGTATCAAGCTGAACGACATGGCCATGTCCGTGGGTGTCGGTCTGACCTGGATCACCGCGCTCGGCCCGCTGAGCTTCAGCCTCGGTACCCCGATCAAGAAGCCGGACAACGCGGAAACCCAGATCTTCCAGTTCTCCCTGGGGCAGACCTTCTGATTCGCCATCTTGTTGTATAGACAACCTAGCTTTGTGCAGGAGTGCAATGTGCGTAAGTTGACCCAGTTCGTCCTGATCACCGCCGCCCTGATGGCGAGCCCCGCGTTCGCCGACATGAAGATCGCGGTGCTCAACTACCAGATGGCGCTCCTCGAGTCCGATGCGGCCAAGCAGTACGCCGTCGATGCCGAGAAGAAATTCGGCCCGCAGCTGAGCAAGCTGCGCGCCCTGGAAAGCGACGCCAAGGCCCTGCAGGACAAGCTGGTCAATGGCGGCAGCAAGCTGTCCAAGTCCGAGCGCGACAAGGCCGAGGACGACTTCAAGCAGAAGGCCCGCGACTTCCAGTTCCAGTCCAAGGAGCTGAACGAAGCCAAGGCCTCCGCCGACCGCGAAATGCTCAAGAAGCTCAAGCCGAAGCTGGACCAGGCCGTCGAGGAAACCATCAAGAAGGGCGGCTACGACCTGGTGGTCGAGCGCGGCGCGGTGGTCGACGTCAAACCCCAGTACGACATCACCCGCCAGGTCATCGAGCGGATGAACCAGCTGCGCTGATGATGAGCCCGCGGTCCCATACCCTCGCCGAACTGGCCGCTCAGCTCCAGGCGGAGCTGCGTGGCGACCCGGCCGTGGTCATCCACGGCCTGGCTACCCTGCAGGATGCCGGCCCGGAGCAACTGAGCTTCCTGGCCAACCCGCAGTACCGCAAGTTCCTGGCCGACAGCCGGGCCGGCGCGGTGCTGCTCACCGCCGCCGACGCCGAAGGCTTCACCGGCAACGCGCTGGTGGTGCCCGACCCCTACCTGGCCTACGCCGGGCTGTCGCACCAGTTCGATCCCAAGCCCAGGGCGCCTGCCGGCATCCATCCCACCGCGGTGGTCGATGCCAGCGCCAGCGTCGATCCCACGGCCAGCATCGGCCCCTACGTGGTGATCGAGGCCGGCGCGCAGATCGGCGCCGGCGTCACGCTCGGCGCCCACTGCTTCGTCGGTGCGCGCAGCGTGATCGGCGAGGGCGGCTGGCTGGCCCCGCGCGTGACCCTCTACCACGACGTGCGCATCGGCAAGCGCGTGGTGATCCAGTCCGGCGCGGTGCTCGGCGGCGAAGGCTTCGGCTTCGCCAAGCAGCAGGGCGCCTGGCAGAAGATCGCGCAGATCGGCGGCGTCACCATTGGCGACGACGTCGAGATCGGCGCCAACACCACCATCGACCGTGGTGCGCTGTCCGATACCCTGGTTGGCAACGGCGTCAAGCTGGACAACCAGATCATGATCGCGCACAACGTGCAGATCGGCGATCACACCGCCATGGCCGGCTGCTGCGGGATTTCCGGCAGCGCCAAGATCGGCAGGCATTGCATGCTCGCCGGCGGCGTCGGCCTGGTCGGGCACATCGAGATCTGCGACAACGTCTTCGTCACCGGCATGACCATGGTCACCCGCTCGATCACCGAGCCGGGCGCCTACTCATCCGGCACGGCCATGCAGCCCGCCGCTGAATGGAAGAAGAGCGCTGCCCGTATTCGCCAGTTGGACGACATGGCCCGTCGTCTGCAACAGCTGGAAAAGCGCCTGGCCGCCGTGACCCCGAGCGGAGACACTCCATCTGATGCGTGAGTCACGCATTTTTTGGCGTTTCCCTTTTCTGAACAGGCTCCCCTGAACATGATGGACATCAACGAGATTCGCGAATACCTGCCTCATCGCTACCCCTTCCTGCTGGTGGACCGGGTGGTAGAGCTGGACATCGAAGGCAAGCGCATTCGCGCCTACAAGAATGTCAGCATCAACGAGCCGTTCTTCAATGGCCACTTCCCGCAGCACCCGATCATGCCCGGCGTGCTGATCATCGAGGCCATGGCCCAGGCGGCCGGCATCCTCGGCTTCAAGATGCTCGACGTGAAGCCGGCCGACGGCACCCTGTACTACTTCGTCGGCTCCGACAAGCTGCGCTTCCGCCAGCCGGTGCTGCCGGGCGACCAGCTGAACTTGCATGCCCAGTTCATCAGCGTGAAGCGCGGCATCTGGAAGTTCGACTGCCACGCCACCGTCGATGACAAGCCGGTGTGCTCGGCCGAAATCATCTGTGCGGAACGCAAACTATGAGTTTGATCGATCCTCGCGCCATCATCGATCCGCGGGCAAAGCTGGCCGACGACGTAGAGGTGGGCCCCTGGTCCATCGTCGGGCCGGATGTGGAAATCGGCGAAGGTACGGTGATCGGTCCGCACGTGGTGCTCAAGGGCCCCACGAAGATCGGCAGACACAACCGGATTTTCCAGTTCTCCAGCGTCGGCGAGGACACTCCCGACCTGAAGTACAAGGGCGAGCCGACTCGCCTGGTGATCGGCGACCACAACGTGATCCGCGAGGGTGTGACCATCCACCGCGGCACCGTCCAGGACCGCTCGGAAACCACCATCGGCGACCACAACCTGTTCATGGCCTACGTTCACGTCGGCCATGACAGCGTGATCGGCAACCACTGCATCCTGGTCAACAACACCGCCCTGGCCGGCCACGTGCACGTGGACGACTGGGCGATCCTCTCCGGCTACACCCTGGTGCACCAGTTCTGCCGCATCGGCGCCCACAGCTTCTCCGGCATGGGCACCGCCATCGGCAAGGACGTGCCGGCCTACGTGACCGTCTTCGGCAACCCCGCCGAGGCGCGCAGCATGAACTTCGAGGGCATGCGCCGCCGCGGCTTCAGCGCCGAGGCCATCCACGCCCTGCGCCGGGCCTACAAGGTGGTGTACCGCCAGGGCCTGACAGTGGAAGAGGCGCTCGCCGAGCTGGCCGAATCCGCCGCGCAGTTCCCGGAAGTCGCGGTGTTCTGCGACTCCATCCAGAGCGCCACCCGCGGCATCACCCGCTGACCATGGCTGCGGGCACCGGCAAGCTGCGCGTCGCCCTGGTGGCGGGCGAGGCCTCGGGGGACATCCTTGGCGCCGGCCTGATGCAGGCCCTGCGCGAACGCCACCCCGAGGTCGAGTTCATCGGCGTGGGCGGTGCGCGCATGCAGGCCCAGGGCCTGGTCTCGGAATTCCCCATGGAGCGCCTGGCGGTCATGGGCCTGGTCGAGGTCCTCGGCCGCCTGCGCGAGCTGCTGCGCCGGCGCAAGGAGCTGATCCGCAACCTGATACTCGCGCGCCCCGACGTCTTCATCGGCATCGACGCGCCGGACTTCAACCTCGGGCTGGAGCTGCAACTGCGCCGCGCCGGCATCCGCACCGTGCACTACGTCAGCCCCTCGGTCTGGGCCTGGCGGCAGAAGCGCGTGCTGAAGATCAAGCAGGCCTGCGACCTGATGCTGGCGCTGTTCCCCTTCGAGGCGAAGTTCTACGAAGAGCACGGCGTGCCGGTGCGCTTCGTCGGCCATCCGCTGGCCAACACCATCCCCCTGGAAGCCGACCGCGCCGCCGCGCGCGCGCAGCTCGGCCTGCCGGCCGACGCCCAGGTGGTGGCGCTGCTGCCGGGCAGCCGCGGCGGCGAGGTGGGCAAGCTCGGCGCGCTGTTCCTGGATACCGCCGAACGCCTGCTGCAGCAGCGCCCGGGCCTGCGCTTCGTGCTGCCCTGCGCCAGCCCCGAGCGGCGCGCACAGCTGGAGCAGATGCTGCAGGGCCGCCAGTTGCCGCTGCAACTGCTCGACGGCCAGTCCCACGAGGCCCTGGCCGCCTGCGACGCGGTGCTGATCGCCTCCGGCACCGCGACCCTGGAGGCGCTGCTGTACAAGCGGCCGATGGTGGTCGCCTACAAGGTCGCGCCGCTGACCTATGCCATCCTCAAGCGCCTGGTGAAGAGCCCCTACATCTCGCTGCCGAACCTGCTCGCCGGGCGCCTGCTGGCCCCCGAGCTGATCCAGGACGCGGCGACCCCCGAGGCCCTGGCGCAACACCTGTTGCCGCTGCTGGACGACGGCAGCGCGCAGACCGAATCCTTCGACGCCATCCACCGCGCCCTGCGCCAGGATGCGTCCGCGCAGGCCGCCGAAGCGGTGCTCGCCCTGGTGGAGAAACGCTGATGCAGATGGGCCTGGATTTCGACCTGGTCGAGGAACTGGTGGCCGGGGTCGACGAGGTGGGCCGCGGCCCGCTCTGCGGCCCGGTGGTCACCGCCGCGGTGATCCTCGACCCGGCGCGGCCGATCATCGGCCTGAACGACTCGAAGAAGCTCAGCGAGGCGCGCCGCGAGGCGCTGTTCGACGAGATCCGCGAGAAGGCCCTGGCCTGGTTCATCGCCCGCGCCGAGGTCGAGGAGATCGACCGGCTGAACATCCTCCACGCCACCATGCTGGCCATGCAGCGCGCGGTGGAGGGCCTGAGCGTCACCCCGAAACTGGCGCTGATCGACGGCAACCGCTGCCCGAAACTCAGGGTGCCGGCGGCCCCGGTGGTGCAGGGCGATGCCAAGGTGCCGGCCATCGCCGCCGCCTCCATCCTGGCCAAGGTCTCCCGCGACCGCGAGATGCAGGAAATGGAAGCCCTCTACCCGGGCTACGGCATCGGCGGGCACAAGGGCTACCCGACCCCGGTGCACCTGGAAGCCCTCAAGCGCCTGGGCCCGACGCCCATCCACCGACGCTCCTTCGCCCCGGTGCGCGCGCTGCTGGAAAGCCCGTCCGGCATCCTCTGAGCGCCGCAGGGCGGCAGTGGCGATCTGAAGCCTGTAGCTTTGCGGAGCGGGCCGGTACAATCGGCCGCTTATCGTTTCCGCGTTGCATAGGACCACCATGACCGCCTCCTTCGTCCACCTGCGTCTGCACTCCGAGTACTCCCTGGTCGACGGCCTGGTCAGGGTCAAACCGTTGTGCAAGGCAGTGGCCGGCGCCGGCATGCCGGCGGTGGCGATCACCGACCAGAGCAACATGTGCTCGCTGGTGAAGTTCTACAAGACCGCCATGGGCGCCGGCATCAAGCCGATCTGCGGCGCCGACATCTGGCTGGCCAGCCGCGACGAGGACGGCCCGCTCAGCCGCCTGAGCCTGCTGGTGATGAACGCCAAGGGCTACCGCAACCTCACCGAGCTGATCTCCCGCGGCTGGCAGGAAGGCCAGCGCAACGGCGAGATCATCATCGAGCGCGACTGGGTGAAAGAGGCCGCCGAAGGCCTGATCGCGCTGTCCGCGGCCAAGGAAGGGGAGATCGGCCATGCCCTGCTCGACGGCGAGGACGCCCTGGCCGACTCGCTGCTGGCCGAGTGGATGGAAGTCTTCCCCGACCGTTTCTACCTGGAAGTGCAGCGCACCGCGCGGGTCAACGACGAGGAACACCTGCACGCCGCCGTGGCGCTGGCCGAGCGCAGCGGCGCGCCGCTGGTGGCCACCAACGACGTGCGCTTCATCAAGCAGGAAGACTTCGAGGCCCACGAGACCCGCGTGTGCATCGGCGAAGGCCGCGCCCTGGACGACCCGCGCCGCTCGCGCAACTACTCCGACCAGCAGTACCTGAAATCGCCGGCGGAAATGGCCGAGCTGTTCAGCGACCTGCCCGAGGCCCTGGAAAACACCGTCGAGATCGCCAAGCGCTGCAACATCGAAGTGCAGCTGGGCAAGTACTTCCTGCCCAACTTCCCGATTCCCATCGAAGGCATGGACATCAACGACTACCTGCGCCATGTCTCCTACGAAGGGCTGGAGGAGCGCCTGGCGGTGCTGCTGCCCAAGGACACGCCGAACTACGAGGAAAAGCGCCAGGTCTACGTCGATCGCCTGGAGTTCGAGTTGGGCACCATCATCCAGATGGGCTTCCCCGGCTACTTCCTGATCGTGATGGACTTCATCAAGTGGGCCAAGAACAACGGCGTGCCGGTGGGCCCCGGCCGGGGCTCGGGCGCAGGCAGCCTGGTTGCCTACGTGCTGAAGATCACCGACCTCGACCCGCTGGCCTACGACCTGCTGTTCGAACGCTTCCTCAACCCCGAACGTATCTCCATGCCCGACTTCGACGTGGACTTCTGCATGGAAGGCCGCGACCGGGTGATCGACTACGTGGCCGACGCCTACGGGCGCAACGCGGTGAGCCAGATCATCACCTTCGGCTCCATGGCCGCCAAGGCGGTGGTGCGCGACGTGGCGCGGGTGCAGGGCAAGTCCTACGGCCTGGCCGACAAGCTGTCGAAGATGATCCCCTTCGAAGTCGGCATGACCCTGGACAAGGCCTTCGAGCAGGAGGAAATGCTCCGCGACTTCCTTAAGTCCGACGAGGAAGCCCAGGAAATCTGGGACATGGCCCTGAAGCTGGAAGGCGTCACCCGCGGCACCGGCAAGCACGCCGGCGGCGTGGTGATCGCGCCGACCAAGCTCACCGACTTCTCGCCCATCGCCTGCGACGAAGAGGGCGGCGGCCTGGTGACCCAGTTCGACAAGGACGACGTGGAAGCCGCCGGCCTGGTGAAGTTCGACTTCCTCGGCCTGCGCACCCTGACCATCATCAAGTGGGCGATGGAGATCATCCATCGCATCCAGCGCAAGGCCGGCGACGAGAACCTGGTCGACATCGACCGCATCCCGCTGGACGACAAGAAGACCTACGACCTGTTGCAGAAGGCCGAGACCACCGCGGTGTTCCAGCTGGAATCGCGCGGCATGAAGGAGCTGATCAAGAAGCTCAAGCCGGACTGCCTGGAAGACCTCATCGCACTGGTGGCGCTGTTCCGCCCCGGCCCGCTGCAGTCGGGCATGGTGGACGACTTCATCAACCGTAAGCACGGCCGCGAGGAAATCTCCTACCCGCACCCGGACTACCAGTATGCGGGCCTGGAGCCGGTGCTCAAGCCCACCTACGGCATCATCCTGTACCAGGAACAGGTGATGCAGATCGCCCAGGTGATGGCCGGCTACACCCTCGGCGGCGCGGACATGCTGCGCCGCGCCATGGGCAAGAAGAAGCCCGAGGAGATGGCCAAGCAGCGCGGCGGCTTCATCGAAGGCTGCGCCAACAACGGCATCGACAAGGACCTGGCGGGCAACATCTTCGACCTGGTGGAAAAGTTCGCCGGCTACGGCTTCAACAAGTCGCACTCGGCCGCCTACGGCCTGGTCTCCTACCAGACCGCCTGGCTGAAGACGCACTGGGCCGCGCCCTTCATGGCCGCGGTACTCACCGCGGATATGCAGAACACCGACAAGGTGGTGACGCTGATCGAAGAATGCCGGCACATGAAGCTGCGCATCGTCGCCCCGGACGTGAACAACTCCGAGTTCCGTTTCACCGTCGACGACGACAACCAGATCGTCTACGGCCTGGGCGCGATCAAGGGTGTCGGCGAAGGCCCGGTGGAAGCCATCACCGAATGCCGCGCCGAGGGCGGGCCGTTCAAGGACCTGTTCGATTTCTGCGACCGCATCGACCTCAAGCGCATCAACAAGCGCACCCTCGATGCGCTGATCCGCGCCGGCGCGCTGGACCGTCTGGGCCCGTATTTCCACGAAGAGCCCAAGGCCTACCTGGCCGATATCGACCGCAACCGCGCGGTGCTGCTGGCGTCCATGGAGGAAGCCATCAAGGCCGCCGAGCAGACCTCGCGCAGCCATGACAGCGGCCACATGGACCTGTTCGGCGGGCTGTTCGCCGAGCCGGAGGCCGACGTTTACGCCAACCACCGCAAGGCCAAGGAACTGACCCTCAAGGAACGCCTGAAAGGCGAGAAGGATACCCTTGGCCTGTACCTCACCGGCCACCCGATCGACGAATACGAAGGCGAGGTGCGCCGCTTCGCCCGCCAGCGCATCGTCGAACTGAAGCCGGCGCGCGACACCCAGACCGTCGCCGGGCTGATCGTCAACCTGCGGGTGATGAAGAACAAGCGCGGTGACAAGATGGGCTTCGTCACCCTCGACGACCGCTCCGGGCGCATCGAGGCCTCGCTGTTCGCCGAGGCCTTCGCCGCCAACCAGGGCCTGCTGCAGACCGACGCCATGGTGGTGATCGAGGGCGAGGTCAGCCAGGACGACTTCTCCGGCGGCCTGCGCCTGCGCGCCAAGCGCGTGATGGGCCTGGAGGAGGCGCGCACCGCGCTGGCCGAGAGCCTGCGGCTGAAGGTCGCCGCGGATGCGCTCAAGGGCGACCGCCTGCGCTGGCTGGCCGAGCTGTGCGGCCGCCACCGCGGCAACTGCCCGGTCACCGTCGACTACAGTTCCAGCGACGCCCGCGCCCTGCTGCAGTTCGGCGAAGACTGGCGCATCGACCCGGCCGATGCGCTGATTCAGGCATTGCGTGACCAGTTCGGACGCGACAACGTCTTCCTCAACTACCGCTAGCGTGGCCGGTGGCCGAACGCCGCCCGCCCGCCAGTCTCGACCCTGGGCGCCCGATACCGTAAGGTAGGGCGCCATACGGACCAGGCCCTGCCGCCATTCAGCACGACGGATAGCCCATGAACCCGAACTTCCTCGATTTCGAACAGCCGATCGCCGACATGCAAGCCAAGATCGAAGAGCTGCGTCTGGTCGGCAACGACAACTCCATCAACATCAGCGATGAAATCGCCCGCCTGGAAGACAAGAGCCGCGCGCTGACCGAGAACATCTTCGGCAACCTGAGCAGCTGGCAGATCGCCCAGCTCGCGCGCCACCCGCGCCGGCCCTACACCCTGGACTACATCGAGCACATCTTCACCGAGTTCGAAGAACTGCACGGCGACCGCCACTTCGCCGACGACGCCGCCATCGTCGGCGGCGTCGCCCGCCTGGACGAGCAGCCGGTGATGGTCATCGGCCACCAGAAGGGCCGCGAAGTGCGCGAGAAGGTGCGCCGCAACTTCGGCATGCCGCGTCCGGAAGGCTACCGCAAGGCCTGCCGCCTGATGGAAATGGCCGAACGCTTCAAGATGCCGATCCTGACCTTCATCGACACTCCCGGCGCCTACCCGGGCATCGACGCCGAAGAGCGCGGCCAGAGCGAGGCCATCGCCTGGAACCTGCGCGTGATGGCGCGCCTGAAGACGCCGATCATCGCCACCGTCATCGGCGAGGGCGGCTCCGGCGGCGCCCTGGCCATCGGCGTCTGCGACAACCTGAACATGCTGCAGTACTCCACCTACGCGGTGATCTCCCCGGAAGGCTGCGCCTCGATCCTCTGGCGCACCGCCGAAAAGGCCCCGGAAGCCGCCGAAGCCATGGGCATCACCGCGGCGCGCCTGAAGGACCTGGGCATCGTCGACACCGTGATCCCCGAACCGCTGGGCAGCGCCCACCGCGACCCGGCCGCTGCAGCGGAAAGCATCCGCAACGCGCTCAAGTCGCAGCTGGGCATGCTCAAGGGCCTGAGCACCCAGGAGCTGCTGGCGCGCCGCTACGAGCGGCTGATGAGCTACGGGATCGCTTGAGGGCGGCTGGAAGCTGGAAGCTGGAAGCTGAAGGCAAGAGCGAAAAGCCCGCCTCCCTCACGCTCTTCGGCTTCCAGCTTCCAGCTTCCAGCCCCCTGTCCCCTCTATGCCCCTACCATCCCGCCTGCTCTCCGCCCTGGCCCCCTGGCGCCAGGCCCCGGCGTGGCGGGTAGGCTTCTCCGGTGGGTTGGATTCCTCCGTGCTGTTGCACCTGCTGGTACAACTGACCAAGACTGAATCCCTGCCGCCTCTGTCCGCCATCCATGTCCACCACGGCCTGCAGGCCGCGGCCGACGCCTGGCCGGCGCACTGCGAGGCGTTCTGCCGCGAGCTGGGCGTTCCTCTGCTGGTCGAACGGGTAACGGTACCGACGGGCGCGAGCCTGGAGCAGGCCGCGCGTCGTGCACGCTACGAGGCTTTTGCGAAACACCTGAAAACGGGCGACTGCCTGCTGGCCGCCCAGCACCGCGACGACCAGGCCGAGACCCTGCTGTTCCGCCTGCTGCGCGGCGCCGGTGTGCGTGGCCTGGCCGGCATTCCCGCAGCCCGGCCGCTGGGGCGAGGCATGCTGCTGCGGCCCTTGCTGGACGTCTCCCGCGCCGAACTCGAAGCCTACGCTCGCGAGCATGGCCTGCGCTGGATCGAAGACCCGTCCAACACCGATACCGCCTTCGCCCGCAACTACCTGCGCCAGCGCGTGCTGCCGCTGCTCGCCGAGCGCTGGCCGCGGGCTGTGGATAACATCGCCCGCAGCGCCGCGCACCTGGCCGAGGCCGAGGCGCTGCTGGCCGAACTGGCGCAGCAGGACCTGGCGGCGGCGCTGCCCGGCAACGACTTCGACTGGCTGCATGTACCTTCGCTGGCCCTCGCGCCGCTGCTGGCGCTTGGCGAAAGCCGCCAGCGCAACGCCCTGCGCCACTGGCTGGCGCCCTTCACGCCGATGCCGGACAGCGCCCACTGGGCCGGCTGGCAGGCCCTGCGCGATGCCGCCGGGGATGCCGCGCCGGTCTGGCGCCTGGGCGGCGGCGAGCTGCAGCGCAGCGGCGGGCGGCTCTGGTGGCTGTCGGGCGCCTGGCTGCAGGCGCCGGCGTGCGAGCTGCCCTGGGACGACCCGTCGCAGCCCCTGGCGCTGCCCGGCAATGGCCTTCTGCACCTGGAAGGTGCACCGCCCGTCGGGCCGCTGCGGGTGACCTGCCGGCGCGGCGGCGAGCAGCTGGAACTGGCCCAACGCGGCCACCGCGACCTCAAGCGGCTGCTCAACGAAAGCGCCGTGCCGGCCTTCGTCCGGCCGCGGCTGCCGCTGCTCTGGCGCGGCGGGCAACTGCTCGGCGTGGCCAACCTGCCGGCGCTGCGCCAGGCCGGCGAGACGGGCTGGCGCCTGCGCTGGACAGCCCCGACGAATGACCCGGGTTTGAGCTGAAAGGGCCTTTCCGGTAGACTACGCTCCCGTCTTGTACCGCTCCCGTCGATTCCCACGGAATCGGCGGGAGTTCGCTATTGAGCGCGGCATGCGCCGCGGTTTGGGCCGCGGCCCATTCATTCGCTTCCCCGGCGGCCCAGCCGCCTAAACGCTGACATTCAGGGCTTTTCATGACGCGCTACATCTTCGTCACGGGTGGTGTTGTTTCTTCATTGGGGAAAGGCATCGCCTCGGCTTCCTTGGCTGCCATTCTGGAAGCGCGTGGCTTGAAGATCACGATGCTCAAGCTGGACCCCTACATCAACGTCGATCCGGGCACCATGAGCCCGTTCCAGCACGGTGAGGTGTTCGTCACCCACGATGGCGCCGAGACCGACCTCGACCTGGGCCATTACGAGCGCTTCGTGCGCACCACCATGACCCAGAACAACAACTTCACCACCGGCCGCGTCTACATGGACGTGCTGCGCAAGGAGCGCCGCGGCGACTACCTGGGCGCCACCGTGCAGGTGATCCCGCACATCACCGACGAGATCAAGCGGCGCATCATCAAGGGCGCCGGCGATGCCGACGTGGCCCTGGTGGAAGTCGGCGGCACCGTCGGCGACATCGAGTCGCAGCCGTTCCTCGAGGCGATCCGCCAGCTGCGCGTGGAAATCGGCTCGCGCCGCGCCATGCTGATGCACCTGACACTGGTCCCGTACATCGCCACCGCCGGCGAGACCAAGACCAAGCCGACCCAGCACTCGGTCAAGGAGCTGCGCTCCATCGGCCTGCAGCCGGACGTGCTGGTCTGCCGCTCCGACCACCCGGTGGACGTCTCCTCGCGCCGCAAGATCGCCCTGTTCACCAACGTCGAAGAGCGCGCGGTCATCTCCCTGGAAGACGTCGACACCATCTACCGCATTCCGTCGGTGCTGCATGCCCAGGGCCTGGACGACATCGTCGTCGAGCGCTTCGGCCTGGAGTGCGGCCCGGCCGACCTGTCCGAGTGGGACCGGGTGGTCGACGCCAAGCTCAACCCCGAGCGTGAAGTCACCATCGCCATGGTCGGCAAGTACATGGAACTGCTCGACGCCTACAAGTCGCTGATCGAGGCCATGACCCACGCCGGCATCCAGAGCCGCACCAAGGTCAACCTGCGCTACATCGACTCCGAGGACATCGAGCAGCAGGGCACCGGCCTGCTCGACGGCGCCGACGCCATCCTGGTCCCGGGCGGCTTCGGCCTGCGCGGCGTGGAAGGCAAGATCACCGCCGTGCAGTACGCCCGCGAGAACAAGGTCCCCTACCTGGGCATCTGCCTGGGCATGCAGGTGGCGGTCATCGAATACGCCCGCAACGTGCTGGGCTGGAAGGACGCCAACTCCACCGAATTCGACAAGTCCAGCGGCCACCCGGTGGTCGGCCTGATCACCGAATGGCAGGACTCCACCGGCGCCACCGAAGTGCGCACCGAGGCCTCCGACCTGGGCGGCACCATGCGCCTGGGCGCCCAAGAATGCCAGCTCGAAGCCGGCACCCTGGTGCACGACTGCTACGGCAAGGACGTGATCGTCGAACGTCACCGCCACCGCTACGAAGTGAACAACAACCTGCTGCCGCAACTGCAGGAAGCCGGCCTGAAGATTTCCGGCCGCTCCGGCGACGGCGCCCTGGTGGAAGTGGTCGAGTCCCCGGACCATCCGTGGTTCGTCGCCTGCCAGTTCCACCCGGAGTTCACCTCCACTCCGCGTGATGGCCACCCGCTGTTCAGCGGCTTCGTCAACGCCGCCCTGAAGCAAGCCGGGAAGGCCTGAACATGAGCCAGAAGATCATCCGCGTCGGCGACATCCAGATCGGCAACGAGCTGCCCTTCGTGCTGTTCGGCGGCATGAACGTGCTGGAGTCGCGCGACCTGGCCATGCAGGTCTGCGAGGAATACGTGCGGGTCACCGAGAAGCTCGGCATCCCCTACGTGTTCAAGGCCAGCTTCGACAAGGCCAACCGCTCGTCCATCAACTCGTACCGCGGTCCGGGGCTGGAAGAGGGGCTGAAGATCTTCGAAGAGATCAAGAAGACCTTCAAGGTGCCGGTCATCACCGACGTCCACGAGCCCTTCCAGGCCGCCCCGGTGGCCGAGGTCTGCGACATCATCCAACTGCCGGCGTTCCTGTCCCGGCAGACCGACCTGGTGGTGGCCATGGCCAGGACCGGCGCGGTGATCAACATCAAGAAGGCCCAGTTCCTCGCGCCCCAGGAGATGAAACACATCCTGACCAAGTGCGAGGAAGCCGGTAACGACCAACTGATCCTCTGCGAGCGTGGCTCCTCCTTCGGTTACAACAACCTGGTGGTGGACATGCTCGGCTTCGGCATCATGAAGCAGTTCCAGTACCCGGTGTTCTTCGACGTGACCCACGCCCTGCAGATGCCGGGCGGCCGCGCCGACTCCGCCGGCGGCCGCCGCGCCCAGGTCACCGACCTGGCCAAGGCCGGCATGAGCCAGGGCCTGGCCGGCCTGTTCCTCGAGGCCCACCCGGACCCCGAGCACGCCAAGTGCGACGGCCCGTGCGCCCTGCGCTTGAACAAGCTCGAGCCTTTCCTGTCCCAGCTCAAGCAGCTGGACGACCTGGTGAAGAGTTTCCCCACCATCGAGACCGCCTGAGAACCTGACAATGTCTGCCTGCGCTTGCCCATGCTGCGTTGGAAACAATCGAAAAGATGCTCATTTACTCTATGTAAACTGCGCTTTTTCGCTTGCTTCCGCCTTGCCTGAGCTGCGCTCGGCGAGACCTTGAACAGGTTCTAAAGTCTCACCAGCCGCCCCGTTTATCTATCTTCGGAGTGTTATCAAGAATGGCAAAGATCGTCGACATCAAGGGCCGTGAGGTCCTGGACTCCCGCGGCAACCCGACCGTTGAAGCGGACGTGATCCTGGACAACGGCATCGTCGGCAGCGCCTGCGCCCCGTCCGGTGCTTCCACCGGTTCCCGCGAGGCACTCGAACTGCGCGATGGCGACAAGAGCCGTTACCTGGGCAAGGGCGTGCTGAAGGCCGTGGCCAACATCAACGGCCCGATCCGCGACCTGCTGCTGGGCAAGGACCCGGTCGAGCAGCGGGCGCTGGACCAGGCGATGATCGAACTCGACGGCACCGACAACAAGGCCAAGCTGGGCGCCAACGCCATCCTGGCCGTGTCCCTGGCCGCCGCCAAGGCCGCCGCGCAGGCCAAGGGCGTGCCGCTGTACGCGCACATCGCCGACCTGAACGGCACCCCGGGCGTGTACTCCATGCCGGTGCCGATGATGAACATCATCAACGGCGGCGAGCATGCCGACAACAACGTCGACATCCAGGAGTTCATGGTCCAGCCGGTAGGCGCCAAGACCTTCGCCGACGCGTTGCGCATGGGCGCCGAGATCTTCCACCACCTCAAGGCCGTGCTGAAGGCCCGTGGCCTGAGCACCTCGGTGGGCGACGAAGGCGGTTTCGCACCGAACCTGGCTTCCAACGAAGACGCCCTGGCCGCCATCGCCGAAGCCGTGGCCAACGCCGGCTACAAGCTGGGTGACGACGTGACCCTGGCCCTGGACTGCGCCTCCAGCGAATTCTTCAAGGACGGCAAGTACGACCTCGAAGGCGAAGGCAAGGTGTTCGACGCCGCCGGCTTCGCCGATTACCTGGCCGGCCTGGCCGAGCGCTTCCCGATCATCTCCATCGAAGACGGCATGGACGAGTCCGACTGGGCCGGCTGGAAAGTCCTCACCGACAAGATCGGCGGCAAGGTGCAACTGGTCGGCGACGACCTGTTCGTGACCAACACCAAGATCCTCAAGGAAGGCATCGAGAAGGGCATCGGCAACTCCATCCTGATCAAGTTCAACCAGATCGGCTCGCTGACCGAGACCCTCGAAGCCATCCAGATGGCCAAGGCTGCCGGCTACACCGCGGTGATCTCGCACCGCAGCGGCGAAACCGAGGACAGCACCATCGCCGACCTGGCCGTAGGCACCGCCGCCGGCCAGATCAAGACCGGTTCGCTGTGCCGTTCCGACCGCGTGTCCAAGTACAACCAGCTGCTGCGCATCGAAGAGCAGCTGGGCGCCAAGGCGCCGTACCGTGGCCGCGCGGAATTCCGCGGCTGAGGCTAGTCTGGTACGGTGAAGGGGTGGCGCGAGCCACCCCTTCGCACATGGAGTCCACAATTGCGTCTGAGTAAGCTGCGCAGCCCCTACTGGCTGTTCCTCGTCCTGCTCCTGGGCCTCGCCGGCCTGCAGTATCGCCTGTGGGTAGGGGACGGCAGCCTGGCGCAAGTGCGCGAGCTGGAGAAGCAGATCGCCGACCAGCAGGGCGAGAACCAGCGCCTGCTCGAGCGCAACCGCATCCTCGAGGCCGAGGTGGCGGAACTGAAGAAAGGCACCGAGACGGTCGAGGAGCGTGCCCGCCACGAACTCGGCATGGTCAAGGACAAGGAAACCCTCTACCAGCTGGCGCAATGAAATTCCGCGACATCTCCCTGCCGGCCTTCTGGGCCGTGATCCCCGCCGCGGGCATCGGTTCGCGGATGCGCGCCGACCGCCCCAAGCAATACCTCGACCTCGCCGGCCGCAGCATTCTCGAACATACCCTCGACTGCTTCCTCGGCCACCCCATGCTCAAGGGCCTGGTGGTCTGCCTGGCGCCTGACGATCCCTGGTGGCCGAACCTGCCCTGTGCCGCCGACCCGCGCATCCTGCGTGCCGAAGGCGGCCGCGAGCGCGCGGACTCCGTACTCAACGGCCTGCTGCTGCTCAACGAACGGGGCGCCGCCAGCGACGACTGGGTGCTGGTGCACGACGCGGCGCGACCGAACCTGAGCCGCGGCGACCTGGACCGGCTGCTCGGCGAACTGGACAACGACCCGGTGGGCGGCCTGCTCGGCGTGCCGGCGCGGGACACGCTCAAGCGCGTCGGCGCCGATGGCCGGGTGCTGGAAACCGTCGACCGCAGCGTGGTCTGGCAGGCCTACACGCCGCAGATGTTCCACCTCGGCGCCCTGCACCGCGCCCTGGCCGATGCCCTGGTGGCGGGGGCGGCGATCACCGACGAGGCCTCGGCGATGGAGTGGGCCGGCAACGCGCCGAAGATGGTCGAAGGCCGCGCCGACAACATCAAGGTCACCACCCCGGAAGACCTGCAGCGGCTGCAACGGACTTTCGGAAAACGCTGAAACCATGAAGCGCCTTGCGAGGTTCCTGCCCAGGCTCGAAGGCGACTTGCACCGCATCCTGCGCTGGGCCGGCGACGGCTGGCGCATGCCCTGGCTGTGCCTGGGCCTGGCGCTGCTGGGTACCTGCACCGCCGCCTACCCGATCACCTCTGTGGTGGTGCCGGCGGTCCTGGTGGCGCCACGGCGCTGGGGCGGCATAGCACTGAGCGCCGCCTTGGGCAGCGCGCTGGGGGCGCTGCTGCTGGTGATCGTCCTGCACCACATGGGCTGGGCCAGCCTGTACGCCCATTTCCCGCAATTGCTGCAGGACCCAAGCTGGGCGCAGGTGATGGACTGGACCCGCCGCTACGGCCTGCTGGCGCTGTTCCTGGTGTCCATCTCGCCGCTGCCGCAGACGCCGGCGTTGGTGGTGCTGTCCAACGTGCCGCTGCACTATCCCGGCGTGCTGCTGGCGATCTTCACCGGCAAGTTGCTCAAGTACCTGGCATTCGCCTGGGTCGGCTCGCGCTTCCCCGGGCACATCCACGATTTCCTGCACCGCCACGGCCGCAATACCGGCCGTGGCGATTCGGCCTAGGCGGGCCTTGCCCGCGATTTCGCGCGCAGGGCGCGCTCCTACAAGGTGGGGTTGTGCGTAGGAGCAATTGTTTATTGGGTTCCCGCGAACGCGGGAACCCAATAAACAACGTAGGAGCGGTGTGGGCGCTTTTCGTAGGAGCGAGCTTGCTCGCGAATGAGCCCGCAGCGGAGTCCGTTCGCGAGCAAGCTCGCTCCTACGAGAAACCCCGCCCGCATGGGGATCGCCAGGGCTCACCCCAACAACGGCACCTCGATGAGAAAACGGAACAGCGCCCCATGCTGTTCCACCGCCAGGCAGTTGTAACCGTGGCGCTTTGTATCCTCGGGGATGCCGTGCACCGACTGCGAGCAGTCGGTGACCACTTCCAGCAGGTCGCCCGGCTTCAGCGTCTCCAGGGTTTCCAGGGTGGCGATGGCGTTGTACGGGCAGTGCTCGCCGCGCAGGTCAAGCGACAGCGTCGGCGTCTTGTTCGCGCTCATTGGCGGGTTTCCTCGAATGGGTGAAACGGTTGGCGTTCAACTGTACCAGCAGCATGCACAGCGCCAGGCCGGCGAAGGTCAGCAGCAGGCCGCCGCCGGGACCGAACATCTGCAGCAGGTTGAGCTTGGGATAGGGTAGGGCCAGGGCGCTGCCCAGCGCATCCCAGTACACCGCCACCAGGGTGCCGCCGATGACGTTGCCGACGCCGACCACCCAGAAATGCACCTGGCCTTCCATCGAGCGGTACATCCAGCCGGTCTCGCAGCCGCCGGCGAGGACGATGCCGATGCCGAACAGCACGCCGCCGATCACCGCGTTGGGGCCCATCCAGAAGGTCTTCGGCGCCACGCCCAGGTGGATCGCCGCGAAGGTGCCGACGCAGGCCGCGGCCATGCCCAGCAGGATGCCGAAGGCGGCCTTGGTCCGGCCGGTGGTCCAGAGGTCGCGGGCGGCGCTGGTGAAGCAGATCTGCGCGCGTTCGATCAGGCCGCCGAACAGCAGGCCGAACAGGGTGGCCAGGCCCAGCACCAGCGACACCTCGAAGCGCCAGGCGGCGAACAGCGCGGCCACGGCCAGCACCGCCAGGCCCAGGCGCCACTGCACTTTCGCGCGGCGGGCGAGGCTGGCCGCGTCGGGCAGGCTGGCGGCCTTGCCGGTGACCTTCAGCGGCGTGCGCAGGAACGGCAGCAGGCTCAGCTTCACGCCGAACCAGGCGCCGATCACGGTGGAAAGCATGAAGGCCCAGGCATGCACCGAGAACATCGGGATGCCGGTGAAGAACGCCGCCAGGTTGCAGCCCATGGCCAGGCGCGCGCCGAAGCCGGCGATGATGCCGCCCACCAGGCCCTGCAGCAGGCGGCGTCGGCTGGTCGGCCAGCGCAGGCTGACGTTGCCGGCCCAGAGCGCGCAGCACAGCGCGCCGAGGAACATGCCGATGATCATCACCCCGTCGATGCGGTCCAGCGGCGTGCCCTGCAGGCCGATGATCTTGAAGTAGCTCCAGTCCTGCACCGGCACGCCGAACCAGGACAGCACGTGGCCGCCCCAGCGGGTGAACTCCCCGGTGACGGCCCAGAAGGTCCCGGTCAGGGCGAAGTAGTAGGCAGAGGCGACGCCGAGCGCGACCAGGGTCGGCAGCGGTGACCAGAAGCGCAGCAGGTAGCGCTCGCGGAAGGCAGAAAGAGCGGACATGGCGGCATCCTTGGCAGGGTAGCGTGGTAAACCGGTAATTCTAACCGAATCGCCGGAAACCACCCTGTTTCAGGACAACCCCGGATGCGTCCGCTGCAGGCCGTCCTTGAGGAAGTCCACCAGTTGCCGCACCTTCGGCGACAGATGCCGCTGCTGTGGGTACAGCGCCCAGACCGCGGTGTTCGGCGGCTGGTGTTCCTCCAGCAGGGAAACCAGCCGCCCGCTGCGCAGGTGCTCCAGCACGTAGTAGTCCGGCAACTGGCACAGGCCGAAGCCGCGCAGCGCGGCGTCGAGCACCGCCTGGCCGCTGTTGCAGCGCCAGTTGCCCTGCACGCGGTGCTGCGTCTCGCGGCTGTCCTCGAGGAAGGTCCAGATGTCGCTGCTGCCCACCAGGCAGTTGTGCTGCGCCAATTCTGCCGGCGAACGCGGCGCGCCGTGGCGCTCCAGGTAGCCGGGCGTGGCGCACAGGTACATCAGCCGCGGCGCCAGGCGCGTGGCCACCAGGCGCGAGTCGCTCAGGCGGCCGAGGCGGATGGCCAGGTCGAAGCCCTCGTGGAGCAGGTCGAGCTGGCGGTTGGACAGCTCGATGTCCACCCGCAGCTGCGGGTAGTCGGCCATGAAGGCGTTCACCAGCGGCACCACGAAGCGCTCGCCGTAGGCCACCGCGCAGGTCATGCGCAGCAGGCCCTTGGGCTCGGCGGAGAGGTCGCTGACCGCGCGCAGCGCCTCGTCGCGGGCGTCCTGCAGGCGCTGGCAGTGTTGCAGGAAGGTCTGCCCGGCTTCGCTCAGCGACACGCGGCGGGTGCTGCGGTAGAGCAGACGGGTCTGCAGGCGTTCCTCCAGGCGGGCGATCTGCCGGCTGACGTGGGAGGAGGACACGCCCAGGCGTTCGGCGGCGGCGGTGAACTGCCCGGTTTCCGCCACCGCGACGAATTCGTCGAGGCCTTCCCAGCGATTCATCTGGATTGTCCCTGTATGGCAATAAAGTTTTGATTATTGCCTGATTATTTCTTTCCAGGCACTTTTCTACACTTCCAAGGCTGTGCCCCGCGTTTTTCGCCGGGCCACCCGGTTTCCGCCGGCATCCATCGCCGGCCGCTTCCGCCCCGAAGGCGGAGGCCCATGCATCAACCCGCCAGGAGTTCCGAGATGATCAAGTCCCGTGCCGCCGTCGCCTTCGCCCCCAACCAGCCGCTGCAGGTGGTCGAGGTGGACGTGGCGCCGCCGAAGAAGGGCGAGGTGCTGGTACGCATCGTCGCCACCGGGGTCTGCCACACCGACGCCTACACCCTGTCCGGCGAGGATTCCGAAGGCGTCTTCCCGTGCATCCTCGGTCACGAGGGTGGCGGCATCGTCGAAGCGGTGGGCGAGGGCGTGACCTCGCTGCAGGTTGGCGACCACGTGATCCCGCTGTATACCGCCGAATGCCGCGAGTGCAAATTCTGCAAATCCGGCAAGACCAATCTCTGCCAGGCCGTGCGCGCCACCCAGGGCAAGGGCCTGATGCCCGACGGCACCAGCCGCTTCTCCTACAACGGCCAGCCGATCTACCACTACATGGGCTGCTCGACCTTCTCCGAGTACACCGTGCTGCCGGAAATCTCCCTGGCCAAGATTCCCAAGGACGCCCCGCTGGAGAAGGTCTGCCTGCTCGGCTGCGGCGTCACCACCGGCATCGGCGCCGTGCTCAACACCGCCAAGGTGGAAGAGGGCGCCACCGTGGCGATCTTCGGCCTGGGCGGCATTGGCCTGGCGGCGATCATCGGCGCCAGGATGGCCAAGGCCTCGCGGATCATCGCCGTCGACATCAACCCGGCCAAGTTCGACATCGCCAGGGAACTGGGCGCCACCGACTTCGTCAATCCGAAGGACCACCAGAAGCCGATCCAGGACGTCATCGTCGAGATGACCGACGGCGGCGTGGACTACTCCTTCGAGTGCGTCGGCAACGTGCAGCTGATGCGCGCGGCGCTGGAGTGCTGCCACAAGGGCTGGGGCGAGTCGACCATCATCGGCGTCGCCGGCGCCGGCCAGGAGATCAGCACCCGGCCGTTCCAGCTGGTCACCGGGCGCGTCTGGCGCGGTTCGGCGTTCGGCGGCGTGCGCGGCCGCACCGAGCTGCCCAGCTACGTGGAGAAGGCGCAGAAGGGCGAAATCCCGCTGGACACCTTCATCACCCACACCATGGGCCTGGACAAGATCAACGAGGCCTTCGACCTGATGCACGAAGGCAAGAGCATCCGCTCGGTCATCCATTACTGAAAAGCCGACGAGAGCGCTGGAGGCTGAAGGCTATACGTAGCGCTTTTTCGTCCAGCCTCCAGCGCTTTCCTCGTCCTTACACGGAGCTTTTTATGGAAATCGTCGAGGCCTTCGACCTGATGCACGAAGGCAAGAGCATCCACTTGGTCATCCATTACTGAAAAGCCGACGGGAGCGCTGGAGGCTGAAGGCTATACGTAGCGCTTTTTCGTCCAGCCTCCAGCGTTTTCCTCGTCCTTACACGGAGCTTTTTATGGAAATCGTCGAGGCCTTCGACCTGATGCACGAAGGCAAGAGCATCCACTTGGTCATCCATTACTGAAAAGCCGACGAGAGCGCTGGAGGCTGAAGGCTATACGTAGCGCTTTTTCGTCCAGCCTCCAGCGCTTTCCTCGTCTTTACACGGAGCTTTTTATGGAAATCGTCTCCAGCACCAAGAGCTTCGGCGGCTGGCACCAGCGCTACCGCCACCGTTCCCAGGCGCTCGGCTGCGACATGGTGTTCGCCATCTACCTGCCGCCCCAGGCCGAGCCCGAGGCCGGACTGCCGGTGCTCTACTGGCTGTCGGGGCTGACCTGCACCGACGAGAACTTCATGCAGAAGGCCGGCGCCCAGCGTCTGGCCGCCGAACTGGGCCTGGTGATAGTGGCGCCGGACACCAGCCCGCGTGGCGCGGACGTGCCGGGCGACCCGGAGGGCGCCTGGGACTTCGGCCTGGGCGCCGGCTTCTACCTCAACGCCACCCAGGAACCCTGGGCGCGCAACTACCGCATGCACGACTACGTGGTGCACGAGTTGCCGGCGCTGATCGAGGATAACTTCCCGGTCTCCAGCCGCCGCGGCATCGCCGGGCACTCCATGGGTGGCCACGGCGCGCTGGTCTGCGCGCTGCGCAATCCGGGGCGCTACCAGTCGCTGTCGGCCTTCGCGCCCATCGCTCATCCCAGCGACTGCCCCTGGGGGCAGAAGGCCTTCGGCCGCTACCTGGGCGAAGACCGCAGCGCCTGGGCCGAGTGGGATGCCTGCGAACTGCTGGCCAGCGCGAGCGAGCGCCTGCCGATCCTGGTCGACCAGGGCGAGCGCGACGACTTCCTCGCCACCCAGCTCAAGCCCGAGGCCCTGCGCCAGGCGGCGGAAGCGGCGGGGCACCCGCTGGAGCTGCGCCTGCACCCGGGCTACGACCACAGCTACTACTTCATCGCCAGCTTCATCGACGACCACCTGCGCCACCACGCGCGGGCGCTGTCCTGAAGGCGTCGCGGCTTTCCGGTAGAATCGACGCCCTGACTGACTCAGGGCGTTTTTCTATGCGTATCGGCCATGGCTACGACGTACACCGCTTCGGCGAGGGCGACTTCATCACCCTCGGCGGCGTGCGCATCCCCCACAAGTTCGGGCTCATCGCCCACTCCGACGGCGACGTGCTGCTGCACGCGCTGAGCGACGCGCTGCTCGGCGCCTGCGCCCTGGGGGACATCGGCAAGCACTTCCCCGATACCGATCCGCGTTTCAAGGGCGCCGACAGCCGCGCGCTGCTGCGCCACGTGGTGGCCCTGGTGCACGGGAAGGGCTACGTGATCGGCAACGTCGACGCCACCATCATCGCCCAGGCGCCGAAGATGGCGCCGCACATCGAAGCCATGCGCGGCAGCATCGCCGAGGACCTGCAGGTCGACCTCGACCAGGTCAACGTCAAGGCCACCACCACCGAGAAGCTCGGCTTCACCGGGCGCGAGGAAGGCATTGCGGTGCACGCCGTCGCCCTGCTGGCCCGCCCATGACCGAGCTGGAACTGCTGGGCCCGCGCGCCCATGGCGAACCCTGCGGGCAGGCGGTGCTCAAGGCGGTGGCCGAGGACTTCCAGGTCGACGAGGTGCTGGACATCCCGCTGTCTGGCGAAGGCGAACACCTCTGGCTATGGGTGGAGAAGCGCGGGCTGAACACCGAGGATGCCGCGCGCCGCCTGGCCCGTGCGGCTGGAGTGTCGCAGCGGCTGATCAGCTATGCCGGGCTCAAGGATCGCCAGGCCCTGACGCGCCAGTGGTTCAGCCTGCACCTGCCGGGCAAGGCCGACCCCGACCTGACCGCGGCCGAGGACGACGCCCTGCGCATCCTCAAGCGCACCCGCCACCAGCGCAAGCTGCAGCGTGGCGCCCACGCGGCCAACGGCTTCACCCTGCGCCTGACGCAACTGCAAGGCGAGCACCAGGCGCTCGACGAGCGGCTGCGACGTATCGCCGCCGAGGGCGTGCCCAACTATTTCGGCAGCCAGCGCTTCGGCTTCGACGGCGGCAACGTCGTGGACGCCCGCAGCTGTGCCGAGCGCGGCATCCTGCCGGAGCAGCGCAACCTGCGCTCGCGCCTGCTCTCGGCCGGACGCAGCTACCTGTTCAACCAGGTGCTGGCGCGGCGGGTGACGGACGGTAGCTGGAACCACGCCCAGGTCGGCGACCTGCTGGCCTTCACCGACAGCCGCAGTTTCTTCCCGGCGGGCGAGGCGGAATGCGCCGACCCGCGCCTGGCCGAACTCGACCTGCACCCCACCGGACCGCTCTGGGGCAAGGGCGCCTCGCCGGCCGGCGGCGCCAGCGGCGAGCTGGAAAATGCCGTGGGCGCCGCCGAAGTGGCGCTTTGCCAGTGGCTGGGCAATGCTGACCTGGCGCACGAACGGCGCATCCTGCGCCTCCCCATCCAGGCCCTGGCATGGCATTATCCGGCCCCTGACATTCTGCAACTGGAATTCGTCCTGCCGGCAGGCTGCTTCGCCACCGTCGTCGTGCGCGAGCTGGTCGAGCTGGTACCGGCAGGGCAGACGGAAAACCCATGCGCATACTGATTGCCAACGACGACGGGGTGAACGCACCCGGTATCGCCGCGCTTTACGACGCGCTGAGCGAACATGCCGAATGCGTGGTGGTCGCTCCCGAACAGGACCGCAGCGGCGCCAGCAGCTCGCTGACCCTGGACCGGCCGCTGCACGCGCAGCGCCTGAGCAATGGATTCATCGGCGTCGACGGTACGCCGACCGACTGCGTGCACCTGGGCCTCAACGGCCTGCTGGACACCTTGCCGGACATGGTCGTCTCGGGTATCAACCTGGGCGCCAACCTGGGCGATGACGTGCTCTATTCCGGCACCGTGGCCGCCGCCATCGAGGGCCGCTTCCTGGAGCGGCCGGCGTTCGCCTTCTCGCTGCTCTCGCGGCAGCCGGACAACCTCTACAGCGCCATGCACTTCGCCCGCCTGCTGGTGCAGAACCACGAGCGGCTCGAACTGCCGCCGCGCACCGTACTCAACGTCAACATCCCGAACCTGCCGCTGGAACGCATCCGCGGCGTCCAGCTGACCCGCCTGGGCCACCGCAAGCGCGCCGCGGCGCCGGTCAAGGTGGTCAATCCGCGCGGGCGCGAAGGCTACTGGATCGCGGCGGCGGGCGACGTCGAGGACGGCGGCGAGGGCACTGACTTCCATGCGGTGATGCAGGGCTACGTCTCGGTCACGCCGCTGCAACTGGACCGAACCTTCCGCGAGGCGTTCAATGGACTGCAGGACTGGATCGGAGGGCTGGACCATGGCCGATGAACTGAGCCGCCGCGGCATCGGCATGACCTCCCAGCGCACCCGCGAAAGGCTGATCCAGCGCCTGTACGAGGAAGGCCTATCCAACGCCCGGGTGCTCGAGGTGATCCGCCGCACGCCGCGCCACCTGTTCGTCGACGAGGCGCTGTCGCACCGCGCCTACGAGGACACCGCGCTGCCCATCGGCCACAATCAGACCATCTCGCAACCCTTCATGGTGGCGCGGATGACCGAGCTGCTGCTGGCCGCCGGCCCCCTGGACAAGGTGCTGGAGATCGGCACCGGCTCCGGCTACCAGACCGCGGTGCTGGCGCAACTGGTCGAGCGGGTGTTCTCCGTCGAGCGGATTCAGGCCCTGCAGGACCGCGCCAAGGAGCGCCTTGCGGAGCTAAACCTGAGAAATGTTGTCTTTCGCTGGGGGGATGGCTGGGAAGGCTGGTCGGCGCTGGCACCGTACAACGGTATCATCGTCACCGCGGCAGCCGCCGAGGTCCCGCAGGCGCTGCTCGACCAGTTGGCGCCGGGCGGGCGCCTGGTGATCCCGGTGGGCAGCGGCGAAGTGCAGCAACTGATGCTGATCGAGCGCACCGGCGACGGATTCGACCGGCGCGTGCTGGATTCGGTGCGCTTCGTTCCCCTGCTCAACGGCCCCCTGGGCTGAACGGCGGCGGGAGCGCCGTCGCGCGGCCAGGGGAAGCATAACGGCGAGATGCAGGGCACATATTCGATGGATAAGGGGGAAGGGGTGAGCCCTATCGCGGCCCAGAAGCAATGGATCTGGATTCGGAGCGGCGTTCGCTTGCTGCTGGCGGCAGCATTCTGTTCCCTGCTCGCGGCCTGCGCATCCTCCTCCGGGGGCAAGGTCAAGGTGGTCGACCGCAACCAGGCCGAGCGCACGCCGGCGACCACCAGCGGGCAGTACGTGGTGCGCCGCGGCGACACTCTGTACTCGATCGCCTTCCGCTACGGCTGGGACTGGAAGGCCTTGGCCGCGCACAACAACATCCCGCCGCCCTACACCATCCGCCCGGGGCAGGCCATTCGTTTCGGCGGCGCCGGCTCCAGCACGTCGGCACAGCCCGTCGTCGCCAAAACCACGCCGTCCGTCGCGCCGGTAGTGGTCGGCAAGCCCGCCGCCGGTTCTCCGGCACCGGCCAAGCCCGCTCCCGCGGCTACCGTCAGCAATTCGACACCCCCCGCCAGCACTGCCCCTTCGCAGGCTTCCGGCAAGGGTGTGGAGGGCTGGATGTGGCCGACCAGTGGCACTTTGATAGGCCGCTTTGCATCAAACGGGAGTTTGAATAAAGGGATTGATATAGCCGGGCAATTGGGCCAGCCTGTCCTGGCTGCGTCGAATGGCACGGTTGTGTACGCCGGTAGTGGTTTGCGGGGCTACGGCGAACTCGTGATCATCAAGCACAGCGATACCTACGTGAGTGCCTACGGCCACAACCGCAGGCTGCTCGTTCGGGAAGGGCAACAGGTCAAGGTCGGGCAGAGCATTGCCGAGATGGGCTCCACGGGCACGGACCGGGTGAAGCTGCACTTCGAGATTCGCCGTCAGGGCAAACCCGTGGACCCCTTGCAATACCTGCCTCCTCGTTGATCGACCGCCGCATCCCGCGTGGGTGAGCGGGCTTGGACGTCCCAAGGATATGGATTCGTCCGGGCTTGTTGTCGAACTCAGCAAGGGATAACGACATGGCACTCAAAAAAGAAGGGCCGGAGTTTGACGTGGATGACGAGCTGCTGTTGCTGGAGCCCGCCATCACATTCGACGAGTCACTTGCCGAAGAGCAGGTCTCACTTCAGGTCACCGGCAAGGCCAGCTCGCTGTCATCGAAGCAGCACAAGCACATCGATTACAGCCGAGCCCTGGATGCCACTCAGCTCTACCTCAACGAAATCGGTTTTTCCCCACTGCTGACTCCCGAGGAGGAGGTCCACTTCGCGCGGCTCGCGCAAAGGGGCGATCCCGCCGGGCGTCGGCGCATGATCGAAAGCAACCTGCGCCTGGTGGTGAAGATCGCCCGGCGCTACGTCAACCGCGGCCTGTCCCTGCTCGACCTGATCGAGGAAGGCAACCTGGGGTTGATCCGGGCGGTGGAGAAGTTCGATCCGGAACGGGGTTTCCGCTTCTCCACCTACGCGACATGGTGGATTCGCCAGACCATCGAACGGGCCATCATGAACCAGACCCGCACCATCCGCCTGCCGATCCACGTGGTCAAGGAACTCAACGTCTACCTGCGCGCGGCCCGCGAGCTGACGCACAAGCTGGACCACGAGCCGTCCCCCGAGGAAATCGCCAACCTGCTGGAGAAGCCGGTCGACGAGGTCAAGCGCATGCTCGGCCTCAACGAGCGGGTGACTTCGGTGGACGTGTCCCTCGGCCCGGATTCGGACAAGACGCTGCTCGACACCCTGACCGACGATCGTCCCACCGACCCCTGCGAACTGCTGCAGGATGACGATCTGAGCCAGAGCATCGACCAGTGGCTGTCCGAGTTGACCGACAAGCAGCGCGAGGTGGTGATCCGCCGCTTCGGCCTGCGCGGCCACGAAAGCAGCACCCTGGAAGAGGTCGGCCAGGAAATCGGCCTGACCCGCGAGCGGGTGCGGCAGATCCAGGTCGAGGCGCTCAAGCGCCTGCGGGAGATCCTGGAGAAGAACGGCCTGTCGAGCGACGCGCTGTTCCAGTAAGGCGCCGCCCGTAACGAAAAAGCCCGGAGCGTTGGTTGCCGGGCTTTTTTTCGCCTGTGCCAATTGTGGGAGCGGGCCTTGCCGCGAATGGGGTTTGCCGATGGTTGTTGTGCCGGGTTCCAAGAGCGCCCTCTCCCCAACCCTCTCCCGCAAGCGGGAGAGGGGGCCTTTCGTGCCACCGGGGCGTCCGGCGTGGTCGGTGTATCCAATCGCGGACATACAGGTAGCCGGGAAGCACGGCATTCCTCCCCCGTAGGAGCGGACCTTGTCCGCGATGGCCGGACGTATCGGCGCGATTCGCGGATGAGATCCGCTCCTACAGTTCCAGGAAAGCCCCGTAGGATGGGTTGAGCGAAGCGATACCCATCACCATGGCCCGATGGGTTTCGCAAGCTCAACCCATCCTACGCACCTCGACGCAGACAGTTGCTCCTACGCCCGAGCTTCGAGCTTGCGAAACCCATGCGGTTGCGCTGATGGGTATCGCTTCGCTCAACACCATCCTACGAAAAGCCATGCTCGCTCGTGCGGTAGGAGCGGACTCCCCGGCCGCTCGAACCAGGCGAGACAGCAGTTTTTGAGTTTGGTTTTGTAAGCCATCGCTTACACGTGCTGTGAGCCTTTGACGATTCGGCTTGCCGGCAAGGGGCCCTTTTCTTCAGTCTTTATAAATAACCAATTGAATTTAAAAGGCTTTATTTTCGACTGCACTAATCCTGGTCCTTCCGGGGTGCGACCCGCAGCCGCTTGCCGCTTTTGTACGGAAAGCTAATATCACTCTTGCGTACAGGGAATGACGCAGGCCGACAGGGATGCCGGTCAGGACGTCGCGGGATGCGATTCATCAGGATGATGGGGTAGGGAAAAAAGGGCGGGCCATCCCGCCCCTTTTTTTGCCCGCGAAAAAGTGCCGTCACAGATGGCACAAGGCCCGCGCGAGGCGGGCCTTGGAGCTTGGAGGATGCGATCAGCGCTCCAGGTGCTTGAGCTTGTCGGCGACGCCGTCCCACTCTTCCGCATCCGGCAACGGGTCCTTCTTCTCGGTGATGTTCGGCCAGACCTCGGCCAGATCCTTGTTCAGCTCGATGAACTCCTGCATGTTCTCCGGGACCTCGTCCTCGGAGAAGATCGCCTGTGCCGGGCATTCCGGTTCGCACAGGGCGCAGTCGATGCACTCATCCGGGTGAATCACCAGGAAGTTCGGGCCTTCGTAGAAGCAGTCCACCGGGCAGACTTCCACGCAGTCGGTGTATTTGCACTTGATGCAGTTGTCGGTGACGACGAAGGTCATTTTCTAATTCTCTCCTCAGGCGGGCGGCTAAGCGCGCGCGATTCTAGCAGCTTGTTCCGCTGTCCGTCAGATTCGCGTCTTCCATGCATATAACAAATCGAGCGCCTGGCGCGGTGTCAGGTCATCGGGTTTGATGCGTGCAAGCTCGTCGATCAGCGGGTGCGGCAGGCTGGCGAACAGGTCGCTCTGCATCGGCGCGGCGGGCTGGCCGGCCTCCTGGCGCGGCGCCTCGTGGGGCAGGCTGGTGGTTTCCAGGCGCGCCAGGTGCTCGCGGGCGCGCAGGATCACCGGGCCGGGCACGCCGGCCAGTTGCGCCACCGCCAGGCCGTAGCTCTGGCTCGCCGGGCCGGGCAGCACGTGGTGCAGGAAGACGATGCGCTCGTTGTGCTCGGTGGCGTTCAGGTGCACGTTGGCCACCACCGGTTCGCTTTCCGGCAGCACGGTCAGCTCGAAATAGTGGGTGGCGAACAGGGTGAAGGCGCGCAGGTGCGCCAGGTGCTCGGCGGCGGACCAGGCCAGCGACAGGCCGTCGAAGGTGCTGGTGCCGCGGCCCACTTCGTCCATCAGTACCAGGCTGCGGTCGGTGGCGTTGTGCAGGATGTTGGCGGTTTCGCTCATCTCCACCATGAAGGTGGAACGGCCGCCGGCGAGGTCGTCGGACGAGCCGATACGGGTGAAGATGCGGTCCACCAGCGACAACTCGCAGCGCGCCGCCGGGACGAAACTGCCGATGTGCGCCAGCAGCACGATCAGCGCCGTTTGCCGCATATAGGTAGATTTACCGCCCATGTTCGGGCCAGTAATCACCAGCATGCGGGTGTCTTCGTCGAGCTTCAGGTCGTTGGCCACGAAGGGCGTATCCAGCACCTGCTCCACCACCGGGTGGCGGCCCTGCTCGATGAGGATGCCCGACTCCTCGACGAAGCGCGGGCGGTTCAGGTCGAGGTTCAGCGCGCGCTCGGCCAGGTTCGCCAGCACGTCCAGCTCGGCCAGGGCGGCGGCGGTGTCCTGCAGCGGCGCCAACTGGGCGATCAGCAGCTCCACCAGCTCCTCGTAGAGCTGCTTCTCGCGGGCCAGGGCGCGGCTCTGGGCGGACAGCGCCTTGTCCTCGAAGGCCTTCAGCTCCGGGGTTATGAAGCGTTCGGCGCCCTTCAGCGTCTGGCGCCGCTGGTAATCGGCCGGCGCCTGCTCGGCCTGCATGCGCGGCAGCTCGATGTAGTAGCCATGGATGCGGTTGTAGCCGACCTTCAGACCCGACAGTCCGGTGCGTTCCTTCTCGCGGATCTCCAGGTCCATCAGGTACTGGCCGGCGTTCTCGCTGAGCGTCTGCAGTTCGTCCAGCTCGGCGTCGTAGCCGCGCTTGATGACGCCGCCGTCGCGGATCACCGCCGGCGGGTTGTCGATGATCGCGCGCGCCAGCAGGTCGGCCAGTTCCGGGTAGGTGCGGATGCTGGCGGCCAGTTCGCCCAGGTGCGGGGCTTCCAGCTCGGTCATGCCGCGTTGCAGCTCCGGCAGGGCGGCCAGGGCGTCGCGCAGGCGCGCCAGGTCGCGCGGGCGGGCGTTGCGCAGACCGATACGGGCGAGGATGCGCTCGACATCGCCGATTTCCTTCAGCTGTGGCTGAAGGTTCTCGAAACGGTAGCGCTCCAGCAGGCAGGCGATGGATTCCTGGCGGGCTTCCAGCACGGCGCGGTCGCGTAGCGGGCGGTTCAGCCAGCGTGTCAGCAGGCGGCTGCCCATGGCGGTCTGGCAGCGGTCCACCACCGATTGCAGGGTGTTGTCGCGGCCGCCGGAGAGGTTGGTGTCCAGCTCCAGGTTGCGGCGGCTGGCGCCGTCGAGGATGACGGTGTCGTCCAGGCGCTCGTGGCGCAGGCTGCGTAGGTGCGGCAGGGCGGTGCGCTGGGTTTCCTTGGCGTAGGCCAGCAGGCAGCCGGCGGCGCCGATGGCCAGGGTCAGGTCCTGGCAGCCGAAGCCCTTCAGGTCCTGGGTGGCGAACTGTTGGCAGAGGCTCTTGAACGCCGAGTCGCGGTCGAAGTCCCAGGGCGCGCGACGCCGCACGCCACGGCGCTTCTCCGCCGGCAGGCCGGCGGGCCAGTCATCGGGGATCAGCAGTTCCGCGGGGTTCAGGCGCTCCAGCTCGGCCAGCAGGGTTTCCCAGCCGCGGATTTCCTGGACGCTGAAGCGGCCGCTGGTGATGTCCAGCACCGCCAGGCCGAACAACCGCTCGTCGCCCAGCAGGGCGGCCAGCAGGTTGTCGCGGCGTTCGTCCAGCAGCGCCTCGTCGCTGACCGTGCCGGGGGTGAGGATGCGCACCACCTGGCGTTCCACCGGGCCCTTGCTGGTGGCCGGGTCGCCGATCTGCTCGCAGATCGCCACCGACTCGCCGAGCTTGACCAGCTTGGCCAGGTAGCCCTCCACGGCGTGGAAGGGAATGCCGGCCATGGGAATCGGCGTGCCGGCGGACTGGCCGCGGGTGGTGAGGGTGATGTCGAGCAGCTTGGCGGCCTTCTTCGCGTCCTCGTAGAACAGCTCGTAGAAGTCGCCCATGCGGTAGAACAGCAGTTGTTCCGGATGCTGTCTCTTCAGCTTCCAGTATTGCTGCATCATCGGGGTGTGGGCGGAAAGGTCGCTTTGGCTCATGACTTTGGGCGGTCCGTCTTCTATATGCAAAAGCGCCTAGTGTACGGTATCCGGCCTGGCGGCTTAAGCATCGGAGTACGCAATGAGCATCAGCGACGAGGGCATCACCGACCTGGCCGCGCGCCTGGGCGCGCAATTGCAGCGGCTTGGGGCGCGGGTCAGCACCGCCGAGTCCTGCACCGGCGGCGGCATCGCCGAGGCGATCACGCGGATCGCCGGCAGCTCGGCCTGGTTCGACGCCGGCTACGTCACCTATTCCAATGCGCAGAAGACCGCGCAGCTGGGCGTGCCTGACGAACTTTTCCCACAGGTTGGCGCAGTCAGCCGGGAAGTGGTCGAGGCCATGGCCCGCGGCGCACAGGCGCGCAGCGGCGCGCGTTTCACTGTGGCGGTCAGCGGCATCGCCGGTCCGGACGGTGGTTCGCCAGAGAAGCCTGTAGGAACCGTCTGGTTGTGCTGGGCCGATGGCGAACAATGCTACCCGCAGTGCTTCCATTTTCCCGGCGACCGCCTCGCGGTGCGCCGGCAGGCGGTGGCGACCGCTCTGGACGGGGTGTTGCGACTGGCCGTCGGGGAAAATCCCGTTCGGGGGTAGGCGAGCGCCTTGCCCTGTGAAATAATACTGTCTACTTATACAGTTGTTCGTGGCCCATCCCGGCCGCCTGACTTCGCGAGGACTTCAATGGACGACAACAAGAAGCGCGCCCTGGCCGCGGCCCTGGGACAGATCGAACGCCAATTCGGCAAGGGCGCGGTCATGCGCATGGGCGACCACGAGCGCCAGGCCATCCCGGCCATCTCCACCGGCTCCCTCGGCCTGGACATCGCCCTGGGCATCGGCGGCCTGCCGAAAGGCCGGATCGTCGAGATCTACGGCCCGGAATCCTCGGGCAAGACCACCCTGACCCTCTCGGTCATCGCCGAAGCCCAGCGCCAGGGCGCCACCTGTGCCTTCGTCGACGCCGAGCACGCGCTGGACCCGGACTACGCCGGCAAGCTGGGCGTCAACGTCGACGACCTGCTGGTCTCGCAGCCGGACACCGGCGAGCAGGCCCTGGAAATCACCGACATGCTGGTGCGCTCCAACGCGGTGGACGTGATCATCGTCGACTCCGTGGCGGCGCTGGTGCCCAAGGCCGAGATCGAAGGCGAGATGGGCGATGCCCACGTCGGCCTGCAGGCCCGCCTGATGTCCCAGGCGCTGCGCAAGATCACCGGCAACATCAAGAACGCCAACTGCCTGGTCATCTTCATCAACCAGATCCGCATGAAGATCGGCGTGATGTTCGGCAACCCGGAGACCACCACCGGCGGCAACGCCCTGAAGTTCTACGCCTCCGTGCGCCTGGACATCCGCCGTACCGGCGCGGTGAAGGAAGGCGACGAGGTGGTCGGCAGCGAAACCCGCGTCAAGGTGGTGAAGAACAAGGTCGCCCCGCCGTTCCGCCAGGCCGAGTTCCAGATCCTCTACGGCAAGGGCATCTACCGCACCGGCGAGATCATCGACCTGGGCGTGCAGCTGGGCCTGGTGGAGAAATCCGGCGCCTGGTACAGCTACCAGGGCAGCAAGATCGGCCAGGGCAAGGCCAACGCCGCCAAGTACCTGGAAGAGAACGGGGAAATCTGCGCGGTGCTGGACAAGGCCATCCGCGAGCAACTGCTGAACAACCAGCCGGCGCCGACCAAGGCCGAGCTGGCTGCAGCCGAAGCTGCCGAGGCCGCTGAAGCCGACCTCGACTACTGATCCCGCCGATGCCGACCGTGCTCGATACGCCCGTCGCCGTGCGGCGGGCCGCCATGGACCTCCTGGCGCGACGCGAGCACGGTCGCGCCGAGCTCGTCCGCAAGTTGCGCCAGCGCGGCGCGCCTGCGGAACTTATCGAGCCCGCCCTCGACCGCCTGGCCGAGGAAGGGCTGCTCAACGAATCCCGTTACCTGGAAGCCTTCATCGCCAGCAAGGCGCGCAGCGGCTATGGCCCCTTGCGCATCCGCGAGGAACTGAGCCAGCGCGGCCTGCCCCGTGGCGAGATCGAAAAGGCCCTGGGCGAGGCGGATGTCGATTGGCGAGCGCAATTGCAGGATGTGTGGCGACGCAAGTTCCCCCGCCTGCCCCAGGACGCCAGGGAGCGTGCCCAGCAGGGGCGTTTCCTCGCCTACCGGGGGTTTTCCATGGAAGCCATCAACCGCCTGTTCAGCGGGCGGGGCGGGGACGATTGAGTCCCGGGCCGGCACCAGTGACCGGCCTGTCGGCCGGATCGCGGACGGAGTCCGCTCCTACGCCATTCACATACCACGTTCCCCTGGCTGGTCCGCGATAGCTGGCGGTATCGGCGTGGTTCGTGGATAAGATCCGTTTGTACAGATGCGGGCACGGCTTATCGTAGGAGCGAGCTTGCTCGCGAATAAACCCTGCAGTGGAGTTTGTTCGCGAGCAAGCTCGCTCCTACAGAGAACACCCCGGCGTGGTTGGCAAGACAGTTGCCCCTACGCCATTCCATACACCGTTTTCCCGGAATCACGCGCCAGCGTTATTCGTCGATTCGGTGTCACGTCGGGCCAACGGCGTATAACCGCGAACGGTTATACGCCCTACGGTTGGACATGGGGGCCTTGTCCACCGCACCGAGGCGCTTTTCGTAGGATGGGTTGAGCTTGCGATACCCATCGGGCCATGGTGATGGGTATCGCTTCGTTCAACCCATCCCACGGGGGCCGGAGAGCGTAGGAGCGGACTCCGTCCGTGATAGCCGGACGTCCCGGCGCGGATCGCGGATAAGATCCGCGCCTACGCCACCCACCCGCGCCATCCCATGTAGGAGCGCGCCCTGCGCGCGAATCGCGGGCAGGGCCCGCTTACAGGTGCAGTGGCCTATGCCGGAACGGGGCAGGCTTCGGTCCAGTTCTGCTTGTCGTTGATGAAGTTCACCAGCTCGCGCAGGCGGCCGTGGTCGCGGCCGTTGAAGGCGAAGGCCAGGCGGGTGAGCTGGGTGAATTCCGGCTCGTCCTTTTCCAGTTCGCCGCAGGCCTGCTGGTGGAAGCCGTCGTGCAGGCAGAGGTTGCCGAACTCCTCGTGCAGGCGCTGCATGGCCTGGTCGCTGAGGCGGTGGTTGAGGCGGATGACGAAGTTGTCCTTGAGCCAGCGGCTGGAGTGGAAGTTGCTGTAGAAGTGGGCGATCTCCCCCACCGCGTCCTCCACCGAGCGGGCCAGTTTCATCAGGTGCATGTCGCTGGGCAGGATGTAGCGGTTGTCCAGCAGTTGCTCCTGCATGAACTGCAGCGCCTGCTCCCAGTAATGCCCGCCGGGCTGGTCGAGCAGCACCACCGGCACCAGCGGGCTCTTGCCGGTCTGGATCAGCGTCAGCACTTCCAGCGCCTCGTCCAGGGTGCCGAAGCCGCCGGGGCAGAGCACCAGGGCGTCGGCTTCCTTGACGAAGAACAGCTTGCGCAAGAAGAAGAAGTGGAACGACAGCAGGTTGTTGGTGCCGGCCACCGTGTGGTTGGCCTGCTGCTCGAAGGGCAGGGTGATGTTGAAGCCCAGGCTGTTCTCCAGCCCCGCGCCTTCGTGGGCGGCGGCCATGATACCGCCGCCGGCGCCGGTGACGACCATCAGGTCGTAGCGCGCCAGGGTGCGCCCCAGGTCCCGGGCCAGGGCGTACAGCGGGTGGTCCGGGGGCGTGCGCGCCGAGCCGAACACCGTGACCTTGCGCCGGCGCTTGAACTGCTCGAGGGTGGCGAAGGCGTGCTCCATCTCGCGCAACGTCTGCAGCATGATCTTGGCGTCCCAGCGGTTGCGGTCGGCCTGGGCCATGCGCGCCACGGTGAAGAGCATCTCGCGGTACAGCGGCAGGTTCGGGCTGTCGCCCGGCGCGGCGAGGGCGGCCAGCTCCTCGACCTTTTGCGTCAGGTCGGTGCCGCTGGTCTGGAAGTGCCGGGAAAGGTAGTCCTCGGGTTCATAGGGCATGGGGATACTCCTTGTTCTTCAACCCCTTGTCGTAGGCGTGCGCCAGTCTGACATGCCGCCGATGACAGTCGGCGATGACCCTGTTTCAGATTGCGATACGGTCCCCCTGTTCGGGAATGTTGGCTTTCCAGTCGAGGCGTTCGAGCAGTGCGGCCTGCAGGGCATCCATCTTTTCCCGCTCGCCATGTATCAGGTATAGCTCGGGTTTGTTCTCGAAGTGGCCAACCCACTGAATCAATTGCGATTGTCCGGCATGGGCGGAGAAGCCGCCGAGGGTGTGGACCTTCGCCCGCACGGCGATGCGCTGGCGTAGCACGCGCACGCTCTCGGCGCCGTCGACGATGGCGCGGCCCAGGGTGCCCTTGGCCTGGAAGCCGGGGAAGACGATGTGGCATTCCTCGCGCCAGAGGTTGTGCTTGAAGTGGTGAACGATGCGCCCGCCGGTGCACATGCCGCTGCCGGCGATGATGATGGCGCCGCTCTTGATGCGGTTGATCGCCATGGAGTCTTCCGGCGTCTGCGTGGTGCGCAGCAGCGGCAGCCATTCGGACAGCTTCACGGTGCCGGTGCCGCGGATGTATTCGCGGTCGCTGTCGGAGAACTCGCCGGAGTGGCGCAGGTAGATATCGTTGGCCCGCGCGGCCATGGGGCTGTCGAGAAAGACCATCTGCTGCGGCAGGCGGCCTTCCTGGTAGAAGCGCCCGAGGTAGAACAGCAGGTCCTGGGTGCGGCCGACGGCGAAGGCGGGGATCAGCACGTTGCCGCCGTCCTTCTGCGCCTGTTCGAGGATGTCCGCCAGTTCCAGCAGCGTCTCGTTGTTGTCGCGGTGGTCGCGGTCGCCGTAGGTGGATTCCAGCAGCACCACGTCGGCGCGGCTCAGTGGCGTCGGCGTGCGCATCAGCGGCGAGCAGGTGTTGCCCAGGTCGCCGGAGAACACCAGGCGGCGCGTCAGGCCCTGCTCGTGGATCTCGATCTCGACGATGGCCGAGCCGAGGATGTGCCCGGCGTTGTGGAAGGTCACGCGGATGCCGGGCGCCACTTCCACGGTGCTGCCGTAGCTGACGCTGCGGCGCAGCTTCAGGGCTTTCTCGGTGTCTTCCACGGTGTAGATCGGGGTGACCGGCGGCTTGTTCAGGCGGGCTCGCCACTTGCTCTCCCACTCGGCGTCCTTTTCCTGGATGTTGGCCGAATCCATCAGCATCAGTTCCAGCAGCTCGCAGCAGGACTCGGTGGCATAGATCGGCCCCTTGTAGCCTTCCTTCGCCAGGCGCGGCAGCAGCCCGCTGTGGTCGATGTGGGCATGGGAGATGACCACCGCGTTCAGGCTCTTCGGGTCGAAGGGGAAGGGCGTGCGGTTGCCGGCCTCGTTGTCGCGGGTGCTCTTGCCGTTGCTGCGGCCCTGGCGCATGCCGCACTCGAGCAGCACGCGCGCGCCGTCCCGGGTTTCCAGCAGGTAGCAGGAGCCGGTGACTTCCTGGGCTGCGCCGATGAAGGTGAGTAGGGCCATGGGGCCTCCTTAGCAGGATTCGGTATTTCAGACTCGCGTAGCTGGAACGAAATGGCGTTGATACAGGTCAGCGCCCCTCCCATCCGGCGACCTAGACTTCCCCCATAGCCCCAGGGAGAACGTCGAGCATGTCGCAGATACTGCCCAGTCCGGACGAACTGGCCGCGCACGCGGCGGAGCAGCCGGCATTCGCCGAATGGCTGAGCGGATACGGTCCGCTTGAGCATAGCGCGCTGACCCAGGCTGCGGTCTTCCGCGTGGCTCATCAATTGGTCCAGGCCGGCCTGCAGCCGGACCTGGCGAGCGTCTACCGGATGTTCCGCGCGCTGGACCGGCTGACCTGCGCCGGGCTCTGGCTGGTGGTGCACATGACCTACGCGCGCCGTGTGCACCTGGATGGTACGCCGCTGCAGGCCGAGGACTTCAAGGCCAGCCCCGAGGGCCACACCGGCGGCGCCCTGAACATGGTGCCGGCCTACGCCGGCTACCTGGCGCTCAATGCCCTGACCGGCACCACCCGCGGCTGGCTGATGGGGCAGGGGCACTGCGTGGCGGCCATCGAGGCGCTCAACGTGCTGACCGCCAACCTGCACCCCGAGCAGGCGCGGCGCTACAGCATCGACGCCGCCGGCCTGGAGCGCCTGGTGCAGGATTTCTACAGCTACGCCCAGGCGCCGGACGGCAGCGTTGCCGCGCCCCTGGGCAGCCACGTCAACCCGCATACCGCCGGCGGCATCGCCGAAGGCGGCTACCTGGGCTTCGCCGAACTGCAGTACGCGCACCTGCCGCTGCCCGGCGAGACCCTGGTGGCCTTCCTCTCCGACGGCGCCGCCGAGGAGCAGCGCGGCAGCGACTGGATGCCCCGCTGGTGGCGCGCCGAGGACTGCGGCGTGGCCCTGCCGGTGATGATCGCCAATGGCCGGCGCATCGAGCAGCGCACCCAACTGGGCACCCGCGAGGGTCTGGAGGGCTTCAAGCACCACCTGAGCGGCTGTGGCTTCGACCCGCTGAGTTTCGACGGCCGCGACCCGGCCGCCTTCGTCTGCGCCCTGTGGGAGATGGAGCAGCGCCTGGCGCATCGCGTGCACGAGAAGAACAGCGGCATCCTGCAGTACCCGCTGCCGATTCCCTACGGCATCGCCGAGACGGTCAAGGGCTTCGGCTTCTACGGCGCCGGCAGCAACGCCGCGCACAATCTGCCTCTGCCGGGCAACCCCCACGACGACGCGAACGCCCGTGAGCTGTTCAACCAGCATGCGGCGCGGCTGTGGGTGCCGGAAGCGGAGCTGGACGCCGCCTGCGCGCTGTTCACCGCGAGCCGCCAGGGGCGCCTGCTGGAGCGTGACAACCCGCTGGCGGTGCGGCGGCCCATCGAGCCCAGCCTGCCGGAGCTGCACTACCGCAACGACCAGTGTTCGCCGATGCTGGCGCTGGACCGCTTCTTCAGCGAGCTGTGCGCGGCGAACCCGGACCTGCGGGCCCGCGTCGGCAACCCCGACGAGCTGGCCAGCAACCGCCTGGGCGGCGTGCTCAAGGCGCTGAAGCACCGCGTCTGCCAGCCGGAGAACGTGCTGGAGGCCATCGACGGGCGGGTCATCACCGCGCTCAACGAGGAGGCCGTGGTCTCCGCCTGCCTGGCCAACCAGGGCGGGCTCAACCTGGTGGCCAGCTACGAGGCGTTCTGCGTGAAGATGCTCGGCGCGGTGCGCCAGACGCTGATCTTCGCCCGCCTGCAGAAGGAGGCCGGGCGCCCGGCCGGCTGGCTCGGCTGGCCGCTGGTGGCCACCTCGCACACCTGGGAGAACGGCAAGAACCAGCAATCGCACCAGGACACCACCTTCTGCGAAAGCCTGCTGGGCGAGATGAGCGACATGGTGCGGGTGCTGTTCCCCGCCGACCACAACAGCCTGCTGGCGCTGCTGCCGCAGATCTACCGCAGCCGTGGGCAGCTCGCCTGCGTAGTAGCGCCCAAGCGCGAGCGGCCGAACCTGTTCGACCGGGCCCAGGCGGAACAACTGGCGCGCGATGGCGCCATCGTGGTGGAAGAACATCCCGGCAGCGATCCGCTGCTGCTGATCGCCAACGGCAGCTACCAGCTCGGCGAGATGCGCCGCGCCGTGGAGCGCCTGGCCGAGGCCGGCTACCCGTACCGCCTGGTCTACCTGCAGGAGCCCGGGCGCTTCCGCGCGCCGAGGGACAACTGGGAACTGGCGGCGGTGGCCGACGAGACGCTGATCGAGCAACTGTTCCCGGACGCCTACGGGCGCCGCGTGCTGCTCACCCACATGCGCCCGGAAGTGGCGCGCGGGCATCTCTGGCCGATCCTGCCGGATGCGCTGCGCAGCTCGGTGCTGGGCTACCGCAACCGCGGCGGGACCCTCGACGAGCCCGGCATGCTGTTCGCCAACCGGGCCTGCTGGGGCGATGTGCTGGCAGCCTGCGCGCGCCTGCTGGAAGTACCGCGCAGCGCGCTGCTGACCGCCGAGGAGGTCGCGGCGCTGGCCGGCAAGGGGGACCCGCGGGTCCTGCGCTGAAACGCTGAGGCGCCTCAGCGCTTCAGCGGCTTGACCAGGGAATCCAGGCCCTCGACCTTCAGCTCCAGCACTATCTGCATCAGGCGGCCCAGCTCGCCCTTGGGAAAGCTGTCATTGCGCTGGAACCACAGCAGGTACTCTTCCGGCAGGTCCACCAGCATGCGCCCCTGGTACTTGCCGAAAGGCATCGGCGTGCGGGCGATCTTCAGCAGGTTGAGCTTTTCCGACTCCAGCATGGCGCCGGCTTCACTTCTGCAGCTTGATGCGGCAGCTGCCGGCATCGAAGCGCTCGACGGCCACCGGGGCGTTGCTGTGGTACTCGGTGAAGTCGTAGGTGAGCACCGCGCCCTGGGCCAGCAACTGGCGGTAGCCGGTGTTGCTGCACACGCTGTCGCCCAGTTGGCTGCGCACGCTCTCGGGGTTGGCGCGCATCTTCGCGGCGTGGCTGGCGCGCACGCTGAGGTGGTTGATCAACTGGTTGCCCTCGACGGTATAGCCCTGGTCGAGGATGTCCTCGTTGATCGCGCGCGGAGTGCCTTCGCTGCTTTCCTTGGCGACTTTCTCCAGTGTCTTGGCCAGTTCGAAGTCCTTGAGCGACGCGGCGTGGGCCGCGGGCAGGACGAGGCAGAGGGCGAGGGCGGTTAGGCGCAGCATGGGCTTCTCCTGAAACGGGTGCGTATTCGACCGCGCGACGCCGGCACGGTTCGCCGGCGCCGCAAATCCCCCATTGTCCCTGAAAACCGCCCGGCTGCCGAGCGGCCTTGGCGCGCAGGGGCTCTGTTACAATCGCCGCCCGCCGAGACTGCCCACCCGAGCCACCGATGTCGCCCGTCCATCCCGCCACCAAGAACCATGCCGTCGCCCGCCTGCGCGCCGAGCGCCTGGCCCGTTGCGTGAAGCCCTTCGTGGCCCGCGGCTCGCGTTCGCCGCGCTGCGCCGGCTGCCGCCTGCGCCCGGACTACTGCATGTGCGCCTGGCAGCCGCAGGTGCAGGCCAACGCCGGCATGTGCCTGGTGATGTTCGACACCGAGCCGCTGAAGCCGAGCAACACCGGCTGGCTGATCGCCGAGACGGTGCCGGACACCTGGGCCTTCGGCTGGTCGCGGATCGAGGTCGACCCGGCCCTGCTGGCGCTGCTGGACGATCCGCAGTGGCAGCCCTACGTGGTGTTTCCGGGGGAGTTCGTCGCCGCCGAGCGGGTGGTGGAGAAGGTCGCGCCGCAGCCCGGCAAGCGCCCGCTGTTCATCCTGCTGGACGCCACCTGGAACGAGGCGCGCAAGATGTTCCGCAAGAGCCCCTACCTGGACCGCTTCCCGGTGCTGAGCATCACCCCGGACGCGTTGTCGCGCTACCGCCTGCGCCGCTCCAAGTTCGACGAGCACCTGTGCACCGCGGAAGTGGCGGCGCTGTGCCTGGGCCTGTCTGGCGACCAGCGCGCGGGGGATGCGCTGGATGCCTACCTGGACGTGTTCAGCGAGCGCTACCTGGGCGCCAAGCACCAGCGCGGTCTGGACGAGCAGAGCCCGGCGCACCAGGCCCTGCGGCCCTACACCGCGCTCTAGGGTTCAGGCCGCCGCGGCCTTCTTCTGCGGCCACAGCTGGGCCACCAGCATGCCGGCGAGCATCAGCGCGCAGCCGAAGTAACCGCGCGCGTGCAGGCTCTCGTCGAGGAAGATCGCCCCGGCGATGGCGGCGAATACCGCTTCCAGCGAGAGGATGATCGCAGCGTGGGAGGCGATGGCGTGCTTCTGCGCGATCACCTGCAGGGTGAAGCCGGTGCCGACGCCGAGCAGGCCGCCGTAGAGCAGCGCCGGGCCGGCCTGGACGATGGCGTCCCAGTGGATTTCCTCGAACACCAGCGCCAGCGCCATGCTCACCACCGAGCAGGTGACGAACTGCAGGAAGGCCAGGCGGATGGCGTCGTAGCGGCTGGCGAACAGGCCCACCAGCAACACGTGGCAGCCCCACACCAGCGCGCCGGTCAGTTGCAGCCAGTCGCCGGAGGCCACCTTGAAGCCCGGGCCGATGCTCAGCATGGCCATGCCCACCACCGCCAGCGCCGCGCCGAGCCAGGTGCCCGTGCCGGTGCGGTGGCCCAGCAGCAGGCCCAGCAGCGGCACGATGATCACGTACAGGCCGGTGATGAAGCCGGAGTTGGTCACGCTGGTGAACAGCAGGCCGACCTGCTGCAGGTTGATGCCCAGGGTCAGCGCGGTGCCGATGGCCAGGCCCGCCAGCAGCAGGCCGCGGTTGAACGGCTGGGCCCCGCGCCTGGCCGACCAGGCCAGCAGCGGCAGCAGCATCAGCGCGCCGAGGGCGAAGCGCAGGCCGGTATAGAGGAAGGGTCCGATGGCATCCATCCCCAGGCGCTGCGCGACGAAGGACACGCCCCAGATCATGGCGGTGACCAGCATCAGGATATCGGCGCGCAGGGCATGGCTCTTCATGGTGTTCTCGGCAGGCAAAAAAAGAGCGCAACTCTGCCGCAAGCCGGGGACTTTGAAAAGCTGTCCATTCCGTCAGCGGGTGCGCCGGGAGTCGCCCGCATCTGCATTCTCGGCAGGCATCGGCCGATGCATTTGCGTACAATGCGCCAATCAGGTCACGACCTTTCCCATGCTGGCCCCGCCGTTATCCGCGGCCGGGATCGAGCCTGGCCATCAAGGAACTTACATGGCTTCCTATGAAATCCTGATCGCTGACGATCATCCGCTGTTCCGCAGTGCCCTGCACCAGGCCCTCACCTTGGGCCTGGGCCCCGAAGCGAAACTGGTGGAGGCGGCGAGCATCGCCGAGCTGGAAGCCAGGCTCAACGAGAAGGCCGACTGGGACCTGGTCCTGCTGGACCTGAACATGCCCGGCGCCTACGGCTTTTCCGGCCTGGTGCTGCTGCGCGGGCAGTACCCGCAGATCCCGGTGGTGATGATCTCGGCCCAGGAGGACGCCGCCGTGGTGCAGCGCTCCCGCGAGTTCGGCGCCAGCGGCTTCATCCCCAAGTCCAGCGAGATGGCCACCCTGCAGCAGGCGGTGCGCGCGGTGCTCGACGGCGACGTCTGGTGGCCGCCGCAGGCCGACGCGGTGACCGAGCTGAGCGAGGAAGTGCGCGCCGCCAGCGCCGGCCTGGCGAGCCTGACGCCGCAGCAGTTCCGCGTGCTGACCATGGTCTGCGAGGGCCTGCTGAACAAGCAGATCGCCTTCGAACTGAGCGTTTCCGAGGCCACCGTCAAAGCCCACGTCACGGCGATCTTCCGCAAGCTCAACGTGCGCACCCGCACCCAGGCGGCGCTGTTGCTGCAACAGATGGAAACGGTTCCGGGCGCCTGATCGGCCGCCCGTGACCTCGGTTTCACACTTTCCTACGGCACCTGGTTTAGAGTGCCGCGTCTTTTTTCGCAGAGAGCCCTTCGTGACTTCTTCCCCCTTCAAGGGCCAGACCGGCCTGAAGCGCATCCTCAACGCCGCCGGCTATTCCATGGCCGGTTTCGTCGCCGCCTTCCGTGGCGAGGCGGCCTTCCGCCAACTGGTGCTGATCAACGTCATCCTCGTCCCGCTGGCGTTCTTCTGCGACGTCAGCCGCGGCGAGCGCGCGCTGATGATCGCCGTGTGCCTGCTGGCGCTGATCGTCGAGCTGCTCAACTCGGCGGTGGAAGCGGTGGTCGACCGCGTCTCCCTGGAGCGCCACCCGCTGTCGAAGAACGCCAAGGACATGGGCAGCGCCGCGCAGTTCGTCGCGCTGAGCATCATCACCGTGACCTGGGCGGTGATCCTGCTGGGCTGAGCCCATGGGAGCAGGCGCGTAGGGCGTATGACCGTTCGCGGTCATACGCCGCTACACCGACCTCGTGCCCGGCTCCTTGGTCGAGCCCGGAGTGCCCTGAAACAGGCACTTCGTGGCCAAACCCGGAGCGCGCCTGAAGCCAAGGCCAAACGGCGGATAACGTCGAACGTTATCCGCCCTACGCTCTACAAAGTGCGGAGAAATGCCGTCGTAGGATGGGTTGAGCGAAGCGATACCCATCACCACGGCAGCATGGGTTTCGCAGGCTCAACCCATCCTACGAAGAGCGTCCCGGCGTGGTCGACAAGACCGCCTCAGGGAATCATCGGCAGCACGATCTCGTCGCTGCGGCTGATGCCCGCCGTCTCGCTGCGGCACAGGTCGAGGAATTCGCGCATGGTCGCGGTCTGGTACTTCTGCCGGTGCCAGATGAAGTAGAACTGCCGGCGCAGGTCCAGCTGCGGGGTGTCCACCGGCACCAGGCTGCCGCGGCGGAAGGCGTCGCGCAGGGCCAGGCGCGAGATGCAGCCGATGCCCAGGCCCGACTCCACGGCGCGCTTGATCGCCTCGGTGTGCTCCAGCTCCAGGCGGATGTTCAGCGGCTCGATGTGATGGCGCATGGCCTGGTCGAAGGTCAGGCGGGTGCCCGAACCCTGCTCGCGGAGAATCCAGGCCTCGCTGCTGAGCCGATGCAGGTCCACGGGCCCGGCGTTGGCCAGCGGGTGCTGCGGCGCGCAGAACACCACCAGCTCGTCCTCCATCCACGGCTGCACCTCGATGTCCGGGTGCTGGCAGTCGCCCTCGATCAGGCCCAGGTCCAGCTCGTAGTGGGCGATGCGCTGCACCACGTGGGCGGTGTTGTGCACGTGCAGGCGCACCCGGCAGTCCGGCTGGCGCTGCATGAAGGTGCCGATCAGCAGGGTGGCCAGGTAGTTGCCGATGGTCAGGGTGGCGCCCAGGTCCAGGGAGCCGAAGGCGCTCTTGCCGTTGAGCAGCGTCTCGATCTCGCTGCCGCGGTCCAGCAGCGCCACCGCCTGGGGCAGCAACTGGCGGCCCAGGGCGTTCAAGGTCAGGCGCTTGCCGGCGCGGTCGAACAGCTTGCAGTCGAACTGCCGCTCCAGCTCGCCCAGGGCCGTGCTGGTGGCCGACTGCGACATCGACAGCGCCTCGGCGGCGCGCGACACGCTTTCCTGCTGGGCCACGGCGACGAAGACTTCCATCTGGCGCAGGGTGAATTTCATCGGTTCGGGTGGCTCCGTGGCGGGCGAGGGGCGCGACATTCGGTCGCCCCAGGCGGGGCGGCAGGGGGCGTAAGCTGGCGCGCGCTGGCCGCCAGGCGTCCCTTATCTGCGTTTTGGATTAGCAATATCCAGATAATTTATTTTGCGGATATTCTCGCCCCCTATAAAATGTCGCGCAATCGCGCTACGTCCGGGATCTGCTGGGGTGCGCCACGAATCTCTAGGAGTCCTTGATGAGCAACCTGTACACCGAGCGCGTTCTCAGCGTGCACCACTGGAACGACACCCTCTTCAGCTTCAAGACCACCCGTAATCCGGGCCTGCGCTTCAAGACCGGCCAGTTCGTGATGATCGGCCTGGAGGTCAACGGCCGCCCGCTGATGCGCGCCTACTCCATCGCCAGCCCGAACTACGAGGAGCACCTGGAGTTCTTCAGCATCAAGGTCCCGGACGGCCCGCTGACCTCGCGCCTGCAGCACCTGAAGGAAGGCGACGAGCTGATGGTCAGCCGCAAGCCCACCGGCACCCTGGTGCTGGACGACCTCAAGCCCGGCAAACACCTGTACCTGCTGAGCACCGGTACCGGCATGGCGCCGTTCCTGAGCGTCATCCAGGACCCGGAAGTCTACGAGAAGTTCGACAAGGTCATCCTGGTCCACGGCGTGCGCTGGGTCAGCGAGCTGGCCTACGCCGACTTCATCACCAAGGTCCTGCCGGAGCACGAGTACTTTGGCGACATGGTGAAAGAGAAGCTGATCTACTACCCCCTGGTCACCCGTGAAGAGTTCCGCAACATGGGCCGCCAGACCGACCTGATGCGCAGCGGCAAGCTGTTCGCCGACATCGGCCTGCCGCCGATGAACCCGCAGGACGACCGCGCCATGATCTGCGGCAGCCCGAGCATGCTGGACGAGACCAGCGAAGTGCTGAACGGCTTCGGCCTGCAGATCTCCCCGCGCATGGGCGAGCCGGGCGACTACCTGATCGAGCGCGCCTTCGTCGAGAAATAAGCGCAGCCCGCTGAAAGAGCCCGCCACCCGGCGGGCTTTTTCGTTCATGGCGGACATGGGGAAATGCCGTGCGTAGGAGCGGGCCCTGCCCGCGAATCGCGCGCAGGGCGCGCTCCTACAAGGTGAGGTGGCGAAACGCTGGCGTAGGATGGGTTGAGCGAAGCGATACCCATCACCACGGTCCGATGGGTATCGCAAGCTCAACCCATCCTACGAAAAGCGCCTCGGCGCGCCGTACAAATTTATCCGCGATTAGAGGGGGCGGGTTGCACATCCAGTACCCGGATCACCCCCGCCTCGGGGTAATGCCAATGCACGTCCAGGTCCCACAGCCGCGCGCCGTAGCGGCGTTCCGGGGTGGGTTGCTGGTAGGCCGGGCGCGGGTCCTGGGCCAGGCACTGTTCGACCAGCTCGACCACCGGCTCGCCCAGGCGCAGGGCCTGCTCCCGGGCCTGGGCCAGGGCGGTGTCGCTCCACTGCACCGGGATCGGCGCCGGCGGCGCCTCGGCGATGGCGTTGCGCGCGTCGGCCACGGCGTCGGCATAGGGCACGTAGGGCTTGATGTCGAGCACCGGGGTGCCGTCCAGCAGGTCGATGCCGGACAACCACAGGCGCCCGGGCTCGACCTTCTCCAGGCGCACCACCGACTGGCCGATGCCGTTGGGCCGGTGCGTGGCGCGGGTGGCGAATACGCCCAGGGAGCGGTTGCCGCCCAGGCGCGGCGGGCGCACCTTGAGCCGCGGCTTGTCTTCCAGGGCCTGGTGGAAGAGGAACAGCAGCCAGACGTGGCTGACCTGCTCCAGGCCCTCCACCGCCTCGCCGCCGTCGAACGGCGGCAGCAGCTCCAGCACGCCGCGCGCCGCCGGGGCCAGCTGCGGCTGGCGCGGGATGGCGAACTTCTCCTTGAAGCAGGAACGGATATGGCCGATGGGGAAGACGGAGTAGGACATGGCGGCACGCGCATGGAGCAGGGGCCGCCATGTTACCCGATCGGCACTGCAAACCCCGCCGCTTGCGTCATCGCCGGCGCCTGCGCAGCAACAGCCAGCCGTAGAAGGTGTCCAGGTCTGGTTTCGCTCCTCACCCCAGTCCTCTCCCGGAGGGAGAGGGAGCCGTTCGTGCCACCGGGGCCTCCGGCGTGGCCGATGAATCCAATCGCGGACAAAGTCACGTTCCAGGAAGCACGGCTTTTCGTAGGATGGTGTTGAGCGAAGCGATACCCATCAGCGCCACCGCATGGGTTTCGCAAGCTCAACCCATCCTACGAAGGGCACCTCGGCGCAAGACAAGTGCGTGGGCAGCCAGATCCAGGGCATGGCCGCCCGCGGCTCAGCGCCTGTCGCGCCGGACCAGGCCCTTGAGGAAATTGCGCAGCAACTGGTCGCCACAGGGACGGTAGTTACTGTGGCCGGGGGCGCGGAACAGCGCGTTGAGTTCCCCCTTGGTCATCACCAGCCCGGCGTCGTCGAGGATCGCCAGCAGGTCGTGGTCGCGCAGTTCGAAGGCCACCCGCAACTTCTTCAACACCAGATTGTTGGTCAGCGGCAGTTCCAGCGGCGGCAGCGGCCGGCTGTCGTCGCGGCCGCGGCGGTGGATGATCAGGCCGTCGAGAAAGCGCGCCAGCACTTCGTCCGGGCACTCCCGGTAACCGGGTTCGTCCTCGCGGGCCAGCAGCGCGGCGACTTCGGCCTCGTCCAGCGCCAATCCGGCCAGGCCGGCGATGGCGGCGACCTCGCGGTCGGCGATGTCGAGGCTGTAGCGCAGGCTGCGCAGGATGTCGTTGTTGAGCATCGGTAGTGTCCCGGTTGAAAGAAAAAGCCCCGCAAGGCGGGGCTTTCGGCGACTCAGGCCAGCTCGGCCCAGAGATCGTACTCGTCGGCGTCGGTGATGCGCACGCGCACCTTGTCGCCCGGCTTCACGTCGAAGGTATCGATGTAGACGGCGCCGTCGATCTCCGGGGCGTCGGCCCAGGAACGGCCCACCGCGCCTTCGGCGTCCACTTCGTCGATCAGCACTTCGATTTCCTTGCCCACCTTCAGTTGCAGGCGCGCGGCGGAAATCGCCTGCTGGTGCTCCATGAAGCGCTCCCAGCGCTCCTGCTTGACGTCATCGGGCACCGACTCCAGGCCCAGGTCGTTGGCCGGGGCGCCTTCCACCGGGGAGTACTGGAAGCAGCCGACGCGGTCGAGCTGGGCTTCGGTCAGCCAGTCGAGCAGGTACTGGAAGTCTTCCTCGGTCTCGCCGGGGAAGCCGACGATGAAGGTCGAGCGGATGGTCAGCTCGGGGCAGAGCTCGCGCCACTTCTTGATGCGCGCCAGGGTCTTGTCCTCGAAGGCCGGGCGCTTCATGGACTTGAGCACTTTCGGGCTGGCGTGCTGGAAGGGGATGTCCAGGTAGGGCAGCAGCTTGCCCTGGGCCATCAGCGGGATGACGTCGTCGACGTTGGGGTAGGGGTAGACGTAGTGCAGGCGCACCCACACGCCCATGCTCGACAGCGCTTCGCACAGCTCCAGCATGCGCGTCTTCACCGGCTGGCCGTCCCAGAAGTCCAGCTTGTACTTCAGGTCCACGCCGTAGGCGCTGGTGTCCTGGGAGATCACCAGCAGTTCCTTGACGCCGGCCTTGACCAGGCGCTGGGCCTCGCTGAGCACGTCGCCCACCGGGCGGCTGACCAGCTTGCCGCGCATCGACGGGATGATGCAGAAGCTGCAGCTGTGGTTGCAGCCCTCGGAAATCTTCAGGTAGGCGTAGTGGCGCGGGGTGAGCTTGATGCCCTGCGGTGGCACCAGGTCGATCAGCGGGTTGTGCTCGGCCTTGGGCGGCACCACCTCGTGCACGGCGCTGACCACCTGTTCGTACTGCTGCGGACCGGTGACGGCCAGCACACTGGGGTGCACGTCGCGGATGCTGTCCTCGGCCACGCCCATGCAGCCGGTGACGATGACCTTGCCGTTCTCGGCGATGGCTTCGCCGATGGCGTCCAGGGATTCGGCCTTGGCGCTGTCGATGAAGCCGCAGGTGTTCACCACAACGACGTCGGCGTCCTCGTAGGTGGGCACGATCTCGTAGCCCTCCATGCGCAGCTGGGTGAGGATGCGTTCGGAGTCGACCGTTGCCTTGGGGCAACCGAGGCTGACGAAACCGACTTTGGGCGTTGCGGTGGACATGGGCGGCTAACCTCTAAGGGCGCGCTGGCGGCGCCTCTGATCAAAAAGTGCGCAATTCTAGCGGCAGCCCGCGCGCTTGACCAGCCTCCGTGAGACAAGCTGCCGCAGCGGCCGGCGAAAGCGCCGGCAGACACAGGGTAAGGGCGGCAAACACCTTCTATAGTCACTCAGATCAGGTTTTCGTGGCTCTTGCATCGCGGGGCCCGTCGGCGCAGGATGCGCCGAATTTTTCCTAGAGGAATTTTGTTACATGTCCAACGCCAGCGCTGGAACCGCGGAGCAGCAGGAAAACCATTCAAGCTCCGCCCTGGGCATGATGGTGGCCGCAGTGGGCGTCTGCTACGGCGACATCGGCACCAGCCCGCTGTACACGCTCAAGGAAGTCTTCGTCGGCGGCTACGGCGTGCAGGTGGGGCACGACGCCATCCTCGGCATCCTCTCGCTGATCTTCTGGTCGCTGGTCTGGGTGGTCTCGATCAAGTACGTGATCTTCGTCCTGCGCGCCGACAACCAGGGCGAGGGCGGGGTGATGGCGCTGACCGCGCTGGCGCGCCGCGCCGCCCACGACTATCCGCGGCTGAGCTCGGTGCTGGTGGTGCTGGGCCTGTTCGGCGCCTCGCTGTTCTATGGCGACAGCATGATCACCCCGGCGATCTCGGTGCTCTCGGCGATCGAGGGCCTGGAGATCGCCTTCGACGGCCTGGAGCACTGGGTGGTGCCGCTGGCGCTGGTCGTGCTGGTCGGCCTGTTCCTCATCCAGCGCCATGGCACGGCGCGCATAGGCATCCTGTTCGGCCCGGTGATGGTGATCTGGTTCGTGGTGCTGGGCGCGCTCGGCCTGTACGGCATCTACCAGCACCCGGTGGTGCTGAACGCGATGAACCCGTACTGGGCGGCGAACTTCTTCATCGTCCACCCGGGCATCGGCGTGGCCATCCTCGGCGCCACCGTGCTGGCGCTGACCGGCGCCGAGGCGCTGTACGCGGACATGGGCCACTTCGGCCGCAAGCCGATTTCCCGCGCCTGGTTCGCCCTGGTGCTGCCGGGCCTGGTGCTGAACTACTTCGGCCAGGGCGCGATGATCCTCTACAACCCGGAAGCCGCGCGCAACCCCTTCTACCTGCTGGCGCCGTCCTGGGCGCTGCTGCCGATGGTGGCGCTGTCCACCGTGGCCACGGTGATCGCCTCCCAGGCGGTGATTTCCGGGGCCTTCTCGCTGACCCGCCAGGCCATCCAGCTGGGCTTCGTGCCGCGCATGTTCGTGCAGCACACCTCCAGCCAGGAGCAGGGGCAGATCTACATCGCCGGGGTGAACTGGGCGCTGATGGTCGGCGTGGTGCTGCTGGTGCTGGGCTTCGAGTCCTCCGCGGCGCTGGCCTCGGCCTACGGCGTGGCGGTGACCGGGACCATGCTGGTGACCACCCTGCTGATGGGCGTGGTGCTCTGGCTGCACTGGAAGTGGCCGCTGTGGCTGGCCATTCCGTTCTTCTGCATGATGCTGCTGGTGGACGTGCTGTTCTTCTCGGCCAACCTGCCGAAGGTGGTGCAGGGCGGCGCCTTCCCGGTGGTGGCCGGTATTGCCCTGTTCATCCTGATGACCACCTGGAAGCGCGGCCGCCAGTTGCTGGTGGAGCGCCTGGACGAAGGCTCGCTGCCGCTGCCGCTGTTCATCGCCAGCATCCGCTCGCAGCCGCCGCACCGGGTGCAGGGCACCGCCGTGTTCCTCACCGCGCGCTCCGACGCCGTGCCCCACGCGCTGTTGCACAACCTGCTGCACAACCAGGTGCTGCACGAGCAGGTGGTGCTGCTCACGGTGGTCAACGAAGACAGCCCGCGGGTCGCCACCGACCGCCGCTTCGAGGTGGACGCCTATGGCGAGGGCTTCTTCCGCGTGCTGCTGCACTTCGGCTTCATGGAGGACCCGGACATCCCGGCGGCGCTGAAGTACTGCCACCTCAACGAGCTGGACTTCAGCCCCATGCGCACCACCTACTTCCTCAGCCGCGAGACGGTCATCCCGTCCCGGCGCATCGGCATGGCGCGCTGGCGCGAGGGGCTGTTCGCCTTCCTGCTGAAGAACGCCAACGGCAACCTGCGCTACTTCAACCTGCCGTTGAACCGGGTGATCGAGCTGGGGACGCAGGTGGAGATCTGACCGGCTTTATCGGGAAGACAAAGCGCGCCTTCGGGCGCGCTTTTTCGTTCTGGGGCCTCGCCAATCGACCGTGCATGGGATCGGCCGATCGCGGACGGAGTCCGCTGCTGCCGCATGAGCGAGCATGGCTTTTCGTAGGATGGTGTTGAGCGAAGCGATACCCATCAGCGCAACCGCATGGGTTTCGCAGGCTCAACCCATCCTACGGGACTCCGTCCGCGATTCGCGCGCAGGTGCGGGATGGCGCGGTTACTCCGGCCGCGCCTCGCCGGCGCCGGGCAGCATGCGCACCAGGGTGTTGTCGCGGCTGATGAAGTGATGGAACAGCGCGGCGATGGCGTGCAGGCCGATCAGGAAGTAGCCGATGTTGCCGACGGTCTCGTGCACGGCCTTGACCTGCTTGGCCAGGTCCGGGTTCTCCGCCACCAGCGGCGGCAGTTGCAGGCCCCAGAAGGGGATCGGCTTGCCGGCGGCGCTGAGGATGGTCCAGCCGGCCAGCGGCAGGCCGATCATCATCGCGTAGAGCGCCACGTGCACGGTCTTGGCCAGCAGCATCTGCCAGGCCGGCGGGGCGGGCACGATCGGCGGGGTGGGGTAGATGAAACGGCCGATCAGGCGCAGCCAGACCAGGCAGAACACGCTCAGGCCGAGCATGAAGTGCCACTGGCTGAGCAGGGCGCGGGTGTCGCTGCCCTTGGGGTAGTTGCCCTTGAGTTCGATGCAGGTGTAGACGCCGGCGATCAGCACCAGCATCAGCCAGTGCAGGGCGATGGACAGGCTGCCGTAGCGGCGCGGGTAGGGGGGCTGGCTCATGGAAACTCCTTCTCTTCAGGCTGTCCCGCTCGTGGCGGCGGGTCGGGGCAGCTTGCGTCCGCAGCCTGAAGCCAGGCTGAAGACGCAGCCAATGCCTGAAGTGTAAGCCAGCCTTCGGCTCAGGACTCGTTCGGCGGCACCTGGCGCGCGCGAATGGCGTTGACCAGGCGCTTGGCCAGGGCCGGGTAGTTCTCGTCGAAGTGATGGCCGCCGGGCAGTTCGAGGTTCTCGCCGATGGCCTGGGGCTGGGTGCAGCCGCTCTCGTCCTTCTCGTCGATGCCGTACACGCAGAGCACCTTGGGCCCGGGCATGCGCGCCAGTTCCGGGCCGGTGGCGGCTTCCTGGCCGGCCTTGCCCAGCCAGCCCTGCACTTCGATCTCGAAGCTGCCGCTGCGCGCCAGGGCCAGCAGCAGCACGGCGCTGACCTGCTGCTTGTCGGCCTCGGGCAGGCGATTGTAGATGGCCGGCAGCACGTCGGCGCCGAAGGAATAGCCGGCCAGCACGAAGTGGGTGGCGCCCCATTTCTCGCGGTAGTGCTGCATCAGCAGGGCGAGGTCGGCGGCGCTCTGCTCGGGGCTCTTGTGCTCCCAGAAGTAGCGCAGCGCGTCGATGCCCACCACCGGGTAGCCCAGCTCGGCCATCTGCCCGGCGACGTCGCGGTCCAGGTCGCGCCAGCCGCCGTCGCCGGAATAGAACAGGGTGACGGTGGGCGACGGCTTGGCGGCCGGCACCTCGACCACCGGGAAGTCGTCGCCGCTGCCCTGGATCAGGCGCTTGAGCTGGTCGTCGAGGACCACCGGCAGGCTGTCGTAGTAGTTGGCGATGACGGTCTCGGCGTTCTGCTGGCTGCGGGCGAAGCGCGCGGTCCCGTCGTCCGGGTTGTCGTTCCAGGCCGCGGTCCAGTGGCCGTGGGGGGCGCTCTGCGGCAGCTTGGGCGCGGCGCAGTCGGGCTTGTCGAGGGCGAAGCCGACCGACAGGGCCTTGGCCTTGTCGCTGTTCTGCCCGGCCAGCCAGCGCCAGGCCCAGGCGCCGCCCTGGTGCACGCCGGCGACCAGGGTGGGCTGGGCGTCGAGCAGGTTCAGTGCGGCCTGCACGCGGTGCTGCTGGGCCACGCAATCGTTGTCCGGGAAGAGGAACTGCACCACCCGGGCGCCGTTGTCGTGGGCCAGGGCCAGCAGCTGGGCGTCGTCCAGCTTGTTGTCCTGGGGCACCGCCAGCAGCACGGTGGCAGTTGGGTGGCGGGCGGGAATGGCCAGGCTCACCGGGCTACCGTCGGGCAGCTTGCCGTGCTCCAGGCGCGCCTGGGACAGCGGGTGGAACCACAGCGCCACGGCTGCGGCAGCAGCGACGACTATCAGCAGCAGGACGATGGCCAACAGGCGCCAGCGACGTTTCGACATATCAGCGTTTCACCAGTCCGGACAGGCCGCCCGCGATCAGGGCGGCGGTATCGGCCAGCGCCACCAGCGGATCCAGTCCGGCGGGCACGGCCAGGTAGCGGGGTTCCCAGTCGGGCTGGAACTTGTCCTTGAAGCGACGCAGCCCCTGGAAGTTGTAGAACTGTTCGCCGCGGTGGAACACCAGCGCGCCCAGGCGCTGGGCCAGCGGCGCGCCGCGGCGCGGCTGCAGCCCCGAGAGCGGCACCATGCCGAGGCTGAAGCGGGCGTAGCCGTGTTCCTTGTAGTGCAGGATCAGGCCGAGCATGAGGAATTCCATGGTCATCTTCGGCGCGTCCGGCACCACGCGCATCAGGTCCAGGCTGGCCAGCCCGTGGCTGGCGGTTTCCAGCAGGTTGACGAAGGCCACCGCGCGGCCCTGGTGGCGTACCACGGCGACGCGGAAGTAGCGCAGGTATTCGGGAGTGAAGCGGCCCAGGGAGAAGCCTTTCTCGCGGGTGGCCTTGCCGCCCAGCCAGGCGTCGGAAATCGCCCGCAGCTCGTCCAGCGGCGCCTGCCCGGCTTCGTGGAACTCGATGGCCAGGCCGTCGCGCTGGCCGCGGTTCCAGGTGTAGCGCAGGTCCTTCATGTCCTTGCCCTTGGCTTCCAGGTCGAAGCGCTGCAGGTCCACGCGCGCTTCCTCGCCGAGCTTGAGGGCGGTCAGGCCGATGTCCATGTAGAACGGCAGGTTCTCCGCGCGCACCTGGTAGAACACCGGGCGCGCGTGGTGCAGGTCGCAGAGGTCGCGGAACTGCCAGATCAGCTCGGCGCGGGCCTGGGTCGGGCCGATAGGGTCGTACAGCGCCACCAGGCTGCGGCCGCGGCGGGCGTACATGAGGAAGGCGTCCTGGCTGGGGTGGAACAGCAGGGCCTTGTCGCCGGAGAGCGCCAGGCCGCCGTCGGGCTGCTCGGAGCGGGCGAGGATGGCGGCGGCGCGGTCCAGTTCCTCGGCGCTCGGCTCGTGGATCGCTGGCGGCGAGGTGCGCAGCAGCCAGGTCAGGCCCACCGCGGCCAGCAGCAGGCAACTGCCCAGCAGGGCGCGCAGGCCGCGCGGGGCGTCGGCGTCGAGGGCGAACTGCCACCACAGCTCGTGGCTGTAGGGCACGTCCTGGTAGGCGAACAGGAACAGCCAGATGGAGCTGGCCAGCACGCAGCCGGCGGCGGCCAGGTACAGCGGTGAGAAGGGCACTTCCATCAGCCGGCTGCGGCGGTAGAAGGAGCGGCGGAAGATCGCCAGGAGCAAGGCGGTGACGCCGAGGATCGACGCTTCCTCCCAGTCCACGCCCTTGAGCAGCGACAGCACCGCGCCGCTGAGCAGCAGCACCAGGGTGATCGCCCAGGCCGCCGACAGGCGCCGGCGCAGGCCCTGGGCCAGCAGCAGGCAGAGCACGCCGATCAGGCTGGCGGCGAAGTGCGAGGCGTCCACCAGGCGGTGCGGGACCAGGAAGTCCAGCTCCTCCAGGCGGGTGTCGATGGACGGGGTGGCGCCGGAGAACAGCAGGACGATGCCGGAAATGAACACCAGCACCGCCAGCACCGGCGCGGCCAGGCCGGAGGCCACGCGCATCGCCTGGCGCGCCAGGAGCATGCGCCGCGCCTCGACCACCAGCAGCAGCAGGCAGGCCAGCAGCAGCGGCAGCACCACGTAGATCAGGCGGTACATCAGCAGCGCGGCGGCCAGCGGAGCGGCGCCGATCTGCCCGGAGAAGGCCGCCAGCAGGATCGCCTCGAACACCCCGACGCCACCGGGCACGTGGCTGAGCACGCCGGCGGCCAGGGCGATCATGTAGACCAGCAGGAAGGCGCCGAACGGCGGCGCCTCGGGCAGCAGCAGGTAGAGCACGGTGGCGGCGGCGGCCACGTCCAGCGCGGTGATCAGCAGCTGCAGCAGCGACAGGCGCAGGCCCGGCAGGCGCACCGAGCGGCGGCCGATGCGGATCAGCTGGCTGTCCGGCGACGGCTGTTCCGGCTCGCGGCGCCGCTCCATGCCGATCACCAGCAGCACGCAGAAGGCCAGGATCGCTACCGCCAGGGCCGCCACCAGCCACTGCGGCAGGCGTAGCGCCAGGGCCGCGTCGGGCAGGTCGCTGAGCGCCGCCATGGCCGCCAGCACCGGCAGCGCGCAGCCCAGGGACAGGCTGGCGAACAGCGTCATGCGCGCCACTTCCATGGCGTTCAGCCCGGCGCGGGCATACAGGCGGTAACGCACCGAGCCGCCGGAGAGCATCGACAGGCCCACCGCATTGCCGATGGCGAAGGCGCTGAAGCCGCCGGTGAGCAGCGTCGGCAGCGGCAGCTTCACCCCGGCGAAGCGGGTGGCCGACCATTCGTAGCCGAGCAGGCAGACGAAGCCGGCCACGGTGGCGGCCAGGGCGCCGAGCAGGGCGTTGCCGGGGATGTCCAGCAGGGCGTCGTGCAGGGAATAGGGGTCGATGTCGCGCAGCAGGTGGTAGCAGGCCACCAGCGCCAGGGCGAACAGCAACAGGGTGACGCCGACGCCGATGGCCTGGCGATGGGCGCCGAGCCGCTCGAACAGGCGGGAGCGGGAAGGAGCGCTGGCAGTTTCCGGAGTCTCAGGCGCGGTGGAGTCGACGCGCATCGGGCACCTCAATGGCTGTTGCGCGACAGGTGGGGGCACCCGCGCGAATTCCCAAGTCCATGGGAACAAATGACTGCAATTATGGGGGCCGCGGCCTGGATCAGGCTCGGTCTTTTTCCGCTGTAACGAAAAAAGCCACTCCGCAGAGTGGCTTTTTTCTATGTTGGTTGCGGGAGCTGGATTTGAACCAACGACCTTCGGGTTATGAGCCCGACGAGCTACCAGACTGCTCCATCCCGCGCCGGCCATTCTACTCGGGATGAACACCCTGTCAATCGATTTCTGCTTTCCGATCAATTATTTAAATTGAGCGCAAACGAAAAAGGCCACTCCGAAGAGTGGCCTTTTTCTATGTTGGTTGCGGGAGCTGGATTTGAACCAACGACCTTCGGGTTATGAGCCCGACGAGCTACCAGACTGCTCCATCCCGCGGCGGCCATTCTACTCAGGACGGCTACCCTGTCAACCGTTTTTTCAGAAAAACTGGTTTTTCTTCAGATGCTTAGCGAAGCGGGGCCGCAGCGGGCGGGCGGCGCAGGCGTTCGCGCCGTTTTGCATTACCATGGAAGCCTTCAGCTAATGCGCAGGAACGGACGGGGCATCCCCTCCGAGTTCCGGCGCTATCCCCTCCGAGCAGGTTCCGCGTTGAGTTCCCGGCAGCGAAAGATCATCCACATCGATTGCGACTGCTTCTATGCCGCCATCGAGATGCGCGACGACCCGAGCCTTGCGGGCAAGCCGCTGGCCGTGGGCGGCTCGCCGGACAAGCGCGGGGTGGTCGCCACCTGCAACTACGAGGCGCGCGTCTACGGCCTGCACTCGGCCATGGCCATGCGCACCGCGGTCAAGCTGTGCCCGGACCTGACCATCGTGCGCCCGCGCATGGACGTCTATAGAGGCGTGTCGCGGGAAATCCACGGGATCTTCCGCGACTACACCGACCTCATCGAGCCGCTGTCCCTGGACGAGGCCTACCTCGACGTCAGCGACTGCCAGCAGTTTTCCGGCAGCGCCACGCTGATCGCCCAGGACATCCGCCGGCGCGTCTGGTCGTCGCTGGGCATCACGGTGTCCGCCGGGGTGGCGCCGAACAAGTTCCTGGCCAAGATCGCCAGCGACTGGCGCAAGCCCAACGGCCTGTTCGTGGTCACCCCGGAGCAGGTCGAGGACTTCGTCGCCGAGCTGCCGGTGAAGAAGCTCCACGGCGTGGGCAAGGTCACCGCCGAGAAGCTGGCGCGCCTGGGCGTGCAGGACTGCCGGCAACTGCGCGACTGGTCGCGCCTGGCGCTGGTGCGCGAGTTCGGCGGCTTCGGCGAGCGTCTGTGGAACCTCGCCCGCGGCATTGACGAGCGCCCGGTGCAGGTGGATAGCCGGCGCCAGTCGATCAGCGTGGAGAACACCTTCGACCGCGACCTGCCCGACGTCGACGCCTGCCTGGCCGAGCTGCCCGGCCTGCTCGACGAACTGCAACGACGGATGCAGCGCCTGGACGCCAGCTACCGGCCGGGCAAGCCCTTCGTCAAACTGAAGTTCCACGACTTCACCCAGACCACCCTGGAGCAGGCCAACGCCAGCCGCGACCTGGACAGCTACCGGCTGCTGCTGGCCCAGGCCTTCCAGCGTGGCGAGCGGCCGGTGCGGCTGATCGGCGTGGGCGTGCGCCTGGTCGACCTGCGTGGCAGGGCCGAGCAGCTGAACCTGTTCTGAGCGTTGTCGGCGCCGGATAAAAGTCCGATCATGCGCAGCGCGTAGCCAGGGCCCCGAGCATGCGAATCCACGTCACCTTCACCGACCGCGTCGGCATCACCCAGGAAGTCCTGGCGCTGCTGGGCGCGCGCAACCTGAATCTGGACGCGGTGGAGATGGTGCCGCCGAACGTCTATATAGATGCCCCCGAGCTGCGCCAGGAAGTGCTCCACGAATTGCACGGCGCGTTGCTGCGGGTACGCGGCGTGCTCTCGGTGCAGATCGTCGACATGCTCCCCGGCCAGCGCCGCAGCCTGCACCTGGACGCGCTACTGGCGGCCATGGGCGACCCGGTGCTGGCGGTGGACGCCCAGGCCCGGGTGCTCCTCGCCAACCCGCGGCTCATCGACCTGTGCGGCCGCCAGCCGGCCGGCGAGTCGCTGTCCACCCTGTTCGACGAGCCGGGCCTGGCCGAGCACCTGATGGAGAAGGGCTTCCGCCTGCCGATGCACGAGGTCAGCCTCGGTGGCCAGCCGCTGCTGCTGGACGCCACGCCGATCCGCGGCACCGGCGATGCGCTGGATGGCGGCCTGCTGACGCTCTACCCGCCGAGCCGCATCGGCGAACGTCTGTCGCTGCTGCATCACGACCACGCCGAGGGCCTGCAGGGCCTGATCGGCCGTTCCGCGCCGCTGATGCAATTGAAGGCGCGGGTGCGCAAGGTCGCCGGGCTGGACGCGCCGCTGCTGATCCAGGGCGAGACCGGCACCGGCAAGGAACTGGTGGCGCGTGCCTGCCATGCCTTGAGCGCGCGCCGCGAGGAGCCCTTCCTGGCGCTGAACTGCGCGGCGCTGCCGGAAAGCCTGGCCGAGAGCGAGCTGTTCGGCTATGCCTCCGGAGCCTTCACCGGCGCCCAGCGCGGCGGCAAGCCGGGCCTGCTGGAGCTGGCCGACCGTGGCACTGTGTTCCTCGACGAAGTGGGCGAGATGTCGCCCTACCTGCAGGCCAAGCTGCTGCGCTTCCTCAGCGACGGTTGCTTCCGCCGCATCGGCGGCGAGCGCGAGGTGCGGGTGAATGTGCGGGTGCTCTGCGCCACCCACCGCAACCTGGCGAAGATGGTCGGCGAGGGCAGCTTCCGCGAAGACCTCTACTACCGCCTCAACGTGCTCAACCTGCAGGTGCCGCCGCTGCGCGAGCGCGGCCAGGACATCCTGCTGCTGGCCGAGCACTTCCTGCGCCTGGCCTGCACGCAGATCCAGCGCCCGCCGTGCCGCCTGGCGCCGGAAACCCATCCGCTGCTGCTGGGCAACCGCTGGGCCGGCAACGTGCGCCAGTTGCAGAACAAGATCTTCCGCGCCGCGGCCATCGGCGAGGGCGAGGTGATCGGCGTCGAGGACCTGGAAGTGGCCGGCACCGAGCTGGACACCCGCCAGGCCGCCGACGAGGAAGTCACCAGCCTGGAGGAGGCCGTACAGCAGTTCGAGAAGTCGCTGCTGCAACGGCTCTACGCGGCCTACCCCTCGACGCGTCAACTGGCCGCGCGGCTGCGCACCTCGCACACCGCCATCGGCCAGCGCCTGCGCAAGTACGGGATCGGCGAGCGCTGAGAGTGGAACGATTTCGCTCCGGTGGAGCGTTTTCGTTCCATTTGGCGGCGACCGCGCCAGCCGGGGCCCTGATGCGCTAAAGGCCAGGAGACTGGTTGGTTTTTGTGGAATGATTTCGTTCCAAAGGCTGGATCGCACCTGGCGGTTATATTAATCAACTAATTGATTTATAAGTGTTTTGTTGGTTTTGGCATCACCCTTGCTCTCGTGCCGGGAAAAATCGCGAGCCACCCGACGGCTCGATTCGAGACCAAGAGGACGACCCATGACCACCCTGCGCTTCACACCCGACCATGAATGGCTGCGCCTCGAAGCTTCCGGCGAAGTGACCGTCGGCGTCACCGACTATGCCCAGGAGGCCCTGGGCGACGTGGTCTACGTCCAGCTGCCGGAGCTCGGCCGCCATGAGCAGGGCGCCGAAGTGGCGGTGCTGGAGTCGGTGAAGGCCGCCAGCAACATCGTCATGCCGCTGGCCGGCGAGGTCACCGAGGTCAACCCCGCGCTGATCGACGGCCCGGAGCTGGTCAACCAGGCGCCGCTGGCCGACGGCTGGTTCTTCCGCATCCGCCTGGATGACGCCGCCGCCCTCGACACCCTGATGGACCAGGCCGGCTACGAAGCCTACCTGTCCGCCCGCGCCTGAACCGGGGAGCCCGCATGAGCAAGGTCCAACTGAGCACCCGCAACGAATTCATCGCCCGCCACATCGGCCCGCGCGAGGCCGACACCCAGGCCATGCTCGAACTGGTCGGCTACGCCAGCCTCGACGCCCTGACCGACAGCGTCATCCCCAACAGCATCAAGGGCACCAGCGTGCTCGACGGCAGCGCGGGGCAGGGCGAGGCCCAGGCCCTGGCCGACCTGCGCGCCATCGCCGCGCAGAACCAGCTGCTACGCAACCACATCGGCCAGGGCTACTACCCCTGCCACACCCCGGCGCCGATCCTGCGCAACCTCCTGGAAAACCCGGCCTGGTACACCGCCTACACCCCCTACCAGCCGGAAATCTCCCAGGGCCGCCTGGAAGCGCTGCTGAACTTCCAGACGCTGATCGGCGACCTCACCGGCATGCAGATCGCCAACGCCTCGCTGCTGGACGAAGCCACCGCCGCCGCCGAGGCCATGACCTTCTGCAAGCGCCTGTCGAAGAACAAGGCCGCCCAGGCCTTCTTCGCCTCCGCGCACTGCCACCCGCAGACCCTCGACGTGCTGCGCACCCGCGCCGAGCCGCTGGGCATCGAAGTGGTGGTCGGCGACGAAGCCGCGCTGCAGGACTTTTCCGCCTACTTCGGCGTGCTGCTGCAATACCCGGCCAGCACCGGCGCGGTCATCGACTACCGCGAGCTGATCGAGCGCGCCCACGCCGCCGGCACCCTGGTAGCCGTGGCCGCCGACCTGCTGGCGCTGACCCTGCTCACCCCGCCGGGCGAATTCGGCGCCGACGTGGTCCTCGGCAGCGCCCAGCGCTTCGGCGTGCCGCTGGGCTTCGGCGGCCCGCACGCGGCCTACTTCGCCACCCGCGACGCCTTCAAGCGCGACATGCCCGGCCGCCTGGTCGGCATCTCCATCGACCGCTTCGGCAACCCGGCGCTGCGCCTGGCCATGCAGACCCGCGAGCAGCACATCCGCCGCGAGAAGGCCACCAGCAACATCTGCACCGCCCAGGTGCTGCTGGCCAACATCGCCAGCATGTACGCGGTCTACCATGGCCCGCAGGGCCTGAGCGATATCGCCCGGCGCGTGCACCGGCTGACCGCCATCCTCGCCGCCGGCCTGGCGCAGCTGGGCCACAAGGTCGAGCAGGAATACTTCTTCGACACCCTGAGCGTCGCCACCGCGCGCCCGGCCGCCGAAGTCCACGCCGCCGCCCAGGCCGCCGGCATCAACCTGCGGGTGATCGACGACGGCCGCGTCGGCGTCTCACTCGACGAGACCTGCGAGCAGGCCGCCGTCGAAGCCCTGTGGGCGGTGTTCGCCGCCGGCCAGGCGCTGCCGGACTTCGCCGCCCTGGCCGCCAGTGTCGGCGACCAGCTGCCGCAAGCGCTGCTGCGCACCTCGGCCTTCCTGCGCCACGAAGTGTTCAACCGCTACCACTCGGAAACCGAGCTGATGCGCTACCTGCGCAAGCTGGCCGACAAGGACCTGGCGCTGGACCGCAGCATGATCCCGCTGGGCTCCTGCACCATGAAGCTGAACGCCGCCAGCGAGATGATCCCGATCACCTGGGCCGAGTTCGGCAACCTGCACCCCTTCGCCCCGGCCGAGCAGGCCGCCGGCTACCGGGCCATGACCGCGGAACTGGAGGCCATGCTCTGCGCCGCCACCGGCTACGACGCCGTGTCGCTGCAGCCCAACGCCGGCTCCCAGGGCGAATACGCCGGCCTGCTGGCCATCCGCGCCTACCACGCCAGCCGTGGCGAAGGGCACCGCGACATCTGCCTGATCCCGTCCTCGGCCCACGGCACCAACCCGGCCACCGCCCAGATGGCCGGCCTGCGCGTGGTGGTCACCGCCTGCGACGCGCGCGGCAACGTCGACCTGGCCGACCTCAAGGCCAAGGCCGAGGAACACCGCGAGCGCCTGGCGGCGATCATGATCACCTACCCGTCGACCCATGGCGTGTTCGAGGAAGCGGTGCGCGACATTTGCGCCATCGTCCACGACAACGGCGGCCAGGTGTACATCGACGGCGCCAACATGAACGCCATGGTCGGCCTGTGCGCGCCGGGCAGGTTCGGCGGCGACGTCTCGCACCTGAACCTGCACAAGACCTTCTGCATCCCCCACGGCGGCGGCGGCCCGGGCGTCGGCCCGATCGGCGTGAAGGCGCACCTGGCGCCCTTCCTGCCCGGCCACGGCGAGCAGCTGGAGCGCAAGCAGGGCGCGGTGAGCGCGGCGCCCTTCGGCAGCGCCAGCATCCTGCCGATCACCTGGATGTACATCCGCATGATGGGCGGGCAGGGCCTCAAGCGCGCGTCCCAGGCGGCCATCCTCGGCGCCAACTACATCGCCCGCCGCCTGGAAGAGCACTACCCGGTGCTCTATACCGGTGAGAACGGCCTGGTGGCCCACGAGTGCATCCTCGACCTGCGCCCGCTCAAGGAAACCAGCGGGATCAACGTCGACGACGTGGCCAAGCGCCTGATCGACTTCGGCTTCCACGCCCCGACCATGTCCTTCCCGGTGGCCGGCACGCTGATGGTGGAGCCCACCGAGAGCGAGTCGAAAGAGGAGCTGGACCGCTTCTGCGACGCCATGATCCGCATCCGCGAGGAAATCCGCGCGGTGGAACGCGGCGAGCTGGACAAGGACGACAACCCGCTGAAGAACGCTCCGCACACCGCGGCGGAGCTGGTTGGCGAGTGGTCGCACCCCTACAGCCGCGAGCAGGCGGTGTACCCGCTGGCGAGCCTGGTGGACGGCAAGTACTGGCCGCCGGTGGGCCGCGTGGACAACGTCTACGGCGACCGCAACCTGGCCTGCTCCTGCCCGTCGATCGCCGACTACCAGGACGCGTGAACCCTTAAGTCCCTGTGCCCGCTCCTGCGGGCGCCGTGGCCGCGGTGGGCGCCGGATGCGCCGGCGCGGCCTTTTTTTCGCCAAGGAGACGCCATGAGCCTCGCCAAGACGCCGCTGTACGACCTGCACCTGGAACTGGGTGCGAAGATGGTTCCCTTCGCCGGCTACGAGATGCCGGTGCAATATCCGCTGGGCGTGCTCAAGGAGCACCTGCACACCCGCGCCCGGGCCGGCCTGTTCGACGTGTCGCACATGGGCCAGCTGCGCCTGCGCGGCGCCGACGCCGCTGCTGCGCTGGAAAGCCTGGTGCCGGTGGACATCCTCGACCTGCCGCTCGGCCAGCAGCGCTACGCGCTGTTCACCAACGCCGAGGGCGGCATCCTCGACGACCTGATGGTGGCCAACGCCGGCGACCACCTGTTCCTGGTGGTCAACGCCGCCTGCAAGGACCAGGACCTGGCGCACCTGCGCCAGCACATCGGCGCGCGCTGCGAGATCGAGTCGCTGTTCGACAGCCACGCCCTGCTGGCCCTGCAAGGCCCGGCCGCGGCCGAGGTGCTGGCGCGCTTCGCCCCGGCGGTGAAGGACCTGACCTTCATGCAGGTGGCGAGCGTCGAGCTGCTGGGCGCGCAATGCAACGTCAGCCGCTCCGGCTACACCGGCGAGGACGGCTACGAGATTTCCGTGCCCGTGGCCCAGGCCGAAGCCCTGGCCCGCGCGCTGCTGGCCGAGGAAGAAGTGCAGCCGATCGGCCTTGGCGCGCGCGACTCGCTGCGCCTGGAAGCCGGCCTGTGCCTGTATGGCCACGACATGGACAGCGCCACCACCCCGGTGGAAGCGAGCCTGGGCTGGGCCATCTCCAAGGTGCGCCGCGCCGATGGCGAGCGTGCCGGTGGCTTCCCCGGCGCCGAGCGCATCTTCGCCCAGCAGCGCGAAGGCGTGGCCAGCAAGCGCGTCGGCCTGCTGCCGCAGGAGCGGGTGCCGGTGCGCGAGGGTGCGGAGATAGTCGACGCGCAAGGTGCGGTGATCGGCAAGGTCAGCAGCGGCGGCTTCGGCCCGAGCCTGGGCGCGCCGGTGGCCATGGGCTACGTGGCCAGCGCCCATGCCGCGCTGGACAGCGAAGTGTTCGCCATGGTGCGCGGCAAGCGCGTGCCGATGAAGGTGGCGCGCACGCCGTTCGTGCCGCAGCGGTATTACCGCGGTTGAGGAGCATTGCGGACGGAGTCCGCTCCTACGAAAAGCGGGGTAGGGCGTATGACCGTTCGCGGTTATACGCCGTAGTTCCGAGCGCCATGGTCATGCGGGTGCGAAATGAAGCGTCCGAACGGCGGATAACGCCGCAGGCGTTATGCGCCCTACGGTCGATGTGTCCGACCTCAAGGCTCTTTCGCGAAGATAAAAAAAGGCCGCTTTCCCCTGCCTGAGTTGAAGAAAGCGACCTGGAAGAACGGATGTTTCGGTGGGGTATTACATGAAGATCCGCGCGGAGCCTCTCAGCGCGCCGTGATCACCGATAGCTTGGTGATCCCGGCCTTTTCGATCGAGGCCATGGCCTTGGCCACCTGGCCGTAGTTCACGCCCTCGTCGGCCTGCAGCTGCACGCGCAGTTCAGGTTCCTTGGCCTTGGCGGCCTCCAGGCTGCCCTGCAGCAGCTCGGGCTGGATTTCGTCCTTGTTGATGAACCACTTGCCGGCGCCGTCGATGCTCACCACCAGCGGATCCTTCTGTTCCGGCGGGGCCACCGATTCGGTCTTGGGCAGGTTGATCGGGATGGCGTTGGTCAGCAGCGGCGCGGTGACGATGAACACCACCAGCAGCACCAGCATCACGTCCACCAGCGGGGTGACGTTGATCTCGGAAAGAACCTCGTCGCTGTCCTGGGTCGAGAAGGCCATGTCAGCTCGCCTCCTTCACGTTCTTGCCGGCCACCGGCTTGCGGGCCGTGGCGGGGTGCACGATGACGCGGAAGGCGCTCTTCTGGGCGAGGCTGTAGAAGTCGTGGGCGAAGTCGTCGAGGTCGGCCGCGGTGAGCTTCAGGCGGCGCAGGAAGTAGTTGTAGACCAGCACCGCGGGCACGGCGACGGCGATGCCCACGCCGGTGGCGATCAGTGCCGAGCCGATCGGGCCGGCCACGGTTTCCAGGCTCGCCGAGCCCGCGGCGCTGATGCCCTTGAGCGCTTCCATGATGCCCCACACGGTGCCGAACAGGCCGATGAAGGGCGAGGTGGAGCCGATCGAGGCGAGCACCGCCAAGCCCGATTCCAGGGAGCGGCGCTCGCGCTGGATCTGCTGGCGCAGGGCGCGTTCCAGGCGGTCCTGGTGGTTGATCGACTGGGCCAGGTCATGCTGGTTGCCGTCCGGCACCTGGATGGCGGCGAAGCCGGCCTGGGCCACGCGGGCGCCGGCGCCGGGCTGGCCGGCGGACTGCTCGCCGGCCGATTCGAGGCTGGTGGCGCCCCAGAACTGCTTCTGGAAGCGGCGGTCCTGGGACTTCTGCCGGCCGAACTGGATGCCCTTGACCAGGGCCAGGCTCCAGGTGAGGACGGAGAAGCCGGCCAGCAGCCAGATCACCGCGCCTTCGACGGATTCCACGGGGTTGAGGGGCAGACTCATGGGGTTCTCTCCTGTGCGAACGGGTCGCAGATCAATTCAGTTTGAAGTCGATGGGCACGCTGACCCAGCCGTCCTGGGCCACGTCGCCGCGTTTGGCGGGTACGAACTTCCAGCGCTGCACGGCCTTGATCGCCGCCTGGTCGAGGGCCTCGCGGCCGCTGGAGGTCTGCACCTGGATTTCGCTCGGGCCGCCGCTGGCCAGCACGTGGACGCGCAGCAGCACCGTGCCTTCCCAGCCGCGGCGCTGCGCCAGGGCCGGGTATTCCGGCGCCGGGTTGTGCAGGTAGCCGGCGTGGGCCGAGGGCGGCGTGACCGGGGCCGGCGCCGGTGGAGCCGGGGGCGCGGGCGGTGCCGGCGGGGTTTCCGCCTTGGGCGGCGCGGGCGGCTGTTCCACCGGCTTGGGTTTGGGCTTGGCCACCGGTTTCGGCTTGGGCTTGGGGATCGGCTTGGGCGGCGGCGGTTTCACCGCGTTCTCGTCCACCACGGGCGGCGGCGGTTCCTCCACCACCGGCGGCGTCGGCTCGGGTGGCGGCGGTTCCACCACCGGCGGGGTGGGAGCGCTGAATTCGATGGTCATGGGCGGTACCTGCGGCGGCACCTCGGGCAGCCTGGGCGTGGGCTGCTGGCTCAGCCAGTAGGCCACGGAGCCATGCAGGGTCAGGACCAGCAGGCCGAGCAGCAGCGCTTCGCGGCGGCCCAGCACACTGTGTTTCGCCGGCACGTGGCGCACCAGCTGCAGGGGCGGGCGCAGCGGCCGGCCCAGCTCGACCATATCGCCACCGGGCGCGTGGCGCAGGAGCGGGTCCTGCGCGACGGCGGGCTGGGGGTTGGCCATGGACGATCTCCTCGGGTTTCTAGCGAAAGCGCGGCACCGTGGAGGCACCGGGTACGGGCTGGATGATTGAGGGAACGCCTTAGCTATTAAAGTAATTGTTTGCCTTATTTAAATTTCCTTAAGGAATAAGTGATTCGTGCGGATCGCTGCAGGCGGCGTGGCACTAGGGCTTGGCCGATCCGCTGGAAGCCTTCATGCCTTTGCGGCATGAAAAATATGCCCGCAGGGCTGGGCGCCGAAGCCCGTTCCAGAGCCTTCGCGACAGGGCGTCGCCAGGTGCCCCGAAACCATCGCCGTTGCCGAGTTCCATACCCAGGCCCGCGCCAGCCCGCGGCCGCCTGGCGCTTGCCTCCCGGCGGCTTTCCCCGCAAGATCGCGCGCTCGCTTTCGCGGCGATGTAAAATCGCCCCCACAGCTGGTCGTACCCCCGCAGGTGCAGTGAAGACATGACGCAGATATCCGAACGCCTCCTGGTCCAGGCCCACCTCGCCGCCAAGCAGCCCCGTGTGCTGAGCGCGCAGGAAGAGGCCGAGTACCGCGCGGCCATCGCCGCCGAGCTGAAGGCGCAGAACGCCGTGCTGGTGGCGCACTACTATTGCGACCCGGTGATCCAGGCCCTGGCCGAGGAGACCGGCGGTTGCGTCTCCGACTCCCTGGAGATGGCCCGCTTCGGCAACCAGCACCCGGCGCAGACCGTGGTGGTGGCCGGAGTGCGCTTCATGGGCGAGACGGCGAAGATCCTCAACCCCGAGAAGCGCGTGCTGATGCCGACCCTCGAGGCCACCTGCTCGCTGGACCTGGGCTGCCCGGTGGAGGAGTTCTCGGCCTTCTGCGACCAGCACCCGGAACGCACCGTGGTGGTGTACGCGAACACCTCGGCGGCAGTGAAGGCGCGCGCCGACTGGGTGGTGACCTCCAGCTGCGCGGTGGAGATCGTCGAGCACCTGATGGACAACGGCGAGCCGATCCTCTGGGCCCCCGACCAGCACCTGGGCCGCTACATCCAGCGCGAGACCGGCGCCGACATGCTGCTCTGGGACGGCGCCTGCATCGTCCACGAGGAGTTCAAGGCCAAGCAGCTGGAAGACCTTAAGGCGCTGTACCCGGACGCGGCCATCCTGGTCCACCCGGAATCGCCTGAGGCGGTGGTAGAGCTGGCTGACGCGGTGGGTTCCACCAGCCAGTTGATCAAGGCCGCGCAGACCCTGCCGAACAAGCGCTTCATCGTCGCCACCGACCGCGGCATCTTCTACAAGATGCAGCAGCTGTGCCCGGACAAGGAGTTCATCGAGGCCCCCACCGCCGGCAACGGCGCGGCCTGCCGCAGCTGCGCGCACTGCCCGTGGATGGCCATGAACACCCTGGAGCGCACCCTGGCCTGCCTGAAGGAAGGCAGCGGCGAGATCTTCGTCGACCCGGCGCTGATCCCGCGGGCCATCCGCCCGCTCAAGCGCATGCTGGAGTTCACCCAGGCGGCGAGGCTGAAGGTGGCGGGCAACGCCTGAGCCTTCCAGCGGGAATGGCGCGGGTGGGGCGTAGGGCGAATAACCGTTCGCGGTTATCCGCCGTTGGCCGGAACATCGGTGCCCGAGGGCAATGGCGCGGGTGGGGTTGCGTAGGAGCGGATCTCATCCGCGAATCGCGCCGGGACCTCCGGCTATCGCGGACAAGGTCCGCTCCTACGACTGTGCTTTCCTGGAATCCCGTAGGATGGGTTGAGCGAAGCGATACCCATCACCCCGACCGCATGGGTTTCGTAAACTCAACCCATCCTACGAAGAGCACCTCGGCGCAGCCGGCAGACAGTAGCTCCTACGGTGCCAGGAAGCACAGCTTTTCGTAGGATGGCGTTGAGCGAAGCGATACCCATCATCCCGACCGCATGGGTTTCGCAAGCTCAACCCATCCTACGAAAAGCACATCGGCGCAGCCGGCAAGACAGTCGCTTCTCGGCCGCCAGGCCGGTTAACCGCGCATCATCTCCTTGAGGATCTTCTCCTGCTCGCGGAACGCCTGCTGGCGCGCGTCCAGCTTGGCGGCCAGGGTGAAGTTGCCGCCGGCGCGGCGCTTGGCGAAGTCCAGCTGCTCGATGGCCGAGGGGTAGTCGCCGGTCAGCGCCAGGTACTCGGCGCGGGCCTGGTGCACGCCGATGGCGTTGCCGTCGATGGTGCGGGCGTCGGCCAGGCGGCTCCAGACGTCCGGGTCCAGCGGGCGGTCCTGGGTCAGCTTGATCAGGATCTTCTCGGCGTCGGCGGCCTTGTTCTGCTTGAGCAGGATGTCGGCCTGGGCCTGGACCAGCGGGTAGTTGCCGGGGTACTGGCCGAGCAGGCGCTGGACCCGGGCGAGAGCGTCGCCGAGCTTGTTCGAGGTGATGTCCAGGTCGACCTGGGCCAGGTTGTAGGCCACGTCGTTGGGCGCCTTGGCCAGCAGCGGCTGGAGGGTGGCGCGGGCGTCGTTGAGCTGGCCGACGCGGATCTGCGACAGCGCCAGGCCGTAGCGCGCGGCGTCGAGCTTGGGATTGTCGTCGAGCATGGCGCGGAAGCGCTTGCCGGCGATGCCCGGGGTTTCCTCGAAGAGCAGCTGTACGCGGGCGCGCATCTGCTGGTAGCGCAGCGAGTCTTCCTTGCCGCCCTGCGGGTACTGCTCGGCGCGGTTGCGGGTGTCGGCGATACGCGAGTCGGTCACCGGGTGGGTGAGCAGGAACTCCGGCGGCCTGGCGTCGTAGCGGTACTGCCGCGCCAGGCGCTCGAACATGGTCGGCATGGAGCGCGGGTCGTAGCCGGCGCGGACCATGTTGGTCACCCCGACGCGGTCGGCTTCCTGTTCGTTCTGCCGGGAGAAGCGCAGCTGGTTCTGGATCGCCGCCGCCTGGGTCGAGGCGATGGCGGCGATGCCGGCATCCCCGGCGCCCGCCGCCGCGGCCACGATGCCGGCGAGCATCGCCGCCATCACCGGCAGCTGCATCTGCTTCTGCGCTTCCAGGCCGCGGGCGAAGTGGCGCTGGATCAGGTGGCCGAGTTCGTGGGCCAGCACCGCGGCGTACTCGCCTTCGGTCTGGGCGTAGAGGAACAGGCCGCCGTTGACGCCGATGACGCCGCCGGGGGCGGCGAAGGCGTTGATCTGCGGGTCCTTGATCAGGATGAAGGCCAGGCGGTGGTCCTGCAGGTCGCTGGTTTCCGCCAGGCGGTAGACACTGCTTTCGACGAAGTCCTTGAGCTGGGTGTCGTTGATCGAGTCGACCTGGTTGCGCAGCATGCTCAGCCAGGCGCGGCCGAGCTGGAACTCCTGTTCCGGCGAGACGATGGACGAGCTGGCGTCGCCCAGGGCGGGCAGGTCGTCGGCCAGGGTGGGCATGGCCAACAGGCAGGCAAGCGACAGCAGGGCGGGGCGCAGTACTTTCATGTACAGGGAGCTCGTTCCGGGAAAGGCTCTACTTTAGCCGCAGGTCGTCGCCCATGCCTAGGTCGGGGCGGCGCCCGGCGGCCGTCTGTGCGAAGGCCGTCCAACCCTTGTAGGCCGCGCGCCTGAAGGATCGCTTAAGGCCGCGTGCATGCCGGCCCCTGGCGGCTTTTCCAACGGATTCGGTATTCTTGGGCGCCCATCTCGGAGTGCGTCGCCATGCCACCTGTCTCGTCCGCCGAAATTCCTTGTGACGCGGAACTGGACGCCAGCGGTCTCAATTGTCCCTTGCCCCTGCTCAAGGCCAAGCTGGAGCTCAACCGCCTGGCCAGTGGCCAGGTGCTCAAGGTGACGGCCACCGATGCCGGCTCGCAGCGCGATTTCCGCGCCTTCGCCCAGCTGGCCGGGCACCAGTTGCTGCATGAAGAGGTCGAAGACGGCCTGTACCGCTACTGGTTGCGCAAGAAGTAACCCGCCCCCGGACGCCCGGGACGGCGTCCTCATCGATCGCAGGAACCCCGATGCTCAAAGTTCTGCAAGGCTGGATGCAGCGCTACTTTTCCGACGAGGAAGCAGTGGTGCTGGCGGTCATCCTGGCCCTTGGCTTCACCGTCATCCTGGCCTTCGGCAGCATGCTCGCGCCGGTGCTCGCGGCCATGGTCATCGCCTTCCTGATCAAGGGCCTGCAGGGCCACCTGGAGCGCCTGCGGGTGCCGCGGCTGTTCGCCCTGTGGCTGGTCTACGCGCTGTTCCTGGGCATGCTCGCGCTGTTCCTGCTGGTGCTGGTGCCGCTGATCTGGAAGCAGCTGTTCACCCTGCTCAACGAGTTGCCGCGGATGTTCGGCGAATGGCAGTCGGTGCTGCTGATGCTGCCCGAGCGCTACCCGGCGATGGTCACCGAGGAGCAGGTGCTGCGCCTGATCGAGACCGCGCGCAACGAACTCGGCCAGCTCGGCCAGTGGGCGCTGACCTTCTCCCTGTCGGGCCTGCCGGTGCTGGTCAACGTGATGATCTACCTGGTGCTGGTGCCGATCCTGGTGTTCTTCTTCCTCAAGGACCGCCGGCGCTTCTACAACTGGTTCCGCAGCTACCTGCCGCGCGAGCGCGGGCTGATGAAGCAGGTGTGGGCGGAGATGGACAAGCAGATCGCCAACTACATCCGCGGCAAGGTGATCGAGATCATCATCACCGGCGGCGTCACCTACGTGGCCTTCGTCGCCCTGGGGCTGAACTACGCGGCGCTGCTGGCCCTGCTGGTCGGCCTGTCGGTGGTGGTGCCCTACATAGGCGCGGTGGTGGTGACCGTGCCGGTGGCGCTGATCGCGCTGTTCCAGTGGGGCTGGAGCGACCAGTTCATCTACCTGATGGCTGCCCACGCGATCATCCAGGCGCTGGATGGCAACGTGCTGGTGCCGCTGCTGTTCTCCGAGGCGGTGAACCTGCATCCGGTAGCGATCATTTGCGCGGTGCTGCTGTTCGGCGGGCTGTGGGGGTTCTGGGGGGTGTTCTTCGCCATTCCCCTGGCCACCCTGGTCAAGGCGGTGCTCGATGCCTGGCCGCGGCAGCCGGAGGCGCAGCCTCAGGTCAGTCCGATGATGTGAGCGTTTGGCTGAGCGGGGGAGCCCAGGCCGCTCCGTCCTACATCGCGGACGGAGTCCGCTCCTACAGTTACAGGGAAGCGCGGGCGTAGGAGCGGATTCCGTCCGCGATTGGATTCTCCGGCCGTGCCGGCCGCCCCGGTGGCACGAACAGCTCCCTCTCCTGGTGTGGAGAGGGATTTCCTGGCAGCGGGCTCAGGCCTTGGCCAGCTCCTGGGCAGCGGCAAGAACCTCGTCGACATGGCCAGGCACCTTGACCCCGCGCCACTCACGACGCAGCACGCCCTTGGCGTCGATCAGGAAGGTGCTGCGGTCCACGCCCATGTATTCCTTGCCGTAGAGCTTCTTCAGCTTGATCACGTCGAACAGCTGGCACAGCGCCTCGTCCTTGTCGCTGATCAGCTCGAAGGGGAAGCACTGCTTGGCCTTGAAGTTCTCATGGGACTTCAGGCCGTCGCGGGAGACGCCGAAGATCACGGTGTTGGCCTTGGCGAAGGCCTCGATCTTGTCGCGGAAGCCCTGGCCTTCGGTGGTGCAGCCCGGGGTGCTGTCCTTGGGGTAGAAGTACAGCACCACCTGCTGGCCTTTCAGGGCCGAGAGTTGCACCTGCTGGCCACTGGTGGCCGGGGCCTGGAAATCGGCGACGGGTTTGTCGAGTTCGACGGCCATGGAGCTCTCCTTGGAAATATCGGCCTTGGAAATATCGGCCTTGGAAATACTGGCGACTTACGGGTGCTGCGGGCGCCAGGGTTCGATCAGCGCGTCCAGGTTCAGGGCGTCGGCGAAGTCGAGGAACTGGTCGCGCAGCCAGCTGATCTGGGTGCCGGCCGGCAGCGTCACGGTGATGGTGGCGTTGAGCATGCTGGTGTTGGTGTGCGGCGCCTGGTAGGTGTCGCAGGTCAGGTTCTCCAGCTCGATGTTGTGGTCGATGAAGAACTGGCACAGCTCGTTGAGGATGTCCGGGCGGTACACCGCGCTGACGTACGCCACGTAGGGCAGGGCCTGGGCGCGGGTGACGTGGGCGTTGCTGCGGGTCAGGCTGAGGGTGAAGGCATGGCGCTTGGCCAGCGCCGGCAGGCCGCCCTCGAGGCGGGCCAGGGCGTCCCAGCTGCCGGACACCTGGAGCACCAGCGCGCTGAACTCGCCGTGGCGGGTCAGGCGGCTGCTGACGACCGAGCAGCGGTTGTCCACGCAGGTGCGGCAGAGCACGCTGGTCAGCTCCATGGGGTTGGGCCCCAGGGCACTGATCAGCAGGAATTGTTCACGGGGGTGGGAGGCGGACATGCAGCTTTCCTGGGATGGGCGGCCAAGAGGGCCGCGTCGACAAAGGGGGAAGGGTAGCGAAAAGCGGCCGCCAGGGGAATGTCCGGCGTGCGCCGGGCGCCGCGCTCAGCTTGTGCAAGGCAGGTGGCACCAGTACCATTACGGCTTTCTTTTTCCGGCAGGAGCGGTTGCATGATTGCGGGCAGTATGGTGGCGCTGGTCACCCCCTTCGATGCTCAGGGTCGACTGGACTGGGACAGCCTCGCCAAGCTGGTGGACTTCCACCTGCAGGAAGGCACCAACGCCATAGTCGCCGTCGGCACCACCGGTGAATCGGCGACCCTCGACGTCGCCGAGCACCTGGAAGTCATCCGCCGCGTGGTCGACCAGGTCAAGGGCCGCATCCCGGTGATCGCCGGTACCGGCGCCAACTCCACTCGCGAGGCGGTCGAACTGACCGAAGCGGCCAAGAGCGGCGGCGCCGACGCTTGCCTGCTGGTCACCCCGTACTACAACAAGCCGACCCAGGAAGGCCTGTACCAGCACTTCCGCCACATCGCCGAAGCCGTGGCCATCCCGCAGATCCTCTACAACGTCCCCGGCCGCACCGCCTGCGACATGCTGCCGGAGACCATCGAGCGCCTGTCCAAGGTGCCGAACATCATCGGCATCAAGGAAGCCACCGGCGACCTGCAGCGCGGCAAGGAAGTGCTCGAGCGCGTCGGCAAGGACTTCCTGGTCTACTCCGGCGACGACGCCACCGCCGTCGAGCTGATGCTGATGGGCGGCAAGGGCAACATCTCGGTGACCGCCAACGTCGCCCCGCGCGCCATGAGCGAGCTGTGCGCCGCCGCCATGCGCGGTGACGCCGCCGCCGCGCGCGCCATCAATGACCGCCTGATGCCGCTGCACAAGGCGTTGTTCATCGAATCCAACCCCATTCCGGTGAAATGGGCCCTGCACGAGATGGGCCTGATCCCCGAGGGCATCCGCCTGCCCCTGACCTGGCTCAGCCCGCGTTGCCACGAGCCGCTGCGTCAGGCCATGCGCCAGACCGGCGTGCTGGCCTGAGGAGCATCGCATGAAGCGACTGGCAGGACTGACCGCGCTCGCCCTGGTCATCGGCAACACCTCCGGCTGCGGCTGGCTGTGGGGCAAGGATGGCTACTTCCGTGACCGCGGCACCGACTATCTGGATTCCCGGCAGACCGGGCCGATGAAGGTGCCCGAAGGGCTGCAGAGCAAGCAGCTCGACCCGCTGCTGCCGATTCCCATGAACATCGCCGACAGCCACGAGAAGGCGGGCGAGTTCGAAGTGCCGCGCCCGCTGCCCCTGGCCAACGCCGGCAGCTCCAGCGACTACAGCCTGCAGAAGAGCGGCGACTCGCGCTGGCTGATCGCTCAGCGCCCGCCGGCGGAAGTCTGGCCGGTGGCCCACCAGTTCTTCCAGGACAACGGCTTCTCCTTCGCCGACGAGCGTCCGCAGACCGGTGAGTTCTCCACCAACTGGCAGCCGCTGACGCAGCTCTCCGCGCCCCTGGCCCGCCGCCTGGGCAGCCGCGTCGCCGGCGTCGACCCCAGCAGCGAGGCGCGCGTGCGCGTGCGCATCGAGCCGGGCGTGCAGACCAACACCAGCGAAGTCTACGTCCTCAGCGAAACCCGTCCGGCCGGCAGCAGCGCCAGCGCCGACTGGCCGGGCAAGCCGGTGGTCCCGGCGCTGGACGCCGCGCTGCTCGACGAAATGCTCGCCAACATGTCCACCAGCGCCGAGAAGGGCGGTTCGGTGTCCCTGCTGGCCGCGCACTCCACCTACGACACCCCCGGCAGCGTGACCCTGGAGAAGGACGGTAACGGCAACCCGATGCTGACCCTCGACTCCGACTTCGACCGCGCCTGGGTCAGCGTCGGCCGCGCCCTGGAACGCGCCGACATCCGCGTCGACGACCTCAACCGCAGCCTGGGCGTTTACTACGTGAACGTCGCCGAGGGCGCGAAGAAGCTCGAGGAAGCGAAGAAGCCCGGCTTCTTCAGCCGCCTGTTCGGCGCCAGCGAAGAGAAGGCCAAGGCCGAGGAAGACGCCAAGGCGCAGCGCTACCAGGTGCGCCTGACCACCGTGAGCAACACGGTGCAGGTCACCCTCGACAAGGACATCAACACCTCCGCGCCGACCGACGTCGCGCAGAGCGTCCTGGAAAAACTTCAAGAGAGCATGCGCAATGCGTTTCGCGGTACTGGGGAGCGGAAGCCGGGGCAATTCGGCCTTGGTGAGCAGTTCTGACACCCGGGTACTGATCGATTGCGGCTTTGCGCTGCGTGAAACCATCAAGCGTCTGGCTCGCCTGGGTGTGCACCCCGGCGAGCTGGACGCCATCCTGGTGACCCACGAGCATTCCGATCATGTCCACGGCGTCGAGCTGCTGGCCCGGCACTACGGCATTCCCGTGTACCTCAGTGACGGCACCCTGCGCGGGCTGCGCAAGCCGCTGCAGCCGGCGGGCCTGCTCAAGGCCGGCCAGCGCCTGGAGCTGAAGGGCCTGGAAGTGACCGCGGTGGGCGTGGCCCACGATGCCCGCGAGCCCCTGCAATACGTGATTTCCGATGGCCGGCGGCGTTTCGGCCAGCTCACCGACCTGGGCAGCGTCACCGCCGAGGTGCTGGAATGCTATCGTGGCCTGGATGCCCTGGTAGTGGAGGCCAACCACGACAGCGACATGCTGGCGCGCGGCCCCTATCCCTACCCGCTGAAGGTCCGCGTGGGCGGCCAGTGGGGACACCTGAACAACCGTCAGTCCGCGCAGTTCGTCGCGGAACTGGGCTGGGAAGGGCTGCAGCACCTGGTGCTGGCCCACCTCAGCGAAAAGAACAACACGCCGCAGCTGGCCCGGCAATGTTTCGTCGACACCCTCGGGTGCGACCCGGACTGGCTGCAGGTAGCCGATCAGCATTCGGGGCTGGACTGGCGCGAAATCGCCTGACCCCCTACCAACCTAGCAAGCGGAGCCCATCATGGAAAAACGCGAAGAACTCTATCGCGGCAAGGCCAAATCGGTTTACACCACCGACGACCCCGACCGCCTCGTCCTGCTGTTCCGCAACGACACCTCGGCGTTCGACGGCAAGCGCATCGAACAGCTGGACCGCAAGGGCATGGTGAACAACAAGTTCAACGCCTTCATCATGCAGAAGCTGGAAGCGGCGGGCATCCCGACCCAGTTCGACAAGCTGCTGGCCGACAACGAAGTGCTGGTGAAGAAGCTGGCGATGATCCCGGTCGAGTGCGTGGTGCGCAACTACGCCGCCGGCAGCCTGGTGCGCCGCCTGGGCGTGGAAGAGGGCCTGCAGCTCAACCCGCCGACCTTCGAGCTGTTCCTGAAGAACGACGCCCTGGGCGACCCCTTCATCAACGAATCCCACGTCCAGGCCTTCGGCTGGGCGACCCTGGAACAGCTGGCGCAGATGAAGGCCTACTCCTTCAAGGTCAACGAAGTGCTGAGCAAGCTGTTCGACGACGCCGGCCTGCTGCTGGTGGACTTCAAGCTGGAATTCGGCGTGTTCCACGGCCAGATCGTCCTCGGCGACGAATTCAGCCCCGACGGCTGCCGCCTGTGGGACAAGGAAACCCGCAAGAAGATGGACAAGGACCGCTTCCGCCAGGGCCTGGGCGGTGTGATCGAGGCCTACGAGGAAGTGGCGCAGCGCCTGGGCGTACCGCTCTGACCTGTTCCAGGCGCGCAAGCATCTGATAGCACGCGAAAATTTCTCAAAAGAAGGCTTCGCGTTCGCCGATCAAGCTGATATGATGCGCGCCGCACGGAGAGATGCCGGAGTGGTCGAACGGGACGGATTCGAAATCCGTTGAGTCAGCAATGGCTCCTAGGGTTCAAATCCCTATCTCTCCGCCATTACAGATAGCCAAAGCCCCTGAAATGCCTAGCGTTTCAGGGGCTTTGTCTTTTCTGCGCCAGGGCAGTCGAAACCTCCGACGCAAGCCTGCTTCCGTTCCGTCAATGACTGCAGCAGAATGCCGGGAACATGGATGCCCGGGAAGCAGCGGATGCGTACCAACTACGTACTGATCGACTACGAAAGCATTCCAGTCCGGTCGCTCGACCTGCTGCAGGACGCGCATTTTCGCCTGCGGGTCTTTCTCGGCCCGAACAACTCCAGGCTGCCCACCGAACTGGTCGTCGCCATCCAGCGCCTGGGTGAGCGGGCGGACTACATCCAGCTCGAAGCCGCCGGCCCCAACGCCCTCGACTTCCATATCGCCTACTACCTGGGGCGCTTCGCCCTGGAGGATCCCACGGCTTTCTTCCACGTGATTTCGGCCGACAAGGGCTTCGATCCCCTGCTCAGGCACCTGAAGGGCAAGGGTATCTTCGCAATGCGTTCCGAAAGCATCGAGGCCATGCCCTGCTTCAAGGATTTGCCTGCACTGCAGGCGACGCTGGCAGCCAGCGCGGCAAGCGCGAACGATGCCAAGCCGGCCAGCCAGGCATCTTCCAAGCCTGCTTCCGAGAGCGATGCCCATCTGAAGACCGTCATGGCCGACCTTGTTCGTCGGAAGGCTTCGAAGCCGGCTTCGGTCAAGACGCTGACCAGCACGATTCGAGCGACGCTTGGCAAGGACACTCCACTGGCCGAGGCTGAGCGCGTTTACCAGCTCTTGTGCAAGCGTGGCCTTGTGAAGGTGAAAGGGCAGAAGGTCACCTATTCGCTGCCGGAGCGTGTCTAGGGATGGTTTCCATACACTGCGAATCTGGAGCTTGCGCATCCATGGGGATCAAGCCGAACGGGAGGGCGCTCTAGACGCTTGAGTTCTATGCGGGATGTAGGCGCCGCGATCAGGCAAAGCCCTGCAGATAGTCAAAGCTCCTGGAGCGCCCAGCGCTCCAGGAGCTTTGTCCTTTCTGCGTCTACCTCAATCCTGCCCCTTCCACGCCCCCGAAGTCGCCGCGGCGCGGAACTTGGCGCGATTGGCCGGGGTGTCGGCCGGTTCCGATTCGCCGAAGATCGCTTTCATCCAGTGGCCGTCGGTGGGGTTGGGGAAGAGGATGAAGCGCTCGCCGAACTGGGCGCGGTCCTCGTCGAGCAGGGCGGCGCGTTGCCTGGCGTCGTCGATGTAGTAGCGGCGTTTGAAGTCGTTGAGGTTGTCGCCCAGCATCAGCAGCACGTCGTAGCGTTCGGCGATGGCTTTCTGCGCGGGTTCCTTGTTGGAGCTTTCGCGCAGGATGGTGACGTGTTCCTTGTCGGCGAAAGGCACTTTCAGGCTGCGCAGGTTGTTCAGGGCGTATTCGTCGGTCCTGTCGCCCTGGTCGCGGCTGGAGACGTAGAAGATTTCCACGCCCCGGGACTTGGCGTAGTCGAGGAAGTCCAGCGCGCCGGGCGTCAGGGTGGGGCCGTTGGCGGCTACCCAGCGGTCCCAGAGGGCGTCGTCGAAGAAGTCCTTGCCCTGGCTGAGCAGGGCGCCCCAATAGCTGTTGCTGCTGAGGATGGTGTCGTCGAGGTCGCTGATGATCGCCGGTGGCCTGGCGCCGGGCTTGCGTTCGGCCAGGGCCTGGTCCAGGCGCAGCTTGGCCAGGTTGAAGCCCTGGTAGTAGAGGGCGCGGTATTCGGCGGCCGTCTGCCGCCAGGCGACGGCGGCGGTCAGCAGGTTGGGCGAGGCGGTGTCGGTTTTCGCAGTGTCGGCCAGTGCCAGTTGGAAGGGCGCGGCGAGGACGAGCAGGGCGGCAGCGATTGTCGTTCTTGGATTGGGCATGGGTGACGATCCTTGTGGCTTGTGTGCCATGGCGGCGGGGGTGGAGTTCTCATACCCCAGGCGGGGGCGGGCCTCAATCGGGGCGACGCATATCCGTAAGGAGTTGGCGTGCTTGCGGAAGGATCGGACCCGGTCGCGGGGGATGGCCTACAGACTCGTTCCGCCATGGGATTGGCGCTGTAGCCGGGCGATGGCGTGGGCGGGAGGTAATGTCGAATTGCCGCCAATCCGCGTAGGCGCTTTCCTGCCGATCTGCTAGCTTGCTCTATCGGATGCCTGGATCAGGATGATGTATGGGGGCTGTGGTCGGTAAGGGGTTGTCTTTCGCCAGGCGCATCTACGTGCCGCGCATGGTCGGGTTGGGCATCGGCTTCTTCTGCGTGGCGGCGGCGCTGGAGCCGTTGCAGCGGCCGGGTTGGGCCTGGGCTCTGCTGGTGGCCAACGGCTTTCTCTGGCCGCACCTGGCCTACCAGTTGGCGCGCCTGTCGCGGGCGCCGTACCAGGCGGAGCGGCGCAACCTGCTGCTGGATTCGCTGTTCGGCGGCTTCTGGGCCGGGGCCATGCAGCTCAACCCGCTGCCGAGCGTGACCATCCTGTCGATGATGGCGATGGACAACATCGCCGCCGGCGGCCTGCGCTTCTTCCTGCTGGGCAGCGTGGCGCAGCTGCTGGGCGTGCTTTCGGCATCGCCTTCACCGCCGTGGCCACGCCGCTGCAGGTGTATGCCTGCCTGCCGATGCTGGTGGTCTACCCGCTGGCGGTGGGCGGCGTGAGCTACAGCCTGGCCAGGCGCCTGTCCGAGCACAAGCAGGCGCTGCGCGCGGTCAGCCGCACCGACAGCCTCACCGGGCTGCTCAACCACGGTTCCTGGATGGACCAGCTGGAGAACGAATTCCAGAAGTGCCGCCAGCAGCACACCCGGGCCAGCGTGGCGCTGATCGACATCGACCACTTCAAGGGCATCAACGACCGCTTCGGCCATGTGCTGGGCGACATGGTTATCACCGAGCTCAGCCACCTGCTCACCCACTCGTTGCGTGAAACCGACACCCCGGGGCGCTATGGCGGCGACGAGTTCTGCGTGATCCTGCCCGGCACCACCCAGACGCTGGCGGTGGAGATCATGGAGCGCTTGCGCCAGAGCTTCGCGGAAAAGCACTACCAGTTGGCGACGGACCTGTCCGTCGGCCTGAGCATCGGCGTGGCGTCCTACAGCCCCTACCAGGTGGATGCCAGCGCCTGGCTGAGCGACGCGGACAAGGCGCTGTACCGGGCCAAGCACCAGGGCCGCAACCAGGTGGTGGGCGCCGGGCCTCAGCCGCAGTAGCCGTCCATCTTCAGCCGGTTCTTCTCGCTGGGGTCGGCCTGGTACTGCTGGCGCCAGAACTGGCAGGGCGCGCTGTTGAAGCGCTGTTCCCGCTCGCTCTGTTCGAGTTGCCGGCCCTGTTCGGCCTGGGCCTTGCGCTGGTTCTCCAGGTACTGCTGGAACATCGCCGCGTTGGCATCCGGGATGGGCGCCGGAGCGCTGGCCGGCGCCGGCGACAGGCCGGCGGGCAACGGCAGGGGCGCGCCGGGCCAGAAGCGCAGGAGCAGGACGCAGCTCAGGGCCACGGCGACGAAGCCCAGCCAGATGCCGGCGGCGATGCCGAGGGCGAGTTTGCAGAGACTGATGCTGGGCGAGGACATGGCGGCTCATCGTTGGGCGAAAATGCAATGGATAACCCAATTCCGCCGCCGGAGAAAGCCTGGGCGCGGCGCCCGGCGCCGCGCCTGAACACTCAGCCCTGCGGCTGTTCGAAGGCCTCTAGCGCGCGCAGCGAGTAGACGTAGGCGGCGCCGGCGTTCATGGCGATCGCCGTGGCCAGCGCCTGGGCTACTTCGGCCTCGCTGGCGCCGGCCTTGCGCGCAGCCTCGGCGTGCACGCCGATGCAGCCGTCGCAGCGGGTGGTGATGGCCACCGCCAGGGAGATCAGCTCGCGGGTCTTGGCGTCCAGCGCGTCGCCGTCCGCGGCGGCGGCATCCAGCGCCTGGTAGGCGGCGATCATCTTCGGATGTTTCTTACCCAATGAGCCGAAGGCCTTCTTCACCGCGGGAACGTATTCGGACCAGTTGAACAGCATGGCGGCATCTCCTTTTCGGGTTGACGGCCATGCAGCTTAGTCCGGGATTCGCCGGTCTGCGGGCGGGGCGCTCAGAGCGTCGCGACGATCTCGTAGGCCTGGCGCGCCGAGCCCAGGCCGACCTCGATCTCGTCGCCGGGGTGGCGGCCGAGCAGGGCGCCGCCCAACGGCGAGCGCGGGGTGATGACCAGGACCTCGTGGCCGTCCAGTTCGATCTTCAGACCGGCGGCGTCCGGACCCAGGAACAGCCAGCGACGGCGGTCCTCATGGTCTGCCAGTTCGACCAGGGCGCTGGTCTGGATGCCCAGGTCGGCGTCGAAGTCGCGCAGCACCAGCCCCTGGAACGAGGCGAGCGCCTGGCGGATCTCCTCCACCCGGCGCGATTGCCCGGCGGCCAGGTAGGCCGCTTCCAGGCCGAGGGTGTCGTACTTGTTCTCGGCGATGTTTTCCTCGTGGGTGGCGGCCTCGTGGGCGGTGCGCGCGGCGCGGACGGCGACATCGAGGTCGGCGTCGAGGCGCTGGAGGATCAACTGGTGGGCGCGTTGCTTGTCCATGGTGACGGCTGCCTGGGCATGAAGGGGCCTATCCTAGGGCCTTTGCCTGGCATCGGCGAATGGTCTTTCAAGTTTTTCCTACGGCAGTCGATAGAGCGGCAGAACACCCGGAAAAAGGAACCTCGGGCATGAACCTTTCCCTGACGCCCTCCAGCCAGACCTTCGCCGGCTCGTTGCGGATAGCGACCAGTGGCGATGCCAGCACGGCGGCCGATGCCGTCCAGGATGATGGTGCCGTAACCACCCGTGGCACGACGGCTGAAAACCAGGGCGCGGCCGGCGCCGGTGTCGAAAGCGGCGGCAGCTCCAGCGTCGCCGTCGAGCAGTTGCAGAAGCGCCTGCAGCAGTTGCAGAAGCAGTTGCAGCAGGAGCAGCAGGAACTGGCGGCCGCGCAGGAGCGGCAATATTCCTCGGAAAACGAGCGCACCGCGATCATCATGGCCCTGCAAAGCCGCATCGCCAGCACCAGCGCCGCCATGCAGGCCACGGCGGCGGCGCTGGCCGAGGCGATCCGCAATGGCGGCGGTGGCGCCGGTGCCTTGCTCAGCACCAGCGCCTGAGGCGCCTCAATAGCCGGCCAGGATGTTGACGATCACCCCGGTGGCGATGGCCACCAGCACGTAGTCGCCGTTGACGTACAGCCAGCGATGGTCGCGCGGCGGCGCGTAGAGGTGACGGGCGCGCCAGTCGGTGACCCAGTAGCGGTCGCTGCGGTAGACCGGCTGCACCACCACGCCGCGGCGCCATTCGCGATGCGGCACCGGCATGCCGGCCTGCGGGCGGAAGTGCGGGTCGCGGTAGTAGCGCGGATCGGCGTGGCCCGTGCGGCCCTGGTAGTGGCCGCCCTGGTGGCCTTTCTGCTGCTGGTATTGCTGGTGCTGCTGCGGGCGATTGTCCGGGCGGTTCGGGCCGTGGTCCGTGCCGGGGCCCGGCTGGGCGAAACTCGCCAGCGGGCTGCCGAGCATCAGGGCGGCACAGAGCAGGGCGACGGTCTTCTTCATGGTGTTCTCCTGGCGCGGCCGGCGGTTGCGGCGCGCGCTGCTATCGGTCGATCCCGGCACCGGGCGCAGCCGGTTCGGGTACTTCATGAGACCGTGCGTCCAGGTCAAGAAACGCCAATGTGGAGTAAAGGTCCGGTAAAGAATTCGTCGCTTTCGTCAGGGCGCTGATACATGGCCGCCCGAACCGCGTCCGGCGCTCTGCCGGAAAAGGGGAAGTGCTTTGTGCGGTTTTCACATTTGATGGTATGTTTGCATCAAATGCACGAAAGAGGTACGGCATGAGCGCACTGATCCGGGAAACTCCGTCGGCTGATCTGGTCCTGGCCAAGGCGGTACTGGCTGCCCGTGAGCAACTGGGCATGACGCAGCAGGAGCTGGCCGCCATCGTCGGCGTCGACCGCAGCGCGGTGAGCCGCTGGAAGAGCGGCGGCCTGCGGGTGGGCAGCAAGACCGGCGAGCTGGCGCTGCTGCTGGTGCGGGTATACCGCGCGCTCTTCGCCCTGTTCGGCGGCAACCTGGAGGACATGCGCCACTTCCTGCGCACCCCCAACCGCCACCTGAGCGGTGTGCCGCTGCAGCGGATGGAGCAGGTGCAGGGCCTGGTGCAGGTGGTCGAGTACCTCGACGCCATCCGGGGCAAGATCTGAATGGCCCTCGACGCCGGCGCCGAACTGTGGCGCGAATGCCGGGGCGAGCAGGTCATAGCCCCGCTGCGGGGCAAGCTGGTGCGCCTGGTGGAGAGCCAGGAGCAGGTCGCGACCCTGCAACTGGTGGATACCCTGGAGGAGCAGGCCCTGCTGGAAGAGCTGATCGAGACCAGCAAGCCGCACCTGCCGCCGTCCACCGAAACCCTGCACTACCTGCTCAAGACGCCGTTCCGCTACCCGCCGCTGCGCTGGGGCTCGCGCTTCGGCCGCCGCCACGAACCCAGCCTGTTCTACGCCGCGTTGCGCCTGGAGACGGCCATGGCCGAGGCGGCCTATTACCGCTTCGTGCTCTGGGAGGGGATGGCCAGCCCGCCGCCCAGCGGGCGCATCCTTTCCGAGCACGCTTCTTTCGAGGCGCGTTTCCAGGTGCAACGGGGCATACGCCTGCAGGCGCCGCCCTTCGACAGCTATGCCGAGCGCCTGCAGGACCCGCGGGACTACCGCCTGACCCAGGCGCTGGGCAGCGCCATGCGCGCTGCCGCGGTGGAGGCCTTCGAATACCGCTCGGCGCGCTGCCCGGAAGGTGGGCTGAATGCCGCGCTCTTCGTGCCTTCGGCCTTCGTCGACAAGCGCCCGCGCAACCTCATGCCCTGGCTGTGCGAGACCACCGCCGACTACGTGGCCTTCAAGCATGCCCAGGTGCCGGGGGCGCCGCGGCTGTTCCCGCGCGCGGGATTCCTGGTCGAGGGCGACCTGCCGCATCCGGCGTGACCGTCCGTCGTCCTGCCCGCGCGGGGTGGGGCGAACGCGCTAGCTTATTGCGCTGGCCAAGCAACGGAGTGCGCCATGGACATTCGCCTGGAAGCCCATCCCCATGACCGCCGCCAGTGGCGCGTCTACCTCAACCAGTACTTCTTCCAGTACCCCGACAAGCCCACCGCGCAACGCATGTACGAGCGCGTGCTGGAGTCGTTGGGCCAGGCCGCGCCTGTTGCCGGGGCGGGCAATATTCCTAGCCAGGAACGTCGGCGCAGAGCCCGCGAATGCGTCTGATTCGCTGCTGAAGCTTGCCTGAAAATCCCTTCGGATTGCCCTGAAATGAGGCGGTCCGCCCCTGTCCGGCGCGGACTTGTGCACAATGTTGGTGGCTGTTGTCAAGCACCGGAAACATTCCTCCGTAAGCGCTTGATTTTTCGTTGAGCGTTTGTAAATTATTGATTTTTAATGGCTTTATTTATTGGTGAAAAAAGCACCAATCTAAGCGGCAGCCCCAGCGGGCAAGGCGTATAAGACGTTTTCATCACCTTATCCACGCAGTTATCCACAGCTTCTGTGGATTGTCCCAAGCGCTTGCTTTCCTTCCGCGTTGTCAAGAGCCCTGACGGCAAAAGCCGCACTGAATTCCTATTCGCGGCTGCTACCATGGCGCGAATTTTCCTGCGACCACCCGCCCTGGAGCGCCCATGCCCGTCGACTTGCCCAACCTGCTGATCGGACTGCTGGCCGCCACGCTGCCGCTGGGCTGGTTGGCCTGGCACCTGCGCGAGCGCGCGGCGCGGCAGGAGAGCGAACTGGCGCTGTTGCGCGAACGCCTGACCACCGCGCAATTGGCCCAGGATGGCCTGGGCGCGCAACTGGAGGCCGAGCGCGAAGCCTTCCAGCGCCTGAGCGGCCGCCACGGCGAGCTGGCCGGCGAGGCCGCGGCCTTGCGCCGCGAGGTGGACCTGGGCCGCGCCGAGCGCGAGCGCCAGCAGCAGGCCGAGCGCAGTTGGCAGGCCGAGCGCGAGAGCCGCGAGGAGGAACTGCGCCGGCTGTCCGCCGAACGCGCCGCGCTGGCCGCCGAACTGCGCGAGCAGCAGGAAGGCCACCAGCAGCGCCTGGGCGACCTGCAGGCGGCGCGGGACGAGCTGCGCGCGCAGTTCGCCGAGCTGGCCGGGAAGATCTTCGAGGAGCGCGAGCAACGCTTCGCCGAGGCCAGCCAGCAGCGCCTGGGGCAGTTGCTCGACCCGCTGAAGGAGCGCATCCAGGCCTTCGAGAAACGCGTGGAAGAGAGTTATCAACAGGAAGCCCGCGAGCGCTTCTCCCTGGGCAAGGAACTGGAGCGCCTGCAGCAGCTCAACCTGCGCCTGGGCGAGGAGGCGACCAACCTGACCCGCGCGCTCAAGGGCCAGAAGACCCAGGGCAACTGGGGCGAGCTGGTGCTGGAGCGTGTGCTGGAACACGCCGGCCTGGAGAAGGGCCGCGAGTACGAGACCCAGGTCAGCCTGCGCGCGGCGGACGGCGAGCGCTTCCAGCCCGACGTGCTGATCCGCCTGCCCGGCGACAAGCAGGTCGTGGTGGATGCGAAGGTCAGCCTCACCGCCTACCAGCAGTTCGTCGCCAGTGACGACGAGGTGATCCGCCAGCAGGCGCTGAAGCAGCACGTGCTGTCCCTGCGCAACCACGTGAAGGGCCTCTCCGGCAAGGACTACCGGCGCCTGGAGGGCCTGCACAGCCTGGACTTCGTGCTGCTGTTCATGCCGGTGGAGGCGGCCTTCTCGGTGGCCCTGCAGGCCGAGCCGAACCTGTTCCAGGAGGCCTTCGAGCGCAACATCGTGATCGTCAGCCCGACCACCCTGCTGGCCACCCTGCGGGTGATCGACAGCCTCTGGCGTCAGGAGCGGCAGACGCAGAACGCCCGCGAGATCGCCGAGCGCGCCGGCGCGCTGTACGACAAGTTCGTGCTCTTCGTCCAGGACCTGGACGAGATGGGCTCGCGCCTGCAGCAGCTGGACAAGGCCTACGCGGCGGCGCGCAACAAGCTCTGCGAGGGCCGCGGCAACCTGATCAGCCGTGCGGAACAGGTCAAGCTGCTCGGCGCGCGGGCCAGCAAGAGCTTGCCGGGCGACTGGCTGGAGCGGGCGTTGGGTGATGAGCCGCAGGTTCTGGAAGAGGACAAATAGTCCTAGGCTGTGGCGCGGGGATTGAGTCCGCTCCCTCTCCCCAGCCCTCTCCCTGAAGGGAGAGGGGGCTAGTCCGTGCCGAGAGAAGGAATGGCTCCAGCCGGTAACCCTCGGTGTTGACGGCTAACTCCAGAACACCCAACTCTGCCCAACGGTCCCCTCTCCCTGAAGGGAGAGGGGGCTTGTCCGTGCCGAGAGAAGGAATGGCTCCAGCCGGTAACCCTCGGTGTTGACGGCTAACTCCAGAACACCCAACTCTGCCCAACGGTCCCCTCTCCCTTCAGGGAGAGGGTTAGGGAGAGGGTGCTCTTGCTCTTACCCGGAACTCCCCTCAACCCCGCGCCGCCCGACTCGCCGCCGGCGAGCGCGCCAGGTAGTCCAGGGCCTCCTGGGTGTTGGCCTCGTGGTCCGGGTGGTACCAGGGCTTGAAGTAGCGCAGGAAGCTTCCGGCCAGCGAGGCTCGCCGCGGCAGCAGGCCGCGCTTTTCGCTGTCGCGCCAGATGCGCCAGAAGGGCCGCGGCCTGCCCAGGCTCGGGTCCTGGCGGGCTAGGGTGCGGGTGCCGAAGGCGAACAGCCAGATGATCAGCGGCCAGACCACGAACATCCACAGCTGGCGGCTGATGAAGCTGCCGCCCAGGTGCACGTGCAGGTCGTGGGCGACGTTGCGGTGCTCCACTTCCTCGGCGCCGTGCCAGCGGAACAGGTCCAGCAGCACCGGGTCGGAGCCGGCGCGGTCCAGCGCCTCGGCTTCCAGCACCCATTTGCCAAGCACACAGGTGAAGTGCTCGACCGCCGCGACTATGGCGCAGCGCTGGCCGATCCACCAGCGGCGCAGCCAGGGCGTTCTGTTGAACAACTGCAGCCCCAGCGGGGTGTCGCTAAGCAACTGCTCGAACAGGTAGTCCATGGCCTTCAGGTAGCGGCTGGAGTCGATGCCGTGCACCGTCAGGTAGCGCTCCACGGCGCCGGAGTGGGCGCGGGCGTGCATCGCTTCCTGGCGGATGAAGCCCTGCACGTCGTCGCGCATGCGCGCGTCCTTCACGAAGGGCAGGGCCTTGTTGTACAGGCGGCAGAACCACAGCTCGCCGGCCGGCAGCATCATGTGGATGACGTTGATGACGTGGGAGGCCTCGGCCTGCCCGGGGATCCAGTGCAGCGGCGAGGCGCTGTAGTCGAACTGCACCTTGCGTTGCACCAGGCGGTGATGATGGTCGGTCATGGTTGGCCTCGGGAAGTCAGGTCGAAACGGGCGAACAGGCGCGACAGGCCGGGCAGCAGGCGCCACTGCCAGCGCGCCAGGTGCACCTCGGCGCCGGCGGCGACCACCGGTTGGTTGCGCTGCACGGCCTGGACGATCTTCTCGCCCACCCTGTCCGGGCTCAGCCGGCGCCGGCGGTAGAAGCGCTGCACCTTGGCGCGGCGGCGGGCCTGTTGCTCCTCGCTGAGGCCGGCGAAGCGGGTGGCCTGGACGATGCCGGTGTCGACGAAGCCGGGGCAGGCGGCGCTGACGCCGATGCCGTGCCCGGCCAGTTCGGCGCGCAGGCATTCGCTGAGCATCAGCACCGCCGCCTTGCTGGTGGCGTAGGCCGGGTAGTTGCGCGAGGGCGCGAAGGCCACGCCGGAGGCGACGTTGACCAGGTGCCCGGGCTTGCCGGCCTCGACCATCTGCCGGCCGAACAGGCGGCAGCCGTCGATGACGCTCCACAGGTTGACGCGCAGCAGGCGCTCCCAGTCCTGCGCGCTGGTGTCGAGCATGGCGCCGGCCAGGCCGATGCCGGCGTTGCTGACCACCACGTCGGGCACGCCCAGGCTGCTTTTCACCCAGGTGGCGAAGCGCTCCATGGCGGCGCTGTCGCCGACGTCCACGCAATAGCTGAAGGCCGTGGCGCCACGGCTGCGGGCCTGGGCGGCGCTGGCTTCGGCGGCGGCCGGGTCGATGTCCGCGGCGAGCACGCTGGCGCCCTGTTCGGCGAAGCGCAGTAGCGTGGAGCGGCCGATGCCGCCGCCGGCGCCGGTGACCACCACCAGCTTGCCGGCGAAGGGCCCGGCGCCGGGTTTCTGCTGGGCGCGCTGCAGCGGCTGGCTGGCCTCGCCGCCGTCGATGTGGCGGGCGAATTCGTCGATCCAGCCGGCCAGCTGTTCCGGCTCGGCGAGCAGTTGCCAGTGCCCGGCGGTCACCTCGCGGCGCCACAGCCGCGGCGCCCACAGCGAGAGCTGCTGGAACAGCTGCTGGCCGACGTAGCGGTCGCGGGTCGGCACCACCAGTTGCACCGGCACCTCGGTATGGCGCTTGCGCGGCTTGAAGATCGAACCGATGAAGTTGGCCCGGTACAGCTTCACGCCGTGCTCGCCGTCGCTGGCCTGGTGCGGGTTGCGCCCGGGGTTGCGGATGCCCTCGACCTTGCGCAGGTACTGCGGCCACAGGTGCGCGGCGCCCAGGCGCCAGGACAACGCCGGCAGCAGCGGCAGGTGGAAGTAGTAGATGTACCAGGAGTGCAGCAGCTGGCTGAGCATCTGCAGCAGCGCGGCCGGGCGCCTGCGTCGCAGGCGGTCGCGCATCCAGTGGCCGACGTGGTCCAGGCAGGGCCCGGAGATGCTGGTGTAGGAAGCGATGCGTTCGCGCAACGCCGGGTCGGTGACGCTCTCCCAGGTCTGGATCGAGCCCCAGTCGTGGGCCACCAGGTGCACCGCGCGTTCGGGGCTGACGGCGTCGAGCACGGCTTTCAGGTCCTGGCTGAGCAGTTCCAGGCGGTAGTCGCGGGTGCGCCGCGGCTTGTCCGAGGCGCCGGCGCCGCGCACGTCGTAGGCCACCACCTGGTAGCGGCCGAGCAGGCGGGCGATCAGCGGCAGCCAGACCTCGTGGTTGTCCGGGTAGCCGTGGACGAACAGCAGCATCGGCTTGTTCGCATCGCCCCAGCGGTACACCGCCAGGCGCACCGCGCCGGATTGCACGTCGAGGCGTTCGGCCGGCGGCAGGCCGGGGTTTTCGAGCATGGCGTTCATGCGGCCTCCCGTGCAGGCGGCGGGAGCGGATGGACGGACGGGGTGCCTCGGGGCATGACGTTCTCCAGGCCATTGTTGTTGTACGGAGCGACCATGACATTGGTCGATGTCACGATGGATGCTGACCCATTCGCCCCGCCCGCGCCATGCCCGGCGGCGCTGTTACCAATGCGGGCAGCGGCGCGCAGCCCAGTCGCCATGCGGGTTTGGCGGAAAGGGCAGGGTACGCGGGGCGATGAAGTCCCGCCTTTGGTTGGGCGTTGTGACGGGCTTCGCAAGCGCTTGGGTATCGATGCCTTGCGGTTGTGGCCGGCGCCGGGCGCTGGCTATGATCGCCGCCATGAGCACGCCCCTGAGCCTTCTGCAGCGCCTGCTCCAGCGCCCCGAGCAAAGCCCGGCGGAGATGGAGGACGAGCGCGAATTCAGCGTCGACGAGCTGGCCCGCGAGGCCGGCAGCACGGTGCGCAACATCCGCGCCTACCAGGACCGCGGCCTGCTGCCGCCGCCCGAGCGGCGCGGCCGCAGCGGCGTGTACTTCGCCAGCCACCTGCGCCGCCTGCGCCTGATCGGCGGCCTGCTGGAGCGCGGCTACGGCCTGTCGAACATCAAGGAGCTGCTGGAAAGCTGGGAGCGCGGCCACGACCTCGACCACGTGCTGGGCCTGGACCAGGCCATCCTCGGCGCCTGGAACCTGGAGACGCCGGGGCAGATCGGCTTCGACGAACTGCAGGCGATCTTCGGCGACGAACTCGACGACGAGGTCATCGACCGCGCCCTGCAGCAGGGCCTGCTGCAATTCGACGGCGAGCGCATCAGCATTCCCAGCCCGCGGTTGTTCAACGCCGGCGTCGAGCTGTACCGCTCGGGCATTCCCCTGGCCGCGCTGCTGGAGCACCTGGCGGTGCTGCGCGGCGACACCGAGCACCTGGCCGCCGGCATCGTGCGCCTGGTGGTCACCCACCTGGTGGACAAGCGCGGCGCCGAGCTGCTGCCCGGCGCGGCCGACCTGGAGCAACTGGCCGAGGTGTTCATGCGCCTGCGTCCGCTGGCCGAGCAGGTGGTGCTGGTGGAGCTGGCGCGGGGCCTGAAGCGGTCGGCCAACGAGATGCTCGGTGAGCGCGTGGGGGAGATCCTCCGCCAGTTCGAGCAGCCGCGCTGACGCCGCTTCTGCAAGGTGCTTTTCGTAGGATGGGTTGAGCTTGCGAAACCCATGCGGTCATGGCGATGGGTATCGCTTCGCTCCACCCATCCTACGGGCGTTGCATTGGCTCGTCTGATCTACACGAAGAGCAGCGTCAGCGCCCCCGCGGCGAGGCCGGCGACCATCACCGGTACGCAGCGCAGGGCCAGCCGGGCGCCGCCGACCAGGGCGATCAGGACGGCCTTGACCAGGCTGTTGCTGACCACGGCGAGGACGATGCCATGCCCGGCCACTTCGGCGTCCAGCCCGCCCAGGGCGTTGCTGGCCAGGGACAGGGTGATGGCGTCGACGTCGGCCAGGCCCGAGAGCAGCGCCACCAGGTACACGCCGACGTCGCCCAGGTAGCGGTGCCCGGCCTCGACCAGGAACAGGATCAGCGCCAGCAGGGCGGCGAAGCGCAGGGCCGGGCCCAGTTCGAAGGGGTTCTTCAGCGGCGGTTCGCTGGTGGCGGGCGTCTCGTCCCGGCTGGCGCGCTGCCAATACAGCAGCGCGCCGCCGGCATAGACCAGGGTGGCGACGATCAGCGGCGGCAGCAGGTCCGGCAGCAGCTCGACGTTGACCAGGCCGACCTCCAGGGCCACCCGCGGGAACATCAGCGCCGAGGTGGCCAGCAGGCCGGCGGCCAGCAGCGGTTGCAGGCGGCGTTGCCCGTGCATGCCGGCGAGGGTGAGGGTCATCGCCGTGGACGACACCAGGCCGCCGAGCAGCGCGGTGATCAGCAGGCCGTGGCGGGTGCCGGTGAGGCGCACGGCGACGTAGGCGGCGAAGCCCAGGCCGGCGATCAGCACCACCATCCACCAGCTGGCGTAGGGGTTGAACACCTGCCAGGGACCGTAGCCCTGGTTGGGCAGCACCGGCAGCATCACCACCGAGATGAACAGCAGCTTGAAGGCCGCCGAGAGTTCGCGGGCGTCCAGGTGCTTCAGCGCGGCATGCAGGGATTCCTTCAGGCTCAGCAGCAGAGCCACCACCACGCCGCCGCCGGCGGCCAGCAGGCGGCTGTCGGCCACCGCCAGGCTGCCCAGCAGGAAGGTGGCGAGCAGGGCGACCTCGCTGGTCATGCCCTGGTCGCCGCTGCGGCCCACGTCGGCCAGGTAGCCGGCCACCGCCAGCAGGCCCACCAGCAGCGCCATCACCGCCCAGGCCCAGACGCCGAAGTGCCCGGCCAGCAGCGCGCTCAAGCCGCCCAGCAGGCCGGCCAGGGTGAAGGTGCGGATGCCGGCGACCTGGCGGATGTCCTCGAAGTCGCGCTCGCGCCAGCCGCGCTCGGTGCCGACCAGCAGGCCGATGGCCAGGGCGGTGGTGAGGTCGAGGACGAGTTCCATGTGGTCCAGCATCGCGGGGCGGCTCCGTGCGGGGATGCTGGGAGTCTAGAAGCTGACGGCGTGGAGGGGATGTTCCAGGTCAAGGTGGGGGATTTCATTCGTGATTCGCGGCGGGACGTCCGGCTATCGCGGACAAGGTTCCGGTGGGCATGGCTCCTACGAAGAGCTTCGCGGTGTAGCCGGCAAGACAGTTGCTCCTACGTCATGCCACCTCCGGACCCATTTGTAGGAGCGGGCCCTGCCCGCGATTCGCGTGCAGGGCGCGCTCCTACAAGGGCGTGGCGCGGCTGGGGTGGCGTAGGCGGATCTCATCCGCGAATTGCGCCGGTGGTTCCGGCTATCGCGGACAAGGTCCTACCCCTCAGACAGGCACAAGACCCGTAGGATGGTGTTGAGCGAAGCGATACCCATCAGCGCAACCGCATGGGTTTCGCAAGCTCAACCCATCCTACGCAAAGCACTCTGGTGCGGCTTGCAAGACAGTTGCTCCTACGGGGGAGGAATACCGTGCCTCCCGGAACCGTAGGGCGGATAACCGTTCGCGGTTATCCGCCGATACGCCGGGGCCACAGCCAACGCCAAGGTCAACCCCGGAGCCGCCGGCAAGCAAGGCCAGGCGGCGGATAACGCCGTAGGCGTTATGCGCCCTACGACGTCGCCTCAGCGCAAGCTCAGGTGCCGGCTCAGCAGCGCCCGTAGCGCCGCCGGCTTCACCGGCTTGGCGAGGAATTCCAGGCCGGCGGCGTGGATCTGCGCCACCAGCTCGGGGCGGGCGTCGGCGCTGATCACCACGCCGGGCACCGGCTCGCCCAGTCGCGTGCGCAGCCAGGCCATCAGTTCGGCGCCGGTCTCGCCGTTGTCCAGGTGGTAGTCGATCAGCGCCAGTTCCGGGCGCGCGTCGCTGTCCAGCAGTTGCTCGCACTCGGCCTTGCTGCGCGCGGTGAGCACGCGGCAGCCCCAGCGGCTGAGCAGGCTGTTCATGCCGACCAGGATGCTGTCCTCGTTGTCCACGCACAGCACCTGGGCGCCGTTGAGCTCGGTGGGCACCTCGGCCTTGTGGCCGTTGAGCTCGGCCGGCGCCGGTTGCCGCGCCAGCGGCACGCTGACGCTGAACACGCTGCCCTTGCCCGGCCAGGAGCGCACCTGCAGGCGGTGGCCGAGCACCTTGCACAGCCGGTCGGCGATCGCAAGACCCAGGCCCAGGCCCTTCTCGGCGCGGGTCTGGTGGCTGTCCAGGCGCTTGAATTCCTCGAAGATCACGCTGAGCTTGTCCTCGGGGATGCCTGGGCCGCGGTCCCACACTTCCAGGCGTAGGTGCCCGTCCTCGCGGCGCACGCCCAGCAGCACGCGGCCCTTGGCGTAGCGGAAGGCGTTGGTCAGGAAGTTCTGCAGCACCCGACGCAGCAGCTTGATGTCGCTGTCCACCCGCAGCTTGCTGCCGCGCAGGTGGAAGTCGATGCCCTGTTCCTGGGCCAGGGCGCGGAACTCGGCGCCCAGCGGGTCGAGCAGGGCGCTGAGCGGGAAGGCCGCGCGCTCGGCGCTGACGCGGCCGCTTTCCAGGCGCGAGATGTCCAGCAGGTCGGTGATCAGGTCCTCGGCCGAACGCAGCGAGGAGTCCAGGTGGCGCACCAGGTCGCTGGCCTCGCCGGGCAGTTCGCTCTGCGCCAGCGCCGCGGAGAACAGCCGCGCGGCGTTCAGCGGCTGCATCAGGTCGTGGCTGACCGCGGCGAGGAAGCGCGTCTTCGACTGGTTGGCGGCCTCGGCGGTGCCCTTGGCCTCGGTCAGTGCCTGGTTCAGCTGGGAGAGTTCCTGGGTGCGTTCCTCGACGCGCTGCTCCAGGCTCTCGTTGGCTTCCTTGAGGCCGTGCTCGGCGTCGCGGAACGCGGTGATGTCGGTGAAGCTCATGACGAAGCCGCCGCCGGGCATGGGGTTGCCGATCAGCTCGATGACGCGGCCGTTGGGGAACAGCCGCTCTGAGGTGTGCGGGGTGCCCTGGCGCATCCAGTACAGGCGCTTGGCCACGTGCAGGTCGGGGTCGCCGGGCCCGCACAGGCCGCGCTCGGCGTTGTAGCGGATGATGTCGGCGATCGGCCGGCCGACGTGGATCAGCCCCTCGGGGTAGTCGAACAGCTCGATGTAGCGGTGGTTCCAGGCCACCAGGCGCAGCGACTGGTCGACCACGCTGATGCCCTGGGTGATGTTCTCGATGGCGCCCTGCAGCAGCGCGCGGTTGAATTGCAGCACCTCGGAGGCTTCGTCGGCGATCTTCACCACGTCCTCCACCTGCATCTCGCGGCCCTCGATGGCGGCCTTCACCACCGCGCGCGCCGAGGAGGCGCCGAGCACGCCGGCGAGCAGGCGCTCGGTGTGGGCGATCCACTCGTCGTTGGCGTTCTGGCTGGGCACGAAGCCCTTGCCCTGGCGGTAGGCGAAGCGGATGAAGCTCTGCCGCGCGCGCTCCTCGCCGACGAAGCGCGCGGCGAGCATCAGCAGGTCTTCCAGTTGCACCGCCAGCATCGAGCGCGAGCTGAGCCGCTGGGAGATTTCCTGGCCGATGAAGCGGCTGGCCTGCCAGTGCTCGGAGACGCGGGTGCGGGAGAACACCGAGACCAGGCCGAACAGGGCGAAGTTGCCGATCAACGAGAGCAGCACGCCGAGGGTCAGCGGCTCGATGTTGATGCCGAAGGGGTGGGTGGCCAGCCAGGTCAGCCCGGGGAAGTGCTCCAGCGGCCAGCCCAGGCTGCGGGCGATCACCGGCAGCACCAGGGTATAGGCCCAGAGCGCGGCGCCGGCGGCGAGGCCGGCGAACACGCCGCGGCGGTTGGCCTGCTTCCAGTACAGCGCGCCGATCATCGCCGGGCCCAGCTGGGCGATGGCGGCGAAGGCGATCTGGCCGATGGTCGCCAGGCTCGCGGTGGAGCCCAGCAGGCGGTAGCTGACGTAGGCCAGCAGGAGGATCAGCGCGATGCTCACCCGGCGCACGGTCAGCAGCCAGTGGCGGAACACCTCGAACGGCTGCTCGGCGTCGGTGCCCTTGCGGCGCAGCAGCCAGGGCAGCAGCATGTCGTTGGAGACCATGGTGGACAGCGCCACGCTGGCCACGATGACCATGCCGGTGGCCGCCGAGGCGCCGCCGATGAAGGCCAGCAGCGCCAGCGCCGGGTGCGCCTCGGCCAGCGGCAGGCTGATCACGAAGGAGTCGGGGATGACCCCGGCCGGCAGCTGCATCTGCCCGGCCAGGGCGATGGGCACCACGAACAGCGCGGCCAGCACCAGGTAGGCGGGGAACACCCAGCGCGCCAGGTTGAGGTCGCGCGGCTCGATGTTCTCCACCACCAGCACGTGGAACTGCCGCGGCAGGCACATGATGGCGGTCATGGCCACGCCGGTCTGCAGCAGCATGGCCGGCCAGTGCACGGTCTCCTGCCAGTATTCGGCCAGCTGCGGGGCTTCGCGGGCCTTGTCGAACAGGTCGCCGAAGCCGTCGTAGAGGCCGAAGGTGACGAAGATGCCGACGGCGAGGAAGGCGGTGAGCTTGACCAGCGACTCGAAGGCGATGGCCAGCACCATGCCGCGGTGGTGCTCGGTGACGTCAAGGCTGCGGGTGCCGAAGACGATGGTGAACAGCGCCAGCACCAGCGAGACGATCAGCGCCGTGTCCTGGGCGCGGCTGCCGCCGGAGTCGGCGCCGGCGCCGATCAGGAGGTTCACGCCCAGCACGATGCCCTTGAGCTGCAGGGCGATGTAGGGCAGCACGCAGACCACGCAGATCAGCGCCACCACCACCGCCAGGGCCTGGGACTTGCCGTAGCGCGCGGCGATGAAGTCGGCGATGGAGGTGATGTTCTCCTGCTTGCTGATCATGATCATCTTCTGCAGCACCCAGGGCGCGAAGAGCATCAGCAATACCGGGCCGAGGTAGATCGGCAGGAACGACCAGAGCTGGCCGGCGGCCTGGCCGACGGCGCCGAAGAAGGTCCAACTGGTGCAGTACACCGCCAGCGACAGGCTGTAGACCCAGGCGCGCAGGCGCGGCGACAGGGGCGCGCGGCGGCGGTCGCCATAGAAGGCGATGGCGAACAGGATGGCCATGTAGAGAAGGGCGACCGTGGCGATCAGCCCACTGGACAACGACATGCGAACTCCGACAAATCGACTCGCTCCCCCGCAGGAGCTGCTGGGATGCAGTTTCGCACCAAAGTCCGATGCTGTCAGAACCCCTGCGACCAAGGTCTCAGAGGCCGCTTGCCGCACTGGGAAAGCGCTGGTAGCTTTGCCGGCCTTTTCGCCCGGCCCCCGCCCGTCGCGCCCTGGCGCGGCTGTGGCACTATTGCCGGGCGCCGGGTTCCGATAGGAGCCGGCGGAAAGTCGAGGTACGAGGAGGGGCCATGTTCAGACCGTCACCCATCACCCTGCAGCGCGGTGCGCTGCGCCTGGAGCCCATGGTCGAGGCCGACGTGCCGGACTTGGTGGCGCTGGCCGAGGCCAATCGCGAGGCGCTGAAGTTCATGAGCGCGCCGCAGCGCCCGGACTGGTACCGCAACAGCCTCGCCGAGCAGCGCGAGGGCCGCGCCCTGCCGCTGGTGGTGCGCCTGGGCAACCAGTTGGTGGGCACCACCCGCTTCATGGATTTCCTTCCGGCGCTGCCGGCCTGCGAGATCGGTGGCACCTGGCTGGATGCGGCGCAGCACGGCACCGGGCTGAACGCCAGCATCAAGTACCTGATGCTGCGCCAGGCCTTCGACAACTGGAAGATGGTCCGCGTGCAGCTGAAGACCGCCGCCAGCAACCTGCGCTCGCAGCGCGCCATCGAGAAGCTCGGCGCGGTGCGCGAGGGCGTGCTGCGCAACCACCGGCGCCTGGCCGGCGGGCGCCTGGACGACAGCGTGCTCTACAGCATCACCGACCTGGAGTGGCCGCAGGTGAAGGCCGCCCTGGAAGCCGGCTTCATCGGCTGAGGCCCCGGCATGCCCCTCGACAGCGCCCAGGGCGAGCGCACGCGCTTCTGGCGGGCCCAGGAACTGGGCGGGCTGGAGTTGCTGCACGCGCGCTTCATCGAGCAGCGCTTCGCCCCCCACGTCCACGAAGGCTTCGCCCTGGTGCTGATCGAGCAGGGCGCCCAGCGCTTCCGCCACCGCGGCGCCGAGCACCTGGCGCCCAGCGGCAGCCTGGTGCTGATCAATCCCGACGAGGTGCACACCGGCTCCAAGGCCCACGAGGCGGGCTGGCTGTACCGTGGTTTCTATCCGGAGATCGGGCAGGTCGGCAGCGTGCTCGACGAGCTGGAACTGGGTGGCCGCGGCCTGCCAACCTTCGACGCCAGCGTGTTGCACGATCCCGAGCTGAGCCGTGCCTTCCTGCACGTGCACCGCCTGCTGGAGTCCAATGCCAGCAGCCTGGAGCGCCAGACCTGCTGGCGCGAGGCATTGCTGTTGCTGTTCCAGCGCCATGCGCGGGTGCCCGAGGCGCGGCCGGCCGGCCAGGAACCCCAGGCGGTGGCCCGCGCCCGCGAGCTGCTGGCGGCCCGGCTGGTCGAGCCGCCGTCGCTGGAAGAACTGGCGGCGGCGGTGAACCTGTCGCCCTTCCACTTCGCCCGGGTGTTCCGCAAGGCCACCGGCCTGCCGCCCCACGCCTGGATCAAGCAACGCCGCCTGGAACAGGCCCGCGCCCTGCTCAAGGGCGGCTGCGCGCCAGCCTCGGTGGCGGCGCAACTGGGCTACGCCGACCAGAGTCACCTGAGTCGCCAGTTCAAGCAGGCCTACGGCGTGGCGCCGGGCGAATACCGCCAGGCTTGCGGACGCTCCGGCCTGCCACCCGGCAACCTGTAGGAGCGGGCCCTGCCCGCGATTCGCGCGCAGGGCGCGCTCCTACATGGAATGGTGCGGGTGGGGCGGCGTAGGAGCGGATCTCATCCGCGAATCGCGCCGGTGGTTCCGGCTATCGCGGACAAGGTCCGCTCCTACGGGGGAGGAATACCGTGCAACCTGTAGGAGCGGGCCCTGCCCGCGATTCGCGCGCAGGGCGCGCTCCTACATGGGGCCGGTGTGGGTGGGGCAGCCCCGTAGGATGGGTTGAGCGAAGCGATACCCATCGCCATGACCGCATGGGTTTCGCAAGCTCAACCCATCCTACGAAGCGCACCTCGGTGCAGTCGGAAACAACGAGCGCACTCTGTCCGCGATTTCGCCCCGGCCTGTCCGGTCATGCGAGAGGCAATTCGGAATTTTTGCCCGTGGATGTGGCCAGAGGCATCGCAGTTGCAGTCAAATCTGCGACGGACGCCGCGGCGTTCTCCCGGCCCGCTTTCGGGGTCGCCTGACCAGGTACACACGGACGATGAGCCAACACTCGCAATTCGCCCTGCTGGGCTCCCGGCGCTTTTTGCCGTTCATCATCACCCAGTTGCTCGGCGCCTTCAACGACAACATCTTCAAGCAATCGCTGATCCTGGCTATCCTCTACCACCTGAGCGTCGGCGGTGACCGCAACCTGCTGGTCAACCTCTGCGCCCTGCTGTTCATCCTGCCGTTCTTCCTGTTCTCCGCCCTGGGCGGGCAGTTCGGCGAGAAGTTCAACAAGGACGCGCTGATGCGCGCCCTGAAGCTGGCCGAGGTGGTCATCATGCTGGTCGGCGCCGCGGGCTTCCTGCTCGGCAGCCTGCCGCTGCTGTTCCTCGCGCTGTTCGCCATGGGCACCCACTCGGCGCTGTTCGGCCCGGTGAAGTACTCGATCCTGCCGCAGCACCTGCGCGACGACGAGCTGGTCGGCGGCAACGCCCTGGTGGAGATGGGCACCTTCCTGGCCATCCTCGCCGGCACCATCGGCGCCGGCGTGCTGATGTCGCGCCAGGCCTACGCCCCGGCGGTGGGCATCGCCGTGGTGCTGGTGGCTATCTGCGGCTTCCTGGCCAGCCGCGGCATTCCCCGCGCCGCCGCCGCGCTGCCGCAGCTGCAGCTGGACTGGAACATCTTCAAGCAGTCCTGGGCCATCCTGCGCCTGGGCCTCGGCCAGCGCCCGGCGGTGTCGCGCTCGCTGGTGGGCAACTCCTGGTTCTGGTTCCTCGGCGCCGTCTACCTGACGCAGATCCCCACCTACGCCAAGGAGCTGCTGCACGGCGACGAGAGCGTGGTGACGCTGATCCTCACCGTATTCTCGGTGGGCATCGCCCTGGGCTCGATGCTTTGCGAGAAGCTCTCGGGCAAGAAGGTGGAGATCGGCCTGGTGCCCTTCGGCTCCATCGGCCTGAGCCTGTTCGGCATCCTGCTGTGGTGGCACAGCGGCGGCTTCCCCGTCGGCGCCGCGCCATTCACCTGGCTGGAAGTGCTGGAGCACCCGCAGAGCTGGGCGGTGCTCGGCGACATCCTCGGCATCGGCATCTTCGGCGGCTTCTACATAGTGCCGCTGTACGCCCTGATCCAGGCGCGCACCGAGGAGGACAAGCGGGCCCGGGTGATCGCCGCGAACAACATCCTCAACGCGCTGTTCATGGTGGTTGCCGCCGTCGTCTCGATCCTGCTGCTGTCGGTGGCCAGGCTGAGCATCCCGCAGCTGTTCCTGGTGCTGTCGCTGATGAACGTCGCGGTGAACGTGTACATCTTCAAGATCGTGCCCGAGTTCACCATGCGCTTCCTGGTCTGGCTGCTCAGCCACTCCATGTACCGCGTCGACCACCAGAACCTCGAGGCCATCCCCGACGAGGGGCCGGTGGTGCTGGTGTGCAACCACGTGTCCTTCGTCGACGCGCTGCTCATCGCCGGCTCCATCCGCCGCCCGGTGCGCTTCGTGATGTACTACAAGATCTTCCGCCTGCCGGTGCTCAACTTCATCTTCCGCACCGCCGGCGCCGTGCCCATCGCCGCGCGCCACGAGGACGAGCGCATCTACGAGGAGGCCTTCCGCCGCGTGGCGCAGTACCTGAAGGACGGCGAGGTGGTGTGCATCTTCCCCGAGGGCAAGCTGACCGCCGACGGCGAGATGAACGAGTTCCGCGGCGGGGTGGAGCGGATCATCGAGGAAACCCCGGTGCCGGTGATCCCCATGGCGCTGCAGGGCCTGTGGGGCAGCTTCTTCAGCCGCGACCCGGACAAGGGCTTCTTCCGCCGCTTCTGGTCGCGCGTGCGCCTGGTGGCGGGGCAGCCGCTGCCGCCGCAGGAGGCCGGGCGCCTGCACCTGCAGGCGCAGGTGGCGGACCTGCGCGGCAACGCCCGCTGAAACGAAAAAGCCCCGGCAGAGCCGGGGCTTTTTCACAGGGGCGCGAGGTTCAGATGACCTGAACTTCGTCCGCCTGCAGGCCTTTCTGGCCTTCTACAACGATGAAGGAGACCTTCTGGCCTTCCTGCAGCGACTTGAAGCCATTGCCCTGGATGGAACGGAAGTGAACGAACAGGTCGCCACCGTTTTCCTGGGTGATGAAGCCAAAGCCCTTGGCATCGTTGAACCATTTGACGGTGCCGGTCTGACGATTCGACATGGAGTTACACCTTGAACGTTGTGGTTTGCTGCACGGCGTTACCGCCGCCTGTTCTGAGTTGCAAGGTGTGGGCCGGGCCGAACGAAGAGCGTCGCCGCCTTCAGGTCATCAGCCGTGACGATCCTGGCAAGCACAGTTGCCGCAGCATACCGGGACTTTTCCGGGAAAGCGACAGGACGGACGTGCCGATTTCAATGGCTTAACTTCAGCCCGACCAGGCCGCAGAGGATCAGCGCGATGCTGAGCAGGCGCAGCGGGGCGACGGATTCGCCGAACAGCAGGATGCCGAGGGTCACCGTGCCCAGCGCGCCGATGCCGGTCCAGATGGCGTAGGCGGTGCCCAGCGGCAGGTGTTTCATGGCCAGGCCCAGCAGGCCTATGCTGGCGGCCATGGCCAGCGCGGTCAGCACGCTGGGCCACAGGCGGGTGAAACCTTCGGTGTATTTCAGACCGACGGCCCAGGCCACTTCGAACAGGCCGGCGAGGAAAAGGATGAACCAGGACATGGGGACCTCCGAGGGTAGTCGATGGCAGGGCCGTCCCCGTCGGTGCACCAGGCGGTGGTGAGGTCGTCCTCACGATGTGCAGTATTTTGCACAATCTGGCCCGGACGGCAACCTGTGCAGGCGCCGCCCGGGCCAGCAGGTTTCAGGAGGTCTGTTCGGGCTTGTCCGTCAAGCGGCGGAACCAGCTCGACAGGGTGGCCCCGGAGATGTTGTGCCAGACGCTGAACAACGCGCTGGGCACCGCCGCCAGCGGCGAGAAGTGCGCGCTGGCCAGGGCCGCGCCAAGCCCGGAGTTCTGCATGCCGACTTCCAGGGCCAGCGACTTGCGCTGCGCCAGGGGCAGGCCGAAGACGCGCCCGGCGAGGTAGCCGAGGAGGAAGCCGAAGCCGTTGTGCAGGATCACCACGGCCATGATCAGCAGGCCGGACTCGGCGATCTTCGCCTGGCTGGCCGCCACCACCGCCGCGACTATCACCACGATGCACACCACCGAGACCAGCGGCAGCACTTCCACCACCTTGCCCACCCGTGCGCCGAACAGGCGCTGGGCGACCACGCCGAGGGCGATGGGCAGCAGCACCACCTGCAGGATCGACCAGAACAGCTCGGCGAAGGACACCGGCAGCCAGGCCGAGGCCAGCAGCCAGATCAGCGCCGGCGTCAGCAGCGGGGCGAGCAGGGTGGTCACCGCGGCGATGGCCACCGACAGCGCCAGGTCGCCGCGGGCGAGCCAGGTCATGACGTTGGAGGCGGTGCCGCTGGGGCAGCAGCCGACCAGGATCACGCCCACGGCGATCTCCGGCGGCAGGTGCAGCAGCTGGCACAGCAGCCAGGCCACGCCGGGCATGATGACGAAGTGGGCGACCACGCCCAGGCACACGCGCCAGGGGTGCCGCGCCACTTCGGCGAAGTCTTCCAGCTTCAGCGTCAGGCCCATGCCGAACATGACGATGCCGAGCATCGGCACTATCGCCGGCGCCAGCGGGCGGAACCACTGCGGCGCGAGGAAGGCCAGCACGGCGAACAGCAGTACCCAGAGGGCGAAGGTGTTGCCGACGAAGCGGCTCAGCAAGGCGATGGCGCGCATGGACGGTGATCCTTGTCGTTATTGTCGGGCCGGCGCCATATAGGGCGCCGACCTTCTGAAGAACCTGTTCACGATCTCGCGAGCTAGAGCAGAACAAGGCGCAACGACCAACGGGAGTAACAGCCGAAGGCTGGCCCGAAGGGCGAGCGCAGCGAGTCAAACAGGCGAGGGAGGCACCGGGCTCGCGTTCGAGTTTAGTCCGCTAAATGAGCATCACTCGCCTGTTTTCAACGCAGTTATGCCGACGCGCAGCAGATCGTGGGCTGGTTCTTAGATGCCCTGGGGGATTTCCTCGCCACCGAGCGCTTCGAACAGCGCCGGCAGGAACTGGCCGAAGGTCAGCATCATCAGGATGAAGCTGGCGTCGAGCTGGCCGAGGGCGTCGTCGCCGCCGTCCTTCTCGGCCTGCTCCTGCAGCAGTTCCTCGAAGCGCAGGCGCTTGATCGCCAGCTTGTCGTCGAGCACGAAGCTGAGCTTGTCCGACCAGGCCAGCGCCAGCTGGGTGACCAGCTTGCCGGAGGACAGGTGCAGCTGGATCTCGTCGCTGGTCAGGTCCTGGCGCTTGCAGCGCACCACGCCGCCGTCCTCGTGGGTGTCGCGCAGTTCGCACTCGTCGAGCACGAAGAAGTCGCCGGCGGCCTCCTGGGTCTTCACCCAGTCGGTGAGGGTGGCGCTGGGCGCGACCTTGACGCTGAGCGGGCGCACCGGCAGCGAGCCGAGGGCCTCGCGCAGGGTGGAGAGCAGGTCCTCGGCCTTCTTCGCGCTGGCGGTATCGACCAGGATCAGGCCCAGCTCCGGGGCGATCGCCGCGAAGGTCGAGGAGCGGCGGATGAAGGCGCGCGGCAGCAGGCTCTGGACGATCTCGTCCTTGAGCTGGTCGCGTTCCTTCTTGTAGACCTTGCGCATCTGCGCGGTCTCGATTTCGTCCACCTTGTCCTTCAGCGCGTCGCGCACCACGCTGCCGGGGAGGATGCGTTCCTCCTTGCGCGCGCTGATCAGGTAGAAGCCCTGGCTGACGTGGGCCAGGGGCGCGTCGGGGCCCTTGCCGAAGGGCGCGGTGAAGCCGTAGGTGGTCAGTTCCTGGCTGGCGCAGGGGCGCGCCGGCTTGCTGGCCAGGGCTTTCTCGAGGGCATCGGCATCGATCTGCAGATCCTGGGTGAGGCGGTAGACGAGCAGGTTACGGAACCACATGAGGGTCAAACTCCCGGACACAAAGGACTGCATTATTCCCACAGCGGCGGTCCAGGCCAAGCCCATGGCGTTTCGCCGGCGTTTTCCTAAGCCTTTGGAACGGCAGAAAAAATTTTTCACGCGGGGGCTTGCCAGGGTGCGAATGCCTCCGTAGAATGCGCCCCACTTCGAGAGTGAAGGGTGATTAGCTCAGCTGGGAGAGCATCTGCCTTACAAGCAGAGGGTCGGCGGTTCGATCCCGTCATCACCCACCAAACTCGAGGTCCGACGCAGCGGTAGTTCAGTCGGTTAGAATACCGGCCTGTCACGCCGGGGGTCGCGGGTTCGAGTCCCGTCCGCTGCGCCATATTCCAAGCCCTCAGGCAGAAATGCCTGGGGGCTTTGTCTTTTCCGGCTCCGGAAACGACCCGCGTGCGACGCCGTTCGCAACGCCTATCCCGTTAATTTTTCTATAAGTTTGCCGTGGGAACTTATCCCCCGGCAGTGGTTCCTATTGCCCATAGCCATTGGCCGCGGCGCCCTGATAAGCTCGCGGTTTCATCGAAATGCCAGCATGGCAATCAGACAAGGAATCAGCATGAAACAACATCGGTTGGCGGCAGCGATCGCACTGGTCGGCCTGGTTCTCGCGGGCTGCGATCAGCAGGCTGCCAATGTGGAGCTCAAGACGTCGGCGCAGAAGGCCTCCTACGGCATCGGCCTGAACATGGGCAAGAGCCTGGCCCAGGAAGGCATGAACGATCTGGACTCCAAGGCCGTCGCCCAGGGCATCGAAGATGCCATCGGCAAGAAGCCGCAGCGCGTCACCGATGAAGAGCTGACCCAGGCGTTCACCGACCTGCAGAAGCGTTCCGAGGAGCGCATGGCCAAGCTGAGCGAGGAAACCCTCAAGGCCGGCAAGAAGTTCCTCGAGGACAACGGCAAGCGCGAAGGCGTGGTCACCACCAAGTCCGGCCTGCAGTACGAAGTGGTGAAGAAGGCCGACGGCCCGCAGCCCAAGGCCACCGACGTGGTCACCGTGCACTACGAGGGCAAGCTGACCGACGGCACCGTGTTCGACAGCTCCATCCAGCGCGGCAGCCCCATCGACCTGCCGGTCAACGGCGTGATCCCGGGCTGGGTCGAAGCCCTGCAACTGATGCACGTGGGCGAGAAGATCAAGCTGTTCATCCCCAGCGAACTGGCCTACGGCTCGCAGAGCCCGAGCCCGACCATCCCGGCCAACTCGGTGCTGGTGTTCGACCTGGAACTGCTGGGCATCAAGGATGCCAACCAGGCCGGCGGCGAGCAGCCGCAAGCCCCGGCGCAGAACTGAGTACATTCGTACCAAGAGGACGCCCCGCCCGTGCGGGGCGTTCCTGTTTCTGCAGGAAGATGGCGCTGCTCCGCGGCTGACCAGTCGGTCGGAAAGGGCGTAGTCTGGTGCGGGATGTTACCCTTATGCACATATATGTCGCAGCCGTGGTTACGGCCGGTGCTTGACAGCGAAGGGTGATATCGAATAGCCGCAACTGTATGATTTTTATAAGGTTTCCTGAGCTGAACAAAAAATCGCCGATCTGTCTGTAGGCCGCTGGCGACGGGCTTTCCGGCGTGGAGACCGGATACTTTCAACAGAGTTATCCACAGGAAAGGTGGATAACCCAAACGTCCCCCGGCGACACCGCCGGAACGAGGTGCCCGATGAAGAAACCCGCCGGTTTCGACCGTTATCTGGCCCTGGCCGAACGCTTTCTCGCCCGGGGCCGGGTACCGGCGCTGCTGTTCGCCGTGGCGCGCAAGAGCGCGCGCCTGAAGCTGGTCAAGGCCGACCTGCGCCTGCTGCAGGAACTCGCCCTGGCCACCGTGCGCGGGCAGTATCGCCAGCTCAACCCCAGGGCGCTGCTGGCCGTGGTGGCGGCGCTGCTGTATTTCCTCTCGCCGCTGGACATGATTCCCGACTGGCTGCCCGGCGTGGGCCTGCTGGACGACCTGGCGGTGCTGGCCTGGGTGGTGCGCCACTGGCAGGCCGAGCTGGATGCCTTCAAGCTCTGGCGCGACGCGCAGAGCCGCGAGACGCGCCAGTCCCTGGCGCTGCTGCCGGGGCCGGAGCGGCCGGCGCGCGGCTGAGTTGCCGTCCACGCGAACCGTGCGCGGCGTTGCGATGCCGTGCGCGATGATGCGCCCGATGAGGCCGAGCGGCGTTTCATGGGCGATACTGTGAAGGGTCGGAATGCCGGGCAGGCGCCAGTGGTTGCCGTCATTGCCCGTTGAAATGCCGGCATGCAAGGAGTGTTGTCGATGAATGTGCAAGTGATCACACGAGACGGCGAAGCGGAGTACGCCGTGCTTCCCTGGGCCGACTACCAGGCGCTGCTGGCCGCTGCCGGCGCCCGCGCCGCCCCGCCAGCGGCAGCCGTCGTCACGGCGGCGGCGCCGACCGCCTCCTGGCGCGAACTGCGCGAGGCGCGTGGCCTGTCCCTGGAGAGCGTGGCTCGCGAGGTGGGGATCAGCCCGTCCTACCTGGGGATGATCGAAAGCGGCGAGCGCGAGGTCAGCGAAGCCATCGAGCACGGCCTGCGTCGCGCACTGGGAGCGAAGTCGGAGTCGGCATCTTGAGCGTGCATATCAGCCGCAAGCATTGGCAGGGCTTGCTGGACGAGCTGGAAGACGCGCGCCGCCAGCGCCACCTGTTGACCTACCGGGCACTGATCGAGCGCCTGCAACTGCCGACCCCGGCGATGACCACCCTGACCGCGGCCCTGGAACACCTGGCGCAGCTCGATGCCCGCGCCGGCCGGCCGCTGCGTAGTTCGCTGGTGATCAGCCAGGGCGCCAGCCGCCTGCCGCGCACCGGGTTCTTCGAGTGCGTGGAGCGCCTGGGGCGCTTCTCCGGCGCTTCTGACGGCCCGGCGGCGGCGGGCTGGCATGCCGCCGAGGTGGTGCGGGTGTTCGAATTCGACTATCCGGAAGAGCCGTGAGCCGCGAGTTCGTCTGGCGCCTGCGCGCCCGCCTGTCCTACGCCATGGCGCGACGCCTGATGGGCTGGCCCTGGCTGGTCCGCCAGCCGCGCGCCTGGCAGTGGATGCAGGGGCAGTTCTCGCGCATGGCCAACCTCGGCGACGTGGCGGCGCAGAGCTTCTACGGCCACCTGCTGCTGTTCCGTGGCCAGGGCTTCGGCGCCCGCGAGGAGGGCCTGCGCTTGCTCGCCCTGGCGGCCGCCGGCGGTGATGCCAAGGCTGCCTACCAACTGGGCGTGCAGGCCCTGCAGGGCAGCGCGCAGCGGCAGCCGGACGGTGCCGCTGCTGCGCGTCATTGGGCCCAGGCCGCCGAGGCCGGTCATCCGCTGGCCGCGCGGCGCCTGGCCGAGCTCTATCGCGACGGGGCCGAAGGCCTCGCCGCCGATGCCGAGCAAGCCGAACGCTATCAGGCCCTGGCGGCGCGTCTCGGACTCTGAGCGGCTTCTATTCCAGTGTGATGACGTGTCGGCTGTAGCCGGGGATTTCCTTGGCGTGGCGCTTGGCCTCGGAGGCGATGCTCGCCAGTTGCGCCGCGTCCAGGCGTTCGCCGGCGCCGGGCTTGAGGTGCACCACGCCGATCGACAGCGACAGCAGCGGGAACTCCTGGCGCTGGCCGCGGCGGTTGTAGGCGACGAAGCAGCCGGCCTGCAGGTGCTCCTGGTTGTAGAAGCGCCGGCACTGGCCCTGGAAGTCCTCCAGCAACTGGTTGAGGCGGTTGCGCCAGTCCCCGGAGGTGAACACCAGCATGAAGTCGTCGCCGCCGATGTGGCCGACGAAGTCGCAGCCGGGGTCCACCCGGTCGCTCAGGCATTGCGCCAGGCACAGCAGTACTTCGTCGCCGCGGGCGTAGCCGTAGAGGTCGTTGAAGGGCTTGAAGCTGTCGATGTCGACGTAGCACACCGCGGCCTCGCGCTCCTGTTGCAGTAGACGGCCCAGGCACTGCTGGATGGGCACGTTGCCCGGCAGCAGGGTCAGCGGGTTGGCGTAGCGCGCCTGGCGGATCTTCAGTTCGGTGATCAGCTTGAGCACGTCGATCACCCGGCCCAGGCCGAGGTAGCGGCCGCCCTGGGTGATGATGAAGTCTTCCTCGATGCGCTGCCGCGCGCGGCTGGTGAGCAGGCGGCTGACTTGCTGCAGCGACTGGCTGCGCTCCACCGCGAGGAAGTCCTCGCTCATCAGCCGGCTGATCGGCTTGCGTGCGTACAGTTCGGTGCCGAAGGGCTTGAGCAGGGCATCGGAGAGCGCATGGCGGTGGACGATGCCCACCGGCTGCTGGTGCTCGTCGAGCACCGCCAGGGCGTTCAGGTTGGCCTGGGCGCGGAATGCTTCCAGCACTTCGGCGATCGGCGTGTCGCGGCTCACCGCCGGCTGTTCCAGCAACAGCGGGCGCAGGTCGGCCTGTTCCTCGCCGTGCAGGGCGTCCGTGCGGTCGAGGTCCGGCAGCAGGCCGCGGACCTCGCGCACCGGCTGTTCCTGCGGGCGGCCGATCAGGTAGCCCTGGACCAGGTCGACGCCCATCTCCGAGAGCACCGCCAGTTCCTCCGGCAATTCGATCCCCTCGGCTATCACCTGGGCGCGGGAGGCGTGGGCCATCTTCAGGATGGAGCCGACGAACTCGCGCTTGACGCCGTCCTGGTGGATGCCGTCGATGAAGTGGCGGTCGATCTTCACGTAGTCCGGGCGCAGCTCCGACCACAGGCGCAGGCTGGAGTAGCCGGCGCCTAGGTCGTCCAGGGCGATGCAGAAGCCCATGGCGCGGTAGTGGTGCAGCGCGGTGTCGAGCAGGCCGAAGTCCTCGATGGGCGCCTGCTCGGTCAGCTCGATGACCACGTCGCCCGGCGCTATGCCGAGGGTCTGCAGCAACTGCAGGGTACGGCCGGGCTGGTGGCTGGGGTCCAGCAGTGACTCGGGGGCGACGTTGAGGAACAGCTTGCCGCCCAGCCCCAGCTCGTGGAAGCGCTGGCAGGCGCGGCGCCGGCAGAGCACGTCCAGCTCGCTCAGGCGGCCGGCGTGGCGCGCGGTGCTGAACAGGGTGAGGGGGGAGTGCAGCGGGCTGTTGGAGGGGCCGCGGGTGAGGGCCTCGTAGCCCACCAGGCGCCGCTCGGAGAGCGACACTATGGGTTGGAACAGACAATGCAGGTCGCCGTGAGCGATGATCTGGGCCAGCGCGCTCAACTGCTCGGTGACGGTCATGACGGTTCTCTGTGGGTGAAAAGACGAAGGGCCGGTCTCCCGGCCCTTGCGCATTTCACTACTGAGTCATGACTGTTTCGTGACGACTCCGCTCTTTCAGTGCTTGGCCAGCGCCGAGCTGAGCGTCAGGTAGTCCAGCAGGATGTGCCCGGACTCGGTGAGGTAGGCGTCGTCCTGCGGCTTGGTCTTGTCGTCGTCCGGCAGGGCGTTGTCGTCCTCCTGCTTGAGCTCCTTCAGCGGCTCCTGGCCCTTGGATTTGCGCAGTGCGTTTTCCATGGCCAGTTGGCGGCCCTCGATGCTGCTCTGCTGGGCGCGGCGCTTGGCCTCGTTCAGGCTGACGGTCTTCTCCTTCATCAGTTCCTGGGCCAGGGCCAGGCGCTGGCGGGCGTAGACGAAGTCGGCATTGTTCGCGGTGCGCGCGTCGTGCTGGGTCTTCAGCTGGTCGAGGAACGGCTTGAAGGGGTCGCTCTGCGCCGACAGCACCGGGCGGATGGTGTCCCAGGGCATGGAGTCGGGCAGGGCGCTCTCGCCGATTTCCTTGTCGTCGACGATGGACGGGTAGGCGATGTCCGGGATCACGCCTTGGTGCTGGGTGCTCTGCCCGGAGACGCGGTAGAACTTGGCCAGGGTCAGCTTCAGCTCGCCGTGGTTGAGCGGCTGGATGGTCTGCACGGTGCCCTTGCCAAAGGTCTGGCCGCCGACGATGAGCGCGCGGTGGTAGTCCTGCATGGCGCCGGCGAAGATTTCCGAGGCCGAAGCGGACAGGCGGTTGACCAGCACGGTCATCGGCCCGGTGTAGAAGGCCTTGCCCTCGTCATCGTTGAGCACGTCGACGCGGCCGTCGCTGTTGCGCACCAGCACGGTCGGGCCCTGGTCGATGAACAGGCCGGTCAGCTCGGTGGCTTCCTGCAGGGAGCCGCCGCCGTTGTTGCGCAGGTCGATGACGATGCCGTCGACCTTGTCCTTCTGCAGCTCGCCGATGAGCTTCTTCACGTCGCGCGTGGTGCTCTTGTAGTTCGGGTCGCCGGCGCGGTAGGCCTTGAAGTCCAGGTAGAAGGCCGGCACGTCGATCACGCCGAGCTTGTAGTTGCGGCCGTCGTGGTCGAGGGTGATTTCCGACTTCTTCGCCGCCTGGTCTTCGAGCTTCACCGCCTCGCGGGTGATGGTGACGATCTTGCTGGTCTGGTCGTTCGGCGCGTTGCTCGCCGGGATGACTTCCAGGCGCACCTGCGAGCCTTTCGGCCCGCGGATCAGCTTGACCACCTCGTCCAGGCGCCAGCCGACCACGTCGACCATCTCGCCCTTGCCCTGGGCGACGCCGATGATCTTGTCCGAGGTGGCGATCTGCTTGCTCTTCTCCGCCGGGCCCGCCGGCACCAGGCGCACGACCTTGACGTAGTCGTTGTCGCTCTGCAGCACCGCGCCGATGCCCTCCAGGGAGAGGCTCATGTTGATGTCGAAGTTTTCCGCGCTGTCCGGCGACAGGTACTGGGTGTGCGGGTCGTAGGTCTGCGCGAAGGCGTTGATGTAGGCCTGGAAGATGTCTTCGCTGCGCGTCTGCTCCAGGCGCATCAGCTGGTTCTTGTAGCGCTTGGTCAGCTGTTCCTGGATGGCCTTGTCGTCCTTGCCGGCGATCTTCAGGCGCAGGACCTCGTCCTTGACCTTCTTGCGCCAGAGGTCGTCGAGCTCGGCGCCGTTCTTGGCCCAGGGCGCGTTCTCGCGGTCGATGGTCAGGCTCTCGTCGACCTTGAAGTCGATCTTGTCGACGCCCTTGCCGAGCATCGCCAGGGCGAAGTCCAGGCGCTCCTTGAGGCGGTCCAGGTGACGCTTGTAGATGGTGAAGCCGGGGTCCAGCTCGCCGCTCTTGAGGAAGTCGTCGAACTGGGTGCGCCAGGGCGCGAACTGGGCGATGTCGCCGGCGGTGAAGTACATCCGCGACGGGTCCAGGGCCTTGATGTAGGCGTCGTAGATCTTCGCCGAACGGTCGTCGTTGAGCGGCGGCTTGCTGTAGTGATGGCGCTTGAGCAGCTCGACGATGTTGAGGCTGGCGATCACCTGGTCACGGTCCGGCTGCAGGCCGTCCCAGGAGTTCTGGCCGGCGGAGGGCGCGGCGAACGAGGACAGGGCGCTGGCGCCGAGGACCAACAGCAGGGCGGTGCGGGGCAGAAATCGCTTCATGCTTAATCGACTGGGTGCGGAGTTATGACGCATATTAGGCCGTATCTGGCGTCGCCGGGTTCCAAGCTTGTCGAGATTGGGCTCTGGCGCGACGAGCGAAGAGGAAGGCCCGACCGACGTGGTGCGGGCCGTGCAAGCACTATGGAGGTAGCGTGAACGCATTGCAAGGTATCGAAGGGCGGGTGGAGTGGGCCGAGCGCGCCGCGCCGACCTGCGGGGCGGGGCAGGTGCGCATCCGCGTGGCCGCGGCCGGACTCAACCGCGCCGACCTGCTGCAGCGCGCCGGGCTCTACCCGCCGCCGCCGGGGGCCAGCGACGTGCTCGGCCTGGAATGCGCCGGGGTGATCAGCGAAGTGGGCGCCGGCGCCACCTGGCAGGTGGGCGACCGCGTCTGCGCGCTGCTGGCCGGCGGCGGCATGGCCGAGGATGTGGTGGTCGACGCCCGCCACGTGCTGCCGGTGCCCACCGGCCTGTCGCTGGCCGAGGCGGCGGGATTGCCGGAGGTGTACGCCACGGCCTGGCTCAACCTGTTCCAGCTGGCGGGCCTGCAGCCGGGCGAGAAGGTCCTGCTGCACGCCGGCGCCAGCGGCGTGGGCTCGGCCGCCATCCAACTGTGCAAGGCCTTCGGCAGCCCCTGTTGGGTCAGCGTCGGCTCCGCCGACCGCCTGGCCTACTGCGAGGCCTTGGGCGCCGAGGGCGGCGTTCTGCGCGGCGAGGGGCTGGAATCGCTGCGCGATTTCGCACCCTTCGACGTGATCCTCGATCCGGTGGGCGCCAACTACGCGGCGCTCAACCTGCAGGTGCTGCGCCAGGACGGCCGCTGGGTGGTCATCGGCCTGATGGGCGGGCGCAAGGCCGAGCTGGACCTGGCGCTGCTGCTGGGCAAGCGCATCCAGCTGACCGGCTCGACGCTGCGCAGCCGCGACGCCGACTTCAAGGCGCAACTGATCGCCGAGCTGGGCACCCGCGTCTGGCCGCTGTTCGCCAGCGGCCAGCTGCAGCCGCGGCTGGAACGCCAGTTCGCCGCCAAGGACGCCGAGCAGGCCTTCGAGGCCCTGGCCAGCAACCAGGTGCAGGGCAAGGTGGTGCTGCTGGTCGACGAGAGCCTGGCCTGACGGGCGGTTCCGCACGGTGTTTGTCCTGAATCTGTAGGCGCAACTGTCTTGCCGGCTGCGCCGAGGCGCTCTTCGTAGGATGGGTTGAGCCTTGGCGAAACCCATGCGGCCATCGGTGATGGGTATCGCTTCGCTCAACACCATCCTACGCGGCGTCGTGTTTGCCGGTGGGTAGCGGGCCCTGCCCGCGCTTTCGCGCGCAGGGCGCGCTCCTACAGGGGAATGGCGTTTCCTGGTGGGCTCAGCGCCAGGCGAGGATTTCCCAGCCGTGTTTTTCCGCCTCGGCGCGCAGCACCGGGTCGGGGTTGACCGTGTGCGGGTTGCCGACGCGGTGCAGCAGCGGCAGGTCGTTGCGCGAGTCGGAATAGAAGTGCGCGGCGGCCAGCGGGTTTTCGTCGCCACCCAGCCAGTCGAGCAGGCGGATGATCTTGCCGTCGCGGTAGGTCAGCACGCCCTGGGTGCGGCCGGTGTAGTGGCCGTCCACTACCTCCAGGTCGATGGCCAGGACGTCCTGGATACCGATGCGCTCGGCGATCGGCTGCACCAGGTGCACGCCGGAGGCGGAGATCACCAGTGGGCTGTCGCCGGCGGCGCGGTGGCGGGCCAGGGTGCGGCAGGCGTCGTTGTAGATCAGCGGTTCGATGACGTCCTCGACGTAGGCCTCCACCTCCCGCTCCACTTCCTCGACGCTGCGCCCGGCCATGGGCTCCAGGCTGAAGGCCATGTAGGCCTCCATCGACAGTTCGCCCAGGGCGTAGCGCGCCATCAGCTCGGTATCGCGGCGGATGAAGGATTCGCCGTCGACCCAGCCCAGCTCGGCCATGCGCCGGCTCCACAGGCTGGCGCAGTCGCCGTCGATGAGGGTTTCGTCAAGGTCGAAGATCACCAGGGCCATCAGGCCACCTCCCGGATGCTTTCATGATCGATCGCCAGCGCCAGTTGGCTGCCGGCCGGATAGAGACGTTCCGCGCTGCGGTTGAGCACGTCCACCGTGAGTTCGACGCCGTTGGCCCGCACCCGGTAACGGATGACGTTGCCCAGCAGGCTGTGGGACAGCACTTGGGCGGCGATGCCGTCGCCCGCGTCCAGGCTCAGGCGCAGGGATTCCGGGCGGATCGCCACCTGCCCGGTGAAGGGCCGGCCGAGCAGGCGGCCGGCCTGCTCGGCGTCGAGCAGGTTGTAGTTGCCGATGAAGCCGGCGGCGAAGGCGTCGGCCGGCGCGGTGTAGAGGGTTTCCGCGTCGCCGCTCTGGACGATGCGCCCGGCGTTCATCAGCACGATGCGGTCGGACAGCGTCAGCGCCTCCTCCTGGTCGTGGGTGACGAACACCGTGGTCAGCTGCAGCTCCTGCTGGATGCGCCGGATCTGCTCGCGCAGGTGCTTGCGGATGCGCGCGTCCAGCGCCGACAGCGGCTCGTCGAGCAGCAGCAGGCGCGGGCGGGTGACCAGCGAGCGGGCCAGGGCCACGCGCTGGCACTGGCCGCCGGAGAGCTGGTGCGGGTAGCGCGCGGCGTACTGGCCCAGCTCGACCATCTCCAGCACCTCGGCCACCCGGCTGGCGGCCTCCGCGGCCGGCACCTTGTGCATGCGCAGGCCGAAGGCGACGTTCTGCTGCACGGTCATGTTGGGGAACAGCGCGTAGCTCTGGAACACCATGGCGATGCCGCGCTTCTGCGGCGGCAGCGGCACCAGGTCCTGGCCGTCGACCAGGATGCGCCCGCTGTCCACCGCGGTGAGCCCGGCGATGCAGCGCAGCAGGGTGGACTTGCCGCAGCCGCTGGGGCCGAGCAGGGTGACGAACTCGCCGCGCCGGGCGGCGAAGTCGATGTCCTGGAAGACCTGGGTGTCCCCGAAGCTCTTGTCCAGGCGTTCGACGCTGAGGAAGCTCATGTGCGGTCCTTGTTCAGGCGGTTGGCGGCCCAGGTCAGCAGCAGGATGAAGAGGAAGTAGGAGACCACCACCGCGCTGGTGTAGTGGCCGCTGCTGTTGCGCATGTTGTTGAGGAAGACCTGCAGCGTCTCGTAGCGGGTGCCGACCAGCAGGTTGGCGAAGACGAACTCGCCGATGAGGAAGCTGAAGGACAGGAACAGCGCCACCATCAGGCCCTTGCGCAGGTTCGGCAGCACCACCAGCAGGGCCGCCTGCCAGGTGCTGGCGCCCAGTAGCTGGGCGGCGTCCATCAGGTCGTGCAGGTTGATCGCCTGCAGGTTGTTGCCGATGGCCCGGTACATGAACGGCAGGGCGATGGTGAAGTAGCAGCCGATGAGGATCCAGGGCGTGCCGGTCAGCGGCAGGGGGCCTGCGGCATACAGCTGCAGCAGGCCCACCGAGGAGACCACCGGCGGCACCGCGAAGGGCAGCAGGATGAGCACATTCATCAGCGCGTCCAGGCGCGGGAAGTGGTAGTGCACCACGAACATCAGCGGCAGGATCAGCAGCACGCTCAGCAGCAGCGCGCCGCAGCACACCAGCAGCGACTGGCCGAAGGCGGTGAGGAAGCGCGGGTCGGTCCACAGCGCCAGGTACCACTTCAGCGTCAGGCCGTCGGGCAGCACGCTGGCCGACCACTGGGTGGCCAGGGAGTAGAGCAGGGTGGCGGCCAGCGGCAGCAGCAGGATCAGGAACAGGGCCCAGACCACCAGCCGGTGGTACAGCGGGCTAGCGTTTCTGGACATGGTAGCTCCGCCGCAGCAGCCACTGGTGGGCCAGGGTGATGACGGTCATCAGCCCGACCAGGATCATCGCCAGGGCGCTGGCCATGTTCGGGTCGAGGAAGACGTCGCCGGAGACCAGGCCGGCGATGCGGATCGGCACCACGTTGAAGTTGCCGGTGGTCAGCGAGTAGACGGTGGCGTAGGCGCCCAGGGCGTTGGCCAGGAGGATGACGAAGGTGCCCAGCAGCGCCGGCGTCAGCACCGGGATGCCGATGTGCCGCCAGAACTGCCAGTGGTTGGCGCCCAGCAGCGCCGCCGATTCGCGCCAGTCCTCGCGCAGGGCGTCGAAGGCCGGGTAGAGCAGCATCACCCCCAGGGGAATCTGGAAGTAGGTGTAGAGGATGATCAGGCCGGTCTTGGAATAGAGGTTGAAGTCTTCGATCAGCCCGGCCTGCTTGAGCAGCAGGGTGATGGCGCCGTTGAAGCCGAGGATGATGATGAAGGCGAAGGCCAGCGGCACCCCGGCGAAGTTGCTGGTCATGTTGGCGAAGGCCATGACGAAGTCGCGCAGGCGGCTGTCCACCTGGCGCAGCGAATAGCTGCCGAGCACGGCGATGGCCAGGCCGATCAGGCTCGACCACAGGGAAATCTCCAGGCTGTAGCGGATCGCTTGCCGGTAGAAGGGCGAGGCGAATATCTCGGCGAAGTTGCCCAGGCCCCAGGCGTCCTCGCTGCGCAGGCTGTTGATCGCCACCCACAGCAGCGGGGCAATCTGGAAGGCGAAGAAGAACAGCGCGAAGGGCAGCAGGCAGAGCAGGGCCAGGCGCTTTCCGCGGTTCGCGCTCATGGCCGCAGCAGCCCTTGGCAGACCGGCTTGTCGTGGGGCGCGCCGAGGATTTCGCAGAGGCTGCCGCACAGCTCGACCTGGCGCGGGCGCACCTGGTCGTCGAGGCTGAAGGCCTCGCCGAAGACGAACAGCGGCACCTCGCGTTCCTCGGGGAGGATGCCGCCGTGGGTATGGTCGTCGTTCATGCCGTGGTCGGCGGTGACCATCACCTGGTAGCCGGCGGCCAGCCACTGGTGCAGGTATTCCGAGAGCAGCGCGTCGGCCTGGCGCGCGGCGTTGCGGTACTGGGCGCTGTTCAGGCCGTGGCGGTGGCCGGCGTCGTCGATGTTCATCGGGTGCGCCAGCAGCACGTCGGGCTTGTGGCGGCGGCGCAGGTGCTCGGCGTCGGCCAGCAGGTGCGAGTCGGGGTAGTGGTCGGTCCAGTAGAAGTGGCCGAACTGGATCGGCAGCGCCGCGTCCTCGGTGTGGCGGTCGCGGGCCGCATCGAAGGGCGAGCGGTTGTACAGCTCGCTGACCCAGTGGTAGGCCGCCGCCGCGGTGCTCAGGCCGGCGTCGCGGGCGTAGTGGAACAGGCTGCGCTCCTTCGACAGGCGCGACACCTGGTTGTGCAGGATGCCGCTGTCGATGGGCGCGACGCCGGTGAGCAGGCATTCGTAGAGCGGCCGCGACAGCGACGGCAGCTCGCACTGCAGGCGGTAGAGGCGGCCGCGGCCGGCGTTGCAGAGTGCCTGCAGGTGGCCCATGCAGTCATGGGCGACGCCGTAGTTGAGGCCGTCGAGAATGACCAGGATGACGGGACGGGACATCGTAGCTGCCTGTGTCGGGGAAACCGGGACGGGCGCCCCAGCCGTGGCCGGGGCGGCGCCGCGTTACTGCATGTTGATGATCACGTTTTCCTGCCACATGCGCGGCAGGCGCTTGGAGGTCGCTTCCCAGGCCTGGCCGTCCTTGATCGGCTGGGCCTTGGCGTACTGCTCGTTGGGCAGCAGCTTGGCCTTGACCTCGGCCGGCAGCTGCAGGTGCTCGGCGCGGATCGGCCGGGCGTTGCCCTTGGCCAGGTTGATCTGCCCGGCGTCGCTGAAGATGTACTCGCGGGCCAGCTTGGCGGCGTTGGGGTGCTTGGCGTACTTGTTGATGATGGTGGTGTAGCCGGAGATCACCGAGCCGTCGGAGGGGATCAGCACCTCGAAACGGCTGGGGTCGATCTGGTCGCGGTAGCTCAGGCCGTTGAAGTCCCAGACGATGCCGACTTCCACCTCGCCCTTCTCCAGGGTGTTGATCACCGGGTTGGTCAGTGACAGGCGGCCCTGCTTGGCCAACTGGGCGAAGAACTCCAGGCCCGGCTTGATGTTCTTCTCGTCGCCGCCGTTGGCGATGGCCGCGGCCAGCACGCCGTTGACCGCCTGGGCCGCGCTGCTGACGTCGCCGATGGTGACCTTGTACTTGCCCTTGAGCAGGTCGGCCCAGCTGCGTGGCACGTCCTTGACCAGTTGCTTGTTGACGATGAAGGCGATGGTCCCGGTGTAGGCCAGGGCCCAGTGGCCGTCCTTGTCCCTGGCCCAGTCCGGGACCTGGTCCCAGGTGCTCGGCTTGTAGGGCTGGCTGACGTCCTGTTGCACGGCGATGGGGCCGAAGGCGGCGCCGACGTCGCCGATGTCGGCGCTGGCGTTCTCGCCCTCGGCCTTGAACTTGGCCAGCTCCTGGGCCGAGCTCATGTCGGTGTCCATGTGCTTGAGCCCGTACTTGCTCTCCAGGTCCTTCCAGGTGTCCTTCCAGTTCGCCCAGCTGTCGGGCATGCCCACGCTGTTCACCTGGCCTTCCTTGCGCGCGGCCTGTTCCAGCGCCTGCAGGTCGGCCTCGGCGGCCATGGCGGTCGCGCTGCCCAGGGCAATCGCGGTTCCCAGCAGTGAAGCAAGCAAGCGTTTCATTCGGTGCTCCTTCGGTCATCGGGTTTGGCAGTCGGGCCCGCGCCCCGGCGAGGGCGCGGCGCATCGCTGGTCTAGATCAGCAAGACCCAGGCCAATCTACGAAGCGGGCATGACAATTTCGTGTCCGGGCGGCGGCCGGTCGTTCGGCAGGCAGCGCCCGGATACAGCCTAGACCATGCACAAGACCTTGATGCGCCGGGGCTATGCCGGGCCCGGGAGCTGGCATGGGGCCTGCTTGCCATGGCATTGTCACAGGACGGTCACCGGCGATTCCTACAGTGGAAGCTGCCGCCGGTTGCGGTGAAGTGCCCCAGGTTGGGGCTGGTCTAGTCCAAAAGAGGGAAACAGCATGCGCGACGAGGCGCTACCGACGGTGACGGCGATCTGCCGGGCGCTGCTGGAACAGATCGACAGCGGCCTGCTGCCGGCCGGCGGCAAGCTGCCAGCGGAGCGGCGCCTGAGCGAGCTGTTCGACACCACGCGCATCACCCTGCGCGAGGCGCTGACGCAGCTGGAGGCCCAGGGCCTGATCTACCGCGAGGAGCGCCGCGGCTGGTTCGTCTCGCCGCCGCGGCTGCTGTACAACCCGCTGGTGCGCAGCCACTTCCACGCGATGGTCGCCGGCCAGCAGCGGGTGCCGGCCACCGAGGTGCTGTCGGCGCGCCAACTGCCGGCCAGCCCGGCGATCTGCGCGCACCTGGAGCTGCCGGCGCTGTCCAGCGTCTACCAGATCCGCCGCGCACGGCGGGTGGACGGGCGCCTGGTGCTGTACGTGGAGCACTACCTGAACCCGGCCTACTTCCCCGGCATCCTCGACAACGACCTGCGCCAGTCGCTGACCGATCTCTACGCCAGCCGCTACGACATCCGCTACGGCCGCGTGCGCTTCGACATGGTGCCCACCGCCCTGCACGGTGAAGCCGCCAGCGCCCTGCGGGTGGCCGAAGGCAGCCCGGCGCTGCGCATCACCCGCATCAACCGCGACCAGCACGGCCGGGTGATCGACTGCGACCTGGAGTTCTGGCGGCACGATGCCATTCATGTGAGCGTGGAAGTGCCGGATTGAGGGCGTGGGGCTCTTCGTAGGAGCGAGCTTGCTCGCGAACCCGGGCCTTCGTGCGTTTGGTTGACCTTCGCCCCCTCTCCCCAGCCCTCGGCTGCGCGCCCCGCCCTGAAGGGAGAGGGGGCTTGTCCGTGCCGAGAAAGGTGATGGTTTCCGCCGGAAGCCACTGCGCTAGCCGGCTAACGCCATAACATCAAACCCTGCCCAACGGTCCCCTCTCCCTTCAGGGAGAGGGTTAGGGAGAGGGAACAGAGGCCACCCCGAACATCGGAGTGCCCGGGAAACGCCGTTCGCGAGCAAGCTCGCTCCTACGAAAAGCCGCAGCCTCAAGGCAGCTCGGCACTGCCGTAGAACGCCCCCAGCACCTTGGCCAGGTAGCGCAGGTCGTGGCTGCCGGCCAGTTCGCGGATGCTGTGCATGGCGAAGGTCGGCAGGCCGATGTCGACGGTGCGCACGCCCAGCTGGCTGGCGGTGATCGGGCCGATGGTGGAGCCGCAGCCCATGTCGCTGCGGGTCACGAAGCTCTGCACCGGCACTTCGTTTTCCAGGCACAGGTGGCGGAAGTAGCCGGCGGTCTCGCTGCTGGTGGCGTAGCGCTGGTTGCTGTTGACCTTGATCACCGGGCCGCCGTTGAGCAGCGGGCCGTGGTTGCCGTCGTGCTTGTCGGCGTAGTTGGGGTGCACGCCGTGGGCGTTGTCGGCGGAGACCAGCAGCGAGCGCTGGATCACCCGTACGAAGGCGTCGCCGTCGGGCAGCAGGCGGCGCAGCACCTGCTCCAGGAAGGGGCCGTCGGCGCCGCAGGCCGAGCAGGAGCCGACTTCCTCGTGGTCGGTGCAGACCAGCACCGCGCTCTGCTCGTCGCCGCTGGCCAGCAGGGCCTCCAGGCCGGCGTAGCAGGACAGCAGGTTGTCCAGGCGGGCGCCGGCGATGAACTCGCCGCCCAGGCCCACCACCGCGGCGCGCTGGGTGTCGTAGAAGCTCAGTTCGTAGTCGAGGATGGCGTCGGCGATGATGCCGTGCTCGTTCTGCAGCTGTTCGCCGAGCAGGTCGCGGAAGTCGCGGGTCTCGCCGGCGGCCAGTTGGGCGAGGATCGGCGGCAGTTCGGTCTGGGCGTTGATCGCCCAGCCCATGTTGGCCTCGCGGTTGAGGTGGATGGCCAGGTTGGGGATCACCGCGATGGGCGCGCGGAAGTCGATCAGGCGGCTTTCCACCTTGCCGGCCAGGCGGAAGGTGACGCGCCCGGCCAGGGACAGGTCGCGGTCGAACCAGGGGGCGAACAGCGCGCCGCCGTAGACCTCGACGCCCAGTTGCCAGTAGCCCTTGCGGGCCAGTTCCGGGTTCGGCTTGACGCGCAGGCAGGGGCTGTCGGTGTGCGCGCCGACCAGGCGCAGGCCGTGCTCCAGCGGGGCGTTGCGGCCGAGCTTGAAGGCGATCAGCGAGGAGTCGTTGCGCGTCACGTAGTAGCGCCCGCCGGCCTCGGTGCGCCAGGCGTCGCGCTCGTCGAGGCGCTGGTAACCGGCCTCCTCGAGGCGCCGGGCGAGGCTGGCGGTGGCGTGGAAAGGCGTCGGCGAGGCCGCGAGGAAATCGATCAGGCCCTGGTTGAGATCTGCACGCATGGGAAACTCCGGACAACGATGGGCGGAAGTTTATCGCAAATGGCGGGGGCGGCGGGGTTGTGGCTATGCCGGCGGGGATTCATCGCGGACTCCGTCCGCGATTCGCGCGCAGGGCGCGCTCCTACAGGGGAATGGTGTGGGTGGGGCGGCGTAGCGGATCTCATCCGCGAAACGCGCCGGGACGTCCGGCTATCGCGGACAAGGTCCGCTCCTACGGGGGAGGAACACCGTGCCCCCGGCGACCTGTAGGAGCGGATCACATCCGCGAATCGCGCCGGAACCTCCGGCTATCGCGGACAAGGTCCGCTCCTTGGGGGAGAGTGCCACGCCTCACGGCGACCTGTAGGAGCGGGCCCTGCCCGCGATTCGCGCGCAGGGCGCGCTCCTACAGGGGAATGGTGCGGGTGGGGCGGCGGATCTCATCCGCGAAACGCGCCGGGATGTCCGGCTTTCGCGGACAAGGTCCGCTCCTACGGGCGTCGTGCCACCACGGCGAAGATATGCCAGTGCTTGATGCCTCCGACGGCTGTCTTGCCTTGCCACTCGTGTTCTTCGAAGCGCAGCGTTTCCCAGCCCTGTAAAAGGGCTTGCGCGGCTTTGCGGGTGTGGAAGCTCATGCCGTCGCGCCCCTGCCACTGGTCGCGCTCGCCGAAGAAGTGCCCGGCGAACAGCCCGCCACGCTGCAGGGCAGCCTCGATGCTTTGCCACAGGCGCGGAAAATCGGCGGGCGGGCAGAAGGGCAGGGCGAAGCTGCTGTTGATCAGCTGCGCGTTGGGCAGGGCGGTGTCCTGGAAGCGTTCGCAGCGGGTTCGCAGGCGTTCGGCCTGGCCTGTGGATAAACCTTCCGTCAGGTGACGCAGGCCGGCGGCATTGCTGTCGATCGCCAGCACCCGCCAACCCTGGCGCAGCAGCTCATGGGTGTCGCGTCCCGAGCCGCAACCCAGGTCCAGGGCCAGGCCGGGCGCGCAGTGCCAATACTCCAGCGCTTGCATCAGCGACGGATGGGGCGGGGCGCCGCGGGTTGCCTGGTGGAAGTCTTGCCGGTCCATGGCGGTTCCCGCTCAGAACGGCGCCGGCGACTCGAAGCGCAGGCGTTCGCCGGTCTGCGGGTGGGTCAGGCACAGCAGGCTGGCGTGCAGGCACAGGCGGTCGCGCAGGGCCAGGGCTTCGCCTTCGGCGTAGAGGCGGTCGCCGAGCAGCGGGTGGCCGATGGACAGCATGTGTACGCGTAGCTGGTGCGAGCGGCCGGTGATCGGCGTCAGCTCGACTCTTGCGTACTGGCCGCAGCGTTCCACCACGCGCCAGAAGGTCAGGGCGTGGCGGCCGTGTTCGTGGTCGACGATGTGCCGCGGCTTGTTCTCCGGGTCGTAGCGCAGCGGCAGTTCGATGCGCCCGCTGTCCAGCTCCGGTTCGCCCCAGCACAGGGCGGTGTAGGCCTTTTCGGTCTCGCGGTCGTGGAACTGCCGGGATAGCTCGCGGTGGCTGTCGGGGTCGCGGGCCAGCACCATCAGGCCGGAGGTTTCCCAGTCCAGGCGGTGGACGATGCGTGCCTCCGGGTAGCCGTTTTCCTGCAAGCGGGTGACCAGGCAGTCCTTGTTGTCCTCGGCGCGGCCGGGCACCGAGAGCAGCAGGGTGGGCTTGTTCACCACCAGCAGGGCGGCGTCCTGGTGGACGATCTGGATGTTCGACAGCGGCATGGGGCCTCGACAGCGGCTAGAAATGACTGCGGCGGCCGAGGCCGCCGCAGTTCACTCCGGGAACGATCAACGTTCCGGCAGAGTGATGTTGAGTTCCAGGATCGAGCAGCTGCCCTGGTTGGCCAGTTCCACCTGGACCTGTTCCTGGTCGATCGGCACGTATTTGCGGATCACTTCCAGCAGGTCTTTCTGCAGCTGCGGGAGGTAATCCGGTTGCGAACGGTTGCCGCGCTCGTGGGCGACTATGATCTGGAGTCTTTCCTTCGCGATGGACGCGCTGTTCGGCGCTTTCCGGCTGCGAAAGAAGTCTAAAAGGCTCATTCACGTCCTCCGAACAGTCGTTGCAGGAATCCTTTCTTCTGCACATCGAGGAACCGATGTGGCATCTCTTTGCCCAGCAGGCGGTCGACCGCGTCGCTGTAGGCCTGGCCGGCGTCGCTCTGCTCGTCGAGGATGACCGGCACGCCCTGGTTCGAGGCCTTGAGCACGGCCTGCGACTCGGGGATCACGCCCAGCAGGCGGATCGCCAGGATTTCCTCGACGTCTTCCACGCCGAGCATCTCGCCCTTGGTGACGCGCTCGGGGTTGTAGCGGGTCAGCAGCAGGTGTTCCTTGATCGGCTCCTCGCCCTTCTCGGAACGCGCCGACTTGCTGGCCAGCAGGCCGAGCATGCGGTCGGAGTCGCGCACCGAGGAGACTTCCGGGTTGGTCACGACTATCGCCTCGTCGGCGAAGTACATGGCCAGGTGGGCACCCTTCTCGATGCCGGCCGGGGAGTCGCAGATGATGTATTCGAAGTTCTGCTTGAGTTCTTCCATGACCTTGCCGACGCCTTCCTGGGTCAGGGCGTCCTTGTCACGGGTCTGGCTGGCGGCCAGGACGAACAGGTTCTCGAGGCGCTTGTCCTTGATGAGGGCCTGGGTCAGCGTGGCTTCGCCGTTGATGACGTTGACGAAGTCATAAACCACGCGGCGTTCGCAGCCCATGATCAGGTCGAGGTTACGCAGGCCCACGTCGAAGTCGACGATGACGGTCTTGTGGCCGCGCAGGGCCAGGCCGGTGCCGATGGCGGCGCTGGTGGTGGTTTTACCGACGCCACCCTTACCGGATGTGACTACGAGGATCTTGGCCAAGGTGATTCACCCCAAAGAAAAAACGAAGAGTTCTGGTCCCTGAAATTCGCGGCAGTATCCGTTAAAGGCGGGTGATGTTCAACACGTCTCCCGACAGGCTGACGTGTACCGCCTGCCCCCATTGCGGACTGCGCCTAAGGTCTTCTGCCACCTTGTAATTCCCGGCGATCGAGACCAGTTCGGCGCCCAGTTGCTGACAGAAGATTCGCGCGCTGGTGTCGCCCTTGACGCCGGCCAGGGCACGACCGCGCATCGGACCGTATACGTGGATGTTGCCGTCGGCCAGAAGTTCCGCACCGGGGCTCACGGGGGCGAGCACGATGAGGTCGCCGCCGGCGGCGTAGATCTGCACGCCGCCGCGTACCGGGGTGGTCACCAGTTTAGTCGGACGGACGGCCGGGGCGGCGGGTTCGGCGGCCTTTTCAGAGGTCTTTTCAGGGGTTTTTTCAGGCGCCTTGTCCGTCGTCTTGTCGCTGGTCTTGTCGATGGCTTTTTCGACCACCGGTTCGGCCAGCTTCTCGCTGCGCGGGCGGCGCACTATGCCTTCGTTCGCCGGGGCGGCGACGGCGTCCCTGGGTTCCAGCGGACGGTCGCGGGAGCCGGAGGGCGGCAGCACCGGGATGTCCAGCATGGTCGCCAGGCGCAGGTCTTCCTCGCGGTTGGCGCGGATGGCCAGGGTGCGCAGGCCGTGGCGGCGGCAGATGTCCAGCACGCCCTGCAGGTCGAGCTGGCCCTCGCCGTCGGGGAGCTTGTCCAGGGCCAGCACCAGCGGGGTGTCGCGGAAGAAGTTGGGAGCCTGGGCGACCTTGTCGGCGAGCTGACGGTCCAGGCGCGACAGGTCGTTGTGCGCCAGTTCCAGCACGGTGACGGCGAGCATGCTGCCCTTGAGCTGGAAAACGGGATCTTGGTCGAGGAGGTCGGCTTGGCTCATGGTCGCACTGCATCGCTAAATGGCCTCGACTTATAGCGAACCCTCCCGGCAGCCGCAAGCCTGGCGCGGGGCCAGGTGCGATAGTGGCACCGGGGCGGCGGCGCAAAGGCGGCGCTCGCGGTAGAATGCCGCCTTTGCCCGTCATTTCGGAACCCTCCATGGATCGTCCCAGCTTTCGTCCCGCCTTCCTCCATCCGCGCTACTGGCCGCTGTGGCTGGGCCTGGGCGCGCTGTGGCTGGTGGTGCAGCTGCCCTATCCGGCGCTGCTGGCGCTGGGGCGCGGCCTGGGCGCGCTGATGTACCGCGTGGTCGGCAGCCGCCGGGCGATCGCCGCGCGCAACCTGGAGCTGTGCTTCCCCGAGCTGTCCGCCGCCGAGCGCATCCGGCTGCTCAAGGCCAACTTCGCCTCCACCGGCATCGCCTTCTTCGAGATGGCCATGAGCTGGTGGTGGCCCCGGGCGCGCCTGGCGAAGCTCGCCCATATAGAAGGCCTGGAGCACCTGCGCCAGGCCCAGGCCGAAGGCAAGGGCGTGATCCTCATGGCCATGCACTTCACCACCCTGGAGATAGGCGCGGCGCTGCTGGGCCAGGTGCAGACCATCGACGGCATGTACCGCGAGCACGACAACCCGGTGTTCGACTACGTGCAGCGCCGCGGCCGCGAGCGGCACAACCTGGACGCCAGCGCCATCGAGCGCGAGGACGTGCGTGCCATGCTCAAGGTGCTGCGCGCCGGGCGCGCCATCTGGTACGCCCCGGACCAGGACTACGGCGCCAAGCAGAGCCTGTTCGTGCCGCTGTTCGGCATCCAGGCCGCCACCGTCACCGCCACCACCAAGTTCGCCCGCCTGGGCCGCGCGCAGGTCATGCCCTTCACCCAGACGCGCCTGGCCGACGGTTCCGGCTACCGCCTGGTGGTGCACCCGCCGCTGCAGGACTTCCCCGGCGAGAGCGAGGAGGCCGACTGCCTGCGCATCAACCAGTGGGTGGAAGCCGAGATCCGCCAGCAGCCCGAGCAGTACCTCTGGGCCCACCGCCGTTTCAAGAGCCGCCCGGAAGGCGCGCCGAAGCTCTACGACAAGCGCTGAGCGCGGCGGCAGGCTTTACCGCGGCGAGCGGCGCTGCATACTCAAATGCAGGACGCATCCAGGACTCCGGTCGTGACTGAATCTGCCGTTCCCCCATCCCCCCAGGCCGTCACCGGCCTCATCCTCTCCGGCGGCGGCGCCCGCGCCGCCTACCAGGTGGGCGTGCTGGCGGCCATCGCCGAGCTGCTGCCGGAGGGCGCGGCCAATCCCTTCCCGGTCATCGTCGGCACCTCGGCCGGCGCCATCAACGCCGTGGGCCTGGCCTGCGGCGCGCTGTCCTTCCGCGAGGCCATCCACAGCCTGACGCGGGTGTGGAAGGGCTTCCACACCGGCCAGGTGTACCGCGCCGATTTCACCGGGGTGCTCGGCCAGGCCCTGCGCTTCCTCGGCCATAGCCTGCTGGGCCTGGGCCGGCGGCGGCCGGTGGCGCTGCTCGACAGCACGCCGCTGCGCCACCTGCTGGCCCGCGAGATGGACTTTTCCGGCATCAGCGCCGCCCTGCAGCAACGCAAGCTGCGCGCGGTGGCGGTGACCGCCTTCGGCTATGACTCCGGGCAGGCGGTGACCTTCTACCAGGGCCGCGCCACCATCGAGCCCTGGCTGCGCCACCGGCGCATCGGCGTGCCGACGCGGCTGTGCCTGGAGCACCTGCTGGCCAGCTCGGCGATCCCGCTGCTGTTCGCCCCCGTGCGCATCAAGCGCGAGTACTACGGCGATGGCGCGGTGCGCCAGCAGGCGCCGATCAGCCCGGCACTGCACCTGGGCGCCAACCGCGTGCTGGTGATCGGCGTCAGCGGCAACCCGATGCGCAACGACCCCAACGAAGGCGCCGGCCAGGCCAGCGGGCGGCCGCCGACCCTGGCGCAGATGGGCATCCACCTGCTCAACAGCACCTTCATCGATAGCCTGGAGGGCGATATCGAGGTGCTGCAGCGTGTCAATTACCTGGGCTCGCTGGTGCCCCAGGAGCGCCGCTGCCACGAGGCCGGGCTGCGCGAGGTGGAAGTGCTGCTGGTGTCGCCGTCGCGGCCGCTGGACGAGATCGCGGCCAAGCACCGCAAGGAACTGCCCTGGGCGGTGCGCCTGTTCCTGCGCGGCCCGGGCGCAACGCGGGCGAGCGGGGCGGGGGTGTTGAGCTACCTGTTGTTCGAGCGCGGCTATTGCCACGAGCTGATCCGCCTGGGCTACAAGGATGCGATGGACAAGCGCGCGGAGCTGGTGCGCTTTCTTGGGCTGGAGGAGCATTGCCTGTAGGGTGGGGCAGCGTAGGAGCGCGCCCTGCGCGCGAAATCGCGGGCAGGGCCCGCTCCTACAGGTTGCCGGGGGCGCGGTATTCCTCCCCCGTAGCGGACCTTGTCCGCGATAGCCGAAACCATCGGCGCGATTCGCGGATAAGATCCGCTCCTACGCTGCCTCACCCTCGCCGTATCCATGTGGGCGCGCCCTGCGCGCGATTTCGCGGGCAGGGCCGCGACGCCGGCGGCTCAGACCGCCAGCACGCCGTCCCGGTAATCGCGCAGGGCCTGTTCGATCTCCTCGCGGGTGTTCATCACGAAGGGCCCGTACTGCACGATCGGCTCGTTCAGCGGCTTGCCGGCCAGCAGCAGGACTCGCGCGCCCGTGTCGCTGTGCAGCTTCACCGCGTCGCCTTCGCCCAGGCGCGCCAGGCGGTTGGTGCCGACTTCGCCGCCGCGCTCGGCCTGCACCTGCAGGCTGCCTTCGTAGATGTACAGCAGCGCGCGGTGGCTGCTCGGCAGATGGATGCCGATGTCGGCGCCGGCCGGCAGCTTCAGGTCGTAGTAGTGCGGTTCGGTGTCCGGGCGCTGCACGGCGCCGTCGAGTTGCACCTGGCCGTCGTCGAAGCGCCCGGCGATCACGGTCGCTTCCACGCCGTTGGCGGTGGTGGTGCGCGGTACGTCTTGCGGCTCGATGTCGCGGTAGCCGGTCGGGCCGAGCTTGCTCTTGCCGGGCAGGTTCAGCCACAGCTGGAAGCCGCGCATGGCGCCTTGCTCCTGCTCGGGCATCTCGCTGTGGATGATGCCGTGGGCGGCGGTCATCCACTGCACGCCGCCGGGCTTGAGCAGGCCCTCGTTGCCCAGGTGGTCGCGGTGGCGCATGCGTCCTTCGAGCATGTAGGTCACTGTCTCGAAGCCGCGGTGCGGGTGGTCGGGGAAGCCGCCGATGTAGTCGTCGGGGTTCTGCGTGTCGAACTGGTCGAGCATCAGGAAGGGATCGAAGCGTTCGATGCCCGGGCCGCCGATCACGCGGGTCAGGCGCACGCCGGCGCCGTCGGAGGCGGGGCGGCCGATGTGCAGGTCGATCAGGTTGCGCAACTGGGTCATGGTGGACCTCCTCGTTCAGGCATGGAGGCCATGGTAGTCCCGCCGATTGAATGAATGGTTGCGAGTTTTGCGGGCCGAATATCGAATTTGTCGATATTCGGCCCGCCCACTCATTCGCCGATCTGCAGCTTGCGCGCCTCGGTATAGAAGTAGCGCAGCTTCTCGTACTCGAAGGGCGTGTTCATCTGCCCGTAGCGGAAGCTGTTGCTGTAGCGCCGGTCGATGATCTCCAGGGTGGGGATTTCCCAGTAGTCGCCGCTGGCGCTGGCCACGCCCAGGTAGTCCACCTGCTGGCCGGCGACGAAGTCGGTGACCAGCCCGCCGGTGTCGCGCAGGTTGGACGGGCCGAGGATCGGCAGCATCAGGTAGGGGCCGGCGGGCACGCCGTAGAAGCCGAGGGTCTGGCCGAAGTCCTCGGGTTGCCGCGGCAGGCCCATGCGGGTGGCCGGGTCCCACAGGCCGAGCACGCCGAAGGTGGTGTTGAACAGCAGCCGCGCGGTGGTGTTCATGGCCCGCTTGCCCTTGAACTGCAGCAGGCTGTTGAGCAGGCTCGGCACCTCGGCGATGTTGCTGAAGAAGTTGCTCACGCCGCTGCGCACGAAGCGCGGGGTGACGTACTCGTAGCCGTGCACCACGGGCAGGAACACCCACTCGTCGAAGCGGTAGTTGAAGTGGTAGACGCGGCGGTTCCACGACTCCCAGGGGTCGTAGACGTTGAGCGCGCTGAGGGTGGCGCGTTCGAACTCGCGCTGGTCCAGGCCGGGGTTGAACTTTAGCGCGTCCAGCGGGTGCTTGAAGCCGTCGGCGTCGGGCGTCAGCTGCACCTGCCTGGCGGCCGAGGGCGGCACGGCGGGCGCCGGGCCGAGGTCGGAGGCGTTGTCGGCGTGGGCCAGCGCGCTGCCCAGCAGCAGGGCCAGCAGCCAGGGGGATCGGCGGGTCATCTAGCGCTTTCCTGTGTCGGCGGCGGCCTGCAGCGTGGCGTCCTGGCCGCGGAAGAAGTCCAGCATGTCCTGGGCGTTGACCCGGTAGTTGAGGTTGCCGCAATGGCCGCCCAGCGGGTACAGCGTCAGCCGGTCGCCGAAGGTGCGGCGCAGGAAGCCGATGTCGCCGGGGCCGAGGATGACGTCGTCGGCGTTGTGCATCACGGCGATCTTCGGGCTGTCGTGCAGGTACTGCTGCAGGGCGTACAGGCTGGTCTGCTGGATCAGCTGCGGCAGGCTGCCGCCGCCATGGCGCTTGCGCCACATGGGGATCAGCTGTTCGACCATGTAGCAGTCGAAGTCGCATTGCAGCGCGCGCTTGAAGAAGGGTTCCAGGCTGGTGCCCTCGTTGATCGGGTAGTGCGGCGGGGTGACCAGCCCGCGCTGGTTGATCAGGTCCGAGGTGAAGGCGATGTCGGCGGACGAGAAGCGGAAGCTCGTGCCGATCAGCATGGCCATCTCTTCGTTGGTCAGGTGCTGCCTGGAGTGCTGGAAGTCGTAGAGGAAGGCATCGTTGAGGTCGATGTAGCCCTTCTGCTGGAAGTAGCGCGTCAGCTTGCCGAGCACCAGCTGGTAGTAGGTCCTGGAGTCGGTGATGCCTTTGACCTGGGTCTGCACCAGGCGGTCGAGGTTGCTCACCGAGGTGTAGAGGTTCACCGGCGGGTTGAGCAGCAGCACGCGCTTGAAGTTGAAGCTGCGGCGGGTTTCGTCGAGGTGGCTGACGAAGGCCGCGTGCAGCGCGCCGAGGCTGTAGCCGGTGAGGTAGTAGCCGGTGACCGGCAGGCTCGGGTGCTGGGCGCGCACCGCCTGCATCACCCGGTACAGGTCGTCGGCGTCGTCGGGGCTGTAGCCGGGGGTGGCGCGCATCGAGGCGCCGGCCATGAAGTCCCAACTGGTCGGCGAGGAAATCTGCACCACGTGGTAGCCGGCGCCGTAGAACAGGCGCTTGAGGTACTCCGGGGTGCTGCTGAGGTAGCTGGCGCCGGTGCCGGCGATGACGAACACCAGCGGCGCGGGGTGGTCCTGGCGGGCCAGGCGGTAGTGCAGCTTCTTCACCGGCCAGAAGTTGTCCGGCAGCTGGAACTCGCGCTCCGGACGCAGCTTGAGGGCGTAGTCGTGCTGGTCGATGTCGGCATCGTCCGGCAACTGCGGGCGCAGCTCCGCCGGGGTGGTGGCGATGGTCGCTTCGAAGGGGTTGCCCAGGGGGTAGCCGTAACTGGCCGGGTCGACATCCCTGGCGAGCGCCGGACCTGCGAAGCCCATGACGAGGCTGCCGAGCAGGGCAGCCACGCGCGTAAGCAGAGGCATGCGGTGGATTCCTTTCAGTAGGACGCGAAATGCAGTGAAACCGAGCACTGTGACAAGTGCAAGTTCTACAAGTGCTGTAGGACGCGTCCGGAATCCTCCAGGGTGGTCGTTCAGTCGCGCCGGCCGAGGCGGGCGAGGGCATCGCCGGCCAGGCGGTAGACGGTCCATTCGTCCAGGGGCACGGCGCCCAGGCTGCGGTAGAAGCCGATGGCCGGTTCGTTCCAGTCCAGCACCGACCACTCCAGGCGCCCGCACTTGCGTTCCACCGCCAGGCGCGCCAGTTCGCTCAGCAGCGCCTTGCCCAGGCCCAGGCCACGGGCGCTGGGGCGCACGTAGAGGTCTTCGAGGTAGATGCCGGGCTGGCTCAGCCAGGTGGAGTAGTTGTGGAAGAACAGCGCGAAGCCGGCGCCGACGCCGTCCACCTCGCCGATCAGCACCTCGGCGTAGGGGCGCGGGCCGAACAGGTGCTCATGCATGCGCCCGGCGTCGGCCTTGTTCTCGTGGGACAGGCGTTCGTACTCGGCCAGCTCGGCGATCAGTTCGAGAATCAGCGGGACATCGTCGGGGCGGGCGGGGCGCAGCTGGATGCGGGACATGGCGATCTCCTTGAAGCGGACCGCCGAGCATGCCGTGCCGGACCGGCGCTGGCAACCTCGGCGGTGGGTTATGCGCAACGGCTGCAGCCGCCCACGCCAGGGGGCCTGTGCCTCTTGCATCGGCCCCCGCGCTGGTTATGCTGGGCGCCCTTCGCCCGCGGAAGTGGCGCCATGCCCCCACGTTCATCGCTGATCCTGCTCTGCCTCGCCGCCCTCTGGCTGGCCGCCTGCTATGGCGTGCGCTTCGGCCTGCTGGAAAACGGCAGCTGGGTGGACGTGTGCGCCGACGATGCGGCGCTATGGGCGTGCCAGGCGCGCTCCGGGCTGGGCCTGCTGATCCATTTCGGGGTGTTCGGCCAGGCGGCGTTGGCGGCGTCCGTGCCGGCCTTTCTGCTGCCGGGGCGCATCGGCTGGTGGCTGGCGGCCCTGGCGCTGTTCGTCGGCCTGCTGGCGCTGGTGTTCTACAGCGTGAGCATGGCGGTGTTCGCCGTGGTGCTGGCCGGGCTGCGCCTGGTGCGCCAGCCGCGCCCGGCGCGGGCCTGAGTCAGGCGGTCGAGGCTGCGGCGGTCACGCACCTTTCCTGGCGCAGGCCGCGCCACAGGGCGCCGGCGAGCAGCAGGGCGATCCCCGCCCAGATCAGCGCCTGGCGGTTGCCCAGCCCTTCCAGCACGAGTTGCGGGACGATGCCCGCGGCGATCAGCAGCGCCAGCAGGCCGGCCTCGCGGCGCGGCGCGGTCGTTGGCCGGCAGAGGTAGACCAGCGCCGGGAACAGCAGCGCCGCATTGGGGAAGTTGCGGTAGCGCGCGTCGAACACCAGGGCCAGCATCCACACCGCGCCGGCGAAGCCGCTGGCCAGCAGCCACCAGCCGCCGCGGGCTTCCAGCCAGGCCAGCAGGCGCGCGCGCCAACCGGCCCCGGCGCCCAGCGCCAGGGAGAGGTGTGCCAGCACCAACAGGTTGAGCAGCACCAGGTAGGTCGCCCACAGCCATTCGTCGAGAAAGGTGCAGATCACCTGGGCCTGGGCGCCCCACAGGCCGACGCAGGCGGCGCCGAGGGCGGCGGCCAGTGGCTGCAGCAGGGCGTCACGGGCGTGGGCCGGGCGGCCGCCGAGCAGCAGCGCGGCGCCCCACAGCGCCAGCGACAAGGCCAGCCAGCGCGGCCAGTCCGGCTGGTTGGAAACCGGCCCGGCGAGCACGTTCTTGTCCTGCCGGTCGGCGTCGAACAGGCCCCAGTAGCCGCCCACGGCGCCTTCGATGCGGCGCTTCCACGGCTGGTCGAAGGCCTCGATCAGGTTGTAGCGCCAGCCGTGTTCCTCGGCCAGGCGCACGAAATCGCGGATGTAGCGCGCCTCGTTGACGCGGCTGGGCAGGGCGGTCTGGCGCTGGCGGCCCTCGCTGGGCCAGCCGGTCTCGCCGATCAGGATGGCCTTGCCGGGGAAGGCCTGGTCGAAGCGCTGGCGGATGTCCGCGACGTGCTCCAGGGCGCCGTCGATGCCGCTGGGCTGGTTGTCCCAGTAGGGCAGCAGGTGCAGGGTGATGAAGTCGACGCTGGCCGCCAATTGCGGGTGCTTGAGCCAGTATTCCCAGACCTCGGCGTAGGACACCGGCTGGCGCACCTGGCTTTTCACCCGCGCCAGCAGGCCTTCGAGGTACTTGCTGGTGACCTCCTGGCGCAGCAGCGTCTCGTTGCCGACGATTACCGCCTGGACCACGTCGGGGTAGGCGTTGGCCGCCGCTATCAGCTTCTGCACCTCGCGCTCGCTGTCGGCGGGGATGGCGTTGATCCAGGCGCCGAGGATCAGCTTCAGGCCATGCTTGCGGGCCAGCTCGGGAATGCCCTCCAGGCCGCTCATGGAATAGGTGCGCACGCAGGTGAAGCGCGTCGCCAGCAGCGCCAGGTCGGCGTCCATCTGCGCCGGGCGCAGGGTGAAGGGCTGGTCGAAGGGCGACTGGTCCTTGCCGAAGGGGCTGTAGGAGGCGCACTGCAGCTTGTGCGTGGGGCCAGCCGCGTCGGGCAGGACGATGGCGCGGCCTTGCAGGTACCAGGTGGCGCAGAGGGCAAGGGTGGCCAGGAGCAGACCGAGACAGTAGGCTGAAAAAGGATGGCGCTGGAATCTGGGCATGGGCGCGGTGCTTTCGAGCAGGTCGCGCATCTTAGCAATGCCCCGCCTCCGGCGTCTGTGCAGACGAGCGTGGGATGGCTCTCTGGCATCAGTGGGGGACACGAGCATGTCGTAAATGCTCCGTGGTTGTCGCAATTGGACAGTCGTTGTCGCGTACCGGCAGGTTGCGCGTCGTTCTCGGAGCAGCCCGCCAGCCCCTCGCGCAGATGATGGAGGGGCGGCCAAGACCGTCCCGGAGCGCTCGTTCCGGTGAACCTAGAACAAGGGGAGACTCTTATGCGAATGATGCGACGACTGATGGGCCTGGGTGCGGGGCTCGTGCTGTCGGCGGCAGCGGGCCTGGCCGGTGCGGCGGCCAAGCCGGAGATCACCATCGGCTATGTGGATGGCTGGTCGGACAGCGTGGCGACCACCCACGTGGCCGCCGAAGTGATCCGCGAGAAGCTCGGCTACCCGGTCAAGCTGATGCCGGTGGCGGCCGGGATCATGTGGCAGGGCGTGGCCCGCGGCAAGCTCGACGCCATGCTCTCGGCGTGGCTGCCGGTGACCCACGGCGCCTACTACGCGAAGATGAAGGACCAGGTGGTCGACCTGGGCGTCAACTACCCCGGGGCGAAGATCGGCCTGATCGTGCCGGAGTACGTCAAGGCCAACAGCATCGAAGACCTCAAGGCGATGAAGGACGACTTCGGCGGCCGCATCGTCGGCATCGACGCCGGCGCCGGGGTGATGCTCAAGACCGACCAGGCGATCAAGGACTACGGCCTGGACTACAAGCTGGTGGCCAGCTCCGGCAGCGGCATGATCGCCGAGCTGACCCGCGCCGAGAACGACAAGAAGGCGGTGGCGGTGACCGGCTGGATTCCGCACTGGATGTTCGCCAAGTGGAAGCTGAAGTTCCTCGATGATCCGAAGAAGGTCTACGGCGAGGAAGAGCACGTCGACAGCGTGGCCAACCCGGCGCTGGAGAAGAAGGCCCCGGAAGTCTGGGCGCTGCTGAAGAAGCTGCAGTGGAAGGACGGCGCGGAGATCGGCCAGGTGATGCTCGCCATCCAGGACGGCGCCAAGCCTGAGGAGGCGGCCAAGCAGTGGGTGGCCAGCCATCCGGATCGGGTGAAGGAGTGGACGCAGTAAGGCTTTGCCTGGCCTGGCGGTAGGTTGCTGCCGGGTCGGTGGAGGTTGTGCGGAGAGCCGCTTCCTTTTTGGGGGAAGCGGCTTTTTTGTTTGTTGGGGGCTGTTCGTGCCACCGGGGCGCCTGGCGTGGCCGGTGAATCCAATCGCGCGCAGGGCGCGCTCCTACATGGGAATGGTGCGGGTGGGCGGCGTAGGAGCGGCTCCTGCGAAGAGCCCCACGGCGTGGCCGCCAAGGCTCAACCCATCCTACGAAAATCATCCTGGCGCGGTCGGCAAATGACGGGAGTGGAGGAGGGTGCCGGACTGGCAAGCCACTCCGAACGGCCCCCTCTCCCTCTGGGAGAGGGCTGGGGTGAGGGCGCCCTTGAACCCAGCACCTGTCCGAAATTATTTGACCACCACAACCATAACTCCCGGCAAACCCCATTCGCGAGCAAGCTCGCTCCTACAGGTACCTCCGCCATTTCTGCGCCGAAGGCTCTAGAAAGCCACTCCCAGCCCGCTACGACTAAAGTCGTCTGGAGGCCTTGCACCAGAGTCCTAAAGTGGGGATCGACGACATCCGCGTCATCCCCCGCTGTGAGGACAAGAACAAAATGAACGACAGCATCTACCAGCGGATTGATACCAATCCGCGCTTCAAGGAACTGGTGGCCAAACGCGAGCGATTCGCCTGGCTGCTCTCACTGATCATGCTGGGCCTGTACGTGGCCTTCATCCTGCTGATCGCATTCGAACCGCAAGTGCTGGGCACCAAGGTGAGCCCCGATTCCTCGGTGACCTGGGGCATTCCCCTGGGCGTCGGGCTGATTCTGTCCGCCTTCGTCCTCACCGGCATCTACGTGCGCCGTGCCAATGGCGAGTTCGACCGCCTGAACCAGGAAGTCCTCAAGGAGGTCCAGCAATGATCGCCCGCCTGTTCGCGGCCCTCGGCCTGGCCGCCTTCGCCCCCGCCCTCTGGGCCGACGCCCTGACCGGCGACGTGCAGCGCCAGCCGATCAACGTCTCGGCGATCGTCATGTTCGTCGCCTTCGTCGGCTTCACCCTGTGCATCACCTACTGGGCCTCCAAGCGCAGCAAGTCGGCCGCCGACTTCTACACCGCAGGCGGCAGCATCACCGGCTTCCAGAACGGCCTGGCGATCGCCGGCGACTACATGTCCGCCGCGTCCTTCCTGGGGATTTCCGCGCTGGTGTTCACCTCCGGCTACGACGGCCTGATCTACTCCATCGGCTTCCTCGTGGGCTGGCCGATCATTCTCTTCCTGATCGCCGAGCGCCTGCGCAACCTCGGCAAGTACACCTTCGCCGACGTGGCCTCCTACCGCCTCAAGCAGAAGGACATCCGCACCCTGTCCGCCTGCGGCTCGCTGGTGGTGGTGGCCTTCTACCTGATCGCGCAGATGGTCGGCGCCGGCAAGCTGATCGAACTGCTGTTCGGCCTGAACTACCACGTCGCCGTGGTCATGGTCGGCATCCTGATGGTGCTCTACGTGCTGTTCGGCGGCATGCTGGCCACCACCTGGGTACAGATCATCAAGGCCGTGCTGCTGCTGTGCGGCGCTTCCTTCATGGCGATCATGGTGCTCAAGCACGTCAACTTCGACATCAGCGCGCTGTTCTCCGAAGCCATCAAGGTGCACCCCAAGGGCGAGGCCATCATGAGCCCCGGCGGCCTGGTGAAGGACCCGATCTCGGCCTTCTCCCTGGGCTTCGCGCTGATGTTCGGCACCGCCGGCCTGCCGCACATCCTGATGCGCTTCTTCACCGTCAGTGACGCCAAGGAAGCCCGCAAGTCGGTGTTCTTCGCCACCGGTTTCATCGGCTACTTCTACATCCTGACCTTCATCATCGGCTTCGGCGCCATCGTGCTGGTGAGCACCAACCCGGCCTTCAAGGACGCCGCCGGCGCCCTGATCGGCGGCAACAACATGGCCGCCGTGCACCTGGCCGACGCCGTGGGCGGCAGCCTGTTCCTGGGCTTCATCTCCGCGGTGGCCTTCGCCACCATCCTCGCGGTGGTCGCCGGCCTGACCCTGGCCGGTGCCTCGGCGGTGTCCCACGACCTGTACGCCAGCGTGATCAAGGGCGGCAAGGCCAACGAGAAGGACGAGCTGCGCGTGTCGAAGATCACCACCGTCGCCCTGGGCGTGGTCGCGATCGTCCTCGGCATCCTGTTCGAGAAGCAGAACATCGCCTTCATGGTCGGCCTGGCCTTCTCCATCGCCGCCAGCTGCAACTTCCCGGTGCTGCTGCTCTCGATGTACTGGAAGAAGCTGACCACCCGCGGCGCCATGATCGGCGGCTGGCTGGGCCTGATCACCGCGGTGGTGCTGATGATCCTCGGCCCGACCATCTGGGTGCAGATCCTCGGCCACGAGAAAGCCATCTACCCGTTCGAATACCCGGCGCTGTTCTCCATGGCCGTGGCCTTCATCGGCATCTGGTTCTTCTCCATCACCGACAAGTCGGCGGCGGCGGACGAGGAGCGCGCACGCTTCTTCCCGCAGTTCATCCGCTCGCAGACCGGCCTGGGCGCCAGTGGCGCAGTAGCCCACTGATGCCTCGCGGCTGACCCGACGAAGCCGGAGGCTCGCCTCCGGCTTCGCCTTTTACGCACTGCCACAAGGGGCTCGCGATGCCCGAGAGCTTCAACTTCTCCGCGCCGCCGTTCGACCAGCTGCGCTCGAGCGAGCGCCAGGCCTTCGCCGAGGCCCTGAGCGTCGCCTACTACACCAGTGGCGAGACCGTGCTCGAAGCCGGCGCGGCGGTGCCCTGCCTGTTCATCGTGCTCAAGGGCGTGGTGGAGGAACGCGGCGAGGACGGCCGTTTGTTCGCCCAGTACGCCGGCGACGACCTGTTCGACATCCGCGGGCTGTTCTCCGGCAGCAGCAAGCACGCCTACCGCGCGGTGGAGGAGAGCATCCTCTACGAACTGCCGGCCAGCACCTTCCACCAGCTGTGCGGCGACAATCCCGGCTTCGCCCGCTTCTTCCAGGCCGACCTCGCGGCCAAGCGCCAATTGGCGCGGCGCGACGGGCAGAACCTGGCCGAATTCATCCTCACCCGCATCGCCCGCGAGCACCTGCTGCCGGCCATCGAAGTGGACGCCGGGCTGCCCCTGGGCGACGCCGCGCGCCTGCAGCTCAGCCATGGCGCCGATGCCCTGCTGGTGCGCAGCGGCGGCGAGTTGGGCATCGTCACCCGCACCGACCTGATGCGCGCGCACTTCCGCGACGGTCGCGCCGAGGACGAGGCCATCGGCCCGCTCGCCCACGGCCCGCTGGCCAGTGTCGAGCTGGGCGACTTCCTGTTCGACGCCATGATCCTCATGACGCGCCTGCGCATCGAGCGCGTCGCGGTGCACGAGGACGGCGAAGTGGTCGGCCTACTGCACCTGACCCAGGTGCTCAGCCTGTTCTCCACCCATTCCCACGTCCTGGCGCTGCGCATCGCCCGCGCCGAGACCGAGGAGGAACTGCGCGGCGCCGCCGAGACGCTGCACACCCTGATCGCCACCCTGGCCGGCAACGGCATCCGCCTGCGCTTCATCATGCAGCTGGTCGGCGCGCTCAACGAGCAATTGCTCGAACGCCTCTTCGAACTCTTGATACCGGCGCCGCTGCGCAGCCGCTGCTGCCTGGTGGTGATGGGCAGCGAAGGCCGCGGCGAGCAACTGCTCAAGACCGACCAGGACAACGCCCTGATCCTCGCCGACGACTTCCCCCAGGAGCAGGCCCTGGCGCTGATGCAGCGCTTCAGCGAAGCACTGCTGGCCTGCGGCTACCCGCCGTGCCCCGGCGGCGTCATGGCCAGCCACGCGCAGTGGTGCAAGCCGCTGGCCGCCTGGCAGCGCGAGCTGAATGCCACGGCCCTGGAGGGGCGCCCGGAACAACTGCTGCGCCTGTCGATCCTCGCCGACGCCTGGCCGGTGGCCGGCAACCGCCAGCTGTTCGACGGCCTGCGCCAGGGCCTGCTGGGCTTCGCCGCGGACGGCGAGCGCTGGCTGGCGGACATCGCCGTGGCGGCCCTGCAGTTCGACACCCCGCTGACCTTCCTCGGCCAGCTGAAGACCCGCGAAGAACACCTGGACATCAAGCGCGGCGGCATTTTCCCCATCGTCCACGGCTGCCGCGTGCTGGCCCTGCGCGAGGGCCTGGAGGCGCGCGGCAGCCTGGCCCGGCTGGAAGCGCTGAAGGCGCGCGGCGTGCTCGACGAGGGCCTGGCGGAGAACCTCGCCGAGGCCTTCGAGCTGTTCCTGCAACTGCGCCTGGTCCAGCAACTGGCCGGCGAGCGCGACGGCCGCCAGCAGGGCCTGGACGTCGCCCGCCTGAGTCGCCACGAGCGCGACATGCTGCGCTTCGGGCTGCATGCGGTGAAGAAGTTCAAGCAGAGCCTGGAACGGCAGTTCCACCTGGAGAGCCGATGAACGCCCTGGTGAAGATTCCCGACCATCACTGGTCCGGCTGGCGCCGCCGGCTGTACTGGTGCCTGCATGCCCCGGAGGAGGCCGAGGAGATCGTCTCCCTGGACCTGGAGACCACCAGCCTCGACCCGCGCAAGGCGGACATCCTCAGCATTGGCGCGGTGCTCATCCGCCGCGGCAAGCTGGTGCTCGGCGAGCGCCTGGAGCTGCTGGTGGAGCCGCCGGCCAGCCTCGACGGCGAGTCGATCCGCATCCACAAGCTGCGCCGCGCCGACCTCGAAGGCCAGCTGCCGCTGGACGAGGCGCTGCGCCGGACGCTGGCCTTCATCGGCGACCGCCCGCTGCTGGGCTACTACCTGTCGTTCGATGTCGCCGTGCTGCGCCGCCACCTGCGCGAGCGCCTGGGCGAGGCCCTGGGCAATCCGCGCATCGAGGTCTCCGCGCTGTACCAGCGCAAGATGGCGCGGCGCTACCCGGACCTGCACCTGGACCTGCGCTTCGACACCCTGGCGCGCACCCTGGGCATTCCCGTGGAAGGCCGCCACACCGCGCTGGGCGATGCGCGCAGTGTGGCGCTGATGTTCCTGCGCCTGCGCAAGGGCTCGCTGCCCGACCTGCAGCACTGAGCCCGCGGCGCAGAAAAACTGAATCCCGGCGTTGCGGCGCCAGTCCCAATAGCAGGTGGGCAGCCCGTGCGCTGCCCGTTCCGCGGACGCGGGCCGGCATTGCCGGCGTGCCGTCCGACTGCCTACGGGAGGCGCACCATGGGAACCATTCTGCTGGTCATCCTCATCCTTCTGCTCATCGGCGGCCTGCCGGTGTATCCCTATTCGCGCAGCTGGGGCTACGGGCCCTCGGGGATCCTCGGCGTGGTCCTGGTGGTGCTGCTGGTCATGCTCCTGCTGGGCTACGTATAGCGTGAACCCTTTGCGGTTCGCCGCCGGCGCAAGGTGCGCAAAGTGATCCAGGACACAGCCCGCCGTCCGCCCACGCCCTACCATGATGGCCTTTTGCAGGACGGGGGAAAGGGAATGCTCGGAGTCGTACTGGTCGCCCTGGGCAGCCTGTGGCTGCTCGGCCAGTTGCTCAGTGGCCTGGTGGCGCTGCCGGCGGCGGACTGGCTGGCGCGGGAGAGCGATCCGCAACGCTACTGGCAGTTCGTCTATTTCGCCCCGGCCCTGCTGCTGGCGCTGGGCTTCTTCCTGTTGCGCTACCGCGTGCATTCGTTCGCCGGCCTGCGCCGCGAGAAGGTCAATTGCGCGGCCTTCGTGCTGATCTTCGCGGGCGTCGCACTGGTTCTCGGGAAGCTTTCCTGTCTGCTGCTTCCATTGTTCTGAAGGCCGCGCCTTACCTGGCTGTGGCGCCGGTTTGCCGGCGCCATTCAGCAGCCTGATTAAAGCGCAGCGCGGGCGGGGCCTTGGCTACACTGCCGGACAATTCCCCGGACAAGACAAGGCAACCCCCCTATGCAAAACCGCATGATGATCACCGGCGCCGGTTCCGGCCTGGGCCGTGAAATCGCCCTGCGCTGGGCCCGCGAAGGCTGGCGCCTGGCCCTGGCCGACATCAACGACGACGGCCTGGCCGAAACCCTGCGCCTGGTGCGCGAGGCCGGCGGCGACGGCTTCACCCAGCGCTGCGACGTGCGCGACTACAGCCAGTTGACGGCGCTGGCCCAGGCCTGCGAGGAGAAGCTCGGCGGCATCGACGTCATCGTCAACAATGCCGGCGTGGCCTCCGGCGGCTTCTTCGAGGAGCTGTCGCTGGAAGACTGGGACTGGCAGATCTCCATCAACCTGATGGGCGTGGTCAAGGGCTGCAAGGCCTTCCTGCCGCTGCTGGAGCGCAGCAAGGGGCGCATCGTCAACATCGCCTCCATGGCCGCGCTGATGCAGGGCCCGGCGATGAGCAACTACAACGTGGCCAAGGCCGGCGTGGTGGCCCTGTCGGAAAGCCTGCTGGCCGAGCTGAGCCTGGTGGACGTGAAGGTCCACGTGGTCTGCCCGTCGTTCTTCCAGACCAACCTGCTGGACTCCTTCCGCGGCCCCAGCCCGGACATGAAGAACCAGGTGGGCAAGCTGCTGGAAGGTTCGCCTATCAGCGCCGCCGACATCGCCGACTACATCCACCAGGAAGTCGAGCGCGGCAGCTTCATGATCCTGCCCCACGAGCAGGGCCGCCTGGCCTGGCAGGTCAAGCAGCAGAACCCGCAGGCGATCTACGACGAGATGACGCGCATGGCGCAGAAGATGAAGGCCAAGCAGCGCAGCCTGGCCTGAGTCTCTGCACCGCTTCGGTGCAAGCGAAAACAGCGCTTGCCCAGGGCGGTGCAAAAGCGTAGTTTTGCTTCACCGGCCTGCCTGCCGATGTAAGTTGGACCCCAGTGAAAGCCCCGCCTCCATCGCGGGGCTTTCGCTTTTCCGGGCCAGGCCACGCAACATTGCCGCCCGGCGCTTCCGTGGCGCCAGCGCCTGTGCTAGAAGGCAGCGTCGTCCAGAGGGAGTCTCACCGTCTTGCAGTCCGAATCCATCGTCTATGGTTGCATCCGCGACTGGCCCGGCGACTCCATGGAGCGGCGCCTGCGCCGCGCGGCCAACCGCAAGGTGCTGGACAGCCTGCCGGTGGGCGAGGCCTGGCCGTTCCTCGGCCGCGAGATGTTCAGCCGCTGCGAGCAGGAAGGCGCTGGCCTGTACCAGTCCCAGGTGATCCACTTCGGCGCCAGCTACCCGGCTATCGAATACGAGTGGAACCTGTGGGTGGAGCAGTTCGAGGCGCTGCTCAAGCGCCTGTACTGGGCCAGCGCGGTGGTGCACCTGGAAACCGAACTCAACGGCTGCCACACCTTCCGCTGGGAATCCGAACGCGGCTTCCACAGCCCCCAGGAAGGCGACCTGCGGGTACGCTGCGCCTGGGAACGCGAAGGCGGCCTGCGCGGCTGAGCCGCCAAGGAAAGCGAGATGCTCAACTACCTGTGGTTCCTCCTGGCCGCGTTCTGCGAGATCGCCGGTTGCTACGCCTTCTTCCTCTGGCTGCGCCTGGACCGCACGCCCCTGTGGATAATTCCCGGGCTGTTCAGCCTGCTGTGCTTCGCCCTGCTGCTGACCCGCGTCGAGGCGGCCTATGCCGGGCGCTCCTATGCGGCCTATGGCGGCATCTACGTGGCGGCGTCGCTGTTCTGGCTGGCGTATGTGGAGAAGAGCCGGCCGTTGTGGAGCGACTGGCTGGGCGTGGCGCTGTGCATCGTGGGGGCGAGCGTGGTGCTGCTGGGGCCGAAGTTGGCACCTTGATGGGGGGCTGGCTTTTCGTAGGAGCGAGCTTGCTCGCGAACAAGCTCCCCGGTGACTCCGCTGCCGGGCCCACCTCTGTTCCCTCTCCCTAACCCTCTCCCTGAAGGGAGAGGGGACCGTTCGGCGTGCTCGGGTATTTTGGAGTTAGCCGGCAACTCCGAAGGTTGCCGGCTGAAACCATTTCCTCTCTCGGCACGGACAAGCCCCCTCTCCCTTCAGGGCGGGGCGCGCAGCCGAGGGCTGGGGAGAGGGCGCTCCAAAGCCCAGCACCTAAAGTCCCCGACAAGCGCCATTCGCGAGCAAGCTCGCTCCTACGCGGCATCAGCCATGGCGTACCCCTGTAGGAGCGGGCCCTGCCCGCGATATCGCGCGCAGGGCGCGCTCCTACACCACCACACACCCCGTAGGATGGGTTGAGCGAAGCGAAACCCATGCGGCCGTGGCGATGGGTATCGCTCAGCTCTCCAGCCACTCCTTCGGCACTTCCGCCTTGAGCATCAGCTGGCACTGCTGGCTCTCCGGATCGAACACGATCACCGCCTCGCCGCGCCTGAGCGCGTGGCGGGCGCGTTCGACGCGGGTGGCCAGGGGCGTGTCGTCGCCGTTGTCGGTGCCTTCGCGGGTGACGAAGTCTTCCAGCAGGTTGTTGAGGGTCTCGGCTTCGAGCAGGTCGTAGGGAATCAGCATGGGCGGGCACTCGGCGGAACAGGCGGCGATTCTAGTCGCGCGCCGGCCCGCCGGCGAGTGCGGAGCGCCTCAGTGGTGCCCCTTTTCGTCGTCCTTGCCGTTGTCCAGCAACTCGCCCACCGGTTGCACGTGGGTGGTGCTCTCCATGTGCACCGGGTGTTCCAGTTGCTTGCTGAAGCGCTCGATGGCGCCTTCCTTGGGCTCGGCGTCGCTGTCGAACACCGGCGGGCTGAGCAGGTAGGCGCAGAGCAGGCGCGCCAGGTTGGCCAGGCTGTCGATGTGGGTGCGCTCGTAGCCGTGGGTGGCGTCGCAGCCGAAGGCCAGCAGCGCGGTGCGGATGTCGTGGCCGGCCTCGATCGCCGACTGCGCGTCGCTGTGGTAGTAGCGGAACAGGTCGCGGCGCACCGCCACCTCGTGGCGCTCGGCCAGGCGCAGCAGGTGCCGCGAGAGGTGGTAGTCGTAGGGCCCGCCGGAGTCCTGCAGGGCCACGCTGACTGCGTGTTCGCTGGAGTTCTGCCCCTCGGCCACCGGGGCGATGTCGATGCCGACGAACTCGCTCACGTCCCAGGGCAGGGCGCCGGCCGCGCCGGAGCCGATCTCCTCGGTGATGGTGAACAGCGGGTGGCAGTCGATCGGCGGCTCCTGGCCGCTTTCGACGATGGCCTTGAGCGCCGCCAGCAGCGCCGCCACGCCGGCCTTGTCGTCCAGGTGGCGGGCGCTGATGTGGCCGCTGTCGGTGAACTCCGGCAGCGGGTCGAAGGCCACGAAGTCGCCGATGGACACACCCAGCGAGGCGCTGTCGGCCGGGCTCACGGTGTAGGCGTCCAGGCGCAGCTCGACGTGGTCCCAGCTGATCGGCAGGCTGTCCACCGCGGTGTTGAAGGCGTGCCCCGAGGCCATCAGCGGCAGCACGCTGCCGCGCAGCACGCCGTTGTCGCAGAACACGGTGACGCGGCTGCCCTCGGCGAAGCGGCTCGACCAGCAGCCCACCGGGGCCAGCGCCAGGCGGCCGTTGGGCTTGATCTCGCGGACGATGGCGCCGATGGTGTCCAGGTGCGCCGAGACCGCGCGGTCCGGGCTGTTGCGGCGGCCGGCGAGGGTCGCGCGGATGGTCCCGCGGCGGGTCATCTCGAAGGGGATGCCGATCTCCTCCAGGCGCTCGGCGACGTAGCGCACGATGGTGTCGGTGAAGCCGGTGGGGCTGGGGATGGCGAGCATCTCCAGCAGCACCCGCTGCAGGTAGTTGAGGTCCGGTTGCGGCAGTCGGCTCATGCGGGCACCTCGCGGTCCAGGGGTTCGCGGCTGAGCGGGAAGAGCAGGTCGAGGAAGCGTTCGGCGGTGGGCTGCGGCTCGTGGTTGGCCAGGCCCGGGCGCTCGTTGGCTTCGATGATCACGTAGTCCTCGCCCTCCACGTCGGGCACCAGCAGGTCCAGCCCGGTGACCGGGATTTCCAGCGCTCGCGCGGCGCGGATGGCGGCCTCGCGCAGGGCCGGGTGGAGCTTGTCGGTGACGTCTTCCAGGGTGCCGCCGGTGTGCAGGTTGGCGGTGCCGCGCACGGCCAGGCGGCGGCCTTCGGGTAGCACGTCGTCGTAGCCGAAGCCGGCGGCCTGCAGGGTGCGCTCGGTCTCGCCGTCCAGCGGGATGCGGCTTTCGCCGCCGGTGGCGGCCTGGCGCCGGCGGCTCTGCACCTCGATCAGCTGGCGGATGCTGTGGCGGCCGTCGCCGATCACCGTGGCCGGGTGGCGCACCGCGGCGGCCACCACTTCGTAGCCGATCACCAGCACGCGAAGGTCCTGGCCGGGGTGGTAGCTCTCCAGCAGCACGCGGCCGTCGAACTGGCGGGCGTGTTCGATGGCGGCCTCGACCTCTTCGGCGCGCGTCAGGTTCACCGCCACGCCCTGGCCCTGCTCGCCGTCCACCGGCTTGACCACCAGCGCGCCGTGCTCGGCGAGGAAGGCGGCGTTGTCCGCGGCGCTGGCGGCCAGGCGCTGCTGCGGCTGCTTCAGCCCGGCGCGTTCCAGCGCCCGGTGGGTCAGGCGCTTGTCCTGGCAGAGGGTCATGCTCACCGCGCTGGTCAGGTCGCACAGCGACTCGCGGCAGCGGATGCGCCGGCCGCCCTGGGTCAGGCTGAAGATGCCGGCCTCGGCGTCCTGCACCTGCACTTCGATGCCGCGGCGATGGGCCTCGTCGACGATGATCCGGGCGTAGGGGTTCAGGCCCTGCTCGGGGCCGGGGCCGAGGAACAGCGGCTGGTTGATGCCGTTCTTGCGCTTGATGGCGAAGGTCGCCAGCTCGCGGAAGCCCAGCTTGCGGTACAGCGCCTTCGCCTGCTTGTTGCTGTGCAGCACCGACAGGTCGAGGTAGGCCAGTTCGCGGCTCATGAAGTGCTCGATCAGGTGGCGCACCAGCGCCTCGCCGACGCCCGGCCGGCTGCATTGCGGGTCCACCGCCAGGCACCAGAGGCTGGAGCCGCCTTCGGGGTCGTGGAAGGCCTTGGCGTGGTTCAGGCCCATGACCGCGCCGACCGCGTTGCCGGTCTCGCTGTCCTCGGCCAGCCAGTAGGTGGGCCCGCCCTGGTAGTGCGGGGTGAGCCGCTGCGCGTCCACCGGCAGCATGCCGCGGGCCAGGTACAGGCGGTTGACCGCCGCCCAGTCGTCCTCGCCGTGCACCCGGCGGATGCGGAAGCCGCGGAACGAGCGGCGCGCCGGGCGGTAGTCGGTGAACCACAGGCGCAGGGTGTCGGAGGGGTCGAGGAACAGCTGCTGCGGCGCATGGGCCAGCACCTGCTGCGGCGCCGCCACGTAGAGGGCGATATCGCGCTCGCCGGGGCGCTCGTTGAGCAGCTCGCCGGCCAGCGCGTCGGGTTCGGCGAAGGTGTGCCCGATCAGCAGCCGGCCCCAGCCGCAGTGCAGGCTGTGGGGCTCGCAGCCGGGCTGCTCGTGGTCCTCGGCGAAGCGCGCCTGCAGGCGCTGGTAGGTCGGCACCTGGCCGCGCAGCAGGCGCTGGTTGTGCGGATGGGGCAGGTTGAAATGGCTTTTCATGGTTCGCTCCCTGGGGGGCGGGCCGCCGGTACGGTGCCGGTGGCCCGTGCTGCTGGCTGGGTCAGAGTCCCTGTTCGGTCAGCCAGAGGTTGAGGGCGGCCAGCTGCCAGAGCTTGGAGCCGCGCAACGGGGTGAGGTCGTCCTGCGGGCTGCCGAGCAGGCGGTCGATCTGCGTCGGCTCGAACAGGCCGCGGTCCTGGCTCGGGTCCAGCAGCAGTTCGCTGACCCAGGCCCGGGTGTTGCCCTGCAGGTGCTTGAGGCCCGGCACCGGGAAGTAGCCCTTGGGCCGGTCGATCACCTCGGCCGGGATCACCCGCCGCGCCGCGGCCTTGAGCACCTGCTTGCCGCCGTCGCCGAGCTTGAAGCGCGCCGGGATGCGCGCCGAGAGTTCGGCCAGGCGGTAGTCGAGGAACGGCACGCGGGCCTCCAGGCCCCAGGCCATGGTCATGTTGTCGACGCGCTTGACCGGGTCGTCCACCAGCATGATGGTGCTGTCCAGGCGCAGCGCCTTGTCCACCGCGTCGCTGGCGCCGGGCATGGCGAAGTGCTCGGCGACGAAGGCCTGGGCTACGTCCTCGACGCGCATGGCCGGGCGCACCGTGGCCTCGTACTCGCCGTGGCTGCGGTCGAAGAAGGCCGCGCGGTAGGCGTGCAGCGGCGAGGCGGCGTCGACCATGGGCGGGTACCAGTGGTAGCCGGCGAACAGCTCGTCGGCGCCCTGGCCGCTCTGCACCACCTTGCAGTGCTTCGACACCTCGCGGGCGAGCAGGTAGAAGGCGATGCAGTCGTGGCTGACCATGGGTTCGCTCATGGCGCGGAAGGCCGCCGGCAGCTGCTCGATCACCTCGTTCTCGCCGATGCGCAGCTGGTGGTGGCGCGTGCCGTAGCGGCGGGCGATGAGGTCGGAGTAGCGGAACTCGTCGCCGCGCTCGCCGCCGGCATCCTCGAAGCCGATGGAGAAGGTCAGCAGGTCGTCCACCCCGGCCTCGTGCAGCAGGCCGACCAGCAGGCTGGAGTCCACCCCGCCGGAGAGCAGCACGCCCACCTCGCGGGCGGCGCGCTGGCGGATGGCCACGGCCTCGCGCAGGCTGTCCAGCACGCGGTCTTCCCAGTCCTCCAGGCGCAGTTCGCGCTCGTCCTCGCGGCAGCCGTATTCCAGGCGCCACCAGCAGTGCTGTTCGCTGCGGCCATCGGCGTCGATGCTCATCCAGGTCGCCGGCGGCAGTTTGCGCACGCCGTTGAGAATGGTGCGCGGCGCGGGCACCACGGCATGGAAGTTCAGGTAGAGGTTGAGCGCCTCGGCGTCCAGGCTGGTGTCGACGCCGCCGCCCTGCAGCAGCGCCGGCAGGCTGGAGGCGAAGCGCAGGCGCTTGTCGTCCCGGGCCAGGTACAGCGGCTTGATGCCCAGGCGGTCGCGGGCGATGAACAGCCGGCGGGCGTCGCGCTCCCAGATGGCGAAGGCGAACATGCCATTGAGCCTGGGCAACAGTTCCTTGCCCCAGGCGTGGTACCCCTTGAGCAGCACCTCGGTGTCGCCGCCGGAGAAGAAGCGGTAGCCGAGGGCTTCCAGCTCCTTGCGCAGCTCGGGGTAGTTGTAGATGGCGCCGTTGAACACCAGGGACAGGCCCAGGGTGGTGTCGATCATCGGCTGGCCGGAGGCTTCGGCCAGGTCCATGATTTTCAGCCGGCGGTGGCCGAGGGCCACTGGGCCTTCGCTATGGAAGCCCCAGGCGTCGGGTCCGCGGGGGGCGAGATGGTGGGTGATGCGTTCGACCGCCGCGAGGTCGGCCGGTTGATTGTCGAAGCGTAGTTCTCCTGCTAAGCCGCACATTTTCCTTACCGGTTCTCCGTTGGGGATGAATGGGGTTCAGGCCGGGGCCCTTTTTTTGTGTTAACAGAAAGACTCTTTCATGTGAAAGTAGTTCTATGATTTTTTTATGAATTACTGCGGTTTTTGAACGGACGATTGATTATGGTTGAAAGGAAAAATGCCTTGGAGGATGCCTATGCGCTGTCCATGTTCCAGGCCCTGCGGCGGCTGCAGCAGGGCAGCGAGGTGCATGCCAAGCGCCTGAGCCGCTTCGGCGGGCTGACGCCGCTGCAGTTGCTGATCCTGCAGGTGATGCTGGTGGAGCGGGAGATCACTGCCAGCCGCCTGGCCAAGCGCGTGAGCCTGTCCCAGGCTTCGCTCTCGGGCGTGCTCGACCGTCTGGAAAGCCGCGGCCTGCTGGCGCGTCGGCGCGACGAGCAGGACAGGCGCAAGCAGTGGTTGCTGCTGGAGGACGCTGGCCGCGATGCGCTGCAGTCGGCGCCGCCGCTGTTGCCGGAATATGTGCTGGCGCGCTTCGCCGAATTGCCCGAGTGGGAGCGGCATGCGGTGTTGGCGGGGTTGTTGCGGGCGGCGGAGTTGTTCGAGTTGCCGGAGGAGGAGGAAGAGGAGTGAGGGGGCCACGCAATACCAATCGCGGTACGACCGTGCCTCAGCGTAGGGCGAATAACCGTTCGCGGTTATCCGCCGATACACCGAAGCCACAGCCCACGCCAAGGTCAACCCAGACGCCGCCGGGAGCCAAGGCTAAACGGCGGATAACGCCGTAGGCGTTATGCGCCCTACATGGGTATCGCTTCGCTCAACACCATCCTACGGGGTGGTTTGCCGGCCACGCCGGACGCCCCGGTGACAATCCGTTCAGCCTTCAGCCTTCAGCCTTCTTCTGCCCCCGCACCAACTCGCGCAGGAAGAACCGGTTGGGATGGCAGGCCTCGGCCACGGCGCGGGGCAGGGGTAGCGGTTCGTCGTCCAGCCAGGCTGCCAGCAGTTCGCCGGACAGCGGCGCGCTGATCAGCCCGCGGGAACCGTGGGCGCTGTTCAGGTACAGGCCGTCGAGCCAGGGGCAGGGCGCTTCGGGCACCTGGCGGGCGTCCTTGGCCAACACGGCGTAGGCCTCGGCGAAGGCTTCGCGCGCGGCCAGCGGGCCGATCAGCGGCAGGTAGTCCGGGGTGGTGCAACGGAACGCGGCGCGGCCTTCGAGGGCTGCCGGGTCCTGCGGGCCCAGGCGCTGCAGCAGGTCCGGGGAGATTTCCCGCAGCAGCTCCAGGTTGCCCTGGTGTTCGGCGACGGTGGGCTGCAGGTCGTCGCTGTGAAAGTCGAAGCTGGCGCCCAGGGTGTGCTCGCCCAGGCGCGGCGGGGCGACGTAGCCCTCGGCGCAGACCACGGTACGCAGCGCCGCGCTGGCGTCGGTGGCCGGCAGGCGGCTGATCTGCCCGCGGATGCGCTTGAGCGGCAGGCTGGCCGCGCCGGGGAAGGCGCGTACCTCGGCCGCGATGGCCAGGACTGCCACCGGCGCCGAGGCCAGGCGCTGCTCGCCGTCGAGGGCATGCCACTGCCCGCCGTCGCGCTCCAGGCGCACCTCGTGGCCGCTCAGCAGCTCGATGTTCGGGTGTTCGGCCAGGGCCCGGCACAGCGCCGGCGGATGCGCCCAGCCGGCCTCGGGGAAGAACAGCCCGCCGGCCGGCAGGGCGATGCCGGCGGTGGCTTCGGCCTGTTCCCGCGAGAGCGCCTGCAGCAGGTCCTCGGGGAAGGCTTCGGCCAGCTTTGCCTGGCGTTTGCCCTCGGCTTCGTCGAAGGCCAGTTGCAGCACGCCGCAGGCGTCCCAGTCGCGGCCGCGTTGCAGGCGTTCCAGCAGCCGGCGGGTATGGCCGAAGCCGGCTACCACCAGGCGCGACAGCGCCGTGCCGTGGGCCGAGAGCTTGAGGTAGAGCACGCCCTGGGGGTTGCCCGAGGCCTCCGCGGCCAGTTCGCCATGGCGTTCCACCAGGCTTACCTTCCAGCCGCGCACAGCCAGGCTGGCGGCGGTGGCGCAGCCGGCCAGGCCGCCGCCGACGACCAGCGCGCGGCGCTCGCCCACGGGCGCCGGCGGGCGCGCATACCAGGGCTTGGCGGCGTCCTGCGGCTGGCCCTGGAACTCGCCCACCAGCATCTCGCGCTTCTGCCCGAAGCCCTTGACCCGCTGCATGGCGAAGCCGGCGGCGATCAGCCCGCGGCGGACGAAACCGGCGCTGGTGAAGGTGGCCAGCGTCGCGCCGGGGGCCGCCAGCCGCGCCAGTTCGGCGAACAGCGGCTCGGTCCACATCTCCGGGTTCTTCGCCGGCGAGAAGCCGTCGAGGAACCAGGCGTCGATACGCGCTTCCAGCTCCGGCAGGGTTTCCAGCACGTCGCCCACCAGCAGGGTGAGCACCACCCGGCCACCGTCGAACAGCAGGCGCTGGAAGCCGGGGTGGATGGCGTGGTACTGCGCCAGCAGCTGCTCGCTCCAGGGCCGCAGTTCATCCCACAGGGCCAGGGCGCGCGCCAGGTCGTCGCGGCGCAGCGGGTACTTCTCCACGCTGACGAAGTGCAGGCGCGCATCCGCCGGGGCCAGGGCTTGGAACTGGCGCCAGGCGCAGAGGAAGTTCAGGCCGGTGCCGAAGCCGGTCTCGCCGATGCACAGGCGCCCGCCCGCCGGCAGTGCGGCGAAGCGTCGCGGCAACTGGTTGCCGTCGAGGAACACGTGGTGGGTTTCCGCCAGGCCCGAGGCGCGGGAGAAGTACACGTCGCCGTAGGCGCGCGACAGGGGCTGGCCGTTTTCGTCCCAGTCGAGCTGGGCGCTGTGGTGGTCGGGCATGGGGCTACCGGCAGGAAAGCGAAGCGCGCATTTTAGCCGATCCCCCGCGCAGACAGCCTGCGTCACATCCGCTACCTTCAATGCAACCCGCAGTCAGGAGGCAGTGCATGTTCGAGTCCGCCGAGATCGGCCATTCCATCGACAAGGAAACCTACGAAAGGGAAGTCATAGAGCTGCGCGAAGCCTTGCTGGAGGCCCAGTACGAGCTCAAGCGGCAGGCGCGGTTCCCGGTGATCATCCTGATCAACGGCATCGAGGGGGCCGGCAAGGGCGAGACGGTCAAGCTGCTCAACGAGTGGATGGACCCGCGGCTGATCCAGGTGGACAGCTTCCTCTGGCCCACCGACGAGGAACTCGCGCGACCGCCGCAATGGCGCTTCTGGCGGCGCCTGCCGCCCAAGGGGCGCACGGCGATCTTCTTCGGCAACTGGTACAGCCAGATGCTCCACGCGCGGGTCAACGGCGACATCAAGAGCAGCCGCCTGGACGTGGCCATCGACGCCGCCGAGCGTTTCGAACGCATGCTCTGCGACGAGGGCGCGTTGATCTTCAAGTTCTGGTTCCACCTGTCCAAGAAGCAGCTCAAGGAGCGCCTGAAGACACTGGAGAAGGACCCCCAGCGCTCCTGGCAGCTGAGCGAGATCGACTGGCTGCAGAGCGAGGTCTACGACAAGTTCGTGCGCTACGGCGAGCGCGTGCTGCGCCGCACCAGCCGCGACTACGCGCCCTGGTACATAGTCGAAGGCGCGGACGAGCGCTACCGCAGCCTGACCGTCGGCCGCACCATCCTCGAAGGCCTGCAGGCGGCGCTCGACGTCAAGGACCGGCCGCGCCGGCAGCCCCATGCCGCGCCGCTGGTGGCCAGCCTGGACAACCGCGGCCTGCTCGACAGCCTCGACCTGAGCCTGGCGCTGAGCAAGGACCAGTACAAGACGCAACTGGCCCGGGAGCAGGCGCGCCTGGCCACGCTGATCCGCGACAAGCGCTTCCGCCAGCATTCGCTGCTGGCCGTGTTCGAGGGCAACGACGCCGCCGGCAAGGGCGGCGCCATCCGCCGCGTCACCGACGCCCTGGACCCGCGCCAGTACCACATCGTGCCCATTGCCGCGCCCACCGAGGAGGAGCGCGCCCAGCCCTACCTGTGGCGCTTCTGGCGGCACATGCCGGCGCGCCGGCAGTTCACCATCTTCGACCGTTCCTGGTACGGCCGGGTGCTGGTGGAGCGCGTCGAGGGCTTCTGCCCGCCGGCCGACTGGCTGCGCGCCTACTCGGAGATCAACGACTTCGAGGAGCAACTGGTGGAGTTCGGCATAGTGGTAGTGAAGTTCTGGCTGGCCATCGACAAGGACACCCAGTACGAGCGCTTCAAGGAGCGCGAGAGCATTCCCTTCAAGCGCTACAAGATCACCGAGGAAGACTGGCGCAACCGCGACAAGTGGGACCAGTACGTCGACGCGGTGGGCGACATGGTGGACCGCACCAGCACCGAAATCGCGCCCTGGACCCTGGTGGAGGCCAACGACAAGCGCTTCGCCCGGGTCAAGGTGCTGCGCACCCTCAACGATGCGCTGGAGGCGGCGTTCGACAAGGACAAGTGAAGGAGACGGCGATGGTCTACGTGCAGCGCGATGAGAACGGCCGCCTGGTGCGGGTCGAACGCGAACCCTTCGCCGGCGGCCAGGGCGCCCCGGCCGACGACCCCGAGGTGCTGGCCTGGATGAGCGGCGCCCTGGATGCGCGCCTGCAGTCCCTGCAGCGCTCGGACCTGGAGCTGGTGCGGGTGATCGAGGACCTGGTCGGCGTGCTGGTGGGCCGCGGCCTGATCCGCTACACCGACCTGCCCGAAGCGGCCCGGCGCAAGCTGGAGGACCGCGCCACCACCCGCGCGGGGCTGGATGGGTTGGGGGCTTTGGTCGAGGAGGAGGATGAGCGGTTGTTCTGAGGGTGGTGAATCCAATCGCGGACAGAGTCTCCTACAGCATGAACGAGCATGGCTTTTCGTAGGATGGTGTTGAGCGAAGCGATACCCATCAGCGCAACCGCATGGGTTTCGCAAGCTCAACCCATCCTACGAAGAGCGCCCTCGGCGCAGACAGTTGCTCCTACGTCCGTGCGCCCCTGTAACCGTAGGAGCGGACTCTGTCCGCGATTCGGCGCCCCTCTATCCCCTCTCACCCCAGGGCGCCGGCGTCCCGACCAACCGCCCCATCGCCCCCTTGATCCCCATCTCCCGCAACACCCGCAATTCCCCCTCGCTCTCCACCATCTCCGCGATCAGCGGCAGGTCGATGCTGTTGGTGGCGCGGAACACCGCCTCGATGAACAGGCGCTTGGCCTGGTCCTGGTCGATGGCGCGGATGTAGCTGCCGTCGAGCTTCAGGTAGGCCAGGCCCAGATGGGTGAGGTTGCCGATCAGGCTGAAGCGCCCGCCGAAGTGCTGCAGGCCGAGGCTGGCGCCGGTTTCGCGCACGGCCTGGCCGAGTTGTTCCAGTTCGGCCGGCGGCGGCAGGTAGCGCTCGTCCAGTTCCAGAGTCAGCAGGGCGGCCTGCTGCGGGTTGGCCTTGATGGCTTCGAGCAGTTGCCGCAGCGCCCGGGGCTCGCGCACGCTGGCGGCCGACAGGCTCAGCGCCACGGGTTCGGGGTGCCGGGCCAGGTGGGCCAGGGCGTGTTCGAGCATGGCCCGATCCAGGCGGGCCGCCCAGCCGAAGCGCTCCACCCAGGGCAGGAACTGTCCGGCGGCTACTGCCTGGCCCTGCGGGTCGAGCAGGCGCGCCAGCAGCTTCTGCTGCAGCAGGGCGCCGTCGGCGCAGGCGCGTACCGGTTGGAACCACAGTTGCAGCTGGCTCTTCTGCAGCGCGCTGTCGATCCAGGCGTGCCAGGCATGGCTGTCCTGGGCCGGCTGGCCATTGGATTCGTCGAGGCGTTGCCAGGGCCGTTCGGCATTGGCCTGGGCGCTGGCCAGGGCCTGGTCGGCGCGGGCCAGGACGCTGGCCGCCGCTTCCCCCGGGCGGAACGCGGCCAGGCCCAGGTGCGCCACCGGCTGGACGTCGCTGGCGCCGGTGCGCTGGAGGCTTTCCAACTGGTCGCTGAGGGCTTCGGCCAGGCGCTCGGCGCCGCTGCCGTCCAGCCCCGGGGCGAGCAGGGTGAATTCGCCGCCACGGCTGCGCGCCGCCAGCCAGTCGGGCTTGCCGTGCTGGGCCTGGGCGCCCTGCAGCAGGCCGGCGACTTCGCGGATCAGCGCGTCGGTGCGCTGGCCGCCCAGGCGCTGGTTGAGCCCGGCCAGGTCGTTCAGGCGCAGCAGCAGCAGGTAGCCGGCGGCGCTCTGCTCGCCGGGGGTCAGCTGGGCTTCCAGGCGGGCGTCGAACAGGCGCCGGTTGGCCAGGCCGGAGAGGCTGTCCTGGTAGGCCTCCTCGCGCAGCTTCTCGCTGCGCGAGGCCTCCTCGGCGAACAGCGCCTTGAGCTTCTCGACCATCTGGTTCATCGCCTGCACCACCCGGCGCAGTTCCGGGGTGCGCGGCTCGCGGGGCAGGGTGAGGAATTCGCGGCGGGTGATGGCCCGGGCCTGTTGCACCATCTGGTCCAGCGGGCGTAGCTGGGTGCGCAGCAGCCAGCCGCCGAGGATCGCGCTGACCACCCCGCAACCGAGCAGCCAGGCCAGGCTGCCCAGGGCGCTGTCCCACAGCCGCGCCAGGGCGAACTGCGGGTGGCTGACCACCTCGACCCGCGCCGCCTGCTCCCAGTCGCGCATGATCAGGGCGTCGCCGCCTTCGGCCTTGAGGTTGACCAGGCGGGCGAACCAGCCGGGCACCTCGCCGTTGCCCGGGGCGGCCTTGCGTTCCACCAGCACCTGGCCGTCGGCGATGCGCACCACGCGGATGCTGGCGAAGTAGCCGCTGTCGAAGATGGAGCTGACCATCAGCTCGATCATCGCCGGGTCGTCGACGTGGGGCGTCAGCGACAGGCCCAGGGCGGTGGCGGCGTCCTGGGCGTGGGAGCGCAACTGGCTTATGAGCTGCTCGCGGGAACTCTCCAGGCTGGTGGCGAAGCTGCCGGCGAAGGCCACCACCAGGAACAGGCAGATGGCCAGGAAGAGTTGCTTGAGTAGCGACATGCATGCCTCCTAGCGCGTCTCGTCGAGGATCAGCCCCTCGCCGCGCATCTTGGTCAACAGGTCCTGCCAGCGCGACAGCTGCTTGCTGCTGCCGCTGCGCTTGCCGCCGCCGGGGCCGGGCAGCCACAGCCCTTCGGCGTTGAAGGCGTAGACCGGGAGCAGGTCCTGGCGCTGCGAGGCGGGGCGGATCTGCGGGATGAGGTTGTCGAGCACCAGCGGTTCGGCGTCGGGGCTGGCGTACCAGGTCAGCACCATGTGCGCCTGGTTCAGGCGCAGCGCCTTGACGTAGGTGATGCGCAGCTTGTCGCTGGGGATGCCGAGCTGGCGCAGGGTGACGTACTTGGCGATGGCGTAGTCCTCGCAGTCGCCGGCGCCTTTGTACAGGGTCTCGACGGGCGTCGCCCAGTAGTCTTCCTGGCCCCACACGCTGCGGTCGTCGCGGAACGCCAGGCTGGCGTTGAAGAAGTCGTTGGCGGCCTTGAGCTTGCCGGCCTCGTCCTGGCCCCGGGCGCTTTGCAGCAGCTCGCCCCAGTCGCGGATGCGCTGGCGCGCCGGGCCCAGGTCGCCCCAGCGTTGCTCGGCCTTGCGCAGGATGGCGTCGAAGTCCCACTGCGCCTGGATGCCCAGGGCCAGGACGAGGAGCAGCGCCAGGCCGGCCCGGAGGTGGGGCAGGCAGACGAACAGCCGACGGGCTCCTCGCAATGGCTGCATCGCCAGTGCTCCAGGGGGGATGTGGCAAGTCTAGGCGCTGTTCGCCGGCTGTCGATGCCGCCTCAGAGACGGCGGGTCTTCACCTTCAGCAGGATGTACAGGCTGACCAGCACCGCGCTGGCGAGCATGAACACCCGGGCCCAGAGGTGTGGGACCAGGTAACAGGAGAAGCCGATGCTGATCCACATCAGCCCCACGGTGTAGAGTTTGCCCTTGAGCGGGATGCCGTTGCCTTCCAGGTAGTCGCCGATCCACGGGCCCAGCCTGGGGTGGCTCACCAGCCAGTCGTAGAAGCGCTGCGAACTGCGCATGAAGCAGGCCGCGGCGAGCAGCAGGAAGGGCGTGGTGGGCAGCAGCGGCAGGAAGATCCCCGCCACGCCGAGCGCCACGCTGAGCCAGCCGACGGCCAGCAGCAGGTAGCGCACCCAGGCGTGACGGCTACGGCGGATTTCCCGCGGTGCCATAGGCGCCGGATCAGTGTTGGCGGGGCTTGAGCAGCGCCGGCTTCTCTTCCGGGGCCTGGCAGAGCAGGAACAGGTTGGTCAGCAGCTCGGGGATCTGCGCGACCATGTCGTCCACCAGGTGGCGGTCGCGGGCGATCTCGTCGAACTCCGGCTGCTCGTCGAACAGCCCGGAACCGACCATGATCGGCAGCAGCAGCTCGCTGACTTCTTCCTCGGCCTGCTCGAACCACACGGCCTCGCGCAGGAACACGCCTTCCATGAAGCCGATGCACCAACCGCGGATATCGGAGTCGTCCGGCTCATCGCCCAGGTAGGGCTCGCAGGGCAGCTCCAGCTCCTCGTCGCCGGCCAGTTGGCGGGTGATGTGCGCCTTGAGCAGCAGCAGGGAGCCCTCGATTTCCTCGCGCTCGGCGTCGCTGCGATAGTGCGGCGGCTCGGCGAAGAGCGCATCGATCCACTCGCGGTCGGGCACCTGGTCGGGGCAGATCGCCAAGGCGGTCAGGTAGCCGTGGGCCGCGACATAGTCCAAGGCTTCCTCGTGCAGGTCGTCGGCATCGAGAAAGGCTTGCAGGCGGGCCAGTTGGTCGGCGAAGGACATCGGTTACTACCTCGGCGGGGATGCGGGCCTGAATTGTAGTCTTTCCGCGGCCCGCGGGCCAGCCACGGGGCTTGGTGGCCGGCGTGGGGTTCTGCTTTTCGTAGGAGCGGACCCTGTTCGCGATAGCCGGACATATCGGCGCGATTCGCGGGTGAGAGCCGCTCCTACGCCGCCCACCCGCACCATTCCCATGTAGGAGCGCGCCCTGCGCGCGAAATCGCGGGCAGGGCCCGCTCCTACAGTTCCGGGAAGGCCGGGCGTAGGAGGACTCTGTCCGCGATTGGATTCTCCGGCCACGCCGGACGCCCCGGCGGCACGAACGGCGCTCTCTTCCGTCAGGGAGAGGGCGCTCTAATAGAGCAGGTGCCTCCAATCCATTGCGACGGCTGACCCACCCCCATCGCCCCGCTTGCGTATAATGCCCGGCTCGAAACGGAGTCCCCCATGCTCGACCAGGCCCAGCGCATCCTCAAAGACGTATTCGGCTACGACGCCTTCCGTGGCAACCAGGCGCGCATCATCGAACGCGTGGCCAGCGGCGGCGACGCCCTGGTGCTGATGCCCACCGGCGGCGGCAAGTCGCTGTGCTTCCAGGTGCCGGCGCTGCTGCGCGAGGGCCTGACGGTGGTGGTCTCGCCGCTGATCGCGCTGATGGAGGACCAGGTCGCCACCCTCGACGAGCTGGGCGTGCCGGTCGCCGCGTTGAATTCCTCGCTCAGCCCCGAGGCGCAGCGGGACATCGCCGCGCGCCTGCAGCGCGGCGAGATCAAACTGCTCTACCTCGCCCCGGAGCGCCTGGTGCAGCCGCGCATGCTGGACTTCCTGCAGCGCCTGAACGTCGGCCTGTTCGCCATCGACGAGGCGCACTGCGTGTCGCAGTGGGGCCACGACTTCCGCCCGGAATACCTGCAGCTGGGCCAGCTCGCCGAGCTGTTCCCGGACGTGCCGCGCATCGCCCTGACCGCCACGGCGGACATGCGCACCCGCGAGGAGATGATCCAGCGCCTGCACCTGCAGAACGCCGAGCAGTTCCTCTCCAGCTTCGACCGGCCGAACATCTTCTACCGCATCGTGCCCAAGGAGCAGCCGCGCAAGCAGCTACTGGGCTTCCTCGCCGAGCGCCGCGGCGATGCCGGCATCGTCTACTGCCTGTCGCGCAAGAAGGTCGAGGAGGTCGCCGAGTTCCTCTCCAACCAGGGCTTCCCGGCGCTGCCTTACCACGCCGGGCTGTCCAACGAACTGCGCGCCTTCCACCAGAAGCGCTTCCTCAACGAGGAAGGGCTGATCATGGTGGCGACCATCGCCTTCGGCATGGGCATCGACAAGCCCAACGTGCGTTTCGTCGCCCACCTCGACCTGCCCAAGAGCCTGGAGGCCTACTACCAGGAAACCGGCCGCGCCGGCCGCGACGGCCTGCCGGCGGACGCCTGGATGGCCTACGGCCTGCAGGACGTGCTGCTGCTGCGGCAGATGATGCAGAACTCCGAGGGCGACGAGCGCCACAAGCGCGTCGAACGGCACAAGCTCGAAGCCATGCTGGCGCTGTGCGAGGAGCCGCGCTGCCGGCGCCAGGCGCTGCTGGCCTACTTCGACGAGGTCATGCCCAACCCCTGCGGGCATTGCGACAACTGCGTCGACGGCGTCGAGACCTGGGACGCCACCGAGCCCGCGCGCCAGGCGCTGTCGGCCATCTACCGCAGCGGCCAGCGCTACGGCGTCGGCCACCTGGTGGACATCCTGATGGGCAAGGAAACCGAGAAGGTGCGCAGCCTCGGCCACCAGCACCTGGCGGTGTTCGGCATCGGCAAGGGCCGCCCCGAGGACGAGTGGCGCACCCTGTTCCGCCAGTTGGTGGCGCGCGGCCTGGCCGACGTCGACCTCGACGGCTACGGCAGCCTGCGCCTGACCGAGGCCTGCCGGCCGCTGCTGCGTGGCGAGGAAACCCTGGCCCTGCGCCGCGATCCCAAGCCGCAGCGCAGCAAGTCCCCGTCCTCCGGCGGCGCCAGCCCGGCCAGCCAACTGGTGCGCCAGGAAGAGCGCGAGATGTGGGAAGCCCTGCGCACCCTGCGGCGCAAGCTGGCGCAGGAGCATTCGGTGCCGCCCTACGTCATCTTCCCCGACGCCACCCTGCTGGAAATGCTGCGCAGCCAGCCGACCACGCTCACCGCCATGGCCCAGGTCAGCGGCGTCGGCGCGCGCAAACTGGAGCGCTACGGCCAGGCCTTCCTCGACGTGCTCACCGAGTCCGCGGCGGCGCCCGCCACGCCGGCGCCGGTGGTCGACCTCAGCCACGAACTGGTCAGCCTGGCCCGCGCCGGCATGACCCCGGCGCAGATCGCCCGCCAGCTCGATTGCAGCGAGAAGAACGTCTACAACCTGCTGGCCGAGGCCATCGCCGCGCAGCAGCTGAGCCTGGAACAGGCCCTGGACTTGCCCGAGGAACTGCTGGCCGAAGTGCAGGACGCCTTCCTCGAAGAGGACGGCGAGCTGCCGCCGGTGGCGGCCCTGGCCGAACGCTTCGAGGGCCGCGTGCCGCAGGGCGTGCTGCATTGCGTGCGCGCCGCGCTGCAGGCCGAGCTGGAAGTCTGAGACCGGCGCCGGCCATGCTGGCGCTCTGATGGCTGACAGAAAAGTGGCGTTTCGAGGCGACAAACTTGTGACGCGCTTCGCAACGGGCTAAGGTGTGCCCAAGACCTCCACCAGAAGAGGCGGACGTGCCACACCATGCCTGGCTCGACGACGTGCGCGCCAACCCCTACGCCGAACAGCTCGCCCGCGGTTTCCGCCGCCTGCGCTTCGACGCGCCCGTGGAAGGCGAGTACCGCGCCTACCTGCTGGAAGACAACTTCGCCCTCAAGTGCAGCGCCCTCGGCTTCGCCGTGCTGGCCTGGCTGGCGCTGGCGGCCATCGACCTGCTGCTGATCCCGGGGCCGCAGCACTGGAACCTGCTCGCCGTGCGCGCCGCGGTGCTGGTGCTGCTGGTTGTCTGCGGCGGGCTGATCCTGCAACGGCGCTTCGTGCGCCTGGTGGTGCCGCTGAGCCTCGCCTGCATCCTCGCCGTGGGCATCGGCGCCGCCGTGGTGGTGGGCATCGCCCACCGCGTCGACCCCGGCTATCCCTATGAAGGCCTGCTGCTGGTCAGCATGGCCGCCTACTTCCTGGTCGGCCTGCGCTTCTCCGAGGCGCTGGGCTCGGCCTCGCTGATCCTCCTGGCCTACCTGGGCTGCGAGCTCTACGCCGGCCTGGCGCCGGCCAAGCTGCTGAACAACCTGGTGTTCCTGCTGCTGGGCAACCTGGTCGGCGCGGTGGGCTGCTACCTGCTGGAGTACAAGTCCCGCGAGCACTTCCTGGTCAGCCGGCTGATGCGTCAGATGGCCGACCACGACGCCCTCACCGGCCTGCACAACCGGCGCAGCTTCGACCGCCAACTGGAGCGCCTGTGGCGCCAGGCCCAGCGCGACGGCACGCCGCTGTCGCTGCTGCTCTGCGACGTCGACCACTTCAAGGCCTACAACGACCGCTACGGCCACCAGGCCGGCGACGAGGTGCTGCGCCGCATAGGCAAGGCCCTGGCGGCCAGCGCGCGGCGGCCGCTGGACATGGCCGTGCGCCTGGGCGGCGAGGAGTTCGCCGTGCTGCTCTATGGCACCGACCTGGACGAGGCCCGGCAGCGCGCCGAGGTGTTGCGCCAAGCGGTGCAGAGCCTGGGCATCAGCCACGAGGGGTCGAGCACCGCCGCGGAGGTGACGCTGTCCATCGGCGTTTCCTGCCTGCAGCCCGGCGCCGCCTCGGCCCTGCAGGCGATCTACGCCCATGCCGACCGCGCCCTCTACGAGGCCAAGGCGTTCGGCCGCAACCAGGTGGTGGCCTGACCCATTCGGTCCCCCGTCCTGGCGCCGCCGGTGACTGCGCCCGCCGGCACGCCGGTGCTAGGATGCCGCCGACCCCGCAGCCGAGCGCCCGCCATGCAGCGACTGATCCAGGCCAACGGCCAGCCCCACTACGGGGTGTTCGCCGAGACCCCGCAGGACGTCAACCACCGCGACTTCGACTACCGCTCGCCCATGGGGCGCAAGCTGGGCGCGCTGAGCAAGTGGCGCAATTTCCACCAGTTCCAGTACTTCGGCCTGATCAGCCCGCAGCTGATCGGCGGCTGCGCCCTGGCCGAACTGAGCCTGGTGGCCGTCGGCTTCGTCTACCTCTACGAGCCGCGCAGCGGGCGCATGCTCGAACGCCGCTTCAAATGCCCGCTGGGCCTGGGCACGCGCTTCTCGCAGCGCCCGGACGACGGCGCCTGCGAACTGCGCCAGGGGCGCAACCGGCTGCGCCTGGAGAACTCTGCCGGGCCGCTGCGCAAGCGCCTGCTGGTGGAACTGGACGATGGCACGCGCATCGACGCCTGTTTCGACGAGGCTGAACCGGCCTTCCAGCCCATGAGCCTGTGCACGCCCGCGGCGGTGAACGGCTGGGTATACGCACGCAAGGTCGCCGGGGTGCGCTGCGAGGGCCAGGTGCGCAGCGCCCTGGGCGATTTTGACCTGCGCGCCATCGACGCCTTCGCCCACCACGACTGGTCGGCCGGCTACATGCGCCGCGAGACCTTCTGGAACTGGGCCTGCCTGTCCGGCGAAGCGCAGGGGAGGCGGGTGGGGCTGAACCTGTCGTGCGGGGTCAACGAGACCAGCTTCACCGAGAACTGCTTCTGGCTCGACGGCAAGCTGTGCAAGGTCGACAGCGTACGTTTCGAGTTCGACCGCGACCGGGAGCTGGGCCCCTGGCACATCCGCTCCTTCGACGGCCAGGTGGACCTGACCTTCGAGGCCCGCGGCCTGCACCGCGAGCGCCTGAACCTGGGCCTGCTGGCGAGCAACTTCAAGCAGATATTCGGGCGCTTCCGCGGCGAGCTGCGCCCCCATGGCCGCGCGTCGCTGGTCATCGACGACCTCTGGGGCTTCGTCGAGGACCAGTACGCCAAATGGTGAACGGGTAAAGCCCTGCGACAAAATGTCATTGTACGGGCTTGATTAGCCGACTAATAATTAGCCAAATCAATTAGCCTGAAACTGCTGCAGCACAATGACAGATAAAGACAAGCACTACTTCGGCACCCAACTGGCCCAGGCCTCGCGTGCATGGCGCGCCGAACTCGACCGCCGCCTCAGCCACCTGGGGCTTTCCCAGGCCCGTTGGCTGGTGCTGTTGCACCTGGCGCGCAATTCCGGCATCCCCACCCAGCGCGAGCTCGCGCAATCGGTCGGCGTCGAAGGCCCGACCCTCGCGCGCCTGCTCGACGGCCTCGAATCCCAGGGCCTGGTGCGCCGCCAGGCGGTGGCCGAAGACCGCCGCGCCAAGCGCATCTGCCTGACGCCCAAGGCCGACGTGCTGATCGCCGACATCGAGAACATCGCCGCCAGCGTGCGCAATGACGTATTGACCGGCATCGACGAGTCGGACATTGCAATCTGTCAGAAAATCCTCTCCCGCATCCTCTCCAACCTGGAAAAGAACTGAGCGATTCTTCACACTTTTTCGAGTAGAATTGCCAAACTTCTGACGGCTCCTACGGGGGCCGTCATCCGTTCGGAGTGGTACCCAGACCTTTCGCCGGGTTTCCGACGAATTGTCTTGACCTAGACGGGGCCTGCGCCTAATCGTGATAGCAATGAGCCTTTATGGCGTTGCCGGGCCAACCCACGTCCCGGATGGGCGCCTATATTGCATGGACAGCACGACCGATCGCACAGCGAGGTCAAGGATGGCCTGCAGACCTGGACACAACTGGGATGGGACCTATGGCTCGACTCACTCGCTTGCCGCTGGCAATGGCCGTACTCTCGGCACTCATGACTTCCCAGGCCCATGCTCTGGGGCTCGGCGACATCACCGTGCGCTCGGCGCTGAACCAGCCGCTGGATGCGGAGATCGAACTGCTGCAGCCCGGCGACCTGAGCAGTGACGAACTCATCGCCCGCCTGGCCGACATGGCCACCTTCGAGCGCATGGGCGTGGACCGCACCGCCTTCCTGCAGAACCTGCGCTTCACCCCGGTGATCCGTAACGGTCGCGGTTACATCCGTGTGGTTTCCACCCAGCCGGTGCATGAGCCCTACCTGAATTTCCTCCTCGAACTGGAGCGTCCCAACGGCCGCCTGCTGCGCGAGTACACACTGCTGATCGACCCGCCGGGCTATGCCGGCGGCAGCTATGCCCAGAGCGCTCCCACGCGCGGTGCCGACAGCGGCCCGGCAGCCAGCCGCCCGGCCAAGCGCAGTGCGGCAGCGCGCCCGGCGCCCGTTCCAAGCGCGCCCATCGCCGCGGGCGAGGGGCGCTACACCACCGCGGCGGGCGACACCCTGTGGAGCATCTCCGGCCGCCTGGGCGCCAAGGGCGCCGCCCGCCAGGCGCTGATGACCCAGCTGCAGCAGCTCAACCCGCAGGCGTTCATCGGCGGCAACCCGCACCGCCTGCGCCTCGGTTACCAGTTGGTGCTGCCCGCCGGCCAGGCTGCGCCTGCGGCTGCCACGAACACCGCTGCTGCCGCCGCGCCGACCAGCGCCGCGCCTGCCGCGCCGGCGCCGAGCGAGGCGACGGTGGCCCAGGCCCAGGGGCAACTGGCCGACCTGACCGCCGAGCGCGAGCGTCTGAACCAGCGCATGGACACCCTGCAACAGCAGCTCGACACCCTGCAGAAGGCCCTGGAAAGCCGCGACCAGCAGGTGCAGAGCCTGCAGGCCGAGCTGGCCCGGCGCCAGGCCGAGCAAGCGGCTGCGCCGGCCAGCGCTCCGCTGCCTGAAGTCGCGCCTGCGGCACCCGTGGCTGCACCGGCTGCCGCGCCCGCGCCGACGGTGGAAGCCGCCAAGCCGGCGCCCCAGGCGCCTGCCGCGCAGGGCGAAGAAAACGCTTCCCTGAGCCGCTACTGGCCGTGGGCCGCCCTGGCAGCCCTGGTGCTGGCCTTGGGCCTGGTCTACAACCGCCGGCGCAAGCCCAGCGGCGACGAGCCGCCCCAGGCGCAGCCCGAGGCCGTCAGCCTGCCGCCGCTGGCGCCGGCCCGCCCGGCAGCACCGGCCAGGCCGGTGGTGGCTTCCGCCGTCGAGCCGCTGGCCAGCGTCAACGAAGCCTCCCTGGCACGGCTGCCGGCAGCCAGCAGCGACAGCCTGGAAGGGGCGAACATCTACATCGCCTACGGCCGCTTCGGCCAGGCCCGCGACATGCTGGTCAAGTCCGTCGCCGCCGAACCGCAGCGCCGCGACCTGCGCCTGAAGCTGCTGCTGGTGCTCGCCGAACTCGGCGACCGGGCCGCCTTCCGCGAGCAGGAGCGGGCGTTGCAGGCGATGGGCGGCGACCAGAAGCAGATCGACCAGCTCAAGGCCCGCTACCCCGCCATGCTCGAGCGTGAAGACGAGCAGGCCATCAGCGACGGCCTCGGCGAATGGGACGGGCTGGAGCTGGGCGACATCGGCGAGCACCCCGCGCCGGCACAGCCGCCGCTGAGCGACGCCGGCGACCTGAACCTGGGCGAACTGTCCCTGGACCTGGACTGGAACAGCCTGGACGCCTTCGATTCGCCCAAGGGTGCGTCGGCCAAGGGCGGCAAGGACGACACCGACGATCTGCTGAAGGACTTCCGCAGCAACCTGCGCGAGTTGCCCGAAGTCACCGAGTTCGACCTGGACGACGAACAGGCCGGCGCCTTCGGCCTGCCGAGCCGTTCCGGCGGCGAGCAGGACAAGTTGCTGGCCAGCCTCGACCAGGCCCGCGCCTGCATCGACCGCGGCGACCTCGACGAGGCCTACCGGATCCTCGAACAAGTGCTGCAGAAGGGCGACAAGCAGGAACAGGAAGAGGCCCGCGAGCTGTTGGCGCGGATTGCCTGAAGCATCCCCGATTCACTTGGAGCCCGGCCTTGCGCCGGGCTTTTTGTTGCCTGAAGCCGGGGAGAGTTGGTGTTGGGCTTTCCCCTCACCCCAGCCCTCTCCCGGAGGGAGAGGGGGCAGTACGTGCCGGCTGGGAGTGAGGTTTCAGCCGGAGAATCCTTACTCTCCGGCTAACTCCAATCTCCCCGAGTACGCCGAACGGTCCCTTCTCCCTCCGGGAGAGGGTTAGGGTGAGGGAGCCGCAGGCCTGCTCCCTCAATCCCGAGGGGAATGGCGCGGGGGAGCAACTGTCTTGCCGGCCACGCCGGAGGGCTCTTAGTAGGAGCCATGGCGTACCCCTGTAGGAGCGGGCCCTGCCCGCGATATCGCGCGCAGGGCGCGCTCCTACACCACCACACACCCCGTAGGATGGGTTGAGCGAAGCGATACCCATCACTGTGGCCGCATGGGTTTCGCAGGCTCAACCCATCCTACGAAGAGCGCCCTGGCGCAGTCGGCAAGACAGTCGCTCCTACACCCGCGTCCGACCGTAGGGCGAATAACCGTTCGCGGTTATCCGCCGCCAGCCAGAACACCTGCGCCCGAGGACGGCAGGGCTCCCTCAGAAATTCCGCCCCAGGTTCAGGTACACCGCATGCTCGTCGGCATCGTTGAGCCCGTAGCTGAACGACAGCGGCCCCAGCGGCGTCTCGAAGCCGAGCATGATGCTCATGGCGTTGATGTAGCCGGTGTCGTAGCTGTTGTCGTTGTTCCACACCCGCCCGCGTTCCAGGCTGCCGCCGAGGTAGAAGGGGAAGTCCAGGGGCAGGAACGAGCGTTCGGTCATGCGCCGGTAGTAGATCACCCGGCCGAGGCTGTAGTTCTGCCCGGCCAGGGCGTCCTGGCGGAAGCCGGAGAGCTCGCGCGCGCCGCCGAGCAGGAAGCTCGACACCACCACGTCGGCGTCGTCCAGGGTGCGCCCGTAGCCGCCGCCGAGCACCCAGGTGTTCGGCCCGCTGCTCAGCGCCTTGTCCAGGCGCAGTTCCCACTGGCGGTAGCGGTCGTCGTCGCCCAGCGACGGCGTGTGCTCGCGGTAGCTGGCCTGGATGTCCTCGCCCTCGCGGGGGAAGTCGACGTTGTCCATGGTATCGAAGGAGTACTTCAGCTCGGCATAGCCTTCGTTGAAGTGGAAGTCCGGCAGGTCCCGCTGGCCCACGCGCACGTCGGCCTTGCCGAAGGCCTGGGCCACGCCCAGGCGGATCTCGCCGTTGTTGGCGATCTGCCGGCCGAGGTTGAGGCCGTAGCCGTAGCGCTCCAGGCGGTATTCGGCGATGGGGTCGTCGTTGTCGGTGGCCTCGACGTTGCGCGCTTCGTTGAACAGGTAGGGCGCCACGAAGTATCGCGAGCCGGCGTCCAGCGGCTGGTAGAACTCGCTGTAGAGCTCCTGCTGGTCGCCGATCTGCAGGCGCGTCAGCCATTCCGCGCCGAGGCGGTTGATGCCGTTGACGCGGTAGCTGGCGCCGACGTTGAAGGTGCTGTCGCCGCGAAGGTCGTCCGACAGGTTCAGGCCCAGGCGCAGGTAGTCGGTGCCGCTGCGCTTGCCCAGGGCGTGGATGACCAGGGCGTTGCCGTCCTTCTCGCGGACCACGCGGTACTGCACCTGGTCGAAGTAGTCCAGGCCGTAGAGGGTGCTCATGTCGCTCTGCAGGCGCTCCAGGTCCAGCGGCTGGCCCAGCGGCTGGCGGATGTAGTGGCGGATCACCTCGTCGCCGACCTTGGAGTCGTTCTCCACGCGGATGCTGCCGATCACCGGGGTGCGCTCGTCCGGCGTGCGCGCCTCGGCCAGGGCCACGGCCTCCTGGTCGCGGGGCTTGCGCAGGGCCGCCAGGCGCGTGGCGAGGATGCTGGTGGCGCGGTAGCCGGCGTCGATCAGTTGCGGCACGCGGCCGAAGTCGGTGGAGCTGTAGCCGCTGAGCGGCGGCTGGATGAGCACGTCGTCGGGCTTGAGGGTGGCCAGCTGCGCCTCGGAATTCTTGCGCGTCATCAGGGTGACCGACTGGTTGAGCATGTCCACCACCGTCGTCAGTTGCTTGCGCTCCAGCAGCGGGTTGCCGATGTCGACCACGATGACCACGTCGACGCCCATCCTGCGCGCCACGTCCACCGGGATGTTGTCGACCATGCCGCCGTCCACCAGCAGCTTGCCGTCGACCTCCACCGGGGCGAACACCGCCGGGATCGACATGCTGGCGCGGATCGCCTGGGGCAGGTGGCCGCGGTCGAACACCACCTTCTCGCCGGTGGCGATGTCGGTGGCCACGGCGCGGAAGGGGATGGCCAGCTTGTCGAAGTCGCGGGTACCGCTGGTGTGCACCAGCAGGCTTTCCAGGAGCATGGTCAGGTTCTGCCCCTGGATGGCGCCCAGGGGCAGGCCGAGGGAGCCGTCGTCGCGGAAGCTGAGCTTCTGCTTGACCAGGAAGTCGCGGTCGTCCTGCTTGCGCCGGAAGGGCACGTCCACCCGCGGCGGCGAGTCGGACAGCGCCTGCTGCCAGTCCAGGCCGAGGGCGATGCGCTCCAGCTCCTTGGGCGTGTAGCCGGCGGCGTAGAGCCCGCCGACCACCGCGCCCATGCTGGTCCCGGCGATGGCGTCGATGTGGATGCCCTGTTCGTCCAGGGCCTTGAGCACGCCGATGTGGGCCAGGCCGCGGGCGGCGCCGCCGGACAGCACCAGGCCGATCTTCGGCGGGTGCCCGGCGGCGAGGGTGGACAGCGGAAGGAACAGCAGCAGGGCGAACAGCAGGCGGCGCATGGGGCGGGGTCCGATCGGGCTTCCAGGCGGCTATTATAGGCATCCCAGAGCAGGAGCCCGGTCGCCATGAGCCAGCCCAGAGCGGAAATCGTCATCACCTATTGCACCCAGTGCCAGTGGCTGCTGCGCGCCGCCTGGCTGGCCCAGGAACTGCTCAGCACCTTCGCCGACGACCTCGCCCGGGTGAGCCTGGAGCCCGGCACCGGCGGGGTGTTCCGCATCACCTGCGACGGCGAGCAGATCTGGGAGCGCAAGGCCGACGGCGGCTTCCCCGAGGCCAAGGTGCTCAAGCAGCGGGTCCGCGACCGCATCGACCCGCAGCGCGACCTGGGGCACAACGACCGGCCGTGAGTCGGGTATTTCGTTAGTGAGCTATCTTTCCCTGCCTTATATCAAAGGCTGCCGGCGGCGCGCGCAATAGCCTGTGGGCAACTCATTCTCCCCAGGGGAGGGTTGCCACATGAGCATCATCGTCACCGGGGCGGCCGGCTTCATCGGCAGCAACCTCGTCAAGGCGCTGAACCGGCGTGGTGAAACCGACATCATCGCGGTCGACGACCTGACCGAGGGCGACAAGGTCCGCAACCTGGCCGACTGCGACATCGCCGACTACCTGGACAAGCGCGACTTCGTCGAGCGCTACGCCCGCGGCGGCTTCGGCGTGGTCCGCGCGCTGTTCCACCAAGGCGCCTGCTCCAGCACCCTGGAAGGCGACGGGCGCTACCTGATGGACAACAACTACCGCTACAGCTGCGACCTGCTGGAAGCCAGCCTGAAGCTCGGCGTACCGTTCATCTACGCCTCCTCGGCGGCGGTGTATGGCGCCGGCCGCGACTTCCGCGAGCTGCGCGAGTACGAGCGGCCGCTGAACGCCTACGGCTACTCCAAGTTCCTCTTCGACCAGCGCGTGCGCCGCGCCCTGCCGCAGGCGCGCAGCCAGATCGTCGGGCTGCGCTACTTCAACGTCTACGGCCCGCGGGAGCAGCACAAGGGGCGCATGGCCTCAGTGGCCTTCCACTGCTTCGAGCAGTTCCGCGCCAGCGGCAAGGTGCAACTGTTCGGCGAATACGGCGACTACCCGGCCGGCGGCCACCTGCGCGACTTCGTCTACGTGGACGACGTGGCGCGGGTCAACCTGCACTTCCTCGACAACCCCGGCCGCAGCGGCATCTTCAACCTCGGCAGCGGCCGCGCCCAGCCCTTCAACGACGTGGCCCTGGCGGTGATCAACAGCCTGCGCGCGCAGCAGGACCAACCGCCGCTGGACCTGCAGCAGGCCATCGCCCAGGGGCTGCTGGAATACGTCGAATTCCCCGGCAGCCTGCGCGGCAAGTACCAGTGCTACACCTGCGCCGACATCGCCTTCCTCCGCGAGGCCGGCTACCGCGCGCCGATGCTGGGCGTGGAGGAGGGGGTGGAGCGTTATTGTCGGTGGTTGCTGGAACAGGAAGCGGCCTGAGCAGCCGAGCTCTTCGCATGAGAGCCTTCCATACGTGCGGATGTATCGGTTGTTTTACCCAGTCTTTACCAAGCGCTGACAACCGACAGGCCCCGGACGAGCGATGATAGGCACCATGAAAGGCGGGTGCTTGGGCGCTCGTGTCCGGAGGTGCAATCAAGATGTCGTCGCAAGCTGTGCTCAAGTCGATCGCCGCTGCCTTGGCCCTGAGCCTGTCGGCCGCCGCCGTGGCCGGGCCGCCCGGTTATGGTCCCGGCCCGGGGCATGGTTGGGGGCCGGGCCCCGGGCATGGCCATGGCCTGCCGGATTATGCGCGGTCGCTGTGGATCGGCAGTGCGCTCTATTTCGTCGCTGCGGGCACCTACTACCTGTGGAACGCCGACCGTCGCGAATACGTGGTGGTGGAGCCGCCGCCGGCGGTGCAGCAGGCGCCGGCGGGTGTGAGCTATGACGTGATCGCCTACCCGGCGCGCGGGCAGACGCCCGACCAGCAGAGCCGCGACCGCTACGAGTGCCACACCTGGGCCGTGGGCCAGAGCGGCTTCGACCCGGCCGCGGCCAGCCAGGCGCCGGCACCGGGCGTGGCGGATACCTACCGGCGGGCGCTGGGTGCCTGCCTGAATGGGCGGGGCTACAGCATCAACTGAAACAACCGGCCCCGGGCCGGACCGAACAGGCCGCTTCGCAGGCAATCGTGCGGTGATTCCTTGGCAATCCCTCCCCAGGGCAAGGAGTCGGGTTACGCATGCTGCGGGGCGGCCTTCTTATTTTTCCCGACGCTATTGGAGCGGAATCATGCCCTCACCCCAGCCCTCTCCCGGAGGGCTAGGGGGCCGTTCGGAGCGGGGCTGAGTCCGGAGTCATCCTGAAACGCCTACGGGGCTTTCCCGGAACCGTAGCGGACTCCGTCCGCGATTGGATTCACCGGCCACGCCGGACGTCCCGGCAGCACAGGCTAAGCGGCACTACGCGCACTGAGGAAGGTGGCGAAGATAATCAGCGCGCCACCGGCCAGCATCCGCAGGCTCGGCTGTTCGCCGAACAGCACGGCGGCGAAGGCGATGCCGTAGACCGGTTCCAGGGCGAAGATCACCGCCGCGGTGCGCGCCTTGATCAGTTGCAGGCTGGCGACGAACAGGCTGTGCGCCACGCCCGTGCACAGTACTCCCAGCAGCACCAGCCACAACCAGTCCAGCGCGCGCACCGCGGGCAGTTCGAACAGGGCCAGCGGCGCCAGGCAGAGGACGATGGTGAGGTTCTGCGCGAAGGCCGAGAGGATCGGGTCCAGCCCGCGCACGCTGGCGCGGTTGGCCAGCGACAGCAGGGCGAACAGCAGGCCGGAGGCGATGCCCCAGAACAGCCCGGCGGTGGCGCCCTGGCTGAAGTCCAGGTTCGGCGTCACCAGCACCAGGCCCAGGCACACCAGGCCCACCACCAGGTACTCGGCGTGGCGGATGCGTTCGCGGAACAGCAGCCCTTCCAGCAGCACGGTGAAGGCCGGGAAGCTGGCGAAACCCAAGGTGGCCACGGCGACGTTGCCCACCTTCACCGCGAGGAAGAAGGTCAGCCAGTGCGCGCACAGCAGCAGCCCGCTGCCGGCCAGCGCGGCGGCCTGGCGCGGGCTTGGCCGCGGTTGCGCCGCCAGGTGCCCGGCGAAGGCGCCGCCCAGCGCCGCCAGGCCGAACAGCGCGCGGCCGAAGACGATCACCAGCGGGGCGGCGAGGATGAGTTTGCCGAAGATGCCGCTCAGGCCGAACATCAGGGCGCCTACGTGCAGGCCGACCAGGGCCGAGCGGGGTGTCAGTCGGGGAACGCGCATTGCTTCTCTATCTATCGCGGGATCGCAGGTGCTCGATGAGCCAGTCGCCTGGCGGTTGAAGGCCTCAGGCCAGGCGCGCGCCGTTGGGCAGCGGCTTGTCGAAGCCGGCCAGCACCACTTTGTCGTCGCTGTCGTAGACGCCGGTGACCAGCACTTCCGAGCGCACCCCGGCGATGGACTTGGGGGCGAAGTTGCAGACGCACAGGACCTGGCGGCCGAGCAGTTCGTCGAGGGAATAGTGCGCGGTGATCTGCGCGCTGGAGGTCTTCAGCCCCATCGGACCGAGGTCGACCTGCAGGATGTACGCCGGCTTGCGCGCCTTGCTGTTGGGTTCGGCGTGGACGATGGTGCCCACGCGCAGTTCGACGCGCTCGAAATCCTGCCACTCGATGGTCTCTGCCGACATCGCCGATCTCCTCAGCTCATCTTCTCAATGATGGGGCGGCAGTCTAGGGCGTGGCGGGGCGTTTGTCTGTCGCGCGGCTAGCGGGAATTGTCGCGCGCCTCGCGGCGGATCTGCCGTGGCGTGCTGCCGAACTGGCGGACCAGGGCGGCGGTGAAGGCGCTCTGCGAGGCATAGCCGACCCGCGCGGCGATCTCGCCCACCGCCAGGTGCGTGGCGCAGAGCAGCTCGCGGCCCAGTTGCAGGCGGCGCTGGCGCACGTAGTCCATGGGCGTCTGCCCGGTTTCGGCGAGGAAGCGGGCGTGGAAGCGCGCCGCCGACAGCCCGGCCAGCCGCGCCAGGTCGGCGACCTGCAGCGGGTGCCCGGCGTGGCGGTCGACGTAGGCGTCCAGGCTGGCCAGCGGCAGGCGCGACGGTTCCTCGGCGGCGTGCATGCCGGCCAGGCTGGCGAGCAGCAGCAGGGCGCCCTGGCGGGCGATCACCGGGTCCTGCAGGGGGCTGGCGGCCAGCCAGTGCACCAGTTGCCCCTGGGCCGGGTTCAGGGCCAGGGCGGCGGGGCGTTCCAGCAGGCGGCGGATGCTCTGCGCGTGCTCGCCCAGGCCGCGCAGCAGCAGGTCCTCGTCCTCCAGGTCGAACACCAGGCACTGGCTGCCGCCGGGGGCGGCGCAGGCGTGGTGCGCGCCGCGCGGGACCACCGCGAAGTGCTGGCGGGTGACGCGGCTGCCCAGGCCGGCGACCTCGAACTCCAGGTCGCCGGACAGCCCCAGGACCAGTTGCGCGTGGTCGTGGCTGTGGGCGAGGTGCTCGTGGCTGTAGCGGCGCAGGGAGAGGATCTGGCTCATGGCGGGCTCCGGGGGCAGGCCCACAGTCTAGCGCGGCGCAGGTTGTCACGGGACTGTCGCGCGGCCGTCACGCGCGGGTCACCGCCGGGCCGGAAAATCGACTAAACCCCGCCGGAGGCCGCCCATGACCAGCGCCCAACGCCTGATGCCGACCAAGAAACAACGGGTGCGCACCCTGTGGATATCCGACGTCCACCTGGGCACGCGCGACTGCCAGGCCGAGCACCTGGCGGGCTTCCTCAAGCGCTACCACGCCGAGCGTATCTATCTGGTGGGCGACATCATCGACGGCTGGAAGCTGCGCGGCGGCATCTACTGGCCGCAGGCGCACACCAACGTGATCCGCCGCCTGCTGACCATGAGCAAGCGCGGCACCGAGGTGATCTACGTCACCGGCAACCACGACGAGTTCCTGCGCCGCTACTCCACGCTGCTGCTGGGCAACATCCGCCTGGTCGACGAGATCGAGCACACCACCGCCGACGGCCGCCGCCTGCTGGTGATCCACGGCGACCAGTTCGACGTCATCACCCGCTACCACCGCTGGCTGGCGTTCCTCGGCGACTCGGCCTACGAATTCACCCTGACCCTCAACCGCTGGCTGAACCACTGGCGCAGCCGCTACGGCTATGGCTACTGGTCGCTGTCGGCGTACCTGAAGCACAAGGTGAAGACCGCGGTGAACTTCATCAGCGACTTCGAGGAAGCCATCGCCCACGAAGTCCACAAGCGCGGGCTGAACGGCGTGGTCTGCGGGCACATCCACCACGCGGAGATCCGCCGGATCGGCGAGGTGGAGTACCTCAACTGCGGCGACTGGGTGGAGTCCTGCACGGCGCTGATCGAGCACTGGGACGGCAGCATCCAGCTCTACCGCCTGGCCGAGGAGCAGCTCCAGCACGCCAGCGAGGCCATCGTCGCCGAGCCGGCGGCATGAGGCTGCTGATCGTCAGCGACGCCTGGGCGCCGCAGGTGAACGGCGTGGTGACCAGCCTGCGTGCTCTGGTCGCCGAACTGGAGGCCATGGGGCACCAGGTACGCCTGCTGTCGCCGGCCGAGTTCCGCAGCCGGCCCTGCCCGAGCTACCCGGAAATCCCCCTGGCCTGGGACCTGTGGAAGGTCGGCCCGGCCATCGAGGCCTTCGCCCCGGACTGCGTGCACCTGGCCACCGAGGGCCCGTTGGGCTGGGCCGCGCGGCGCTGGCTGTTGCGCCGCGGCCTGGCCTTCACCACGGCGATCCACACGCGCTTCCCGGAATACCTGAACAACCGCTGGGCCTGGCTGCCGCTGGCGTTCGGCTATGCCGTGCTGCGCCGCTTCCACGCGCCCAGCGCGGCGGTGCTGGTGAGCAGCGAGCGCATGCGTGGCGCCTTCGCCGATTGGGGCGTACAGGCCCTGGAGTTGTGGCGCAAGGGTGTGGATACCACGCAATTCCAGATGGGACCGGGGCCTGTCGAGGGCCCGGTGTTCCTCTATGTCGGGCGCCTGGCGCCGGAGAAGAACCTGGAAGCCTTCCTCGACCTGGACCTGCCCGGGCTCAAGCGGGTGGTGGGCGACGGCCCGTCACGCGGCGAGCTGCAGGCGCGTTATCCCCAGGTGGAATTCCTCGGCTACCGCCATGGCGAGGCGCTGGCCGAGGCCTATCGCGCGGCCAACGTGCTGGTGTTCCCCTCGCGCACCGACACCCTCGGCCTGGTGATGTACGAAGCCCTGGCCTGCGGCACGCCGGTGGCCGCCTTCCCGGTGCCGGGCCCGCTGGACGTGCTGGAGGAGGGCGTCACTGGCGCCATCGATAGCGACCTGCGCAAGGCCTGCCTGCGCGCCCTGGCGCTGGACCGCCAGGCCTGCGCCGAGTGGGCCGCCGGGCAGTCCTGGCGGCTCTCGGCGCAGCAGTTCCTGGCCCTGCAGCGGCCGCTCGGCGAGCCGGGTGGCATGACCGAGGCCGAGGCCCTGGCCGACTGACGCCTAGTGGAACAGGTCGCGGTCGCTGTCCAGGCTCTGGTCCACCAGCCACTTGCCGTGGGCGATGGAGGCGTGCTGCGCGGCGTCCAGGTCGGCGAGGAAGGCCATCTTCGTCGGCAGCGGCTGGCGCCGCGTGCTGCGTCCGTCCGGGGCGATGATCTGGCAGCCGCCGGCATAGGGCGTGGGCAGCCCCGGGTGTTCGAAGACGCGGGCGATGATGGTGTAGTCGCGATGGGTGCATTGCAGGGTTTGCATGGCATGGACCTCGCTGTCGGGCCAGGGGGCGCCGCCTGCGCCATTGCCGGCGCCAGGCGCCGCGCCGCTCTGGCGTGGCTGTCCCGCCGGTGGCGGGGCCTGTGCTTTCGCGTATCCCCACCTTAGAACAGCGGGCCGGCCGTGCAAGGACGGGGCGACGAAGGGCGCCGCGGCACTTTTCTTCCGCCGCGCCCGGCGCCAGACTGTCGGCATGCCTATCCACAGACTTTCCCGCCTCGGCGACCTCGCGCCCAGCCAGTGGGACGCTCTGCTGCCGGACGCCCAGCCGTTCCTGCGCCACGCCTTCCTCGCCAGCCTGGAGGACAGCGGCAGCGTCACCGCGCGCACCGGCTGGCGCCCGGCGCACCATGTGCTGCTCGACGACGCCGGGCGGCTGCGCGCGGCGCTGCCGGCCTACGTGAAGGCGCATTCCTATGGCGAATACGTGTTCGACTGGGGCTGGGCGGACGCCTGCCAGCGTGCCGGTATCCGCTACTACCCCAAGCTGCTGGTGGGCGTGCCCTTCTCGCCGGTGAGCGGCGCGCGCCTGCTGGGCACGGACGAGGGCATCGCCGAATTGCTGGGCGTGCTGGCCGAGGGCACCGCGGAAGGCGTGTGGTCCGGCGTGCACGTGAACTTCACCGACCCGCGCGCCGACGGGCTGATCGCCGCGCAGGGCGGCTGGCTGGAACGCCTGGGCTGCCAGTACCACTGGTTCAACCGCGGCTACCGGGATTTCCAGGACTTCCTCGACGCCCTGGCCTCGCGCAAGCGCAAGCAACTGCGCAAGGAGCGCGAGCAGGTGGCCGGGCAGGGCATGGAGTTCCGCTGGATGGAGGGGCCCGAGCTGGCCGAGGCCGACTGGGACTTCGTCTACGCCTGCTACGCCAGCACCTACGAGGTGCGCGGCCAGGCGCCGTACCTGACGCGGGAGTTCTTCAGCCTGCTGGCCGAGCGTATGGGCGCGGCGATCCGCGTGGTCTTCGCCCGCCGCAACGGACGGCCGGTGGCCATGGCCTTCAGCCTGGTGGATGGCGACACCCTCTACGGGCGCTACTGGGGTTGTCTGGCGGAGTACGACCGCCTGCACTTCGAAACCTGCTTCTACCAGGGCCTGGACTACGCCCTGGCCGCCGGGCTGCGCCGTTTCGACGCCGGCGCCCAGGGCGAGCACAAGCTGATCCGCGGCTTCGAGCCGGTGCTCACGCGCTCCTGGCATCAGTTGGGGCACCCGGGCCTGCGCGCCGCGGTGGACGACTTCCTCGCCCAGGAACGCGCCGGCATCCGCGCCTACGCCGAGGAGGCGCGGGCGGCGCTGCCTTACCGGCAGGCGGAGTAAGGGGAAGTCGGGTAGAAGGTCGGCCCCCGGCCGCTACGACAGGCTCGCGGGGTGGCCAAGTCGGCCAGGGACCGAGACCGGGTGGGGCTCAGACGTGGCTCGCCTGGCCGCCCCATTCGAGGAAGCGCACGCGGTGCGTGGTGCCCTCGTGGTCCTGGTACACGAGGTAGGCGGGGACCATGCCCACCTTGTGCGAGTTGTCGGTACGGTGCAGCACCTTGTCGATGTCCAGCGGCATGCCGTAGTGGTATTCGACCGTCGGAAGGTCGGCGCCCGGCTCCTTGATGGCGTCCTGGGCGAAGACCATGGGCGCGAGGCTGGAAAGCACCGCCGATACGACAGAAGCAATCTTCATTCTGGTGGTCCTCATAGCGAAGGGGATGAAGCCCCGCCCTGGAGCACTGGCATCCGATGTCTGGCCGCGGGTCCGGGGCGGGCAGGGGGGCGATGCTTCAGGCGTCCACCGCGTGGCGGGGCGTGGAACAGATATGACCACCGAACCACCCCACGCGAGAAATTGATGTGCTTGCTAATGATCATCGACCGGGGTGATGCGGCGACTTGTCGCAGGGTTCGGGATGGAGGCTTAAGGCTTCATTAAGTGCCAGGCAATACGTTCGTTTTGCCGGCTGCGCCGAGGCGCTCTGCGTCACGGGCCTGCCCGTAATTAATGGGTAGGGCGGATAACCGTTCGCGGTTATCCGCCGATGGCATTGGCGCGGGAGCTCGGCGGCGCATAACGCCTGGGGCGTTATGCGCCCTACGCGTGGGCTCTGCGTAGGATGGGTTGAGCTTGCGAAACCCATCTGTCCATGGCGATGGGTATCGCTTCGCTCCACCCATCCTACGGTGGTGTTTATCCCGCGCGGAGCAG
>NZ_KL647097.1:419002-458914 GCF_000725445.1 Pseudomonas sp. AAC | reverse complement strand
GCAGCATCAACCCCCCCCCACGACCCCGCCGGTCTGGTGGCGCCACAGGCGGGCGTAGAGGCCGCCGTGTTCGATCAGTTCGGCGTGGCTGCCGCTTTCGACGATGCGGCCGTGTTCCAGCACCACCAGGCGGTCCATGCGGGCGATGGTGGAGAGGCGGTGGGCGATGGCGATCACCGTCTTGCCCTGCATCAGCGTCTCCAGGCTTTCCTGGATGGCCGATTCCACTTCCGAATCCAGCGCCGAGGTGGCTTCGTCGAGGATCAGGATCGGTGCGTCCTTGAGCAGCACACGGGCGATGGCGATGCGCTGGCGCTGGCCGCCGGAGAGCTTCACGCCGCGCTCGCCGACGTGGGCGTCGAGGCCGGTGCGGCCCTGGGCGTCGTACAGCTGCGGGATGAACTCGCTGGCGCGGGCCTTGCGCACCGCCTCCTGCAGTTCTTCCTCGCTGGCGCCGGGGCGGCCGTAGAGCAGGTTGTCGCGGATCGAGCGGTGCAGCAGCGAGGTGTCCTGGGTGACCATGCCGATCTGCGCGCGCAGGCTCTCCTGGGTCACGTGGGCGATGTCCTGGTCGTCGATCAGGATGCGCCCGCCTTCGAGGTCATACAGGCGCAGCAGCAGGTTGACCAGGGTCGACTTGCCGGCGCCGGAGGGCCCGACCAGGCCGATCTTCTCGCCCGGGCGCACCACCAGGTCCAGGCCCTGGATCAGGCCGCTGCCCTTGCCGTAGCTGAAGTCCACCTCGTCGAAGCGCACCTCGCCGCGCGTCACCACCAACGGCTTGGCGTCGGGCGCGTCGACCACCTGGCGGGGGATGGCGATGGTCTGCATGCCGTCCTGCACCTGGCCGATGTTCTCGAAGATGCCGCCGACCACCCACATGATCCAGCCGGACATGTTGTTGATGCGGATCACCAGGCTGGTGGCCAGGGCGATGGCGCCCACCGAGATCAGTTCCTGGCTCCACAGCCACAGCGCCAGGCCCGTGGTGCCGGCGATGAGGATGCCGTTCATGATGGTGATGCTGACGTCCATGGAGGTCACCACGCGCCCGGCGCGCTGGGCCTTGTGCGTCTGCTCGGCGATGGCCTCGCGGGCGTAGTCCTCTTCCTGGCGGGTGTGGGCGAACAGCTTGAGGGTGGTGATGTTGGTGTAGCCGTCGACGATGCGCCCCATCAGCTTGGAGCGCGAGTCCGAGGCGGCCACCGAGCGGCGCTTCACTTGCGGCACGAAGTAGGCGAGGGCGCCGACGTAGGCGATCACCCAGAGCACCAGGGGGATCATCAGCCGCCAGTCGGCCTCGGCGAACAGCACCAGGGCGCTGATGGTGTAGATCGCCACGTGCCACAAGGCGTCCACCACCTGCACTGCCGAGTCGCGCAGCGAGTTGCCGGTCTGCATGATGCGCTGGGCGATGCGCCCGGCGAAGTCGTTCTGGAAGAAGCCCAGGCTCTGCTTGAGCACGTAGCGGTGGTTCTGCCAGCGGATCAGGTTGGTCATGCTGGGGTTGATGCTCTGGTGCACCAGCATGTCGTGCAGGGCGTTGAACAGCGGGCGCAGCACCAGCGCCACCACGGCCATCCAGGCCAGTTCGTTGCCGTGCAGGCGGAAGAAGTCGGCGGGCGCGGTGTTCTGCGCGAGGTCGACGATGCGCCCCAGGTAGCTGAACAGCGCCACCTCGATCAGGGCGACGATCAGGCCGACCACCAGCAGGATCGAGAACACCGGCCAGACCTGGCGCAGGTAGTAGGTGTAGAAGCGCCAGACGTCGGCCGGAGGCATGTGCTCGGGGGCGTCGCGGAAGGGGTCGATGAGCTTTTCGAAGCGGCGGTAGAGCATGATGTCTCTCGGTTGTCGCGGGCCCGTCCCGGGCCCGCCGTTTCAGGCCTCCGTCAGCGTGGGAATCGGGGATTCTCAGAGACGCTTGGCGGAGAGTATGACCACCGGCTCGGCGGGCACGTTCTGGTACATGCCGCGGTTGGTGGTGGGCACCTTGGCGATCATGTCGACCACGCCCATGCCGCGCACGACCTTGCCGAACACGGCGTAACCGAAGTCGCGCTGGCCGTGGTCGAGGAAGTCGTTGTCGGTCAGGTTGACGAAGAACTGGCTGGTGGCCGAGTTCACGTCGCTGGTGCGGGCCATGGCCAGGGTGCCGCGGGCGTTGAGCAGGCCGTTGTCGGCCTCGTTCTTGATCGGCTCGCCGGTGTCCTTCTCCTGCATCTTCTCGGTGAAGCCGCCGGTCTGCACCATGAAGCCGGGGATCACCCGGTGGAAGATGGTGCCGTTGTAGAAGCCGCTGTCGACGTAGCCGAGGAAGTTCTTCACGCTGATCGGCGCCTTGGCGCTGTCGAGTTCTACCTCGATCTCGCCCAGGGTGGTGGAGAGCAGCACGTGGGGTTTCGCCGGGTCGGCGGCGAGCGCCGAGGTGGCCAGGACGAGGGTACAGGCGGCGAGCAGGAAGCGTTTGAACAGGGTCATTTTGCGGATGTTTCCTGAGGTGTTTTAGGAATGGTCTACCTGCTCGAGGAAGTCGAGCAGGGTGCTGTTGAAGGCTTGCGGCTGGTCCAGCGGGGTGGCGTGGCGCGAATCCTCGATCACCACCAGGCGCGCGTTGGGCAGGCGCTCCACGTAGGCCTGCTTGAGCGTCACCGGGGTGTAGTCGCGGTCGGCGCTGACCACCAGCGTCGGACAGGTTATGCGCCCCAGGCGCTCCTGCACACCCCAGCCGATGATGGCGTGCAGGCTGGAAAGGTAAGCGCGTTTGTCGTTCTGCGGCCAGCGCTGCTCGATCTTGCGCCGCAGGTCGGCCTGCTCCGGCTTGGGGAACAGCAGCTTGCCGAGGGCCTTGCCCACGGTGTCCAGGCCCAGCACGTGGGCGAGGAACAGCCGGCGCGCCACTTCCAGGTATTCGCGCAAAGTGCGCGGCTTCACTTCCGGGGCGCTGTTGACGATGGTCAGGCTCTTGAGCAGGTCCGGCCGGCGGGTGGCCAGCTCGAAGCCGATCATTCCGCCCATGCTGATGCCCACCAGGTGCACCGGGGCCAGGCGCAGTTCCTCGATCAGCGCCGCCACGTCCTCGGCGAAGCCGGCGATGCTGTAGCGCTCGCGGGGCTTGTCGGACTGGCCGTGGCCGCGCACGTCGAGGGCGATCACCCGGTGCCGCCGGAGCAGCTCCGGCACCTGGTACTCCCAGTCGCGGCTGCTCGAGCCCAGGCCGTGCACCAGCAGCACGGGCGTGCCCTGGCCGCTGTCCTCGAAGTACAGGCGCTGGCCGTCGTGGTGCAGGTAGGGCATCGGCGGTTCTCCGGGTCAGGCGCTCGGCGGCGCGGCGAAGGGGGCGTCCAGGGGTACGTTGGCGAAGGTCTTCAGCAGTTCGACGAGGATCTGCGTGGCCGGGCCCAGGGGCTTTTCCTTGTTCGGATAAAGATAGAAGCGGCTCTCGCGGGTGACGCCCTGGGTCAGCGGCAGCGGCTTCAGCGAGCCGTCGCGCAGTTCGCGCTCGATCATGTGCCGCGGCAGCCAGGCGAAGCCCAGGCCGTTGCCGACGAAGGTGGCGGCGGTGGCCAGGCTGCCCACCGTCCAGCGCTGCTCGGCGCCCAGCCAGCCGACGTCGCGCGGCTGCAGGCGGCCGGAGTCGCGGATGACCACCTGCATCTGGCTTTCCAGGTCCTGGTGCGTCAGCTCGCGCTGCAGGCGGTGCAGCGGATGGTCCGGGTTGGCCACGGCGACGAATTCCACGGTGCACAGGTCGGCGCCCAGGTAGCCGGCGATGTTCAGCCCGCTGATGGCCAGGTCCGCATGGCCCTGCTGCAGCGCCTCTTCGACGCCGGACAGCACCTCCTCGCGCAGCAGCACGCGGCAGCCGCGGCTCTGCGGCACGAACGCGGACAGCGCGCGGACCAGGCGCAGGGTGGGGTAGGCTGCGTCCACCACCAGGCGCACTTCCGGTTCCCAGCCCTGCTCCATGTGGTGGGCCAGTTCCTCCAGCTGGCCGGCGCTCTTCACCAGTTGCCGCGAGCGCCGCAGCAGCACCTCGCCGGCCTCGGTGAGCACCGCCTTGCGGCCGTCGATGCGCAGCAGCGGCACGCCGAGCTGCTCCTGCATGCGCGCCACCGTGTAGCTGATGGAAGACTGCGAGCGGTGCAGGGCCTCGGCGGCCTGGGCGAAGCCGCCGTGGTCGACCACCGCCTGCAGCGTGCGCCATTGATCCAGGGTAACGCGGGGCGCTTTCATCCTCGCCTCCTCTTGTCTAATCTGGCGCTCTGCCTGAACCGAGCGAGACCGCCACATGAAAAGAATCTGCTGTGCGTTGCTGCTGTCGCTGCCGTTGACCGCCCTGGCCTACCCGATCGAGGTGGAGAAGTCCCTCAACGGCACGGAGATCGACGTCCAGACCCAGGACATCGGCGACAGCATGGGCGCCGTGCTGTTGCAGAACTACGGCAAGCAGGACGTGGCCTGCACCGCGGTGTTCCAGAACGGCCCGGAGTCGCCCAAGGTGCGCAAGACGGTGCTCGCCGCCGGCAAGTCCAGCAACCTCACCGCCAGCTTCGGCCGCGCCATCATCAAGCTGCGCATCAAGCTGACCTGCAACCCGGCCTGAGCCGGCAGCGCATGTTCTCCAGACTAGGAGCAGACGCGGTACAAATCAACTAAATCGATATTTTGAAGCAATTATTTCTGCTTTTTTATCGATAAGTCATTCCATAAGCTGGCCTCCATCGACGCAAACGACCGCTGGAGGTCAAGCCCATGTCCCGTGTTCTGGTAATCGAAAGCAGCGCCCGCCAACAAGGTTCGGTCTCCCGCCAGCTGACCGCCGAGTTCATCGCCAACTGGCGCGCCGCCCACCCCGCCGACGAGATCCAGGTCCGCGACCTGGCGCTGGAACAGGTGCCGCACCTGGACGCCGACCTGCTGGGCGGATGGATGAAGCCGGCCGAGCAGCACAGCGCCGCCGAGCAGGCCGCGCTGCAGCGTTCCAACCTGCTCACCGAGGAGTTGCTGGCCGCCGACGTGCTGGTGCTGGCCGCGCCCATGTACAACTTCGCCATCCCCAGCACCCTGAAGTCCTGGCTGGACCACGTGCTGCGCGCCGGCGTCACCTTCAAGTACACCGAGACCGGTCCCCAGGGCCTGCTCGGCGGCAAGCGCGCCTACATCCTGACCAGCCGCGGCGGCGTCTACGCCGGCGGCCCGCTGGACCACCAGGAGCCCTACCTGCGCCAGGCCCTGGCCTTCATCGGCATCCACGACGTCACCTTCGTCCATGCCGAGGGTCTGAACATGGGCCCCGAGTTCGCCGAGAAAGGCCTGGCCAAGGCCCGCGAGCAACTGGCCGCGGTGGCCTGACCCCAGATTCCGGCTTACCACTTGCGCGCCCGTCGCTCCTGGGCGCGACGCCCGGTCGACGCACTTCCCCCCTGCGAATGTCGACCGGGCTTTTTCTTTGCCGGGGTTCGCGATGACATGGGGCGCCGGCCCTGCCGGCGGGATCGCGGATGAATCCTATCCACGTCGTTCCCATGTAGGAGCGCGCCCTGCGCGCGAATCGCGGGCAGGGCCCGCTACAGGCCGACGCTGAACCTCCCGTTCATGCCGGACAGCACCCTGGCCCTTTCTTCGCCCCGGCAAAACCGCTATGTTCCACGCCCCTTTTCGGTGCGCCTGTCCGGTCATGCCTTACCTGCTTTTCGTAACCGTCCTCTGGGCGTTTTCCTTCAGCCTGATCGGTGAGTACCTCGCCGGCCAGGTGGACAGCTATTTCGCCGTGCTCACCCGGGTGCTGCTGGCCGGCGCGGTGTTCCTGCCGCTGACGCGCTGGCGCGGGGTGGCGCCGCGCTTCATCGGCGGGGTGATGCTGGTCGGCGCGCTGCAGTTCGGCATCACCTACGTCTGCCTGTACCAGAGTTTCCGCGTGCTGACGGTGCCCGAGGTGCTGCTGTTCACCGTGCTCACGCCGCTGCACGTGGCGCTGATCGACGACGCCCTGAACCGCCGCTTCAACCCCTGGGCGCTGCTGGCAGCGGCGGTGGCCGTGCTGGGCGCGGCGATCATCCGCTACGATGGCGTCAGCGGCGACTTCATCGAAGGCTTCCTGCTGCTGCAACTGGCCAACGCCACCTTCGCCGCCGGCCAGGTGCTGTACAAGCACCTGGTGGCGCGCTACCCGTCGGACATCCCGCAGTACCGCCGCTTCGGCTACTTCTTCGTCGGCGCGCTGCTGGTGGCGTTGCCCGGCTGGGTGCTGCTGGGCAACCCGGCCAAGCTGCCGACCACCGAGGTGCAGTGGCTGGTGCTGCTGTTCATGGGCCTGCTGGCCACTGCCCTTGGGCAGTTCTGGTGGAACAAGGGGGCTACGCTGGTGGATGGCGGCACCCTGGCGGTGATGAACAACCTGCACGTGCCGGTGGGGCTCCTGATCAACCTGCTGATCTGGAACGAACATGCCGACCTGGCCCGCCTGGCCCTGGGCGGCGGGGTGATAGTGGCGTCGCTCTGGGTGAACCGCCTGGGGCTGGCGCGGAGGGCCGTGGCATGAACATTTCCGGTCGCGGCGTCGCCCTTTCCCTGGCCGCCTCGGTGCTCTTTGTCACGCTGCCGGGCTACCTGCGCTGGCTGGCGCCGCTGGACAGCATCCAGATCGTGGCGCACCGGGTGGTCTGGTCGATCCCCATGGTCCTGCTGCTGGTGGCCTTCACCGGCCAGGGCGGCGTGCTGCGCGATGCCGGCCGGCGCCTGCTGCGCGAGCGCTGGCTGCTGCTGTGCTTCCCGCTGAGCGCGGCGATGATGCTGGTGCAGTGGGGCGTGTTCATCTACGCGCCCATGGTCGGCCAGACCCTGCAGCTGTCCCTGGGCTACTTCCTGCTGCCGCTGACCATGGTGCTCTGCGGCCGGCTGTTCTACGGCGAGCGCCTGACGCCGCTGCAGGGCATCGCCGTGGCCTGCGCGCTGGTCGGCGTGCTCCACGAGCTGTGGCTGACCCGCGCCTTCTCCTGGTTCAGCCTGATCACCGCCCTGGGTTATCCACCGTATTTCATGCTGCGCCGGCGCATGGGCGTGGACGCGCTGTCCGGCTTCGTCTTCGAGATGGCGGTGCTGCTGCCCTTCGCCCTGTGGACCATCTGGCACTTCGGCGACCTCCAGGTGTTCGCCGAAACGCCGCGGCTGTGGGCGCTGCTGCCGATGCTGGGGCTGATCAGCGCCCTGGCCTTCGCTGCCATGATGGCCTCCAGCCGGCTGCTGCCCATGGGGCTGTTCGGCATCCTCAGCTATGTCGAGCCGATGCTGCTGTTCCTGCTGGCGGTGCTGTTCCTCGGCGAGGCGTTCCAGCCGCAGCAGCTGTGGACCTACGGGCCGATCTGGCTGGCCATCCTGCTCACCGGCTGGGACAGCGCGCGGCTGCTGCGCAAGCAGGCGCGGCGCGAGCGGCGGGGTGGTGGGGCGTGATGAGGCACGCTTTCAGCCACGCCATTTCAATGTAGGAGCGCGCCCTGCGCGCGATTCGCGGGCAGGGCCCGCTCCTACAGCCCTGCCCAACCGTGGGGCGAATAACCGTTCGCGGTTATCCGCCGTTGGTCCCGCGCCCATGAAAAACGCCGTTTTCCCGGGCAGGGAAAACGGCGTCCTTGTTCTCGCGGCGCGGGCCCTTACTCGAAGCGATTGCCCGGCAGGTCGGCCTTGGCCAGGGTCTCCGGCAGCACGCGCTTGGCCGCCAGGTAATGGCGTTGCCAGTACTTGTCGTTGAGGTTGGCCACTTTCACCCGCTGCCCGCGGCGCGGGGCGTGGACGAAGCGGTCGTTGCCGACGTAGATGCCCACGTGGTCGACGTTGCGGCTGCGGATGCGGAAGAACACCAGGTCGCCGGGCTGCAGGTCGCGGCGCGCCACCTTGGGGTTGCTGCTCTGGTAGATGGCCCGGGCGGTGCGCGGCAGCTCGACGTCGTCGACGTCGCGGAACACGTACTTGACCAGGCCGCTGCAGTCGAAACCCTTGGGCGAGGTGCCGCCCCAGCGGTAGGGCGTGCCGATCATGCTGAAGGCGCGCTGGGTGACCTGGTGGGCGTCACTGGGCTGCTGCTTCGCCGGCGGGGCGATGCTCAGCAGCTCCTTGCCCTGTACCGGGACACGGAGTTCGAGGGGGGCGGGCGCGTAGGAACGCGTGGCCCGTGGGGAAGCTTCCACCCCGGTTACAACGGCGGCCAAACTGGCTGCCAAGCCTATGGAAAGGCATGTCAAAAGGGTACTGCGCATTCGGCATGTCTTCTTTCTGGTTGTGGATGTAACCCAGACTCCGCTGGATCGCCGTTGCTCTTCGGCGGGCGATGGTTTCCTTTGGTCCGCGAAAAATTCCGCGCATTCTGACCGACTTTTCGTGACAGTGTTTTGACCGTCCGTCGCTTGTGGGGAGCGCCGTGTGACTCGGCGGGCATTCGGTGACATGTGTTCGGACTGCCCGGTCGGGCGCCGACCTTATAGCCGAAAGCCCTATGCCAGGCGGGTTGCCGGGAGATGGCCCAGGTTCGCGCGAGGGGGGCCGGAAGGGGGCGGGAAGGGCGCGGGGTGGGACCTGGTGTCGCAGGGAAAAACCCGACGAAATGCAGGTCCTCTGACGATTTCCGTCAGTCGGCGAGGTGTTCGCGTAGCGCCGGCAGGACTTTTTCGCGCAGCAGCGGCGCCAGCGGCTCGGGGTGGCGGCCGTCTTCCAGCCAGGCCAGCTCTTCCGGTTCGGCGGCGGCGCGGGGGCTCACTTGAGGACCTGGTAGCGCACCTGCACGATGCCGCTGGGGAAGCTGCGCTGTTCCAGCAACTGCAGGCGCCGTTCGAGCCCGATGCCGAACAGCGGGATGCCGGCGCCGAGCAGGTGCGGAATGATGCTGACGATCACCTCGTCGAGCAAGTCCGCCGCCAGGCAGTTGCCGGCCAGGCTGCCGCCGCCCACCAGCCAGATGCGCTGGCAGCCGCGGCCTTCCAGGCTGGCCAGGGCTTCGCTGGGCGGGCAGTGCTGCAGTTCCACCTGGGGCGAGGCCAGCGGCAGCTGGTTGGCGCGGGTGAGGACGATGGCCGGCTTGTCCGGGTAGGGCCAGTCGCCGAAGTCCAGGCATTGCAGGTAGGTGCCGCGGCCCATCAGCAGGCCGTCGATGCCGGCGTAGAAGGCTGAATAGCCATGGTCGTCGTCATGGCCGTCGAATGCGTCCAGCCAGTCGACGCTGCCGTCGGGGCGGGCGATGTAGCCGTCCAGGCTGCTGGCCACGTAATAGATGAGGGTGGCGGACACGGCGTTTCTCCGGGAAAGGCGCGCGGAAGCGCGCGCCTGCCTTGAGCATGGCACCGGCCAGGCGAGGCAGCCAGGCCGGGGGCTGTCGCCCGTCCGATCGGAGCCTGGCGCGGGTTCTCAGGCCTGTTCCATGTCCAGCGCCGGGTGGCGTTCGCTACGAGCCGCCGGTGTCGGCAACAGGCCCTGCAGCCCGCCACGCAGGTCCTGGCCGCTGGGCTGCTGGTAGACGCCCAGGCCGAACTCCGGCAGCACCGCCATCAGGTAGTCGAAGATGTCGCCCTGGATGCGCTCGTAGTCCAGCCACGCGGTGGTGCGGGTGAAGCAGTAGATCTCCAGGGGCACGCCCTCGGCGCCGGGCTGCAGCTGGCGGACCATGCAGGTCATGTGCGGATGGATGTCCGGGTGGGCCTTGAGGTAGGCCTCGGCGTAGGCGCGGAAGGTGCCGATGTTGGTCAGCCGCCGGCGATTGGCCGACAGCGGCACGTTGCCGGCGTTGGCCTGGTTCCACTCGGCCAGCTCGTCCTGCTTGCGCCGCAGGTAGTCGGTCAGCAGGCGCACGCCGGACAGCTTCTGCGCCTCGGCCTCGTCGAGGAAGCGCACCTGGCTGGCGTCGAGGTACAGGCTGCGTTTGATGCGCCGCCCGCCGGACTGCTGCATGCCGCGCCAGTTCTTGAACGACTCGGACATCAGGCGCCAGGTGGGCACCGAGACGATGGTCTTGTCCCAGTTCTGCACCTTCACCGTGTGCAGGGTGATGTCCACCACGTCGCCGTCGGCGCCGACCTGGGGCATCTCGATCCAGTCGCCCACGCGCAGCATGTCGTTGCTGGTCAGCTGCACGCTGGCGACGAAGCTCAGCAGGGTGTCCTTGTAGACCAGCAGCAGGACCGCGGACATGGCACCCAGGCCGGAGAGCAGCAGCATCGGCGAGCGGTCGATGAGGATCGACACCACCACTATGCCGCCGAAGACGAAGAGGAACAGCTTGGCCAGTTGCACGTAGCCCTTGATCGAGCGGGTGCGGGCGTGTTCGGTGCGCGCGTAGATGTCCAGCAGGGCGTCGAGCAGGGCGCTCAGGGCCAGCAGCAGGAACAGCGCGGTGACCGCCATGGCCAGGTTGCGCAGGAAGGCCTCGGGCCTGCCGGCCAGGTTGGGGATCAGCACCAGGCCGAACTGCACCACCAGCGATGGCACGGTCTGCGCCAGGCGCTGGAACACGCGGTTGTCGCGCAGGTCGGCGAGCCAGCTCAGGGCCGGCTGGCGCGCCAGCAGGTCGGCGGCGCGGCGGACCAGGAAGCGGGCCAGGCGGCCGACGATCCAGGCCACTGCGAGGAGGATGACGAGGCCGAGGGCGGCGCTGGTCAGCGGGTGTTGGTCGAGCAGGGCCCAGTAGCCCTGGAGGGTGGCGAGGGGAGAGGAAAGGTCCATAGGCCGGAAACATCCTTTGGATCGGGGCGCCAGTGCGGGGTGGCGCGTGGTGCGGAGGCTACGGGGTAGCCGCGAAGGCCCGGCCGCGGTGGCCGGGATGAGCGCGGCATTGTAACGGCAGGGTAGCGGCAGGGCCGAGCAGGATATTTCCGAAATGTAACCTCAGCCCGCCAGCTCCTCCAGGGTGCGCCCGCGGGTCTCGATGCCGAAGCCCCAGACCACCGCCGCGGCGACCAGGAAGCACAGCGCACCGAGAGTGAACACGCCGCCCTGGCCGGCCACCGGCAGGACCAGGCCGCTGACCGTGGGGCCCAGCAGCGAGCCGACGCGGCCCACCGCCGAGGCGAAGCCCGAGCCGGTGGCGCGCGCCGAGGTGGGGTACAGCTCCGGGGTGTAGGTGTAGAGCACCGCCCACATGCCGAACAGGAAGAACTGCATGGCCAGGCCGAAGCCGATCAGCAGCGCCAGGCTGCCGCCGAACACCGCGGTCTGTCCGTAGGCGTAGGCCATGGCGCCGCCGCCCAGGAGCATCAGCACGCAGCTCGGTTTGCGGCCCCAGCGCTCCACCAGCCAGGCGGCGCAGAGGAAGCCGGGGATGCCGGCCAGGGAGATCAGCACCGTGTAGTACACCGACTGCGTCACGGCGAAGCCGGATTGCTGCAGCAGGGCGCTGAGCCAGGAGGTCAGCCCGTAGAAGCCGAGCAGGGCGAAGAACCACAGGCTCCAGACCGTCAGGGTGCGGCTGCGGTAGGCCGGCGACCAGAGTTCGGCGAAGGCGCTGAAGAAGCCCGGGCGGCTCGGCTCGGGGCGCGCCAGGGCCTGCGGCTCGGGCAGGCTGGATAGCTTCAGCGAGGCCATCACCCGCGCCTCGATGCGCTGCAGCGAACGCTCGGCCTTGTCCGCCAGCCCGGCCTGTTCCAGCCAGCGCGGCGATTCCGGGACCATGAAGCGGATGGCCAGGACGAACAGCGCCGGGAAGGCCAGCAACAGGAACAGGCTGCGCCAGCCGGCCATGGGCAGCACGAAGTAGGACAGGCAGCCGGCGGCGATGAAGCCCAGCGGCCAGAAGCCGTCCATGAGGGCGATGTAGCGGCCGCGGGCCCTGGCCGGGATCATCTCCGAGAGCAGCGACTGGGCGATGGGGAATTCCATGCCCATGCCGATGCCCAGCAGCACGCGGTACAGCGTCAGGCTCTGCACGTCGCCGGCGGTGGAGCACAGGTAGCTGGCCAGGCCCCAGAGCACGATGCTCCACTGGAACACCGGCTTGCGTCCGAAGCGGTCGGCGAGCATCCCCGACAGCGCCGCGCCCAGGACCATGCCGAAGAAGCTGGAGCTGGCCAGCAGCCCGGCCTGGGCGCTGGACAGGCCGAACTCGGCTTTGATCGAGCCGAGCAGGAAGGTCATCATCGCCAGGTCCATGGAATCGAAGAAGAACGCCAGGGCGATGATCACGAAGATCAGCCGGTGGTAGGGGCTCAGCGGCAGGCGCTCGAGGCGCTCGGCGGCGGTGGGGCGATGCGGCATCTCGACACTCCTCGGGCTGTCCTGCGGCCAGTCTGGGACGGGCCTGCGCGGCGGACTTGCCCGAGGGCGACACGGGGCGTGCGGATCGCGACCGGCGAATAAAACCTGCTTTCGGGCGCGGCAACCGTTAGGCTATGCAGCTATTTGGTCCTTTCGTCTTCCCGAGGTCTGCCTTGTTCGCCCAATTCGCCCTCCACGAACGCCTGCTCAAGGCGCTGGAAACCCTGTCCTTCACCGAGCCGACCGCCGTCCAGGCCGCGGCCATCCCGAAGGCGCTGGAGGGCCGCGACCTGCGCGTGACCGCGCAGACCGGCAGCGGCAAGACCGCCGCCTTCGTGCTGCCGCTGCTGCACCGCCTGCTCAGCGAGGAGAAGCCCAGGAGCGGCGCCCGCGCGCTGATCCTGCTGCCGACCCGCGAGCTGGCCCAGCAGACCCTCAAGGAAGTCGAGCGCTTCGCCCAGTTCACCTTCATCAAGGCCTGCCTGATCACCGGCGGCGAAGACTTCAAGGTGCAGGGCGCGCGCCTGCGCAAGAACCCGGAGATCATCATCGGCACCCCCGGCCGGCTGAACGAGCAGTTCAACGCCGGCAACCTGCCGCTGGGCGACGTCGAGGTGCTGGTGCTGGACGAGGCCGACCGCATGCTCGACATGGGCTTCGCCGAGGACGTGCTCAAGCTTGCCGGCGCCTGCCCGGCGCAGCGCCAGACATTGTTGTTCTCCGCCACCGCCGGCAGCGGCCTGCACGCGATGGTCGAGCAGGTCCTGCGCGAGCCGGAAAGCCTGCAGCTGAACCGCGTCAGCGAGCTGAACGAGGACATCGCGCAGCAGGTCATCCTGGTCGACGACAACGCCCACAAGGAAGCCATCCTGCACTGGCTGCTGGAGAACGAGACCTTCGACAAGGCCATCGTCTTCACCAACACCCGCGTCCAGGCCGACCGCCTGACCGGCCGGCTGATCGCCGCCGGGCACAAGGTCTTCGTGCTGCACGGCGAGAAGGACCAGAAGGACCGCAAGCTGGCCATCGAGCGCCTGAAGCAGGGCGCGGTGAAGATCCTCGTCGCCACCGACGTGGCCGCCCGCGGCCTGGACGTCGAGGGCCTGGACCTGGTGCTGAACTTCGACATGCCGCGCCGCGGCGACGAGTACGTGCACCGTATCGGCCGCACCGGCCGCGCGGGCGAGGCCGGCCTGGCCATCTCGCTGGTGTCGCACAGCGACTGGAACCTGATGTCGAGCATCGAGCGCTACCTCAAGGTGCGTTTTGAACAGCGCACCATCAAGGAGCTCAAGGGCAGCTACAAGGGGCCGAAGAAGGTCAAGGCCTCGGGCAAGGCCGCCGGCACCAAGAAGAAAAAGACCGATTCCGGCAAGAAGGCCGGGGCCAAGCCCGCCGCCAAGCGCAAGCCGGCGAACAAGCCGAAGGCGGCGCCCTCGTCGGTGGTCAGCAACGACGGCATGGCGCCGCTCAAGCGCAAGAAGCCGGCTGCCGAGTAAGCCGTAGCCCCCTCGCGGGCCCTGCCCGCGATCGCGCGCAGGGCGCGCTCCTACAGGTTGACGCCGACCTTCTCGCGCACGCCGAACGGCCCCGTAGGATGGGGTGAGCGAAGCGATACCCATCGCCATGACCGCATGGGTTTCGCAAGCTCAACCCATCCTACGACGACTGCCGGGACCTGGCGGGCGTCCCGGATCACTCGAAGGCGAAATGCTCCGCCTTCAGCCCCATCACCGAACGCACCGGCTTGCCCATGGCCGCCGCGTGGCCCTTGGCGCGGGGCAGCAGGCGGGCGAAGTAGAAGTCGCTGGTGGCGATCTTGGCCTTGTAGAAGTCGCTGGACTCGCTGCCGCCCTGGCGCAGGCGCTTGCGGGCCGTGGCTTCCTGCAGCGCCCAGGCGTAGGCCAGGGCGACGTAGCCGGAGAACATCAGGTAGTCGTGGCTGGCGGTGCCCACCAGGTCGCGCTGCTTGCGGGCGCTCAGGGCGATGCGCAGGGTCAGCAGGTTCCATTGCGCGCACAGCTTCAGCAGCGTCAGCGCGCGGCCGCGCATGGCCGGTTCTTCCTTGAGCAACCCCATGGCGAACTTGCCCACGATCCTGGTGAAGTCGCGCACCGCCTTGCCCTGGGTCATCAGCAGCACCTTGCGCCCGAGCAGGTCCAGCGCCTGGATGCCGGTGGTGCCTTCGTAGAGCGTGGCGATGCGCGCGTCGCGGACGATCTGTTCCATGCCGTGCTCGCGGATGTAGCCGTGGCCGCCGAACACCTGCATGCCCAGGTTGGCGCTCTCCAGGCCCAGTTCGGTGAGGCAGCCCTTGAGGATCGGGGTGAGGAAGCCGAGCTTGTCGTCCCAGCGCTCGTACTCGGCGTTGTCGTTGGTCAGCAGGCCCTGGATCATCTTGTCGGCGTACTGCGTGGCCAGGTACACCAGCGCGCGGCCGCCCTCGGCCACGGCCTTCTGCGTCAGCAACATGCGCCGCACGTCGCCGTGGTGCATCAGGCTGTCGGCCACCTGTTCCGGTTCCTTGGCGCCGGACAGCGCGCGCATCGAGCGGCGCTCGCGGGCGTAGGCCAGGGCGCCCTGGTAGGCCAGTTCGGCGGTGGCCACGCCCTGGATGGCGGTGCCGATGCGCGCGCTGTTCATGAAGGTGAACATGCATTCCAGGCCCTTGTTCGCAGGGCCGATGAGAAAGCCGCTGGCCTCGTCGAAGTTCATCACGCAGGTGGCCGAGGCCTTGATGCCCATCTTCTTCTCCAGCGCGCCGCAGACCACGCCGTTGCGCGGGCCGAGGCCGCCGCCTGCGCCGGGCAGGAACTTGGGCACGATGAACAGCGAGATGCCGCGGGTGCCCCTGGGCGCGTCGGGCAGGCGGGCGAGGACGATGTGCACGATGTTCTCGGTGAGGTCGTGCTCGCCGGAGGAGATGAATATCTTGGTGCCGGTGATGGCGTAGCTGCCGTCGGCGTTGGGCTCGGCGCGGGTCTTCACCTGGCCGAGGTCGGTGCCGCACTGCGGCTCGGTGAGGCACATGGTGCCGCCCCAGCGGCCTTCGGTGAGGGGCGTCAGGTAGGTGCGCTTCTGCTCCTCGGTGCCGTGCTGCATCAGGGTGTTCATGGCGCCCAGGGACAGCCCCGGGTACATCGAGAAGGGCCAGTTGGCGGTGCCGAGCATCTCCTGCTTGAGCGCGCCCAGGCTCATGGGCAGGCCCTGGCCGCCGTATTCCACCGGGTGCGACAGGCCTTGCCAGCCGCCGGCCACGTAGGCGTCGTAGGCTTCCTTGAAGCCCTTGGGCGTGCGTACCTCGCCGTTCTCCAGGTGGCAGCCTTCCTCGTCGCCGGAGTGGTAGAGCGGGGCGATCACTTCCTCGCAGAGCTTCGCGCATTCGCCGAGGATGGCGTCGACCATGTCCGGCGTGGCCTCGGCGCCGTTGATCAGGTTGCGGTAGTGCTCGGGGAAGTCGAAGACCTCGTTGAGCAGGAAGCGGGTGTCGCGCAGCGGGGCTTTGTAGACGGGCATCGCGGTGATCTCGCAGGGACTGTGGGCGCAGTTATACGGCTGCGCACCCGGCCTGGCCTTGGCAGCGGCAACAGCCGGCGCCTGGCAGATCGGACAATCGAGCGCGATTGACCTTCACGGGTATCGCGGGTATATACACGTATCATGCTGACCACCCAATGCCTCTGCACCCAGCTGCGCCGCGCCGCCCGAGGTGTCACCCGCGTCTATGACGATGCCCTGCAGGGCATCGGGCTGACGGTCGCGCAGTTTTCCCTGCTGCGCCACCTGGCGCGCCTGGAGCGCCCGAGCATTTCCGAACTGGCCGAAGCCATGGGCCTGGATCGCAGCACCCTGGGGCGCAACCTGCGGCCGCTGCAGGCCGAGGGCCTGGTAGAGCTGCAGGGCGATGTCGGCGACCAGCGCAACCGCCTGGTGCTGCTCACCGCCGCCGGGCGCGAGCGCCTGGAGCAGGGCGCGCAGCCCTGGGAAGCGGCGCAGCGGCGGATGTACGAACGCCTCGGGGTGGAGCGCCGCGAGCAGCTGATGGCGCTGCTGGGGGAGCTGGAAGCCCTCGATTGAACGCCCTGCCAAGGCGTTCGTATGGATGAATGCGGGTATATACCCCTGTTGGAGCGAGAAGAACAATGTCCAAGCTGTCGCGTGCGGGTTTCTGGATACTGCTGTCCGGCGCCCTGATCCTGGCCCTGTCCCTGGGCGTCCGCCACGGCTTCGGCCTGTTCCTCGCGCCCATGAGCGCCGAGTTCGGCTGGGGCCGCGAGGTGTTCGCCTTCGCCATCGCCCTGCAGAACCTCATCTGGGGCATCGCCCAGCCCTTCACCGGCGCCCTGGCCGACCGCTTCGGCGCAGCGCGCGCAGTGCTGGTGGGCGGCCTGCTGTACGCCCTGGGCCTGGTCATGATGGGCTATGCGGATTCCGCCGCCAGCCTGTCGCTGTCCGCCGGGTTGCTGATCGGCATCGGCCTGTCCGGCACCTCCTTCTCGGTCATCCTCGGCGCCGTCGGCCGCGCCGTGCCGCTGGAGCGGCGCAGCATGGCCATGGGCATTTCCGCCGCCGCCGGCTCCTTCGGCCAGTTCGCCATGCTGCCCGGCACTCTCGGCCTGATCGGTTGGCTCGGCTGGTCGGCGGCGCTGCTCGCCCTCGGCCTGCTGGTGGCGCTGATCGTGCCGCTGGCCGGGCTGATGCGCGACAAGCCGCTGCCGGTGCAATCCCATGAACAGTCCCTGGGCGAAGCGCTGCGCGAGGCCTGCGGGCATTCCGGTTTCTGGCTGCTGTCGCTGGGCTTCTTCGTCTGCGGCTTCCAGGTGGTGTTCATTGGCGTGCACCTGCCGGCCTACCTGGTGGACCGCCACCTGCCGGCCACCGTCGGCACCACGGTGCTGGCGCTGGTGGGGCTGTTCAATGTGTTCGGCACTTACATCGCCGGTTGGCTCGGCGGGCGCTTCAGCAAGCCGAAGCTGCTGACCGGGCTGTACCTGATCCGCGGCCTGGTGATCCTGGCCTTCCTCTGGGCGCCGCTGACGGTGTGGACGGCCTACGCCTTCGGCATCGCCATGGGCCTGCTGTGGCTGTCCACGGTGCCGCTCACCAATGGCACCGTGGCCACCCTGTTCGGCGTGCGCAACCTGTCGATGCTCGGCGGCATCACCTTCCTGTTCCACCAGATCGGCGCCTTCCTCGGTGGCTGGCTGGGCGGCTACGTCTATGACCACACCGGCAACTACGACCTGGTCTGGCGGATCGCCATTCTCCTCTCGCTGCTCGCCGGCCTGCTCAACTGGCCGGTGCGCGAGCGTCCGGTGGCGCGCCTGGGCGCCGCGGAGGTAGCGTGAGGCCGCTATTGCGCCTGGGCGCGGTCGTGCTGGCCGCGGCGCTGCTGGGCCTGGCCTGGTGGGGTTGGCGGCATGGCGGCCTGGCGCTGCTGCAGGCCGGCCTGGGCCATTGCTTCTGAGGATTGCCGCGGGCGGGGCAGGGGAGTAGCGTCCTTCGATCGAAGAAGGAGAATCGCCATGTCCCGCTACCTGTTCCTCGGCCTGCTGTGCTGCCTGCCCCTGGCCGCCCAGGCTGCCGACTGCCCGCCGCTGCTGGCGCAGCAGGGGCACCTGCAGAAGCTGCGCTCGAAGGTCGACCTCGACCTTTGCGGGCTCTACGCCGGCAAGCCGCTGCTGGTGGTCAACACCGCCAGCCACTGCGGCTTCACCCCGCAGTTCAAGGGCCTGGAGGCGATCTACCAGCGCTACAAGGGCCAGGGCCTGGAAGTGCTGGGCGTGCCCTCGGACGACTTCAAGCAGGAGGCCGACGACGCCGCCGAGACCGCCCAGGTCTGCTACGGCAACTACGGCGTGACCTTCAACATGACCCAGGTGCAGCCGGTGCGCGGCGACGACGCCATCCCGCTGTTCCGCGAACTGGCGCGCCAGGCCGACCAGGCGCCGCGCTGGAACTTCTACAAGTACGTGGTGGACCGCCAGGGCAGGGTGGTGGCGCAGTTCCCCAGCCTGACCAAGCCGGACGATCCGGCCTTGCAGGCCGCCATCGAGAAGGCCATCGCCAGCCAGCCGTGAAGATGGAAGAGCCGGACGATGCTTGGTTCAGCGGAGGTGCCAAGCCTGGCTCCGCTCCCTCACCCCAGCCCTCTCCCGGAGGGAGAGGGGGCCGTTCGGGGTGGGCGGATAATGCAGCGTCAGCCGGCAAGTTCGTAGGGCGGATAACCGTGCGCGGTTATCCGCCGTTGGCCGTGCCGCCGGAGTGTCCGGCGTGGCCGGTGAATCCAATCGCGGACGGAGTCCTACGGTTCCAGGACGCACGGCTTTTCGTAGGATGGTGTTGAGCGAAGCGATACCCATCACCACGGCAGCATGGGTTTCGCGAGCTCAACCCATCCAACGAAGAGCACCTCGGCGCAAGACAGTTGCTCCTGCGCCCGTGCTTTCCTGGCGTCGTAGGAGCGGACTTTGTCCGCGATGGAGCCATGTCCCGCGCTCGCCATCCCAAATGAAAAAATGCCGTTTCCCCCATGGAGAGAAACGGCATTCTTTTTAAGGAAACAGCATCAGGGCATCTGCCCGGCTCTTCCCCGTGCGCCCGTGCCTATCAGAAGCGATAGGTCACTTGCGCGGTCAGACCGTTGGCGCTGTTGTCGTACTTGGCGCTGTAGGCCGGTTGCAGACCGATGCCGGTGCCGTCCTTGACGTTGACGCTGGCGGTGTCTTCCCACAGGTAGGCGTAGGCGAAGTCGACGGTCAGGTCCGGGTTCGGCGACCAGCCGGCGCCGAAGGTGACGATCTGACGATCACCCACCGGGATGCGCACGTTGCGGTAGTCGTTGTCGGTCGGCGACGGGTCGTAGGCATAGCCCGCGCGCAGCACCCATTCCGGGTTCAGCTGGTAGGACGCGCCGATCGAGCCGGACCAGGTGTCGTGCCACTTCAGGTCTTCGCCGATGGTGCCGAAGCCCAGTGCCTGGCCCAGGGCCGGTACGCCGCTGTTGCGCACTTCGATGGCTTCCAGGCGGCTCCAGCGGGTCCACACGGCGCCGATGTAGCCGGTCCACTTGTCGTTGAACTTGTGGGTGATGGAGGTATCCACGGATTCCGGCAGGGTGATGTCCAGCTTGGCGTCGTAGCTGCCGTTCAGGCCCAGGGCGCCAGGGGCGTTCTTGACCTTGGTGTGGCCGCCCAGGTGGTAGTCGACCTTGGAGTGGTAGGTCAGGCCCCAGGTGGTGTCGTCGGTCAGGTCGACCATCACGCCCAGGTTGTAGCCCAGTGCGGTGTCGTCGCCCTTGATGTCGATGTGGGTGTCGCCATTGCCGCCGTTGAGCACATTGGTCGCCAGGTCGTTCTTCAACTGGCCGTCGATGCGGTTGAAGGTCGGGCCGAAGCCGACGGAGACCTTGTCGTTGATCTTGTAGGCGATGGTCGGCTGGACGGTGATCACCTGGACCTTGCTGTAGGAGCCGTGGTAGCTGCCCTGGAAGCCGTTCTCGTAGTCGTTGATGATGCCGTAGGGCACGTAGATGCCCAGGCCGACGGTGAAGTCTTCGTTGATCGGCGTGGAGAAGTAGCCGAACGGTACGGCAGCCAGGGGCACGGAATCGCCCTTGTTGGAGCCCGGGCCGGAGGCGCCGCTGATGTCGTCCTTGGCGTCGACGATGGCCAGGCCGCCGCTGACTTCGGTGCGTTTGAGCTTGGTCAGGCCGGCCGGGTTGCCGTAGATGGTGCTGGCGTCGAGCGCCGAGGAAGCACGGCCCGCGTAGGCGGTGCCGGCGCCGCTGGCGCTCTGTTCGTTGATGGCGATGCCGTTGGCCAGGGCCTGGGCAGAGGCAGCGCTAATCGTCAGTGCGAGAGTGGTTTTGAGCCATGTTGTTTTCATTGTAAGAGCAACTCCTGTGGTCAACGGCGCGCAAGCTACCAAGATTCCCAGGCCTTTGGTAGTACCTCTGGGGGCTCTATATCGGGCATCTGCGCGTAAAGTACCGTCCTTGTGCGAGGTTTTCCCTTCGTTAATGTATGTAAACGAAAGTTGACTGATCGGTCATTGATCGTGGTCAGGCTGCGAGGAGCGAATCGCCGATGTACGCCTGCCAGGCGTCGAGGAAATCACGCAGGTGGCCGTGGGGCTGGAAGACCCGTCGCCAGACCCTGGCCTGGCCGAGGTGATCGCAGGCTTCGGGCAGTGGCAGGCGTTGGGATTCCACCAGCATCCAGGCGATGGCGGTGCTGTAGCGCAGGTTCACGGTCAGTTCCAGGTGCGGAGCGTCGAGGAAGGCGTGCTGGCTGGCCAGGCCGCGCACGCGGCTGGCGAGGTTCGGGTCCAGGGCCAGGTAGCGATCCCAGAGCTGTTGGTGGCGGTGTTCGTCGATGCGGAAAAGGCCGTGTCCGCGGCCGCTGTCCAGGCTGCTGCCAAGCGCCGATTGACAGGCCGCCGCTCCCAGCAACAGCGCCTCGGCCGCCCCGCTGTGACGTTCCAGGTACAGCAGGGTGGGCCGGATGACGTGCTGTCGCAGGTCGCAGGCGGCGATTCCCATGGTCTTGTCCCTCAATGAACGGCGGGGCTGGGCGTCTTGGCAGCTTCTGATGTTCTCCTGGGCCCCGCCGTAAGCGGACTTAGCCGCTCGATTTGAAGTGTAGTGCGATAAACCTGCTGTAAAGGACTGTTTTTAAATTGTTTTGACTTTCTGCAGCGCAGGCATATTCCTCGATGTGATTAACCGGGAATGGGTTACCGCGTCGGGAAAGGAGCCCCAGGCCGCGCCAGATGCGGCCTGGGGCGGCGCGTCAGGCGCCGGTGGCCACCGGGTGCCGCGGGTCGGTGATCCACTCGCTCCAGGAGCCGGCGTAGAGACGGCCCAGGGGATAGCCGGCCAGGCTCAGGGCGAACAGGTTGTGGCAGGCGGTGACGCCGGAACCGCAGTAGGCCACCAGCTCCTGGGCCGGGCGGCCGCGCAGCAGGTGGGCGAAGCGCTGGTGCAACTGCGCCGGCGGCAGGAAGCGGCCGTCGCTGCCGAGGTTGTCGGTGAAGGCCGCGCACTGCGCGCCGGGGATGTGCCCGGCGACCGGGTCGATGGGCTCCACCTCGCCGCGGAAGCGCGGCTCGGCGCGGGCGTCGATCAGCGGCAGCTGCGGGTCGGCCAGCAGCGCCGAGAGTTCGCCGGCGTCGATCAGCAGGCCGTTGTCCGGTTCGCCGTGGAAGGCGCCCGTCGGCACCGCCGGCTCGGCGGTGGTCAGCGGCAGGCCGGCGGCGCGCCAGGCGTTCATGCCGCCGTCGAGCAGGTACACGCCGTCGCGCTTGCCCAGCCACAGCAGCAGCCACCAGGCGCGGGCGGCGAAGGCGCCGGGACCGTCGTCGTAGAGCACCACTTCGTCGCTGTTGTCCAGGCCCCAGGCGCGCAGGCGCTGGATCAGCGCGTCGGCGTCGGGCAGCGGGTGGCGGCCGGTCACGCCCTTGACCACCGGGGCCGAGAGGTCGCGTTCGAGGTCGGCGTACTGGGCGCCGGGAATGTGGTTCTCGGCGAACACGCGGGCGCCGTAGCCCGGGTCGTCCAGGGCGAAGCGGCAGTCGAGGATCAGCAGGCCGGGTTCGTCCAGGCGGGCTGCCAGTTGTTGCGGGCTGAGCAGGCGGGCGAGTGACATCGTGCGGGTTCCTGTGTCGTGACGGTTTCCTCGCGCATCATAAGGCTTGTGCAATGGAAAACGCCGGTTCGCGGCGGCTTTCTTCGATCCGATGGAGTTTTCGCCCATGTTCAGTCTGCAACCGGCGACCCAGGCGGCCTCGCGGGCGCGCGTCTGCGCCATCGCCCTGGCGACCGGCCTGATCACCCTCTACTACAGCCTGCTGGTGCTGTCCCTGGCCGCCATCGGCCGCCTGCGCCGCGAGCGCGTGGACCGCTACACCCGCCAATGGTCGGGCCTGCTGCTGCGCCTGGTGCGTATGCGCCTGAGCGTGCACGGGGCCATGCCGGACTTCGGCGACGGGCGGCGCTACATGATCCTCTGCAACCATTCCAGCCACTACGACATCCCGGCCAGCTTCGCCGCGCTGCCCGGCTCGATCCGCATGCTGGCCAAGAGTGAGCTGTACCGCATCCCGGTGCTCGGCCGGGCCATGCGCGCCGCCGAGTTCCCCTCCATCGACCGGCACAACAGCCAGCGCGCCCGCGCCGACCTGCAGCGCGCGCGGCAGATGATGGAGAGCGGCATAGTGCTGTGGGCGGCGCCAGAAGGCACCCGCTCGGACGACGGGCGCCTGCTGCCGTTCAAGAAGGGTTGCTTCCGCCTGGCGCTGGACACCGACGCGGTGATCATCCCGGTGGCCATCCGCGGCATTCACCGGGTGCTGCCGGCGCGCACCTTCGACCTCAACCTGGGCCAGCCGGTGGACCTGCTGGTGGGTCGCCCGGTGGACGCCGCGGCCTTCCACGGGCAGAGCCTGGATGCCCTGATGGGCGAGGTGCGCGGGCGCATGCAGGAGTTGCTGGAGCCGGGCGCCGCGAAATGCGCCGAAGCGGCCCGCGAGGAGCCGCTGGCGCTGGGCTGAGGTGCTTCAGCGAATCTTCAGGCGGCCGATGCGGTCGTTTTCCAGGCTGCCGAAGTAGAGGTAGTCGCCCACCGGCTTGGCCGAGGTGATCATGCGCAGGTGCTGGCCGCTGGTGTCGTGCAGGCTGCGCACGATCTGGCCGTTCTCGTCCACGGCGATGACCAGGCCATAGGGCACCGGCTTGGGCAGCAGCGCGCGCGGCAGCTTGGTCAGCTGGCGCTTGAGCCAGGGCTGGCCGAGGATGAAGTCGGCGTCGGCCTTGCGCGGCGTCGGCAGGGCCACCCAGAAGGTGCCCTTGCGGTCGCCCTGGAGGTTGTCCGGCAGCCCCGGCAGGTTGTCGATGAAGATGTCCTGCTGCCCGGCCTTCGGGCCTTTCAGCCAGTAGCGGGCGATGCGGTAGCGGTAGGTCTCGTTGACCAGCACGAAGTCCTCGTTGGCCGACAGCGTCACGCCGTTGGCGAAGTACAGGTCCTTGAGCAGCGTCTCGGTCTTGCCGGTCGCCGGGTCGTAGCGCAGCAGGCGGCCGTGGGGGCGGGTCTCCAGGTAGTCGAGGATGTAGTCGGGCTGGTGGAAGCGGCTGGAGGCGTCGCTGAAGTAGATGCGCCCGTCGCTGGCGATGTCCAGGTCGTCGGCGAAGGCGAAGGGTACGCCGTCGGCCTCGGTGCTGAGCACCGTGATCTTGCCCTGCGCGTCGATCTTCAGCAGGCCCTTCCAGGCGTCGGCGACGATCAGGTTGCCCTGGGCGTCGAAGTCCATGCCCAGCGGGCGGCCGCCGGTCTCGGCGAAGGTCGTGACCTGGCCGTTGTCCAGGCGCACCACGCGGCCGTCGTCCAGGCCGGCGTAGACGCGGCCCTGGGCATCCACCGCGGTGTCTTCCGGGCCCTTCACCTGGTCCAGGCCGAGCAGCTCGGCCTTCATCAGGGTGTCGTTGGGTTCCAGCACGCCGGTCATCGGCGGCGCCGGCGGCGGGTTCCAGGCCACGGGGTCGATGGGGCTGGGGGTGATGGCGAGGTAGACCGCGGCGGCGGCGATCAGCAATACCAGCAGGCTTGCGAATTTCTTCATCATGAAGGCTCTTGTCATGGGTCCTGGGGCAGGAAAGATAAGCCTTCGTTCGCGTCTGTACAGCCTTGTAGGCAAAAGCGGAATGCTCGGACATCATCCAGCCCGATATACTGCGCCCCACGTGAAGCAAGGAGATGTTCGTGAGCGCCCTCGATATCCGGTGGATCCGCGACGATGCCAGCCTGGCGCAGCAATGCCGGGACTGGAAACAAAGGCCGTACCTGGCACTCGATACCGAGTTCATGCGCGTCGATACCTTTTACCCCGAAGCCGGCCTGGTGCAGGTCGGCGACGGCGAGCGGGCGTGGCTGATCGACCCGCTGCTGATCCGCGACTGGTCGCCCTTCGCCCAGGTGCTGGAGGAGCCCTCGGTGGTCAAGGTGTTCCATGCCTGCGGCGAGGACCTGGAAGTCTTCCAGCGCCTGACCGGCAGCCTGCCGCAGCCGCTGTTCGACACCCAACTGGCCGCCGCCTACCTGGGCATGGCGCATTCCATGGGCTATTCCAAGCTGGTGCTGGAGATCCTCGGCCTGGACCTGCCCAAGGACGAGACGCGTTCGGACTGGCTGCAGCGCCCGCTGACCGACATGCAGGTGCGCTACGCCGCCGAGGACGTGCAGCACCTGGCCGAGGTCTACGTGAAGCTGGCGCCGCGCCTGCCCGAGCACAAGCTGGCCTGGCTGCTGGCCGACGGCGCCGACCTGGTCGCCAACCAGACCCGCGTCAGCGACCCGCGCCAGGCCTGGCGCGACGTCAAGCTGGCCTGGAAGCTGGCCCCGCAGCAACTCGCCGTGCTGCGTGAACTCTGCGCCTGGCGCGAGGAACAGGCGCGCCTGCGCAACCAGCCGCGCAACCGCATCCTGCGCGAGCAGACGCTGTGGCCGCTGGCGCGCCTGCAGCCGAAGGACAAGCTGGCGCTGTCGCGCATCGACGAGATGCACCCGCGCACCGTGCGCCAGGACGGCGACACCCTGCTGGCGCTGCTCGCCCATGCCGCCGCGCTGCCCGCCGAGCAATGGCCCGAGCCGCTGCCCGAGCCGCTGCCGCGCGAGGTGGCGCCGCTGCTCAAGCAACTGCGCGAGGTCGGCCAGCGCGAGGCCGAGCGCCAGGGCATGGCCCCGGAGTTGATGCTGCGCAAGAAGATTCTCGAGGCGCTGCTCAAGACCGGCTACCCCGATGGCCCCTACCGCCTGCCCGATTCCCTGCAGGGCTGGCGCCGTGAACTGATGGGCCAGGCCCTGCTGGACTGCCTGGCCGCCCCGGAGAAACCATGAAACGCATCTGCTCCATCTACAAGAGCCCGCGCAAGAACGAGATGTACCTGTACGTCGACAAGCGCGAGGCCCTGAGCCGCGTGCCCGAGGCGCTGCTGGCGGCGTTCGGCGCGCCGCAGCACGCCTTCGACCTGGTGCTCAGCCCCGAGCGCAAGCTGGCCCGCGAAGATATCCACAAGGTGCTGGAGAACATCGAGAAGCAGGGCTTCCACCTGCAGATGCCTCCAGTGGAGGAGGAATACATCGAGCACCTGCCCGAAGAGCTGTTGCGCATGAACGATCCGTTGTAAGCGTCGAAAAGCCGTCGCTTTCGCGAATTGGTACGAAATTGCTGTGCAAGTTGTAGGCTCAAGAGCATTATTGCGTCAGAAATTGCCTGAGTAAGCGGAACGCCTGGGTTTCCAGTTGGTCTACAGGCCCTTCGTTCAACTCGCAAAAAGTCGCCGCTGCATGCAGGGACGATAACGACAATGCCAATCAACGTGCCTACGCCTTGCCATCCTGGTGCAATCTAGACCATGCGCCTGCTCATCCTCGATCGCGAACACACCCTCTACGCCGCGCTGACCATGGCTGCCGAGCCCGGTCTCAGCGTGGTATCCGGCGACAAACCCGACAACCTTGTCGAGGCCGCCGCCGAATGCCCGGTATGGCTGGGCGAGCCCGACCTGGTGGCGCAGCTGCTGCGCAAGGGCGTGCACCCCGTCTGGGTGCAGTCCACCTGGGCCGGCATCACCCCGCTGCTGGCCGACGACCTGCCCAAGGACTACGCCCTGACCCGCGCGGTGGGCATCTTCGGCCAGGTGATGAGCGAATACCTGCTGACCTACATGCTGGCCCACGAACGCCAGTTCCTCGGCCGCCTGGCCAGCCAGGTCGGCAGCCAGTGGGACGACCGCGCCCCCGGCAGCCTGCGTGGCCGCCACGTGCTGCTGGTGGGCACCGGCGAAATCGGCCTGGCCGTGGCGCACATGCTGGCGGCCTTCGGCGTCGAGCTGACCGGCGTGGCGCGCACGCCGCGGCCGCTGCAGCCATTCCAGCGGGTGGGCGCGCTGGACGAGTTGCCGCGTCTGGTGGAAACCGCCGACTACGTGGTCAACCTGCTGCCCGACACCCCGGACACCCAGGACATCTTCGACCTGGCGCTGTTCCAGCGGATGAAGCCCTCGACGCTGTTCATCAACGCCGGGCGCGGTGTTGCGGTGGTCGATGCCGACCTGATCAGCGCCCTGGAAAACAACCGCCTGGCCGGCGCCGTCATCGATGTCTGCCGCCAGGAGCCGCTGCCGCCGCAGCACCCGTTCTGGAGCGCGCCGCGCCTGCTGCTCACCGGCCACACTGCCGCGCCGACGTTGCCGGGGCCGATGGTGGAGCTGTTCCGCGAGAACCTGTCGCGCTTCTGGGCCGGGCAGCCCATGCGCGGCGAGGTGGACTTCACCCGCGGCTATTGAAAGCGGGCGCCCCGCGCGGGGCGCCCTGTCCCTCACAGGCTGAAATCGCCCTCGGCGGCCAGTTGCTCCAGCGGCCGGCGCGGGCTGGGGACTTCGCGCGCCTGCAGGCTTTCCGAGAGGATCGACTTGTCGCCGAGCCTGCCGATGGCGATGGCGGCGTGGATCTCGTGGTCGTCCGGCACCTTCAGCTCGACGCGGGTGGCCTCGCGGTCGAAGCCGGCCATGCCGTGGCTGTGCCAGCCGGCCAGGCTCGCCTGCAGGGCCAGGAAGCCCCAGGCCGCGCCGGTGTCGAAGGTGTGCCAGAGCGCCGGTTTCTCCTCGCTGGAGCCGGGCGGGGCGAAGGTGGTCTTGGACAGCACTATCACCAGCGCCGCGGCGTTCTGCGCCCAGCCGCGGTTGAACTCGCCCAGCAGGTCCAGGTAGCGCTGCCAGTTCGGCGTGTCGCGGCGCGCGTAGAGGAAGCGCCAGGGCTGCGAGTTGAACGAGGAGGGCGCCCAGCGCGCGGCTTCGAGGAAGCCCAGCAGGGTTTCCTCGGGGATGCTCTCGCCACTGAAGGCGCGGGGCGACCAGCGATTGATGAACTGCGGGTCGATGGGATAGTCGGCAACGCGGGGATTGGCGCTCATGGCGGCTCCTGCTGGCAAAGGGGGATGGTGCCGTGGACGGCTGGGCATCGCGGATCGTGGGTGAGGCGGCGGCCCGCTCGGGCCTGATGGTGGGGGAAAGCTACCCAGCCGCGCGGCCCCTGGCAAGCGCTCCGGCGGTCACCTGCGCTTGGCCGGCGCGGCGCCTGGGCATAGACTTGGCGCCCCCGTGAAAAGCCCTACCTAGAAAAACGATGGCCGCCAAAGTCGAACCCTTCTGGAAACGCAAGACCCTCGAACAGCTCGATCAGCAGGAGTGGGAGTCGCTGTGCGACGGCTGCGGCCTGTGCTGCCTGCAGAAGCTCGAGGACGAGGACGACGGCACCGTCTACTACACGCGCATCGCCTGCAAGCTGCTGGACCTGAAGACCTGCCGCTGCACCGACTACGCCAACCGCCGCGCCAGCGTGCCCGACTGCATCCAGCTCACCCCGGCCCAGGCCGACGAGTTCCGCTGGCTGCCGCCGACCTGCGGTTACCGCCTGGTGGCCGAGGGCAAGGACCTGCCGTTGTGGCATCACCTGGTCTGCGGCGATCCCGATGCGGTGCATCATGAGCGGATTTCGCAGTCGGGGCGGATGCTCAGCGAGACTGTGGTGGCCGAGGATGACTGGGAAGAGCATCTGATCTTCCGGGCGGGGTGAGGTGCTGGGCGGGAATTGATTTTCGTGGGAGAGAGCTTGCTCGCGAATCTTGTCCCTTCGCGCTTCCCTTAACCTCGTTATTCCCGCGAATGCGGGAGCCCAGTGGCGTGGGGGCTTGGTGTAGCGCGCCGCTCCGAGTCTGCCCGACCGTCTTGTTTCGCCCCCTCGGGCGAGTCACTTTTGTCAGTCGCCACAAAAGTAACCAAAAAGGCTTGCCCCAACATACGGGCCCGATAAAGCCGGGCTACCCTCGCGAATTCCCCCGCCACGGAGGCCCGCCCCGAGGGTACGTCCCTGTAGCCCATCGGGGCTCTCGCGACATCCATGTCGCATAACCTCCTGAGCGGGGGTTTCGCTCGGCCTGCTGAAGGGGCGTTTGGGTGCGCTCGGATGTTTCTCTGGAAATCCGAATCGCGGACAAGGTCCGCTCCTACGGTTCCAGGGACGCACGGGTGTAGGAGCGGACCTTGTCCGCGATGGGGTTTACCGGCCACGCCGGACGCCCCGGTGGCACGAAAAGCCCCCTCTCCCGCTTGCGGGAGAGGGCTGGGGTGAGGGTGCTCTTGAATAGAGAAACCACGCGAACAGCAACACACCGAACCGGCTCTTCTCCCTCCCCGGCTCAGCGCCAGACAGGCTCTATGCCACCTGGCATCAGGCCACCTCCAGCAGACCCAGCACCTTGAGCACGAAGGCGTATTCCAGGGCCACATCCTTCAGCCCCTGGTAGCGCCCGCTCATGCCGCCGTGGCCGGCGCCCAGGTCGGTCTTGAGCAGCAGCAGGTTGTCGTCGGTCTTGCTGGTGCGCAGCTTGGCCACCCACTTGGCCGCTTCCCAGTACTGCACGCGGCTGTCGTTGTAGCCGGCCACCACCAGCAGCGCCGGGTAGTCCTGGGCGCAAACGTTCTCGTAGGGCGCGTAGGCGCGGATGCGCTCGTACACCTCGTGCTCCTGCGGGTTGCCCCACTCGTCGTACTCGGTGACGGTCAGCGGCAGGTCCGGGTCGAGCATGGTGTTGAGCACGTCGACGAAAGGCACCTCGGCGATGCACGCGGCGAACTGCTGCGGGCGCTGGTTGAGCACCGCGCCCATCAGCAGGCCGCCGGCGCTGCCGCCGCTGATCACGGTCCGCTGCGGCGTGCTGTAGCCCTCGGCGCAGAGGTGCTCGGCGCAGGCGATGAAGTCGCTGAAGCTGTTCTGCTTGTTGGCCAGCTTGCCGGCGCGGTACCAGGCCTCGCCCAACTCGCCGCCGCCACGCACGTGGGCGATGGCGAAGACGAAGCCGCGCTCCAGCAGGCTCAGGCGGGCATGGGAGAACCAGGGATCGAGGCTCGCCCCATAGGCGCCGTAGCCGTACAGGTACAGCGGCGCCGGGCGGCCGGCGGCGATGCCCTGCAGCACCTCGCGGCGCGCCACCAGGCTGATCGGCACCTGCACGCCGTCGACGCTGGCGGCCCAGAGCCGGCGGCTTTCGTAGGCGTCGGCGTCGAAGGGGCCTTCCACCGGGGTTTCCTTGAGCACCTTTTGGGCGCCGTCGAGCAGGCCCAACTGGCGAATCTGCGCGGGGCGGTTGAGCGCCTCGTAGCGCAGGCGGATGACCGGGCTGTGGAATTCCAGGCTGTCCTGCACGTACAGGTTGTAGGCCGCGTCCGGCAGCTCCACGCGGCGCGGCGCCTGGCCGGCGGCGTGGACCTCGACGATCGGCAGGCCGCCCTCGCGCAGGCTGAGGGTGAAGGCGTCCTGGTTGAGGGTGATGTCTTCGAGCATCACGCTGTCGCGGTGGGCGATCAGCTCGCGCCAGTGCTCGCGGTCGGGAGCCGCTTCGCTGGCGCTGTAGAGGGCGAAGTTGATGCCGCTCTGGTTGCTGCGGATGAACCAGGTCCACTCGCCGTCCAGCAGGCCGTGGTCGACGTGGTACTCGTGATCTTCCTGGCGCGGGGCGATGCAGTGGAATTCGCCGCGCGGCTGTTCGGCATCCAGCACCCAGGCCTCGCTGGTGGTCTTGCTGCCCAGCAGCAGCACCAGCTGGCGTTCGGAGCTGGCGCGGTAGCAGTGCAGGAAGAAGCGCCCGTCGCGCTCCTCGAACACCTGCTCGGCGCCGGCTTCGCCCAGGGTGTGGCGGTACAGCTTGTGCGGGCGGTGGGTGTCATCCAGCTCGCCGAAGAACAGGGTGCGGCTGTCGTTGGCCCAGGTCATGCTGCCGTCGCAGTCGTCGAAGGGCAGTTCCTCCACGGCGCCGCTGGCCAGGTCCTTGACGTACAGGCGGTAGATCTCGTCGCCGCTGGTGTCCAGGCTGTAGGCCAGGCGCGAGTGGTCGGGGCTGATGCTGAAGGCGCCGAGGGAGAGGAAGCCGCCGGCGGCCAGCTCGTTGGGGTCCAGCAGCAGTTGCTCGGCGCTTTCGTCCACGCTCAGCGAGTCGTCGGTCGGGCGCGGGCAGCGGTAGTGGCGCGGGTACTCGTCGCCGGCGGTGGTGCGCTGGTAGTACAGCCAGGGGCCCCAGGGCGAGGGCAGCGACAGGTCGGTCTCGCGGATGCGGCCCTTGATCTCCTGGAACAGCTGCTCGCGCAGTTCGGCCTGGCCGGCCAGTTCGGTTTCGAGGTAGGCGTTTTCCGCCTTGAGGTAGTTGAGCACTTCGGCGCTGTCGCGCTGCTGCAGCCAGGCGTAGGGATCGGCGGCGGCTTCGCGGCGGGCGACGGGGGGCTGGCGGTCGGTCATGGCGGCTCCTTGGCGGGGCAGGGGTGACACCCGGCTGCGCACCCGTGGGGAAAAGCGGCTATCATAAGCCCCCTTCCGCCGCCATCGCACGCACGCGCATGAACGAACACGATTATCAACTCGCCTGGGGCGTCTACCTGTTCGCCGCTTTCGGACTTCTGGTCGTCTGGTTCCTGATGACCGGCTGGATGTGGCGCTGGCTGCGCGAACCGCTGCGGGTGATCGTGCTCGTGCTGTTGTTCACCCCGACGCCGGTTGATCCGGCCAACAACGAATACGCCCCGGCCATCGCCATCACCGCGCTGGACGTGCTGTTCAAGGTGGGCAACAACGCCTGGCGCGCCGTGTCCGACCTGGCCCTGGTGCTGCTGGCGGCCTTCGTCGTGTACCTGATCTTCGTCGCCGTGCGCTGGCCCATCGAGCGTGCCGCGCGCAACCGCCGCCAGCGCGCCGAGGCGGAGAACGAGCCGACCATGCGCCAGCTCATGCAGCCGCAGCTGATGCCCGACGTGGACGACAGCCGCGCCGACGAGCGCAATGGCAACCGCGGCATGCGCATCGAACCGCGCCTCTGAGCGACCCCGGCGCCGCCCTTGCGCGGCGCCCATCCGGCGTTCAGCATGGCGGCATAGCCGTAGCGGAACGAGCCCAATGCAGCCCAGGACCTCCACGCCAGGCCGGCGCCTGATTTCCCCTTTCACCTTCCACCGCGTGCCGGGCGACCGCCTGCCACAGGAGCGCTGACCATGTGCGAACTGCTCGGCATGAGCGCCAACGTCCCCACCGACATCGTCTTCAGCTTCACCGGCCTGATGCAGCGCGGCGGCGGCACTGGCCCGCACCGCGACGGCTGGGGCATCGCCTTCTACGAGGGGCGCGGCGTGCGCCTGTTCCAGGACCCGAGCGCCAGCGTCGAGTCGGAGGTGGCGCGCCTGGTGCAGCGCTACCCGATCAAGAGCGAGACGGTGATCGGCCACATCCGCCAGGCCAACGTCGGCAAGGTCTGCCTGTCCAACACCCACCCCTTCGTGCGCGAACTGGGCGGGCGCTACTGGACCTTCGCGCACAACGGCCAACTGGCCGACTTCGCGCCGCCGCCGGGGCTGTACCGGCCGGTGGGCGACACCGACAGCGAGGCGGCCTTCTGCGACCTGCTCAACCGCGTGCGCCGGGCTTTCCCCGAGCCGGTGCCGGTGGAGGTGCTGCTGCCGACGCTGGTCTCCGCCTGCGCCGAGTACCGGCAGAAGGGCGTGTTCAACTGCCTGCTGAGCGACGGTGATTGGCTGTTCACCTTCTGTTCCAGCAAGCTGGCGTACATTACCCGCCGCGCGCCCTTCGGCCCGGCGCGGCTGAAGGACGCCGACCTGACCGTGGACTTCCAGTCCGAGACCACGCCCAACGACGTGGTCACGGTGATCGCCACCGAACCGCTGACCGACAACGAGAACTGGTCGGTGCAGCAGAGCGGCGAGTGGATGCTCTGGTGGCGCGGCGAGATTCTCGACCAGGGCCGCGTCTGAGAGGGGGACTCCCATGTTGCGCAGCTACATCCGCCTGGTGCTTTTCGCCCTCGGCCTGCTGGTCGGGGTGCAGGTGCCGGGCTTCATCAAGGACTATTCGATCCGCGTCGATGCCCACCGCCAGGAAGCCCTGCAGGCCCTGGAGGGCTACCGCAACACCGCCGGGCAGTACTTCCAGGGCGACCTCGACGCCCTGGTGGCGCACTACCGCGGCAGCCCGGACCCGGTGTTCCAGCGCGACGGCGACAACGTCGAGCGCCTGCTGCGCCGCGCCAAGCTGTTCGACAGGGAATGGCAGGCCCTGCAGGGCCCCTGGTACGCCCGCGCCTGGCACCTGCTGAGCGCGCCGAACCGCGAGCTGCTGCAGGAGACCCTCGACGGCTACAGCTACCAGGTGGTGCTGGCGCCGGAGGCGATCGGCTGGGCCCTGGGCGGCGGTTTGCTGCTGGCCTGGATCGTCGAGCTGCTGATCGTTTCGGTCGGGGCGCTGGCGGGGCTGGGGGACAACCGCAACGTCGCGCGGCGGCATTGGAACTGATGAGGGCCGGTTGGACGCCGTGCGGGACGGGGAGGGCGGTCAGGCGGCGGATAACCGCGAATGGTTATTCGCCCTACGTCCATGATGGTCCTCGCGTAGGGCGGATAACGCCACGGCGTTATCCGCCGTTTTCCTAGCTGCGGGCGTTGATGGCGCGCTGGTTGGAGGCGTAGATGTTGTCGCGCTCCAGGGCCTTGCCGCTTGCCACTGCCGCCAGCCAGTCGGCGGTGCTGGCCACCGCGGCGAACGACGAATGCAGCACCACGCTGAACACCCGGTGGATTTCCTCGGCAGTGGCCGCGCCCGCGCTGTTGGCGTAGGGCAGCGAGCCGCTGGCGTCGTCGAGGAATTCCACCTGCCAGCCTTCGTGGGCGGCCTGGCGGGCGGTGGAGTCGTCGCAGTTGTGCGTCATGTAGCCGACCAGCGTCAGGGTGTCGACGCCGCGTTCGCGCAGCCAGTCGCCCAGCCCGGTGCCGCTGAGGGCGCTGGCCTTGCTCTTGTCCAGCAGCAGGTCGCGGGGGCGCTCGGCCACCTGCGGGTGCAGTTCCACGCCGTGGCTGCCGGGGGCGAAGATGGGCGCGCCGGCCGGGGCCTGGTGGCGCACCACCACCACCGGGATGCCGGCGGCGTGGGCGGCGTCCATGGCGCGCAGGATGTTGGGCAGCGAGTCGCCGACCGGCGGGTATTCGATGCGCAGGTTGCCGCTGAAGTATTCGTTCTGCACGTCGATGACGATCAGGGCGCGTTTCGGGGCGTTGCTCATGCTGGGTGTCTCCGCTGGAGTGGGGATGGAGCCATTCTGCGCAGGGGCCGGCGGTCGGCGTGAGTGGCCCGCAAGACAGCTTTCGCTAGAATCGGGCCAAAGCCTTGCCCGGATGATGCCCATGGAAACCCATCGCGTGGCCGTGGTGGCCTTCGACCAGATCAGCCCCTTCCACCTCTCGGTGCCCTGCCTGGTGTTCGGCGAGGGCGACCCGGGAGGGACGCGCACGCGCTTCGAACTGCAGGTCTGCGCCGCCGAGCCGGGGCCGCTGAACACCACGGCCGGCTTCGCCATAGACGCGCGTCACGGCCTGGAGGCGCTGGAAACCGCCGATACCCTGATAGTGCCGAGCTGGCGCGAGCCGGCGGAACGCCCGCCGCAGGCCCTGCTCGACGCCCTGGTGGCTGCGCATGCGCGCGGCGCGCAACTGGTGGGCCTGTGCCTGGGCGCCTTCGTGCTGGCCGAGGCCGGTCTGTTGGACGGTCGCCGGGCCACCACCCATTGGCTGTGGGCGGACTATTTCACCCAGCGTTATCCCCAGGTACGGGTGGAGCCGGACGTGCTCTACGTCGACGATGGCCCGATCCTCACCTCCGCCGGCACCGTGGCCGGCATCGACTGCTGCCTGCACCTGCTGCGCCAGCGCTGCGGCGCCGGCCTGAGCAACCAGCAGGCCCGCCGCCTGGTGGTGGCGCCGCACCGCCAGGGCGGCCAGGCCCAGTTCATCGAACAGCCGCTGCCGGCCACGGCGCGGGACAACCGCCTTTCCGGCCTGCTCGACTGGGTACGCGAACGCTTAGACCAGCCCCACGACCTGGACAGCCTGGCCGAACGCGCGCTGATGAGCCGGCGCAGCTTCAGCCGGCACTTCCGCCAGCTCACCGGCAGCACCCTGGGCGACTGGCTGCGCGGCGAACGCCTGGCCCTGGCGCAACGGCTGCTGGAGTCCACCGAGCAGCCGATTGCGGAGGTGGCGGTGCTGGCGGGGTTCGGTTCGGTGGCTTCGTTGCGGCAGCATTTCAGCGCGGCGCTGGGGGTATCGCCGAGTGCCTATCGGCAGGCGTTTCGGGGGTGAGCGGGGGCTCCGGCGTGGCCGGGGAATCTACGGTTACAGGGAAGCACGGCTTTTCGTAGGATGGCGTTGAGCGAAGCGATACCCATCACCACGGCAGGATGGGTATCGCAAGCTCAACCCATCCTGCGAAGAGCACCTCGGCGCAAGCGGACTCTGTCCGCGATTCGGCGGCGTTATCCGCCCTACGGATTTCCAGGGAAGGCTCTTACTCCGCCAAAGCCTTCTCCGGCAACTCATTACGCCGATAGGGGAACACGTCTATCACCTTGCCCGCCCGTATCTGCGCCTGCAGCCCCTTCCAGTAATCCGCGTCATAGAGATCGCCATGCAACTTGGCGAACAACCGACGCAGCTTCAGATCGACGAACAGGAAACGCGGAAACTCCTCGGGAAACACATCCATCGGCCCCACCGAGTACCAGGGCTCGGAGGACATCTCGTCCTCCTCGTAGCGCGGCGGCGGGATGTGGCGGAAGTTCACCTCGGTGAGGTAGCTGATCTCGTCGTAGTCGTAGAACACCACGCGGCCGTGGCGGGTGACGCCGAAGTTCTTCAGCAGCATGTCGCCGGGGAAGATGTTCGCCGCCGCCAACTGCTTGATGGCCAGGCCGTAGTCGTACAGCGCCTCGTGCACCTGGGCCTCGGTGGCGTGCTCCAGGTAGAGGTTCAGCGGGGTCATGCGGCGCTCGGTCCAGCAGTGGCGGATCAGCACCACGTCGCCTTCCATCACCACCGTGGAAGGCGCCACCTGCAGCAGTTCGGCCAGGCACTCGGGCTCGAACTTGGCCACCGGGAAGCGGAAGTCGGCGAACTGCTGGGTGTCGGCCAGGCGGCCGACGCGGTCGTGGTTCTTCACCAGTTGGTACTTCTGCACCACGGTGGCGTGGTCCACGGTCTTGGCCGGGTTGAAGTTGTCCTTGATGATCTTGAACACGGTGTTGAAGCCGGGCAGGGTGAACACGCTCATCACCATGCCGCGCACGCCGGGGGCCATGACGAAGCGGTCGTCGGTGCTCGCCAGGTGGTTGATCAGGGCGCGGTAGAACTCGCTCTTGCCCTGCTTGTAGAAGCCGATGGAGGTGTACAGCTCGGCGATGTGCTTGCCCGGCAGCAGGCGCTTGAGGAAGGCCACCAGCTCCGCCGGCACCGGCACGTCGACCATGAAGTAGGAGCGGGTGAAGGAGAAGATGATCGACACCTCCGCCTCGTCGGTGATCACGGTGTCGAAGCGGATGCCGCGGCCCTCGCGGTGGATCAGCGGGAACACCAGCGGCCACTGCTCGTCGGGGGTGAACAGGCGGCCCACCAGGTAGGCGCCCTTGTTGCGGTAGAACACCGAGCCGATCAGCTCCAGTGCCAGCTCCGGGTCCTTGCACACCCAGTCCGGCAGGTTGCTGTGCAGCAGGGCGTCCAGGCGCGCCAGGTCGCCTTCGGCATCCTCGTAGGGCACCTGGAAGCGGTAGTCGGCGAAGATCTGCTGCAGCGCCTGGCGCAGGTTGCCCCGGGGCCGGTAGAGGCGGGTGTGCGGGTCGCGCGCGTGGGGCCGCAGCGACGGCCGCGTGGTGTGCACGAACATGGTGCCGTCGCTGATGTTGTCGTGGCTGAACAGGCCGCAGAAGATCGAGTTGAACCAGGTTTCCGCCAGCTCGTCGTCGTTGCGCGGGTCGATCAGGACGATGTAGCCGCTCTTGATCAGCGGCCAGCGCTCCACGTCCAGCAACTCCGCGGGGCTGAAGCGGCTGCCGACCCGCGCCACGGTCTCGGCGACCTTCTCCTCGTAGAGGTCGATGCGCTCGGCCGAGGTCCGCTGGATCTCCTGCCACTGCGCCTGCTCGAAGCGCGCTTGGGCGCCGTCGGTGATCTGCTTGAAGCGCTCGCGGTAGACGTCGAAGCCGTCGAGGATGGTCTGCGCGATCTGGGCATGGCTCATGGGGCGCATCTCGTTCATGGGATGTGCAGCGAGCTTAGCCAGACTCGGGGGGCGGCGAAAGCGGCGTGGCCGACCGGCCGGTCAGGAAACGGGGGCGTCGCCGCCCCCGTTCGTTCAGTACCTCGCGCGGAGGCTTACTTGCCGGTCTTGACGTTGGTCCAGATGCGCGTGCGCAGGCGGTCGATCTTCATCGGCATCGACTGCAGGGCGAACAGCTTGGCCATCTTGTCCTGCGGCGGGTAGATCGCCGGGTCGGCCTTGATCGCCGCGTCCACCAGCGGTTCGGAGGCCAGGTTGCCGTTGGCGTAGTGCACGTAGTTGCTGATGCCGGCCATTACCTCCGGGCGCAGCAGGTAGTTCATGAAGGCGTAGGCGGCCTTCTCGTCGGGCGCGTCGGCCGGCATGGCGATCATGTCGAACCACAGCGGCGAGCCTTCCCTGGGCGTGGAGTAGTGAATCTCGATGCCGTTCCTGGCTTCCTTGGCGCGGGTGGCGGCCTGCAGGATGTCGCCGGAGAAGCCGACGGCCACGCAGATGTTGCCGTTGGCCAGGTCGCTGACGTACTTCGAGGAGTGGAAGTAGGCGATGTACGGGCGCACCTTGAGCAGCGCTTCCTCGGCCTTCTTGTAGTCCTCGGGGTTCTGGCTGTGGTGCGGCAGGCCCAGGTAGTTCAGGGCGATGGGCAGCAGCTCGGGGCCGTTGTCCAGCACGGCGACGCCGCACTTGGCCAGCTTCTGCATGTATTCGGGCTTGAAGAACAGGTCCCAGGAGTCCAGCGGTGCGTCTGCGCCCAGCACTTCCTTGACCTTGGCCGGGTTGTAGCCGATGCCGGTGGTGCCCCACAGGTAGGGGAAGCCGTACTGGTTGCCCGGGTCGTTGACCTCCAGGGCCTTCATCAGCACCGGGTTGAGGTTCTTCCAGTTGGGCAGTTGGCTCTTGTCCAGCTTCTTCAGGGCGCCGGCCTGGATCTGCTTGGCCATGAAGTGGTTGGAGGGCACCACGATGTCGTAGCCGGACTTGCCGGTCATCAGCTTGCCGTCCAGCGTCTCGTTGCTGTCGTAGACGTCGTAGGTGGTCTGGATGCCGGTTTCCTTGCTGAAGTTGGCGACGGTGTCGGGGGCGATGTAGTCGGACCAGTTGTAGATCTTCAGGGACTCGGCCTGGGCGCCGGCGGCGACGCCCAGGGTGAGGGAAAGCGCTAGGGCACTGGACAGCGGTGCGGTCGTTTTCATTGTTGTTTCCTGACGGCAAACGGTAGTGGCGCGGCCGGGGTGGGGCCGCGGCTGCTCAAGGAATAACCGGATTGCCGGAGGATTTGGAGGGGGCGCGGTTGCCCGCGGGTCCGCAGACAGTGGCAAAGGGCCGCCGCGCGGGGCGCCGCCCCGCAGTGGGGCGGCGCGGGGGCTTACTGCACCATTTCCTGCTCGTCGAACACGCCTTCGAAGAGCATGCTCGACAGGTAGCGCTCGGCCGAGTCGGGGAGGATGACCACGATGGTCTTGCCCTGCATGGCCGGCTCCTCGGCCAGGCGCACGGCGGCGGCCATGGCGGCGCCGCAGGAGATGCCGCAGAGGATGCCTTCCTCGTGCATCAGGCGCTGGGCCATGCTGCGGGCCTCGTCGTCGCCGACCAGCTCGACGCGGTCGACCATGGCCAGGTCGAGGTTCTTCGGCACGAAGCCGGCGCCGATGCCCTGGATCTTGTGCGGCGAGGGCTTGACCTCTTCGCCGGCGAGGGTCTGGCTGATCACCGGCGAGCTGGTCGGCTCCACGGCCACCGAGAGGATCGGCTTGCCCTTGGTGTTCTTGATGAAGCGCGACACGCCGGTGAGGGTGCCGCCGGTGCCGACGCCGGCCACCAGCACGTCCACCGCGCCGTCGGTGTCGTTCCAGATTTCCGGGCCGGTGGTCTTCTCGTGGATCGCCGGGTTGGCCGGGTTGTCGAACTGCGCCGGCATGAAGTACTGGGCCGGATCGCTGGCCACCAGCTCCTCGGCCTTGGCGATGGCTCCCTTCATGCCCTTGGCCGGTTCGGTGAGGACCAGCTCGGCGCCGAGGGCCTTGAGCACCTTGCGCCGCTCCAGGCTCATCGACGAAGGCATGGTCAGCACCAGCTTGTAGCCGCGCGCGGCGGCGACGAAGGCCAGGCCGATGCCGGTGTTGCCGGAGGTCGGCTCGACGATGGTCATGCCCGGCTTCAGGCGGCCGCTGGACTCGGCATCCCAGATCATGTTGGCGCCGATGCGGCACTTCACCGAGTAGCCGGGGTTGCGGCCCTCGATCTTGGCCAGGATGGTGACGCCGCGCGGGGCCAGGCGGTTGATCTGGACCAGCGGCGTGTTGCCGATGGACTGCGCGTTGTCTGCGAAGATGCGGCTCATGATGGGTGTCCTTGTGGATCGATGCTGACCCACCAGCCTATTCCCCGGCGCCCTGGCCGTAAAGCCGCGAAACCGTCGGAAAGGTCGGCTCCAGGCCGGCGGCCCCGGTGAGAGGGTGGTACGCGCCGGTAGCCTTCGACGAATGGATGAATGGCCGTGCATTCAGTGACTGAATGCCATGCCTGCGTTCACAGTCGACGGAGCTGCGCGGTATAGTCGCAGTCTGTCTCCCAGTTCCTGCAGCCCGGGCAGCGGCCCGGCCGATACCGTTCGAGGATTCCCCGATGAAGTTCGAAGGCACCCAGTCCTACGTCGCCACCGACGACCTCAAGCTGGCGGTCAACGCCTCCATCACCCTGCAGCGCCCGCTGCTGGTGAAGGGCGAGCCGGGCACCGGCAAGACCATGCTCGCCGAGCAGCTGGCCGAAGCCTTCGGCGCCAAGCTGATCACCTGGCACATCAAGTCCACCACCAAGGCCCACCAGGGCCTCTACGAGTACGACGCGGTGAGCCGCCTGCGCGACTCGCAGCTGGGCGTGGACAAGGTCCACGACGTGCGCAACTACATCAAGAAGGGCAAGCTCTGGGAGGCCTTCGAGGCCGACGAGCGCGTCATCCTGCTGATCGACGAGATCGACAAGGCCGACATCGAGTTCCCCAACGACCTGCTGCAGGAACTCGACAAGATGGAGTTCTACGTCTACGAGACCAACGAGACCATCAAGGCGAAACAGCGGCCGATCATCATCATCACCTCGAACAACGAGAAGGAGCTGCCGGACGCCTTCCTGCGCCGTTGCTTCTTCCACTACATCGCCTTCCCCGACCGCGAGACGCTGCAGAAGATAGTCGACGTGCACTACCCGGGCATCAAGGCCTCGCTGGTCAGCGAGGCGCTGGACATCTTCTTCGACGTGCGCAAGGTGCCGGGCCTGAAGAAGAAGCCCTCCACCAGCGAGCTGGTCGACTGGCTGAAGCTGCTGATGGCCGACGACATCGGCGAGGCGGTGCTGCGCGAGCGCGATCCGACCAGGGCCATCCCGCCGCTGGCCGGCGCCCTGGTGAAGAACGAGCAGGACGTGCAGCTGCTCGAGCGCCTGGCGTTCATGAGCCGCCGCGCTTCACGCT
>NZ_KL647097.1:343257-418992 GCF_000725445.1 Pseudomonas sp. AAC | reverse complement strand
CCCCCCCCCCCCCCCCCCCCCCCCCCCCCCGCCTTGCCTGGCTCTAGCTCGCCGCCCCTGGAACGATTTTGGGTGTCAACGAATACACGAGGGTGCAGCCATGCTGCTCAACCTGTTCAACGAAATGCGCGCGGCCAAGGTGCCGGTGTCGGTGCGCGAGCTGCTGGACCTGATCAACGCGCTCCAGCAGCGCGTGGTGTTCGCCGACATGGACGAGTTCTACTACCTCGCCCGCACCATCATGGTGAAGGACGAGCGCCATTTCGATAAGTTCGACCGGGCTTTCGGCGCCTACTTCAAGGGCCTGGAGAAGCTCGACGACCACCTCAAGGCGCTGATCCCCGAGGAATGGCTGCGCAAGGAGTTCGAGCGCCTGCTGACCGACGAGGAGCGCGCGCAGATCCAGTCCCTGGGCGGCCTGGACAAGCTCATCGAGGAGTTCAAGAAACGCCTGGAGGAGCAGAAGGAACGCCACGCCGGCGGCAACAAGTGGATCGGCACCGGCGGCACCAGTCCGTTCGGCTCCGGCGGCTTCAACCCCGAGGGCATCCGCGTGGGCGATGCCGGCAAGCGCCAGGGCAAGGCGGCCAAGGTCTGGGACCAGCGCGAGTACAAGAACCTCGACGACCAGGTCGAGCTGGGCACGCGCAACATCAAGATCGCCCTGCGCCGCCTGCGCAAGTTCGCCCGCGAGGGCGCGGCGGAAGAGCTGGACATCGACGGCACCATCGACCACACGGCCAAGGACGCCGGGCTGCTCAACATCCAGATGCGCCCGGAGCGGCGCAACACTGTGAAGCTCCTGCTGCTGCTGGACATCGGCGGCTCCATGGACGCCCACGTGAAGGTCTGCGAGGAACTGTTCTCGGCCTGCAAGACCGAGTTCAAGCACCTGGAATACTTCTACTTCCACAACTTCATCTACGAGTCGGTGTGGAAGAACAACCTGCGCCGCACCAGCGAACGCACCGCCACCTTCGACCTGCTGCACAAGTACGGGCCGGACTACAAGGTAGTGTTCGTCGGCGACGCGGCCATGGCGCCCTACGAGATCACCCAGGCCGGCGGCAGCGTCGAGCACTGGAACGAGGAAGCCGGCTACGTGTGGATGCAGCGCTTCATGGAGAAGTACAAGAAGCTCATCTGGATCAACCCGTACCCGAAGGACACCTGGAACTACACCGCCTCCACCAACCTGGTGCGCGAACTGGTGAAGGACCAGATGTACCCGCTGACCCTGCGCGGGCTGGAAGAGGGGATGCGCTTCCTTTCGCGCGGGTGAACCCGCTGCGCCAACCATCGCGCTCCCCTGTAGGAGCGCGCCCTGCGCGCGAATCGCGGGCAAGGCCCGCTCCTGCAATTGCCGCCTTTGCCTTGCCAAATCCCATGCCCGCGACGGTAACATCGCGGGCACGGCGCAGCGCACCGATGGGCAAGACATGACCGGAACCAGTTTTTCCCGCAACACCTGGCTCAACTCCCTGCACATGACCACCCTGACGGTTTCCCTGCTGGAAGCCGAAGGCCATGAGTGCGACAGCATCCTCGAAGGCAGCGGCATCACCGCCGCCGACCTGGTGGACCTGCGCCGCCTGGTCAGCCCCTGGCAGGAGCAGCAGGTGTTCGCCAACGCCGAGCGCCTGGCCGCCGAACCCGCCCTGGGCCTGCGCCTGGGCCTGCGCACGCGGATTTCCGCCTACGGCCTGCTGGGCTATGCGCTGCTTTCCGCGCCGACCCTCGGCGAGGCGCTGCGCATCGGCCTGAGCTACCCGGTGCTGCTGGGCACCTACTTCCACCTGGCGCTGCAGGTCGAAGGCGAGGTGGCCTGGCTGGTGGCCACCGGCTACAGCGAGGACGAGGCCCTGCGGCCGTTCAACACCGAACTGTGCCTGGGCTCGATGAAGGTCACCTGCGGCGACCTGCTGGGCCAGCCGCTGGAGCTGCTGTGCGCGGAGTTCGACTATGCCGGCCCGCCCGAGCGCGAGGCCGCCTACGCCGAAGGCTTCGCCTGCGGCCTGCGCTTCGGCGCTTCGCGTAGCGCCTTCGGCTTCCCCGCCGCCTGGCTGGAGCGCCGCCTGCCGCTGGCCGACCCGGTGACGCACCGCGAGATGCTCGAACAGTGCCGCCGGCAGAACGTCGACCTGGCCGCCCGCCGCGCCTGGCTGGACAAGGTCCGCGGCATCCTCGGCGAGCGCCTGCAGTCGCCGCCGGGCCTGGAAGAACTGGCGCGGCGCCTGAACTGCTCCTCGCGCAGCCTGCGCCGGCACCTGCAGCAACAGCAGACCAGCTACCAGCAACTGCTCGACGAACTGCGCTTCGCCCGCGCCAAGGAACTGCTGCAGGGCGGCGACATGCCCATTTACCGCATCGCCGAGGAACTCGGCTTCAGCGAAACCGCTAGCCTGCGCCACGCCTTCCAGCGCTGGAGCGGCCAGCCGCCGAGCCATTTCCGCGCCTGAAACCCGTAGGGCGCATAACGCCTACGGCGTTATCCGCCGTTTGACCTTGGTTACCGGCTCGCTCGGTGTCGAGCTTGGCGTGGGTCACGCATTCCCCCGGATCGACCGAGGCAGGGTCGATGAGAAAGGTGAGGCGGCGGATAACCGCGAACGGTTATACGCCCTACGCAGCCCCACCCGCGCCATTCCCATGGGAGCGCGCCCTGCGCGCGAATCGCGGGCAGGGCCCGCTCCTACGAAGAGCAGCCCGGCGCGGCCTGCAAGACAGTTGCTCCTACGATCGACCACTCATGGCCGCGCCTCCAGGATCAGGTTGAACGGCGTCTCCGCCGCCCGGCGGAAGCGGGTGAACCCGGCTTCTTCGAACACCGCGCGCAGCCGCGCCTCGCCCGCCTGGGCGCCCAGGCCCAGGCCCACTTCCTGGGACAGCGAGTTGGGCGTGCAGATGAAGGTCGAGGCGGCGTAGAACAGCTTGCCGATGGGCGTCAGGTTGTCCTCCAGGCGGTCGCCGGCGTAGGGCTCCACCAGCAGCACCGTGCCGTCCGGCGCCAGGTGGCGCAAGGCGTGGCGGGCGGCGCCCACCGGGTCGCCCATGTCGTGCAGGCAGTCGAAGTAGCAGATCAGGTCGTATTCGCCCAGGTAGTCCTTGGCGCTGGCCTGGGAGAAGGCCACGCGGTCTTCGACGCCGGCCTCGCGGGCGCGCTGGCTGGCGGTTTCCACCGAAGGCGCGTGGTAGTCGAAGCCGGCGAAGCGCGAGGCCGGGAAGGCCTGGGCCATGATCACCGTGGAAGCGCCGTGGCCGCAGCCGATGTCGGCCACCCTTGCGCCGTTCTGCAGCTTGGCCACCACGTCGTCCAGCGCCGGCAGCCACTCGTCCACCAAGTGCGCGCGGTAGCCGGGGCGGAAGAAACGCTCGGTGCCGCGGAACAGGCAGGGGTGGTGGTCGCCCCAGGGCAGGGCGCCGTCGCCGCGCATGGCGGCCAGCAGCTTGTCCTTGTCCTGGTACAGCGAGGCCAGCACGCCGGCGCCGCCGGCCACGTACACCGGCGAGTCCTCGATGGCCAGGGCCATGGCCTGTTCCTCGGGCAGGCGGAAGTTGCCGCCTTCGTGCTCCAGGTAGCCGGCGGCGGCCTGGGCGCTGAGCCATTCGCGCAGCAGCCGCGGGTTGCAGCCGGTGCGCTCGGCCAGGGCCTGCGGGCTTACCGGCTGGTTGTCGGCCATGGCCCGGTACAGGCCCAGTTCGTCGCCGAGGATGACGTTCGCCAGCATGGCCGCGCCGCCCATGTCGGCGACCAGGCGGCCCATGAAGTCGTTGAGTTTGGCTTCGTCCATGGCAACTCCTCCGCTGTCGGGCGCCCGCGCGGCGGCGGGGGCTCCGGGTGGATGGCGGGAGGTGCCGGTTCTCCATACGCGCGGCGAACAGCGGGGCAGGGCAGGCGCCGGCCCGGGACGGGCGCGTGCCGGCAGCCGCGGTTCGCGCGTCATTGCCGGCCCGGGGCGGGCGGCCCCTCGGCGGGGCGTCGTTTCAGTCTAGCGCTGCGGCCGCGGCGGGTGGCGCCGGCCGACGCCCGGCGTCAGCGAGCGGAATCGCCCAGGCCGCCGTTGCGCATGATCTGCGCGATGATCGGCACCGGCGTCATCAGGTGGTTGCGCATCATCTCGCTGGCCTTGGCGGCATCCCGGGCGAGGATCGCCTCCACCAGCGCGGCGTGCTCCTGGCGCTTGAGCTCCAGGGCCTGCTCGGAGAACACCGTGTGCGTCAGCCACAGATGGCGGTAGCGCTCGGCCTGGTCGAACAGGTAGGTGCGCGCCTGCAGCAGGTGCTTGGAGCCGCAACCCTGGGCGATGGCGGTGTGGAAGGCCTTGTGCCGCTCGTCCCAGACGTCCAGGCGCTGCTCGCGGGTCTTCACCTCCACCACCTTGGCCAGGGTGTGCGAGTGCGCCAGCACCTGCGCTTCCCAGGCGTCGTCGCCGCGCTGGATGGCCAGGCCGACGATCATCGCTTCCAGGTTGGCGCGGGCGTCGTAGATGTCCTGCATCTCTTCCAGCGACATGGGCGCCACGCGGTAGCCCTTCTGGCTGATGGCCACCACCAGGTGCTCCGCCACCAGTTGCGACAGGGCCTCGCGCAGCGGGCCCACGCCCAGGTCGTAGCGCTCCTTCAGGGTGCTCATCAGCAGCTTTTCGCCGGGTTTGAAGACGCCGCGGATGATGTCCTTCTTGAGCCACTCGTAACCGCTGACGGCCGAGTTCTGACGGGGGGCGATCGCTTCCAAATCCAGCTCCTGTGGGGATTTGCGCTGGATCATACCCAAATGTCGTATGGACGAAAAACAATAGACAGGACGTCTATTTGTCGTCGAAAAATAAAAATGTAGACATTTTTAGTTTGTGACGATACTTTTCTCCTGCCCGCCTGATCCAGGTCATTGCCGGACGGCGCCACCCCATCATTGCCAGGACACCGCCATGAACGCCTTCACCTCCATCCAGGACCTCGCCATGCCCCTGCCGCTGGAGACCCGCGGCTACTCGGTCGCGCCTTCGGCGCAGTCGCCGCGCCTGCTGGAACTGACCTTCGCCCGTGAAACCGTGCAGGCCTTCGTCGAGGCGGTAGCGCAATGGCCGGTGCAGGCCCTGGAGTACAAGTCGTTCCTGCGCTTCCGCGTCGCCCAGATCCTCGACGAGCTGTGCGAAGGCACCCTGCGCCCGGTGCTGCTGAACACCATCCTCGACCGCGCCACCGGCGGCATGCTGGTCAAGCCCGAGGGCCTGGACGACGTGGCCCAGGCCGAGGACATGGTGAAGTTCTCCACCGCCATCGCGCACCTGATCGGCCGTTCCAACTACGACGCCATGAGCGGCCAGTTCTACGCCCGCTTCGTGGTGGTCAACAGCGACAACTCCGACAGCTACCTGCGCCAGCCGCACCGCGTGATGGAGCTGCACAACGACGGCACCTTCGTCAATCAGATCACCGACTACGTGCTGATGATGAAGATCGAAGAGAAGAACATGGAGGGCGGCGACTCCCTGCTGCTGCACCTGGACGACTGGAACGAGCTGGACGAGTTCTACCGCCACCCGCTGGCCCGCCGCGAAATGCGCTGGACCGCGCCGCCGAGCAAGAAGGTCAGCGAGGACGTGTTCCACGCGGTGTTCGACTGCGACGCCGAAGGCCGCCCGACCATGCGCTACATCGACCAGTTCGTGCAGCCCAAGGACTTCGAGGAAGGCATCTGGCTGAACGCCTTGTCCGACTCCCTGGAGACCAGCCCGGCCAAGCTCTCGGTGCCGGTGCCCCAGGGCTGCTTCCTGCTGATCAACAACCTGTTCTGGCTGCACGGCCGCGACCGCTTCACCCCGCACGAGGGCCTGCGCCGCGAGCTGATGCGCCAGCGCGGCTACATCGCCTACCAGAAACCGCTGTACCAGCGCGGCCAGTAATTCCGACAGCGTCACCCTTGCCACAGGAGCGGGCTCGCCCGCGAAGGTCCGCGCACGGTCTTCGCCGGCGGCCCGCTCCTGTGGGTCTTTTTCAGCTGAGCCAGTGCGCGAGGTAATGGCTGTGTACGATTTCATCATCATCGGCGGCGGCATCGTCGGTATGTCCACCGCGATGCAACTCACCCAGGTCTACCCGGACGCGAAGATCCTCCTGCTGGAGAAGGAATCCGGCCCGGCGCACCACCAGACCGGGCACAACAGCGGCGTGATCCATGCCGGCGTCTACTACACCCCCGGCAGCCTCAAGGCGAAGTTCTGCCTGGCCGGCAACAAGGCCACCAAGGCCTTCTGCGACAAGCACGGCATCCGCTACGACGAATGCGGCAAGCTGCTGGTGGCCACCAACGAGCTGGAGATGGAGCGCATGCGGGCGCTCTGGGAACGCACCGCGGCCAACGGCCTGGAGCGCCACTGGCTGAGCGCCGGCGAGCTGCGCGAACGCGAGCCGAACATCGTCGGCATGGGCGGCATCTTCGTGCCCTCCAGCGGCATCGTCAGCTACGCCGAAGTCACCGCCGCCATGGGCCGCGAGTTCCAGGCCGCCGGTGGCGAGATTCGCTACAACGCCGAGGTGACGGCGCTGGACGAGCGCGCCGAGGAAGTGGTGGTGCGCACCACCGACAACGAATTCCGCGGCCGCTACCTGGTCACCTGCTCGGGCCTGATGGCCGACCGCATCGTGCGCATGCTGGGCCTGGAGCCGCAGTTCATCATCTGCCCGTTCCGCGGCGAGTACTACCTGCTGCCCAAGCAGCACAACCAGATCGTCAACCACCTGATCTACCCGATCCCCGACCCGTCCATGCCGTTCCTCGGCGTGCACCTGACGCGGATGATCGACGGCACCGTCACCGTCGGCCCCAACGCCGTGCTGGCGATGAAGCGCGAGGGTTACCGCAAGACCGACGTCAGCTTCTCCGACCTGTTCGAGACCCTGACCTCGCCGGGCATCCTCAAGGTGCTGGCGAAGAACCTGCGCCCGGGCCTGATCGAGATGAAGAACTCGCTGTTCAAGGGCGGCTACCTCAAGGAAGTGCAGAAGTACTGCCCGAGCATCGTCAAGAGCGACCTCACCGAGTACCCGGCCGGCGTGCGCGCCCAGGCGGTCTCCCGCGACGGCAAGCTGATCGACGACTTCCTCTTCGTCAACACCAGGCGCAGCGTCAACGTCTGCAACGCGCCGTCGCCGGCCGCCACTTCGGCCATCCCGATCGGCGCCTACATCGTCGAGAAGGTCCGCGAGCAGGTCGCCGCCCAAGGCGGCAACTTCGCCAAGGCCGCCACCCCGGACACCACCCTGGACAGCAATCTGCGGGCCGCCGGCTGAGCCGCCCGCCACCGATAACGAGGAAGAACGCGTGCAACTCAAAGACTCCAGCCTGTTCCGCCAGCAGGCCTACATCGACGGCGCCTGGGTGGATGCCGACAACGGCCAGACGCTCAAGGTCAACAACCCGGCCAGCAACGAGATCATCGGCAGCGTGCCGAAGATGGGCGCCGCCGAGACCCGCCGCGCCATCGAGGCCGCCGACCGCGCCCTGCCGGCCTGGCGCGCGCTGACCGCCAAGGAGCGCGCCAACAAGCTGCGCCGCTGGTTCGAGCTGATGATCGAGAACCAGGACGACCTGGCTCGCCTGATGACCCTCGAACAGGGCAAGCCGTTGACCGAAGCCAAGGGCGAGATCGCCTACGCCGCCTCCTTCCTCGAGTGGTTCGGCGAAGAGGCCAAGCGCGTCTACGGCGACATGATTCCCGGCCACCAGCCGGACAAGCGCCTGATGGTGATCAAGCAGCCCATCGGTGTCACCGCGGCCATCACCCCGTGGAACTTCCCCTCGGCGATGATCACCCGCAAGGCCGGTCCGGCCCTGGCCGCCGGCTGCACCATGGTGCTCAAGCCCGCTTCGCAGACGCCGTATTCCGCCCTGGCCCTGGCCGAGCTGGCCGAGCGCGCCGGCATCCCGAAAGGCGTGTTCAGCGTGGTCACCGGCAGCGCCGGCGAGGTCGGCGGCGAGCTGACCAGCAACCCGATCGTGCGCAAGCTGACCTTCACCGGTTCCACCGAAATCGGCCGCCAACTGATGGCCGAGTGCGCCAAGGACATCAAGAAAGTCTCCCTGGAACTGGGCGGCAACGCGCCCTTCATCGTCTTCGATGACGCCGACCTGGATGCCGCCGTGGAAGGCGCGCTGATCTCCAAGTACCGCAACAACGGCCAGACCTGCGTCTGCGCCAACCGCCTGTACATCCAGGACGGCGTGTACGACGCCTTCGTCGAGAAGCTCAAGGCCGCCGTGGCCAAGCTGAACATCGGCAACGGCCTGGAGCAGGGCATCACCACCGGCCCGCTGATCGACGCCAAGGCCGTGGCCAAGGTCGAGGAACACATCGCCGACGCCGTGGGCAAGGGCGCCAAGGTCGTTGCCGGCGGCAAGCCCCACGCCCTGGGCGGCACCTTCTTCGAGCCGACCATCCTGGTCGACGTGCCGAACGACGCCGCCGTGGCCAAGGAAGAGACCTTTGGCCCGCTGGCGCCGCTGTTCCGTTTCAAGGACGAGGCCGAGGTGATCGCCATGTCCAACGACACCGAGTTCGGCCTGGCCGCCTACTTCTACGCCCGCGACCTGGGCCGCGTGTTCCGCGTCGGCGAGGCGCTGGAGTACGGCATCGTCGGCATCAACACCGGGATCATTTCCAACGAGGTCGCCCCCTTCGGCGGTATCAAGGCCTCGGGCCTGGGCCGCGAAGGCTCCAAGTACGGCATCGAGGACTACCTGGAAATCAAATACCTGTGCATCGGCGTGTAAGCCGCGGCCACCCCATTCCTGACCTGGAGACAGCTATGAACAGCAACCAGAGCCTGCAAGAACGGCGCATGGCCGCCATCCCGCGCGGCGTCGGCCAAATCCACCAGATCTATGCCGAGCGCGCCGAGAACGCCACCATCTGGGACGTGGAAGGCCGCGAGTACCTGGACTTCGCCGGCGGCATCGCCGTGCTCAACACCGGCCACCTGCACCCGAAGGTGATGGCCGCCGTGCAGGCGCAGATGGCCAAGCTGACCCACACCTGCTTCCACGTGTTCGGCTACGAGGGCTACGTGGCCCTGGCCGAGAAAATCAACGGCATGGTTCCCGGCGACTTCGAGAAGAAGACCCTGCTGGTGACCACCGGCGCCGAAGCCGTGGAGAACGCCATCAAGATCGCCCGCGCCGCCACCGGCCGTAGCGGCGTGATCGCCTTCACCGGCGCCTACCACGGCCGCACCCACTACACCCTGGCCCTGACCGGCAAGGTCGTGCCGTACTCCGCCGGCCTGGGCCTGATGCCCGGCGGCGTGTTCCGCGCGCAGTACCCGAACGCCCTGCACGGCGTGTCGGTGGACGACGCCATCGCCAGCATCGAGCGCATCTTCAAGAACGACGCGCAGCCGCGCGACATCGCCGCGATCATCCTCGAGCCGGTGCAGGGCGAGGGCGGCTTCAACCCGGCGCCGAAGGACTTCATGCAGCGCCTGCGCGCGCTGTGCGACGAGCACGGCATCGTCCTGATCGCCGACGAAGTGCAGACCGGCGCCGGCCGCACCGGCACCTTCTTCGCCATGGAACAGATGGGCGTCGCCGCCGACCTGACCACCTTCGCCAAGTCCATCGCCGGCGGCTTCCCGCTGGCCGGCGTGGCCGGCAAGGCCGAGCTGATGGACGCGGTGGCCCCGGGCGGCCTGGGCGGCACCTACGCCGGCAACCCGATCTCCTGCGCCGCCGCCCTGGCGGTGATCGAGGCCTTCGAGGAAGAAAACCTGCTGCAGCGCGCCCAGGCCGTGGGCGAGATTCTCGGCGCCGGCCTGCGCCAGATCGGCGAGCGCCACGCCAGCGTCGGCGACGTGCGCATCCTCGGCGCCATGGTCGCGGTGGAACTGTTCGAAGCCGACGGCCAGACCCCGGCCGCCGAGCTGACCGCGACGATCGTCGCCAAGGCCCGCGACAAGGGGCTGGTGCTGCTGTCCTGCGGCACCTACTACAACGTCCTGCGCATCCTCGTGCCGCTGACCGTCAGCGACGCCGACCTGCAGCGCGGCCTGGGCATCATCGGCGAGTGCTTCGACGAGCTGGCCTGAGGTTCATCCGCGTGCCCCGCGGCCCCTTTCCCTGAAGGGGCCGCGCCGAAGAGAACAATGACGGACCCCGTACCCGCCCGTGCCCACGCACGGGTGGGCCGGGCCATTTCCGCCGCAGGGACGCAGCTTTACAAGGTGAGACCATGCAACAGCTCAACAAGAACAACCTGAGCCATGGGTTGAAATCGCGGCATGTGACCATGCTGTCCATCGCCGGCGTGATCGGCGCCGGCCTGTTCGTCGGCTCCGGCCGCGCCATCGCCGAGGCCGGTCCCGCGGCCATCCTCGCGTACATGCTGGCCGGCGCCCTGGTGGTGATCGTCATGCGCATGCTGGCCGAGATGGCCGTGGCGTCGCCCGACACCGGCTCCTTCTCCACCTACGCCGACCGCGCCATCGGCAAGTGGGCCGGCTACACCATCGGCTGGCTGTACTGGTGGTTCTGGGTCCTGGTGATCCCCATCGAGGCGAACATCGCCGCCACCATCATCAACAGCTGGGTGCCGCAGCTGGACATCTGGGTGCTGTCCCTGGCCATCACCCTGCTGCTCACCGCCACCAACCTGTTCAGCGTGAAGAACTACGGCGAGTTCGAGTTCTGGCTGGCCCTGGTCAAGGTGATCGCCATCGTTGGCTTCATCATCCTCGGCGCCTGCGCCATCCTCGGCCTGCTGCCCAACACCGGGGTCAGCGGCGTGTCGCGCCTATGGGACAACGGCGGCTTCATGCCCAACGGCTTCGGCGCGGTGCTCAGCGCCATGCTGATCACCATGTTCTCGTTCCTCGGCGCGGAAGTGGTGACCATCGCCGCCGCCGAATCGGACGCGGCCGAAAAGCAGATTTCCAAGGCCACCAACTCGGTGATCTGGCGGATCACCCTGTTCTACATCCTGTCGATCTTCATCGTCGTTGCCCTGGTGCCCTGGACCGATTCGCGCCTGGCCGCCGACGGCTCCTACGTGACCGTGCTGGAAGTGCTCGGCGTGCCCCACGCCAAGGCGCTGATCGACGTGGTGGTGCTGACCTCGGTGACCAGTTGCCTGAACTCGTCGCTGTACACCGCCTCGCGCATGCTCTACTCGCTGAGCAGCCGCGGCGACGCCCCGGCCGCCGCGCGCATCACCAGCCGCGCCGGCACCCCGGTGGTGGCGGTGCTGCTGTCCACCGGCGCGGCCTTCGCCACGGTAATCGCCAACTACCTGGTGCCGGCCCAGGTGTTCGGCTTCCTCATGGCCAGTTCCGGCGCCATCGCCCTGCTGGTGTACCTGGTGATCGCCATCTCCCAGCTGCGCATGCGCAAGCGCATGAACGCCGAGGGCCAGGTGCCGCAGTACCGCATGTGGCTGTTCCCCTGGCTGACCTGGGGCGTGATCCTGTTCATCGTCGGCGTCCTGGTGCTGATGCTGCTGCGCCCGGACCACCGCGTGGAAGTGACCGCCACCGCGTTGCTGAGCGTGCTGATCGTCTGCTCCGGCCTGCTGGTCACCCGCCGCCGCGCGCGTGGCGAGCAGGGCGCCACACGCCTGAGCGTGGCCGAGCGCTGATGGGCTTTTCGTAGGAGCGAGCTTGCTCGCGAACGGCTCCGCTGCGGGGTTGGTTCGCGAGCAAGCTCGCTCCTACAGGTCGCCCATACGCCGTGCCCTTGTAGGAGCGCGCCCTGCGCGCGAATCGCAGGCAGGGCCTGCTCCTACAGGTTTCCGTGAGGCACGTAGTTCAACCGCGGACTTTGTCCGCGATAGCCGGCCATCCCGGCGCGATTCGCGGATGAGATCCGCTTACGCTGCGCCACCCGCGCCATTCCCCTGTAGGAGCGCGCCCTGCGCGCGAAATCGCGGGCAGGGCCCGCTCCCACAGGTATCCGTCACTCCCAAACGAAAACGGGGCGCCAATGCGGCGCCCCGTTTTCGTTTCCTCAGGCCAGCTTCAGCAGCGCCATCCCTGCCACCAGCAAGCCCAACCCGAGCCAGCCACGCCACACCAGGCGCTGGCCGAACAGGGCCCAGCCCATGGCCACGGTGGCGAGGATGCCGAAGCCGCCCCACACCGCGTAGGCCACCGACAGTTCTATGTCCTTCACCGCCTGCGCCAGGGCCGAGAAGGCGCCCAGCACGCAGAGGATCGAGGTGACGCCCAGGGCGCGCCTGCGGAAGCCGTCGGAGTACTTCAGCAGCAGGTTGGCGATCACTTCCAACACGATCGCCAGGCCCAGCCAGGCGAATGGAACCCAATCGAGGCTCAGCATGCGACGGCCTCCTCTGCGGACGGCTCGCGCTTGCTGCGGGTGCCGGACTTCACCAGCAGGATGCCGGCGATCATCACGGCCAGGCCCAGGACCTTCTCCGGGGCCAGGTTCTCGCCCAGCCAGGCGACGCTGACCAGGGTGATGAGGACGATGCCGATGCCCTCCCAGAGGGCATAGGCCACGCCCACCGGCACGCGCTTGATGGCCAGCGACAGGAAGTAGTACGACAGGCCGACCATGGCGTACATCAGCAGGTGGCCATAGAACGGGGCCAGGGTGGTGGTGAGTTTCATCGAAGTGGTGCCGACCACTTCGAAACCGATGGCGGCGAACAGATAGATCCAGGAACGCATGAGCGAGCCCTCCCTTGGGCAAGCCGCTACCCCCACGTTTGCACGTGCGGCCAGGCGGAAAGTCGGAGCGGGGGAGGTGACGCAGGGCGAGCGATAGGCTCGGGTACATCGTCACCAAAGACGTGACTTCGAGGGAGGGCGCTAGAGATCGCCGGTCCAGTGGCGCTCGCGGGAGACCAGGCGGGAAGTGAAGAGGGTTTGAATCGTGATGTTCAACATAATGAACACTATATTGCCTGAACTTAGGAAGATTGGCAAATCGATAGACTCAAGCAATGAGTCGATGGCGCAGGAACTCATTATTTTCTTGTGAGGAGGCCCAGGCAGGAAGTCTTCTGTTCAAGATGGGTGTGCAATATTTTGTTCATTGTGCTGTGCGCCCGCCTGCTCCCGGCATCCTGGCTGGGCAAAACCGCCGGAAAGGAGTAGCCTTCATTTGAAGGTTAATTTTTCATCATTTGATGAGGTTGCATGTTGGCCATCAAGACGGAAGATCGTCGTCGCAGCGACTCGCCGTCCCCGGTGTTCTGGCATCTGGTGCACGACCATGCCAGCCTCACCGAGGCCCAGCGGCTGCAGCACATCCGCCACGGCTTGAGCTGGCGCTGGGTCGAATCGGTGCGCGATACCTTCCGCATCAGCGGCCCCGGCTTCGTCGAGCTGTTCAACATCTCCCTGTCCACCTACGAGCGCAAGAAGAAGGCCGACCAGGCGCTGGACCTGGTCACCTCGGAGCGCCTCGACCGCCTGGCCTCGGTGGCCGTGCTGGCCGAGCAGGTGTTCGAAGACAAGGACGCCGCGGCCCAGTGGCTGGCGCGCCCCAACCAGGCCCTTGGCGGCCAGACGCCGCTGAGCCTCTGCGACACCGAGATAGGCGCCAACCAGGTACGCCGCGTGCTGCACGCGCTGGAGTGGGGCGGGGCCGCCTGATGCGGGCCTGGCGCGTCGCCAAGGCGGCCCGGGCCGGCGACCTGAGCGGCCAGGGCGCGGCCATCCTCGGCGGGCGCTGGAGTCATCGTGACGTACCGGTCGTCTACCTGGGCCTGACGCCGGCCATCTGCTGCCTGGAAACCTTCGTGCACGCCAGCGGCCGGCCGACCTTCCCGATGAAGATCACCGCCTTCCGGCTCCCGGAAGGCGACGACCTCTACCTCAAGCCCGATCCCCGGGACCTGCCCGAGGGCTGGAACAGCCTGCCGGCGGACCGCCCGAGCAGGGACTACGGCACCCGCTGGCTGCTGGCCGGCGAACAGCTCGGTCTGATAGTGCCCTCGGCGGTGCTGCCGCTGGAGTGGAACCTCCTGCTCAACCCGCGGCACCCGGCGATGAGCCGGGTGCGGGTCGAGGACAGTTACGACTTCATGTATGACGAGCGGATGTTCCAGGCGCGCGGTTGAGCCGATGGAGAAGGCGAGTCAGCCGTCGTAGTGGTAGCGGCATTGCACGATGAAGAGTTGGCCGTCTTCGAACAGGTAGACCAGCCGGTGTTCGCGGGTTATGCGGCGGGACCAGAGCCCGCTGAGATTGCCCTTCAGCGCTTCGGGCTTGCCGGTGCCGCTGAAGGGGGTACGCAGGCACTCGCCGATGAGCCGGTCCAGGGTTGCGGATATCTTCGGATCCTGGCCCTTCCAGTATTGGTAGTCATCCCAGCCGTGATCGGTGAAAGCCACTGAGACCGTCTTTCGGGCGCCGGCCTTGTTACGTTTCTTCTGCGTCGTCACTGAGGCTCAATTCCCTTGGCACGCTCTTGCCGACTCGTAACTGCTCGATGGATTCATGCAGCCGTTGTGCGTTGGCCGAGGACTGCAGCAGGTACATGGTCTCGCGCATGCCGTTGTAGTCCTCCAGCGAAAGCAGAACTACAGGTTCGCCTCTTTGCCGGGTGATGACAGTCGGCTCATGGTCGCGGCATACGTCATCCATGGCCTGTTTCAGGCTGGCTCGCGCTTGGCTGAATGTCAGAATTTGCATGGCGGGTACCTCCTGGCGAAGCCAGGGCTGATTGAATCTTCCGACGGGAATGGATTGCGGATGGCTGATCCTGTGCTGGACGAGAGGATTGTACAGAACGTTGTACTTTGATCAAGCGCAGCCATTGCTAGTGTTGCTGCGTTCTATGGCTGCTCCACCAACCCCGCCGCCAGCCGTCCAACCTCCGCCAGCAGCGCATCGCGCTTTTCCGCCGGAGCCGGGCTGCCGGTGAGGTAGGCCGCCACCAGGATCGGCGCGCGGCCCGGCGGCCGGAGGATGGCCACGTCGTTGCTGGTGCCGCGCTCGCCGGTGCCGGTCTTGTCGCCGACTTTCCAACCCGTTGGCAGGCCGGCGCGGATGCGTTTGTCGCCGGTCTTGTTGGCTGCCAGCCAGGCGTTCAACTGGTCGCGCGAGGCGGCTTGCAGGACGTCGCCCAGCAGCAGGCGCTGCAGGGTGGCGACCATCGCTCGCGGGGTGCTGGTGTCGCGCGGATCGCCCGGGAGGGCCTGGTTGAGGGTGGGCTCGTTGCGGTCCAGGCGGCTGACGTTGTCGCCCGTGCTGCGCAGCCAGTCGGTCAAGCCGGAGGGGCCGCCCAGGCTGGCCAGCAGCAGGTTGGCGGCGCCGTTGTCGCTCAGGGTGATCGCCGCCTCGCAGAGTTCGGCGACGCTCATGCCCGGCTGGCCGACGTGGCGCTCGCTGGCCGGCGAATACTCCACCAGATCCGCCTGGCTGTAGACGATGCGCCGTGCCAACTGCTCCTCGCCGCGGTCTACGCGGGCCAGGACGCAGGCGGCGAGCAGCAGCTTGAAGGTGCTGCACAGCGGGAAGCGCTCGTCCTCGCGCAGGCCGAAGCGGCGGCCGTCGCCGGTGTCGAGCACGGCCACGCCCAGGCGCCCGCCGCTGTCGCGTTCCAGTTGCTGCAGGCGCTCCAGCGTGGATTGCCCCTCCGCCCGCGCGGTGCCGGCGAGCAGGCCGGCCAGGGGCGCCAGGAGCATGGCGCGGTTGATCTGTCTTCTGCTGAACATGCTGCCTCCTTGTCGATGCGCGACTATCGGCCAGCCGGGCGGGGTGGGGCAAGCGGGCACGCCCATCGGTTTTTCCCGGCCGGCGCGGCGAGCGCTTCTACCCTGAAAAGGTGCGGCCCCGGCGACAATTCGTTGCAACCTTTGACCGGGGCCGCGGCTCGAACCCGATGAGTGCGACGCAGCGGCGCCTTCCACCCGGAGAAGGTCAGCCCCGAGAACGAATGACCGCCCGCGTTCCGAACCCGCCCACGGAAAAGGGGACCACCCCATGTCCAGCAAGGCCCCATCCCTGCTCGATGCCTACCGCCAGGTGCGGCGGCACAGCGAGGAACTGATCGCCCCCCTCGGCGCCGAGGACGCGGTCGCCCAGTCGATGCCCGACGCCAGCCCGGCCAAGTGGCACATCGCCCACACTACCTGGTTCTTCGAGACCTTCCTGCTCAAGCCGCGGCTGGCCGGCTACGCCGAGTTCGACGCCAGCTTCGGCTACCTGTTCAATTCCTACTACGAGGCTCTGGGCGCTCGCCAGCCGCGGCCGCAGCGGGGAATGCTGACGCGGCCGCCGCTGCACCGGGTGCTCGACTACCGGCTGCACGTCGACGAGCACATGCAGGCGCTGCTGGACGGGGAACCCGACGCCGAGCTGGAAGCCCTGGTGCGCCTGGGCCTGGCCCACGAGGAGCAGCACCAGGAACTGCTGCTGATGGACATTCTCCACCTGTTCAGCCTGTCGCCGCTGGCGCCGGCCTATGGCGAGGGATATGCGCCCCCGGCCTGCGGGCCGCAGCGCTTCCTGGCGATCCAGGGCGGGCTGCTGGGCATCGGCCATGACGGCCAGGGTTTCGCCTTCGACAACGAGGCGCCGGCGCACCGCTGTTTCCTGGCGCCCTTCGAGATCGCCGAGTCGCTGGTGAGCAACGGGCAGTGGCTGGCGTTCATCGAGGATGGCGGTTACCGGCGCGCGGAGTTCTGGTTGTCCGACGGCTGGGCCAAAGTGCAGGAGGAGGGCTGGGAAGCGCCGCTGTACTGGCGACGGCAGGACGACGGCTGGCACGAGTTCGGCCTGGCCGGCCTGCGCCCGCTGGACCTCGACGCGCCGGTGCTGCACGTCAGCTACTACGAGGCCAGCGCCTACGCCAACTGGGCCGGCGCGCGCCTGCCCACCGAAATGGAATGGGAAGTGGCCGCCCGCGATGGCCGCCTGCGCCAGCTCTACGACGCTGCCTGGCAGTGGACACAGAGCGCCTATGCGGCGTACCCGGGCTTCCGTCCCGGCGCCGGGGCGGTGGGCGAGTACAACGGCAAGTTCATGGTCAGCCAGATGGTCCTGCGCGGCGGCGCCTGCATCACCCCGGCCGGGCATTCGCGGCCCAGCTACCGCAACTTCTTCCACCCCGAGAAGCGCTGGATGTTCGCCGGCCTGCGCCTGGCCCGCGACCTGCCCGAACAGGCCGCGCTGGACCCGCGCGCCCGCGAGCTGGCCGAGGACCTGGAGGCGGGCTTCTCGCTGCAGCCGCGGCAGCTTTCGCCCAAGTATTTCTACGATGCCGCCGGCTCCGAGCTGTTCGAGGCCATCTGCCGCACCCGCGAGTACTACCCCACGCGCAGCGAGACCGCGTTGCTCAAGCGCATCGCCCCGGACCTGGCCGAGCGCATCCCGGCCGACTGCACCCTGGTGGAGTTCGGCAGCGGCGCCAGCGAGAAGACCTGCCTGCTGCTGGACGCGGCGCCGCAGATCCGCCGCTACGTGCCCATCGACATCAGCCCGGCGGCCCTGGACAAGGCCGCCGCGCGCCTGCAGCGCGACTACCCGGCGCTGCGCGTCGAGCCCCTGTGCGCCGACTTCACCCGCCTGGAGGCGCTGCCCCCGGCGCTGGCCGACGGCCCGCGGCTGGGCTTCTTCCCCGGCTCCACCATCGGCAACTTCGCCCCGGAGCAGGCCCTGGCCTTCCTCCAGGGCGTCCACGAACTGCTGGGGCCGGGGGCGAGCTTCATCGTCGGGGTGGACCTGCGCAAGGACGTGAAAGTGCTGGAGGCCGCCTACAACGATGCCGAGGGCGTGACCGCGCGCTTCAATCTCAACCTGCTGCAGCGCATCAACCGTGAGCTGGACGCCGATTTCCAGCTCGACCGCTTCGACCACCTGGCCTTCTGGAATCCCGAGCACAGCCGCATCGAGATGCACCTGGTCAGCCGCGTCGAGCAGCGCGTGCGCATAGCCGGCATGGAGTACCTGTTCCGCGCCGGCGAGCGCCTGCACACGGAGAACTCCTACAAGTACGCCATCGACGACTTCCGCACGCTGGCCGAGCGCGGCGGCTGGCTGGTGCGCGAGCACTGGACCAGCGCCGAGCCGGCCTTCGCGGTGTTCCGCCTGCAGGCCTAGCGCTCCAGCCCCAGGCGCCGGTGCCAGTCGGCGATGGACTCCTCCGGGTAGCCGTCGAAGTACAGGTCGCGCGGGTGCTTTTCCACCTCCACCCAGGGGGCCTTGGAGTCCAGCAGCAGGTGGGTGTGTTCCGGCGGCACCGGCAGCGGGGTGTCGATGGCCGAGGCGAAGGGGTGGATCAGTTCCGGCCATTCCGGGCTGAACAGCCACAGGGCGCTGCCGCATTCGCCGCAGAAGTTGCGCTCGGCGGTGCTGGTGCGGGTGCGCTGGCCGGGCTCGCGCAGCTTGGCGTGGTAGACGCGCAGGTGCTTGCGCCCGCGCACCTTGAGGCTGGCGGCGTCGCCGCCGAGGTTGATGGCGTAGCCCCCGCCGCCCTGGGTCTTGCGGCAGATCGAGCAGTAGCAGCGCTGGTAGGGATAGGGGTGGGCGCTCTCCAGGCTGAAGGTCACGGCGCCGCAATGGCAGGAACCTTCCAGTCGCATGGCTGATCTCCTCTGTAGGGATACGGGACCCGGGCAAGGGTGGTCGATCGCGCCCCGCCGCGCCGGGCGCGACGACGGATGGTCGGCTCGCCCGGGATGTTATATGTTGGTCGTAATTCAATGATGGCAAAGCCATCCCCATGCAGGTGAAATCATGGCCGTACAACGCATCGTGGTAACCGGGACCGGGGTGGTCAGCCCCCTCGGATGTGGCACCGAGAAGGCCTGGCAGCGCCTGCTGCAGGGGCGCTCCGGCATCGTCCGGCTGGCCGACGAATTCGTCCGCGACCTGCCCTGCGAGGTGGGCGGCCCGGTGCCGGACCTCGCCGTGGACGCCGAGGCCGGCTTCGATGCCGAGCGCGCCGCGCCGGCCAAGGAGCAGAAAAAGATGCACCGCTTCATCCTCTTCGCCCTGGCCGCCGCCGAGGAGGCCCTGGCCCAGGCCGGCTGGGCGCCCCAGGATGAGCGCGGGCAGACACGCACGGCCACGGTGATCGGCTCGGGCATCGGCGGCTTCAGCGCCATCGCCGACGCCGTGCGCACCACCGACGGGCGCGGGCCGCGGCGCCTGTCGCCGTTCACCATCCCGTCGTTCCTGGTCAACCTGGCGGCCGGCCACGTGTCCATCCGCCATGGCTTCAAGGGGCCGATCGGCGCGCCGGTGACCGCCTGCGCCGCCAGCGTGCAGGCCATCGGCGATGCCGCGCGGATGATCCGCACCGGCGAGGCGGACGTCGCCCTGTGCGGCGGCGCCGAGGCCTCCATCGACCGCGTGGCGCTGGGCGGCTTCGCCGCGGCGCGGGCGCTGTCCAGCGGCTTCAACGACCGGCCGCAGCAGGCCTCGCGGCCCTTCGACCGCCAGCGCGACGGCTTCGTCATGGGCGAGGGCGCCGGGCTGCTGGTGATCGAGTCGCTGGAACATGCCCTGGCCCGCGGCGCGCAGCCCCTGGCCGAAGTGGTCGGTTACGGCACCAGCGCCGACGCCTACCACCTGACCGCCGGCCCCGAAGACGGCAGCGGCGCGCGCCGGGCCATGCAACTGGCCATCGCCCAGGCCGGCATCGACCCGGCGTCGATCGGCCACCTGAACGCCCACGCCACTTCCACGCCGGTGGGCGACAAGGGCGAGCTGGCGGCCATCCGCGCGGTGTTCGGCGACACCGGCTCGGTGGCGGTGAGCGCCACCAAGTCCGCCACCGGCCACCTGCTGGGCGCGGCCGGCGGGCTGGAGGCGATCTTCACCCTGCTGGCCCTGCGCGACCAGTTGGCCCCGGCGACCCTCAACCTCGACGAGCCGGACGAAGCCGCCGCCGGCATTGACCTTGTGCGGGGCGCGCCGCGGGCGCTGCAGACGGAATACGCGCTGTCCAACGGTTTCGGCTTCGGCGGCGTCAACGCCAGCGTGCTGTTGCGCCGCTGGACCGGCGCCTGAGGCGAACGCAAGGCGCCCGGCGCTGTCGGATCGTCACTGAAACCCCTTATCATTCAGCGACATCCTCCAGGGCCGGAGCCTTCCGATGCTGTCTGCCGTAAGGCGCTACAAACTGCTGCTGTCCGAATCCCTGGCGCGGTATTTCCCGCGCACCACCGCCTACCTGCGCGAGCAGAACGAGGCCGCCCAGGCGCCAACGGCGAAGAAACCGCGCGCCACGGCGCGGAAGCAGGACGGCGCCGCGGCCAAGCCCCGCGCGCCGCGCAAACCCAAGGCCGAGGCGGGCGAGAAGCCTGCGGCGGAAGGCTCCGCCGGCATCTATCCGGCGCGCGCCCTGGCGGTGCGCCCGGAACAGGTCGAGGCGATGCGCGAGCGGGTGCGCCAGGCGGTCAGCGCCGGCGTGGTCAGCCCGCCGTCGGACGAGCAGTGGGCGATGATCCTCTGCCGCCAGCCGCTGGCGCGCATCTTCGCCGGCGCCGGCTCGGGCAAGTCCACCACCCTGGTGCTGCGCCTGGTGTTCATGCTCTGCCACCTGGGGATCGAGGCCGACAAGGTCACGGTGATCTCCTTCACCAACGCCTCCTGCGCGCAGCTGCGCGAACAACTGGTGCGCGTGCTCGCCTTCTGGCAGTACCCCTTCGACATGGCCCGCGCCCGCGAATGCGTGCGCACCTTCCACTCGGCCATGGGCGTGCAGGCCCGCGAGCTGCTGGGCAAGCAGCGCTGGTTCGAGCAACTGGAGGAGCGCAACCCCGACGAGCCGGACAACCCCCTCACCGGCGGCCGCCTGCGCCCGGCGCAGCAGCGCCTGCTGCTGGAGGCCTACGAGGAATGCTACGCGGTCAACGGCGCCTTCCGCGCCAAGGTCCACCGCCTGCTGGGCCTGGAGAAGCCGGAGGAAGTGCCGGGCCCGGCGCCGGTCCAGCCGTTCCGCCTGCCCGGCGAGTTCGTCGAGGCGCCGCTGGTGGAAGTCTTCCACACCCAGGCCGGCTTCATGGAAAGCCTCGGCCTGCGCCCGCAGGACCTGAAGGTGGCCGAGCTGGACTGCTCGACCCGCGAGAAGATCTTCCTCGAGGCCCTGGCCATCTACTGGAGCTTCTTCCTGGCCCTGCTCAACCGCCAGCGCCTGACCACCTTCAACGCCGCCTTCCAGCAACTGACCAAGCGCTTTGCCGAGGGCGAGGCGAAGCTCGAAGCGGCCGAGCCGATGACGCACCTGCTGATCGACGAGTTCCAGGACATCTCGCCGCAGATCGTCCTCTGGCTGCAGGCCCTGCACCGTTTCCTGGCCCGCAGCGGCAAGGCGCCGAGCCTGATGGCCATCGGCGACGACTGGCAGTCGATCTACGGCTGGCGCGGCAGCTCGCCGGAGCTGTTCATGGACTTCGACAAGCACTTCCCCAGCAAGGGCCGCAGCCGCCAGAGCACGGTGCTGCTGCTGGAGACCAACTACCGCAGCATCGAGCCGGTGATCCGCGACGCCGAGTCGGTGCTGGCCGAGGTGAACTTCAAGCAGGCCAAGACCTGCCGCGCCTTCAAGCCGATGCAGCCGGGCGACCATGGCGTGCGCGTGGAAACCCGCTTCGACCTGGCTCGCGACCTGCCCAGGCTGGTGGCCGACATCCGCGCCCAGTGCGAGCACGTGGCCCAGCGCGGCAGCCGCGAGAGCACCGCGGTGATGCTGCTGAGCCGGCGCAACGAGCCGCTGCAGCAGATCCAGGCGCAACTCGACGCCAAGCTGCCGGTGAAGGCCATGAGCATCCACCGCGCCAAGGGCCTGCAGGCGGAGGTGGCGATCATCATCGACGACTGCGCGCCGCCGGAGCGCCATCCGTTGCGCAACGTGCTGTATGCGCACAGCGGGTTCTTCCGCAACAGCTATGACCAGGCGATGCAGGATGAGAGCTTGCGCCTGGCCTATGTGGCCGTGACGCGGGGGGTGAGCCGGGTGTTCTGGTACTCGCGCAAGGCGCAGGGGGCGGCGGCGTTGTTGGCGAGGAAGGGCTGAGAGGGTTCTGGCTTTTCGTAGGAGCGAGCTTGCTCGCGAATGGATGTTCGCCGGAGGTTCCGCTGCGTCGTTTGGGTCCGCTCCCTCTCCCTAACCCTCTCCCTGAAGGGAGAGGGGACTGGTTCTGAGCGGCTATATGTCCCGCGTCATCCTGATAGCCAGGTGTTGCCGGCGAGCGCCATCGCTTCACTTCACACCGAACGGCTCCCTCTCCCTTCAGGGAGAGGGCTGGGGAGAGGGGCTCTCAGGCTTTGGCTTTTCACCCGAAGCAGAATCCTCCACCAACCGCAAACTCCTTGGCGCCACCAGGCTGATGCCTTCCTCGCGCAACCTGCCGAAGATGGTGAACAGCAGATCGCTCCGGGTGCCGGACACCCCGCGCGGGCTGCTGACGCTGCCGCTGGCCGTCAGCGTCAGGCCCTGGTCGGTGAGCTGGGTGAAGCTCACCGAGGGCCTGGGGGTTTCCAGGATGGCCGGGTGTTCGGCGTAGGCCGCCAGCAGCAGTTCGCGGACCTTGTACACGTCGGTGTCCAGCGGCAGCGTGAGGCTGATGCCTACGCTGCCTAGGGCGCCGCCCATGGTCACGTTGCGCACGTTCTGGGTGATCAGTTGCGAGTTGGGCACTATCACCGTGGAGTTGTCCGACTGCTGGATTTCCGTGGCGCGCACGTTGATCCGGCGGATGTCGCCCTCCACGCCGCCGAGGCTGACCCAGTCGCCGACCTTCACCGGGCGCTCGGTGAGCAGGATCAGGCCGCTGATGAAGTTCTGCACGATGGCCTGCAGGCCGAAGCCGATGCCCACCGACAGGGCGCTGACCACCCAGGTCAGGCTGGTCAGGTTGATGCGCAGGGCCGAGAGTGTCAGCAGGCCGAGCAGGACGAAGCCGAGGTAGCCGACCAGGGTCACCAGCGAGGCGCGCATGCCGGCGTCCATGCTGGTTTCCGGCAGCAGCCGCTCGGCCAGCCAGCGCTTGAGCAGGCGCAGGGCGAACAGCCCGCCGAGCAGGGTGAGCAGGGCCAGCAGGATGTCCTGCGGGACGATGTTCAGGTTGCCCAGGGCCTGGCCGCCCTGGGCCAGGCGCTCGACGCCGGCGAGCAGTTCGTCGGGGGTGCTGGCGGTGGGCGAGAGCATCACCATCAGCGTCATCAGCACCAGCAGGGTGCGGCCCACCCCGGACAGCAGGGTGGCGGCCTGGGCCTGGTGCTGCGACGACAGGCCGAGGGCGCGGGCGAGGGTCTTGCCGCTGGCCTGGCGCGGTGACAGCAGGGTGTCGCAGAGGTCGCCGAAGAAGGCCGTGATCAGGTAGCCGGTCGCCGCCACGGCGCTGATCCACAGCAGCTTGGTGGCCAGGTAGAAGGCCAGCGACAGGTAGCCGCTGAGCAGCGCCAGGACGATCAGCAGCACCACCAGCAGGGCGATGAGGTGGATCACCCCGGCCAGCGCCGGGCGCGGGTGTTCCTCGTCCTCCTCGTCGCTGCGGCGCAGGCGCAGCAGGGCGATGCCGAAGAGCACGGCGATCAGCAGCGCGGTGAGGCCGTTGACCGCTACGGTCAGCGCCAGGCTGGCGCCGATGGCGCTGTTGATGCGGTCCTGGGCGCCGAGCAGCATGGCCACTAGCGCCAGCAGCCCGGGGAAGTGGGCCACCGCCCTGGCGGCAGTGTCCGGGATCGGCAGCAGGCGCCAGGAGGGCCGGCTGACCATCAGCAGGGCGCGGCCCAGGCCGGTGATGAAGGCGCTGAACACCGCCAGGGTGACCATCTGCCCGGCCAGGCTGGCCAGGCCGTTGTCGAGGCCCTCGTTCCAGTCCAGGCCCTGGTGGACCAGCGCGGCGGCGCCGCCGAAGGTGACCACGCTGGCCAGGGCGATGGCCAGGGCCAGGCTGCTGCGGCGCAGGCGGCCCTCGGGGATGAAGTGGCTGGCCAGGTAGCCGGCGAACCTTTCCAGCAGGCGCCGGCCCGGTATCCACAGCAGCGCGGCGGCGACCAGGCAGGCCAGCAGCGGCAGGCGCGCACCATGCCAGGTGTCTTCCAGGCTGGCGGTGAGCTTGTCGCCCAGGTTGCGCAGGCGCGCCAGGTCGTCCTCGGTGGGACGCGTCAGGGTGGACCAGAAGACGGGGCTGAAGGGCGGCGCGGAGCGGGTGGCGATCTGCGAGTTGAACAGGCTGCGGCGCAGGTTGACGATCTGCGCGGCCAGGTCCTGGGCCGAGCGCAGGATCTGCGCGGCCTGGGTGGCCTGGGCCTGCAGTTCGGCCTTCTGCTGGTTCAGCTCGGTGCGCTGCAGTGCCAGGGCGGCGGCCTCGCCCGCGACCGGCGGGCCGAGCACGTTGAGCTGGTCGGACAGGCGGTCGAGGCGGGCCTGCAGCTCGTCGCCGCGCTCACCCGCCATCCTCTGCACCTCCAGGGTGGCCAGGCGCAGGCGCGCCAGCTCGTCGTCGCCGACCTGCTCGGAGACGCCCTGGCGGATGCTTTCCAGGCGCTCGGCCAGGGTTGGCAGGCCGGCGTCGTCGGCCAGCGTCGGCAACTCGTCGGCGGGCAGGCCCGGGGCCGGCGCGGCCAGGGCCCAGCCGGCGCAGAACAGGTTCAGGATCAACAGGCAACGGAGCAGGATCTTGCGGTCCCCCGACATCTCTTCTTCCTTCCTTCGCCAGGTGCATGCTGTTCGACCGATGGGGCCGGCAGCCATTCCCCAGAGCATAGCGAGCCGGCGTGGATACGCAGGTTCGCTGTAGTAAAGGGCCATAAATGTTGGCCATATCTATCCCCTTTTGGCCGCCGCCACCGTTCAGCCGAGGCCGCCCGAATGGGCAGAATCCCCCCACCAAGAACAACAAAGCCGAGAGGTTTTACTCATGCTGACCGTCTACAGCGACGATCACCGCCTGCATTTCGGCCAGTCCGAACTGGTCGATGGCAAGCTCCAGCCCTGCTTCGAAATGCCCAGCCGCGCCGACACCGTGTTGGCCCGGGTGAAGTCGCAGCAGCTCGGCGAGATCATCGCGCCGAAGGATTTCGGCCTGGATGCCATCCACCGCGTGCACGATCCGAAGTACGTCGCCTTCCTCAAGGACGCCTGGGCCCGCTGGGCCGCCGAGGGCCACAGCGGCGACCTGGTCTCCACCACCTTCCCGGGCCGCCGCCTGCGCCGCGACGGCCCCATCCCCACCGCCCTGATGGGCGAGCTGGGTCACTACAGCTTCGACACCGAGGCGCCGATCACCGCCGGCACCTGGCAGGCCGTGTACAGCTCGGCCCAGGTCGCGCTGACCGCCCAGGATCACATGCGCCAGGGCGCGCGCACCGCCTTCGGCCTGTGCCGCCCGCCGGGCCATCACGCCGGCAGCGACTTCATGGGCGGCTACTGCTTCATCAACAACGCCTCCGTCGTCGCCCAGGCCTTCCTCGACCAGGGCGCCCAGCGCGTGGCCATCCTCGACGTCGACTACCACCACGGCAACGGCACCCAGGAGCTGTTCTACGACCGTGGCGACGTGCTGTTCGCCTCGATCCACGGCGACCCGCTGGTGGAGTACCCGTACTTCCTCGGCCATGCCGACGAGCGCGGCGAAGGGGCGGGCGAGGGCTTCAACCACAACTACCCGCTGGCCCACGGCACCGGCTGGGACGGCTGGTCCGCCGCCCTGGAGGACGCCTGCCGGAAGATCGCCGCCTACGCGCCGGACGCGGTGGTGGTGTCCCTGGGCGTGGACACCTACAAGGACGACCCCATCTCCCAGTTCAAGCTGGACTCCCCGGACTACCTGCGCATGGGCGAACGCATCGCCGCCCTCGGCCTGCCGACACTGTTCATCATGGAAGGCGGCTACGCGGTCGAGGCCATCGGCGTCAATGCGGTCAACGTCCTGCAGGGTTACGAGGGCGCCGCTCTCTAAGGGCGCGCCGTTTCGAGGAGCGAGTCATGCGCGAGAACAACAAGATCATCCGCGGCCTGCTCGGCGCCGCGCTGCTGGCCGCCGCCGGCATCGCCAGCGCCGAACCGGTGGTGCGCATCTACAACTGGTTCGACTACATCGGCCCGGACACCCTCAAGGGCTTCCAGAAGGACAGCGGCATCGCGCCCAAGTACGACGTCTACGACAGCAACGAGGTGCTGGAGGCCAAGCTGCTCTCCGGGCATTCGGGCTACGACCTGGTGGTGCCCAGCGACAGCTTCCTGCCCAACTACCTCAAGGCCGGCGTGTTCCAGAAGCTGGACAAGAGCAAGCTGCCGAACTGGAAGAACCTCAACCCGGCGCTGCTCAAGGTGCTGGAGAGCAAGGACCCGGGCAACCAGTACGCCATGCCGTACATGTGGGGCACCAACGGCGTCGCCTACAACCTCGACAAGGTGAAGGCCATCCTCGGCGCCGACGCGCCGGTGGATTCCTGGGACCTGATCTTCAAGCCGGAGAACCTCGCCAAGCTCAAGCAGTGCGGCGTGGCCTTCCTCGACTCGCCCACCGAGGTGATCCCCGAGGCCCTGCATTACCTGGGGCTGTCGCCGAACAGCCACGACCCCGCGGACTATGCCAAGGCCGAGGCGCTGCTGAGCAGCCTGCGCCCGTACATCACCTACTTCAGCTCCTCGAAGTTCGTCACCGACCTGGCCAATGGCGACGTCTGCGTGGCCATGGCCTGGTCCGGCGGCGCCATGCAGGCGGCCAACCGCGCCAAGGAAGCGAACAACGGCATCCACATCGAATACCGCATTCCCAAGGAAGGCACCGCGGCCTGGTTCGACGTGCTGACCATCCCCAGGGACGCGCAGAACGTCGAGCAGGCCCACGCCTTCCTCAACTACCTGCTGCGCCCGGAGGTGGTGGCGCCGATCTCCGACTACGTGGCCTACGCCAACCCCAACCAGGCGGCGGACAAGCTGATTTCCGCCGACCTGCGCGACAACCCCAACGTCTACCCGCCGGCCGAGGTGCAGGCCAAGCTGTACTCGGTGGAGATGCTGCCGCCGAAGCTGGAGCGCATCCGCACCCGCACCTGGAGCAAGGTCAAGACCGGGCAGTGAGTTGACGCCCTGGCGGCCGGCGGTGTCGGATTTGCGCTGGTGCCGTTCGTCGCTTAACTGGAATAATCGGCGGTATACCCTTGGGGTACCGCCGTTTCCTCGTCTTGGTGCCCGCTCACTGCCGAGCCTTGCCATGAAACTGCCTTGCTGCCGTTGCTCCCTTCCTTCGCCCGGACTGCGGAGGTGCATATGACGCCGCTGCCCCCGCGCAAGGGCGCCGATACCTTCGCCCTGCAGGCGATGTTGCTGCTGTGCCTGATCTGGGGCGTGCAGCAGGTGGCGGTGAAGCTCGCCGCCGGCGACATAGCGCCGATCATGCAGGCCTTCGCCCGCAACCTGCTGGCCGCCACGCTGGTGGGCCTGCTGGTGCTCTGGCGCGGCGACTGGAAGGCCGCGGGCGGCACCCTGGCCGGCGGCGCGCTGGCCGGGCTGCTGTTCGCCATGGAGTTCCTGTTCATCGCCCAGGGCCTGGTGTACACCAGCGCCTCGCACATGGCGGTGTTCATCTACACGGCGCCGATCTTCTCCGCCCTGGGCCTGCACTTCCTGCTGCCCAGCGAGCGCCTGCGGCCGCTGCAGTGGCTGGGCATCGCGGTGTGCTTCGGCGGCATCGCCCTGTGCTTCGGCGGCGGCTTCGACCTGCGGCACATGGACAGCCGCATGCTGCTGGGGGATTTCTTCGGCGTGCTCGCCGGGGCCTCCTGGGGTGCCACCACGGTGGTGGTGCGCAGCACGCGGCTGTCGGAGGCGCCGACCAGCCTGACGCTGTTCTACCAGCTGTTCGCCGCCGCGCTGCTGCTGCCCTTCATCGCCCTGGCCCTGGGCGAGTTCGGCAACGTGCGCTTCACCGCGCTGGGCGTGGGCAGCGTGCTGTTCCAGGGCGTGGTGGTGTCCTTCTTCAGCTATTTCGCCTGGTTCTGGCTGCTGCGCCGCTACCTGGCGTCGAACCTGGCGGTGTTCTCCTTCATGACGCCGCTGTTCGGCATCGCTTTCGGCGTGCTGCTGTTGCACGAGCCGCTGGCCTGGAACTTCGTCGCCGGGGCGGCGCTGGTGCTGGCGGGGATTTCCCTGGTCAGTTGCGAGGCGTGGGTGCGCCGGGCATTGCGCGGCAAGCGTGCCTGAACTTGATCCAGGTCAGCGGATCGCGGCCGGCCGACGCGTAGTCTTTGTTGCAAGGAGTGAGTAGCACGGGCGGAGAGTGGGACGCCGGGCTACTCTACTCTTAGGGCGGCCCGGAAGCGGGCCGCCCGACCCTTCCGCCGCAAAGGAGGCATCCCATGAAACTCTGGCTGCAAACCCTGGCATGGAAACTGGGTGTCACGCTCGGCCTCATCGAGCCTCCGCGCCTGCAACCCATTCCCATTCCAAGCGATGAGCAACGGCGCTACGCACAGCAACGCCGACGCTGACTCCTGAAGCATCTGCTGGACACACCTTCTGCCCGCTCACGCGGGCAGATCGCGTTGGGCCGCGGTATTTCAGCCGTGGGCCGCGAACCACTCGTCGATGATCTGCCGCAGGCGTTCCCCGGAAAAGCTCGGGAAGTGCCCGCCGTGCACGGTGCGCACCGGTAGCTGGCGCAGACGCTCCAGGCTGCGGGCGTAGTCGTCCAGGTTGGAGTGGTAGGCATCCTCGCTCAGCGGGCCGTCGTAGACGATGTCGCCGGAGAACAGCGTCTGCGTCCGCGCTTCCCACAGGCTGATGCCGCCCGGTGAATGGCCGGGGGTATGCAGCACCTCCAGCACGCGGTCGCCCAGGTCGAGCACGTCGCCTTCGTCGATGGTGCGCGTGGCCGGCGCGGCCTTCACCCGGTACTCGGCGTAGCACAGCGGGCAGTCCGGGTGCGCTTCGAACATCTCGTCGCCGACGAAGGCCGTGGCCAGGGTGCGCTCGCCGTCGGGGCTGGCGAGGATGTCGGCCTCGGCCGGGTGGCACAGGCGTTCGGGGAATTCGTGGTGGCCGGCGATGTGGTCGAAGTGGGTATGGCTGGCCACCGCCAGCAGCGGCCGCTCGGTGAGCCAGGGCAATTGCTCGCGCAGGCTGACCAGGCCGGAGCCGCTGTCCACCAGCAGGTCGCGCTCGTGGCCCTGGATGTGCCACATGTTGCAGCGGTAGAAGGGCCGCACCCAGGGCTCGTGGATCAGGCTGACGCCGTCGTAGCAGTGGCGGACTTCGAACCAGCGGTCGCGGGTGACGATTTTCATGGTGGGGCCTGGTGTCTTTGTGTTTTGTGTAGGAGCGCGCCCTGCGCGCGATTTCGCGGGCAGGGCCCGCCTACAGGGTGGCATACCTGTGAGGGTGGTGCTGGGTGGGAGGCCTTTCCCTCTCCCTAACCCTCTCCCTGAAGGGAGAGGGGACCGTTCGGCGTGTGCTGGGGTTTCTGTGTTCGCCGGATGCCTTGGCATGAGTTGGAGCACATGACTTTCAGCGGGCACGGACAGGCTCCCTCTCCCTTCAGGGCGGGGCGCGCAGCCGAGGGCGGGGGGAGAGGGCTGCCGCGCCTCACTCCATCGCCTCAAGGCGCGAACGGCGCCGCCTCCATCACTTCCACGATCAACGGCCGATCGCTCGGCGCGTTACGCAGCAACGCCTGCAGGTGCTCGTAATCCCGCGCCCGCTCCGCTTCGCAGCCGAAGCCGCGGGCGATGGCGAGGAAGTCCGGCGTATAGATATCCACACCCAGCGGAGTGATGTCGCGGCGCTCCATGTAGCGCTTGATCTCGCCGTAGCCATGGTTGTTCCACAGCAGCACGATGATGCCCACCCTGGCCTCCACGGCGCTGGCCAGCTCCGGCAGGGTGAACTGCAGGCCGCCGTCGCCCATCAGGCTGATCACCGGGCGGCCCGGTTCGCCGAGCTTGGCGCCGATGGCCGCCGGCAGGCCGTAGCCGAGGGTGCCGTAGCCGCTGGCGGAGTTGAACCAGCGGCGGCCGCCGTCCAGTTCCACCAGGTGGTTGCCGCTGTACACGGTCTGGGTGGAGTCGCCGACGAAGCGGGCGTCCGGCAGCGCTTCGAGGATCTTGCCGAACAGCGTGCGGTAGTGCGCCCAGCCGCTGAAGTCCTCGGCCAGCTGCGCGCGCACCTTGGCCGCGCGCTGGGCGCCGGGGCTGTCGGCGCTGGCCTCGCGGGCCGGCAGCAGTTCCAGCAGGGCGCGCATGGCGGTGCGGGCGTCGGCCTGGATGGCGATGCTCGGGACCTGGTTGCGCATCAGCTGCTGCGGGTCGATGTCGATGCGGATCAGCTCGCCGCCGATGCGGAAGTTGCTGTCGAACACCACGTCGTAGTCGGTCTCGCCCAGCTCGGTGCCGATGGCCAGGACCACGTCGGCCTCCAGTGCCAGTTCACGCACCGGCACCAGCGACTGGTTGCTGCCGACCAGCAGCGGGTGTTCCGGCTGCAGCAGGCCCTTGGCGTTGACGGTCAGCGCGGTGGGGGCGTCCAGCGCGGTGGCCAGGGCGCGGGCTTCGGCTTGCGCCGCGACGCAACCGCCGCCGAGCAACAGCAGCGGCTTCTGCGCCTTGGCCAGCTTGGCCGCCGCTTCGTGCAGCGGCGAGCGCGCCGGGGCCGGGCGCGCCAGTTGCACGCGCGGGCGCACCTGCATGTGCTCGGCGGGGGCGGTGATGATGTCCAGCGGCAGCTCGATGTGCACCGGGCGCGGGCGCTCGCTGTCGAACACGGCGAAGGCGCGGGCCAGCACCGCCGGCAGTTCCTCGACGCTCATCAGGGTGTGGCTGAAGGCGCTGACGCCGGCGGTCATGGCGCGCTGGTCGGGCAGCTCGTGCAGATAGCCGTTGCCGTGGGCCAGGCGCGAGCGCTCGTTGACGCTGCTGATCACCAGCATCGGGATGGAGTCGGCGTAGGCCTGGCCCATGGCGGTGAGGATGTTGGTCATGCCCGGGCCGGTGATGATGAAGCACACGCCCGGCTTGCCGGTGACGCGCGCGTAGCCGTCGGCCATGAAGCCGGCGCCCTGCTCGTGGCGCGGGGTGACGTGGCGGATGGCGCTGCCCGGCAGGCCGCGGTAGAGCTCGACGGTGTGCACGCCGGGGATGCCGAAGACGGTATCCACGCCCCAGGCTTCGAGTTGCTTGACGAGGAATTCGCCGCAGGTGGTCATGGCAGTTCCTTTTGTTCGTGGGTGAGGAAGTTTCTCAAACGAAGAGGGCGCGGAGATCGACTCGCCGCGCCCTTGTTCATCGCAGCGTACGCGTCAGGCGACGCTGGCGGCCGCCTGCGGGCGGCGCGACAGCAGGCTGACCACGACGAAGCTGACCAGGCCGACGGCCAGGCTGTAGTAGATCGGCGTGTTGGCGTCGAAGCCATCCTTGAGCATGAACGCCAGGGCGGTGACGAAGCCCAGGGTCATGCTGGTGATGGCGCCGGCGGTGGTGGCGCGCTTCCAGTAGATGGCGCCGATCAGCGGGATCAGCATGCCGCCCACCAGCAGGTTGTAGGCCAGGGTCAGGGCGCTGATCACGTCGTTCACCACCAGGGCGATGGCCAGCACCACCAGGCCGGTCAGCGCGGTGAACAGGCGGTTGATGCCCAGGCTGGAGGTCTTGCCGCCGCGCAGCTTCGGCAGCAGGTCCTCGGTCAGGGTGGTGGAGGCGGCCAGCAGGCCGGCGCTGGCGGTGGACATCATCGCGGCCAGGGCGGCGGCGATCACCAGGCCGCGGATGCCGTACGGCAGCGAGGCCTGGACGATGGCGGCGAAGGCGTTGTTGACGTTGTCCAGGTTGGGCAGCAGGACCTTGGCGCACATGCCGATCAGCGCGCCGACCAGGCCGTAGATCACGCAGTACACGCCGGCGGCGGTGCCGGCGTACTTGGCCACGCCCTCGCTGCGCGCGGTGAACACGCGCTGCCAGATGTCCTGGCCGATGAGGATGCCGAAGAAGTAGATCAGGAAGTAGGTGATGATGGTGTCGTAGCCGATGGTGTGGAAGCTGAAGGCGCTGGCCGGCAGCTTGGCCACCAGCTCGTCCCAGCCGCCCACGCGGTACAGGCAGATCGGCAGCAGCAGGAACATCAGGCCGACGGTCTTGATGATGAACTGGACGATGTCGGTGAGGGTCAGCGACCACATGCCGCCGATGGTCGAGTAGACCACCACCACGCCGCCGCCGAGCAGGATCGAGACCCAGAACGGCAGGCCGAACAGCACCTGCATCACGGTGCCGATGGCCAGGGTGGAGACGGTGCCGATCATCAGCGCGTAGGCGAACATGATCACCGCGCTGGCCTGGCGCGCCATGGGGTTGTAGCGGCGCTCCAGGACCTGGGTGACGGTGAAGATGCGCAGCTTCAGCAGCGGCTTGGCCAGGAACAGGTTCAGCGCGATGATGCCGGCGCCCAGCGCGGCGCACAGCCAGAAGCCGGAGATGCCGTGGACGTAGCCAAGGCGCACGGTGCCGACGGTGGAGGCGCCGCCGAGCACGGTGGCGGCCATGGTGCCCATGTAGAACGACGGGCCCAGGTTGCGTCCCGCTACCAGGAAGTCCTCGTGGGTCTTCGCCCGGCGCATGCCGTACCAGCCCAGTACCAGCATGCCGGCGGCATAGATCAGAACGACGATTATATCCAAGGCCATGATCGGCTCCTCACACTCGAATTGTCATTGTTGCCGCCCGCGGCTGGCGGGCGGTAGGCCGGCGGACCGGTGGCAACCGGCCCGTCGGCGTCTCACGGGTACTGCGGGTGTCGCGGGTTCAGGCCGCCGGCTCGTTGATGCCGAGCACCGGGCGGTCGTGGCTGCCGACCCAGCGCGGGCCTTGCGGGCCGTACACCCCGGCGGATTCCGGGAAGGTGCGCAGCAGCGTCAGGTAGAGCAGGGCGGCGAGACCGAGGGTCACCGGCAGGCTGATGTCGATGCCGCCGGCCAGCTCGCCCAGCGGGCCGACGAACTGGCCCGGCAGGTTGACGAAGCACAGGCCGGCCAGCGCGCTGGGGATCCAGGCGCCCATGCCGCGCCAGTTCCAGCCGCGGTGGAACCAGTAGGCGCCGCCTTGCTGGCCACGGGTGAACACCTGCAGGTCGTCGGCGTGGTAGAAGCCGCGGCGCACGATCAGGCCGAGGATCATGATCACCATCCAGGGGCTGGTGCAGGTGATGATCAGCACGGCGAAGGTGGACACGCTCTGCACCAGGTTGGCGGCGAAGCGGCCGATGAAGATGAAGGCGATCGACAGCAGGCCGATGAACAGGGTGGCCTGCACGCGGTTGAGCAGGCGCGGGAACACGCTGGACATGTCCAGGCCGGTGCCGTACAGCGAGGTGGTGCCGGTGGACATGCCGCCGATGGTGGCGATCAGGCACACCGGCAGGAAGAACCAGCTCGGCGAGATGGCCAGCAGGCCGCCGACGTAGTTGTTCGCGGCGATGTAGTCCGGCGCTTTCACGGCGACGATGGTGGCGGTGGCCAGGCCGAAGAAGAACGGGATCAGCGTAGCCAGCTGCGACAGCAGCACCGCCAGCATGATGCGTTTTTTCGAGGTTTCGCGCGGGATGTAGCGGGCCCAGTCGCCGAGGAAGGCGCCGAACGACACCGGGTTGCTCATGGCCAGCAGGGTGGCGCCGATGAAGGCGGCCCAGAAGCCCGCGCCGCCCAGCTGCACGCTGCCGGCGTAGCCGGCGTCGAAGGGGCCGGCGAAGGCGAACACGCCCAGCAGGAACAGCAGGCTGGCGGCCCACACGGCGATCTTGTTGACCAGCAGCATGAAGCGGAAGCCATAGATGCACACCACCAGCACCAGCACCGCGAACAGGCCGTAGGCCAGGCCCAGGGTGAGGTCGGTTTCCGGCAGGCCGAACAGGCGCTTGGCGCCGCCGACCAGGGCGTCGCCCGAGCTCCACACCGACAGCGAGAAGAAGGCGATGGCGGTCAGCAGCGACAGGAAGGAGCCGACGATCCGCCCGTGCACGCCGAAGTGCGCGCCGGAGGAGACCGCGTTGTTGGTGCCGTTGATCGGGCCGAACAGGCCCATGGGCGCGAGGATCAGCGCGCCGACCAGCACGCCCAGGACGATGGCCCAGGCGCCGGCCTGGAACGACAGCCCGAAGAGCACCGGGAAGCTGCCGAGCACGGCGGTGGCGAAGGTGTTTGCGCCGCCGAAGATCATGCGGAACAGGTCGGTGGGCGTGGCGTTGCGCTCGGCGTCGGGAATCTGCTCGACGCCGAATGTCTCGATGGTGGTGATTGCATGTTGGTTGTTCTTGTTATCCATGACTTCCTCCCGGGAAAGTCCCGCCTCATGGCGTAGGCGACAGGTGCTCGTGGACGGCCAGCCAGCGGCCTTGTTGTTGTTCACGGCGGAAGACGATGGTCTCCCGCTCGTGGTTCAGGCTCTCCGTTCCCTGGATGCGCAGCCGCGTGGCGACGTCGTGGCTGAAGATCGCCACGTCCTCGCCCTGCAGGCTGACGAAGGTGTTGCTGGACTGGCAGTCGAGGACCTCGAAGCCGTCGTCACGCAACCAGCTCTCCCACACCTCGCGGTAGGCCGCGCGGGTGCGCAGCGGCTGCGGCCAGTTGTGGAAGATGAAGCTGGCGTCTTCGCTGAAGGCCGCGAAATAGGCCTCGGTGTCGGTGCGCGCGAAGGCTGCCACGAGCGCGCGGGCAGCCTCCAGCACCTGTGCTACGCAGGCGTCGTTATGCATTTATGGTCACTCAGCGGCGCTGTACGCCCGGGAGGATGCAGAGCATTTCGTACAGCAGGTTGGCGCCGAGCAACGAGGTGTTGCCGGTGGTGTCGTAGGGCGGGGAGACCTCGACCAGGTCGCAGCCGATGATGTCCAGGCCCTGGCAGCCGCGCACGATCTCCATCGCCTGGATGGTGGTCAGGCCGCCGATTTCCGGGGTGCCGGTGCCCGGCGCCCAGGCCGGGTCGATGCCGTCGATGTCGAACGACAGGTACACCGGGCCGCCGCCGACCTTCTCGCGCACTTCGGCCATCAGCGGCGCCAGCGACTGGTGCCAGCATTCCTCGGCCTGGACCACGCGGAAGCCCTGCTTGCGGCTCCAGTTGAAGTCCTCGGCGGTGTAGCCCTGGGCGCGCAGGCCGATCTGCACCACCCGGTCGCAATCCAGCAGGCCTTCTTCCACGGCGCGGCGGAAGGTGGTGCCGTGGGCGATCTTCTCGCCGAACATGTGGTCGTTGACGTCGGCGTGGGCGTCGATGTGCACCAGGCCGACCTTGCCGTGCTTCTTGTGGATGGCGCGCAGGATCGGCAGGGTGATGGTGTGGTCGCCGCCGAGGGTCAGCGGGACGATGCCGTGGTCGAGGATCTTGTCGTAGGCCTCCTCGATGATGCGCACGGCCTCCAGCAGGTTGAAGGTGTTGATCGCCACGTCACCGATGTCGGCGATGTTCAGCGAATCGAACGGGGCGGCGCCGGTAGCCATGTTGTACGGGCGGATCATCACCGACTCGGCGCGGATCTCGCGGGGCCCGAAACGGGTGCCGGAGCGCAGGGAGGTGCCGATGTCCAGGGGCACGCCGACGAAAGCGGCATCGAGCTCGTCGAGCTGTTCGGGGGCCTGGATATGCGGCAGGCGCATCATGGTGGCGATGCCGCCGAAGCGCGGCATTTCGTTTCCGCCCAGGGGCTGGTGGAGTTTCTTGTCCATGGGTAGGCCTCACGGGATTCGCTGTTTTCGTGGAAACAGGCTTGTTGATACTGAGGCCGGATTCTGGTCATGCCCGGTAGTGGGAAGAATCGCTGGCTACAAATAATCAGTTCAGAGTTTTCTAAACTTATTTCCACGGCTAGACTGCGTTGCCCTGTCGCAGCCCCCGCGGCGCCGGCCCCGCCGTATGTGCCTTGCAGGCCGGGCGGCGACGGACGATCTGGCCGATTGCCAGTCCAGTGACTGCTGAACTGGAGCCCCTCCACCCCGAATTGCGGAGCCCTTCATGAGCGCCAGCGCCCTGCCCGACGTCAAGCTTCTGCGGATTTTCGCCTGCGTGGTGCGCAACCAGGGCTTCGCCTCGGCGCAGCAGGAGCTGAACCTGTCGACCTCGGCCATCAGCACCTACATGAGCCAGCTGGAGAACCAACTGGGCATCGTGCTCTGCCACCGCGGCCGCGGCGGCTTCGGCCTGACCAGCAAGGGCGAGCTGTTCCACCAGGAAACCCTGCGCATCCTCGGCGAACTGGAAGGCTTCGAGCGCTACGCGGCGACCCTGAAGGGCGAGCTGCGCGGCACCCTCAACCTCGGCGTGCTCGACTCCACGGTGAGCGACCCGGCGCTGCCGCTGGCCGACGTCATCGGCTCGTTCAGCAGCCTGCACCCGGCGGTGCACCTGCACCTGCAGGTACAGAGCCCCTACGAACTGCAACTGGCGGTGCTGGACAACCGCCTGGACCTGGCCATCGGCTCCTTCTTCAGCCGCATGAACGGCCTGGTCTACCAGCCGCTGTACCGCGAGCAGCACTGGCTGTACTGCAGCGACCGCCACCCGCTGTTCGACGGCCGGCGCATCCCCGCCGAGCTGATCACCCAGCAGCGCATGGTCGGCCGCGGCTACTGGAGCCAGGCGGAACTGGCGCGCCACGGCTTCAAGCACAGCGCGGCGACGGTGGAAAGCATGGAGGCGCAGCTGATCCTCATCCTCTCCGGCGGCTACATCGGCTACCTGCCCGAGCACTACGCACATTCCTGGGTGGAGCAGGGCAGGCTGCGCGCGCTGTCGCCGGCCACCTTCGGCTACCAGGCGCCGTTCTCGCTGATCCTGCGCCGCGGCCGCTCCCGCGAGCCGCTGATCCAGAACTTCCGCGACCTGCTGCGCACGCAGCCGGGCAAGCCATGAGCCGCGCCCGCTGCGAACGCTGCCTGCGCCCGGCCGGCCATTGCCTGTGCGCGCTGATCCCGCGCCTGGACAACCGCACCCGGGTGCTCCTGCTGCAACACCCCAGCGAAACCGGCCACGCCCTGAACACCGCGCGCCTGGCGGCCCTCGGCCTGGCCAACGCCGAACTGCGGGTGGGCGAGGACTTCAGCGACCTCGACCTGTCCGCCGAGGACGCCTGGCTGCTGTTCCCCGGCGAAAACGCCATCCCCCTCGCCGAACTGGCCGCCCGCCCGGCCACCCGGCCGCGCCTGCTGGTGGTCCCCGACGGCACCTGGCGCAAGGCGCGCAAGCTGCTGCACCTCAACCCCAACCTGGCGACTCTGCCGCGGGTGGTGCTGCCCGAAGGCCTGACCTCGCGCTACCGCCTGCGCAAGGCACCGGCCGAGGGCGCGCTGTCGACCATCGAGGCGGTGGTGCATGCGTTGAACGCGCTGGATGCACCGCAGTCCTTCGACGCGCTGCTGAGACCGTTCGAGGCGCTGATCGACGGGCAGATCGCAGCGATGGGGGAGGATGTCTTCGTGCGGAACCATCGGAGGTAAGCGACAAGATCAGGTCGCAGCCTCTCCCGCCAGCTCCACCTCACGTTGGAGAATGGCTTCGTCCCACTCGGGAGAGCGCTTGGCCCATTGTTCGGGTGGTATAGGCTTGGACCATTCGACGATATTGGGATCGGTCAAATCGGGAGGAGGCGCCAGCTTCAGGTTCTGGAGTTTCTCGGAAAAATAGGTTCCAAGGCAGATAACGAAGAACAAACCGTGCAGTACATCAAGAATGTCTCCTTTGCGCAGGCTGGTAATAATGGAGCCGATTTGGGTTTCCTCATAAGGCCGATAGCCCAGGCGTGTATCTGGCACCGCCTTGGGACCGATCTCCATATAACTGCGAATGCACTCCCATAGGCACATCGCCGTAGTACCGCCACCACAACTGAACCCCATGCTGCAGTCCCGTTCGCCTTCCTTCGCATTCGGGTCCGGGTTCTTGAAACCCACCACCAGCATGCCTTGGGTGGTCTTGCCATGGCGTCCCACCGAGTCCATGGCAATGGCCTGCGCCACCACGGTTTCCCAGGGCACTATCCAGTAACTACCGTCCTTCTGCGGTACGCAGACTTCGCGGCGTTGGCGGTTGAAGCGGGTGGGAAGTGATACAGGCTTGGCCAGACTGTAGAGGAGCATCAACAGAGGAATACCAATAACGAAAGAGAACAATATGCTGAACATCGAGAAGAGTTCGCCGTCATCTCGTACATTGATGAGTAACCAGATGGCTATTAGTAGCTGCGGCCATAGCATTATTACAAACGAGCCAATGCTGTACTGGCCGATATCGAGAAATACCTCGTTCTTGCGCCAGATGGTATTAAGCACATCCCTTGGGGGCTGGCCGGTGGGAATGGCCGGTGGCGCCAGGTAGTCCTCGCGGGAGAACAGGCCCTGCTTCTGGCTGCCGGCGGGTGGCAAGGTCACGTCGCAGCCTTCCCTGCCAACTCCGCCTCACGTTGTCGAATGGCTTCGTCCCACTCAGGGGAGCGCTTGGCCCATTGCTCGGGTGGCAGGGGGGCGGACCATTCGACTATGGCGGGGTCGGTCAAATCGGGAGGCGGCGCCAGCTTCCAGGTTTGCAGCATAGCTGCCAAGGGGGTCCCGAAGGCGACAATCGTAAATATCAGCCATAGTGCTTTACCGAACTCCTTGGCGAGCAAGTGCTTTTTTATGCCGGCATAGAACATCCAGATACTTCCCCAGATGGCTCCCCGCCCTCCCAATAGTTTTCGTGTGCCTTCCAGGTCATTTTCCAGCGGCACCGCTTCCGGCCCTATTTCCATATAGCTGCGCATGCACTCCCACAGGCGCATTGCTGTTGTGCCGCCGCCACAACTGAACCCCATACTGCAGTCCCGTTCGCCTTCCTTCGCATTCGGGTCCGGGGTCTTGAAACCCACCACCAGCATGCCTTGGGTGGTCTTGCCATGGCGCCCCACCGAGTCCATGGCAATGGCCTGCGCCACCACGGTCTCCCAGGGCACTATCCAGTAACTGCCATCTTTCTGAGGCACACAGACTTCGCGGCGTTGGCGGTTGAAGCGGGTGGGCGGTGGGACCGGCTTAGTTAGGCTGTAGAGCAGCATCAATAGGGGAACTCCCACTACCAAGAAGATTAATAGTGCCGAGCCCCCAAAATAATCTATTGCACCCTCTGTCCAGGAGAAATAGAGATATAAGACGGATATCAGTACTAGTGGCCATAGAATCATCACAAACGAGCCAATGCTGTACTGGCCGATATCGAGAAACACCTCGTTCTTGCGCCAGATGGTATTAAGCACATCCCTTGGGGGCTGGCCGGTGGGGATGGCCGGAGGTGCCAGGTAGTCCTCGCGGGAGAACAGGCCCTGCTTCTGGCTGCCGGCGGGGGGAAGTGTCATCGAGTTTCCTTGGGATGCAGGTGGTTCTCGCCAGTCAGGCGGTAGGTTTGCGCACGGTCCAGTTCCGGGGTGGGTTCGCCAGGGCGTAGGACAATCGGTGCACTTTCCGCCGTCAGGACATAGGCCAGGCCCTGTTCTCCTCCAATGGTCGTGATACCGGCCAGATCCGCCAGCGGGTTGTGGTAGCGCAGGCGTAGCGAGAGGCGCACCTGGGCCTGGCGGAAAGCGCCGCTCAGGCGCAGGCCCTGGCCTTGGTCCGCCGGTATCCAGGTGCATTGGCTGCGCTCCAGCCAGAGATCGCCAATATCCAGGTTGGGCTGGTCGTTGCTGCGGAACATGCGGAAGTGGTCGGGTACGGGACTGCCGATCAGGCCCAACTCCAGTTCGACACTGGACGGCTCGGCACCCGGCAAGTCGATGGTCAGGCGCTGGATGGCTTCCAGGCTGACGGTGTCGCCCAGGGAGCCGGGCACTCGCTGGGACTTGCTGTCCACGCTGACGCGCGGTTGGTAGAGCAATGTCAGCAACTGGTCGAACTCCCGTTGCTGCTGCTCGGCGGGAATGGGATCGGTATTGCCGGCACGAGCCTTGGACCAGCAGCAGTTGGCCAGGTACTGCTGCAGCGGTGTGGATTGTCGCCACCAGGCGTACAGGTACACGCCTCCCAACGCGAGCAGCAGCAGATTGATCGGCCCCATGCCCAGGCGGAAGCGGCGGATGGCTGTCGGGGTATCGATACGGTTGAACAGGCGCATACCGGTCAGCCCCAGCCCCAGCGCAGCCTGAGCAGCATAGGTGCCAATCTGGCCAGCCACCGCCAGCCGGCGGATTTCCACCCAGGGATCCATGCTGCTTTGTGCAGCCTCAATTTGCATGCCTAAGGCTACCGACTCTTCTCGGGCAGCCAGCATGGATAGTAAACCTACTACTCCACCAAACAGCGTCAGAGCTGGAGCAATGAAGGAAGTATTTCCGTAGGGTGTTGCCCTGATTTCCCCGATTCCCTTCCCTACGATCACCCAATTCTGCACCACCGCCACCAATGCCGCTCCCGCATAGAGCGTGGCCGAAATGCTCTCGGCCCGGCGCTGGGTATCCATCCGCTCCAGGGCATGGGCTTGCGCCAGGTAACTCTCGGCATTGAGCGCGTTGACCAGCAGCGCCGCCAGCGGCAGCAAGCCGCCGCTGTTCTGCACCGCGGGGCTTTGCAGGATGCCGGCGGCGCGGCCCTGGCCGATGGCCTGGGCGGTGTTGTTGACCCACTGGCCGAGCTGTTGCGCCTGCTGGCCGAGCAGGCGCCAGGTGGTCACGCCGTTGTTCAGGGTGCGGACCAGCGGGGCGCCGGCGCTCAGGCGGGTGACCAGCAGGGTGCCCAGCCATTGCCCCGGCAGGACGCCCTTCTGCTGCAGCGCCAGCAGCACGGCGCCCAGGCGGGCCACGGTGAGGCTCCAGTAGCCGTCGATGTCGCTGGCCAGGCGCTGCAGCGCCTGCACGGTCGCGGCGCCGAGCAGGTGGGTCAGGGCCTCGTGGGTGGCGCTCAGGTTGTCCTGGGCGAGCGCCGCCTGCAGCTCGCCCAGGCGCGCGGTGTTGTTCACCGCCGCTTCCAGCGATGGGCTCCAGCCCAGGAACAGCAAGCGGAAGACGCCGCCGTCCTTGGCGCGCAGGAAGTCGCTGAACTGCTCGACGCCCTGGCGGCGATGGCACTGGGCGCTGAGGCAGGCGTCGGCCAGTTCGTCCAGCCAGCACTGGTGCTGCGGGTTGTCGTGCTCGACGAACCAACTGCCCAGGTCGTGGCGCGGCAGGAAGGCCTGGCGGTCGGCATAGAGGCTGGCATGGCGGGCCTCGACCTGGCGGAAATGCGCCGGGGCCTGCTCGTCCAGCCAGCGATCCATGCGTTCCAGGTCGATGTATTCGGCGACCTTGGCGCTGGCCCGGCCGCCGGCGAGCTGGCTGGCCTTGTCCTGGCGGTAGTCGCGCACGATGTCCTGTACCTGCTGCTGCAACTCGGCGGGGATGAAGGCGCGCAGCGGCGCCAGGCGTTGTTCGCGACGGCGGGCGATATCCGCGATGCGCTCGTCGGCGGCGGCGTGACCGATGCGCTGGCGCTCGTGGACGTTGACCTGGATCTCTTCGTCCAGCAGGGCCTTGAGGGGCGCCTGGGCGGCGAGCAACTGCTCGCCCTGCTCGGGGGTGAGCTGGATACCGTGTTCGCGGTAACGGTAATTGAGCAGGCTGGCCAGCTCGCCACCGTCCTCGCGGACCAGGCTGCGGATGAAGCCGCCGACGTTCTGGCGCAGGTTGTTGTCGGCCATCCAGGCTTCGTGGCGGGCCTCCAGCTGTTCCTGCTCGTGGTTGAGGTCGCGCAGCACGCCCAGGTCGTCGTCGAGCACGGCGAGCACCGCATGCAGTTCCCCGGCCTCGCTGCGTGCGCTGTCCAGCCACGCCGAGGTGGCGGGCACTTCCCACACCTGGGCGCTCCAGGCGCCCGGCGCCTCCTCCTGCTCGGCCTGGGGGTGGCGCATGACGGCTTGCGAGCCGGCGTTGTACCACTCCATGGCGTGGATATAGGCGCGCACGTTTTCCTGGGTGGGGGCAGCGTTCATCCGCTCGGCCAGTTCCCGGGTCCGTCGTTTGTCCGCCTCGTGGTTCTGCGCATGTTCCTTGGCCAGAACACGTTCACGAACCTCCGGCATCAGTTCGGCCAGCAGCGTTTCACTTGCGTCGAGCGGAGGGCAGTGCGGTGCCTGCAGGCGCAGGGCGACCTCGCCCAGGCCGACGTGGCGCATGCGCCGCTGGCGGATGCCGGCCTCCGCCAGTTGGGCGCAGGCATCTGCGCCGAGGGGGATTTCGCTGTACAGGAGCCAGGCATCGTGGCGCTTGTCCAGGGCGAAGCCGGCCTGGCTGCCGTGCAGCAGGACGCTCTCGTCGGCCGTCAGCGGTTGTGACTGCAGCAGCCCGTCGGCGGCCACGGCATAGCGTTGCAGCGGCCCCTGCCCATGCCAGAGGTAGAGGAAGCCACCGCGCAGGCGACGCAGGGCCATGGGGTGGCTGCTGGCGCGCACGGCCGGTTGCAGGCTGGCGTGGCGGGCGGGGTGCTCGGCCAGGGCGTAGCGCGCCGGGACGACGTACAGCTCGTTCTGGCGCGCCGGGCAACTGGCGATCGGGTTGCGGGCGTCGTCATGGCTCATGCCGTGCAGGCGGTTGGGGTTGCTGATCATGAAGCGCTCCTTGCTTGCAGGACGATGGCGTAGGCGAGGTCCGCGGCAGCCTCCAGGCGCCGGGACGGCGTTTGGCTGGACGTCGCGTCGAGCAGTGCGGCTATCTCCGGGTAGTCCTGCAGCGCTTGCTCCCCCAGCAGACCGAAGAGGTTGGCGTAGCGGGCAATGTCGACTTCGCTATATAGGCCTCTGGCGTGGGCCTGCTCGGCCAACCCGCGCAAATGGGCGCGGCGCGCCGATCTGTCGCAATCCGCGGCGTAGTGCGGGAAGGCCTGCCGCAGGTGCGCATCCAGTTGCTCCACGACGCGCTGCCAGCGCACTTCGCCCAGGCGTTCCAGTTCTTCGTCGTCAAGTCGGTACGGGCCGTCCTGTCGAGCCGGCACAGGCCCCGCGGGGCGACGGTGACATAGCCAGGAGTGGGTTTCGCCATCGAAGGCGAGGATGCTTTCGAATGGGCCGAACAGGCAGGTATCGCCATTGGCCACGGCCCGCCCCAGCAGCGCATTGGCTACCGCCGGATCGGCCAGGCGCAGGAGCATTTCTTCGCCCTGGGGATGACGTGCGTTGAGCAGCCAGCGCAGATGGGCGAGCCGTTCATGCCAGGGGGCCTGGCCGAACAGCAGGTAGCCCCAATCCCCCTGGCCCTGAGCCAGAAAGGCGTCGAGCAACGCATCGTCCGGCCCGTTCAGTTGGACGAGGCAGGGGGAGATATCGACCAGCTCGTCCCATCGCGTCTGGGCGTAGAGGGGCTGGAAGGTCGCAGTCCCGCTCCATTGCCGTAGCCATTGGGGGAGCTCTGCGAGGCTGGCGCCATCCAGCAGCAAGCTGGCCCCTTCGGTCCATGGCAAGCCGGCTGGCAGCGGCGGCAGGTAGCGAACCTCGGCGTTCATGCTTGCGCTCCCGCTGCCTGGGCGCAGATGGCGCACACCGGCGACTTGCGCAGCAGGGCCTGGCGCTGCGCGGCGATCAGCAAGGCTCCGGGCTTGTCCTGGTCCGCCTGTTGCAACGGCCCGGGCAGCAGGGGCGCGGCCGCCGTGCCGACACCGGGGCTGCCGCCACTGTTGAGCTTGACGTCGGCGCCGCTGAGGGTGACGCCGCCGGGGTCGAGCTTGACGAAGCTGCCGCCGGCCTTGAGCGTCAGTTCCTGGCCCGCGTCGATCGTCACCTTCTCGCCGGCGTAGTAGTGGATTTCGTTGCCGGCCTCGATGAACTGGCCACTGCCGAGCTTCAGGTGCTGGTCGTTGCCCACCGTCAGGTGGTCGTCGGCGCGTACCTCGACCTTGCGGTCGCCATGGGTGGTGCGGTGTTCCTCGGCCTTGAACTCGCTGTAGGCGTTGGCTTCCACGGTGTCGTGGCGTTCGTGGCCGACGCGGATCTTCTGGTCGTGCTCGATGTTCTCGTCCCAGTCGCGCTGGGCATGCAGGTAGATCTGTTCCTGGCCCTTGCGGTCCTCGATGCGCAGTTCGTTGTAGCCACCGCCGCCGGGGCTGGAGAGCGTCTTGAACAGGCTGCGGGTCTTGTTCGCCGGCAGCTCGTAGGCCGGCAGGTGCTCGGCGTGGTACAGGCAGCCGCTGATCAGCGGCTGGTCCGGGTCGCCTTCGAGGAAGGTCACCAGCACTTCCATGCCGATGCGCGGGATGGCGATAGCGCCGTACTGCTTGCCGGCCCAGCTGGAGGCCACGCGCAGCCAGCAGCTGGTCTTGTCGTCGGCCTGGCCCTCGCGGTCCCAGTGGAACTGCACCTTGACCCTGCCGTAGCGGTCGCAGTGGATTTCCTCGCCCTTTGGCCCCGTCACCACGGCGGTCTGGCTGCCCAGCACGCGCGGCTTGGGATGCGCCAGCGGCGGGCGGTAGGGCACGTCCCAGGGCGTGGCGAGGAAGCGGTTGCGGTAGCCCTGCTGGAAGTCGTCCTTGCCGTCGCGGGCGTCGCTGGTGACCGACTCTTCCAGCACCTGCGGCTGCTTGCCTTCGTGCCGTACTTCGGTGAGCAGCCAGAGGTCGTTCCACTCGCCGCGCGGGTGCTCGCGCAGGGGCAGGAAATGGCCGCTGCGCAGGCTCGGCTGGTCGCTGCGGCCTTCGGCCTGGCGGTAGTCGGCGCGGTGCCTTTCCAGGCTGCGCTGGCTCAGCAGCTTGCCGCGCTCGCGGTCGGTGAAGCGACCGGGGTAATCGTAGTCCTCGAGGTCCGGGCGGCTGTCGCTGCGCGCCGTGCTTTCCAGTTGCAGCCTGGGCTTCTCGAAGTCGTAGTCGCGGCGGCTGACGCGGGCGGTACGGGTATCCAGACGCTGGCCGAAGCGCTTGATCACCGGCAGGTCGGCGACCAGGCCGGAGTCCTGCTGGTAGGCCACCGGCGCCAGCTTGGGGAAGGCGGTCTGGTCGTCGCCGAACACCAGCAGGTGCCCGTCGGGGCTGTGCTCGAAGTGGTAGTGGAGACCTTCCTCTTCGCACAGGCGCTGGACGAAGTGCAGGTCGCTCTCGTCGTACTGGGTGCAGTAGTCGCGCGGCGGGTAGACGGTGGGGCCGAGCTGGAAGCGGTAGGCGTCGGCGAGGATGCCGTGTTCCTCCAGCACCCGGGTGATGATCTGCGGCACCGTCAGCTGCTGGAAAATGCGCTGGTTATGCCGATGCGCGAGGTAGGCCAGGCGCGGCACCAGGCTCACCTGGTAGCGGGTCAGGCGCTTGCCGGATTCGCCCTGGGCCACCCGGTGCAACTGGCCATGGATGCCATGGCCCTGCCCCAGGTCCAGGTAGGCGCCCTTGTGCAGCAGGCTTTCCAGGTCCAGGTCGGGACGTTCGCTGACCAGTTCGATGTCGAAGCGGTAGGGCTGGTTCAGGGCTTCGCGGCCATGGAATTCGAGCACCTGCAGGTCGCTGTCGAGGCCGTCGATATTCAGGCTGAACTGCGTTTGGTTGGCTGGGGCGAACATGACGTGGCTCCAATTCTTTGCGAGCCACGCATCAGAACAACCAAGGAGCGTGGAGAAATATCGGCTGCTTCCTCAATGGATGAAGGAATTCCCCTCTCAAGTCTCAGTCATGATGTAGAGCTCTTGTCATCGATGACGAGGAACGGCCGCACCGAGACTGACGAACAAGGCCGGCTGTTCCCGCTGCTGCACATGAGCCTGTAGAGAGAAGCCAGCCTGGCGGCCGGATCGCGGACGGAGTCCACCTCCGCTCCCACCTGTAGGAGCGCGCCCTGCGCGCGATTCGTGGTCATGGGCCGCGGAAATTCCAGCGTAGGATGTGTTGAGCGAAGCGATACCCATCACCGCAACCGCATGGGTTTCGCCAAGGCTCAACCCATCCTACGAAGAGCGCCTCGACGACGGCCCTCAGGCCAGCCGCTCCGCCACCAGGAAACTGTCGAAATGAATGCTCCTGGCCCCCAGCCGCAGCAGGCTGTCGCTGAACAGCTCGCTGCGCGTGGCGCCGCAGTCCCAGGTGGTTTCCCAGTCCTCGCGGCTGCGCCAGTGCACGCAGCCGAGCAGGTGGCGGCCGTCTTCGCTGGCGCGCAGTTCCGCGCCCAGGTAGCCCGGGGCCTGGTGGAACAGCTCGCGCAGTTGTTCCAGGTAGCGGCCCAGGCGCTCGGCGATGTCGGGCTGTTGCGCCGGCGCCACCTCGATATCGATCAGCAGGGCGAAATGCGTCGGGGTCTCGGGCTGGTCGGCGTCGGTGCTGCAGTAGGCGCTGGGAATGATCATGGGTGGGCTCCTGGGCTTGAAGGCAGACGCTGGCGAGGGTAAAACCTCAACTTAACTTGAGGTCAAGCCCGCCATGCCGAAAAAACACCAGGCCCTGCACGTACCCCATGAACTGAGCGTCGGCGAACTCGCCAGGCGCGCCGGCGTGGCTGTGTCCGCGCTGCATTTCTACGAGGCCAAGGGGCTGATCCACAGCACCCGCAATGCCGGCAACCAGCGCCGTTACCCGCGCGACGTGCTGCGCCGGGTGGCGGTGATCAAGGTGGCGCAGCGCGTCGGTATTCCGCTGAACGAGATCGCCGAGGCCCTGGCCAGCCTGCCCAGCGGGCGCTCGCCCATGGCCGCCGACTGGGCGCGGCTGTCAGCGCGCTGGCGTGACGATCTGGACGAGCGCATCGCCAAGCTGGTGCTGCTGCGCGACCAGCTCAACGGCTGCATCGGCTGCGGCTGCCTGTCGCTGGAGACCTGCCCGCTACGCAACCCCGGCGACAGGCTGGCGGAGCAGGGGCCGGGCGCGCACTGGGACGGTCAGCCGCCGGACAGCTCGCGGGCGTAGACCTCGCGGTCGACGTTGCCGCCGCTGAGCACCAGGCCCACCTTCAGCCCGCGCAGCGCCTCGCGCTCCTGCAGGGCGGCGGCCAGCGCCGCGGCGCCGGCGCCCTCGGCGACGTTGTGGGTGGCGGTGAACAGCAGGCGCATGGCCGCGCCGATTTCCGCATCGCTGACCTGGACGAAATGGTCGGCGCCGGCGCGGATCATCGCCACCGCATTCGGCTCCGGGGTGGTGCAGGCCATGCCGTCGGCCAGTTGCGTGCTGGTGGCATGGAACACCGGCTCGCCGGCGGCGAAGGACAGCGCATAGGCCGGCGCATGGCTGGAGACCACGCCGACGATACGCGTCTTCAGGCCCAGGGCGTCGCGCGCGGCGATCATCCCGCAGATGCCCGAGCCCATGCCCACCGGCACGTAGCACACGTCCAGGCCGGGCAGGGCGCGCAGCAGCTCCAGGCTGTAGCTGGCCACGCCGGCCACCAGCCAGGGGTGGAAGGAGGGAATCAGGTGCAGGCCGTCGCGCTCGGCCAGTGCGGTGGCGTATTCGCGGGAGGCCTGGAAGTCTTCGCCGTGCTCGATCAGGTTGGCGCCCAGGGCGCGCATGGCGGCGTTCTTCTCGCGGCTGTTGCCGTGGGGCACGACTATGGTCGCCGGCATGCCCAGGCGCGCCGCGGCGAAGGCGATGGACTGGCCGTGGTTGCCGCGGGTGGCGCTGATCACCCCGGCCGGGCAGGGCGCCTGGGCCGCCAGGTGGTGGAAGTAGACCAGCCCGCCGCGCAGCTTGAAGGCGCCCACCGACGAGTGGTTCTCGTGCTTGACCCAGGTTTCGCAGCCCAGGGCCTCCACCAGCAGGGGCCAGCGGATCTGCGGGGTGGGCGGCAGGCTGCGGTGGACGATGGCGGCAGCGGCTTCGAGGGCGGGCAGGCTGAGCGGCATGGAGGTTCTCCTATGGGGAACGGGCAGTCTAGGACGCTGCGCCGGGAATGCGACAGGTACAGCTGGGAAGAGGATTTTCGTAGGTCTCCAGTAGCGCTTCCGGCCGCCTGCGCCCGAGTGTGCCGCCGGACCGGTACAGTTGTATCGCCGAACTGTTCCTGTCGAGCGCCACCGACGCTGGCTTAGCATGGCTGACCGCACACGCGAAGGGCTGTCCTCCATGCACGTTTCCTCCGGCCGCTGGCAATTCGGCCTGTTCCTCTCCCTGGTCACCGCCGTGCTCTGGGGCATCCTGCCGATCAAGCTGAAGGAGGTCCTGAAGGTGATGGACCCGGTGACCGTCACTTGGTTTCGCCTGGTGGTGGCCGGTGGCGTGCTGTTCGTCTGGCTGGCGCTGCGCGGCCAGCTGCCGCGCTTCCGCCCGCTGGGCCGGCGCGGCGGCGGCCTGGTGCTGCTGGCGGTGCTGGGGCTGACCGGCAACTACGTGTTCTACCTGGTCGGCCTGCGCATGCTCACCCCGGGCACCACCCAGCTGGTGATCCAGATCGCGCCCATCCTGCTGCTGCTCGGCAGCCTGTTCGTCTTCAAGGAGAGCTTCAGCCTTGGCCAGGGGCTGGGCCTGCTGGTGCTGCTGGGCGGCTTCGCGCTGTTCTTCAACCAGCGTCTCGGGGAACTGTTCGGCTCGCTGGGCGACTACACCCTGGGCGTGCTCATCGTCCTGCTGGCGGCTTTCGTCTGGACCTTCTACGGCCTGGCGCAGAAGCAGTTGCTCACGCAGTGGAACTCGCTGCAGGTGATGATGGTGATCTATCTGGGCTGCGCGCTGCTGCTCAGCCCCTGGGCGCATCCGCAGCAGGTGCTGCTGCTCGATGGCGTGCAGGCCTGGCTGCTGCTGGCCTGCTGCCTGAACACCCTGGTGGCCTACGGCGCCTTCGCCGAGGCCCTGGCCCACTGGGAAGCCTCGCGGGTCAGCGCGACCCTGGCGCTGACGCCCCTGGTGACCATCGCCTCGGTGGCCGTGGCGGCCAGCCTGTGGCCCGGGCACCTGCAGCCGGAAAGCCTCGATGGCCTGGCCTACCTGGGGGCGCTGCTGGTGGTGTGCGGTTCGGCGCTGACCGCGCTGGCGCCGTCGCTGCTGCGCAGCTACCGGGCGCGGCGGGCGAGGGCGGCGCTGTCGTCCTGAACCGTCCCTTTAATTTCGCGAATGATAGGCGCGGATGAAGCCGGTGCGGGGACGTTATCGTGAATGCGGGAAGGGCGATCGGCGGGGCCGTGGATCAGGGCACCCTCCTCTCCCTGAAGGGAGAGGGGACCGTTCGGTGTGCGCGGGTGTTTCGGCGTTAGCCGGCAACTGCGGGATCCCCAACTGACTCCATCTCCCTTCTCGGCACGGGCTAGCCCCCTCTCCCTCCGGGAGAGGGCTGGGGTGAGGGGAAAGCCCGAGCACCGATGTCATTCCCTGTAGGAGCGCGCCCTGCGCGCGAATCGCGGGCAGGGCCCGCTCCTACAAGTGCATGGCTTCATGGAGCGTGTGGGGAAACGGAATCGAGCGAGCAGGCCTGCGGCCCCCTCACCCTAACCCTCTCCCGGAGGGAGAGGGGACCGTTCGGAGTGCGTTGGTGCTTCGGCGTTAGCCGGCTGGCACAGGGATCGCCGGCTGAAGCCAGGCCTTCTCTCGGCACGGGCCAGCCCCCTCTCCCTCCGGGAGAGGGCTGGGGTGAGGGGAAAGCCCGAGCGCCGATGTCATTCCCTGTAGGAGCGCGCCCTGCGCGCGAATCGCGGGCAGGGCCCGCTCCTACAAGTGCATGGCTTCATGGCGCGTGTGGGGGAGCGGAATCGAGCGAGCAGGCCTGCGGCCCCCTCACCCTAACCCTCTCCCGGAGGGAGAGAGGACCGTTCGGAGTGCGTTGGTGTTTCGGCATTAGCCGGCTAGCACAGGGATTGCCGGCTGAAACCAGGCCTCCTCTCGGCACGGACTAGCTCCCTCTCCCTCCGGGAGAGGGCTGGGGTGAGGGGAAAGCCCGCGCGCCGACGTCATTCCCCTGAACGAGCGGACCCCATCCGCGAATCACTCAACGCCCGCGAATCACCCGCCAGGCCAGGGCACCGAGCACCCCGCCGGCCAGCGGCGCGACCCAGAATGCCCACAGCTGCTGCAGCGCCCAGGGATCGGTGAAGGGCGCTACGCCCAGGCTGCGCGCCGGGTTCACCGAGGTGTTGCTGACCGGGATGCTGACCAGGTGGATCAGCGCCAGGGCCAGGCCGATGGCCAGCGGCGCGAAGCCGGCGGGGGCGTCGCGGTCGGTGGCGCCCATGATGATGAACAGGAAGACCGCGCTCATCAGTACTTCGCACAGCAGCACCGCCTGCAGGCTGTAGCCGCCCGGCGAGTGCTCGGCGTAGCCGTTGGCGGCGAAGCCCTTCGACGGGTCGAAGCCGGCGGCGCCGCTGGCGATGCAGTAGAGCGCGGCGCCGGCGAGCAGGCCGCCGGCCACCTGGGCCAGCACGTAGGGCAGCAAGTGCTGGGCGGGGAAGCGCCCGCCGACGCACAGGCCCAGGCTCACCGCCGGGTTGAAGTGGCCGCCGGAGATCGGCCCCACGGCGTAGGCCATGGTCACCACGGTCAGGCCGAAGGCCAGCGACACGCCGAGCAGGCCGATGCCGACATTGCCGAATTGCGCGGCCAGCACGGCGCTGCCGCAGCCGCCGAAGACCAGCCAGAAGGTGCCGACGAGTTCGGCACCGAGTTTGCGAAACATGTTTCCCTCCCAGGAACCCAAGGGCCGCCGGAATGGCGGCAAGGGCCGGGATGCTAGGCGAGGAGGGCGGGAGGGGGCTTTAGGGAACGTCTGGAAAGCCCCGGTTCCCGGAGATGGGATGCTGGGCGGGCCGTCGGCCCGCCCGGTGCTCACACCTGCGTGCCCAACTGCTCGGCGCGCTTGAGCCAGGCCTGGCGCTGTTCCTCGCTGGCGCCGCGCATGGGGCTGAACTCCTCCAGGTGGCGGGTGGCGATGCCGCACGGGCCGAGGATGCATCGCACCATCTGGCGGTGCGCCGGGGCGCCCTGGCGCAGGCGGTAGCGCCAGTGCGTCTGGTCGTGGGTCACCAGCAGGTCGGCGCTGCGCCCGCCCAGCAGCGGTTCCCACTCGCGGTCCTGCGGGGTGCGGTAGCGGAAGGCGAAGCCGGGCAGGAACACCCGGTCGAAGAAGCCCTGCAGCAGCGCCGGCAGGCCGCCCCACCAGATCGGGTAGACAAACGCCAGGTGCTGCGCCCAGTGCACCTGGCGCTGGGCTTCGAGCAGGTCCGGCTCCAGGTCCTGGCTGCGTTCGTAGCCGCCGCGCAGCACCGGGTCGAAGCGCAGTTCGCCGAGCTTCAGGGTGCGCACCACGTGGTCCCGGCTGCGCGCGCCGTGCTGGTAGGCGTCGGCCAGGGCGTGGCAGAAGCCGTCGGCCTTGGGTGTGCCGAGGATCACCAGGATGCGCTTGCCGTCGCCCTCCAGGGGCGTGGCGCCGGATTTGCCGGATTCAACCATGCTGCCCGGCCTCCAGCATGTCTTGCGGGCGGACCCATTCGTCGAACTGCGCATCGGTCAGGTAGCCCAGCTCCAGCGCCGCCTCGCGCAGCGAGGTGCCTTCCTTGTAGGCCTTCTTGGCGATTTCCGCGGCCTTGTCGTAGCCGATGTGGGTGTTCAGCGCGGTGACCAGCATCAGGCCGCGCTCCAGGTGCTCGGCCATGCGCTCGGCGTCCGGCTGCAGGCCGGCGATGCAGTGGCTGTTGAAGTTGCGGCAGCCGTCGGCCAGCAGGCGGATGGATTCCAGCAGGTTGTGGATGATCACCGGCTTGAACACGTTCAACTGCAGGTGGCCCTGGCTTGCGGCGAAGCTCAGGGCGGCGTCGTTGCCCATGACCTGGCAGGCCAGCATCGACAGCGCTTCGCACTGCGTCGGGTTGACCTTGCCGGGCATGATCGAGCTGCCCGGCTCGTTGGCCGGCAGGCGCACCTCGGCGATGCCGGCGCGGGGGCCGGAGCCGAGCAGGCGCAGGTCGTTGGCGATCTTCATCAGCGCCACGGCGAGGGTCTTCAGGGCGCCGGAGAGCGTCACCAGCGGCTCGTGGCCGGCGAGGGCGGCGAACTTGTTCGGCGCCGAGACGAAAGGCAGGCCGGTGAGGCCGGCCAGCTCGGCGGCGATGTCCTCGGCGAAGCCCGCCGGGGCGTTCAGCCCGGTGCCCACCGCGGTGCCGCCCTGGGCCAGCTCGTAGACCGCCGGCAGCGCGGCGCGGATGGCGCGCTCGGCGTAGTCGAGCTGGGCGACGAAGGCCGACAGTTCCTGGCCGAAGGTGATGGGCGTGGCGTCCATCAGGTGGGTGCGCCCGGTCTTCACCAGGTCGGCGTGGCGCGCCGACTGCGCGGCTATGCCGCCGACCAGCTCGGCGATGGCCGGCAGCAGCTCCTGGTGCACGGCCCGGGCGGCGGCCAGGTGCATGGCGGTGGGGAAGCTGTCGTTGGAACTCTGCGCGCGGTTGACGTGGTCGTTGGGGTGCACCGGCGCCTTGCCGCCGCGGGCGTTGCCGGCCAGTTCGTTGGCGCGGCCGGCGATCACCTCGTTGACGTTCATGTTGCTCTGGGTGCCGCTGCCGGTCTGCCAGACCACCAGCGGGAACTGGTCGTCGTGCTGGCCGGCGAGGATTTCGTCGGCGGCCTGCTCGATCAGCTGGCCGATCTCCGCCGGCAGTTCGCCCAGGCGCACGTTGATGCGCGCGGCGGCCTTCTTGACCAGCGTCAGGCCGTAGACCACGGCCAGCGGCATGCGCTGCCCGCCGATGGCGAAGTTCTCCAGCGAGCGCTGCGTCTGCGCGCCCCAGTAGGCCTGCTCGTCGACCTCGATGGGCCCCAGGCTGTCGGTTTCGGTCCGTTTCATGAAGGCGTCCTCCCGGAATGATCTGAGGGAGTTTAGGCCTTGTGCCGGCTTTCGGGTTCCGCGCTGCGTCAATGGCGCCTATGGCTTGCCGGCGGGCCTACCAGCGGGCGTGGGTGGCGCCTATCCAGCCCAGGGCGCGCTTGACCGGCACCTGCTCGCCGGCGGCGCTGCGCAGGAAGCCGTCGTAGTGGCCGAACCACTGGCTGGTGTGGGCGTAGAGCAGGCCCAGGCGCGGCGAGGCCTCGTGCAGCTTGAGCGGGGTGAAGGCGAGGTCGACGCGCTGGTCGGCGGTGCTCAGGCGCCAGGGGGCGAGCGGGTCGTTGGGCTCCTGGCGGATGTCCACCTCGCCGCGCAGGCGCTGCAGTTCGCCGCCGAACCACAGGGCGTTTTCCTTGTGTTCGCTGTGGTCGGTCCAGCCCGAGCCGAAGTTGCCGGCGATGCCGCCGGGCGCGGCGAAGGCGGCGCGCGTCCAGAAGCTGCGGAAGGGCCACACGCCACGGCCGAAGTCCAGCGCGGCGAAGCTCTGCCCGGCCTGGGCCTGGTAGGTTTCCTCGCCCAGTTGCAGGACGCCGGTGAAGGGCAGGCCCATCTGCCGGCTGCAGGCGTGGAAATGGTTGCCGCCCATGGGCACCACCAGGTTGACCGAGTCCAGGTGCGCCGGGCGCTGCACGTCCAGCGCCAGGGACAGCGGCAGGCCGCCCAGGTCGCCGGCGTCGGCGTGGATGCGCAGGCGCGTGGCCTGGTCGTCGAAGCCCAGGTTGAGGCGCTCGTGGCGGAAGGCGTGGCTCTGGTTGGGGTGGTCGGGCAACTCGCAGCGCAGGCCCAGCGGGCAGATCTGGGTGCGGGAATAGGCCTTGCCGGTGTTCAGGTCGAGGAAGTAGAGGGCGCCGTAGCCGAGGTAGTCGAGGTCGGCGATGGTCAGCGAGAGCATCCAGCCCGGGCTGATCAGGCACCAGTGGTTCCAGCGCTTGCGCCGGCCGCGCTGGCCGGGCAGGGCGCAATCCAGCAGCGGCCGCGACGACCAGCCGATGGCGCCCGGGTCCAGGTGGCCTCGTGCATCGCACAACATCGGTAGGGCAGGAGGCAGCGAGAGGCGGGCCTGGGAGGTCATCGAACACATCCATGTGACAATCTGACCCAGCATGCCGATTCGCCGCTGGCAGAACAAGGGTAGGCAGCAACTTTCAGTCATTTCTGCCACTGGGCTGGCATAAACGCCGTTGCTCGGCTCCCGCTTGAGGGCTTTCAGAACTTAGGCGCAGAATGGCGGGTCCCAAGGGACACACCAGACAGACTCAAGGACTGCCCATGACCGCCCTTCGCAAGATTTGCACCGTTGCACTCCTCGTTGGTTTCAGCTCCATGGCCCTGGCCGATTCCGCCGCCGAGGCCGAGAAATTCCTCAAGCAGGTCCACGCCGACAAGCTCACGGTGCCGGTCTACGCCCAGGTGCAGCAGATGTTCGCCCAGCACTTCGCCCAGGCGAAGGCGCCGGACAGCAAGAAGGCGGTGCTCGACCGCTACCAGGCCAAGGCCAACGCCGAGCTGGACCGCGCGGTAGGCTGGGAGAAGATCAAGCCAGAGCTGGTCAAGCTCTATTCGGACAACTTCACCGAGTCCGAGCTCAAGCAGCTGAACGACTTCTACGCCTCGCCCCTGGGCCAGAAAGTGCTGCAGAAGATGCCGCGCCTGACCGCGCAGTCCGCCCAGCTGACCCAGGCCAAGCTGCAGACCGCGGTCGACCCGGTGAACAAGCTGCTGGCCGACATGGACAAGGAACTGGGCGTGAAGGCCCCGGCGAAGAAGTGACGGAAACAGCGACATGAGCATGCAGGAACGTATCCAGTCCGCCCTGGCAGCCGGCCTCGAACCGCAGCACCTGCAGGTGCTGGACGAGAGCCACATGCACAGCCGCGGCCAGGAAACGCACTACAAGGCCGTGATCGTCAGCCCGGTGTTCGCCGGGCTGAATTCGGTCAAGCGGCACCAGAAGGTCTACGCCACCCTCGGCGAGCTGATGGGCCAGTTCCACGCCCTCGCGCTGCACACCTACACCCCCGAGGAGTGGGCCGGGCAGGGCGCCGCGCCCGACTCGCCGACCTGCCGCGGCGGCAGCAAGCACGACCACTGACGCTGCCCGGTCGTTGCGGTAGAATGCGCCAACGCCGGCAACCGATGCCGGCGTTGTCTTTTCTGACCCGGTCCGCCCTTTACGCGGGCGACCACTGGAGGATGTACCCCATGACCCGCTCCATCGTCGTGGCGGCGCTGTACAAGTTCGTTTCCCTGCCGGACTACGTCGCGCTGCGCGAACCCCTGCTGCAGACCCTGCTGGACAACGGCATCAAGGGCACCCTGCTGCTTGCCGAGGAAGGCATCAACGGCACCGTGTCCGGCACCCGCGAGAGCATCGACGCGTTGCTCGCCTGGCTGCGCCGGGACCCGCGCCTGGCCGACGTCGACCACAAGGAATCCTACTGCGACGAGCAGCCGTTCTACCGCACCAAGGTCAAGCTGAAGAAAGAGATCGTCACCCTGGGCGTGCCCGGCGTCGATCCCAACCGCCGCGTCGGCACCTACGTCGAGCCGCAGGACTGGAACGCGCTGATCAGCGACCCCGAGGTGCTGCTGATCGACACCCGCAACGATTACGAAGTGGCCATCGGCACCTTCGAAGGCGCCGTCGATCCCAGGACCAAGTCGTTCCGCGAGTTCCCCGAATACGTCAAGGCCCACTACGACCCGGCCAAACACAAGAAGGTCGCCATGTTCTGCACCGGCGGCATCCGCTGCGAGAAGGCCTCCAGCTACATGCTCGGCGAGGGCTTCGAAGAGGTCTTCCACCTCAAGGGCGGCATCCTCAAGTACCTGGAGGAAGTGCCCGAGGAACAGAGCCTGTGGCGCGGCGACTGCTTCGTGTTCGACAACCGGGTGACGGTGCGCCATGACCTCTCCGAGGGCGACTACGACCAGTGCCACGCCTGCCGCAACCCGATCTCCGTCGAGGACCGCGCCAGCGAGCACTACGCCCCGGGCATCAGCTGCCCGCACTGCTGGGACACGCTGAGCGAGAAGACCCGCGCCAGCGCCCGCGAGCGGCAGAAGCAGATCGAACTGGCGAAGCTGCGCAACCAGCCCCACCCCATCGGCCGCGACCCGCGGCAGGCCGTCCTGGAGGACTGATCCTTGGCCAACGCCCGCCTGCTCTACGTGATGGACCCCATGTGCTCCTGGTGCTGGGGTTTCGCCCCGGTGGCCCAGGCGCTGATCGAGCAGGCGGGCGCCGCCGGCGTACCGCTGGCGCTGGTCATGGGCGGGCTGCGCACCGGCCACGGCGCGGCGCTGGAGCCGACCACCCGGCGCTACATCCTCGAACACTGGCAGGCGGTGCAGCAGGCCACCGGCCAGCCGTTTCGCTTCGAGGGCGCGCTGCCCGAAGGCTTCGTCTACGACACCGAGCCGGCCTGCCGCTCGGTGGTCGCCGCCCGGCGCCTGGACGAGGAGGCCGCCTGGGCGCTGGTCAAGGCCATCCAGCAGGCCTTCTACGTCGAGGGACGCGACGTCACCGAGGCCGCGACCCTGGCGCAGCTGGCCGAAAGCGTCGGCCTGCCGCGCATCGAGTTCGCCGAGCTGTTCGACAGCCAGGAAAACCACCTGGCGACCCAGGCCGACTTCTCCTGGGCCCGCGACCTGGGCATCGCCGGCTTCCCCACCCTGCTGGCCGAGCGCAATGGCCAGCTGGCCCTGCTGACCAATGGCTACCAGCCGCTGGAAGAGCTGGCGCCGATGCTTGAACGCTGGCTGGAGCGCGGCCGCCAGGGCTGATTCCTGTTGCGTTGTTGGTGGTGGTGATGGGTATCGCTTCGCTCAACACCATCCTACGTCGGTGTTCCTCCTGTCATGCCGACGCCACTGTCTTGCCGCCCGCGCCGAGGCGCTTTTCGTAGGATGGGTTGAGCTTGCGAAACCCATCGCCATGGCGATGGGTATCGCTTCGTGTCAACCCACCCTACGGGCATGGTGTTTGCCGGCGGATGTAGGAGCGAGCTTGCTCGCGAACGGCGCTCCCCGGCGGCCGGCGTGGCCTGATCGCTCGACGTCATCCTGAATCCGCATCGCTGCGCTTCGCGTTCGCGAACGGAATTGCCCTGCGGCACCGACACGTCCACCACCGACGAAGTGCGCCACTGTCGCCCATCGGCTGACCGGAGGCCCTGGCGCAGGGGTTGGCAGCGGCGCAGGCGACGGCCGGCGGCATATTGTCGGACAATTTTGAGATTTTCCTCGGCTCAGGCCCTGTACCCCCGCCTTGTGGAATGGCTACCATGCGCTAAGAGTAAGGAGGGGCCGTTGCGCTCCAGTCCGGCTACGGCGGGCTGCCGCAGCGGTAAGGACACGAAAGGAATCCGACAATATCCATGGGTGCTACTGGGCAGAGCCGTATTCGCCATGATTCCCGGCTGTGGAAGCTGGTATGGCCGTTCATCGCCGTGGTCCTGCTGCAGGGATTGCTTGGCGTAGGCAGCCTTTACCTGATTTCGGGAGTGCGCGCCTACGTCGGCGGCGAGAGCCTCTGGTCCAAGGGCCAGAAGGACGCCATCCACTACCTGCAGCGCTACGGCGAGACGCGCGACGCCGACGACTACCGGCGCTACCAGGAAGCCATCGCCATCCCCCTCGGCGACCGCCTGCTGCGCACCGCCCTGGACAGCCCGCAGCCGGACTACGAACTGGCGCGCAAAGGCATCCTCGCCGGCGGCAACCATCCCGACGACGTCGGCGCCATCATCACCCTCTACCGCTATTTCCACGACTTCAGCTACTTCAACGAGGCGGTGCGCTACTGGAAGGAGGGCGACCGCTACCTCGACCAGCTCCAGGCCATCGCCGAAGAGATGCACCAGCGCATCCAGGCCGGCCAGGTCGGCCCCGGCGACATCAGCTACTGGGACCAGCGCATCCAGGCCATCAACGAAGGCGTGACCCCCGCCTCCATGGCCTTCAGCGCCGCGCTCGCCCAGGGTTCGCGCTCGGTGATGCGCCTGCTGCTGGCGGCCAACGTCGTCAGCGGCCTGGCCCTGATCCTCCTGGCGGCCTGGCGCACGCGCAACCTGCTGCTGGCCCAGCGCGCCTTCCAGAGCGCCCTGGACAGCGAGCGCGAGAAGGCCCAGACGACCCTGGCGGCGATCGGCGACGCGGTCATCACCATCGACGAGAACGCCCACATCGCCTACCTTAACCCGGCCGCCGAACGCATGATCGGCTGGGACAGCGAGATGGCCGTGGGGCTGCCGCTGAAGTCGCTGCTGCGCATGCTCGACGAGACCTCCGAGGAAGAGGACCTGGCCCTGGTCGGGCAGGTCCTGCGCGGCGAGGTGGAGGCCGGCAGCGAGATCAGCAAGCTGCTGCAGCGCCTGGACGGCAGCGGCGTGGTGGTGACCCTGGTGGGCACGCCGATCCGCGTCGGCGGGCGCATCGTCGGCGCGGCGCTGGTGCTGCACGACATGACCCGCGAGCGGCAGTACATGGAAAGCCTGTCCTGGCAGGCCACCCACGATTCCCTGACCGGCCTGAGCAACCGCCGCGAGTTCGAGTACCGCCTGGAGCAGGCGCTGGAGCGCTCGGCGCAGCGCAACGACCGCCACAGCCTGATGTACCTCGACCTGGACCAGTTCAAGCTGGTCAACGACACCTGCGGGCACGCCGCCGGCGACGAGTTGCTGCGCCAGGCCTGCAGCGTCCTCGAAAGCTGCCTGCGCGAGGGCGACACCCTGGCGCGCCTGGGCGGCGACGAGTTCGGCGTGCTGCTGGAGAACTGCCCGCCGGAGGTCGCCGAACAGATCGCCGAGAACCTCCGCCAGGGCGTCGAGAACCTGCACTTCGTCTGGGACCGGCGGCCCTTCAACATCACCGTCAGCATCGGCGTGGTGCACGTCACGGCCATGCTGGTGTCGGTGGAGGAGGCCCTGCGCTGCGCCGACATGGCCTGCTACCTGGCCAAGGAGAAGGGCCGCAACCGCGCCCAGGTGTTCAGCCCGGACGACAGCGAGCTGTCCATGCGCTTCGGCGAGATGGCCTGGGTCCAGCGCATCCGCCAGGCCCTGGACGAGGACCGCTTCCGCCTGTTCGCCCAGCGCATCCGCGCGGTCGACCCGCAGGCCGAGGAGGGCCTGCACGTCGAGCTGCTGCTGCGCGTGCTGGACGAGAACGGCCGCCTGGTGCCGCCCAACGACTTCATCCCGGCCGCCGAGCGCTACGGCCTGATGCCGCTGATCGACCGCTGGGTGGCCAACCGCGCCTTCGAGATCCTCGCCGAACGCCGCGAGGCCGGCTGCGAGCCGATCGCCACCTGCGCCATCAACCTGTCCGGGGCGACCATCGGCGACGCCAGCTTCATCCAGATGCTCCGCGAACTGCAGCCGGCCTACGGCCTGGCGCCGGAGAACATCTGCTTCGAGGTCACCGAGACCAGCGCCATCGCCAACCTGGTCAGCGCCACCCAGTTCATCCATGAACTCAAGGCCATGGGCTACCGCTTCTCCCTCGACGACTTCTGCGCCGGCATGTCGTCCTTCGTCTACCTCAAGCACCTGCCGGTGGACTACCTGAAGATCGACGGCAGCTTCATCAAGGACATGCTCGACGACCCCATCGACCGCGCCATGGTCCAGGTGATCAACCAGATCGGCCACGTCATGGGCAAGCGCACGGTGGCGGAGTTCGTCGAGTCGGAGGAAATCCTCGAGGCGCTGCGGGAAATCGGTATCGATTATGCCCAGGGTTACGCCGTGGGCCGCCCGCTGCCGTTCAACCGTCACTATTCCGGGCAGGCGGAGCCGGCCCTGGTGGAGCCGGACACCACCTCCGGACGGTGACAGCCGGCGGCCCGTCATCTAGTCTGGCGGTCGATTTCGTCGACGCACAAGGATGGGCCAGCATGAACGAAGCATTTCTCCGCGTCGGGTCGCTGAAGGACCTGACCAGCTACCCGCAGTGGGCACAGGACCTGGTGGCCGCCTGCGAAGGCGCCCGCCGCGCGGTCTCCGGGCACGAGTTCTACCGCCGCCTGCGCGACGGCCAGATTGGCGCCGCGACCATGCGCACCTACCTCATCGGCGGTTGGCCGGTGGTCGAGCAGTTCCCCCTCTATATGTCGCAGAACCTGCTGAAGACGCGCTTCGGCCGTTCCCCCGGCGAGGACATGGCGCGGCGCTGGCTGATGCGCAACATCCGCGTCGAACTGAACCACGCCGACCACTGGCTGCGCTGGGCCGAGGCCTATGGCGTGGGCCTGGCGGCGCTGCGTGCGCAGGAGGTGCCCGAGGCGCTGCACGCCCTCGGCCACTGGTGCTGGCACAGCAGCGCCTCGGACGACCTGGCGGTGGCCATGGCGGCCACCAACTACGCGGTGGAGGGCGTGACCGGCGACTGGTCGGCGCTGGTCTGCTCCAGCGACGCCTACGAGCAGACGCTGCCGGCGGAACTGCGCAAGAGCGCGATGAAGTGGCTGCGCCTGCATGCCCATTACGACGACGACCACCCTTGGGAAGCCCTGGAGATCATCTGCACCCTGTGCGGCCAGGAAATCGCCCCCGGGCGCTGGGACGAACTGCGCGCGGCCATCTGCAAGAGCTTCCGCTACATGGAACTGTTCCTCGACCACTGCCTGGCCCGGGAACTGGCCGGCACCACGCGCCGCCCGCAGGTGCGCGTGGCCGGCTGAGACCCCGCCTCGGGGGCGTTTGGCGGGGTAGAGGCAGGCGTAGAGGCTGGCGGATTGCGCCGCCCATGGGAATGGTGCGGGTGGGGCGGCGTAGGAGTGGATCTCATCCGCGAATCGCGCCGGAGGTTCCGGCCATCGCGGACAAGGTCCGCTCCTTGGGGAAGAGTGCCACGCCTCACGGCGACCTGTAGGAGCGGGCCCTGCCCGCGATTCGCGCGCAGGGCGCGCTCCTACATGGGAATGGTGCGGGTGGGGCAGCGTAGGATCTCATCCGCGAATCGCGCCGGTACCTCCGGCTATCGCGGACAAGGTCCGCTCCTACGGGGGAGGAATACCGTGCCCCCGGCGACCTGTAGCGGGCCCTGCCCGCGATTCGCGCGCAGGGCGCGCTCCTACATGGGAATGGTGCGGGTGGGGCAGCGTAGGAGCGGATCTCATCCGCGAATCGCGCCGGAACCTCCGGCTATCGCGGACAAGGTCCGCTCCTACGGGGGAGGAATACCGTGCCCCCGGCGACCTGTAGGAGCGGGCCCTGCCCGCGATTTCGCGCGCAGGGCGCGCTCCTACATGGGAATGGTGCGGGTGGGGCAGCGTAGGAGCGGGATCTTATCCGCGAATCGCGCCGATACCCCCGGCTATCGCGGACAAGGTCCGCTCCGTTGCAGGCGAGCATGGCTTCTCGTAGGAGCGAGCTTGCTCGCGAACACTCTCCACTGTGGGGCTCCTTCGCAAGCAAGAACATGGCTCTCGGGTTCGATGGCGGATAACCGCGAACGGTTATCCGCCCTACGCCTCCACCGCACAGCGGTGTAGCGCCGTGCATCTACCCTGGAAACCTGACGAACCGCTGTGTAACGAAGGCTTTACGCGGCCGCCGACGCACTGCGCAACCCGCCATGGCTGTAACGAAAAGCTGCCGCCCGCGACGCTGGCCGGGCGCTTTCCCACAAGGGTTGCGGACTTGTTCGCAGCGACCGCAGCCGCTGATATGGCGCCTGCCCCGCGCCCGGCGGCAATTCGTCGCGGCGCGATGCGCCTTGCATGCCGCGCGGCCACGAACCGCGGGGCCCGATCCGTCACAGATAACAACAAAAGGTGACGCAATGACGCGTGATACCCAGCACGCAGGCCAGTTGCAGCGCGGCCTGAAGAATCGCCACATCCAGCTGATCGCCCTCGGCGGCGCCATCGGCACCGGCCTGTTCCTCGGCTCGGCCGGGGTGCTCAAGTCGGCCGGGCCGTCCATGCTGCTCGGCTACGCCATCGCCGGGGTGATCGCCTTCCTGATCATGCGCCAGCTCGGCGAGATGATCGTCGAGGAGCCGGTGGCCGGCTCCTTCAGCCACTTCGCCCACAAGTACTGGAGCGGTTTCGCCGGCTTCCTCTCCGGCTGGAACTGCTGGGTGCTGTACATCCTGGTCGGCATGTCCGAACTCACCGCGGTGGGCAAGTACGTGCACTACTGGTGGCCGGACGTGCCCACCTGGGCCAGCGCCGCGGTGTTCTTCGTGCTGGTCAACCTCATCAACCTGGCCAACGTCAAGCTGTTCGGCGAGGCCGAGTTCTGGTTCGCGATGATCAAGGTCAGCGCCGTGGTCGGCATGATCCTGCTCGGCTGCTGGCTGCTGTTCTCCGGCCACGGCGGCGAGCAGGCGAGCGTGAGCAACCTGTGGAGCCACGGCGGCTTCTTCCCCAACGGCGCCAGCGGGCTGGTGATGGCCATGGCCTTCATCATGTTCTCCTTCGGCGGCCTGGAGATGCTCGGCTTCACCGCCGCCGAGGCCGACCAGCCGAAGACGGTGATCCCCAAGGCGATCAACCAGGTGCTCTGGCGCATCCTGATCTTCTACGTCGGCGCCCTGGCCGTGCTGCTCGCGCTCACCCCCTGGGACAGCCTGCTGCAGAGCATCAGCGCGGCCGGCGACGACTACAGCGGCAGCCCCTTCGTGAAAGTGTTCTCGCTGCTGGGCAGCGACACCGCCGCGCACATCCTCAACTTCGTGGTGCTCACCGCGGCGCTGTCGGTCTACAACAGCGGCACCTACTGCAACGGGCGCATGCTGGTCGGCCTGGCCGAGCAGGGCGACGCGCCCCGCGCCCTGGCGAAGGTGGACAAGCGCGGCGTGCCGGTGCGTGCGCTGCTGGTGTCGGCGCTGGTGACCTTCCTCGCGGTGGTGGTCAACTACGTGATCCCGCACCAGGCGCTGGAGCTGCTGATGTCGCTGGTGGTGGCGGCGCTGGTGATCAACTGGGCGATGATCAGCTACGCGCACCTGAAGTTCCGCCAGCGCATGGACCGCGACAGCGTGCGCACCGCCTTCCGCGCCATCTTCTACCCCTGCGGCAACTGGCTGTGCCTGGCCTTCGTGGTGTTCATCCTCGGGGTGATGGCGATGATCCCGGGCATCCAGGTCTCGGTGTACGTGATCCCGCTGTGGCTGCTGGTGATGTTCGCCTGCTATCGCCTCAAGCGCTCGCGCGCCGCGCAGCCGGCCTTGGCATTGGCCGAATGAGGGCGAGCCGCGCGCCCGACTTTTCGCCGGGGCGCGCGGCGTTGCCGCCGGCGGCGAACCTTGGCTAGAGTGTCCTGGCCATTTTTCGTCAGAGGGACACCCATGAAAAAAGCATTCTGGCTGCTGGCCGCCGCCGTTCCCGTGCTGCTGGTCGCCTGTGGCGGCGAGGAGAAGAAGGCTCCGCCGGTGGACGCGCTGGTCCTGCCCGGCGACGCCAAGCTGGATTCTCGCAGCGTCGACTACAAGTGCGACGACGGCCGCAAGTTCAGCGTCCAGTACCTGAACAAGGGCGACAACCACCTGGCGGTGGTGCCGGTGAGCGACAGCGCCAGCCTGGTGTTCGCCAACGTCATCTCGGCCTCAGGCGCCAAGTACGCCGCCGGCCAGTACATCTGGTGGACCAAGGGCGAGGAAGCCACCCTGTACAAGGACTGGAAGGGCGGCGAGCCCGCCGACGGGGTTTCCTGCAAGGAGCGCTGAGTTCGTCGCGATGAAGAAAGCCCGGCCTGCGCCGGGCTTTTTCATTGGTGAGGGCTGCGCCGAGGTGCTTTCGTAGGATGGGTTGAGCCTGCGAAACCCATGCGGGCATTGGTGATGGGTATCGCTTCGCTCAACCCATCCTACGGGGCTCGCTCCTACGAGAAGCCGTACCCGTACCGAGCCCCGAACCTCAGAAACTGAACTCCAGGTTCACCGTCGGCGTCGAGGTGCGGCTGCCGGTGCCGCCGTCCACGCCGAACTTGTTGTGCCAGTACTCGTAGCCCACGCCGAGCCAGAGGTTCGGCTGGCGCTTGGCGCCGGGCAGGGCCGCCACCATCAGCGAGGTGCGCACCAGCGTCTCGGCGGCGGTGTCCTTGTCGTTGTAGTCCTCGCCCTTCTCGCCGACGTGGTTGAGGAAACCCTGGAACTTGGCCATGCGCTCGCCGAGCTGGAAGGGCTTCAGCCAGGTCAGGTTGAGCATGTAGGTGCCGTCGAAGCTGTGGTCCGGGTGCTTTGCGCCGGGCACGCCGAAGTGGTTCTTCTCGCGGTAGTACAGCAGGCTCAGGTCGAGCACGCCGGCGCCGTTGAACTTCACCGTGGGGCCTATCACCAGGGCGCGCTTCTTCGCCGAGGCCAGGTTGTTGTTGCGGCTGGCGTCGAAGCCGAAGGTCAGCGCGTGATCCTTCACCAGGCCCTTGCCCAGCGGTACGTCGAACACCCGCGAGGCGTACAACTGGTGGCGGTACACCGCGTAGACCTCGCTGCCGCCGTGGTCGGTGCCCTTGCGCGGGTCGCGGCTATCGGAGAGGAACACGTCCAGGTGGAAGAAGTTGCTGCCGTAGCGATAGCCGTCGGCGTGGCTGAAGCTGTAGATGCGCTTGGCAAACTTGTCCGGGTTGTTCGGGTTGGTGAACTGCTGGCCGTAGCGAAAGCCCAGCGTGTTGCTGGTCCACTCGAAGAAGCGGTCGTCGTCGGCAAAGGCCGCGTCCAGGGGGAGGCCGGCCAACAGGGCGGCGCTCAGGGCGATACGGCTACCGGTGCTCAGGCGGCGGGACGTATGCGGGTGTTGGCGGACGGCGCTGGGCGCCGGCACGGAGGATACCGGGCGGAACATGCTGCACCTCGATCTTGTTGTTGTTATGGGGCCGGTTGCCGCGTGACTGCCCGCGGCCGGACAGGGACGGTTCTAAAGGTCTGTTGGATTCATTGCAAGAGGTTTTTGTATACATAAGTGTATTCAAAAATTGATCCGCGAGTCAGGAATCGGCCTTGCGCCGCGCCGGGCCGCGTTCTGTGCCTGCCGGCGATTGCGCGTTATGCTGTGCTTTCCCTCCGTCCGAATTCCCCGCCATGCTCGTCATCTCCAACGCCGTGCAGATCCCCGACGCCGAAATCGAGCTGAGCGCCATCCGCGCCCAGGGCGCCGGCGGGCAGAACGTCAACAAGGTGTCCAGCGCGGTGCACCTGCGCTTCGACATCCGCGCCTCGTCGCTGCCGGATTTCTACAAGGAGCGCCTGCTGGCGCTGAGCGACCAGCGCATCAGCGGCGACGGCGTGGTGGTGATCAAGGCCCAGCAGTACCGCACCCAGGAGCAGAACCGCGAGGACGCGCTGGCGCGCCTGGCCGAGCTGATCCGCTCGGTGGCCAAGGTGCAGAAGAAGCGCAAGCCGACGCGGCCGACCCTCGGCTCCAAGACCCGCCGCCTGGAGGGCAAGAGCAAGCGCGGGGCGATCAAGGCCGGGCGCGGCAAGGTGGATTACTGAAAGGGGCTGCCGGCTCTGCGCAGGAGGGGACGAGCGAAGCGACTCCCATCGATGGGTATCGCTGCGCTCAACGCCATCCTACGGAGCCTGGGATATCTGGCGTGAACCTTCCACCGCGGCGGCCCAGGCCTGCAGGGCATCGCGGGCGGCGAGGGCGATCTGCTCGTCGCTGCGCCCGGCGAACTGGCGTTCCACGGCGTCGGCGGCGATCAGCCCGGCCACCGTCGGCACGCCCACCGCATCGGTGAGGTCCAGCCATTCGCCCCAACTGGCCGGGCTGTCGTACCAGCGCAGGTAGCCCGAGGGCGAGCGCGGCCACCAGCGTTGCTCGAACTGCAGCACCACCTTCTCCAGGCGGCCCATGCCCAGATGGGCCAGGGCATCCTGCTGCGCCGCCGGCAGCGCCGGGGTGAAGCGCAGCGTCTTGAGCACGCCCAGCGGCACGCTGCAGATGCAGAAGTCGCCGCGCTCGTCGTTCACCCGCACCTGCTCGCCCGACCAGTCGATGTGCCTCACCTTCTGGCCCAGGCGGATGTCCAGGCCTTGCGCCAGGCGCGCGATCAACTGGCCGTAGCCGCCGGGGAGGAAACGGTCGCCGTTGCCGACGCCTTCCTCGTCCAGGGCGTCCGACGAGAGCTGCGCCAGCGGCAGGCAGGCTTCGAGGACGAGGTTGGCGTCGATGGCGAAACCTGTGGCGCGGGCCTGCGCGGCGTCCAGGTCGGCCAGGTAGCGCTCGACCGCCTCGGCTAGCGGCAACTGCCGGTCCAGCCCGTTGCGCAGGGCCTGCCAGGCCGCGTCTATGTCCGGCAGCGGGCCGTCGCTGGCGGCGGCCAGCGGTTGGCCGAAGTCGGTTTCCACCAGCGCCAGGCCCAGCGCCTGTGCCTCGCGGGCCAGGGCATTATCGGCGAACTGCTGCAGCCAGGCGGCGCCGACGTCCACGCTGGCATCACCCAGGCGGATGCTGTGGGTGCGCCCGCCGACGCGTTCGCGGGCCTCCAGCACCACGCAGTCGACGCCTTGTTCGCGCAGGCGCCGCGCGGCGGCCAGGCCGGCGCACCCGGCGCCGATGACGATCACCCGGCGGGCGCCCGCGCGCAGGGCCAGTTCGGCGGCGCGCAGGCCGTCGTCCCAGGCGCCGTGGGTCATGGCCGGCGCCCGCGGGTTGCAGGCTTCGCCGGCGAGCACCAGGCGGCCGTCCAGGCAGGCGCCGAGGGCGGCGCGGTGCACGGGCGTGCCGCCGGGCAGCAGGGCACTGTAGGCGCCGAGGCTGAAGGGGTCGTCGCTCCAGTGGGTGACGTGCCAGGCGGTGGGGCTGTGCATGGGGGCTGTCCTTGGCCGAGTCGAAGGGCTTCCGATCTTGGACGCCCCCGGCCGCGCGCACAAGGCGCCGCGCTTCAGGCGTGGCTCAGGCGGATCACCAGGCGGGCGATGGACACGCCGCTGAACAGCACCACGAACAGCCGCAGGGTCTGCATGGCCAGCACCAGGCCGACGTCGGAGTGGGTGTCCACCGCGATGATCGCCATGGCGTCCAGGCCGCCGGGGCTGGTGGCCAGGTAGAGGGACAGGAAGTCCATGCCGGTGACGGCCGCCAGGGCCCAGGCGAAGAGCGCGCAGCTGAGGATCAGGCCGAGGGCGCTGACCAGCATGGCCGGCAGGTGGCGGCCGACGTAGGCCAGGCTGGCGCGGTCGAAGCGCAGGCCGATGTAGCAGCCGATCACCCCGTAGGCCAGCACCAGCAGCCAGTGCGGCAGGGCGATCTGCAACAGCCCACCCAGTTGCAGCGCGGCGCCGGCCACCAGCGGCACCAGCAGCGGGCCGGCCGGCAGGCGCGCGCCCAGGCTGACGCCGACGAAGATCAGCAGCAGGCAGTTGACCAGGTCGGGCAGGTGGCCGGCGTCGTTCAGCGGCGTGCTGTGGGCCGCCGAGCCGCCGCCTTCCAGGCCCAGCAGGCGGCCGACCAGGGCGCCGGCCATGACCACGCAGACCACCCGCACGTACTGCATGGTCGCCACCACCCGCGGATCGGCGCCGTGGGACTCGGCCATCGCCACCATGGCCGCCGCGCCGCCGGGCGCGGTGCCCCAGGCGGCGGTGCTGCCGGGGATGCCGCCGAAGCGCACCATGGCGTAGCTGACCAGGGCGCTGAGCAGCAGGGTGAGCAGGGTGGCGCAGAGCATCAGCGGCCAGGATGCGGCCATGGCCTGCAGCACCGACCAGTTGATGGCGTGGGCCACCAGCAGGCCGATGCAGCCCTGGCTGAGGCGGAAGGCCTGGCGCGGCAGGCGGATGCCGGCGCCGCCGACGCCGAAGGCGATGGCCACCAGCATGGGGCCGAGGAACAGCGCGGCGGGGATGCCCAGCCAGGCGAGCAGCTGCCCGGCGCCGCCGGCCGCCAGGATCAGGGCCGGCCACTGCAGGCTGGCGGGGATACGGCTGAGGCTCTGGGCTGGAGGGCTGGACACGCGAAGGCTCCCGACTGCGGACAACGGGGAAAATTATCGATAGCGCAATCCATCAAGTCCATTTTCTAATAGTCATGAATTCATTCCTGAAATCTATCGGTGGCCGCCATGGACCTGCGCGATCTCGCCTATTTCGAAACCATCGCCGAGCTCGGCCACCTGGGCCGCGCGGCGGACCGCCTGGGGCGCAGCCAGCCGGCGCTGACCAAGAGCATCCAGCGCCTGGAGCAGTCCCTGGGCACCAGCCTGTTCCAGCGCGAGGGCCGGCGCATCCGCCTGACCCCGGCCGGCGAACTGATGCTGCAGCGCGCCCGCCAGCTGCGCCAGGACATCGAGGAGACGCGCCGCGAGGTGCGCGACTTCGCCAGTGGCCTGGTGGGCAACATCCGCCTGGGCTGCGCCGCGACCATGGCCGAGTACCTGCTGCCGCCGCTGGTGGAGGAACTGTTGCGGCGTGCCCCGGAGGTGACCATCAGCCTGTCCCTGGGCCAGGACGACGTATTGCGCGAGGCCCTGCGCGGCGGACGCCTGGACATGGCGATCTGCTCGCGCATCCTCGACGACGCGCACCTGGTCAGCGAGCCGCTGCTGCAGGACCAGGTGGTGGTGGTGGCCAGCCGCGAGCACCCGCTGTTCGACGGCCCGGTGGCCATCGCCGACCTGTGCCGCTACCGCTGGGTGCTGCCGGCGCCCGGGGTGTCGTCGCGGCGCTGGATGGACGCCACCTTCCAGGCCCATGGCCTGCCGCCGCCGCGGGTGCAGATCGAGACCAACGCCATTCCCATGCTGCCCAACCTGATCGCCCGCACCCGGCTGCTCAGCTTCGTTGCCCGCGAAACGCTGGACGGCGGGCTGCATGGGATGAACCAGCTGCGCGAGGTGAGGCTGGCGGAAACCACCTTGACGCGGACCATGGGCCTGGCGGTGCGGGAGGGGGCCTATCTGTCGCCGGCGGCGCAGTTGTTGCGGGGGATGTTGCGGGAGCATGCGCAGAGGTTTGTGGGGGAGTGAGCTGGGCTTTTCGTAGGAGCGAGCTTGCTCGCGAACAGGCTCCCCGGTGACTCCGCTGCCGGGCCCACCTCTGTTCCCTCTCCCTAACCCTCTCCCTGAAGGGAGAGGGGACCGTTGGGCAGAAACGGAGACCATGGCGTTAGCCGGAAACGAAGTTGCAGGTTGAAGCCATTCCTATCCCCAGGCACGGACAAGCCCCCTCTCCCTTCAGGGAGAGGGCTGGGGAGAGGGAGCGGAGTCAATCTGAAACACAGTTGCCGCCGGTAAACGCTGTTCGCGAGCAAGCTCGCTCCTACGAAAAGCAGAAAAGCAGCAAAGCAGCCGTCTCTCACCGACTCGGCACCTCCCCCACCACCGTAGTCCGATACATCTCACGCCGCATCCCGTGGTAGTCCGACACCGGGTAGTGCCAGGTGCTGCGGTTGTCCCAGATCGCCAGGGTGCCCTGGCTCCAGCGCATGCGGCAGGTGAAGGCCGGCTGGGTGGCGATGCCGTAGAGGTAGTCCAGCAGCGGCTGCGCCTCGGCCGGGCGCATGCCCTTGATGCCGCTGGTGTAGGCCGGGTTGACGAAGAGTATCTTCTTGCCGGTCTCCGGGTGGCGCGTCACCAGCGGGTGCGAGCGGGTCTCGCCGTCGGCGTTGCCGTAGCGCACCGCCATGTTCTCCATCAGGTCGTTGTGCTTGGCCTCGGCGCCGTAGGCGCGTTCCGGGCTGTGGATGGCGTCCAGGCTCTCCAGTTGCGCGCGCAGCTTGGGCGACAGCCATTCGTAGGCCAGCGCCAGGTTGGCGTAGAGGGTGTCGCCGCCGAACGGCGGGATGTCGTGGCCGTAGAGCAGGGTGAAGGCCGGCGGGCGTTCCTGGAACGACCAGTCGCTGTGCCAGGCGCCGCCGAACACCACCGGCGTCTTCTCGTCGGCCTCCTTGACCACCCGTACCACGTGGGGATGGTCGGGCAGGCCCTGCACGTAGGGCTCGCGGCCGAATTCGCCGAGGCGCAGGGTGACCGCCTCCAGGTCCTCGACGCCCAGCGACTGCCCGCGGATGAACAGCACCTTGTGCGCCAGCAGCGCCTGGCGCAGTTCGGCGAAGCCTTCCTCGCCCAGGCTGCGCAGGTCGACGCCGCTGACGTCCGCGCCTATGGCGCCGGTGGCCGGGACGATCTGGAAGTGACGGTAGCTGGCGGCGCGGTTCTGGCTCGGCAAGGCGTAGAAGAACTCGAACATGGGGTGCCCTCTTGTTGGTGTTGTCGGCCTGTTGAGGATGGTCGCCGCGACGCACTTGCGCCATGATGATCGGCGCCAGAAATTGATGATTCCCGCCACCAGCAGGAGGGCCCCATGGACTGGCGACAGACCCGTGACATCACCGGCGTGCGCCACCTGCTCGACTGCGCCCGCAGCGAGGGCCTGGCCGCGGAGGCCTGCCTGGTGGGCAGCGCCATCGAGCCGCGCGAACTCAGCGGACGCCATGCGCAGATCCAGGCCTGGCAGGAGCTGGCGGTGATCCGCAACCTGCTGCAACAGGGCGCCCGCCCCGGCCTGGGCTTCGCCGCCGGGCGCCGCTACCACCTCACCTCACTGGGGCTGCTGGGCTTCACCATGCTCGCCTGCCGCAGCCTGCGGGAAGCCTTCGAGACCTTCGGCCGCTACCAGAGCCTGGCCCTGACGCTGTGCCCGGTGAGCCGCGAGGCCGAGCCGCGCGGGCACTGGATGATCTTCGACGACCAGGTGCTGCCGTTGGACGCCCGCGCCTTCGTGGTGGAGCGCGGCATCGCCGGTTGCCTGCAACTGGCCGGCGAACTGCTGCAGCGCCCGGTGCAGCCGCTGGCGCTGGAGCTGCGCGCCGAGGCGCCGGCCGACCTCGATGCCTACGCCCGCGCCTGGCCGTACCCGGTGCGCTTCGGCGCCCCGCGCAATGCCCTGCTGTTCGCCCGCGCCGACCTGGAGGCCAGCCTGCCGCAGGCCAACCCGGACAGCCGCAGCAGCGGCGAGCAACTGTGCGAGAAGCTCTGCGAAGAACTGGCGCTGCCCCTGGCCGCCACGCCTACCGCGCGGGCGGTGCAGCGCCTGCTGGTGCGCGATGCCGCGAGCCTGCCGGGCTGCCGCGAGGTAGCGCAGCGCCTGGGACTTTCCGAACGCACCCTGCAGCGCCGCCTGGCCGCCGAAGGGCAGCGCTTCCAGCCGCTGAGCGACGGCATCCGCCTGCGCCTGGCCGAGCGCCTGCTGCTGGAGTCGCGCATGGACCTGAATGGCGTCGCCCAGTGCCTGGGTTATGCCGAGGCGGCCAGCTTCTGCCGGGCCTTCCAGCGCTGGACCGGGACCACCCCGGGGCGCTGGAAGCGCCAGGCTGGGCCATTCTCGCCACTCTGAGCGCGGGCAAAAAAAGACCGGCCAGCGGCCGGTCGAGCGAGGGTGGAAATAGTTTTCAGGCGCAGACCGCGGCGATGGCCCTGGCCAGGTCGTCCAGGCGGCTGGCGTCCAGCCCGGCGACGTTGGCGCGGCCGCTGCCGACCAGGTACACGCTGTGTTCCTCGCGCAGGCGGCGCACCTGGTCCGGGCTCAGGCCGGTGTAGGAGAACATGCCGCGCTGGATGGCGATGTGCGCGAAGCGCTCGGCCAGGCCGTGGGGCTGCAGCGCCTCGACCAGGCCCAGGCGCAGCCCGGCGATGCGCGTGCGCATGGCGGTGACTTCCTCCAGCCAGACCTGCTTCAGCTCGGGATCGCCGAGGATGGTCGCCACCACCTCGGCGCCGTGGGCCGGCGGCGTGGACCAGAGGTTGCGCGCCAGGCTGGCCAGCTGGCTGCGCACGTTGCCCAGTTGCTCGGCGTTGGCGGCGCAGACGATCAGCGCGCCGACGCGGTCGCGGTAGAGCCCGAAGTTCTTCGAGCAGGAGCTGGTCACCAGCAGCTCCGGCAGGCTCTCGGCGAACAGCCGCACGGCGCGGGCGTCTTCCTCCAGGCCGTCGCCGAAGCCCTGGTAGGCGAAGTCGATCAGCGGCAGCAGCTCGCGGCGGCGCACCACTTCCAGCACCTTCTGCCAGTCGTTGTAGGCCAGGTCGAAGCCGCTGGGGTTGTGGCAGCAGGCGTGCAGCAGCACCACGTCGCCGTGGGGCACCTTTTCCAGGGTGGCGAGCATGCCTTCCACGTCGAGGTGGTTGTCGGCGCCGACGTAGGGGTAGTGGTGCACCTTCAAGCCGGCGGCGGCGAACAGCGTCTCGTGGATCGGCCAGGTCGGGTCGCTCACCCAGATGCCGCGGCCGGGCAGGCAGCGGGCGATGAAGTCCGCGGCCAGGCGCAGGGCGCCGGTGCCGCCGGGCGTCTGGCTGGCGTCGGCGCGCTGGCTGGCCAGCAGCGGCGAATCGCTGCCCAGCACCAGTTCGCACAGGCGTGCGGCGAACAGCGCATCGCCGTGGCCGCCGACGTAGCTCTTGGTGGTCTCGTGCTCCACCAGGCGCTGCTCGGCCAGCTTCACTGCGCGGGGGATCGGCGTCAGCCCCTGGGCGTCCTTGTAGACACCGACGCCCAGGTCCAGCTTGGCCGGGTTGGGGTCGGCGCGGTAGGCGTCGAGCAGGCCGAGGATGGGGTCGCCCGGCACGCGCGGGATGGGGGCGAAGTGGTTCATTTGCGGCCTTCGGCGAGCTTGGCCAGCTCGTCGGTGCGCGCGGCCATGATGAAGTCGTTGCGATGCAGGCCCTTGAGCTCGTGGCTCCACCAGGTGACGGTGACCTTGCCCCACTGGGTGAGCAGGTCCGGGTGGTGGCCTTCCTCCTCGGCGATGGCGCCGACGGCGTTGGTGAAGGCCAGGGCGTGGCGGAAGTTCTTGAACAGGTACACGCGCTCCAGCTCCATGTGGCCGTCGCGGACCTCGATGTTCCAGTCCGGAATCTGCTTGATCAGGGTCGCCAGTTCTTCGTCGGAGACGTGGGGCGCGTCGGCGCGGCAGGCTTCGCAATGGGCTTGGTTGAGGGCGGTCATGGGGTTCTCCTTGTAGGGGGCGTCACGCAAGACATTGATCTTAGGACTGTAGAGGCGAGCTTGCTTGCGAACCGCATGGCACTGCGTTTGTTCGCGAGCAAGCTCGCTCCTACGAAAAGATGTCGGGCAGGCGGTAGGGTTCAGGCCGCCTGCTTCGGCGGGAACTTGGGCGCGTGCAGGCCCAGCTGCATGGCCTGGCGGACCAGCGCCATGATGTCCTGGTGGGCCAGTTCGAACAGGCGCTTGAGTTCCGGCAGCACGAAGTACAGCGGCTGCAGGATGTCGATGCGGTAGGGCGTGCGCATGGCTTCCACGGGGTCGAAGGCCTGGTGCTCGGGCTCGCCGGAGAGGCTGTAGACGGTCTCCTTCGGCGAGGAGAGGATGCCGCCGCCGTAGATGCGCCGGCCCTGCGGGGTGTCGAGCAGGCCGAACTCGATGGTCATCCAGTACAGCCGCGCCAGGTACACGCGTTCTTCCTTGCTGGCGGCCAGGCCGAGCTTGCCGTAGGTGTGGGTGAATTCGGCGAACCAGGGGTTGGTCAGCAGCGGGCAGTGGCCGAAGATTTCGTGGAAGATGTCCGGCTCCTGCAGGTAGTCCAGCTCCTCCGGGGTGCGGATGAAGGTGGCCACCGGGAACTGCTGGCTGGCCAGCAATTCGAAGAAGGTCTGGAAGGGAATCAGCGCCGGGACGCGGGCCACGCGCCAGCCGGTGGCGGCCTGGAGCACCTTGTTGATCTCGCCCAGTTGCGGGATGCGCTCGTGGGGCAGGGCGAGCTGCTCGATGCCGTCCAGGTATTCCTGGCAGGCGCGGCCTTCGATCACCTTGAGCTGGCGGGTGATCAGGGTGTTCCACACCTGGTGCTCGGTTTCGGGGTAGTGGATGAAACCGTCTTCGTCAGGTTGGCGGGCCACGTACTGCGTTGTCTTCATGGGTCCTCCGGCTTCGAGGCCTTTGTTGTTTTGATGCCTCATCAATAGCCGCGTCGGCGTGCCCATGCAGCCCCCGTGGACCTTGGGCGAGCGCTGCAAGTCCCCTTCGCCCGTAAAGAAAAGATTACGAAACGCGCCGAATCGCGAGTCATCGGCTTGCTGCTGGCGTCTGCTGTCACATATTCTTGACGGAAATTTCCGCCTCGCCGGCGAAATCCGGCCGGGCGCCGCCCCGCACAACGACAATCTCCGGGCTCGCCATGCGTATCAAAGTCCACTGCCAGAACCGCGTCGGCATCCTGCGCGACATCCTCAACCTGCTGGTCGACTACGGCATCAACGTCAACCGCGGCGAGGTCGGCGGCGAGCAGGGCAACGCCATCTACCTGCTCTGCCCGAACCTGATCAACCTGCAGTTCCAGTCGCTCAAGCCCAAGCTGGAGGTCATTCCCGGGGTGTTCGGCGTCAAGCGCGTCGGCCTGATGCCCAGCGAGCGCCGCCACCTGGAGCTCAACGCATTGCTGGCGGCGCTGGACTTCCCGGTGCTGTCCATCGACATGGCCGGGCAGATAGTCGCCGGCAACCGCGCCGCCGCGCAGCTGCTCGGGGTGCGCGTCGATGAGGTGCCGGGCATTCCCCTGGCGCGCTACGCCGAGGACCTCGACCTACCGGAACTGGTGCGCGCCAACAAGGCGCGGATCAACGGCCTGCGGGTGAAGATCAAGGGCGACGTGTTCCTCGCCGACATCGCCCCGCTGCAATCCGAACACGACGAAAGCGAGGCCCTGGCCGGCGCCGTGCTCACCCTGCACCGCGCCGACCGCGTGGGCGAGCGCATCTACAACGTGCGCAAGCACGAGCTGCGCGGTTTCGACAGCATCTTCCAGAGCTCGCGGGTGATGGCCGCGGTGGTGCGCGAGGCCAGGCGCATGGCGCCGCTGGACGCGCCGCTGCTGATCGAGGGCGAGACCGGCACCGGCAAGGAACTGCTGGCCCGCGCCTGCCACCTGGCCAGCCCGCGCGGCCAGGCGCCGTTCATGGCGCTGAACTGCGCCGGGCTGCCGGAATCCATGGCCGAGACCGAGCTGTTCGGCTACGGCCCCGGCGCCTTCGAGGGCGCGCGCCCGGAAGGCAAGCTCGGCCTGCTGGAGCTGACCGCCGGCGGCACCCTGTTCCTCGATGGCGTCGGCGAGATGAGCCCGCGCCTGCAGGCCAAGCTGCTGCGCTTTCTGCAGGACGGCTGCTTCCGCCGGGTGGGCAGCGACGAGGAGGTGTACCTGGACGTGCGGGTGATCTGCGCCACCCAGGTCGACCTGTCCGAGCTGTGCGCCAAGGGCGAGTTCCGCCAGGACCTGTACCACCGCCTCAACGTGCTGTCGCTGCACATTCCGCCGCTGCGCGAATGCCTAGACGGCCTGACGCCGCTGGTGGAGCACTTCCTCGACCAGGCCAGCCGGCAGATCGGCTGCCCGCTGCCGCAGCTGGCGCCCCAGGCCATGGACCGCCTGGGCCGCTACCACTGGCCGGGCAACGTGCGCCAGCTGGAGAACGTGCTGTTCCAGGCGGTGTCGCTGTGCGAGGGCGGCACCATCAAGGTCGAGCACATCCGCCTGCCGGACTACGGCGCGCCGCACCCGCTGGGCGACTTCTCCCTGGAAGGCGGCCTCGACGCCATCGTCGGCCGCTTCGAACGCGCGGTGCTGGAGCGCCTCTACCGCGAGCACCCCAGCAGCCGCCTGCTGGGCAAGCGCCTGGGCGTGTCGCACACCACCATCGCCAACAAGCTGCGCCAGCATGGGTTGGGGCAGGGCGGGGAGTCCTGACATCGGGGCTCCGCGCCTGGTCCGGGCTCCGCCCCTGTAGGAGCGAGCTTGCTCGCGAACCCGGATTCCCGGCCGACTCCAGACTATCCGCCCACACCGGACAGCCCTCTCCCGCTTGCGGGAGAGGGCTGGGGAGAGGGCGATCGCAGATGAATCCGCTCCTACGGTTCCAGGAAGCACGGCTTTTCGTAGGATGGCGTTGAGCGAAGCGATACCCATCAGCGCAACTTCGACGTCATGGTGTCGCGGGCCATGTCCGCGATCGCGGATGAATCCGCTCCTACACCCGTGCCCGACCGTAGGGCGGATAACCGTTCGCGGTTATCCGCCGTTGGCCGTGAGGTCGGTCAAACGGCGGATAACGCCGTAGGCGTTGTGCGCCCTACGGGTTGTCCCGTGCCGCCGTAGGATGGTGTTGAGCGAAGCGATACCCATCGCCACAACCGCAT